>CAWIUK010000013.1:0-284082 GCA_963839295.1 uncultured Acidobacteriota bacterium | reverse complement strand
CGAGCCCGCGACGTGGACGAGCCCGAGGCCGGGGTAGCCTCCGAAGGCGAGCTTTCCGAAGTCCCACAGAAGGAAGGCGAGGGCGAGCCACGCGAGCCACTTCACCTTCACGGGAACCACGAAGAACATCAGGAACTGCATGTCCGGGAAGAGCCACGCGTACGCGAAAAGCATCGAGATGCCCGTCAGGGCTCCGCCCGACGCGAGCGCGTTCCCGGTCACGAGCGCCGCGAGCGAAGCGCCGAGCGTCGCGACCAGCCAGAACGCCGTGAACTCGCCCGTCCCCCATTCCGCCTCGAGGGCCGACCCGAGGATGTAGAGGATCAGCGTCCCGAAGAAGAGGTCCATCGGCCCGGAGTTCAGGAACTGGTACGTCACGAACGACCACGGCCTCGCGAGCGCCGTCCGCGGGTCGAAGGCGAAAAGGCCCGACCGTCTGCTCCGGGTTCATCTTCAGCAGGAAGAAGAAGACGAAGTGAAACCCGCAGAGCGGAAGCGTGAGCCCGAGCTTCGGGGCGAAGAGGTCCCGGCCGTTCGTCACGAGCGCCTCCCGAACCTCTTCTCGACCTCGGCGTGGGCGAACGACAGGAGGATCGGCCTCCCGTGCGGGCACGTCCAGGGGTCGCGGCAGGCCGCGAGGTCCGCGAGGAGACGCGCGGCTTCGGCCGGCGCGAGGCGGTGGTTGATCGTGATCGCGCCGCGGCACGCGAGCGACGCCGCGAGGACCTCGCGCCGGAGCGCGGGCGCGGCCGACGGCCCCTCGGGGAGCGCCGCGAGGCGGTCGAGGAAGTCGCGCAGGGCGGGGACGACGGCCGAGGCCCGCATGTCCGCCGGCGCGGCCGTCACGAGGAACGTCCGGCCCGAGAGCTCCGAGACCGCGAAGCCCGCCGACGCGAGAAGGTCGTCCGCGCGCGAAAGGAGCGCCGCCTCCTCGGGCCTCGCCTCGAACGTGAGAGGCGTCAGGAGCGCCTGCGACGCCGGCGCGCCCGACTCGAGCTTCGCGAGGAAGCGCTCGTAGCGGACGCGCTCGTGCGCGACGTGCTGGTCGATCAGGACGAGCCCGTCCTCCCCCTCCGCCACGAGAAAGGAGTCGCGGTACTGGCCGAGCAAGCGGAGCCGGCCCAGTGGCGATCGACGTGAGGACCGAAGAGGACGAGGAGACCGAAGAGGATCTTCTTCTGAATAGGAGGAGGGGGAAAGGCCCGGCGCGATTGCGTCGAGCAGCGTCCGAGTGTCGGCGCCCCCTGACCCCGCCCCCCGCGCCGCACCGAGCCGCCCCCTCGCTCGAGCCACTCCGCGCCCCCCCGCCCTCTTCCACTTTCAGAGAAATCCCCCGGTCCCCTCCCCCGGTCTCCGAAAGCAGCGCCTCCGACGGCGACCGCGCCCTTGCCGCCCGTCAGCGCCGAGACGAGGCCGCGGTGGACGAGCGCGTGGACGGTGTTCGGCTCGCGGAAGCGGACCTCGAGCTTCTGCGGGTGGACGTTCACGTCGCAGGCCCCCGGGTCGCACGCCAGGAAGAGGGCGAACCTGGGCTGGCGGTCGTTTCGCAGGACCTCCCGCGCGGCGAGGGAGACGGCGTGCGCGACCGTCGCGTCCTTCACGGCCCGGCCGTTCACGAAGAACCACTGGTTCGCGCGCGACGCGAACGTGACGGCGGGCGGCGTCACGGCGCCCGCGAGCGACATCCCGCCGTGGGCGAACGCGACGGGGAGCGGAAAGACCGGCAGGGCGTCGCCGAGGATCTCGCGGAAGCGCGCCGCCGCGTCCGGCGAAGCGGGCAGGTCGAGCAGGAGACGCGGCCCGGCGCGGAGCGCGAACGCGACGGACGGGTTCGCGAGCGCGAGCGTCGTGAGCGTCCGGACGACGGCGCGGAGCTCGCCCTCGGCGCTCTTGAGGAACTTGCGGCGGGCGGGGACGGCGCCGAAGAGGTCCTCGACGACGACGCGCGTCCCCTTCGGGTGGCGCGCGGGGCGCACGACGGGCGGCGCGCCGCGGTGCGCGACGACCTCGGTCCCGAGTCCCGAGCCGTCGGGCGACGTCGTCAGGACGAGCCGTGAGACGGAGGCGATCGACGGGAGCGCCTCGCCGCGGAAGCCCATGGTCGCGACGCGGGTCAGGTCGTCGAACGAACGGATCTTCGACGTCGCGTGGCGCTCGAGCGCCAGCGCCGCGTCCTCGGGGCCCATCCCCGAGCCGTCGTCGAGGACGGAGATGCGCGTCACGCCTCCACCCTCCACGTCCACGGCGATGCGCCCCGCTCCCGCGTCGAGCGCGTTCTCCACGAGCTCCTTCACGGCGGACGCGGGCCGCTCCACGACCTCGCCCGCGGCGATCTGGTCGACGAGGGCGGAGGGAAGGACGCGGACGGGCCCCGGCACGATGCGGGATGTTATCGGTTCTTCAGGACCGAGACGGCCCGCTCGACGTCCGCGATCTCGCGCGGCAGCGAGCAGGACAGGCATTCCGGGCCCTTCTCCGTGACGAGGATGTCGTCCTCGATCCGGATGCCGATGTTCCACCACTTCGGGTCGACGCCTTCCGCCTTCTCGGCGATGTAGATGCCGGGCTCGACCGTGAGGACCATGCCGGGCCGGAGCTTCGCCCCGAACGACATGCTCATGCCGAATCGGTCCTTCGGATCGGGCATCGCCGACGGCTCGTAGCTGCCGGCGTCGTGGACGTCGAGGCCGACCCAGTGGCCGGTCCCGTGCGGCAGGAACTTCGCGAAGGACCGGTCCTTCACGAGCTCCTCGCGCGTCCCCTTGAGCAGGCCGAGCTTCACGAGCCCGTCGATCGTCGACCGCAACCGCCGCGTCCTGGATCTCGTGGTACGCGGCGCCGGGGACGGCCTTCGCGATGCCCGCCTTCTGCGCGGCGAGGACGATCTCGTAGAGAGCCTTCTGCTCGGGCGAGAACCTGCCGTTCACGGGGTACGTCCGCGTCACGTCGGCCGCGTACCCGCCGTACTCGCAGGCCGTGTCGTTCACGAGGATCTCGCCGGCCTGCATCGTCCGATTCGCGTCGGGGTAATGCAGGACGACGGAGTTCGGGCCCGAGCCCACGATCGGCGCGTACGCCATGCGCACGGCGCCCCCCGCGAGGCACGCAGACACCTGCGCGGCCTTCAGGACGCCCTCGTTCACGCCCGGAGCCGCGAGCGCCATCGCGGCAAGGTGGCCCCGCAGCGAGAGCGCGACCGCCTCCTTCAGAAGCGCGATCTCCGTCGCGTCCTTCACGAGGCGCATCTGGCCGACGGGGACGTTCAGGTCCGTCGCGGGCAGTCCCTCGGTCCCGAACCAGGCGAGCCGGTTCCAGCGGGTCAGGAGTTTCTCGCGGAACTTCTCGTCGCCCGCGTCGAGATAGAAGAGCGCCTTCGCGCCGTGGAACGCGTCGCGCGACTCCTTCTCGAAGTCCGCAACCGGGAACGCCGCGTCGGCGCCGTAGACCTTCTTCGCGCCGTCGACGCCCGCGCGATGGCCCGTCCACTGCTCCTTCGTCCAGTCGCTCGGCTGCACGAAAAGGAGGTAGCGCTTCCCCTCGGGGGCCGAGGGCCTCAGCACGGCGACCGCATCGGGCTCGGCGAAGCCCGTCAGGTACCAGAAGTCGGGCGCGGGCCGGTACGAGTCGTTGACCTCCTGCGGCGGCTCCGCGGGCCCGCGCAGGACGACGACCGCGTCCTTCGGGAGCGTCGCGAGGAGCGCGGTCCGGTGCGCGCGGAACCACTCGGGCCCCGGCGCGGCCGGGCCGGCAAGGGCGAGCGATGACGAACACACGGCGACGGCGGCGAGGAGCGTACGGATGCGCATGTGACCTCCCGGAGCGGAAGAGTCTACCGTCAAAGGGACGCCCGGCTCCCGTCCTCGATCCGCCCGAGCAGCCTGAGGAGGCCGTCGAGGATCGTGAGGGGGTGCGGCGGGCAGCCGGGGATGAAGAGGTCGACGGGCACGACGGACGACGCGCCGTCGTGCTGCTCGGGATGGCCCGCGTACGGCCCGCCGCTGATCGCGCAGGCTCCGACGGCGATCACGATCTTCGGCGCCGGCACCGCGTCGTACGTCTTCCGGAGCGCGAGGCGCATGTTCTCGGTCACGGGCCCCGTGATGAGCAGCCCGTCCGCGTGCCGCGGCGAGGCGACGTAGTTGATCCCGAAACGCCCGAGGTCCCAGCCGACCGTCCCGAGGACGTTGACGTCCGCGCTGCACGCGTTGCAATCGCCGGCGCTCACGACGCGCAGCTTCAGCGAGCGGCCGAAGAGGCGGCGGAGCTTCCGCTCGAGCGCGTCGGCGAGGGCGCGCTCCCCGCCGGCCACGACGAGATCCTCCCGCCGCCGCGTCGCGAGGCGATAGTCGTTCGTGAACGCGACGGCTCCCTCGGGGCAGGCGGTCACGCACTCCGTGCAGAAAAGGCAGCGGCCGAGGTCCAGCGCGAGCGGGCCGTCCGGAGGGATCGCGTCCGTCGGACAGACGTCCGCGCAGGAACGGCAGCCGTCCGGGCACTTCGAGGGATCGAGCGCCGGCGCGCCCCGGAACCGTTCGGGCAGCGCGGGGGGCTCGCCCGCGGGATAAGCCATCGTCCGGTGCCCCTGGTGCGCACGCGCGAGCAGCGCTTTCAGCATGCGGGCTCCCTCACAGGTCGTGTCCGCAGTAGGAGAGGTTGAAGCTCTTGTTGCAGAGCGGGAAGTCCGAGATCTGGCCCTCCCTCAGCGCGAGGGCGAGCCCGAGCCAGTTGTGGAAGGACGGGTCGGTGATCTTGTAGCGGGAGAACCGGCCCGCCGCGTCGGTCGTCGCGACGTGGCAGATCTCGCCGCGCCAGCCTTCCGTGAGCGACACGACGAGCGATTCCGGCTTCAGGGCTCCGGCGGCGGCGAGGGGCCCGCCCGCCGGAAGGCGGTCGAGCTGGCGGAGGACGAACGAGATCGACTGCTGGATCTCCAGCCAGCGGACCCATGCGCGCGAGCTGACGTCGCCGTGGTGGGCCGTCATCACGGGCAGGTGGACGAAGCGGTAGATGCCGGACGGGAAGTCGTGCCGGACGTCGCGCGGAATCCCGCACGCGCGCGCCGCGGGCCCGACGAGCCCGATGGCCTCCGCGTCCTGCGAGGCGACGGTGCCCGTCTTGTCGAACCGCTCCCTCACGCTCGGCGATTCCCAGAGGAGCTCCACCGCCTCGGCGACGTCGCGCCGCGCTGCGGAGAGCCGGGCCTTCAGCGTTTCGACGTGCGCCGGCAGGAGGTCGAACCCGACGCCGCCCGGCCGGACGAGGCCGCGCCCGAAGCGCGAGCCGCAGATCTCGGCCGTCATGTTCAGGAAGTCCCCGCGCAGGCGCCCGCAGTACGACGCCGTCGGGAGGTACGCGACGTCGCCCGCGAGGGCGCCGAGGTCGCCGACGTGGTTCGCGAGCCGCTCGAGCTCGAGCGCGATCCCGCGGATCGCGTGCGCGCGCGCGGACACCGCCGCCCCCGCGAGGGCCTCGACCGCGTGGGCGTACGCGAGCGCGTGGCCCACGGTCGTGTCGCCTGCCACCGTCTCCATGTACGGGAGCGTCCGTTTCGTCGGCCCCCCGAGGAGCGCGCGCTCGACGCCGCGGTGCTGGTACCCGAGGGCGATCTCGAGGTGGAAGACCTGCTCGCCGTGGCACTGGAACCGGAAGTGCCCGGGCTCGATCACGCCGGCGTGGACCGGGCCGACGGCGACCTCGTGCACCTCGTCGCCCTCGACGCGGAAGAAGTCGACGACGCCCGGCGGAATCGCGGCGTCCGCCGGACGGCCCCACGCGTCGTGGCCCGGCCGGTACGAACGGTGGAACCGCACCGGCTTCAGCCACGGGTGCCCCTCGAACGTCACGCCCCACTGCTCGGCGATCTCGCGCTCGAAGAGGTGCGCCTGGGCGATCTCGGGGACGACCGACACGAATGCCGTCCCCTCGCTGGCCGACCGCGCCGCGGAGAGTCGCCCGTTCGCGTCGTCCGCCAGGACGGCGAGGAGACGGACGCCATCCGCCGCCGTCCCGCCCGGAGCCCCGAAATACGACACGACGCGCTTTCCCTTTTCGCGGACGCCGCCGACGAGCCACTCCCGGAACGCGGACGGCTCGAGGACGGGCACGCTCCCGAGCGCGAGGGCGCGCCCGTTCCGGATCGGGGCGCCCGCCGTCACGACGCGCCCTCCAGCATCTGCGCGGCCGAGAGGACGAGGCTGTAGACGGCGTCCGGGATCCAGATGCCCATCACGAGGACCATCGTGAGGGCCGCCAGCATCGGGGCGACCCTCCAGAACGTGTCGCGGAAGTCCGTCGTCGCGCCCGCGGGCGAGACCGGCCCCTGGACCACCGCGAGGACCGTCGAGCCCATGCCGATGAAGATGACGACCAGGAACGCGAGGAAGAGGGCGGCCACCACGAAGTGGCGCCCCGACATCGCGCCCGAGAGGATCGTGAACTCGCTGATGAACGGCCCGAACGGCGGCGAGCCGGTGATCGCGAGGAAGCCGGCGAGGAAGAGCGCGCCGGACACGGGGACGCGGCGGAGCGCACCGCTGACCTTGTCGATCGTCTTGCTCCCGTAAGCGCGGTGGATGTTGCCGGCCGACAGGAAGAGGACGACCTTCGTCAGGGCGTTGTTGATGACGTGCAGGAGCGCGCCGACGAGCGCGACGCCGCCGACGCCGATCCCGATCACGAGGATGCCCATGTGCTCGACGCTCGAGTACGCCAGCATCCGCTTGAAGTCCCGCTGTCCTGCCATGAACGCCGCCGCAACGGCCATGGAGACGAGACCGAACCCGAGGAAGAGCTCGCGGGCGAACGCCCCCTCGCCGGCCGCCTGCATGACGCGGTAGACCCGCAGGAGCGCGAGGAACGCGCAGTTCGTCATCCCGCCCGCGAGGAGGGCCCCGATGATTCCGGGGGCCTCGCCGTAGGCGTCCGGCTTCCAGGTGTGCATCGGCGCGAGGCCCATCTTCGTCCCGTAGCCCACGACGAGGAGGACGAACCCGGCCCGGAGCCAGGGCCTCGACAACCCGCTCGCGTGCTCGAGAAGGGCGCCGAAGAGGAGGCTCTCGTCGCCCGAGGCGCCGTGCAGCGAGGCGTACGCCACGAAGAGGGACCCGAGGAGCGCGAGCGCGATCCCGACCGAGCCGATCATGAGGTACTTCCACGCCGCCTCGAGCGAGCGGGCGTTGTGGTTGAAGTAGATGAGGATGGCCGTCGACAGCGTCGCGCCTTCGACCGCGACCCAAACGACCGCGAGGTGCTGCGCGACGGTGATCGCCGTCGTCATCGACAGGAACGTCAGGAGGCAGACGCAGAACACGAGGTTCGCGCGTTCCTTGCGGACCCTGAGGTACCCGACGCCGTAAAGCGCGCAGAGCGTGAAGAGCACGGAGACGACGACGAGGACCAGGCGCCCGAGCGGGTCGGCCGCGAACCAGCCCCCGAAGACCTCGTCGCCCGTCCGGACGGCGAGCACGCCCGCGAGATGCAGCACCGCGGCCGCTGCGACGATCAGCGGCCGCAACCGCGCCGAAGGCGTCAGGGCGGCCGCGAGGGCCGCGAGGAGCGGCAGGAGGATCAGCCCGAGCAGCAGCACCGGCTCAGTCCCTCAGCTCCGAGAGGCGCTCCGTGTCGAGGGAGCCGAACTCGCGCTGGATGTGGTTCATCACGATCCCCATGACGAAGATCCCGACGAGGAGGTCGAGGAGGACGCCCACCTCGACGAGGGTCGGCATCGCCTCGTGGAGGAGCTGGGCGAAGACGAAGATCCCGTTCTCGAGGATGAGGTACCCCGTGACCTGCGAGATGGCCTTGCGCCGTGTCGTCAGCAGGAGGAACCCCGCGAAGAGCGTCGCGAGCGCGACCGGCACGACGAGGAGGTCGCGGTGCGATGGCGTGAGAGGAAGGCGGCCCGCGAAGAGGGCCGCGGCGCCCGTCCCGACGGCCAGGAGGAGCACGGAGGGGACGAGACCCAGGTAGGGCTCCATTTCGTTCTGGATGTGGACCTCGCGCAGCGCCCGAAGGAGCATCCCCGGGATCACGAATGCCTTGACGATCCCGGCCACGATCACGAGGCCCACGAGCCGCGCCGTGAGCTCCGGCGAGAAGAAGAGCGGGAACACGCTGACGAAGAAGCCCTGCAGGGCCGCCGCCCGGATGCACGCCTTCAGGTTCGAGGACCCGAGCGCGAGGAAGTTCATCGTGACGGCGAGGATGAGGATGGAGGACGCGGCTTCTCTCATCGTCTACCTCAGGACCAGCACGACGGCGAATCCCGCGAGGAGCGTCGCCGTGACGAGAAGCTGGGGAACGCGGACGAGCCGGAGCCGCGCCATGCTCGACTCCACGAGCCCGACGACCACGCTCACGCCGACGAGGCCGCCGGCGAAGACGGCGAGGTCGAGCGCCCAGGGGCCCGAGCGCGACGGGATCAGGAGCATGACGAGCAGCGACGCGAAGACGGTGAGCTTGAGCGCGGCCCCGTAGACGATGAACCCGAACGCGGGCCCCGCGTGGTCGAGGACCATCACCTCGTGGATCATCGTGAGCTCCAGGTGCGTGTTCGGATCGTCGAAGGGCACGCGCGAGTTCTCGGCCAGGAGCACGATGAACCAGCTCGCGAGGACGAGGACGATCGACGCGCTCGCCTTCTGCCAGGCGTGCGAGGCGCCGAGGTCGAACATCCCCGTGAGCGAGAGGGAGCCCGACATCCGCGTGAGCGCGAGGAGGCCGAAGAGGAGGGCCGGTTCCGCGAGGGCCGAGAACGTCACCTCGCGCGCCGCGCCCATCCCCTCGAACGGCGAGCCCGTGTCCATGGCGGCGGCGGCGACGAAGAACCGCGCGAGCGAGAACACGCCGACGAAGAGAATCATGTCCCCCGTGAACGAGAGGAGCGAGGGCCGCCCTCCGAGAGGCAGCAGGAGCGCGGCGACGGCCGGCGCCACCACGGACACGACGGGCCCGGCGAGGAACACCCAGGTCGTCGTGCTGCTCACGACGAACCCTTTCCGGAGGAGCTTCGCGAGATCGAAGTAAGCCTGGAGAAGCGGCGGCCCGGAACGTCCGGCCACGACGGCCTTCGTCCGGTTGATCACGCCGAGGAGGAACGGCGCGAGGACGAGGACGAAGACAAGGTTCGCGATCGCGCTCACCATGACGCGCTCCACGCGAGCAGGATCACGAGCGTGACGACGATGTAGAGGAGGTACGCCTGGACGCGGCCCGCCTGGATCACGCGCGCGAGGCCGAGGAGCGAGCGCCCGCGGACCAGGCCCGGCAGCAGGAGGCGGTCGAGCACCGGATCGGGCGCGTGGCTTTCGTAACGCGGGCCCGATCCCGGGAACGGGCCGTCCGGTCGCGGGCGGAGCTCGTCCGGCAGCACGGCCCAGCGGAACAGGCCCACGAGCATCTGGCCGAAGGACGAGGCCGTGTACTGGATCCGCGGGCTGCCCGCGGCGTAGCCGCAGTCCCAGGTCGTCGTCCGGATCGCGGGCCGGGTCCACGCCACGGCGGCCGCGCCCGCGGCGGCGAGGATCCCGAGCAGGAGGAGAGGGATTCCACCGAGCGCGCTGAGGTCGGCGCCGGCACCTGCGCGGCCGAGGAGGAGCGCGCCCGCCGCGTCGCGGCCGAGGCGCGCGGCGCCGTCCGGCGCAAGGCCGATCACGGCGCAGAGGGCGGCGAGCCCCGCCATGGCGGCGAGCATCGAGCGTCCCGCGTCTCCGGCTGCGGCCGCCGCGTGGGGCGTTCGCGGGGAACCGAGGAACACGGCCGAGAACGCCTTTACGAAGCAGGCCACGGCGAGGGCGCCGATGAGCGCGAGCGCCGGCGCGCCCGCGGCGGCGCCGAGCATCCCGACGCCGGCGCTCCCCTTCGTCAGCGCCCGGAAGCTCCCGAGCGTGATGAGCCACTCGCTGACGAAGCCGTTGAGCGGCGGCAGGCCGCAGATCGCGACGGCGCCGACGAGGAAGGCGGCGCCCGTGAAACGCATCCGCCGGAGGAGGCCGCCCATGGCGTCGATCTCCCGGGTGCCGGTCGCGTGGATCACGGCCCCCGCCGAAAAGAAGAGGAGCGACTTGAACGCGGCGTGGTTCCAGACGTGCAGGAGGGCGCCCGCGAATCCCAGCACGGCCCAGTCCGGCCGGCCCTGCGCCATCCCGAGGACGCCGACGCCGAGCCCGATCAGGATGATGCCGATGTTCTCGATGCTGTGGTACGCGAGGAGGCGCTTGAGGTCGTGCTGCGCGAGCGCGAGGACGACGCCGAGGACGCCGGACGAGATCCCGAGCGCCACGAGCGCGAGGCCGAGCCACGCCGGGTACGCGGGCAGCATCGAGAGGACGCGGACGAGGCCGTAGATCCCCATCTTCAGGACGACGCCCGAGAGCAGCGCCGAAACGTGGCTCGGGGCCGCCGCGTGCGCGTCCGGCAGCCAGACGTGGAGCGGGATCACGCCCGCCTTGAGCCCGAACCCCGCGAGGGCGAGGAGAAGGATGGGCCGGAGCAGCGTGGAGGAGCCCAGCGCCGCGGACGGAACGAGGAGCCAGCCGCCGGTCGCGTCGCGGAGCAGCGCGAACATCGCGAAGAGGATCAGCGTGCCCACGTGGGCCGACACGAGGTAGATCCAACCCGCGCGGAGCGCCCTCTCGTCGTTCTGGTCGGTCGTGACGAGGAAGAAGGCCGCGAGGGAGACGACCTCCCATCCCGCGAGAAAGGCCCACGCGTCGCCCGCCGCGATCACGACCGCGAGGCTGGCCGTCGCGACGCCGTAGAACGCGCGGAGCTTGCGGCCGTTTTCCGGGTGGCGCGCCTCCGCCCAGTAGCCCTCGCCGTAGATCGAGCCGAGCCCGGCGACGACGAAGACCGGGACGAGGAAGAATGCCGAGAGGCGGTCGAGCGAGAACGTGACGGAGCCTCCGGGCAGCGGCCATGCGTAGCGCGCCGTCACGGCGTCGCCGCCGAGGGCCCATGCCGCCGCGGCGCACCCGGCGGCGCACCCGGCGACGTGCAGGAGCGTCGCGCTCCTCTGCGCCGCCTTCGAACCTGCCGGGAGGAGCAGGCCGGGAAGGCCGCTGACCGCGACGAGCGCCGACGCGACGGCGAGAAGGCCGAGGCTCGTCATCGGACGTACGGCCTCAGGACCGACCAGGCGAGCGTCACGAGCGTCGTGAGGAACACGTAGACGAGGTAGAGCGTGAGCCGGCCGCTCTGGAGCCCGTGGAGGCGGGCGAGGCGCCCGGCCCAGCGCGCGACGAAGGGTTCGTAGAGGCGGGCGCCGAACGGATCGGCCGCGTCGGTCCGGAACGAGGCCGAAGCGGGAAAGACGCCCACGGGCAGCTTCGCCGCGGACGCAGGCTCGAGGAACTCCGGGAGCACCGCGGTGACCGCCTCGCCGAACGAGCCCGACGTGTACTGCATCCTCGCGGTCGGCGCGGCGAATCCGCAGTCCCAGGTCGGCACCCTTCGGGGAGCGTGCTCCCTCAGAGCGGCGAGGCAAAGGGCGGCGGCCGCGAGCGCCGCGCCCAGGACGAGAAGGGCCCGCGCCGGCTGGAGGAACGTCGCGGCGAGGAACGCCGCGTCCGCGGGGGCGCCGAGCCACGCGCTCTCGGCGGCGACGAGCGCCGGCAGGACGGCGGTCGGCCAGAGGCCGAGCCCGAGACATCCCGCGGCGAGGACCGCCATCGGGGCCGTCATGAGTGGCGGGGCCTCGTGCGCTCCGGCGGCCTCCGCGCTGCGCGGCGCACCGAGGAACGTCACGCCGACGATCCTCACGAACGACGCGAGCGCGAGCGAGCCGGCGAGGGCGAGCGCGGGGACCCCGAACGCGAGGAGCCACCCGCTCGAGGAGCCCGAGCGGAGCGTGTCGAAGAGCCCGACCGCGATGAGCCACTCGCCGACGAACCCGTTGAAGAGCGGCAGCCCGGCGGCCGCGAGCGCGCCCACGAGGACGAGGCCCGCGGTGAGAGGCATCCTCCGGGCGAGCCCGCCGAGGCGGTCCATGTCCCGCGTCCCCGTCGCGTGGACGACGCCCCCCGAGCCGAGGAAGAGGAGCGACTTGAAGCAGGCGTGGCTGAAGACGTGGAAGAGGCTGCCGCAGAACCCGAGCGCGACCCACGCCGGCTGCCCCAGCGCGCGGCCCGCGAGCGCGAGGCCGATGCCGAGCCAGACGATTCCCATGTTCTCGATGCTCGAGTAGGCAAGCGCCCTCTTGACGTCCGTCTGGCTCGCCGCCATCGCGATGCCGGAGACCGCGGAGAGCGCGCCGAGCCCGGCCACGAGGAGTCCCCACCAGAGCGGCGGCACGTCGACGAGGGAGGAGAACCGCAGGATCCCGTAGACGCCGGCCTTCAGCATCACGCCGGACATGAGGGCCGAGACGTGGCTGGGCGCGTTCGCGTGGGCCGCGGGGAGCCAGAAGTGCAGCGGCACGATGCCGGCCTTCATCCCGAAACCCACGACCCCGAGCAGGAAGACGACCGACGCCGAGGGCGAGAGCGCGACCCTCCCGATCTCGAAGGAGCCGCTCCCGGCGCGGAGGAGCGCGAACGCGGCGAAGAGACAGGCCGTGCCGGCGTGCGTCGCGACGAGGTACACCCACGCGGCCCGCCGGACCTCCGGCCTCTCGTCGTCCGTCGCGACGAGAAAGAAGGCGGAAACCGCCATGAGTTCCCACGCGAGGAGGAAGAGCACCGCGTGCGCCGCCGTGACGACGAGCGCGAGACCCACGGTCATGAGCGCGTAGAAGAACCGCAGGCGCGCGGCGGACCGCGGCTGCTCCCGCACGGACCAGTAGCCGAGCCCGTAGACCGCGCCGAGGCCCGACACGACGAAGATCACGACGAGAAACGCCGCCGCGAGGCCGTCGAGACGCAGGAGGATCGCGCCGCCGGGCACCTGCCACGGCGCTGCGAGGAGCCAGGCCCGCGGTGCGAGGAGCGCACCCGCGGCTGCCGCGAGGCCCGCGACCGAGCCGAGCACGGACAGGACCGCCGACGCGCGCTCGCCGAACCGGCCGCCGCCCGCGAGGAGGAGGACGCCGCCCGAGAGGTGGAGGGCCAGCGCGGCGAGAAACGCGTCAACGGGCGACACGGGCCCCCCTCGGCCGGGCCGGGAACGGCTTCACGCCGCCGCCCCCTCGACGAATCGCGCGATCTCGATCACGCGGGCGGCGGGCGCGCGGCCCTTGACGGCCTCCCGGAACGCCGGATCGCGGAGGACGTAAGCGATCTTCGCGAGCATCTTCAGGTGGGCGCGCGTGTTCGGGCTGACGAGGACGAAGAGAGCGAAGACCGGCTTGCCGTCCGGCGCCGCGAAATCGACCGGCTGCCGCAGGAAGCACAGCGTGAGGGCGAGTTCGTCCGCGGAGAGGGCGATCGGGTTCCTCACGTGCGGGATCGCGATCCCGTCGCCGACCGGCACCACGGCCCCGGCGTCGCGGGCGAGGAAGAGGTCGAGAAGCGTCCTGCGGTCCCCGTCGTCCTCGAGCTTCAACAGCGAGACGACCGAACGGAGGATCTCCTCCCGGGTCGCACCGGGGACGTCGTGGAAGACCCCGCCCCGCTCGAGGCTCTCGGCGACGGACGGGATGCGCTCGTCCTCCTCGTCCTCGTGGAAGAGCGCCGGGGCGACGGCGATGTTCCGCCCGGTCGCCCACTCGAGGAGCTCGCTGCGGTTGATCCGGTACTGGTCGTTGATCCGGTGCGCCGGCAGGTCGCCGGACTCGATCCACTCGTACACCTGCGCCTCGGGGGCGTTCAGGAGGGACGCGGCCTCCCGGACCGTCACGCGCATGCCGGGCTCCGTCTCATCGGGACACGGACGCCGTGAGGCGCTCCTCGGCCTCGCGGACCGCGGCGATCGCGTCGGCCGCGCGGACGCTCCGCGTGATGCGTCCGATCAGGGCGGCGTTCCCGAACAGCTTCACGGCGCGGGAGATCGCGAGGAGGTAGCCCTGGACCGTCCGCGCGAGGATGACGACGATGACCCGCGGCTTGTGGCCGTTGGGGTCGTTGAAGGTCACGGGCTCGCGCGCGACCGCGAGAAGGACCCGCTTCTTCGCGAACCCGAAATCGGACGGCTCGTTCGGGTGGGGAAACGCGGCGTCCTTGACGAGCGCGGTCGAGCAGAGCGCCTCCCGCGCGAGGATGGACGCGACGAGCGCCTCGCGGTCGACTCCCGCATCCAGCGTCGCGCGCGTCACGATCCACGCGAGGAGCTCGTCCCTCGGCATCGGGGGCACGTCGAGCCACACGTTCTCCGCCAGCAGGAGGGGATGGATGTCGATCTCCGACGGGGCGAGCTCCTCGAGGACCGCCTTCTGGCCTTCGACCTCGACCTTGCGGACCTGCTCGTCGAGCCAGGCGTCCACGTCCCGTTTGCGGAACCGCCACTGCGCCCCGACCCGGACGGCGGGCAGGAGACCCCTGTCGAGCATCCGGTAGATCGTCTTCTCCGAGACCATCAGGTACTCGGAAAGCTGCCGGATCGTGAGGATGTCGCCCGGCTGGCCCTGCGGACTCACCTTCTTCCAATCATCAATGGACAACACTGGACAAGAAGGTACACCGATGCCCCCTCGAGGGCAAGTGCAAAAAACCGGACGCGCGCCTTCCCGAACTTTGCGCGGCCGGTTCCGTATACCGGATCGAGGTTTCGTGCATGTCCAAGAAGCTCAAGTGGATCCTGACCGCCGCCGGCATCGTCGTCCTGGCCGGAGGGGGCGTCGTCTTCGCGTCCCGCGGCAAGGACAAGTCCAAGGTGCCCGACCAGCCGCCCTTCCGGATCGGCAAGGTGCAGGCCGAGGACCTCCAGGTGAGCGTCCGCGAGGTCGGGGTCGTGGACCCGGAGACGAAGGTCGACGTCAAGTCGGCGGTCTCGGGCCGCGTCGTGTCGCTCAAGGTCCGGGACGGAGCCGTCGTGAAGAACGGCGACGTCCTCGCCGAGGTCGAGCCCGACGTCACGCAGGCGCAGTCGCTCTCGGACGTGCGGGCCGGCGTCACGCAGGCCGACGTCGCCCTGAGGGACGCCCAGCGCCAGCTCAGCTCGCAGGAGCGCCTCTTCAAGGAAGGCCTCATCGGGAGCGAGACGCTCAAGGACTTCGTCACGAAACGCGACCTCGCCGACGAGAACCTCAAGGCGGCCCGCCAGCGGTACGAGATCGTCGAAGGCCACGGGATCCCGATCTCGGGCGACGCGCTCACCCAGCGCGCGCGCGTCACGAGCCCGATGTCGGGCGTCGTGATCACGAAGGGCGTCGAACTCGGCGAGACCGTCACGTCCGGCGTCTCCTCGTTCAACGCGGGGACGGTCCTGTTCACGGTCGCGGACCTCAAGTCGCTCCTCATCCGCGTCAACCTCAACGAGGTCGATATCGCGAAGGTGAAGGTCGGGCAGCCGGTGCGCATCACGCTCGACGCTTACCCGCAGAAGAACTTCACGGGCAAGGTCTCCTTCGTCGCCCCGGCCGCGAAGCTCCTCGACAAGATCAAGGTCTTCCCCGTCGAGGTGAAGCTCGACGAGCTCGGCGAGGCGTACCGGACCGGGATGAGCGCGAACGTCGAGATCCTCGGGGAGAAGAAGGACAAGGCCGTCTCGATCCCGCTCGAGGCGCTCCAGCGCCGCGACGGCAAGACGGTCGTCTACCGCCTGAAGGACAACCTCGCGCCGAAGATGATCGCGGACGCCAAGGAAGGCCTGAACGGCCGCGGCAAGTTCATCTGGCTCTCGGACCACTGGAAGGACTACTACGACGTCGTTCCGGTCGAGGCCGGCATCGCGACGCTCGAGCGCGTCGAGATCCGGTCGGGCCTCAAGGGGACCGAGCAGGTCGCCCTCGAGGACCCGACGAAGAAAAAGGTCGAGAAGGACGATGACAACTGACCGGCCGATCATCGAGACCGCCGGCCTGACGAAGGTCTTCGGCGCGAACGGCAACGCCGTCCACGCGCTTCGGGGGATCGACCTGACGGTCGCGCGCGGCGAGTTCGTCGCTCTCGTGGGGCCGTCGGGGTCGGGCAAGTCGACGCTCATGGCGATCATCGGGTGCCTCGACTCCCCCACCGCGGGCACGTATGCGATCGACGGCGTGATGGTGCACGGCCTCTCGGGCGCGGCCCTCGCGCGCATCCGGAACGAGAAGATCGGCTTCGTCTTCCAGAGCTACAACCTCCTCCCGAAGGCGTCGATCGCCCGCAACGTCGAGCTCCCGCTCCTCTACGCGGGCGTGTCGCGCAAGGAGCGCCGCCGCCGCGCCCTCGAGCTCCTCGAGCAGGTCGGCATCCCGGAGAAGGCGAACGTCCTCCCGGCGCAGCTCTCGGGCGGACAGCGCCAGCGCACCGCGATCGCGCGCGCCCTCGCGAACACGCCGGCGCTCCTCCTTGCGGACGAGCCGACGGGCGCCCTCGACTCGAAGACGGGCGAGGAGGTCCTCGGCCTCTTCCAGCAGCTGAACCGCGCGGGCAACACGGTCGTCCTCGTGACGCACGACCCGCACATCGCGTCGCTCGCCCGGCGGAAGGTCGAGCTGCGCGACGGCCTCGTCGTCGACCACGAACAGCAGGCCGCCTGATGTTCTCGGGCGCGTTCCGCGAGCGCCTCTTCGGCGCGTGGGTCGAGATCCGCGAGAACTTCGGCCGGTCGACGCTCCAGACGCTCGGCGTCATCCTCGGCGTCGCGTCGGTCCTCGGCGGTTTCTCGATCTCGGACAGCCAGCGGAAGCGCTCGGACGAGCGGTGGGTGAAGCTCGGCGGCATGGACCGCCTGAACGTCCAGCCCTCGCAGGCGGTGAAGGACGGCCAGCCGACGGCGCTCCAGAACGCGAACCTCGGACTCCGCAACGAGGACGCCGTCGAGGGCGACGCGCTCGACCTGAAGGCGACGACCGGCGTCTCGCAGCAGAAGAACGCGCGCGCCCGCGTCCGCTCGACGTACGCGGACCAGGACCGCCAGATCACGGGGATCGGCGGCGACTACCTCGCGTTGAACGGCTACACGGTCGAGCGGGGCCGCGGGTTCACGGCCGAGGACTACGAGAAGGGCCAGGCCGTCGCGATCCTCGGCGCGGAGGCCGCGTCGACGTTCTTCCCGACGGGCGAGGTCGTCGGCCAGACGATCCGCGTCGGCGACATCCCCGTCGTCGTCGTCGGGACGTTCGCGGAGAAGATCTTCCGCTGGCGCGACAACCAGGGCAACCAGTTCGCATGGCGGAACCGCATCGTCGCGGTGCCGGCGACGCTCGTCGCCCAGCGCATGAACGGCGACCGCTGGCAGCGCGTGGACCGCGTCGTCTTCCGGATGAGGGACCTCAACGTCGGCGAGAAGCTCACGGAGGGCCTCACCGGCCTCCTCCTCGGCAACCACCGCCAGCAGGAGGACTTCCGGATCGACGACATCGCCGCGCGCATCCGGAAGCGCCGGAGCCAGGGCGAGGTCTACAACATCATCTTCATGCTCTCGGGGATCCTCTCGCTCATCGGCGGCGGCATGGTCAACGTGAACATCCAGATGGCGACGCTCAAGGAGCGCGTCCGCGAGGTGGGCGTCAAGATGGCGATCGGCGCCTCCGGCCGCGAGATCTTCAAGGGCTTCATGACCGAGGCGCTCGTCCTGACGGTCCTCGGCGCGGCCGCGGGCCTCGGCGGAGGGATCCTCTTCTCGAAGGGCATCACGTCGTTCCTCGGGATCCCGCTCTACATGCAGCCCGCGAGCTTCCTGTGGGCGTTCGCCCTCGCGGCCGGCTTCGGCTTCCTCTTCGCGCTCTACCCCGCCTGGAAGGCGAGCCGGCTCTCGCCCATGGAGGCGCTGCGCTATGAGTAGCGTCGCCCTCGAGGCGCCGGCGCCCGTCGTGGCCGAGCGCCGCCTCTCGTGGTCCGCCCGGATCGGGCTCGTATGGGAGATCGTCGCGGGCGGCTTCGTCGAGCTCTGGGCGCACAAGCTGCGCTCTTTCCTCACGCTCACGCTCCTCATGCTCGGCGTCTTCGCGCTCGTCGTCATGACGTCCGTCCTCGACGGCGTCATGGACAAGGTCGCGATCGGCTTCTCGGGAATGAGCTGGGACGGCACGGTCGTCATCCAGCCGAAGACGCCCGAGACGACCGAGGAGCAGGTGCGCTTCGCGATGAGCCCCGGCCTGCGCTACGAGGACCTCGCGCGCCTCATGGCGCCGCACCCGGGCGCGCTCGCCTTCCTCCCGCGCGCCACGAAGTCCGTGCGCGTGCGGACGTCGCAGGGCCCGGAGCGCATCTGGATCACGGGCCTGACGCCCGACTACGCGCTCCTCATGAACCGCCCGATCGCCTCGGGGCGCGGCCTCACGGAGGACGACCGCAAGCGGCGCAGCGCCGTCGCCGTCGTCGGCTCGACGCTCGGCGTCAAGCTCTTCTCCGGCGCCGACCCCGTCGGCCGCGACGTCCTCGTCGACGGGATCCCGTTCCGGATCGTCGGCCTGCAGGCGCCCCTCCAGATCTTCAACGAGGAGCTGTGGCTCGACTCGAACGGGCTCATGATCCCGCTCGAGACGTACATGGACCGCATGGACGCCGACCACAAGCTCACGAGCGTCGCCGTGAAGCTCCGCAGGCGGTCGGACCTCGACGAGGTCTCGGCGCTCGTCCTCGGGCGGGCCAAGCAGGCCCACCACGGGATCCAGGACGTCGAGATCAAGGACCTCGAGGCCGAGGCCACCCGCGCGTGGTCGGGCTTCCTCGACGAGATGCGCGGCTGGCGCGTCGTCCTCTCGAGCCTCGCGGCGACCGTCCTCCTCGTGGGCGGCGTCGGCGTCCTCTCGGTCATGCTCATCTCGTTCTCGGACCGCAGGTACGAGATCGGCCTCCGCAAGTCGCTCGGCGCGTCGGACGGCGAGATCTTCGTCCAGTTCCTCCTCGAGGCCTGCGTCCTCGCCGCGCTCGGCGCCTTCGCCGGGACGCTCGGCGGCGCCGCGCTGTGCAAGGCGCTCTCGGCGAAGTTCCCGTACGGCCTCGTCGTGAACCCGATGGGCCTCCTGATCGCGTGGGCCGTCGCGCTCGGCCTCGCGCTCGTCTTCGGCCTCTACCCCGCGATCCGCGCCTCGCGCCTCTCCCCGATGGAAGCGATGCGGTAGGCGCGCCCGTCAGGGCCGGATGCCGATCGACCCCAGGAGCGCCGCCGGGTCGAGGACGACGCCGTTCCTCACGACGAGCGCGACCTTCCGGACGTCGGAGATCCGCTCGGCGGGATTCCCGTCCACGAGGACGAGGTCCGCGCGCTTCCCGGCGACGACCGTCCCGACGTCGTCGGCAAGGTGCGCGACGCTCGCGGCTCCGATCGTCGCGATCTGGAGCACCTCGGCGGCCGGGATGCCCGCCTTCGCGTAGAGCTCCAGTTCGCGCGCCAGCGTGAACCCCGCGAACGCGTCCGTTCCCGCGACGATGCGGACCCCCGAATCGTGGAGGAGGCGGACCATCCTGAGGAGCGCGTCGAACGAAGCCCGGACCCTCTCCTCGCCGCCCTCTCCGACGGGAAGCCCCCCCGCGAGGAGCGACCGACGGACCTGCGGCGGAAGGCGGTCCGCGATCCCCGTCCACGCGTCCGGAACGACGCCCGGGCGCGAGAGCAGGAGCTCCTCGAACGTCGCGACGGTCGGGTCGACCGTGACGCCGCGCACCTGCAGGAGCCGGACGAACGCGCGGACCGCGGGCGAGCCGAGGTCGAGGCCCGCGGCGTTCTGCACGAGGGCCGTGAACCGGGCCGGCGAGCGCGTGTCCGGCACCTTGTCGAAGAAGAAGTTGAGAAACAGGAAGTTCACGTGGTGGATCTCGTCGAACCCGTCGCGGATCGCCTGTTCCGCCGTCATGAACGCCGGGACGTGGCCGCTGGCCCGGATCCCCTTCCCGTGCGCCATGCGAACGAGCGCCGGGACGAGTTCCGGTTTGATCGAGCTGTAGATCTTCAGCCCCGTGCAGCCGGCCTTCACGCATGCGTCGACCGCGGCCCGTCCCTCGTCCTCGGTCGAGACCAGGAATTTCGTCGGGCCCGCGAACGGCCCGGGCCCGTCCACGAGGACGGACGTGAGGACCCGCGGCCCGAGCGCCGCGCCCGCCTCGAACCGGTCCCTGCGGGCGGTCACCTCCGGCAGGTCGTTTCCGAGGTCGCGCACGGTCGTGACCCCCGATGCGAGGTCGAGGACTCCGTCCACGTCGCTCGCGATGTGGACGTGCATGTCGAAGAGGCCGGGCAGCAGCGTCTTCCCCTTTCCGTCGACGACCTCCGCACCCTCCGGAATCTCGACCGTTCCGTCGGGGCCGACGGCCGCGATCCGGCTCCCGGAGACGACGACGGTCGTCCCCGGCCGGATCGCCGCCGCGTCGGCGTCGAAGAGGTCGACGCTCCGGAAGACGAGCGGGCCCTTCGGCCTGCGCGCGAGATCGCGGCCCCGCTTCGCGCTGTCTTCCGAGTCCGCCGCGTTCTGCGAGGCGAGGAGCGCGGGCGCCGCGGCCTCCCAGCCCTCGCGGATCGCCAGAAACCAGGATCCGCCGGTCGCGAAAAGCTCGCCCCGCTCGTCGAGGAAGACGCGCTGCGCGTCGAGGCCGAGTCCGGCGACGTCGAACCGTGTCACCGTCTTCGTCCGGCCTCCCGCCGACACGGCGAGCGGGGACGATCCCTCGATGCGCGCCTCTCCCGCGGGAAGCAGGGCGAGGGCGTTTCCCCTCGCGGCGCGGAGCGCCCGGACGAGCAGCGCGTCGAATTCGGGGACGTACTCGAAGGGGACGTAGAGCGCCGGAACGGCGACGGGACGCTCTCCCGCCTCCACCGTGCTCTTCCAGCGCGCCCGGCCCTTCTCGACGGCAAAGCTCTCGTCGACGCGGTCCTTGAGGTAGTTGTGACCCGCGATCACGATCCGGACCGGGATCGCGTCCTTGCCCGCGGCGAACGTCGCCTCGAGGCTGGGCCCGCGCCCACGGTCGTTGTACGTGAACGTGCAGCGCGTCTCCGCGCGTGTCGTCGCGCACGTCTGGGAGCCCGCCCTGTTCCCCGCCATCAGGACGGTGTATTTCCGTTCTTCGGGCGCCGCGGCGAGAGCGGTCGTCAGCGACAGGGAGAGAGCGAGACCCCAGACGGCGAAGCGCATCCGCATGGATACCTCCCGGCGACGGGGATTCTCCCTCAACGAGAGGGCCGGCGTTCTACCATCGGCGCGTGAAGCGGAGAACGGCCCCGCGCCGCAACGTCCACCCCGCGAGCGCGCGCTCCCTGCGCGCGGCCGCGGCCCGGCTGCGCCGGGGCGAGATCGTCGCGTTCCCGACGGAGACCGTCTACGGCCTCGGGGCGAACGCGCTGGACGAGAAGGCCGTCGCGAAGATTTTCGCGGCCAAGGGGCGGCCCGGCGACAACCCACTGATTGTGCATGTCAGCGATTTGAAGATGCTTAGAAGGGTTGCGAGGGACGTGCCGCCGCGCGCGAGGACGCTGATCGCGCGGTTCTGGCCCGGCCCTCTGACCCTCTTACTTTCTAAGAGATCCTCGGTCCCCTCCTCCGTGACCGCGGGATCGGGGCTGGTGGCGGTGCGCATGCCGCAGGGCCTCGCGCGCGACCTCGTCCGCCTCGCGGGCGTGCCGATCGCCGCGCCCAGCGCGAACCTCTCCGGGCGCCCGAGCCCGACGACGGCCGCGCACGTCGCGGAGGACTTTCCGGACGTCTACGTTCTCGACGGCGGGCCGACGGCGCACGGCCTCGAGTCGACGGTCCTCGCGCTCGAGCCCTCTCCGGTGGTGCTGCGACAGGGCGCCCTGAGCGAAGAGACTCTTCGAAAGTTGATTCCCGATCTGGGGGCGGGGGCGGCCCGCACGAGTGCGGGGGGCGGCGGCGCGCGCCGCAGGCCGCGCGCCGCCGCCCCTCCTGCAACGGCCGCCGTCAGCCCCGGCACGAAGTACACCCACTACGCACCGACGAGACCCTTGACCCTCTTTCTAAGAGAATCTTCTCTTCTCTCGTACGCGCAGGCGCACCCGGACGCGCTCGTTCTCTGCCCGAGCCGCCTCTCTTCGTTCTTTCCGAAGCAAAATCCTCTTCTTCTCGGCGATTCCCCCGAAGAGATCGCACGCAACCTCTTCGCGGCGCTGCGGACGCAGCGCCGAGGGACGGAGCTCCTCGCCCTCGCGATCCCCCGCCGCGGCATCGGCCGCGCCGTCATGGACCGTCTGACGCGCGCGGCGACGCGGATCGTCCGCTAGCCGGCGATCGCGACGAACGCGCTCGGGAAGCGCGCGAGGACGGCGGCCGCGTGGACCACCTCGCGCAGGTCCACGCACTCCCCGACCTTGTGCGTGTTCTGCTCGATCCCCGGTCCGATGCCGAGCATGGCCGGGTGCTTCACCGCGCCCGACGTGACCCAGCGCTTGCGATCCGGGACCGCGATCGACGTGTCGTCCTTCGGGACCGGGAAGCCGACGCCGTCCGTCGAGAAGATCCAGCGATCGACGCGAGGCTCCCTGCGGAGCGCGCCGCGCGCGCCCCCTGCGGGAACGTGCGGAGTCACGACGCCGCGGTACGCCGCGACGGCGGCCTGGATCGCCGGGTGCTCCTCGGGCGTCAGCCAGCCCATGTAGACCTGCGGGTTGTGGAGGATGAAGCCCGTCCAGGTCGGCTCGTCGTACGTCGGCACCGCAACCTCGACGGTCAGGCCCGCGGCGCGCGCGGCAGCGACCGCCGGGAGCCCCTCGACGTCGGCGACGGCCTTCTCCGGCGTCTCGCCGATCGTGAGGCGCCGGTCGAAGCGAAAGACGAACCGCTCGGGGACCGCGCAGTCGCTCGGCGTGTCGAGGCGCGCCCACGAGGCCGTGCGCGTGCCGTGGCCGAGGAACGGGTGGTCGAGGAAGCCGTCGCGCGCCTCGTAGCGCTTCGCGGCCTCGGAGATGATGGGAGCGGCCCACTCCAGCGGATTCCGCCCCTCCCACGGCATCGAGCCGTGGCAGGACTTCCCCGTGACGGTGACCTCGATCTGCATGCGGCCCCGCTGGCCGCGGTAAATGCCGAGCGCGCCCTTCGCCGAGTCGCCCGTCCCCTCCGTCAGGATCACGGCGTCCGGCACGAGCTCCGGCCCCGCTCCCGGCAGGACCTTCTTCACGAGGTACTGCGGCCCGCCGCCGTCGTTGTCCTCCTCGGCGACGGTCGCGTACGAGCGGACGATCGCGCCCTCGAGCGCGCCCAGCGGCGCGAGCTCGAGGAGGATCTTCGTCGCGATGACCTGCGTGACGACGCCCGAGAGCTGGTCGGCCGCGCCGCGCCCGAACACGAGGTTGTCCCACTCCGAAGAAGGCGGAAGATGCCCCAGCTCCCCTTTGAGGAAGTCCCGGCGAACGGCGGCGGCGTCGAAGAGTCCTTCGAAGGCGTCGATGCCGCCGGTCCTCTCCCTCCAGGCGGATCTCAGCGGACGCACCGTGTCGGTGTGCCCGTCGAAGTAGATGACTCTCTTTTCCTTCGAAGGAATTCCGTCGGAGGGGTCGTCGACGGACCAGACGAGGTTCCCGTACCCGTCGAACGCGACGTCCTCGCTCCGGCGGACCGCGCCGACCTCGAGGATCTTCCTCATCAGGTATTCGAGGCGCGGCTTCTCGTGGTTCGAGAGGCCGCAGCTCGGGTCGCCGCCGGCGTCCGCGGGAGTGTCCACGTGGTCGGCGGGGATGCGGATCACCTCCCGCAGGATCTCGGCCGCGAGCGGCCGGTACTTCTCCGCGAGCTCCGCGACCTTCGTGTCGAGCGCGTTCATCGTCTTCTCCTCCGTTCCGCTCACAGGACCTCCAGCTTGCGGGCGAGACCGGGGACCTTGGCCGCCGCGAGGAGCGCCATCACGACGTAGACCTTCCAGTTCGCCTCGCGCGCGACGTTCACGACGTGCTTCGCCATCACGCCGGGCGAGACCTCCGCTCCGATGTCCGCGGGCAGGCAGTGCATGTACAGGGCGTCGCCGCCTTTCGTCGCCTTCATCCGGCGCTCGTCGCAGATCCAGTCCTTGTGGCCGGCGTTCCGGGCGAGCGCTTCCTTCTCGATCTCTCCCATCCGCTTCGTGTCACGCGCGCGGTTCGCGTCGACGCGGGCGAGCATCAGGTCGTACGGCCCCCAGCTCTTCGGGTAGACGGCGTCCGCGCCTTCGAACGCCTCGTCCATCGACGAGACCGTCCGGAAGGAGCCGCCGGACGACGCGGCGTGCGCCGCGGCCGACGCGAGGCACGGGTCCATGAGGCGGTAGCCGTCCGGGTGTGCGAGCGTCACGTCCGCTCCGAAGCGCGTCATGAGCATGATCAGGCCCTGCGGGACCGAGAGCGGCTTGGCGTAGCTGGGCGAGTACGCCCACGACACGGCGATGCGCTTTCCGGCGAGCCCCTCCGGGAACTTCTCCCGCAGCCAGCAGAGGTCGGCGAGCGTCTGCGTCGGGTGGTCGACGTCGCATTGGAGGTTCACGACGGGGACGCTCCGCGGGTCGTTCGTCGCCGCGAGATAGTCGTCGATGCCCCTTCTCACGTCGCGCATGAACGCGTTCCCCTCGCCGAGGATCAGGTCGTGCCTGACGCCGAGCGCGTGCGCGTTCATCCCGAGCATCGCGCCGGTCTCGGCCGCGGTCTCGCCGTGCGAGACCTGCGTGGACGACCCGTCCACGATCACGGGGTGCATGCCGAGCCGGGACGCGGCGCCCGCCCACGCGGACTTCGTCCGGGTCGAGTTGTCGAAGAACATCGCGTACGCGAGCTCGTGCGGCAGCAACGCGCTCTTCTTCCCCGCGCGGTCCAGCGCGGCGAAGCGCTCGGCGATCGCGAGGAGGGCGGCGAGCTCCGCCGGCGAGGCGTCGTCGGTGAGGAGGAAGCTCCGGCCCCGGAGGCTCTCGGCGGCAGCGGGGTCGATCGGGGTGGTCGTCTTCATCTCGAGATCTCCAGTCCGGAGGATTCCGGGTACGTCGCGGTCAGCCACGAGACGGCGCCGGGCGCGAAGAGGCCGTCCGTGAGCGCGCGCAGCGCATGGTAATGGCCCACGGGCACGACGTGCCCCTCGGGCGCGGGCGACGTCAGAAGGCGGGCTTCTTCGGGGGCCGCGGCCGCTGCGGACGCGTATCGAAGCTCCGCGACTCCGTCCCGGAACACGGCCGCGCCGCCGGGCAGAACGACGAGGTCGACCTCTCGGCCGCCCCACCGCCCCCGGGCGCCGAGGGAGCCGTCCGCCTCCCGCCGAACGAAGAAGCCGGGGCGCGGCGCGTCGGCGACGAACGAGGAGAGGGACGAGAAGAGGCGTGGCTTCTCGACGTACGGACCGCCGTCCTCCGGGCAGAAGACGTCGCAGTTTCCGCAGTCGTTGCAGGCGTCCGCCCAGCTCGCGATCTGGTGCCACGAGGACTTCCCGCCGCCGAGCGAGAGCGTTCGCTCCTCTCCGGGCACGAGGCGCCCGCCCTCGACGACGAGGTCGCGGTAGGCGATCGTCCGCGGCAGGCGTCTCGTAGGTGAAGTTCGCGTCGTTCGGGCAGACGGGTACGCACTTGTCGCAGTTGATGCAGTCGAAGAGGTGGAGGTGCGACCCGATCTTCCGCGGCGGCTTTCCCGTGTGTGCGGCCGCGTAACGCGCGTCGCGCGAGCGCTTCCCCGGCCGCGCGGCGGTGGTTCGCGAGCGACGCCTCCGCGAGGCCGCCGCCCGGAAGGCCCGCGCGCGCGCTCGACGAAGTCCGGCAGCGTCGCGGCGCCCGCCTCGCCCATCGCGGCCGCGAGCGCCTCGGCCTGCCGGTGGAGCCGCTGGTAGCCGCCCGGGCGCAGGAGGTCGGTGCAGCTCGTGACGGGCACGAAGCCGCTCGCGACGACCCCGCCCACGTTCGCCGCGTCGACGCCGGCCGAGAACGAGAGCGCGAGGCCGGCGCCGAGCGCCTCGCGGAGCCTCAACCCGAGCACGAGCGCAAGGACGTGGAGCGGCTCGCCGGAGAGATACGCTTCGTCGCCGGGCATGAAGTCGCCCGCGTTCACGACCACGAGCGTGTTCGTGACCTTCAGACCGAAACCGAGGCCGCGCCGCGCCGCCTCGCCCGAGAGGTCGCGCGCGAGGGAGAGTGCGCCGTTCCACTGCAGGTCCTTCTCGAACGCCGCGCGCCTGAGCGCCACGTTCCGGTACCCGAGCCGCCCGTGCAGGATCTCCTCGACCTCCCCGTAGCCGAGGAGAGTCGGGTTGAGCTTCACGACCGTGTGGAGACCCCGTTCCCCGAGGAGGAACCGGCCGATCGCGTCGATCTCCTCCGCCGGACAGCCGTGAAACGTCGAGAGCGTCACGGAGTCCGAGAGGCGCTCCGGGCACGGGACGTCGGAGAAGCGCCGGAGCGCGGCCGGGAGCTCGCGCCGGAGGGCCGCGCGCTCCTCGTCGAGGATCGCACGCGCGTCGCGGACGCCGTCGAAGAACGTCGCCATCTTCCTCGAGCGGATGCCCTCGAGGTCGTAGCCGACGGAGACGTCGAAGACGGCGTCGCGCTCCGCCTCGGGGATGCCGCAGAGCTCCGCGAGGATCGCGACGAGGAGCCGCGCCTTCGCGTACTCGCGCAGCGAGTCCTCGACCGAGAGCTCCTGCGACCACTCCACGTTGAAGCCGACCGTCCGCATGTCGATGCACGGGCGCGGGATCACGAGGGCGTCGTTCACCTGGACGGTCTTGAGCTCGAGGATCCTCCCGCCCGCGAGGTACGAGAGCGCAACGTTCTGCGCGAGCTGCGTCTGCGGCCCCGCGGCCGGGCCGAGCGGCGTCGCCGCGCGCCGGCCGTGGAAGCGCACGGAGAGGTCGCGGCCGGGGAATCCCCGGTAGACGCGGCGCACGGGAAGGTCGTAGACGGATCCCGCCGGGAGCTCCTGCGCCGCCCGGCGCACGAGAACCGACAGCGGGAGCGGGCGCAGCACGCTCACGCCATGCGTCTCCAGAGGCGCGCCGCCTCCTCGCGCGCGCGGGCCCGGATCCGGGCCGCGTCCACGCGCACGCTTTCGCGGTCCCGGACGACGACCTCGCCGTTCGCGACGACGTCGCGGACGGAACCCGCGCCCATCCCGAACAGGAGATGACCCGCGAGGTTCGCGGCCGAAAGCGGCGTGGGCGGATCGTAGTCGAGGACGACCCAGTCTCCGGGCCTCTGCCCGAGCGCGAGATCGGCGAGTCGCCGGGAGTTCGCGAGAAGGGCGACCGCGTCGATGCCGCCCGCGGGCCCGTACGCTTCCCGGGCGCGCAGGTGTGCGGCGCGCGCTTCCGCGAAGACGTCGGCGTCCATCCCGTCCGTCCCGAGGGCGAGACGCGGCCCGAGACTCTTCGGGTCGGCGTATCCCACGGCGTTCTGCATGTTGCTGCGCGGGTTGTGGACGACCCAGGCGGCCGCGTCGCGGACCCTCGCCCGCTCCTCGGGCCGGAGGTGGACGCCGTGCGCGAGGATCGTCTTCGGCCCGAGGGCGCGGGCCTTCTCGAGACGCGCGAAGGAGCCCGAGTCGCAGGTGTCCTCGGCGACGTGCACGTGCAGCCAGGCCGAGGTGCTTCGTGCGAGGCCCACGGCGGCGTGGAGCGTCTCGTCCGAAACGGTGAAGCCGGCGTGGAGGCCCACCATCGCGGGCAGCCCCGCGCGGATCGCGCGCTCGCACTCGGCGAGACCCTCGCGCGCGCCCTTCTCGCCGTGCCGGTCCGTCGCGCCGTAGCAGAGCGCGGCCGCGACGCCGGCCGAGCGCGACGCCCGCCCGAGGACGTCGAGCGAGCCCTCGATGAAGGACGGGGACTCGTGGTGGTCGATCACCGCCGTGACGCCCGCGAGAGCCGCGTCGAGGAGGGCCTGCTCCGCGGAGGCCTCGAGCGCCTTCTCGTCGAGGGCCGCGTCGAGCCGCCACCAGACCTTCTCGAGGATCTCCCGGAACGAGCGCGGCGTCCCGGAGGGGCCCGGCATCCCGCGCGCGAGCGCCGAGTAGAGATGCGTGTGGGCGATCGCGAGGCCGGGCATCACGAGACAACCCGAGGCGTCGAGGATGCGGCGAGGCGCGGCTCCGAGGAGGACGTCCCGCCTCTCGACCGCGGGAGGGTCGAGCGCGACGACCGTGCCTCCGGTGATCGCGAGACCGGCCGCCCCCGCCGTCACCAGCCGCGCACCTCGCGGAGCCGGCGGTCCATGTCGTCCGCGAGCGCGGCCTCGTCGGACCACCAGCGCTCGGAGCGCTGCGCGTCGAGCTCGGCCACGGTCTTGCCCTGCTGCTCGACCCACGTGAAGTATTTCAGGTTGTGCCAGCGCTCGCGGTTCTCGACGGTCCCTTCCGTGATCCAGTCCAGCTTCTGCCCGTGGAAGATCGACGCGAGGTTCGCCTCGGCCTTCTCGCGCGTGAGAGGGCCCGTCGTCTTCTCGAGACGGCGCAGGACCGAGGGGTAACGGTCGAGGCCGTCCGTCGCCACGGTGACGACGGCGTCGTCCTTCCCGAGCCCGAGCCACTTCGCCGTCCGGATCGCGCCGAGGATGTTGCAGACGCCGCTGACGCCGAGGAGCGTCGAGAGCCGGTTCGCCGCGTCGCCGAGCCCGCCCGCTCCCGCGAGGAAGTCGCGCCCCGCGGGCTCGGCCACGAGCTGGAGGCCGAGCAGGCACTCCCGGTCGTCGATCGCCATCATGGCGTCCGTGTTCGTCACGTGGTGGATCCAGGTCACGTGCTTGTCGCCGATCCCCTCGATCGCGTGGCCGCCGTAGCCGTTCCGCGAGAGCGTCGGGCACTGGACGGGCTCGAGGCCGACGATGCGCGTCCCGAACCGCGCCTTGAGGTGATCGCCCGCCGCGATCGTGCCGGACGAGCCCATCGCCGAGACGAACGCCGCGGGACGGCCCGCGCCGAGCGCGTCCACGGCCTCGGCCGCGGCCGGGCCCGTGACGTTGCAGTGCCAGCGGTAGTTCGCCATTTCCTCGAACTGGTTCATGACGCGGACGCGCGGCTGCGCCGCGAGCCGCTTGCACTCGTCGTAGATCTCCTTGACGTTGCTCTCGCAGCCGGGCGTCCTGATCGCGCGCGCGCCGTACGCCGCGATCTTCTCGAAGCGCTCGGCGCTCATCTCCTCCGGGAGGATGACGATCGACTCGTAGCCCATCCGCGGGCCGACCCACGCTCCACCGATGCCGTAGTTGCCCGTGGAGGGCCACACGAGCGTCGACGTGCCGGGCTTCACGTCGCCCTTCAGCTGGTGCTCCATGAGGACGGAGTACGTCGCGCCGACCTTGTGCGCGCCGGTCGGGAAGTCCTTCGCGAAGAGGAGGACGATCGGCGCCTCGACGCCCGTGAGCGCGTCGGGCAGGCGGATCGCGCGGACGCGGCCCGCATCGTCGTGCCAGGTGATGTTGAAGAGGTTGACGGGGTCGAGCGGCGCTTCGCGCGCGGCGACGAGAGCGCGGTTCCGGAGCTCGGCGGGCAGCAGGCCGGGGTCGCGCATCTCGGCGTATGTGGGGCCGTGAATCATCTCTTCTCCAGTGCGCCGCGGACGGCGTCGAGGTCCGGGGGAATGCGTGTCGGGGGGCCGACCGAGCGCATCGCCCCCTTCGTGTCTTTCAGGCCGTTCCCGGTCGCGACATGGAGGACGCGCTCCCCCCGTCTCACGATCCCCTTCTCGAGCGCGGCCTCGAGACCCGCGAGCGCGGCGACGCCCGTGGGCTCGGCGAAAACGCCCGTCGCGCGCGCGAGGCGCGGGATCCACGCGAGGATCGCCTCGTCCTTCGCCGTCACGATCGCGCCGCCGGAGGCGCGCACGGCGCGCAGCGCCTTGATGCCGTTCCGCGGCGCACCGACGTTGATGGAATCCGCGAGCGTCGCGGCCTCCACGGGCTCGATCCGCTCGCCGCCGCGCGCAAAGGTCTTCGCGAGAGGCGCGGCGCCCTCCGCCTGGACGGCGAGAAGCCGCGGCAGGCGGTCGATGACGCCGTGCGTTTTCATCTCGACCAGGCCCTTCCAGATCCCCGCCGTCGTGCACCCGTCGCCGAGCGCGACGGTCACGACGTCGGGGAGGTTCTCGCGCAGCTGCTCGCCGATCTCGAGGCCGCACGTCTTCTTTCCCTCGACGAGGTACGGGTTGATCGCGCAGTTCCTGTTGTACCAGCCGAATTCCTCGACCGCGGCCTGGCAGACGCGGAACGCGTCCTCGTACGGCCCTTCGACGAGGAAGACCTTCGCGCCGTAGACGAGGAGCTGGGCGACCTTCGCCTCGGGTGCGGACGCCGGGACGAAGATGAACGCCCTCATCCCCGCCTCCGCGGCGAACCCGGCCAGGGACGAAGCCGCGTTGCCGGTCGAGGAGCACGTGATCGTGTTCCGCCCGAGCCAGCGCGCGCGCAGGACGCCCACCGAGCTCGCGCGGTCCTTGAAAGACGCCGTCGGGTTGCGGCCGTCGTCCTTGACGAGGAGCGCGCCCAGCCCGAGTTCCTTCGCGAGGGCCGGCGCGTCGACCACCGGCGTGAAGCCCACCTGCAGGCGCGGCTGGGGCAGGGCGGCCGCGTCGTCCGGCACCGGCAGGAGCGCCCGGTACCGCCAGAGGGAAAGGTCGCGGTTCGCCTGGAGCGCGCTCTTCGAGAACCGCCGACCGATGCGGTCGGCGTCGTACTCGACGTCGAGGATGCCTTCGATCCCGCAGCGCGGGCACGTGTATTCCACCTCGCCGTGCGAGTAGACCGACGCGCAGAGGACGCACCTCAGGCCCGAGACCTTGGGCAGCGAGGCGGACGGGGGTAGAGCGGTCACGCCGTCACCGCCTCAGCACCCGCGCGGCCGGCGAGTCCTTCATGGGCAACGTGAAGCGGCGGACGCCGTCGAACGCGTAAAGGGCGCCCGCGACGGCGGGCGCCGTCGGGACGAGGCCGATCTCCCCGACTCCCTTCGCGCCGAACGGTCCGTCGGGCTGCGGATCCTCGACCAGGATCACCTCGACCTCGGGCATGTCCTGCGCCCGGAGGACGCCGGTATCGCGGATGCGGAACGACGTCGGCATGCCGTCCCTGCAGACCATCTCCTCCGTGAGCGCGTAACCGAGTCCCATGTGGACCGAGCCCTCGATCTGGCCCTCGCAGAGCTTCGGGTTGATCGCGCGCCCGACGTCGTGCGCCGCGACGACCTTCGCGACGCGGCCCTTTTCGTCGAGGACGACGACCTGCGTCGCGAAGCTGAACGCGGAGTGGAGCTTCATCGGCCGGCCGGGAGGCGGCTCGTGCCCGAGCTTCGTCGTGTCGTCCACGACGGCCTCGCCGACGTAGACCGTGCCGGCGAGGTCGAGGAGCGTCTTCCCGCCGTCGAGGTCCGACCGGAGCTTCTTCGCGGCGTCCACGACGGCGCGCCCGCCGAGGTACGTCGCCCGCGAGCCCGTCGTCTGGCCGACCTCCATCGGGTACCGCGTGTCGACCTTGGCGCGGAACACGGACGCGGGCAGGCCGGTCGTCTCGCACGCGAACTGGATGAGGACCGTCAGCAGTCCCTGCCCCATCTCCGTGAAGCCGTTGAGGAGCGTGACGCCGCCGTCCTTCTCCACGACGAGCCGCGCGCGTCCCCACTCCTTCATGCCGTTTCCGATCCCGGTGTTCTTGATGCCGCACGCGATGCCCGCGCGGCCGCCGCTCTTCTCCCAGACGTCCTTCACGGCGAGGAGCGTCTTCTTGAGGCCGACGGAAGCGGTGAGCGTCTGGCCGCACGACCACTCGTCGCCCGCCTCGAGCGCGTTCCGCCAGCGGATCTCCCAACGGTCGAGGCCCGCTTTCTCGGCCAGCATGTCGAGCGCGCCCTCCATCGCGAAGTGCGCCTGGTTCGCCCCGAAGCCGCGCATCGCACCGCAGGGCGGGTTGTTCGTGTAGACGGCGAGCGCTTCGACGTCGACGTTCGGGCAGCGGTACGGGCCCGCCGCGTGCCCGGCCGCGCGCTCGAGGACCTTGCCGCCCACCGACGCGTACGCTCCCGAGTCGCCGATCATCCGCGCGCGGACGGCCGTCAGCCGCCCCTCGGCGTCGCAGCCGACGCGGTAGCGCATCCGGATCGGATGGCGCTTCGGGTGGATGCGCATCGACTCCTCGCGCGAGAGGACGAGGCGCACGGGCCGCCCCGTCACGCGGGAGAGCAGCGCCGTCTGCGCCTGGACGGACATGTCCTCCTTGCCGCCGAAGGCGCCGCCGTTCGGGACGAGGACGACGTGGACGTCCTCCTCGGGGAGGCCGAGGAACCCGGCGACCTGCCGCCGGTCGTCGAAGATCCCCTGCCCCTGCGTGTAGAGCGTCACGCGGGCCCGCGGGTTCTGTCCCGCGGCGTCGCCCGGCGCGGCGACGCACGCCTCGGGCTCGAGGTAGAGGTGTTCGATGCGCTGCGTCTGCCACGTGCCCTCGACGACGTGCGCGGAGGCCGCGAGGGCGGCGTCCGCGTCGCCGCGCTTCACGACGGAGCGCTCGAGAAGGTTGCCTTCGGGGCCGACGCGGGGCGCGCCCGGCGCGAGCGCCGTCTCGGGGTCCGTCACGGGCTCGAGCGCCTCGTACACGACGTCGACGAGCGCGGCCGCGGCGCGGGCCGTCCGCGCGTCCACGGCCGCGACGGCCGCGAGGACGTCGCCGACGTAGTGCGTCTCCTCGCCCTCGGCCACGAAGCCGGGCCAGTCCGGGACGATGAGGCCGTAGAAGCGCCGTCCGGGGACGTCCTTCGCCGTGACGATCGCCATCACACCCGGGTGCCGCGCCGCGCGCGACGTGTCGACGGAGACGACGCGGGCGCGCGCGTGGGGCGAGAGCGTGAGCGCGCCGTGGAGCATCCCCGGGAAGGCCATGTCGGCGACGAACGGCCGCGTGCCGAGCGCGAGCTCTTCGGCCTCGTACCGGTCGAGGCTCGTACCGACGCGGCCCGAGACGTCCGACGGCTCGAGCGCCTCTCCGCGGCGCAGGCGCGCGGCCGCGTGGAACGCGTCGACGATCTTGACGTAGCCCGTGCACCGGCAGAGGTGCGGGTCGAGCCTCTTCTTGATCTCCTCGTCCGTCGGATCCGGATGCGCGTCGAGGACGCTCTTCATCCTCAGCGCGATCCCCGGGATGCAGAAGCCGCACTGGACGCCGGCGGTGCGCGCGAACGCCTCGCCGTAGATGTGGCGCTCGGAGTCGGACACGCCCTCCAGCGTCAGGACGCTCCTGCCCGCCGCCGTCCGGGCGGGCACGGCGCACGCGGTCTTCGGGTGCCCGTCCACGAGGACGAGGCACGCCCCGCACTGCCCCTGCGGCGAGCAGCCGTCCTTCGGCGACGTCAGGCCGGCGTGGTCGCGCAGCAGCTCGAGGAGCGAGGCGTCGACGGGGACGTCGAATCCCCGGCCGGCGCCGTTGAGCGTCATCTCGACGTACACGGCCGATTATCCACGCAGGGCCGGGCGGCGTCGGCGCGCACGTATGCTCGCCGCGTGACGCCGCTCCCCCGAGGCCCGCGGTGAACCCCTGGCGCGGCCTCGCCGGCCTTCCCCGCGCCCTCTGGGTGCTCGCGGGCGCGTCGCTCGTGAACCGGTCGGGAACGATGTTCCTTCCGTTTCTCGTCCTCTATCTGACGAGCCAGAGAGGCTTCACCGCCGACGCGGCGGGTCTCGTCTTCGCCCTCTTCGGCGCGGGATCGCTGGCCATCGCGCCCGTCGCGGGTCGCCTGGCGGACAGGTTCGGGGCGGTGCGGCTCATGCGCGTCGCGCTCCTGGCCTCGGGCGCCCTCCTTCTCCTCGTCCCGTTCGCGCGCGGAATGCCCGCGATCGGCGGCCTCACGCTCCTCATCGCGCTCACCGGCGAGATGTTCCGCCCCGCGAGCCTGAGCGTCGTCTCGCACCTCGCCGCACCCGACCAGCGCAAGGCGGCCTTCGCCCTCCAGCGCCTCGCCGTCAACCTCGGGATGAGCATCGGGCCGGCCGCGGGCGGTTTCCTCGCGGCGGTGTCGTGGCCCGCGCTCTTCGTCGTGGACGGCGTGACCTCCCTCCTCGCCGCGACCACGCTGATCTTCTTCTTCCCGAAGAACGCGCTGCCGGCCCCGGAGCCCGCGGCCGGCGCCAGCGCGTCGCGCCGCGAAGGCCTGCGCGACCCGGCCCTCGTGTTCTTCCTCGTGGCGCTCGTGCCGGTCTGCATCGTCTTTTTCCAGCACGAGTCCTCGATGTCCGTGTTCCTCGTGCGCGACGTCGGCCTCGCCGTGTGGGTCTTCGGCCTCCTGCACACGGTGAACACGCTCCTGATCGTCTTCCTCGAGGTGCCGCTGAACCTCGCGATGGCCCGCTGGCCGCACCGGCGCGCCCTCGTCCTGGGCTCCATGCTCGTCGCAGCCGGCTTCGGGGCGCTCGCGTGGGCGCGATCGCTGCCCGCGATCGTGGCGACCGTCGTCGTCTGGACGTTCGGCGAGATGATCCTCGTCCCGTCGATGTCCTCCTGGGTCGCGGACGCGGCGCCGCCGGACCGCCGCGGCGCCTACATGGGCCTCTACACGATGGCGTTCAGCCTCGCGCTCGTCGCGGGGGCGCCGCTCGGGACGTCGCTCCTCGAGCACGGCGGCGGGCGCATCCTCTGGCTCACGATGCTCGCGCTCGGGCTCCTCTCCGCCGCGCTCTTCGCGGGCGTGAGGGAACCGCGACGGAAGGCCGCGTGATGGAAACCTGGACGCACCGCGAAGGCCGCGTGAACGGAATCCGCCTCCACTGGGTCGAGCAGGGCGAGGGGCCGCTCGTCGTCCTCCTCCACGGCTTCCCCGAGTTCTGGTACGCGTGGCGGCGCCAGATCCCCGCGCTCGCGGCGGCGGGCTTCCGCGCCGTCGCGCCCGACCTCCGCGGGTACAACCTCTCGGACAAACCGCGCGGCGTGAGGGCCTATCGCATCGAGGCGCTCCTCGGCGACCTCGAGGGGCTGATCGCGCACCTCGGGGAAGAGAGAGCGCACGTCGTCGGCCACGACTGGGGCGGCGCGCTCGCGTGGTACGCGCCGCTCTTCCTCCCGGAGCGCCTCCTCTCGCTCTCTCTCCTGAACGCCCCACACCCTCTCGCGTTTCGCCGCGAGCTGAGGACCAGCGCCGCGCAGCGGAAGAAATCCTCGTACGTCTTTTTCTTCCAGCTCCCGTGGCTCCCCGAGCGGCGGATCCGGGCCGGGAACTTCGCGCTGCTCGCGAAGATGCTCCGGCGCGACCCCGTGACGCCGGGAGCCTTCACGGACGAGGACATCCGCCTCTACGTCGAGGCGCTTGCCCGGCCCGGCGCCCTCACCGCGGCAGTGAACTGGTACCGGGCCGCCTTGCGTTTTCCGCCGCGGGCCCGCGGCCGCGCGTGGCCCGAGGGCCTGAAGACGCTCCTCGTCTGGGGCACGCGCGACCGCTACCTCGGCCCCGGGCTCCTCGAGGGGCTGGACCGCTGGGTCCCGGAGCTGACGATCGAGCGGATTCCGGACGCGAGCCACTGGGTGCAGGCGGACGCCCCGGCGCGCGTCAACCAGCTGCTCGTCCGGTTCCTGACCGGCGTCAGGCCCGTGCGAAGTCGATGAAGCCGTGCTCGACGTCGGTCGAGAGGAGCTTCACGCGGACCTTGTCGCCGACCTCGAGACCCTCCTCGCCGCGGACGACCCTGCCCTCGACGGGGGGGGCGAAGACGCGCACCCACGTTCCCTTCTCGGAGGCGCCCGTCACGACGCCGTCGAAGCGCTCGCCGATCCGGTTCTGGAGGAGAAGCGCTGCGGCCGCCTTGCGCACGAGCCGCTCGACCTTGTTCGCGGCGTCCTCCTGGTCCGTGCAGTGCCGGGCGAGGCTCGCGAGCTCGCCGTTCGCGTAGGGGTTCGGCCGCCCGGCGAGAGCCGCTTTCAGGACCCGCTGCGTGATGACGTCGGGGTAGCGGCGGTTCGGCGCCGTCGAGTGCGTGTAGTCGCGAACGGCGAGGCCGAAGTGCCCGATCGGCGCCTGGCCGGGCACCTCGAGGACGTACTCGCCCGCGCCCATGAGCTTCACGATCACGAGCGAGAGGTCGGGAAAGCGCACGGGATCCTGGCGCCGCTGCTCCTTGAGGAACGTCTCGAGGGCCTTCGCGTCGGGCTCGGGCGGCAGCGAGAACCCGTTCTCCGAGGCGACCGTCACGATCCTCAGCCAGCGCTCGGGCGACCGCACGACGCGGCGGAGCGACGGGTAGCCCTTCGACTCGAGGAACCGCGCCGTGACGCCGTTCGCCGCGATCATGAAGTCCTCGATGAGCTGGCGCGGCTGGTTCTGCACGTCGACGGTGAGGCCCGTGATCGTCTCCCCGTCGAACACGGCCCGGGCCTCGATCGTTTCGAGGTCGAGCGCGCCCTCGTCGTAGCGGCGCGCGCGCAGCTTCTGCGCCACGGCATCCTGCATCCGGATCTGCGCGTCGACGCCGGGCACCCTCGCCATCGGAGCGGGCGTCGGGCCCTTGCCGTCGAGCCATGCGTCCACCGAGTCGTAGGCGAGCTTCGCCTTGTTGCGGACGACGGCCTGGTAGACCTTCTCGTCCCGCGGGGCGCCGCCGCCGTCCACGACGAACTCGATCACGATTGCGGCGCGGTCCTCGTCCTGGTTGAGCGACGTGAGGTCCGTCGAGAGCTTCTCGGGGAGCATCGGGAAGACGCCGCCCGCCGTGTAGACCGAGGTCGTGTTCTGCGCGGCCCTCTCGTCGAGGGGCGTCCCCTTCTTCACGAGCGCGTCCACGTCCGCGATCGCAACGAGGACCTTCGTCTCGCCGCCCGGGAGCGCCTCGGCGACCGAGAGCTGGTCGAGGTCGCGGCTGTCGTCGTTGTCGATCGACGCCCAGAGAAGCGAGCGCAGGTCGCGCAGCCCGTCGGGCTTCGCGGCCGCAGGATCCGTGATCGCGCTCAGCTGCTCGAGGGCGCTCTTCGGGAAGTCGGGCGTGAGCCCCTTCTCCCGCATGGCTCGGCGTGCGATCTCGTGCAGGTCGGAACGGTGGCGGCGCGCCCGGTCGTTCATGATGTGATCTTGACACGGAGGCCCGGCGGCACGGAGCGTGCACACCGTAAGCCCGGCACGCTTCCTGTAACCTCCGAAGAGGATCTTCTTAGAATGAGCAAGAGGGAGAGGCGCCCCGCCGTGGATGCAACTCGACGCGCTGCGGCGCCGCCCGCGGCCCTCTTCACCTTCAAAGAAATCTCCTCTCTCACTCTTCCTCTTTTCCTTTCTCCTTCTCGTCCGCCGCATTTGCCGGCGGTCCGCCAAGCGTCGACGAGGTAAGAGCCGCCCTCAAGGCCGAGAACTGGGAGGCGGCGGTCGAAGCCGGCCAGAAGGCGGTGCAGGAGGCGCCCGAAAGCTCCGCGGCGCACCGCCTCCTCGGCCAGGCCTTCGGGCAGAAGGCGATCCGCGCGTCGCTCTTCTCGCGGATCGGCCTCGCGAAGAAGTGCCGCGCCGAGCTCGAGAGGGCGGTCGCGCTCGACCCGGGGGATCCCGAGGCGCGCGTCGACCTGGTCACCTACTACGCGAACGCGCCCGGGTTCCTCGGAGGCAGCCTGGACAGGGCCCGCGAGCAGGTCGGAATCCTGAACGGCCTCGACGAGGCGCGCGGCGCGCTCATGAACGGCTACGTCCTCGCGAAAGAGAAGAGGACGGCCGAGGCCGAGGCCGAGTACCGGCGCGCCGTGGCCCTCAGTCCGGGCGACGCCGGCTTTCGCGTTCGGTTCGGGCACTTCCTGGAAGGGTCGGGCAGGAAGGACGAGGCGAGGGCCTCCTACCGGGAGGCCCTGCGCCTCGACCCCTCGCTCGCAGGCCCGAGGAGAGACCTCGAGCGCCTCGGCGGCTGACTACTTCCTCAGGGCCGCCTGCGCCGCGGCGAGGCGCGCGATCGGGATCCGGAAGGGCGAGCACGACACGTAGTCGAGGCCCGTCCGGTGGAAGAACTCGACGCTCGACGGGTCGCCGCCGTGCTCGCCGCAGATCCCGACCTTGAGGTTCGGGCGCGTGGAGCGCCCGAGGTCGACGCCCATCTTCACGAGCTTGCCGACGCCGCCCTGGTCCAGCTTCTCGAACGGGTCCGCGGCCAGGATCTCGCGCCGCACGTATTCGGGGAGGAACTTGCCCGCGTCGTCGCGCGAGAGCCCGAACGTCGTCTGCGTCAGGTCGTTCGTCCCGAAGCTGAAGAACTCGGCCTCGCGGGCGATCTCGTCCGCGGTCACGGCGGCGCGCGGGAGCTCGATCATCGTCCCGACGAGGAAGTCGACCGTCACGCCCTCGGCCTCGAAGACCTTCTTCGCGACGTCGCGCACGACCTTCGCCTGGTCCGCGAGCTCGTGCACATGCGAGACGAGCGGGATCATGATCTCCGGCTTGACCTCGATCCCTTCCTTCTTCACGCGGCACGCGGCCTCGAGGATCGCGCGCGTCTGCATCCGCGTGATCTCGGGGAACGTGATCCCGAGGCGGCAGCCCCGGTGGCCGAGCATCGGGTTCATCTCCGAGAGTTCCGCGACCTTGCGCGCGATGAGCCGCGGGTCGACGCCCGTCTGCCGCGCGACGGACTCGCGCTCCTTCTCGCCGTGCGGGAGGAACTCGTGGAGCGGCGGGTCGAGCGTGCGGATCGTGACCGGCCGCGGGCCCATCGCCCGGAACAGGCCGATGAAGTCCTCGCGCTGCATCGGCAGGATCTTGTCGAGCGCCCGTTCGCGGTCCTCGGTCTTGTCCGCGAGGATCATCTCGCGCACGGCCGTGATGCGCTCGCCGCCGAAGAACATGTGCTCCGTCCGGCAGAGGCCGATCCCCTCGGCGCCGAACGCGACGGCGTTCAGGGCCTGGTCGGGTTGGTCGGCGTTCGCGCGCACCTTGAGGCGGCGCGCCTTGTCCGCCCACTCCATGAGCGTCGCGAAGCGCCGGTAGGCGTCGCTGTGGGACGGGTCGAGTGTCTTGTCGACGAGCACCTGCAGGACCTCGGACGCCTTCGTCGCGATGCGCCCCTCGACGACCTCCCCGGTCGTCCCGTCGATGGAGACCCAGTCGCCCTCCCGGACCATCTTCGGGTCGCCGGCCTTCTGGGTCACGATCATCTGGCCCGTCTGGTGCTCGATCCGCATGACCTCGCACCCGACGATGCAGACCTTGCCCATCTGGCGCGCGACGAGGGCCGCGTGCGACGTCATGCCGCCGCGCGCCGTGAGGATGCCCTCGGCCGCGTTCATGCCCTTGATGTCCTCGGGGCTCGTCTCCTCGCGCACGAGGAGCACCTTCTCGCCGCGCTCGGCCCACTCGAAGGCGTCGTGCGCCGTGAAGACGACGCGCCCCGTGGCCGCGCCGGGGCCCGCGTTGAGTCCCTTGGCGAGGAGCCGGCCCGCGGCGAGCGCCTCGGCCTTGGCGGCCGGGTCGAAGATCGGGCGCAGGAGCTGGTTCAGCGAGTCGGGGTTCACGCGCAGGACGGCCTGGTCGGCCGTAATGCGCTTCTCGTCGACCATCTCGACGGCGATCCGGACCTCGGCGAAGCCCGTGCGCTTGCCCGTCCGGGTCTGCAGCATCCAGAGCTTCCCGCGCTCGACCGTGAACTCGATGTCCTGCATGTCGCCGTAGTGGTCCTCGAGCGTCTTGCGGATCCCGAGGAGCTGCTTGTAGACCTCGGGCATCTTGGAGGCGAGCGTCGCGATCTTCTGCGGCGTCCTCACGCCGGCGACCACGTCCTCGCCCTGCGCGTTGATGAGGTACTCGCCGTAGAAGACGTTCTCACCGGTGGACGGGTCGCGCGTGAACGCGACGCCCGTCCCGCAGTCCTCCCCGAGGTTGCCGAAGACCATCGACTGGACGTTCACGGCCGTGCCCCAGCTCTCCGGGATGCCGTTGAGCTGCCGGTACACGATCGCCCGCTCGTTCATCCACGACCCGAACACGGCGCCGATCGCGCCCCAGAGCTGCTCCATCGGGTCGTCCGGGAACGTCTGCCCGGTCCGGTACCGGATCTCGGCCTTGAAGTCGCGCACGAGCTCCTGCAGGGCGGAGACCGAGAGCTCGGTGTCCAGCTTGACGTTGTAGGCGATCTTCTTCTTCTCGAGGATCACTTCGAAGGGGTCGCGCTCGCGCTTGTCAAGAGGCTTGAGGTTCAGGACGACGTCGCCGTACATCGCGACGAAGCGCCGGTAGCAGTCCCACGCGAAACGGGGGTTGCCGGAGACTTGCGCCAGACCTTCGACCGTCTTGTCGTTCAGGCCGAGGTTCAGGATCGTGTCCATCATCCCCGGCATCGAGGCCCGCGCGCCCGACCGCACCGACACGGTCAGCGGGTTCTTCGGGTCGCCGAACTTCCGTCCGAGCGCCTTCTCCACGGCCTCGAGGTTCTCCGCGACTTCTTCGCGTAAGCCACTGGGATAACTCTGTTTGTTGGCGTAGTAGTGGGTGCAGACCTCGGTCGTGATCGTGAAGCCCGGGGGGACCGGCAGGCCCAGACGGGCCATCTCCGCGAGGTTCGCGCCCTTGCCGCCGAGGAGGTTCTTCTTGTCTCCGCCGCCCTCGGCGGAACCCGCTCCGAAGGCGTAAACGTGCTTGAGACCCACCAGCGCCGTGCTCTTCGTCGTCGCCATGCGATTGCCCTCGATCCGGGCCGGTTTCCGGGCCGCCCGAGGGCGCCCGGTGCGAAACGAATCGCACTTTTGACCCGAGCCGGAATCCGGGATTAGCATATCCTCCTCTTAGCCGAAGAGCATGATGCAGACGAAGGTCGAAGGCCTCGCCCCCATCGAGGGTTTGGATCGCCGCTCCCGGCCGTCCTCGCCGGAACTGGAGTTGCCGGCCCGCCCCGTCTGGGACTGGGAAGAGCTCAACGCGAAGGTCCGCCCGCGCCTCGTCGCGGCGGGCGTCATCCGGTTCGGCCTCTCCGAGGACGACTGCGAGGCCGCCGCGCAGCGCGTCTTCCTCAAGGCGCTCGCCATGAACCCGCGCGTCCGCGACCCCAAGGCGTTCCTGAGGGCCGCGTTTCTCGAGCAGTGTTACCGCCTCCTCGCCGGGAGGGAGAACCCGTGACGCGCGACGACGCGTTCGACGCGCTCTTCGAGGCCGAGCCGGCGCCCGAGCTCCCGCGCCTCGAGTTCGGACGGACACTCCCGTTCGTGCGGGCGCGCGTGCCGCTGGAGGACATCTACCGTCTCTCGGTCGACGCCGAAAAGCCTGCCCAGCTCGTCCTCAAGGCCGCGCACTCCGGACCCGACGAGCTCGCCGCCGCGATGCGCGCGCTCGACGGCAAGCCGTATCGCGGCTTCGCGCTCCTGTACGCGGCCCAGAAGGGCGGGCCTCTCGTCGCGGTCGATCCCCGGCGCGCGCTCGCGCTGGCGAGCGCCATCGAGCGGACGCCTCCACTCTTCCGGGCGTCAATCTCGAAGCCCGGGCGACGACCCCGGCACCCCGCCAGTCCGTCCTCGCCGAGGCGAGCCTGCTGCGCGCACAGGCACTCCTGCAGACCGGCGAGCCCGGGCGACCCGGGCCGCTCTCGCCAAGGGTCGCGCATTCTTCCTCGAGGCCGGGGATCTCGGTTTCGGGGCGGCCATGTGCGACTACTACGAAGGTCAGACAGAGGTCTTCGCACACGCGCTTCGAGGAGGCCGAGAGCCTCCTGGCCCGGGCCGCCGCTGCTTTCTCCGAATTCGGCCAGGATCACCTCGTGGGACGCGCGGAGGCGGCAACCGGGATGCTCTTCGGCGAACAAGGGCGACTACGAAGTGGCCCTCGTCCACCTTGATCGCGCCATCGCGGCCCTCGGTGGACCCGAGGACGCCCTCGCGCTCACCGGCGCGCTCAACAACCGGGAACCGTGCTCACGAAGCTCGGCCGTTTCGACGAGGCCCGTGCGACCTACGCGCGGGCGTTGAACGCTCGCCCTTCGCCACGACCTCGCCTCGCTTCTTCGCTTCGTTCGCTCGGGCCTCGCGGAGCTGGATTTCCTGCCGCGGCCTGTACGCGCGGGCTCTCCGCGCATTCCGCGAGATCGCGCGCGAGTCCGCGGCGAATGGTTCGTCCGATCGACGTTCTCTTCGCCCGGCTCTACGTCGCCGAGTGCCTCGGCCGCACCGGTCAGTTCGACGCGATGGCCGCCGAGGTCGACGCGCTCCGTCACGACCGCAAGCAGACCGTCTTCAGCCCGTCGCCCGCCCTCGGCGAGCTCTTCGTCTGCCTCGACCAGGGCACCATCGACGCCGACCTCGTCGGGCACGTCCGCGAGTACATGCAGGACGAAGAGAACGGCATCGAGAGCGCGTACCAGCCCCTGCGCCTCGTGGGCTGATCCCGCACAGACCTTCCTTCATCCCCTTTTTCTGAGCATTTTCGCGGCCGCCTTCGGGCGGCCGAAGTCTTTCTTGCCCGCCGGGGGGTCAAAAGGACACGTCCCGTCTGTCCAATGTAGTGAAGGCAGGAGACGTGTCCTGCCGCGGGGTACCGAGGAAAGAGGAGGACTCATGCATTTCCTTTTCACATTCATCAGCTTCTTCTCCGATCAGATGACCTTCTTCTCAGATCAGACGGCCCTGTGCGCCGATCGTACGACGCCGATTGTGCGGCTGAGGCACCCCAACCCCGACGTCCCAGAGAACGGAGTCGCGCCATGCTGACGAGCCATCTGCCGAAAGAAGAGCCGGCCGGCGACGTCACGCTGTCGTTGACGCTCCATGCCCCGCACCCGATCCTCGTGTCCGATACGCACGAGCCGGGCAAGGTTCTGCTGCACCTCGAATTCCGGAACACCTCGAAGCAGCCATGGGAGGGGAGCACCGAGACGGGGCCCCTCCTCGAGCTGGTCCTCCTCGACTCCGAGGGCCGCGAGCGCGCCCGGCAGACGCGGCAGTGCCGGATGCTCGCCTATCCCACCCGCCTGGAGCCCGGACGGGGGTTCAACCTCCCCCTCTACGTTCCCCTGCCCGGGCTCTCTTCCTCAGGCGAGGACTTCCGCGTCGAGATCCGCATGGTCCCCGGCCGCGAGCTCCTCACCGGCCACCTGCGCATCCAGCCGCGCTGACGCGACGCGCCTGCGCGGGGCGCGTTCCCGATTGACCTCCCATGGTCTGTTTCGGCAACATGAGGCGCCGTGAGCGCGTCCCTGACCTCCGCACCGTCCTCGTTCATCGGCATCCCCACGCAGCGCCCCACCTCCTGGTGGCTCGAAACGCTGAAGAAGCGCGCCGAGCGGATGTACGACGAGCACCTCGATCTCGGCAAGCCGATGGAGTTCGACTCCGACGAGGAGCGCCTCGCCTGCGTCAAGTTCTTCAACGCGGCGTACCGCGCCGAGGAATCCGGCCTCGCCGGCGCGCACAAGCTCGCGGAGGAAGTCCGCGAGTGGGATCCCGAGCTCGCCGAGTGCCTCGTCCTCTACGGCAACGAGGAAGGCTGGCACAAAGAGCTCCTCGACTCGTTTCTCGCGCACATCGGCAGCGGCCCGACCGAGATGGGCCGGATGGTGAACGCGTTCTACCGGTCCTACGCGAAGGCCGAGCGCATGGAAACGATCATGCTCACGAACCTCATGTTCGAGACGATCGGCGCCACGACGTACCGGCTCTCGCTGCGGCAGGTGAAGCAGCCGCTCGCGCGGCAGGTCCTCACGATCCTCACGCGCGACGAGTCCTTCCACGTCCCGCTCAACGTCCACTTCATCCGGGAGATCCTGAAACACCACCCCGAGCGCAGCCGCGCGCGCCTGAAGGCGATCTACCAGGTCGTCTTTCACTCGCTCGTCCTCATGTCGCTCGGGAGCCGCAAGGTCGCGCAGGACTTCGACCGCATCACGTGGAAGGAGCTCACGAAGGCGTACGTCGAGAATCTCGGCCGCCTGTTCGTGAACGAGCCCGACCTCGACTTCGCGCCACCGCGTCCCCTCCTGGCCGCCTTCGGGCTCTCGCGCGGGGGGCTCAAGGAGACCGAGGGGCCGAGCGCCGTCTCGATCGCGGCCGCCGAGGCGGCGGCCCGGCGGGAGGACGTGAAGGTCACCGCTCTCTAACGAGACGCGGTCTTAATAGGCCATCTGCACCATTGGCTGCCGAGGGGTCCTCTTCTAGGCTCGGCGTCCATGTATCGAATCGTCCGCCGCCAGCAGTTCTCGGACACGACTTTCCTGTGGGACGTCCACGCCCCCGACGTCGCGAAGGCCGCTCAGCCGGGCCACTTCGTGATGGTCCGCCTGCGCGAGGGCGGCGAGCGCATCCCGTTGACGGTGGCGGACTTCGACCGCGATTGGGGAACGATCACGATGGTCGTGCAGGCCGTCGGCAAGACGACCCGGGAGATGCTGAAGGACTACGCCGAGGGCGACACGTTCGCCGACTTCGTCGGGCCGCTCGGGCTCCCGAGCCACGTGCACAAGGCCGGGCACGTCGTCCTCGTCGGCGGCGGCCTCGGCGTCGCCCCCGTCTTCCCGCAGCTCCGGGCGTTCAAGGAGGCCGGCAACCGGATCACGGGGATCATCGGCTTCCGCTCGAAGGACCTCGTCTTCTGGGAGCAGAAGTTCAGGGACTACTGCGACGACCTGATCGTCTGCACGGACGACGGCTCGTACGGGCGCCCGGGCTTCGTGACGGCCGCCCTCAGGGACGTCCTCGAGAAGGAGAAGGTCGACGAGATCGTCGCGATCGGCCCGCTCCCGATGATGCGCGCCTGCGCGGACACGAGCCGGCCGTTCGGCGTCAGGACGATGGTGAGCCTGAACGCGATCATGGTGGACGGCACCGGCATGTGCGGCTCCTGCCGCGTCACGGTCGACGGGAAGGTGAAGTTCGCCTGCGTCGAGGGCCCGGACTTCGACGGCCACCAGGTGGACTTCAAGGAGCTCGCGTTCCGGCAGAGCCGCTTCAAGACGCAGGAGGTCGAGGCCCAGAAGGACTTCGACAAGGTCTGCACGTACGAGACGCAGCTCTTCGAGCTCGAGAAGCGCAACTGGAAGAAGCTCAAGGAGCTCCCGCCCCACGCGACGAAGATGCCCGAGCGCGACCACGTGGAGCGCTCCGGGAATTTCCTCGAGGTCAACCTCGGCTACCGGATGGCGGACGCCCTCCAGGAAGCCGAGCGCTGCATCCAGTGCGTGCGGCCGACGTGCATCTCCGGCTGCCCCGTCAACATCGACATCCCGCGCTTCATCCGCCACATCCTCGTGCGCGATCTCGCGGGATCCCTCGCCGCGATCCAGGAGAGCAACCTCTTCGCGTCGATCTGCGGGCGCGTCTGCCCGCAGGAGAGCCAGTGCGAGGCGCAGTGCATCCTCGTGAAGGGAAAGATGGAGTCCGTCGCGATCGGGCGCCTCGAGCGCTTCGTCGGCGACAACGCCCCGGCGTTCGTCATGTCGAAGCCGGAGAACGCGGGGGCGCTCGGCAAAGTGGCGATCGTCGGCTCCGGCCCCGCCGGCCTCGCGTGCGCGGGCGACCTCGCGAAGGCGGGCGCCTCCGTCACGATCTTCGAGGCCCTTCACGTCATCGGCGGCGTCCTGAAGTACGGCATCCCGTCCTTCCGCCTGCCGCGCACGACGATCGACCGCGAGGTGAAGAACCTCGAGTCCCTGGGCGTGACGTTCGAGACGAACAAGGTCATCGGCAAGACGTTCACGATCCCGCAGCTCCAGACGGAGATGGGCTTCGACGCCGTCTTCATCGGGACCGGCGCGGGCGCGCCGAGCTTCCTCGGGATCCCCGGGGAGTTCGCGGGCTCGGTCTACAGCGCGAACGAGTTCCTGACGCGCGTCAACCTCATGGGCGGCGACCGCTTCCCGTACGAGGACACGCCCGTGACGCCGGGCCGCCGCGTCGTCGTTCTCGGCGCGGGCAACACCGCGATGGACTGCCTGCGCGTCTCGCGCCGTCTCGGCGCCGCGGACGTCAAGTGCGTCTACCGCCGCACGGAGGCCGAGGCCCCGGCGCGCATCGAGGAGATCCGCCACGCCAAGGAGGAGGGGATCACCTTCCACTGGCTGCGCAGCCCGCTCGCGATCGAGACGGACGAGGCGGGCGACGTGAAGTCGATCACCTGCCAGGTCATGGAGCTCGGCCCGCCGGACAAGTCGGGCCGCCGCCGCCCGGTCCCCGTCGAGGGCGAGACCGAGACGTTCCTCTGCGACACGGTCATCTACGCGCTCGGCACGAAGGCGAACCCCGTCATCGCGCGCTCGACCCCCGGGCTCGACACGCGCGAGGAGGGCTACATCAACGCCGACCCGAAGACGCAGGCCGCGAACCTGCCCGGCGTCTTCGCGGGCGGCGACATCGTGACCGGCGGCGCAACCGTCATCCTCGCGCTCGGCGCCGGCCGCCGCGCGGCGAAGGCGATCGTGAAGTACCTCGAGACGAAGGCCTGGCCCGTCGTCCTCGACGACGAGCCCGCTCCGGCCCCGAAGAAGGCCGCATCAGAGGAGACGGCGGCCGTCAAGGTGTGCCCGAAGTGCCGCCAGCCCCTCGAGGGCGAGGAAGAGTACGTCTGCTGCGCGGGCCTCGAACTCACCTGGACGTGCAACTCCTGCCAGAAGGTCTACGAAGGCTTCGCGTTTCCGTATGGGCTCTGCCCGGCCTGCGGCGGCACGCTGTCGCACGGGCACGACGTCACGCTCGACTCCGCGCGGGCCGTCGAGGCCCTCCGGCACGCGTTCGAGATCGAGCTCGGCGGCCTCGCGTTCTACGCGCACGGCGCCGAGCACACGACCGACCCCGCGCTCAAGACGCTCTTCACGAACCTGTCCGTCATGGAGCGCGGCCACATGGAGACGCTCTCGCGGCGGTACCACGTGCCCGAGCCCGACACGGCGGCGCCCGGGCTCTCGGCCGCGCGCGTCGCGGTCTACTCGGAGGCGGGCGTGAAGACCGAGTCCGGCGAGGACCTCCTGAAGCTCGCCGTCCACCTCGAAAAACGGGCCCGGCAGTTCTTCCTCGAGCGCGGCAAGGAGCTCGAGCCCGGCTCTTCGGAGTGGAAGCTCTACCGCGAGATGGAGGCCGAGGAGCGCGAGCACGCGGACATGCTCACGACGGCCCTCGTGCGCTACGCGGCCGGCAAGACCGTCCTCGTCTGAACGGAACCGCCGGGGCCCTCGCGGGCGCGCCTACCGGCGCGCGCGCAGGGGCTCGAGCGCGCCGCCCTTCTTCAGCTTCCACGCGCCCTTCGGGACGTCCCCGAGGTCCTGCGCCGTGCCGTCGGGCCAACGGACGGCGACGCGCGCCGACGCCGCGGTCCCGAGGCCGAAGTGAAGCGGCACCCACGAGCCGCTCGCGTACGACGGGACGACGTAGAACTCCTTGACCTGTTCTCCGCCCTTCTCTCCGACGGTCACGCGCGTGCCGAGGGCGGTCTTCCGGTCCGGGCCCGCCACCGGCAGGATTTCGAGCGCGTTCCCCGCGGAGGCCGTGTTGCGCAGGACGATCGCGGGGGCGTCGATCGGGTTGTAGACGAGGTCTTCCTTCCCGTCGCCGTCGAGGTCGCCGGCCGCAAGGCCGCGCCCCACGACGCAAAGCCGCCCGAGGTCGCCGGCCTCCGCGGAGACGTCGCGGAACTTCATCGCCCCCGGCGCGCCCTCGTTGTGGAAGAGGAACTGCCGCTGGGCGTAGCTCTTCTCCCCCACCCCGAAGTTCCGCGCCCTCGCGTTGAACCACGCGCCGACGACGGTGAAGAGGCGCGACAGGATCTGGCCGCTCGACACTGCGAGGTCCGCCTTCCCGTCGTTGTCCCAGTCGAGCGCGACGACGCCCCACTTCGAAAGCGGCAGGACGGGGTCGTGGTCGCCCCCGAAGGCCTCGCGGTCGCTCTCGGCGAAGACGGCGCCCTCGACGTTCCGGTAGAGCGTGTCCGGCTCGCCCGCGAAGTTCGTGACGTAGAGATCCGGCCGGCCGTCGCCGTCGAGGTCGGTCGCGACGAGGCCCATCCCGCTGCGCGTCCTCCGGCCGAACGCCGTCACGCTGCCCTCCTCCGGGTACCCCGTCCCCGTCTCGTCCGAGACGTCGCGGAAGACCCCGCCTCCCTCGTTGTGGAAGAGCGTGTTGCGCCACTGGTCGTTCGAGACGTAGAGGTCCGTTTTCCCGTCGCCGTCGTAGTCGACCGCGACCGCGCCGATCGTCTTGCTGCCGGGGTCGCGCGTGCCGCTCGCGTCCGTCACGTCGGCGAACTTCCAGCCGCCGAGGTTCCGAAGCATCTGGTTGTCCTGTCCCTTGTACTCGTCGGGAGTCATGAAGGACGTCCCCGGCGCGTGCGACTCGCGCAGCGAGTCCGTGTCGAGGTAGTTCCCGATGTAGACGTCCGGGAGTCCGTCGCCGTCGATGTCGAGGGCCGCGAGCCCCATCGTGAACTTTCCGCCCTCGAGGCCCGTCTTCTCCATCCGCTCGAACGTCCCGTCGCCCCGGTTGCGGAAGACGAGGTTCGGGTCGCCCGCGTTCCCGATCACGAGGTCCGGGACGCCGTCGTTGTCGAGGTCGGCCCACATCGCGGTGACGCCCCAGCCGCAGGCCGCGACGCCCGACTTCTCCGTGACGTCCTCGAACGTTCCGTCGCCGCGGTTCCGGAAGAGGCGCGTGCAGTCCGCGAGCGGTTGCGTCTTGCCGGCCTTGCGCCAGCGGGTCCCGTTCCGCACCTGCTGGACGAGGACGAGGTCCAGCCAGCCGTCGCCGTCGAAGTCCGCGAGCGCGGCCCCGCCGCCCATCGTCGGCAGCAGCTTGCCGTCGATTATGTCGCCGTGGAAGCGGAACGCGACGCCGGAGGCGGCCGTCACGTCCGTGAAGAGGGACCCCGTGACGTCCGTCCGGCGCGACGGATCCTCGCGGAAGACGACCTTCCACGCGGCCGTGAGCCCCGCGGCGAGGACGACGACGACGATCGCCGCCGTGCGCAGGAGCTTTCCGAGCCGTCTCACCAGGGGCCGGAGTATAGGATCCGGCCGGCGCGGGGCGACGCGGTCGCGATCGCGCTCACGGAGGCTCCATGGGCGAAAGGCTCTCGTTCACGCTCAACGGACAGAAGGCCCAGGGGTGGTTCTCGAAGCCGGCGTCGGGCAAGGGGCCGGCGCTCGTCGTGATCCAGGAGTGGTGGGGGCTCGTCCCCCACGTCATGGACGTGACGGACCGCTTCGCGAAGGAGGGCTTTCTCGCCTTCGCGCCCGACCTCTACCACGGCAAGACGACGACGTCTCCGGACGAGGCGGGCCGGCTCCTCATGGAGCTCGACATCTCGCGGGCGGGACGCGAGATCGCGGGTGCGGGCGCGTACCTCCTCCAGCGGCCCGGATGCACGACGCAGAAGTTCGGCGTCGTCGGCTTCTGCATGGGCGGCGCCCTCGCGCAGTACGCAGCGACGACGAACCCGAACGTCGGCGCGGCCGTGAGCTTCTACGGCGGATTCCAGAAGGTCCCGATCGACTGGCGTCACCTCGCCTCGCCGCTCCTCCTCATTTACGGCGGCAAGGACCAGAGCGTCCCCGCGTCCGGCGCGAAGCCGCTCGAGGAGACGCTCAAGGCGCTCGGCAAATCGGTCGAGACGGTCGTTTACCCCGAATCGGGGCACGCCTTCTTCAACGACTCGCGGCCGAACGTCTACGACCCGAAGGCGTCCGCGGACGCCTGGACGCGCACCCTGGCCCACCTGCGGAAGGCCTTGGTCTAGCCCGGCCTCGCGCGGCGACCCGGTCTCTCTAGAATGCCGGCATGGGCGCCCTCGAGCTCCGCACGGTCTGCAACCGCGACTGCCCCGACGCCTGCGGCCTGATCGCGACCGTCGAGGACGGAAAGCTCGTCGCGCTCGGCGGCGACCCGGCCCACCCCGTCACGAAGGGCTTTCTCTGCACCCGGACGTCGCGCTTCCCCGAGATGCAGAACGGCCCGCTGCGCCTCGCGGCACCGCTCCTCCGGAGGAACGGCGTCCTCGCGCCCTCCTCGTGGGAGGAGGCGCTCGGCTTCGTCGCGGAGAAGCTCCTCGCGATCCGGAAGGAGTCCGGCCCCGCGGCCATCCTCCATTACCGCTCGGGCGGCTCCCTCGGCCTCCTCAAGTCGGTCGTGGACTATTTCTTCGAGCTCCTCGGCCCGGTGACCGTCAAGAGCGGCGACATCTGCTCGGGCGCCGGCGACGCGGCGCAGGAGACGGACTTCGGCGAGGAGGAGTCGCACGACTTCTTCGACCTCCTGAACGCGAAGAACGTCATCCTCTGGGGAAAGAACGCGGCCGTCTCGAACGTCCACCTGCAGCCGATCCTGCGCGAGGCCAGGCGCAAGGGCGCGCGCATCCTTCTCGTCGATCCCGTCCGGCACAGGAGCGAGAAGCTCGCGGACCGCGTGATCCTCCCGCGGCCCGGCGGCGACTTCGACCTCGCGATGGGCGTCGCAAGCCGGCTCTTCGAGACGGGTTCGACGGACCCCGCCGCGCCGTCGTACTGCGACCATTTCGAGGAATTCCGGGCGCTCGCTTCGTCACGTCCCGCCGCCGCGTGGGCGGAGGCCGCGGGCGTTGCGCCCGGCGACCTCGACGTCCTCGCCTCGGCCCTCGCGGACAAGCCCTGCTCGATCCAGGTCGGCTGGGGCATGGGCCGCCGGATGAACGGCTCGGCGATCGTCCGCGCGCTCGACGCGCTCGGCGCCGTGAGCGGGAACCTCGGGATCCCCGGCGGCGGGGTCTCCTTCTATTACAAGCGCCGCGGCGCCTTCGACACGTCGTTTCTGAAGAAGACCCCGCCCCGCACGCTCCCCGAGCCGCTCCTCGGCGAGGCGATCCTCGGGGCGCAGGACCCGCCCGTGCGCGCCGTGTGGATCACGGCCGGCAACCCCGTCTCGATGCTGCCGGACTCGGCGACCGTCGCGAAGGCCCTCGAGACGCGCGAGCTCGTCGTCGTCGTCGACCCGTTCCTGACCGACACGGCGCGCCGCGCGACCGTCGTCTTCCCGACGACGACGCTCGTCGAGGACGACGACGTCCTCGGCGCCTACGGCAACCACTGGCTCGGCGCCTCGACGCCCGTCGTCCCTCCGCCGCAAGGCGTCCTGACGGACCTGCAGATCATTCAAGCCCTCGCGGAACAGATCGACGCGCGCACCGGGAAGAACGAAGAGAATATTTCTTCGAAAGTAAGAGGGAGCGCCCGTGAGTGGAAGAAACGTCTGCTCTCACGGGTGGAGGCGGCCGGAGTGCGCCTCGAAGATCTCGAGCGCACATCCGTCCGAAGCCCTTTCGCAGAAAAGGTCCTCTTCGAAGACCGCAAATTTGCGACAACCTCGGGCAAGGTGAACCTCGTCCACGAGATGCCGCCCGTCCCGCCCGAGGAGCCCGGCCTCCCGCTCTGGCTCTTCTCGAACTCCACCGAGCAGTCGCAGAGCTCCCAGTGGGCGGGCCCGGAACCCGACCTCCTTCTCGCGACGTGCCACCCGTCGGCGGCTCACGGGTTCGCGGACGGCGAGGTCGCGCGGCTCGAGAGCGCGATCGGGTCGATGCGGGTCCGCCTGCGCTTCGACGCAGGCCAGCGCCCCGACGTCGTGATCGTCCCGAAAGGCGGCAACTACGACCGCGGGAACTGCGCGAACGCTCTCGTGAGGGCGCGTCTCACGGACGCCGGCGAAGGCGCGGCCTACCTGGACTGCCGCGTGCGGTTCGCGAGGGCCTGACGTCTCCTAGAATCCCGGCATGACGCGACGTCTCCCCCTTCTCGCCGCCGCCCTCCTCCTCTGTCACGCCGCCGCCGCCGGGACGGTCACCGTATCCGCACGGCGCCTCCTCGATGTCGAGACGGGCCGCTTCGTCGAGAACCCGGTCGTGCGCATCGAGAACGGCGTCGTCGCCTCGGTCGCGACGCGCGCGCCCGGCGAGACGGTCACGTGGGACCTCGGCGACCTCACGCTCGTGCCGGGCCTGACGGACTGCCATGTCCACCTCGTTGGCGGCGAGGAGCTCTCGCCGTACCAGGCCCTGCGCGAGACGGCTGCGGCCGCTGCGATCGCCGGGGTCGCCAACGCGAAGAAGACGATCGACGCCGGTTTTACGACGGTGCGCGACCTCGGCGCGCGCGACTTCGCGGACGTCGCGCTCCGCGACGCGATCGCCTCCGGGAAGGTCCCGGGCCCGCGGATGCTCGTCGCCGTGAAGTCGCTCTCGTCGACCGGCGGCCACGGAGACCTCAACGAGCTCCCGTACGACGCCGAGCTCCACCGCTACGCCGCGATCGCGGACGGCGCCGAGCAGATCCGGCAGAAGGTCCGGGAGAACGTGAAGTACGGGGCCGACTGGATCAAAGTCCTCGCGACCGGTGGTGTCATGTCGGCCGGGACCGACCCCAACGGCGCCGACTACACGGAAGACGAGATCAGGGCGGCCGTCCTCGCGGCGCGGGAGAAGAACCGCGACGTCGCCGTCCACGCGCACGGGGCCGAGGGGATCAAGCGCGCGATCCGCGCCGGCGTGCGCTCCGTCGAGCACGCGTCCTTTCTCGACGACGAGGCGATCGCCCTCGCGAAGGACAGGGGGACGTTCCTCGTCATGAACCCGTACACGAACGCGTACATGCTCGAGCGCGGGGCCGCGGCCTACACGGACTACCAGCTCGAGAAGGCGCGGCTCGTCTACCAGCGGAAGGTCGAGAGCCTCAAGAAGGCGATCCGGGCCGGCCTGAACCTCGCCTACGGGACCGACTCCGGGGTCCAGGTCCACGGCCTCAACGGGAAGCAGTTCACGATCTACGTCGAGGCCGGGATGACGCCCCTCCAGGCCATCCAGTCCGCGACGCTCGCGGCCGGACGCCTGCTCAGGATGGAGAAGAAGATCGGCAAGATCGCGCCGGGCTTCTGGGGCGACCTCATCGCCGTCGCGGGCGATCCGCTGCAGGACGTGAAGACGCTCGAATCGCCCCTCTTCGTCATGAAGGAAGGGCGTGCCGTCCTCGACCGCCGCTAGCCGGTTCAGCGCCCCCGGGCCTCCCTCAGGACCTCGCGGGCGATCACGAGGCGCTGGATCTCGGACGTGCCCTCGCCGATCGTGCAGAGCTTCGCGTCGCGGAAGTACTTCTCGGCGCCGAAGTCCTTCGTGAAGCCGTACCCGCCGTGGATCTGGACCGCGAGGTTCGAAACCCTCACGGAGACCTCCGAGGCGTAGAGCTTCGCCATCGCGGACTCCTTCGTCGTCGGGCGCCCCGCATCCTTCAGCCAGCCGGCGCGGTACGTGAGGAGGCGCGCCGCGTCGATCTCGGTCGCCATGTCGGCGAGGTAGTTCTGGATCGTCTGGAACTCGGAGATCGCCTTGCCGAACTGCTTCCTCTGCTGCGCGTAGGCGCGCGCGCCCTCGAAGGCCCCCTCGGCGATTCCGAGCGAGAGCGCCGCGATCGAGATCCGGCCGCCGTCGAGGACCTTCATCGCCTGGACGAAGCCCTCGCCCGGCGCGCCGAGGAGGTTCTCGGCCGGAACCCGGCAGTCCTCCATGACGAGCGTCGCCGTGTCGGAGGCGCGCATGCCCAGCTTGTTCTCCTTCTTGCCCGCGTGGATGCCCTTCTGGTGGAGGTCCACGACGAACGCGGAGATCCCGCGCCCCCGTCCGGCGGCCTTGTCCGTGACGGCCATGAGGACCGCGACGTCGCCGACCGACCCGTGCGTGATGAAGTTCTTCGACCCGTTCAGGACCCAGGAATTCCCGTCCTTCACGGCCGTCGTCTTCGTGCCGCCGCTGTCGCTCCCAGCCTCGGCCTCGGTGAGACCCCAGGCGGCGAGGAGCTTTCCCTGCGCGAGAGGGGTGACCCACTTCCTCTTCTGCGCGTCGCTCCCGAAGAGCCAGATGTGGTTCGTGCCGAGGCTGTTGTGCGCGGCGACCGAGAGCCCGATCGAGCCGTCGACGCGCGAGAGCTCGTCCACGACGTGGATGTAGTCCATGTACGAGAGGCCTGCGCCTCCGAATTCCTCGGGCACGAGGACGCCGAGCATCCCGAGCTCGCCGAGCTTCGCCATGACGTCGCGCGGGAAGACCTGGGCCTCGTCCCACTCCTTGACGTGGGGCGCGATCTCGGTGCGCGCGAAGTCGCGGACCATCGCCCGGACGGCCTCCTGCTCTTCGGTGAGCGCGAATCCGGGGCCGGGGTGGTGCGCGGCGGAGACGGGTGCGGACGCGGCCATGGGAAGCTCCTGGGGACGCCTCCTGCTTTGACAGGAGCGTCAAATTTTTTGCACCTTAGCACCAACCCGTTCGAGGCGAAAGACGCACTTCTCAGGCGCGCGGGAGCGCGGCGACGCCCGCGACGAGACGGTCCACTTCGCCCTCGGTCGTGTAGCAGGCCGCGCCGGCGCGGACGAGGCCGTCCCGGGCGCGGCCGAGCTTCCCGACGAGCGTCGTCGCGTAGAAGTCGCCGTGCGTCACGTACACGCCGCGCGGGACGAGCGCGCGCGCGACATCTTCCGAGCCGTAGCCCTTCACGGCGAAGGCGACAGTCGGCGTCCGCGGCGCGCCGGGCGGCGGGCCGTAGGGCGTGACGCCGGGGATCGCCGAGAGGCCCGCCCACATCCGCGCGAGAAGCGCCTCTCCCCGCTCGTGAAACGCCGCAAACGTGCGCCGGAGGCGCGCCCGCCGGTCTTCGGCTCTCGACGCCGACCCCGCGAGGGAGGCGAGGAAGTCGACGGCGGCGCCGCAGCCCGCGATTGCCTCGTGGTTCTGCGTGCCCGTCTCGAGCCGGTCCGGGGAATGCTCGGGCGCCGGGCGCAGCTTCGGGGCGTCGAGACCCTCGAGCAGCTCGTGCCGCCCCCACAGGACGCCGGCGTGAGGCCCGTAGAACTTGTACGGGGAGCACGCGAGGAAGTCGGCGCCGAGCGTCTCCACGTCAACGAGCGCGTGCGGGGCGTAGTGGACGGCGTCGACGAAGACGAGGGAGCCGTTCGCGTGCGCCAGCGCGGCGACGCGTGCGACGTCGTTGACGGTCCCCACGGCATTCGACGCGGCGCCGATCGCGACGAGGCGCGTCTTCTTCCCGAGAAGGCGCGAAAGCGCGTCGAGGTCGACCTCGGCGGCCCCGGCGACGAGTGGTGCCGCCTTCACGACGATGCCGCGGTCCTTCTCGAGGGCGCGCCACGGGTCGACGTTCGCGTGGTGGTCGAGCTCCGTGACGACGACCTCGTCGCCCTCCGCCCAGCCGCGCGCGAGGGCGCGCGCGAGGTGGAACGTCAGCGTCGTCATGTTCGCCCCGAACACGACCTCCGACGGGTCGCCGCCGAGGAAGTCTGCGAGCGCGGCGCGGGACGCGGCGATCACCTCGTCCGTCTCGACGCTCGTCGGGTAGGCCCAGTGCGTGTTCGCGTTGTGGAAGAGGAGGTAGTCCGTCATCCCGAACGCCACGGCGCGCGGCACCTGCGTGCCGCCGGGGCCGTCGAAGAATGCGACCGGCGTCCCGCCCTCTTCGCGATCGAGCGCCGGGAACTGCGCGCGGATGGCGGCCGTGGAGGCGACGTCGGGGAGGATCTGCGCGTCGGGCATGACCCGGGATTATCCGCCGCCCGCGACGTCCTCTTCGCCGAAAACCTCTGCCGAGAACGTCGAGAGCGTCGTGTCGCGGTCCCTCCACGCGTCGGGCGGCAGGCCCGCCTTGCGGCACGCGTGGCCGAGGAACGTCGGGACGTCCCAGCCCCATTCCACGGGGACCTGCGGCAGCAGGATGCCGCGCCGCGGACCCCGCTCGACGAGAAGGCCGTGCACGCCGATCTCGACGGCATGAAGCGGATCGGCGACGGGGACGAACGGCGACAGGACCGAGATCTCGAGGTGGAGGCGCGCGAGCTCGTCGGCGGTGGCGGGCGGGAAGCGCGGGTCGTCGAGGAGAGCGTGGACCGCGTTCGCCTGGACGTCGGCCCAGAGGGGCCGCACGGGCTCGATGCTGCCGATGCAGCCGCGCAGCTGCCCGTCCCTCTTCCACGTCACAAAGGACATTCCCGGATCGAGAAGGCGGCCCGAGGGAGAGGAAGGGGAAATTCCGGCGAAAGGAATTCCGAGAGCGCGGGCGGCCGCGGCGCGAGCCCGCGCGATCAGCTCGCACCGTTGCTCCGGCGAGAGATTCAAAGCGGCCTTCTCTTCCACTCGAAGAAAATCCTCAGGCGCCCGTCCGGGCGCCTGTCATTCTCCTTCTTCCTCACGGCGCCGGGCCAACCTCCGTGCCCGGGTAGTAATGCGCGAGGATCTCGCGATACGTGCGGCCCGCGAGCGCCATCCCGAACGCGCCCGTCTGGCAGAGGCCGACGCCGTGGCCCCAGCCGCGGCCGTAGAACGTGAAGACCCGCCCGCCGCCCGCGTCCGTGCCCGCGACGACGTTGAAGAGGTTCTCGGGCAGGCCGAGGGCGAAGCGGATCTCGAGGCCCGTGAGCGTGAGCGTCCCCCTCGGCGTCGCGACGGCAACGGCGCGCGCGCGGCCTGACGCGCCGCGGGCGGTGACGGCGACGCCCGTCGGGTCGGCTGCGTTTCGTGTCCCGTCGCGCTCGCGGATCTTCGCGCCGAGCTCGGCGGCGGTGAAGCGGCGCGTCCAGTGCTCCCACGCGGAATCGCGGTCGTACGCGCCCGCCGAGGGCGCGGGCGGAAAGACGGCGCCGAGGGCCGCGCCGTCGCGGACGAAGACGCGCATGCGGTCGCCGGGGAAGAACGTGTGTCTGGCAACCTGGGTCAGCGCTTCATTGCCGCCTTCGAAGATCACGAGAGATTCCTTTGAGAGTGAATAGGAAGAACGACCCTTCGGGGACTTCACGTCGATTCCGGTCTCGTCCTGTCGCGTGAGCCGTCCCTCGACGTCTTCGAAATCCCCCAGCCTCGACAGGAGAACGGCGTAGATGCCCGCAGCTTCCTCGGGCTTCAGCGCCCGGTCCGTCGGGAGCGTGCTGCCGCCGCCGAGCTGGAAGCGCTGGAGCGCCGCGAACGACGCCTTCGCCTTCTCGGACCAGCGATCGGGCAAACCCGATCTCTCGGATTCTTCGGAGAGAATGGCCGTGTCGAACCCCGCCGCGAATGCGATTTCGAGGTACGCCGCCGGCACCGAAAGAGGATGGGGACGAGACGCGCCAAACGCGGCGAGCCCCAGCCTCCGCCGCACCTCGTCCCGCGCCTTCTGAGAGATCTTCGGTCCCTCTCCCCCTCCGAGACCCGCGGCGAGCGAGCGCCCCCGCGCACCGAGGAGTGTGACGGTGCCCTTCTTCCCGGGCGCTCCCTCGATCGTCTGCGGCGTCTCGCCGAAGCAGGCGACGGACGCGAGGTACGGCGCGTCGACGTTCGCATAGCCGGCCATGACGTCCGCCGCGTTCTCGGTGCGGCCGCCGCACGTGGACGTGAAGAGCGCGTCGGCGACGGCGCCCTTCCAGAGGAGGACCTCGCCCGCCGTTTCCTCGACGGCGCGCGTCGAGAGCGGGCTCTCGGCCGAGGCGCCTGCATAGACCTGGCAGCGCGGCGACGCGCAGAGGTCGTACCCCTCGGCGGCAAACTGGCCGAGATGCCTGGCGGCATACGAGCGCGCGGCGACGGCCTGCGCCTTGAGCGACTCGACCTCGTCGTAGACGCGCGGACCCATCTCGGCCGGGACGACGCCCTTGAGGTAGTCCTCGAGGCCGACACGGTTGATCACGTGGAGCGTGCCGCGCGCGGTCGCGCGCACGACGAGCCGGCCGCGGTACGTCGCGTCGGCCCACGGGACGAGGGCTCCGCTCGAAGGAGCGACCTCGACGGGCGACGGCCAGTCCGAGGCGGCGCCGTCGTCCGTCACCCTGAGGCCGGCGCCCGAGGGGACGAAGAGGAGAGGGCCCCGATGACGCTCGACGCGCTCGCCGCACGCGAGGATCCAGTCTCCCGCCGGGAACGCGGCCGACGGACGATCGACGGCGAGGCTCACGTTCAGCGCCGGAGACGGCAGCGGCGCGAGGCGCGGGCCCTGCGTGGGCGAAGGCATCGGCGTCGCCGCGGGCGAGGGCGAGGGAACCGGTGCAGCCGCGGGACCGACGACGCGCGGCGCGGGCGGCGCCGCGCAACCCGCCGCGAGAACGAGGACGGTGGCGCCGGACAGGACCGCGAGACGCGTCACGGCAGCGGCGGTTCCGGCGCCGCAGACGGCCCGGGAACGGCGGGAGGAGGCGGCACCGCGGAAGCGGCCGCCGGCGCGGTCTCCGCGGGCCAGAGCGCGACGAACGAGCCCGTCACGGCGAGGTCGTAGGCCAGACTCGCGCCGACCTGCAGGACGATGAAGAAGCCGGTCACCGCGAAGAAGGCCCAGGCCCCGGGATGCACCCATCCCACGGCGAACGTGAGGACGACGCGCGGAAAGACGAACGCGAGGCCGACGGCCATCGCGCCGCCGACCGTGAGGAAGTAGAGCGTCAGCGAGCGGCCCGGGGCCTCCTTCACGAGGGCGATCGCGCGGGCGGTCGCGGCGAGCGCGTCGAGGCCTTCCACGGCGACGACCCGGCCCGCGACGAGGTAGACGACGCGCATCGCGATCGAGAGGACGACCGAGATGAGGACGACGACGGCGAAGAGGACGGCGAAGAGGGCCATCAGGCCGGGCCGGCCCGAAGCCACCGCGACGAAGGCGAGGACGAGAGGCGCGACGACCAGCAGGAAGATGAACGAGGCGACGAGCGCGTAGAGGTTCACGAGCGCGAAGAAGGCCCCGAAGCGGCGCGAGGCGGACGCGAAGAACGCGGCGCCGACCGACGGGTGGCGAAAGGCGGCGAGCGGCGCGTCCTCCGCCGTGCGCGCGTCGATCTCCGCGAGGGCGCCCGTGACGCCGGCGCGCACCCACGCGGCGACGGCCGTCAGGGCGAGAAGGACCGCGAGGAGGACGAGGAGACCGGCGAGGACGAGAAACGGAGCCTCGAGGACACGGTCCCGGACGGCGGTCAGAAAGTCCAGGAATCCCGCGGGCCCGCTTGGAGACAGGGCGCCCGTCCCGAAGGAGCTCGAAACCGCCCACACGAGAACGATCGCGGCGCCCCCGAAGACGAGAACACTCGCGGCCCCGAAGGCGAGCGGCGCGAGGAGGAGACCGGGGTTGGCGACGACCTGCGAGACCCCGCGCCCGAACGCCGCGGGCGCGGGCCGCGTCCGGGACGTACGGGGCCCGGCGTCAGGCACTCCAGGCCCGCTGCTTCTTCCGGTAGTCGTCCCCCTCGATGAGGACGGGGACGCACATCTCGTGAAGACGGCTGCGGACGAGGACGCCGACGCGCCCCTCGAGCGTCTCGTCGCCCGTGCGGGCCGGGGCGTCGCCGTAGTTCGACGTCACGATCGTGATCCGCTGGCGGTTGTAGCGCGTGTTGATGAGGCCGTAGAGGACGTCGCGCACCCAGTCCGTCGGGCGCTGCGCGCCGAGCTCGTCGAGGACGAGGAGCTCGGCCTCGCGGTACGGGACGAGGACGTCGTCCGCGCTGGCGGGGTTCGTCGGCGAGAACGTCGCCTTGATCCGCTCGAGGAGGTCCGAAAAGTCGCAGAAGACGCCCTTGGCGCCGCACTCTTCGATGAGCCGCCGGAGGATCGCGGTCGCGAGGTGCGTCTTGCCGACGCCGACCGTGCCGATGAAGAGGAGACCGTAGCGGACGGACTTCCACTCCTCGACGAACCGGACCGCCTTCATCTTCGCGACGCGCTGGGAGGGAGGCGCGTCCTTGTGGACGATGTAGTTCTCGAGCGTGCAGTTGCGGTACCGCTCCGGGATCTGCGCCGCCCTCAGGCGCGCCTCGGAGAGGTCCACGGCGCGGCAGCGGCAGGCGACGACCTTCCCCGCGGGCGTCTCGACGACGCCGAAGCCCTTGCAGATCGGGCAGGGCTCGGGAACGGCCTCGGACGACATCAGTTCAGAAACGCCTTCAGCGCGCGGCTCTTCATGGACCGCTTGATGCGCGCGATCGCCTGCGCCTCGATCTGGCGCACGCGCTCGCGCGAGAGATGCAGTTCCTCTCCGATCTCTTGCAGCGTCATGGGCTCGCGTTCCCCTTCCGTGCCGTCCTCGGGGATCCCGAAGCGGCGGCAGAGGATCGCGCGCTCCTTCTTCGGGAGCGCCTCGAGGAGCGTGCGCGTCTGCTCGACCGAGGAGCGGCGGAGGAGCTGCTCGTCCGCGGCCGCGACGGTCGTCTGCTCGAGCGTGTCCTCGAGCGTGCGGTCCTCCTCGAGGCCGAAGACGCCCGAGAGGGACTCGGAGCTGCGCGTCATCCCCATGAGATTCTCGGCGTCGCCCACCTTGAGGCCCGCCTCGGCGGCGATCTCCTCCATCGTCGGCTCGCGGGCGAGCGCGCGCGTCAGCGCCTCCTTCACGCGGCCGAGGCGCGAGTGGAGCGTCGCCTGCTTGTGGGGCAGGCGGATCGCCCCCCACTGCTCGGAGAGGGCGTTCGAGATCGCCTGCCTCACCCACCAGACGGCGTACGTGATGAACTTGACGCCGCGCTCGGGGTCGAAGCGCTTGGCGGCCTGGATGAGGCCGATGTTCCCTTCGTTGATGAGGTCGAGGAACGAGACCTCGGGCGAGTGGAACCTCTTGGCGTACGAGACGACGAACCGCAGGTTGCCGCGCACGAGCTCGTCCACGGCCTCCTTGCGGACCTCTTCCGGCGTCGCGAGGTCCTGGATGGCCCTCCCCAGCTCCCGCTCGCGCTCCGGGGCGAGCACCGGGTAGCGGGAGATGTCGTCGAGGTACTTCCGAAGGACCTTGGAGTCGTCGTCGGGGCGCAGTCTTGAAGTCACCGGCCGGTGATTATCACCTCTCCGCCGGGGCCGCGATATCCCTCAGTCGTACTTGAGGACGATGGCCCCCCGGGGCCTCACGGCAAGAGCCTTGTCGTCCCGCGGGGCGGACCCGCCCCGGGCGGCGTGGTCCTTCGCGACGGCCCGGATCGCCTCCATGAGCCTCCCGACCTCGCCCTCCATCCGGGCGAGGCGCGACTTGAGGTCGAGGATCACCTCGACGCCCGCGAGGTTCACGCCCAGCTCGCGGGTGAGGGTGAGGATGATCTCGAGCCGCTCCACCGTCTCGACGTCGTACAGGCGCGTGTTCCCCGACGAGCGCGCGGGCCGGATGAGGCCCTCGCGCTCGTACAGGCGCAGCGTCTGCGGGTGGACGCCGAACCGCTTCGCGATGACGCCGATGAAGACGTAGGTCTCGCGCGGCGGCTCCGGGCCCGGGCCCCCGGGCGGGGGCCCCTTTCGCTCTCGGGTCATGGGACCTTACTTCTTCTCTTCCACGACCTCGGCGTCGATGACGTCCTCGGCCTTGGCGCCCGCCGGTCCGCCCGGCGCGGCGCCCTCGGGCGCGCCCGCGGCGGGGGGAGCCTGCTTGTAGAGGGCCTCGGCGATCTTGTAGCTGGCCTTCTGGAGGTCCTGCGCCGCCTTCCGGAGGGCGTCGGCGTCGCCGGATTCCTTCTCGAGCACCTTCTTCGCCTCGGCGATCGCGGCCGTCACGGCTTCCTTGTCGGCCGCGGGCACCTTGTCGCCGCTCTCCTCCACGATCTTCTCGGTCTGGTAGACGAGCGCGTCGAGGGCGTTCTTGGCCTCGATCGAGTCGCGGCGCTTCTTATCCTCGCCGGAGTGGGCTTCGGCGTCCCTCACGAGCTTCTCGACTTCCTTCTTGTCGAGGCCCGAGGAGGAGGTGATCGTGATCTTCTGCTCCTTGCCCGTTCCGCGGTCCTTCGCCGAGACGTTCAGGATGCCGTTCGCGTCGATGTCGAACGTGACCTCGACCTGCGGGAGTCCGCGCGGGGCCGGCGGGATGCCGACGAGCGAGAAGACGCCGAGGAGCTTGTTGTCTCCGGCCATCTCGCGCTCGCCCTGCAGGACCTTGATCTCGACGGACGTCTGTCCGTCGGACGCGGTCGAGAAGACCTCGCTTTTCTTCGTCGGGATCGTCGTGTTGCGCTCGATGAGCTTCGTCATGACGCCGCCCAGCGTCTCGACGCCGAGGGAGAGAGGCGTCACGTCGAGGAGGAGGAGGTCCTTCACGTCGCCCGCGAGGACGCCGCCCTGGATCGCCGCTCCGATCGCGACGACCTCGTCGGGGTTCACGGTCTTGTTGGGCTCCTTGCCGAAGAAGTCCTTCACGATCTGCTGGATCTTCGGCATGCGCGTCTGGCCGCCCACGAGGACGACCTCGTCGATCTTCGAGGCGTCCACGCCCGCGTCCTTGAGCGCCTGCTTGCACGGGCCCACGGACTTCTGGAGGATGTCGTCGACGAGCGACTCGAGCTTGGCGCGCGTGAGCTTGAGCGTCAGGTGCTTCGGGCCCGAGGCGTCCGCCGTGATGAACGGCAGGTTGACCTCGGTCTCGACGGTCGTCGAGAGCTCGATCTTGGCCTTCTCCGCGGCCTCCTTGAGGCGCTGCACGGCCATCGGGTCGCGCGAGAGGTCGATCCCCTGGTCCTTCTTGAACTCGGACTCGAGCCATTCGACGATCCTCTGGTCGATGTTGTCGCCGCCGAGGTGCGTGTCGCCGTTCGTGGACTTGACCTCGACGACGCCGTCGCCGACCTCGAGGATCGAGATGTCGAACGTGCCGCCGCCGAAGTCGTACACGGCGATGAGCTCGTTCTTCTTCTTGTCGAGGCCGTACGCGAGCGCGGCCGCCGTCGGCTCGTTCACGAGGCGCTCGACCTTGAGGCCCGCGATCTGCCCGGCGTCCTTCGTCGCCTGCCGCTGCGCGTCGTTGAAGTAGGCGGGCACCGTGATGACGGCGCGGTCCACCTTTTCGCCGAGGTAGGCCTCGGCGGCCTCCTTGAGCTTCGTGAGGATCATCGCGGAGATCTCGGGCGGCGAGAGCTCCTTGCCCCCGGCCGAAACCCGCGCGTCGCCGTTCGCGGAACGGACGACCTTGTACGGCACCATCTTCATCTCGTCGTTGACCTCGTCGAAGCGGCGCCCCATGAAGCGCTTGATCGAGTAGACGGTGTTCTCGGGATTCGTGACGGACTGGCGCTTGGCGACCTGCCCGACCAGGCGCTCGCCCGTCTTCGCATAGCCCACCACGGACGGCGTCGTCCGGCCGCCCTCGCTGTTCGCGACGACTTCCGCCGTGCCGCCTTCCAGTACGGCCACGACGCTGTTCGTCGTGCCGAGGTCGATGCCGATGATCTTGCTCATAACCCTGGACTCCTCCGGCCCGCGATGCGGACCGGGGCTAAAGATAAGATCTTAGCGTGTCATTGTCAAGTTCGAGAACGGAGACACTTACAGCGGCAACTTAGATCATGTAACTCACTCTACGACAGTGATTTCGCGCGTCGAATGCGGAGCGAGCTCCTGCTCCTTCGTCTCCCGAAGGACCAGGGTTCGCGAGAAGAGGAGGTCCGGGTCGGTGTGCCCCTCGGGGTCGAATCCGACGAGGTAGAACTTCTCGCCCTGCACGATGTAGCGGTACTTCGTCCCCCACGGGTCGTCGAGATCCCGCTGCTGGACGATCTGCGAGGCCACGAGCGTGTCGAGCCCGTCCGGGAGCCGGCCCGAGAGGAGGGTGTACGTGTCCACGCCCTCTGCGAGGCGGCGCAGCTTCTGGAGCGAGACGGACTTCTCGTAGCCCTGGACGACCGCTTCGCGCCGCGGCGGGAGCGTCACCAGGTTCAGCGGGTTCTTCGACTGGAGGCGCACGGCCACGACGAGGACCAGCACGAGGGCGACGCCGGCGATCACGTTCAGGTCGAGCGGCTCGCGCGGTGCCCGTGCGGCGGAGGCGCCGATGGGCATGCCGGGGTCGTCGGGGACCTCGACGGCGCGAGGCGCCGACTCTTCGATGAGGCCGCGGCTCACGAGGTCGAAAAACGCCTTGCAGCCGTCGAACTCCGAGAGGAATGCGAGCTCGTTGAGCTCGGCAACCGTCCGCTGGCCGTCGACGAGCTCGTAGACGGACCATTCCGCGCGCGAGACGCGGATCGGGTCGAGTCGCTTGTCGCGCGCGCGCCGCGCGAGCGTCGTGTCCTCGACGACCTCGACCTCGTCCTCGTCCTCGGCGGGGATGACGGGCTGGGCGACGGGGACCTTCTGGTACACGAGATCGAGCGACCACACGACCTTCTCGACGATCGGCCACTCGTCGAGCATCCGGGCGCCTTCCATGAGGAGGCGCTCGACGGAGATCGGCGTCGTGGATTCGGCGTCGTAGTCGACGTGGTCCGTCTGCTCGAAGACGTAGTCGCCGTCCGTCCAGCGGAAGAGGCCGTATACGATGCGCCGGATCTGGATGTCGAGTCCGTCGCGCAGGTCCTGCGCGGAGCAGAAGTTGTTCTTGAGGAGGATGAAGCCGAGGCGCTGGAGCGTCTGGGCCTGCATCTCGAGGGCGCGCGTGAGAAGGTCCGGCGCGAGGCGCCTGGTCTTCACGAGGACGGTGCCGAGGCGCGTGTCGAGACGCTGGGCGGAGGACTCGGCCGAGACGAGCTGGCCGTCGGCGAACCCGAGCGTGACGGTGTCGCCCGGGCTCCGCACGGTCAGGAGGCCCGTCTTGTGCTGCAGCGCGATGAGCTGGAGGATGTCCGCCAGCGAAAAGTCGCGGAGAGTCCCTTCGAGCGCCATCGTCAGGCCTTCCGCGGGGAGATGAAGGCGCCGCCGAGCCAGCCCGCCGCGGCGACCGTGCACCAGAAGACGAAGGCCGGGAGGCCGCTCGTGAGCGCCGGACGCGGGAGCACGGCGAGATGCGGGCCGAGGAAGGCCGCGAGGAGACCGAACGCGAACGGCGCAAATGCCGCGACGGCGACCAGAATGCGCGAGTCGAGGAAGGCGCCCGCGCCCGGGAAGACGGCGCCCAGGATCGCGCGGACGCGCACGTCGAGGTTCCTCCGGGCGCGCACGTCCTCGAGCTTCTGGAGCTTCGTCTCGATCGCGACGCCGTCTTTCTTGAGGTAGACGTGGATGCACTGCGAGCACAGGAGCGCGCTCTCCGTGGACGGTTTGCAGAGGCGGCAGAAGGCGCGGCCGCACTTCTGACACTCGGACGCGTAGCCGCGGCCGCGCTTGCGCGCGACATCGAGCCCCCAGGCCGCCGCGACCGCGAGCGGGAACATGAAGACGAGCGGGATGCGGAAGCCGGCGAGCGGGTCCCAGGTCCGGAAGTGTCCGAGGAGCCGGCGGCTGCGGCCCGACTGGTCCATGTCCCCGATCTTGCGGCGCGCCTCGTCCGTCGTGTAGCCGATCGAGACGACTTTCACGAGCGTCGGCGTGTCCTGGAAGCTCTGCACGGCAACCGCGTCGAGCGCGCGGGCCTCTTGGAGCGTCTGCGCGGCCTCGACGGTGCGGAAGGTCTCCGCGTAGAGGAGCGCGAGGTTGTAGCGCGCCGCGATCGAGCGCGGGTCGCGCTTGAGGGCCTGCTGGTAGTCCTCCTGCGCCGACCCGAGGTCGCCGTCGACGAAGCGGATGTTGCCCCGGTTCACGAGGCACCGGATGTCGCGCGGCGCGAGCTGAGACCCGATCGTGTACTCGAAGATCGCACGGTCGTTCTGGCCGAGCGCCTGGTAGAGGCGGCCGAGGAGGAACCGGATGTCCACGTCGTCGGGCGCGATGGCCTTGGCGGCCTCGAGGTTGTCGAGCACCCGCTGGTCGTAGCGCGATTCCCGGAGGGCCTCGGCCCCCCGCAGGATCGGCGACGACGAGATCGCGAACTCGTACGCGAACCGGTCGAGCGCCGGGAAGAGGAGGACGAGGACGAAGACGGCGGCCGACGTCGCGATCTTCTGGTTGAGCGTCGCGTACCCGAAGACGAGGACGAACAGGAACAGGGCCAGCCAGACGACGTCGAGGGCGAGAAGGAGCGGGAGGACGAGGGCCGCGAGGACGAGCACCGCTCGCGCGCGGCCGCGCAGGATTCCGCCCGCCGTCTCCCTCAGGTCGTGGACGAGCTGCACCCCGTGCCGGACGACGAGGATCACGACGGCCGCGAGCGCCGCCGCCGCGAACGAGCCGAGCAGGAGGAGGACGAGGCGCGCGAGGTTCACGCGGCGCGTCTCGCCGTCGGCCAGCGACGCGCGCAGGGCCCCGGCGAGGTCGCCCAGGAGCTCGTGGGGATCGCGCGCGTGGAACGCGAGCCCGAGGCGCGCCCAGCGCGGCTCTGGCAGGTCCGGGTCGAGGCGGATCGCGGCCGCGAAAGCCTCGCGCGCGAGCGTCGGCTTGCCGCCCACGAGCTGGCGGCGCCCGAGGAGCGTCGCGGAGAGCGCGAGGTCCGTCATGCGGCGGATCTCGATTCTCTGGGCGTGCTTGAGGATCTCGTCGACCTTTCGGCGCGCGAGAGCGGTGTCGCCTTCCTCCTGCGCGGCGAGCCAGGCGAACCACTGGCCGCGCACCTGCTTGCGGAACGCCGTCTCCGTGCCTTCGCCCGGGGCGACGAGGACCTGCGCCGTCGCGGCGGGCGCGGCCGAAAACATGAGGACCGCGCAGGCGGCGAGCGCCGCGTGCACCCGCGGGCGAAGCCCGGACGGGTCCGTGGGATTCCTCAGCCGCGCCTCACCGGCGGCGGGACGGGGCCCTTCGGCCGGGGGCCGGCCGCGAGACGCGTGAAAACGAGCTGCAGCTCCCCGAGGATGCCCTCGAGAGCGTCGGTCTCCTCGAAGGAGAGCTTCCCGGCGGTCTTCTCCCGGAGGGCGAGCAGGGCGTCGACGATCTGCCGCGCGCCGGCCACGTTGGACTGGCGGCGCCCGGCCGCGTCGGGCACGCCCTCGAGGTAGACGAGCCCGGTCTGGGCGAGCATGTCGAGGAGCGCGAGGAACGCCGGGCTCGTGGGCGTCGGGGCGGGCGCCGGTTCCACCGGCGGGGCGGCGGGGGCGGCCGCAGCCTCCGCGGGCGCGGTTTCCGGCGACGCCGGCTCGGACGGCACGTCGTCGCGGACCTCGCCCTCGGACGTGAAGAGGCGGCGGTCGACGACCTTGATGGTCTTCGGGTTTTCAGACATAGAACCCCTCGGGTCGTCGTATTTTACGGGACAGGAGCGAGAGGTCAGCGCCGATGCAGAAAAATCTTTCAACCGGGTCCGCCGGCGACGCCGCCGAGTCTCTCGTCCGACTCATGGAAAGGCTCCGGAAAGAGTGCCCCTGGGACCGGAAGCAGACGTTCCAGACGCTGTCGGGCTACCTCCTCGAGGAGTGCCACGAGGCCCTCGACGCCCTCGCCCGCGAGGATTTCGGCGAGCTGGAGGCCGAGCTGGGCGACCTGCTCTTCGAGATCGTCTTCCTCGCCGAGCTCGGCCGGGAGCGCGGCGACTTCGACTTCGCGTCGCTCGCCCGGCGCATCCACGACAAGATGGTCGCGCGCCACCCCCACGTGTTCGGCGAGGCGAGCGTCCTCGACGCCGAGGGCGTGCGCGTCCAGTGGGAGGAGCTCAAGAGGAAGGAGCGCGAGAAGGAAGGGCGCCCGCACTCGCCGTTCGACGGCGTCCCGCGCGCGCTGCCCGCGCTCCTGAAGGCCGTGCGCCTCACGTCGCGCGCGGCGGATCTGGGCTTCGACTGGGAGCGCGACGCCGACGTCCTGGCGAAGCTCGACGAGGAGGTCGCGGAGTTCAAGGCGGAGCTGTCGAAGCCCGCGGGCGACGACGCGGCGGCGCACAAGGCCCGCGTCGCGTCGGAGATCGGCGACCTCCTCTTCACGGCCGTCAACGTCGCGCGCCGCCACGGCGTCGACCCGGAGGCCGCGCTCCAGGGCACGAACGACAAGTTCCGGCGGCGGTTCGAGGAGGTGGCGCGGAGGGCCGGGGCGGCCGGGAAGAGCGTCAAGGAGACCCCCCTCGCGGACCTGGACGCGCTATGGGACGCGGTCAAAGAGGAAGAGAAAGACAAGGAAAAGATTTCTTAGAAAGGTAAGAGGGGAAGGGCACGATGCGGGCGAGGGCAGCCCCTTGGCTGCGGCGTTCCGGTGCGCCCCATTCACCTTCTAAGAAAATCTCCTTCTTCCTCTTCCTATGGAACGAGCTCGGAGACCCTGACGAGCCTCGCCCCCGCGCTCTTTTCCGAAGCCAGTCTCTTCTCCAGAAACGCGAGCGTTTCCCGGCGCGGGTGGCCGATCACGATCGCCTCGCCGCGCTTGCGCGCGAGCGCGACCGCGCGCGCCCACGCCGCGTCCAGCGCCTCGGGCACGCCTCCCTTCGCGCTCGTCTCCGCCGCGACGTCGTCGAGGAAGACGTCGCGTTGGAGGAACGGGACGCCCATCGCGGCCGCCTCGGAGTGAGCGACGGACGCGTTCGTCGTCCGCGAGTCGAGGAAGAACAGGCCCTTCTCCTTCACCACGCCGAGCACGGCCCGCACGACGCGGGCATCGGCCGTCGCCTTCGAGCCCTGGTGGTTGTTGATGCCGAGGGCGCCGGGAGTCCGCGCGAGCGCCTCGAGCACTTTCGCCCGGATCGCGTCGTCGCCGTCGCGCGCGCCGATCGCCTCGGCCTCGGACGGGCCGGCCTCGGGCTCCATCGGGAGGTGGACGAGGAGGTCCCAGCCCTTCTCTTTCGCGAGCGCGACGGCCCGGCCGGCGAACGGCGCGCTCGGGATCACGGCGACGGCGAGGGGCACGTCCCAGGCCGCGAGCGCCTCGAGCGCTCGCTCGTCGTAGCCGAGGTCGTCGAGGACGACGGCCACGACGACGCCCCCGGAGCGGCGGTCGACCGACTCGAAGTCCGCGGGCATCCGGGCCGCGGGGGCCTTCGCGGGAGGGCCCGGCTCGCGGGATCCGGCGGCAGGCGTCGGCGCGGGCGCGGGGCGCGAGGGCTTCCGGCAGCCCCGGAGTGCCCACGTCGCCGCCGCGCCGAGCGCGACCGCGAGGACGAGGAGGAACGCCGCGCGGAACCCGCCGCCGGACTTCCTCTTCCCCTTTCCGCGGGCGGCCCGGGACGTCACGCCGCCGCTTTGAGCTTCGCGGTCTCGCCCAGGATCGTGAGCCCGCGCCTGAGGATCAGGTCACCCTTGCCGGTCGCCTCGTCGGGCGCGCCGTGAAAGACACGGTCGTCGGGCTGGAGGCCCCTCGGGCAGAGCGCCTTGCCCGCCAGCGTGTGGACCTTTCCGACGGAGAGCTTGAGAGAGCCGCCGCTCGCGAGCTTCACGACCTGCGCCTGGAAGCCCATCCCGACCGTCGTCTCGCCGACGAGCCGCACGGGCAGCTTCTCGGCGCCCTTGGCCGTCTCGAGGCCGGGGTCGAGGTCGACGGCGTCGTCGTCGTCCTTCTTGGCGTTCTCGTCGCGGACGAGCTTCGGCGCGGGGGCCGGCGCCCGGAAGGTGGCGTCGCGCAGGGCCGACGCGAACAGCTCCGCGGGCCCGGCGGTGCCGCTGTCCACGAGGACGACGAGCCGGCTCTCGTGGATGCGCTCGCCCGGCTCGGCGCGGAACGTCTTCGACTCGATCCGGCGGCCCTTGAGCTCGCCGAGCGGGCCGGGCGCCACGAAGAGCGCCGCGGCGCGCGCGGCTTCCTCGAACGAGCCCGTCGCGTTGCTGCGGACGTCGAGGACGAGCGGGTGGGTCCTGTCGAGCGGCTCGAGGGTCTTCCGGATCGCCGCGGCGGCGCCCGGCGTGAACGACGGGATGCGGACGACGATCTCGCCGTCGACGCGCTCGGCCGACGGGGCGGACGGCGTCCAGGCCGCGCGCACGATGTCGATCGTGCGGTGGCGGGGCTTGCCCTCGCGCACGACCTCGAGCCGGACGCGGCCGCCGGCCTTGCCGGAGAGCATCGCGTCGATCTCCCAGAGCGCCAGGTTGCGCGTGAGCTGGCCGTCCAGCTTTTCGATCACGTCGTCGCTCTTGACGCCCGCGGCCGCCGCGGGGCTTCCCTCGGTCGCCGCGACGACGACCGGAAAGCCGAAGCGCCGCGCGAGGACGATCCCGGTGTCCACGGCGTCCTTCTTGTCCTTCGAGGCCTCCCAGGCCGTGAAGGCGGCCATCCGGTCGGGCGGCACGTACTCGGAGAACGAGTCGAGGGCCTCCGTCATGCCTGCGAACGCCCCGGCGAGGAGCGGCTTGAGCTCGACGGGCTCCACGTAGTTGGAGCGCACGAGCCCGAGGACCTCCGTGAAGAGGCCGAGGGGCCGGTACAGCGTGTCGGTCTTGTCCTTCTCGTCCGCGCCCATGCCGGGGAGGACGACGAAGAGGGTCAGGAGGAGGGACGCGGAGGCGACGAGGGCGAGGACTCGGGACTTGCTCACGCCCGGATGATACGCGTCTCAGCGCAGCCAGTTCGCCGGGTCGGCCGAGGTCCGGTTGTCGCGGATCTCGAAGTAGAGCCCGGCGGGCTCGTCCTCCGGGGATTCGCCGAGGAGGCCGATCCGGTCCCCGATCCCCACGTGCTCGCCGCGCCCGATCGTCCCGGTCGCGAGTCGGCCGTAGAGCGTGAAGACGCCGTCGCCGTGGTCGACGACGACGAGGTTCCCGTAGCCCTTGAGCCACTGCGCGTAGACGACCTCGCCCGAGAAGATCGCGTGGACCGGCGTGCCGGTCGGCGCCTCGAGCGTCCAGCCCGACGAGCGCAGGAACGTCTTCGGGAACTTCGGGTTCGCGATGCGGCCGAAGGGCACCGCGACCGTGCCCTTGAGCGGCCAGTCGAGCGCGCCGCGGTACTTGCGGACCGACGCGGCGCCGGGCGCCAGCGCCCGGCCGCGCCCCTCGAGGAGGTCGAGGAGGGCGGCGAGGCGCTCGGACTTGTCCTCGAGCGTCGAGACCTGCTTCTCCTCGACCCGCGCCGTCTCGTGCACCCGGGCGAGGAGCGCCGCCTGGCGCGAACGGGCGGCCGCGAGCGCGACCTCCTTCCTCCGGCTCTCCGTGAGGAGGTCCGCGAGGTCGCGCTTGCGGGCCGCGAGCTCCGCCTCGCGCGCCGAGAGCGTCGCGGCCGCCTCCTCGTTGCGCGCGAGGAGCGCCGCGTCGCGCCGCGCGAGGTGCGTCAGGAGCCGCAGCCCGTCGAGGAACGCCGCCGCCGAGTCCGCCGCGGCGAGGGGTCGCAGGTACCCGAGCCGCCCGAGCCGGTAGAGCGCCGACATGCGCGTGGCGAGGTCGCTCCGGCGCGCGTCCGCGTCCTTCTGCGCCGCGTCCCGGTCGGTCCCGGCGCGGGCGGCCTCGCGCTCGGCCTCGGCCTTGCGCAGGTCGAGGACGCGGCGCTCGCCCGTCTGGATCTGGAGGTCGAGGTCGGCCGTCTCGAGCTGGCCCTTGAGGTCGGCCTCGCGGCGCCGGGAGGTCTCGAAACGGCTCTTGAGCTCGGCGAGCCGGCGCCGGAGCTCCGCGAGCTCCCTCTTCCGCTCCTCGACGCCCAGCGACGCGGCGGGGCGCTCCGGCGTCGGCTCGGCAGCCGGCGCCGGCGTCTCCACGGGCGGCTCCTGCGCCGCGACCCGGGCGCCGAGGAGCGTCGCGGCGAGGAGCGGGGCGGCGAGCCGGGTCCTCAGAACAGCGGCACTCCGTCCAGCTTCTCGCGCGGCGGGATGCCGAGCACGTGGAGGATCGTGGCGGGCACGTCGGCGATCCACGGGGTCCTGCCGGCCGGCAGAGTCCGGTTCGAGAAGAGGATCCCCGGCACGAGCGCGGGGTCGAGCGAGCAGTGGTCGCCCGACCAGATCTGCGCGTTGTCCTCGAACATTTCCTTCGTGACGACGCCGAGGCTCCCCTGCCAGCCGATGCGGGTGCCGACCGTGTTCGTGACGAAAAGGTCGGGAATCACGTCCGCGTCGAACGAGCCGTAGGCCTCCTCGCGCGTAAAGATGCGCGAGACGGCGCGCTGCCCCGTCTTCGGGTCGACGAGGGTCACGAGCTTCTTCCGGATCTCGTCGCGCACCGCCTCGTACTCGGCGCCCGGCGCGACGATGCCCTTGCCCTCGCGGCCCTTGAGGTTCACGTAGATGTCGCCGAGGCCCATCGCGTAGGCCTTCGTCTTCGACCAGTCCACGTTCGGCCAGAACTCGCCCTGTCCGAAGAGGGCCTCGAGGTCGGCCTGCTTGCCGTCGTTGCCGGTGAGCGTCATGAACCCGTTCTCGACGAGCCAGGTGTTGTAGTTCACGGAGCGGCGCCAGGTCGAGAACCCGTGGTCGGACAGGACGATGAGAATGTCCTCGGGCCCGAGCTTCTTCATCGCGTCGCCCACGAGCCCGTCCATCTGCTCGTACGTCTTCTCCACGAACGGCGCCCATTTCGCGGCTTTCACGGCGTCGTACATGGGGTGCTGGGGGTCGAGGAAGCGCCAGAAACAGTGGCCGACGCGGTCCGGGAACTCGTAGATCTGGACGAAGAGGCCGAGCTGCTTCTCGTCGAGAAAGTCGTTCATCATCTTCCGGAACGGCTCGATCGTGTGCGCGACGTCCTCGAGAAACGTCCCCTCGTCGATCGTTTCCTCGCTCATCGACCACGTGTCGATCTGCCAGCCCATCGTCTTGTACGGGCCGTAGTGCGACGCGAGCTTCTTTGCGAGGCCGCCCGGAGCCGTGATCTTGATCGAGGGCGGGAGGTCCGACGGGTTGAAGTGGATCGGCGACAGGTAGAGCCGGATCTCGGGCTCGAGGGCCGCGAGGTGGAAGCGCCCGATCCCGGTCATCTTCACGACGGAGTTGAACGTGAACGTGAAGACGACCCACGGCGACCACTCGCCGACCTTGAGCGTCACGGGGTCCGAGCCCTTCGGCGCGATCGTGAGGCTCACGCCGTCCGGCGCGACCGTGAGCGTCATCGGCGTCTTGAGGACGGGCGGCTCGGGGAAGAGCTTGTTGTACGGGCCGAACACCTCGGTCTCGATCGTCCCCTTGTTCGACTCGAGGCGGACGAGCTCGACCGAGAACTCGTTCTTGTTCTTCGGCGCGAAGAACGGGTCGGACGTGTAGAACGATGGCGTCCCGATGCGCCCGCGCACGTCCGGCACGCCGAGGCCCGAGAGCAGCTGGCCGTTGTCGTAGTCCACGGCCGGGAACGTCACGGGCACGTGCATGACGACCGAGTGGATCCCGCGAGCTCCTGCCAGCTCCCAGAACGGCGTCCCGCGGCGGTTGTTCGTGGCAAAGGGGATTTGAGTCGGAAGAAGAGAAGAGATTCGGATTCCGATGAACGTAAAGAGGGCTGCAGCAACACACGCGGCGACCACGATCCCCGCGCCGAGGCCGCTCACGCGCCTTCTAAGAAGAATCTTCAACAGCCCTGCAACCAGCACGAAAGCAAGCACGCCGAGCACCGCCGGGATGGCAACCCGATTCATCTTTCCGAGCAGAAAGTCCTTCTTCCCCTCTTCCGCGATCGCGAACTCGGGGCGGTACGTCTTCGGGTCCCGCTTCAGGAAGTCGAAGATCATCGTGCGGCCCGGGGAGAGCCCCGTCGAGAACGTGGACCACGAGACCGGCGTCTGCGCGGGGATCGTCGGCAGCAGCTTCGAGAACCCGCCCTTCTTCGCGAGGGCCGCGAGGTTCGGGAGCTTCCCCTCGTCGATCATCTTCGTCACGAGCGCGTGGTCGGCGCCGTCGAACCCGAGGACGACGACGCGCGGCGCGGACGCGGCCGCGGGCCGCGCGGCGAGGAGCGAGACGATCGGCAGGAGCGCGGCGAGCGCTCCCAGGCGGACGCTAGACTGCGGGGTCTTGAACGGCATGGGGCATTCTAGCTGCGAGCGGAGGCGCTCTCGCGCCTTCGACTTCCTTCGAAGGGCCCTCCCTGTCGCCGCCGCTCTCCTCGCCGCGGGCTGCGGCCGCTCTTCACCTTCGAGGAATTCTCTCGACTCCCTCGTCGTCGCGATCGAATCCTCGCCCCTCCACCTCGACCCGCGCGTCGGGACGGACCAGGCCTCGTGGCGGACGCACGACGTCCTCTACGACGCGCTCCTGAAGAAGGGGAAAGGCGGCGAGTTCCTGCCCGACCTCGCGGAGAGCTGGTCGACGGACGACGCCGTCACGTGGCGCTTTCGCCTCAGGAGCGGCGTGAAATTCCACGACGGGCGCCCGTGCGAGGCCGAGGACGTCGCGTTCACGTATCGCAGCCTCCTCGCGGACGGGTTCGCGAGCGGCAAGAAGGAGCCGCTCCGCGTCATCGAGTCGATCGAGACGCCCTCGCCCCTCGACGTCGTCTTCCGGCTGAAGCAGCCGTACGCGTCCTTCCCGCTCCAGCTCCTCCTCGGCATCCTCCCGCGCGGCACGACGGAGCAGCAGGCGGATGCCTCGCCGGTCGGCACGGGGCCGTGGCGGTTCGTGGAGTCGCGCGCGGACGACCGTGTCGTCTTCACGCGCTTCGCCGGCGCGGTGGGCGGCGAGGCGAAGCTCTCCCGGCTCGTGATGCGCGTCGTCCCGGACGCGACGACGCGGGCCCTCGAGCTCCTGAACGGCTCGCTCGACCTGTCGCTCAACAACCTCCCGCCGGATCTCCTCCCGCGCCTCGCGGCGAGCCCGCGGCTCTCCGTCACGATCCGCCCCGGCTCGACGTACGCCTACCTCGCCTTCAACTTCCGCGACGCCGTGCTCTCGAATCAGAACGTGCGCAGGGCCCTGGCCCTCGCGCTGGACCGCGGCGCGATCGTCCACGGCCTCTTCCGCGACACGGTGGAGACGACGGAGACGCTCCTCCCGCCCGGTCACTGGGCGCGCCTCGACGGCCTGCCGCCCCTCGCGCGCGACCTCCCCGCCGCCCGCCGCCTCCTCGACGAGGCGGGCTTCCCCGACCCGGGCGGCGGAAAGCCGCGGCTCGTCCTGACGTACAAGACGTCGACGGACGAAACGTCGATCCTGCAGGCGACGGCCGTCGCCGCGCAGTGGAAGGACGCCGGCGTCGAGACGAAGATCCGCTCGAACGACTTCGCGACGTTCTACCAGGACGTCGTGAAGGGGAACTTCCAGGTCTTCTCGCTGCGCTGGCAGGGCATCGTCGACCCCGACCACTACCACGAGGTGTTCCTCTCGACGTCGGTCCCGCCGAAGGGCTGGAACCGCGGGTTCTACTCGGACCCCGACGTGGACCGCTGGATCGAGGAGGCGCGCCGCACCGTCGACCGCGGAACGCGCAAGGCGCTCTACGCCGACGTCCAGCGCCGCGCGGCCGAGTCGCTGCCCTACGTCTCGCTGTACACGATGAAGGCCGTCGCGGTCCACGCGAGGGACCTCACGGGCCTCGACACGATGCACGAGACCGCGGACTTCACGTTCCTCCGGAACGTCGGGCGGAAGTAGGACCGTACCGCTCCGCGATCCGGCGAATCGTGTTCACGTTCCGCAGCGTCGTCGCCTGGCCGAGCGCCTTTTCGAGCTGACGGCCCGTGATCGCGGGTCGGGCCTGGTGGTGTCTCGAGAGCCACCAGAAGTCCCGCCCGCGGAGGTGGAAGCGGTCCATGGGCGTCTCGAGCGCCGAGAGCCGCTCGACGCCTGCGGCGTCGAGATTCTTCGAGAGGAATCCCACGAGGTAGGTCGGAAAGCGCGCCGTGTCCCTATTCGGGAACGGATTGTGTGCCGCGGCCGCCGCGACCTCCTCGATCGTCCGCACGAAGACGGGCACCTCGAAGCCGCACGCCTCTTCGAGCCCCGCCGCGATCTTCGCGTCGAGACCCTTCACCCCTTTCGAAGAAAACACCAGGTTTCCGCTCGCGATGAAGCTCTCGACGTCCGCGAGGCCCATCGACTCGAAGACCTTCCTGAGCGCGTCCATCTTGACGACGCGCCCGCCGACGTTCACGGCCCTGAGAAAAGCGGCAAAGCGCGGCATCGGTCCTCCAGTCGCGTGTTTCCTCAGTCCGGCGACGGCGGCGTCGCGGGCGCCACGCCCGCGCGCGCCCCGAACACGGTCCGCCCGGCGACGGCGGCGAGGACGATCGCGCCGCCGAGCGACGCCCACGAGGACGGGCGCTCGCCGAGCCCGAGAAACGCCCAGAGCGGGTTGAACATGGGCTCGAGCATCCCGAGGAGCGACGCCTCCGCGGCGGGTACCGTCTCGAGGCCCTTCACGAACAGCACGTAGCTGATCCCGAGCTGCACGATCCCGAGGAAGAGGACGAGCGCCACGCCGCGTGCGTCCAGCGCGAGGTGCCCCCACGCGAACGGCAGAGCGAGGGCGGCCGCCGCGAGGTTGCCCGCGATGACGGACGGGATCGCGTCGCCCGAGGCGTCGCGGCGCAGGAGGAGGATCGTCAGCCCGAAGAAGACGCCGGACACCACCGCGACGAGGTTGCCGAGGAGCGCGCCGGGGTCGAGCCGTCCGACGAAGAAGAGCGACATCCCGGCGAGCGCCACGGCCATCGCGGCGGCGTCGACCTTCCGGAACGGCTCCTTCAGGAGGAACGGCGCGAGCGCAAGGACGTACAGCGGCCCCGTGTACTGCAGGAAGATCGCATTCGCGGCCGTCGTCGCCTTCGTCGCGGACACGAACGTGAGGATCATGAGCGCATAGACGATCACCGTGGACGGGGCCGCGTGCCGCCACCTCGCGCGCGATGGGCGGAAGACGGCGAGGAGAAAGGCTCCGGCCACGCACGACCGCCAGAAGACCACGCCGACCGCGGAGAGCGGCACGAGCTTGATCGCGAGGCCGCCCGTCGACCAGAGGAGCGCCGCCGCCGCGATGAGGAGCGCGCCCCGGCGCCCCCCGCGACCGGCGTCCGCAGCGTCCGCAGCGTCCGCCGTCACGCGGGCTTGCGGCGGACCGCCGCAATCGAGACGTCGTCGTCGATCGGCACGCGACCGAGGAACCGGTCGAGGTCGGCCGTGAGCGCCGCGACGAGCTCGCCCGGCCGCGCGCCGGGCGTCCGGGCCGCCACCGCCTCGACGCGCGCGTCGCCGAACTCCCCGCCGCCCTCGCCCCGGGCCTCCGGCAGCCCGTCCGAGTGGAAGAGCAGCGTCTCGCCGGGGGCGAGGGACGTCGTTTGAGGGGCCCACACGGTGCTCTTCTTGATTCCGAGAGGATAGGACCCCGTGCCGACGCGCTCGACGACGCGGCCCTCCGCGTCCAGCTTGAGGACGGGCGGGTGGCCCGCGACGATCGCGGTAAACGCGCCGTCGGCCTCGAGGAGGCCGCAGATGCCGGCAAAGAAGGAGCGCGAGCTCCCCGTCTCGCAGAGAACGCGGTTCAGCGAGGCCGCCATCGCCGCGGGAGACGGGTCGATCCCGAGCTGCGTCCGGAAGGCCGCGTGGGTCACCGCCATCACGAGGCCCGCCGCCATCCCGTGGCCCGACGCGTCTCCGAAGAGGACCGACACCCGCCCGCCCGGCAGCGGTTCGAAGGCGTAGAGGTCGCCGCCGACCGTGTTCGCGACGCGGCTCTCCCCCGCGAGCTCGAAGCCCCCGATCTCGGGCAGCGGCCGCGGGACGAGCTGCGCCTGGAGGGTGCGCGCCATCACGAGCTCGTCCTTGAAGTGGAGTTTGTCCACGAGCTCCATCGCGAGGAGGAACATGAGCGCGAGGACGGCGACGAGAAGCCCGAGGACCGCAAAATCGGCATTCTGGTTCCCGGACGTGTGCCCGAGAACCGACAGGAGCGTGAGGACGAGCGCGACCGCGAAGACGAGGCGCCGGGGCGGGGCCAGGCGCCGCGTGAGGCCGTAGACGACCGCGTTCGCCTTCAGGAGCGCGCGCCGGTAGCGGCGCGGTTCGGCCTCGATCTCGAGGCGATAGTCCTCGAAGAACGACTCGCGCGCCCGCCGCCAGTCGACGGACCACATCCCGAGGACCTCGTCGGGGTCGAACGAGTGGGCGGTTTCGCGGGCGAGCTTCTTCCAGTCTGCGGGCATGCCTTCCCTTCTACGAAGCGGCGGACCCGAGAGTTCTGGCGGCGCCGGCCGGCGCGACGAGCGCGGGCAGCGCCGCGAGCGTCTCCACGCGCGCACCCGCCCCGAACCGGTAGCCGACGAATCGCACGGGCGCCCGCCGGGAGGCCTCCTCGTCGAAGCGCGAGTCGCCGACGAAGAGGCACGCCTCGAGTGGCGTCCCGGCCCGCGCGGCCGCGAGGCGGACGACCGCGGGATCCGGCTTGCCGGCCCCGGCCTCGTCCGCGCCCGTGACGGCGTCGACGAGCCCGAGGAGGCCCCGCGCCTCGAGGATGCGGCCCGCGAGCATCCGGTTCGTATTGGTCGCGACCGAGGTCGCAACACCCATCCGCCGGAGCTCGCGGAGCACGTCCGCGGCCTCGGGGTTCGGACGGATCCGGTCGAGGCGGGCCGCGAAGAAGCGCGCGTAGGCCGCGTCGATCTCGGCGACGGTGCGCTCGGGCATGTAGGCGTCCCGGTCGGCCGCGGTGCCATTGCCGTAGATGGCGTCGAACGCCGTCCGGGAGATTTCGGCGTGGCCGAAGGCGACGAGCGTTTCGTTGTACACGGCGAACCACGCGTCCTCGCTGAAGACGAGGACGCCGTCCATGTCGAAGAGGACGGCCCGGACGGGGCCCGCGAAAACCTCGCGCACTCGGCGGCATCTTCACACGGACCGCTAGAATCCCCCGCGGATGCAGACGTTCGATCTCTTCGTCCTCGGAACGGGCCCGGCCGGGCAGCGCGCGGCCGTGCAGGCCGCCAAGCTCGGCAAGAAGGTCGGGATCTGCGAGAAGCGCGAGATGGTGGGCGGCGTCTGCGTGAACACGGGGACGATCCCCTCCAAGACGTTCCGCGAGGCCGTCCTCTACCTGAGCGGAATCGCCCAGCGCGCGAACTACGGCGCGTCCTACACAGTGAAGGACGACATCACGATGGAGGACCTGCTCTTCCGCTGCCACCAGGTCATCACGCGCGAGATCGACGTCATCCGCGCCCAGATGAAGCGGAACGGGGTCGCCCTCCTCAGCGGGAGCGCCGCATTCACGGGGCCGCACGCGCTGACCGTGACGGGCTCTCTCGGGGCGATCGAGGTCGAGGCGGAGAACGTGGTGATCGCCGTCGGGACGAAGCCCGCCCCGCCGCCCGTCCCCGTCGACGGCGAGACGGTGATCGACTCGGACGGCATCCTCACGCTGAAGAAGCTCCCGCGGTCGCTCCTCGTCGTCGGCGCCGGCGTGATCGGCGTCGAGTACGCGTCGATGTTCGCCGCCCTCGGGGTCGAGGTCACGATCGTCGACAAGAGGCCCGTGCTCCTCGACTTCGTCGACGACGAGATCTCCGAGGCCCTGTCGTTCTTCCTGCGCAAGCTGAACTGCACGCTCCGCCTCGGCGAGGAGGTCGACGCCGTGCATGTCGAGAGGCCCGGGCGCGTCGCCGCGACGCTCAAGTCGGGGAAGAAGGTCGCGGCCGACCTTCTTCTCTACTCGGTCGGGCGCGTCGGCGCGACGGGCGCCCTGAACCTCGCCGCGGCCGGGCTCGAGGCCGACGGGCGCGGGCGCCTCAAGGTCAACGAGTGCTACCAGACGGCGCAGCCGCACATCTACGCGGTCGGCGACATCATCGGCTTCCCGGCGCTCGCGTCGACGTCCATGGAGCAGGGCCGCCTCGCGGCCTGCCACGCCTTCGGCGTCGCGTGCACGTCGCTCCCCCACCTCTTCCCGATCGGGATCTACTCCGTGCCGGAGATCTCGATGGTCGGGAAGACGGAGGAGGAGCTCACGAAGGAGTCGGTCCCGTACGAGACGGGCGTCGCGCGCTACAGCGAGATCGCGCGCGGCGCGATCGTGGGCGACCACATCGGCCTCCTGAAGATCCTCGTCCACCGCGAGACGCGTCTGATCCTCGGCGTCCACATCCTCGGCACCGCCGCGACCGAGCTCATCCACATCGGGCAGAGCTTCCTCGCGCTCGGGGGCACGCTCGACGTCCTCGTGGACACGGTCTTCAATTACCCGACGTTCGCCGAGTGCTACAAGGTCGCCGCGCTGGACGCGTACAACAAGCTGCGGGCGGACGCGGCCGGCTGACGCCGGCGCCGCCCGCGGTTCAGAATCGGATCCCCAGTCCGGCCTGGAAGGTGCGCGGGGCCTGATAGCCCGCGGAGCTGATGGGCTGGCCGAAGCTCCTGCCGAGGACGTAGTTGACGCCCGCCCTCGGCGTCTCCGTGAAAGGATTGAACGGGGCGATCCTGGAATTGTCGTTGTTCGTCAGAACCGTGGAGTTGACCGCGACGACCGCCTGCTCGTTGAAGACGTTGAAGACCTGCAGGTGGACGAAGAACTCGACGCCGAGCGCGACAGGCACCACGCCCTCCAGAGCGAGGTCCGTGTGAGTGACGTCGTCCGTGCGGAAGGCGCCCGGCTGCGTGAAGAAGTACGCCACGCTCCCCGCCGAGGACGTGGAGAAAAGAGGATTGGCGTAGCCGGGGTTCGCGACGTAGGCCCTCGGATCGATGAAGCCGGCCGCCTCGTAGCCGTGGCCGGAGTCGAACGCCTCGAGGACGCTCGCGGAGAAGGAGCCCTTGCCCACCGGCGTGTCGAACACGACCCAGACCCGGGCGCGGTGGCGCTGGTCCGACGAAAAAGGGGCGATCCCGAGCCCCGTGATGTCGCCGACGGGCGCGTTCCAGCTCTGCTGCTTGTACTCCGGGTACTCCTGAATCAGCCCCCAGGCCGCGGAGCAGCAGTTGTACTCCCCGATGAAGTTCCCGGTCAGCCGGGACCACGTGTAGGTCCCGGCCGCCGAGAGCCGCGCCCCGAACCGGTAGCGCGCCTGGAGCTGCAGGGCGACGTAGCGGCGCTCGAGCGCGTCGGAGTTGCCGATCTCCTCGACGTCGTAGCTCTGGCCGAACGCGTCGGGCGGCGTGCGCCCGGTCGTCAGGTCGATGCGGCCGCTGTACTGGTCGCGGGTGTCCCGGTAGAGAAAGTCGGTCCGGACGGATCCCCGGGAGCCCAGCGCCAGCTCGGCGCCCGCGGAGAACTCCAGGGTGTAAGGAGAGCGCAGACCTCCGGGAGCAATCCGCGTGGAGAAGCCGGGCACGGAGCCCCCCGCGGGCGGAGACGCGGTTCCGCCGATCGAATCGAACCACGCGAAGAGCTGCCCGAGCGCTTCGTTCTTCGACACAAGTGGCCCGCTCGCGTCGCAGTTGATGCACGGGCCTCCGTATTTCCACGTGTACGTGGCGACGTTGCCGGCCGCTGAGGTGGCGTTCGCGACCCGCTCGGCGATCTTCGCGACGTACTTCGCGTAGCCCGCGTCGAAGACGAGCCGGCCGTCCCCTCCCGGATCCCACCGGACTCCGAGGCGCGGGCTCAGGGAGCCGGAGTCGGACACGAGCGTCCCGCTGCTGTCGACGTCGTGGTTCTTGTCCCATCGGACACCCAGATTCAGGCTCCAATGCCGGCCGAGGCTCACGCGGTCGTTCAGATACACCGAATGGGTCAGGAGCTCGGCCCGGGCGCCCGGCGCAAGCACCGGATACCATTGGATCGTCGTTCCCGAACCGGGCTTGAACACCGGGAAGGCCTCCGTTCCCCGCACGATCGACCCTCCCTCGACGACGTATCCGCTGCTGCTGTAGTTGTCCTGCTCCAGCGTCGATTCCCGGAGAAGCTCGTACCCGGCCCTGAGGTCGTGCTCGCCCAGCGCTCCGGCCGAGAGGAGCCACGAGGCCTTCACGGCTCCCGTGTCGTTGTCGTAGAGACTCGGAGGCTGGCCGGAGAACTGCGGCGCCCCGAAACGGGCGCCGCCCGTGTAGGTTAAGTCGAGAATCGTCGTGCCGAGGATCCGGTCCGTGGGCTGCGGCCCTCCCTGTTCGATCCGGAAGGCCCGGTGTGAGTACTGCGCCTCGACGAAGAGCGATGAGGACACGACGCCGCTCGCGTTGACGGTGAGGAACGAATACGGCAGCGACCGCGGCATCAGGGTCTCGGTCGAGAGAATCTGGCGGTTGAAGGCGTAATTGGTCTCCTCGAGACGGTCGTCGATGTACGAGACCACGAGGGTCGAGTTCGGCAGGGGGGCGGCCGTGAGCTTGGCCTCGAGTCGCCGCTCGTTGCGGCCGTACGTGTACGCGACGGGAGTGGCGTCCGCGTTGCCGGGCGGCGGGCGCGTCGAGAACGGCTGGCCGACGTCCGCATCGCGCGCGGCACCGAAGGCCCAGATCCGGTCCTCGAGGATCGGGAATCCGACCGTGGCCTCGTAGGTCCCGTTCACGTCGTGGGCGCGGGCGTCCGTTCCGTGCGCCTCGTCGTACGCGTTGTTCGCCGTCCACTGGTCGCTCGAAAGCGTCGCGCGAAAGGACCCCGACAGCCGGTTGCCTCCCGAGCGCGTGACCACGTTCACGACGCCCCCCATGAACCAGCCGTATTCGGCGGAAATTCGTCCGGTCTGGATCGTCGTCTCCTGGATCGCGTCCTCGATGAAGAGGTCCTGCGGCTGTTCCCGCAGGTTCTCGTTCACCACGGAGCCGTTCACGAGGAACAGGTTCTCGAAGGACGCCGCTCCCGAGATCATGAGCGCCGGCCGCGGGCTCGCGCTGCCGAGGCTCGAGGCAGGACCGTTCTCGTTCACCCCGGGAGCGAGCAGCGCCGCGTCGCGAAGGGCGCGCGCGGAGGGCAGCTGATTCAGGAGCCTCTGTGGGACGTTCATGGCAATCTCCGGCCCCACAGTCGGCGCCTCTTCGCTCGACACGGTCACGGACGAGCCCACGGCCGGCTGGAGGATCTGGTCCAGCCGCACCCTCCCGGCCGCCGGAAGGGTCACCGCTCTCTCTTCCTCGTGCATGCCGCCGGCGGCGAACGTGACCCGGTAGTCGCCGGGCGGCAGGAGCGCGAGGAGGTACTCGCCGGTGCGCGAGGTCCGGGTCTCCCGCGTCCCTTGCAGCGCGGGCGACGCGACGCGCACCGTGACGCCCGCCATCGGCGCTCCGTCCCCGGCGGCGACGGCGCCGCCGAGAGTCGCGAACGGGAGACTCTGCGCCCGGGCGCACGTCGCGGCGAGCGCGAGGACTGCGGCGGCAAGGAGTTTTCTCACTTCAGGCCGGTCACGAGATAGAGGTCGGACGGAACGTTCAGGAAGGAGTAGGCGTACGAGGCTCCGTCCGGTGTCATGGCGAAGTTCTGGAATCCTCCGTCGAAGACCGCGGCGCGGTCGGACGGCGTGAACGAGTGCCAGAGCTCTCTCCGTCCCGTCGCGAGGTCGAGGCGGAAGACGTCGCTCCCGGAGCTCTTCCCGGCGAAAAGTCGACGGACGTAGAGCGCGCGCCCGTCGGCGCTCCAGGTCACCAGCTCGTCTCCGGCCTGAAATCCCGGAATCGGGCGGGGCGCCCCGCCGCCCAGCGGGGTGAGGACGCCCTCGCCGCGGGGCCCGGCGCACGCCACCTCTTCTTCGTCCGGCGAGATGACGAGACACGTCATCCCCTCCGGCGCGATCGGGACCATGCCACCCGATTCGAGGTTCCGCGCCCAGGTCCGGTCCGGATACCCGGGGTCCCTCGCGAGGAGCAGGAGGCGCTTGCCGTCACGGAAGAACGTGGCCTCCTCGATGCGATGTCCCTCCGTGTCGAGCGGCCTCGCTTCACCGGCGCCCGTCGGCAGGAGGACGAGAGGCGACCCCCTCCCGACGGAGTTGGCGAGCACCATCCGCCCATCCGCAGAGATCGCGAGCGACCGTCCCTCGCCGAGATGCTTCGCGGGAGAGCCGTCCATGGGCCGTACGTAGATCGCGTGGAAATTTCCTTCCGCTCCCTCGTCGAAGAGCAGCGTCTTCCCGTCCGGCGTCATCCGCTTCACGAGCGACCCTTCGTGCCAGGACAGGTCGCGTTCGGCAGTCTCGCCGGCCGACAGACCTCTCGTCGACCACCGCACCTCCATGAGCGAGACGAGCGTCCGCCCGTCGCGGGAGACGTCCTGAAGGATGATCCGCGACGGCAGCTTCAGGAGGGGGCGCGGGCGGCCGCCCGGCGCGACGGCGAAGAGCGGCGCGTTCCACCCCGCTTTTTCTGCGGCGAACCAGACCTCGCGGCCGTCGGGCGACCACGCGAGGCCGCCCCCTCTCTTCCACCCGCGCGAGAGGACGGTGTGCGCGCCGCCCACGTCCACGACGTCGATGGACACGTCCGCTCCGCGAAGGACGAACGCGAGGCGGTCGCCGGCCGGGGAGAACCTGAGGCTCTCGATCCATGCCGGCGTTTCGAAGAGGACCTTGCCGGCCGGAAACTCGATCCGAAGCTTCTCCCCCGCTTTTCGGACGACCGCGAGGGCCGCCCCGTCCGGAGTCCAGTCGGCAGTGACGACCCCGTCGGCCATTTCCCGCGGCGCCCCTCCCGCGAGGGGAACGCGGGCGAGCGTTCCGGCCCACCGATCCTGGGGTCGGAACGGACGGCCCAGGAGCATCGCGATCTCGCCCCGCGAGGACACCGAAGCGATGTCCGCGTCGGGCAGCTCGATGCGGCTCGAGTCCCGGCCGTCCGTCCGCATCGAAAAGAGGCGGAGAGGATCGCCTTCCCACGCCGCGCCGTACACGATCGTATGGCCGTCGGGCACGAAGCGGGCGGACCAGACGGCGCCGCGCCGGAAGGTCAGGCGCTGGAAGTCGGGGAAAGGCCGCTGTCCGGCGCTTCGGCCCAGGAGGAAAATTCCGGCGAAGGCGGCGAGCACCGCCGCCGCGACGCCCGGGCCCGCCACGCGAATGCGGCGCAGCGCGCGAAACGCCGTGGCCGCGGCCATCGAGCCCGTCACCTCCGTGAGGTGATCGCGCAGGACCGCGAGCTCCCGGGAGAGGTCGAGAGTGGAGGCGTAGCGATGCTCCGGCTGCTTCGCGAGGCATCGCTCGATCACAAGGCGCAGCGGGAGGGGCACCGCCGGGTTGAGCTCGGCGACGGAGACCGGCTCCTCGTTCAGGATCGCGGAGAGCGTGTCGACGGCAGTTTTCTTCTGGAACGCTCGGGCGCCCGTCGCCATCTCGTAGAGGATCGATCCGAACGAGAACTGGTCCGAGCGGAAGTCGACCTGCGCGCCGCCCGCCTGCTCGGGAGACATGTAGCCGACGGTTCCGAGCACGGTGCCCGCCTCCGTCCAGACGGTCACGGTCGCGGCGAGCCCGGAGGCTCCGCCCTCGAAGGGAAGCCTCTTCGCGAGTCCGAAGTCGAGGATCTTCGCGAAGCCGTCCTTCGTCACCATGACGTTCTCGGGCTTCAGGTCCCGGTGGACGATTCCGGCGTCGTGCGCCCGCGCGAGGCCGCTCGCGATCTGGCAGGCGAGGTCGAGAAGTCGCTTCGTCGGGAGCGCGCCCGGGCCGAGCGCATCGCGCAGCGTCCTTCCCTCGACCAGTTCCATCGCGATGTACGACGACGAACCGACCGCGCCGACTTCGTAGACCGTCACGATGTTCGGGTGGTTGAGCGCCGAGGCCGCCCGGGCCTCCCTCTCGAATCGACGCGCACGGCCGGGGTCCGCGCCGAACGCCTCCGGAAGGAGCTTCAGCGCCACGTCCCGGTCGAGCCGCGAATCCCGCGCGCGGAAGACTTCTCCCATGGCGCCGGCGCCGATGCGTTCCCCGATCTCGTAGGGACCCAGCCGGGAGCCCGTCCGATCGCGGTTCGGCGGCGCGGCCCGTGGTCCGCTCACAGGCCTCGCACCGACCGGGTCGAGACGTTTCCGGCATAGCGGCGGACCTTCATCTCCACGGTGCCGATGCGGACCCGGTCCCCGTCCGCGAGCGCACGCGGCGACGTGACGGCCTGGTCCTCGAGAAACGTCCCGTTCTTGCTCCCCAGATCCTCGACCGTCGCCTGGTCGCCCGACACGACGATGCGCGCGTGGCGGCGCGAGACGCTGTAAACGTCGATCCACGCCGCCGCGTCGCGGTCGCGCCCGAGGATGTTCACGCCCTCCTGGAGCGCGATCTCGCGGTCCGCCCACAGGAGCTTGAAGACGACATTGGTCGCGGGCTGGCGCTCAGGGTCGGACTCCGGAGCGGCCTCGCCCGAGAACGCGTAGCCGTAGCCGTGGATCGTGCGAATGAACCGTGGCTCTGCGGCGTCGTCGCCGATCATCCCGCGCAGCTCCGCGACGAGCCTCGCCAGGTTGCCCTCCGCCACGAACACGCCCGGCCACAGCGCCTCCTGAAGCTCCCCTTTCGAGAACGCCCTGGGGCGATTCTCGGCGAGAAGCTCGAGCAGCCGGAACGTCTTCGGGGGAACGCGCACCCGCGCCTTCCCGCGAAAGAGCTCGCGCGATTTCGAGTCCAAGACACAATCGCCGAAAGCAAGTCGCATCGGGAGCTCACGAAAGAACCGAAGGAAAATCGGAGGTTCGGCGAAGGACTTCGGGTGCGGACCGCGCCAATTATTGCACCGGAAGCCGGCCCGTCGGGCTCGGCGGAGGTGGCGCGATGAGGACCCTCCCCTTCTTCACGACGGCCCTGCTCGTCTCGAGCCTCTCGCTCGCCTCCGGGCGGGCGAACGCGCAGATCGTCATGACCTTCGCCGGGTCCGGAAGTGCCGGCAGCGCGGACGGACCTGCCGGTGTGGCGTCGTTCAACGGGCCCAAGGGAGTGGCCGTCGACTGGTCCGGGAGCGTCTACGTCGCTGATTCGGAGAACCTCGAGATCCGGAAGATCGCGCCCGACGGAGCCGTGACGACCGTGGTGAAGCTCGGGCCTCCTTTGTACTACGGAGGGCCTCCGACCGGCGTCGCCGTCGATTCTTCCGGCAACCTCTACGCCGTCGACCCCGACGGTGACGGCTACGACGGGGGCGATCTGCGGAAGGTCACACCGGGCGGCGTCGTGGGGTGGTTTGCTTCCTCCTGGCCGACAGTCGAAGCCCCTACATCCGTCGCGGTGGACTCGGCCGGAAACCTGTTCGTGACCGACCTCTATAACGGGCTCGTCAGGGTGTCCGCGACGGGTGCGCCCACGGTGCTCGCGAGGGACCTCACCTCCGCATGGGGGGTGGCGGTCGATGGAGCCGGCGTCGTCTACGTCGCCGACACTGCCCATCACAGGATCGTGAAGGTCACCGCGGACGGCGCCGTCACGTCGCTGGCGGGTTCCGGCGGCCGCGGCAGCCAGGACGGAGTGGGTTCTGCGGCGTCGTTCTCCGGCCCGACAGGCGTGGCCGTGGACAACGCCGGCAACGTCTACGTGGCCGATACGGGCAACAACCTGATCCGGAGGATTGCGCCGGGCGGCGTCGTGACGACGCTCGCGGGAACGGGCGTCGCCGGACGCACGGACGGCGCGCCGGGCATCGCGACGTTCAACGCACCATCCGGAGTCGCTCTCGACGCGGCGGGCAACCTTTACGTCGCCGACACGGGTAACAACCTCATCCGGAAGATCACGGCAGCGACAATCGGCTGCGGCGTCGGCTGCACGAACTGGACGGTGCCCTCTGTGGCGCACATCGCCGGCGCCGACGGGTCCTTCTGGACCTCGGACCTCGTCCTCCATAACCGCGGCAACGCCCCCGCGCCCGTCACGCTCAAGTTCCTCGGCAACTCCCGCGACGGCACGTCGGGCCCCGAGAAGTCGTTCACGCTCGACCCGTTCCAAACCGTCACCTACGCCGACGTCCTCTCCTCCGTCTTCGGCATCGCCGACGACGCCGGCGCCCTTGAGGTCCTGACCCCCTCCGATCAGCTCACGGTCCGCAGCCGCACGTTCACGGCCGCGGCCGGCGGGACCGTCGGCGACGGCATGCCCGGGGTTCGCCAGGGCAGCTTCTTCACCGACCAGACCACCCCCGTCCCCGTCCTGATCGGCCTCACGGAAGACGGCCGCTTCCGCTCGAACCTCATCCTCGTCAACGGGACGGCTTCCCCTCTCGACGTGCGCGTCGACGCGATCGACGCGTCCGGCGCGGCGATCGGGAACAGGACTTACACGCTGCCACCTCTCGGGATGATCCAGGACTCCCGGTTCCTCATCGAGGCGGAGTTCGGAGGCCAGCCGAAGACGGGCGCCACAGTCACGCTCTCTTCGCCGACCCCCGGCGCCGCCTTCACCGCCTCGGCTGTCGTCATCGACAACGGTTCCAACGCCCCGACAACCGTTCTGCCGCAGTGAGGGGGGACGCCATGAAAACACCTTCCGCTTTCCGCACAACCGTTCTGGCAGCAACTCTCGCACTCGTCCCGCGACCGGCCGCCCCGCAGGTCGTCACGACGTTTGCCGGCTCGGGGGCGGCCGGCAGCGCGGACGGTGTGGGAGCCTCCGCGACGTTCGACCATCCCGGCGCGCTCGCCGTGGATTCGTCGGGGAACGTCTACGTCGCGCAACACGCAGCCGTCCGGAAAACCACTCCGGCGGGCGTCGTGACGACGCTGCCGGTATCCGTCACCTGGCCGTCTGCCATCGCGACGGACGCGGCGGGGAACCTCTACGTCGTGGACCTGGCAAGCGGTCATCCCGGGATCGATCGCATCCTGCGCGTGGCGCCCAGCGGGCAGGTCACGAAGGTCGCCGACGGCCCCATGAGCTGGGGGCTGAGCGGAATCGTGATCGACGCGTCTGGGAACGTCATCGTCGCGGACCCCGGCGAGTTCATAGAGGGGACGGGCGGCGGCCGGCTGCTAAAGCTCGACTCCGACGGCATGTGGCTGCCGTTGACTGGTCCGGGAAAGCCGTTCCAGGTCGACGACCCCTGGAACGTCACAGCCGATGCCGCGGGGAACCTCTACGTCACGACATGGGGTGGCTCCGTACTCGAGCTCGGCGTCCGCGGGACGACCACGACGCTCGCGTCGGGACTCGGTTTCGGCGGGATCGCGGTCGACCGCGCCGGCGGCGTCTACGTCACCGAGTCCGAGAAACAGCAGATCCTCAAGATCGAGCCGCGCGGCGGCATGACGGTCGTCGCGGGCACGGGGGCCGGAGGGGACTTGGACGGCCCGGGAGACACCGCGACGTTCAGCTCGCCGGCGGGGCTCGGGCTTGACGGCGCCGGAAACCTCTATGTCGCCGACAGTGGCAACAACAAGATCAGGAAGATAACCCTGGTGGGCGCCGCCTGCGGCCCCTATTGCACCAATTGGTTTGTTCCCTCGGTGGCCCACGTCGCAGGGGCCGACGGGTCGTTCTGGACTTCGGATCTCGTCCTCCACAACCGAGGCAGCTCGCCCACACCAGTCACGCTGAAGTTCCTCGGCAACTCCCGCGACGGCACGTCGGGCCCCGAGAGGTCGCTCACGCTCGATCCGTTCCAGACCGTCACCTCTGCCGACGTCCTCGCCTCGGTCTTCGGCATCGCCGACGACGCCGGCGCCCTTGAGGTCCTGACCCCCTCCGATCAGCTCACGGTCCGCAGCCGCACGTTCACGGCCGCGGCCGGCGGGACCGTCGGCGACGGCATGCCCGGGGTTCGCCAGGGCAGCTTCTTCACCGACCAGACCACCCCCGTCCCCGTCCTGATCGGCCTCACGGAAGACGGCCGCTTCCGCTCGAACCTCATCCTCGTCAACGGGACGGCTTCCCCTCTCGACGTGCGCGTCGACGCGATCGACGCGTCCGGCGCGGCGATCGGGAGCAGGACCTACACGCTGCCGCCGCTCGGGATGATCCAGGACTCCCGGTTCCTCATGGAGGCGGAGTTCGGAGGCCAGCCGAAGGCGGGCGCCACGGTCACGCTCTCCTCGCCCACGCCCGGCGCCGCCTTCACGGCCTCGGCCGTCGTCATCGACAACGCCTCGAACGCCCCGACGACGGTTATGCCGCAGTGAGGAAATACAGGGAACCACGAAGGAGAATCGGATGAAGAAGCTGCACGCTCCAGCCCCGGCCGTTCTTGCGACGATGGCAGCGGCGTTCCTCCTGACGGGCTGTAACGAGTCGTCCCCCACCGAACCGAAGGTGACGACCGCGGTCAGCCCGACGCCGACCGCGACACCCGCCCCCCTCGGCAGCGTCGCGGGGGCATGGACCGGGACGCTCCGCTCGGACAACATCGAAATCTGCACCTTCGACGGAATCCCTGCGCAAGCCACCTTCCAGCAGGACGGCTCGGCCGTCCGAGGGACCCTGAACGCTCCGACCGCACCCTGCATGGCAGTCAATGCGCGCTCGTTCACGGGAACCCTCCAGGGGACCTCCCTCGTGGGAACCGATGGAACGTTCGGCTCCGTGCAGGGGAGCCTCGGCGGCACGACCTTGGAGATCAGGCTCGGAGTGAACCCGTACGGGTATCCCAGCGAAGGCGTGATGGAGCTGCACCGGTAGCGCGGCCGGCGGCGCTCAGCCGATCGCCGCTGCGAACGTGCGGACGATCTCCCCCGCCGTCTGGACCGACGTGATCGTCGCGACGCTCTTCCCCGCCTGCCAGCAGTCGGCCGACGTCGCGCCCTTCATCGAGGCGCCCTTGAGGCGGTAGGCCGACGTCAGCGTGTACCACGCGCGGATCCAGTGCTTCGTCCTGCGGCCCTTGAGCATGAGCCGGCCGATCGGACCCGCCTTCGTTCCCATCCTCTCGATGAACGGCGTCCGGATGACGGCGAGCGGGACACCCGTGACGCGCTCGGTGGGAACGATGTCCGCCTCGTCCGCCGCGAGGATCGCGTTCTTGTAGTCCGCGTGGGCCGTGCACTCCGTCGCCGCGATGAAGCGCGTGCCGCACTGGACGCCGGCATAGCCGAGGTCGAGCATCGCGCGGAACTCCCTCGGGCTCCCGACGCCGCCCGCGCACACGAGCGGGAGCTTCAGGTCCGACAGAGACGCGAAGAGCTCCTCGGGGCTCTGCTTCCCGAGGTGCCCGCCGGCCCGCCGGTTCACGCAAAGCAGGCCGTCGACTCCCTCGGCCGCAGCCTTCTCGGCCCAGCGCCGGTCGATCACGTCGTGGTAGACGACGCCGCCGGCGGACTTGACCCGGTCCACGACCCAGCGCGGGTTGCCGAGCGCCGTCACGAAGAAACGCACGCCCTCCTCGAGCGCGACGTCGACGTATTCGGACATCCGCTTCGCGTAGACGGAGGAGAGGGACTTCTCGGTCAGGACGTTCAGCCCGACCGGCTTTTTGGTGAGCGCACGGATCTCCCGCATCCCGGCGCGAAACTCGCGCTTGTGGACGAAGACGAGGGAGAGCGGCTGGACGACGCCGATCCCGCCCGCCTCGGAGACGGCCGCGACGAGCTCGGGGTTCGAGCACGGGTACATCGCGCCGCAGATGAGCGGGACCTCGATGCCGAGCGCCTCCGTGAGCGCCGTCTTCACTTCTTCACCGGCCCGGCGAGCCACACGGCCCGGCCCTTCGCGACGACGTCGCCCGCCTCGTCCGTCAGGACGCTCTCCACGAGGACCTCCTTCTCGACGATCTCGGTGAAGACCGGCGCGTCGCACGCGGCCGTGATCGTGCCGCGCGCCTTCTTGAGGAACTCGCACTCGACGCGGACGAGGATCGTCCGCATCCCGTCCGGCAGGCCGAAGCCCAGCGCGAGGCCCGTCGTCATCTCGGCGAGGTTCGTGAGGGCGATCGCGTGGATCGACGCGAGGTGGTTCCGCACGCCGCGGCGGTCGCCCATCGCGATCACGGCGCGGCCGGGCCCGAGGACGCGGATCCGCGGGCGCACGCTGCCCGAGTACGGGATCGCGATGCCGAAGAGGCGCGAGAAGAGCCACGGGCCGCCGGGCAGGTCCCGGAACCGGTTCCACCAGACGCGCAGGGCCGTCACCGAAGCCGCCATCCGTCCCCCGGGCGCGGATTGTAGGGCCACGGCGTCCACATTCACCGATCTTGACAATGACCACATGGTTTTATGAAATGACCATCCGGTCATTTTCCTGATCTCAAGTTTCCACCATGACCACGAAGAAGCAGGTCGTCGAGGAGTTCCGTTGCCGCGCCATCAGCGACGCGGCGATGAGGGCCGTCGCCCGCAAGGGCCTCGCGAAGACGACCGTGGCCGACATCGCCCGCGAGGCCGGCGTCGCGAAGGGGACGATCTACCTCTACTTCCGGTCCCGCGACGAGATCATCGAGAGAACGATCGGCGCCGCCGTCGACGGCCTCCTCGAGCGCCTGCGGCTCGCCGCGGACGCCGCCGCCGCCGAGCCGTTCGCCGGCGCGCTCGAGCGGGTCCTCACCGCGCAGTTCGCGTACTTCGACGAGCACCGCGCCTTCTTCCGCCTCTACTTCGGGTCGGGCGAGTACTCGGAAGACCGGCGTCTCCGCCAGACCCGGCGCTCCCGCCTCCACCTCGGGCTCTTCGTCGAGCTGATCCGGCGCGGCCGCCGCCAGGGCGGGCTCCGGAGCCTCGACGCGGAGCGCGCCGCCGTCGCGATCACGGGCGCCGCGCGCGAGGTGATCCTCCGCCGGATCCACGAAAAGGAGCCGCCTCCTCCCGCGGCGGACGCCCGGCTCCTCGCGGACGTCTTCGGTGCGGGCTTCGCGGCCCGCCGGGAGCGGACCGGATGACGGGGCCCGTCCTCTGCGCCGTCGACCTGACCCCGCTCGCGGACGGGACGGTCCGGCTTGCGGCGGTTTTCGCGCGCCTCGCCGGCTCCCCCGTCACGCTCCTTCACGTCCGCGAGCCGGGAGACGCCGGGCCGGAGGCGGCCGCGCGCCTCGCGGCGCTCGCCCGCGCCGTCGAGGAGACGGACCTCACCGTGCGCACGGAGTCCGTGGACGGCGAGCCCGCCGACGCGATCGCCCGCCGCGCGGCGGCCGTCGGGGCGTCGGCCATCGTCCTGGGCACGCACGGCGGACGCGGCCTCGAGCGGCTGATGCTCGGATCGGTCGCCGAGACCGTGCTGCACCACGCGACCTGCCCGGTCGCGACGCTGCGCGGCCCGGCGCACGCGGGCGGCCCGATCCGGAAGATCGTCTGCGGCGCCGACTTCGCGGACCTCGCGCCGCTCCGCTACGCGGCCCGCCTCGCCGAGCGCGCGGCGGCGGAGCTCGTCGTCGTGCACGCCGTCCCCGAGCTGCCCGAGCCGGGTCGCCGCAGCCTCGTCCCCGGGTCCTACGGGCCCGCTCTGATCGAGGAGGCGCGCCGGGAGCTCGCGAGGGAGATCGCGTCCCTCGGCGCCCCCGCGGGAAGCGTCCGCGAATGCGTCGTGCCCGGTCCGGCGCCGCGGGCCCTGCTCCGGTGCGCCGCCAGCGAGGCGGCCGATCTCCTCGTCGTCGGCGTCCACCCCCACGTCCTCGGTGGGGCGACGCACCCGGTCGTCCGCGGCGCCGACTGCCCCGTCCTGACCGTCCCCGCCGGATCCGGCGGAAGGGAACCCGCATGACAAGACGCATCCTCCTCCTCGCCCTTCCTCTCGCGGTCCTCTCCTGCTCCCGCGCGAAGACTCCGGCGCCGGCGCCGCCCCAGAAGGTCGTCGTGACGCCCGCGATCCAGCGCGACGAGCCGATCGTCCGCGAGTGGATCGGCACGACGGAGGGCGACGTGAACGCGGACATCCGCCCGCACGTGGAGGGCTACCTCCTCCGGCGCGACTACAAGGAAGGGAGCACGGTCGCGCAGGGCGAGCTCCTGTTCGAGATCGACCCCCGGCAGTTCGAGGCGCAGCTCCAGCAGGCGCAGGCGAACCTCGAGCAGGCGAAGGCCGCGCTCGCGAAGGCCGACCTCGACGTCGCCCGCGCCGAGCCCCTGACGACCGACCACGCCGTCAGCCAGCAGGAGCTCGACAACGCGCGGTCGGCGCAGCGCGGCGCACGCGCAACCGTGGGCTCCCTCGAGGCGTCCGTCGCGCAGGCGCGCCTGAACCTGTCGTGGACGCGCGTCACCTCGCCGATCCCGGGCATCGCGGGGATCGCGCAGCAGCAGGTCGGCGACCTCGTGAACGGGCAGACCGTCCTCACGACGGTCTCGCAGGTGAATCCCCTGCGCGTCCTCTACCAGCTCAGCGAGCAGGAGTACCTCGAGATCGAGCGCGACCCGGCGATGAAGAACGCCGAGCTCGAGCTCGTCCTCTCCGACGGCACGGTCTTCCCGCAGAAGGGGCGCGTCCTGCTCACGGGGCGCAACGTGGACGTGCGCACCGGGACGATCGCGACGATCGGCCTCTTCCCGAACCCGGGCAACGTCCTCAGGCCCGGCCAGTACGCGAAGGTCCGCGCGGTCGTGAAGGTGAGGAAGGGGGCGATCCTCGTCCCCCAGCGCGCGGTCAACGAGATGCAGGGCGCCTACCAGGTCGCGGTCGTCGGGCCCGACGACAAGGTCCAGATCCGCACGGTCAAGGCGGCCGAGCGAATCGGGAACCTGTGGGTCGTCGAGAGCGGCCTCGCGGCCGGCGAGCGCGTCGTCGTCGAGGGGTTCTCGCGGGTGAAGACCGGCGGAACCGTGACGCCCGTCGACGCCGCGGCGGCCCCGGCCTCCGCCGCCTCGACCTCCTCCGAGCCGCCCCTGACCGGCCGCGCGGGAAAGTGACGACATGGCCCGGTTCTTCATCAACCGGCCGATCGTCGCGATCGTCATCGCGATCCTGACGGTCCTCGGAGGCCTCATCGCGATGCTCGGCCTGCCCGTGGCGCAGTTCCCGGACATCGTCCCGCCGCTCATCCAGATCCAGACGTCGTACCCGGGCGCCGACGCGCTCACGATCGAGCAGTCCGTCGCGACGCCGATCGAGCAGCAGATGAACGGCGTCGAGGACATGCTCTACCTCCAGTCCGTGAACGCGAACGACGGCACGATCACCGTGCGCGTCACGTTCGACGTCGGGACCGACCGCAACGCGGACCAGGTCAACGCCCAGAACCGCGTCGCGCAGGCGCTCCCGAGCATCCCGGTCGAGGTGAACCAGTTCGGCCTCACGTACCGCAAGACCCAGGGCACGCCGCTCGTCCTCATCTCCCTCTTCTCGCCGAAGGGGACGTACGACGGCCTCTTCCTCGGCAACTACGCGCTCATCAACGTCAACGACGCGCTCTACCGCGTCAACGGCGTCGGGCAGGTCCTGAACTTCGGCGCGTCCGAGTACGCGATGCGCATCTGGGTCCACCCCGATCAGCTCGCGAAGCTCGGCCTCACCGTCGGGGACCTGATCGCGCGCCGTCCAGCAGCAGAGCACGGTGAATCCCGCCGGCCAGGTGGGCGCCGAGCCCGCCCCGAAGGGGCAGGAGTTCACGTACACGGTGCGCTCGCAGGGGCGCCTCGTGACGCCCGAGCAGTTCGCGCAGATCGTCGTGCGCCTGAACCCCGACGGCTCGGCCGTACGCCTCGGCGACGTGGCGCGGATCGAGCTGGGCGCCCTCACGTACAAGCAGATCGGGCGCATGAACGGGAAAGCCGCGTCGATCATCGCCATCTACCAGGCGCCGGGCTCGAACGCGCTCTCCGTGTCCCAGGCCGTCCGAAAGGCAATGGAGGAGCTCAAGACGCGCTTCCCGGAGGACATCGACTACGCGGTCTCCGTCGACACGACCGCGCCCGTCACGGAAGGCATCCGCGAGATCGTCATCACGCTCGGCGAGGCCATGCTCCTCGTCCTTCTCGTCGTCTTCCTCTTCCTCCAGAACTGGCGCGCGACGCTGATCCCGCTCGTGGCGGTGCCCGTGTCGCTGATCGGGACGTTCGCCGTCTTCCCGCTCCTCGGGTTCTCGATCAACACGCTCTCGCTCTTCGGGCTCGTTCTCGCGATCGGGCTCGTCGTCGACGACGCGATCGTCGTGGTCGAAGCCGTCGAGCACCACATCGAGGAGGGAATGACGCCCCGCGAGGCGACGCTCCAGGCCATGCGCGAGGTCTCGGGCCCCGTCGTCGCGATCGCGCTCATCCTCTCGTCCGTATTCCTGCCGTCGCGTTCCTCGGCGGCATCCAGGGGCGGCTCAACAAGCAGTTCGCCGTGACGATCGCGATCTCGGTCCTCATCTCGGCGTTCAACGCCCTGAGCCTCGCGCCGGCGCTTTCCGCGCTCCTCCTGCGCCCGAGGACCGCGAGCCGGGGCCCGCTCGGGCTGTTCTTCGCCGGCTTCAACCGCTGGTTCGCGCGCGCGACGCGCGGCTACGTCTCGGTCTCCCGCCTCCTGATCCGCCGCTCGCTCGTCGCGCTCGCGATCCTCGCGGCGTTCGCGCTCCTCGCGGGCGGGCTCGGGAGGAGGCTCCCGTCCAGCTTCGTCCCGGACGAGGACCAGGGCTACTTCTTCCTGAACGTCCAGCTCCCCGACGCGGCCTCCCTGCAGCGCACCGACGACGTCTGCCGCAAGATCGAGAAGATCCTCGCCGAGACGAAGGGCGTGAAGTACTACAACACCGTCGCGGGCTTCAGCCTCCTCTCGTACGTCTCGGCGACGTACAACGGCTTCTATTTCGTGTCGCTCCAGCCGTGGAGCGAGCGCGACGCGGCGGGGCTCGACGCCAAGACCCTGATCGACCGGCTAAACAAGCGGTTCCGGTCCGAGATCCAGGAGGGGACGGTCTTCGGCTTCATGCCGCCCGCGATTCCCGGCCTCGGCGCGGCCGGAGGGTTTTCGCTCTGGGTGCAGGACCGGACGGGCGGATCGGTCGAGTTCCTGAACGAGAACCTGCAGACGTTCCTCGAGGCGGCGAAGAAGCGGCCGGAGATCGGCAACGTGAACAGCACGTTCCGCGCCGCCGTTCCGCAGACGTTCGTCGACGTCGACCGCGACAAGGCGCTCAAGCAGGGCGTTCCCGTCGCGGACGTCTATCAGACCCTCCAGACGTTCCTCGGCGGGACCTACGTCAACCAGTTCAACCGCTTCGGCCGCCAGTGGCGCGTCTTCATGCAGGCCGACTCGGCGGACCGCGTGAAGCCCGAGGACATCGGAGGGTTCTACGTGAGGAACACGCAGGGAGCCATGGTGCCGCTCTCGGCCCTCACGACCATCCGGCAGACCGCCGGGCCCGAGTACACGCAGAGGTTCAACCTCTACCGCGCGGCGCAGGTCACGGGAAGCGCGGCCGCGGGCTACAGCTCGGGGCAGGCCATGGCCGCGCTCGAGGACGTCGCCGCGAAGACTCTTCCGCGCGAGATCGGCACCGACTGGTCCGACCTCTCCTACCAGGAGCAGAAGGCGTCGGGCACGACGGGACGGATTTTCGGGCTCTCGCTCGTCTTCGTCTTCCTCATCCTCGCCGCCCTCTACGAGAGCTGGTCGCTGCCCCTGAGCGTCCTCCTCTCCGTGCCCGTCGCCGTCTTCGGAGGGTTCCTCGGGCTCCTCCTCCGGCACTACGACTTCGACGTCTACGGGCAGATCGGTCTCATCGTCCTCATCGGCCTCGCGGCCAAGAACGCGATCCTCATCGTGGAGTTCGCGAAGGCCGAGCGGGAGAAGGGCAAGGACCTGGCGCAGGCCGCCCTCCAGGGCGCGCAGCTCCGGCTCCGGCCCATCCTGATGACGTCCTTCGCGTTCATCCTCGGCTGCGTCCCGCTCTGGGTCGCGCAGGGCGCGGGCGCGGCGGCGCGGCGGATCCTCGGCACCGTCGTCGTCGCGGGGATGCTCTCGGCGACGTGCCTCGCGATCTTCCTCATCCCGGTCCTCTTCGTCGTCGTCGAGCGCCGGCTGGCGGGCGAGCGCGACGCGGCGCCCGCGGAAGCCGGCCCGGAGGCGCGTCCGTGAGGCGCCTCGCGGCCGCCCTCGCCCTCGCGGGCGCCCTTTCCGGCTGCGCCGTGGGTCCGGACTACAAGCGCCCCGCGCTCCCCGCGCCGGAGAACTTCTACGGCGGGAACGCCCCCGCGTCGCCCGCCTCCCTCGCCGACACCTCGTGGTGGGAGGTGTTCTCGGACCCCGTCCTCCGCTCCCTGATCGACGAGGCCCTCCGCAACGGGTACGACGTCCGCCTCGCCGCCGCGCGCGTCGAGGAGGCGCGGGCCCGTTACGGGATCGCCGGCTCGGCCTGGTACCCGCAGGCCGGGTACTCGGCCGAGGCCGCCCGCCTCCACACCTCCATCTTCCAGGTCCCGCCCGAGATCACCGGAAACGAGGTGGCGGCGAGCGGGTTCGTCTCCTGGGAGCTCGACGTGTGGGGGCGGATCCGGCGGCTGAACGAGGCCGCGCGGGCCCGCTACCTCGCGACGCGAGGAGGGGCGGCGCGCCGTCGAGCTCTCGCTCGTGGCGGACGTCGCCGCGGCGTACTTCGAGCTCCGCGAGCTCGACGCCGAGCTCGAGATCTCGCGCCGGACGCGCGACACGTTCCAGGACACGTACGACCTCTTCAGCCGGCGGCTCGCGGGAGGCGCGGCCTCGGCGCTCGAGACCGCGCGCGCGGAGGTTCTCCTCGCAAGCGCGTCGGCCAGGATCCCGTCGCTCGAGAAGAGCATCGTCGCGCGCGAGAACCAGATCACGCTCCTCCTCGGACGCCCGCCCGGGCCCGTCCCGCGCGGCGGCTCCCTCGCCGAGCAGGCGCTTCCGCCCTCCGTCCCGGCGGGCCTGCCGTCGGCGCTCCTCCTCCGGCGGCCCGACGTGAGAGCCGCCGAGCAGGAGCTGATCGCCGCGAACGCGGACGTCGGCGTCGCGCGCGCGGCCTTCTATCCCACCCTCAGCCTCACCGGCATGTTCGGAGGGCTCAGCGCGGGGCTCCAGGACCTCTTCGCGGCCGGCCGCACGTGGACGATCGGGGCCGGCCTCCTCGGCCCGCTCTTCACCGGGGGCGCCCTCAAGTCGCAGGAGCGCGTCGCACGCGCGCGCTTCGAGGCGGCCCGGGTGACGTACGAAGCGGCGGTCACCCGCGCCCTCGGCGAGGTCTCGACCAACCTCGTCGCGATCGAGAAGCTCGCCGCCGAGGAAGCCGAGCGCACCCGCGCCGTCAACGCCTCGCGCGAGTCCGTGCGCCTCGCGACGCGCCGGTACACCTCCGGCTTCTCGGCCTACTTCGAGGTCCTCGACGCGCTGCAGCAGCTGCTGCCCGCCGAGACCGCTCTCGTCCAGACTCGCCGTGACCGCCTCACGGCCCTCGTCGCGCTCTACCGGGCGCTCGGCGGGAGCTGGAGCGACGCCCCGCCCCCCGCGCCGGCGCCTTCCGGAGGCGCGGAGAAGTAAGCTCCGGGGGAATCCATGCGACCCCCGCTCCTCCGCAGCGTCGCCCTCGCCGTCCTCGTCGCGCTCGCCCCGCTCGCCCTCGACGGCTGCGTCTCGATCGGCGTGTCGCAGGCGGACCTCCCGGCCCCTCCCGAGCCCTCCGCCCCGCCGCGCGGCGCCGTCTCGGTCGCCGTCTACGAGAAGCCGGCCGACCGCGAAGCGGACCGCCACGTCGCCTTCCCCGTCCTCTCCGAGCTTCTCCTCGAGGGCAAGGGCGAGACGCTGGTCGCGCGCTCGATGAACCCAACGTGGGCCGTGGCGGACCTCCCGCCCGGCCGCTACCGGCTGCGGGTCACGAAGCGCATCGACGAGAGAGGCAACGTCGTGGCGCTCGACAATCCCGGCGACAAGGCGTTCGAGGTGTCCGCGGGCGAGCGGACCGTCGTGACGGTCGTCCTCCGGAAGGTGCCGGTCTTCTGGATCGTCGTCGCGGCGCTCACGATCGTCGCGATCATCGTCCTCACGATCATCGGCGTCGACCGGGGCGTCCTTCCCAGGCCCCCGCCGCTGCCCCCGATCCCGCCCGTCGCGGTCATGATCCCGATCGGAGGGGGCGGCGAGGGCGGGCCCGGCGCGCCCGCGATCCCCGCGCCGTCCGCCGTCGACGTCTTCCCCGCCCCGGGTTCCGTCGTCGCCGCCAGGCGGGTCGCCGTCACGTTCCTCCTCTCGATGCCGCTCGCGACGAGTGGGATCGAGGACGGGGCGGTCCTCGCCGTCGGCACCACGTCCGGAGACATCCCGGGCCAGGCGTCGTATCTCGCGGAGGAGCAGCTCCTGCGCTTTGCGCCGTCACGGGACTTCTCCCCGGGCGAAGAGGTCACCGTCACGCTCGACCTCTCGAAGCTGCGCGGCGAGGCCGGACGGACGGGCAGCGGGCTCTTCTCGACGACGTTCAAGATCGCGCCATGACGGCCTCCAGGGTCGTCTCCGTCAACGTCGGCCTTCCGCGGGACGTCACGTTCGGCAGGCGACGGATGCGCACGGGCATCCTCAAGGAGCCGACGAACGGGGCGGTCCCGCTCCGCCGCCTCGGCTTCGAGGGCGACGGCCAGGCGGACCCGCGCTACCACGGTGGCCCCGACAAGGCGGCGTACCTCTACCCGTTCGAGCACTACGCGTACTGGGCGAAGGTCCTCGGGCGGGACGACCTTTCGCCCGGCGCCTTCGGCGAGAACCTCACGACGGACGGGCTGCTCGAGACCGACGTGCGCATCGGCGACGTCTACGAGATCGGCTCGGCCCGCGTCGCCGTGACGCGGCCGCGCACGCCGTGCGCGAAGCTCGGCGCGAAGTTCGGTTCCATGGCGTTCGTGAGGACCTTCGCGGCGGCGGGCCGGCCGGGCTTCTACGTGCGCGTCGTCCAGGAGGGCATGGTCGAGGCCGGCGACGCGATCGTGCTGCTTTCCTCTCCACGGGAGAGGCCGACCGTGGCCGAGGTGTACGAGGGAGCCTCGGGCGGGGAAACCTAGAGTTCCGCGATCGCCTCGCGCGCCCGCTTCCGCCACGCAGCGTCCGGCAGCGGAAGGGACGCGGCGCCGAGGTCGTCCTCGAGGTGCGCTCTCTTCGACGTGGCAGGAATCGCGCACGTGACCGCCGCGTCCGCGAGGATCCACTTCAGGAAGACCTGCGCCCACGAGGCGCAGCCCGCCTCGGCCGCCCACCCCGGGAGCGGCGTCTTCAGGGCGCGCCGGAGCGCCTCGCCGCCCCCGAACGGGCGGTTCGCGATCACGGCGACGCCGAGGTCCGCCGCGAGCGGCAGCAGTGACGCGCCGGCCTCGGGCTCCGCGGCCGAGTAGTTCACCTGGAGAAAGTCCGGCTTCTCCTTCTTGAGGACGCGCGCGAGCTCCGCGTGGGCCGACGCCGCGTAGTGCGTGACGCCGGCGTAGCGCACCTTCCCCGCCGCCTTCCACGCGCGGATCGACGCGAGCTGCGTGTCGAGGTCGAGGAGGTTGTGGACCTGCATGAGGTCCACCTTCCCGAGGAGGCGGCGCGAGCGCTCCATCTGCTCGAGACCCGAGCTCTTTCCTCGCGTCCAGACCTTGGTCGCGACGAAGAGCGACGGCAGGAGCTCCGCCTCCGCGGCGAGCGCGCCGACCACGCCCTCGGCGCGGCCGTACATCGGCGAGGAATCCACGAGGCGCCCGCCGCGCGAAACGAAGCGCGCGAGGACCTCCGCGAGCGGCCGCCGCGCCCCTTCGCCGGGCCCGACGTCGAACGTCTCCCACGTCCCGAGGCCGATCACCGGCAGTCTCTCCCCCGTCGACGGAACGGCGCGTGTCAGGAGCGCGGGGCCGCCGCCCGCCTCGCCGCCGAGGGTGACCGGCGCGAAGAGTCCCGCGGCGCCTGCTCCGATCAGCTTCAGGGCCGTCCTCCTCGAGACTCCGCTCACGCCTTCAGAAACGCGGAGAGGACGCGCCACGTGGACGGCTCGCAGAGGTTCGTGGGCATCGTGGCCCAGGCGTACGCGAGGGACACCGGAACGGCGACCGCGAGGAAGGCCGCCGCGACGCGGCGGTTCGCCCAGACGTCGCGGAACGCGAGGACGACGGCGAACGGGGCGACCGTCAGGGAGTAACGCGGCAGGTCCGTCTCGCGCAGGACGGAGAAGAGCGCGAGGTGCGCGAGGACGAGCCCTGACTCGAACCGGTCGCCGAGGACCCAGAGCCGCGCGGCCGCGACGCCCAGGAACAGGAAGACCGCGAGGAGGAGCTCCGCGTCGACCCAGCGGCCCTCGCGGGCGAGGTCGAGGACGTACCCGAACGGCGCGAGGCCCCTCTTTCCGCCGTGCGTCGCGAAGAAGGCCCCCGGGTCGCCGAGGACGCGTCCCTGCCACGCGAACGTCGCGAGGAGCGGGAGGACCGCGAGCGCCGCGCCGGCCAGCGCCGTGCGGATGCGGCGTTCGGCGAGGAGCGCGACGGCGAGGACCGCGATCACGAGGAGGCCGTTGATCCGGGTGACGGACGCGAGGCTCGCCGCCGCGAACGCCCAGCCCGGGCGCCCGCGGCGCCACGCGAGCGCCGCGAGGACGACGAGGAGCGCCATCGGCGCCTCGGTGGCGCCGATCGAGCGGTAGAGGAGATGGCGCGGCGGGACGCAGAGGAAGAGGAGGACGCCGGCGAGCGTTGGAACGGCCGGAGCCGCGACGCGCAGGTATGCGGCCCACGCCGCGGCCGAGACGGCGCCGAACGCCGCCGTCGCGAGGAGCAGGCCCGCCGGGTACCCCGCGAGCGCGGCCGCCGCGCGCACGGCGAGCGGGTAGAGCGGGAGGTGCACGGCGAAATACCGCGGCGTCGTCACGTAACCCGGCATCGGGTTCGTTTCCGTCGGGCGGTAGAGGGTCTTCGCGACGACGGCGTAGTTCGGGCCGTCGAAGTGCCGGACGAGGACGGATGCGTCGCCGAGGAGCGACGGAAGCGACACGAGAAGCTGCGCGAGGACCGCGAGGGCGGCCGCGGCGGCGAGGGACCGCCGGAGGGCGGGACCCGGGAGGGCGTCGGTCAACGTCCGCGATCTTAGCGGCCCGGGCGCTCCGCCTGTAGACTTCGCTCGGGAACTTCATGGCGCGCTGGGAACGCAGGGACATCGTCCTCCGGACGAACGCGACGGGGCACGCGCTCACGGCGCCCGTCTTCCACTGCCACGGCCGCAGCGAACGCCCGCTCGCCTATATCCAGGCGAACGTCCACGGCGGCGAGCTCCAGGGGAATGCCGCGATTCTCGCGCTCTTCGACCTCCTCGAGAAGGAGAGCCCGCGCGGGAGCCTGATCCTCGTCCCGCGCGCGAACCCCGTTTCGGCGAACCAGCAGGTCGGCGACTACGTCGCGGGCGTCTACGACCTCGGGACCGGCCAGAACTTCAACCGGGGTTACGTCAACCTCACGGGCCCCTCGCGGGGCAGCTCCGCCTGCTACGTCGACGTCGACGCGTTCGCGGCGGTCCACCGCGACGCGACGCTCTCGGAGATCCGCGACGGCTTCCGCGAGGCGCTCCGCGCCGCGCTCGCGGCCGTCCGCGAGGGCGCCGGCCCGTGGGGCGTCGAGAACCGGCTGGAGCACGCACTCGCGATCCAGGGGCTCGCGCTGGAGGCCGACGTCGTCCTCGACCTCCACACGGGCGACCGCGCCCCGCGCTACCTCTACGCGCCCGAAGGCGCGACGGCGGCGACGCGGGCGTTCGGAATCCCGTTCGTCCTCGAGGTGCCGCCGCGCTTCGCGGGCGCGCTCGACGAGGCCGCCTTCGTCCCGTGGCACGACGTCGCCGAGGCATTCCGCCGCCTCGGGCGCACGGACGTCCGGCGGTCCGTCGACGGCTTCACGGTCGAGCTCGGCTCGATGAACGCGTTCTCGATGGCGCAGGGCACCGAGGACGCGAAGAGGATCGCGTCGGCCCTCCGCTATTACGGCGTCCTCGACGGGGAGCCCGACGAGCCCGCGTACCGGATCGTGGCGTGCAGCGCGGACGACTACCGCTCTCTCTATGCGCCCGCCTCGGGTCTCGTCGACCAGGCGCTCTCGCCCGGGACGCCCGTCCGCAAGGGCGACCTCCTCGCCCGGATGGTCGACCCCTCGCGCTGCACGGCGCTGCCGCCGCGCAGCCAGGACGCGGTCGTCGAGGTTCGAGCGCCGGAGGACGGCGTCGTGATCCTCTTCCACGCGTTCGCGTCGATCCCGAAGGGCGCCCGGCTGCTGTCGATGATGACGAACGTCCGGCAGCTGTAAGACGAAAGAAAGAAAGAAGAGGGGATTTCTTAGAAGGTGATCGGCGAACGCCGCTCGAGCGACCGCCGCGCCCCGACATCGGCCCCGGCCCAACTCACCCTTCTAAGAAAATCTTCTTCTGGTCTTCACCTCAAGTACCCGAGGCTCCTGAGGTTCTCCACGTACTCCTTCGGGTCGACGTCGGGCGGCGCGCCCGCGCGGCGGCGGCCCCAGGACGCGACGGTCTCGGCCGTCGCGGCGCCCCCGGCGAGAAAGTCCGCCCGGACCCTTCCCGTGGCGTCGCGAGCGGCCGGAACGCCGAGGACGGCGAGGATCGTCGGCGCGAGGTCCGCCGGCCCGATCGTCCCCGCGGCGCCGTTCCGCGCGAGGGGACCCGCGAACGCGACGACGCCGCCCGGCTCGCGCCGGCCCGCGTCGAGCACGAAGACCACGAGGTCCGCGCCTCCGAGGAGCGCCGGGTCCGCCAGAAACGCGCGCACCGCGGCCGTCTCGGCCGTGAGCGCTTCGGCGAGGACGACGCGGTCGGCCGCGCTCCGCTCGGGGTCGGCGAGGGCCGAGGAGAGGATGTCGGGCCCGGGAAGGTAGACGAGCGAGAGCCGCGGTTTCTCGCGAACCGCCACGTCGCGGAACGCCGCGACCGCGAAGGCGTCGAGGCCCCGCGCGTCCTCGACGAGGCGCTCGAGCGAGCCGGGCTCGGGGGCGAGACGCGGCGCCAGGCGGGCCACGCGCGCGACGACCTCCGCGGGCCAGCCCTCGCCGGCGAGCGTCGCGCCCGCGCGGGCCGCGAAGAAGAGGTGGTTGCCGAGGACGGTTCCGCCGCCGTCGGCAGCGGGGTACGTCGTCCACCAGTTCACCGTGAGCGACGGGATCCCGGCGCGGCTCGCGACCTCCCAGACCGCCGGGACGCGCCGCGCCGTGGCCGTGACGGATTCGAGGCGCGCGAGGCGCAGTGCCGGCAGGACATGGCCGAGATAGAAGCCCGCCCCCGAGAGCGGACGAACCGGGGCGCCGACGCCCGCGATGCGCACGAGGTCGAGCGAGCCGATCCCGTGCCGGCGCGCGCTCTGGCCCGTCGCCACGGTCGTCCAGAACGCCGCCGGATCGCGCACCGCCTTCGCGTACGACGCGCGCGCCCCGGAGCCGGCCGGCGGCTCCGCCGTCCACCCGTCCACGGCGACGACGGTCACGCGGCGGGCGTTCGCGGCGACGACGAGCGCGCCGTCGGGCGGCGGCGCGGGGCGGAACAGGAGGGCTGCGGCGATCGCGAGGAGCGCGGCCGCGGCCGCGAGGAAGCCCGCGAGCCGGCCGCGGCGCGAGGTCGGGAGCAGGAGCCGGCCCGAGGCGGCGAAAACGGTGAACGCGAGGCCGCGCGCGACGCGCACCGCGATGAGGACCGCCAGCGCCACGGCCGCGAGAACCGCGACGACGCCCGGCAGCCCCGCCGTCTCGAGCGCCGGGCGCGCGGCGACGACGCCCGCGACGCCCGCGAGGACGCCGAAGGCGACGGCCACCTCGGTGGACGCCTCGTCCGCGTCGCCGCGCAGGCGGGCCCTCAGGAGGGCGAGTCCGACGAGCCCGGCGACGAGAAACGTCGCGAGCGCGGCCGCGCCCGCGAAGAGCCACAGGAAGAGGACCGCGGCGTCCCGGAGCGGGAGGGCGGACGAGACCGCGTGGAGGACCGCGCCCGCGAGGGCGAGGGCCGCGGCGAGGAAGAGCGCGCCCGTCGCCGCCCCGAGGAGGAGCGCCCGTGTCCGGCTGCGCGCCGCGAGCGCGCCCTTGAGGACGGCCCCCTCGACGCCGCGGTCGAGGTAGCCCTTCTCGCGCAGGCGCTCGCGGGCGGCGTCGAGCGAGAGGGGGGACTTCTCCTCCATGGCACGCCGACCTTACCGCATCGGTGGAGGAGATTTCTGTTATCGGCGGCTGCATACGCAGCCGCCGCAGAGGGGAATCTGGGGTCGGCCTCGGCTGTCAAGGGCCTTCGGCCGCTCCGCGGCGCGCGCAGCGCGCCCTTGACTGCCGGAGGCCGACGAACACGTTCTTCTTCCGGGGGCCGCGAATGCGGCCCCCGACAGCAGAAAATATTCTCTTCTCCTCGGTCTCTATTTCTTCCGATCGCGGAGCATCACCGCGAACTCGCGGAGGAGGTCCGCCTTCTTCCCGAAGGGTTTCAACGAGTCGAGCGCGTGGTCCGTCAGCTCGGCGACGAGCGTGCGCGCGCCCTTCTCGCCGACGTGCCGCACGAACGTCGGGGCCGGGGCCCTCCGCGCGGATTTGCCGGTCGCGGCCGCGTCGGCCCCGGCCTCGAGGAGGTCGTCGACGATCTGGAACGCGAGGCCGACGTTGCGGGCGTACGACCGCAGCGCCGCGAGCTCCTTCTCGCGCGCGCCGCCCACGACGGCGCCGAACTCCGCCGACGCGACGAAGAGCGCGCCCGTCTTGCGGGCGTGAATCGTCTCGAGCCGGTCGAACGTCGCGTCGCCCGGGCCGGTCTTCAGGTCCAGCGCCTGGCCCGACGCGAGGCCGGCGAGGCCCGAGGCGTCCGCGAGGCGCGAGACGAGGTCGAGCGCCGTCCCGGGCGGGATCCCCGCGCCGCGGCGCGGGTGGAGGCCGGCCTCCGCGAGCGTCCCGAACGCGCGCACGAGGAGCGTCACGGCGCCGAGGATCGCGATGCTCTCGCCGTGCGTGAGGTGGAGCGCCGGGCGGCCGCGGCGCGTCGTCGCGTCGTCCATCGACGGGAGGTCGTCGAGGACGAGCGACGCCGCGTGGATCATCTCGATGGCGGCGCCGGCGTCGACGAGCTTCGCCCGGGGCGCGCCGAAGAGGTCTCCCGCGAGGACGACGAGCGCCGGCCGGACGCGCTTTCCGGGGGACAGGAGCGCCTCGCGGACGGCGGGCGGAAGCGGGTCGAGGGGATCGGGCTGCCCGGGAGGCGCCGCGAGGAGATCCGGGAGGCGCGCGTCGACCGACTCGCGCACCTCCCCGAGCAGGTCAGAAAGAGAAGGGCTCAGCCGAAACTCGCGAGGGCGTCCTTCTCGCTCGTGAACACGTCGAAGACCGTGATGAGCTGGGTCACGGTGAGGACGTCGCTGATCTTCGGGGGCAGGTTCTGGAGCTTCAGCTTCGCGCCCTTGTGCGTCGCGGTCGTGTAGCAGCCGACGAGCTCGCCGACCCCCGACGAGTCGATCGTCGTGACGTCCTTCATGTCGACGAGGATCTTCATCGCGCCGGCGCCGATGGCCGAGTGGATCGCCTCGCGCATCTGGAGGTCTCCCGCGCCGATCGTGATCTTCCCGTGGAGTTCGATGATCTTGACGTCCCCGGCATCCCGGGCGGTCACGCTTGTCTTCATGGTGTCTGGACTCCCTTCTTTTCGTCGGAATCGAGTTTCTTCTTCATCGAGAGGACCGTCCCTCCGTTCTCGCCTCGCGAGAACGTCACTTCGTCCATGAACGTCTTCATGTAGAAGATCCCGCGGCCCGAGGTCTTCATCTGGTTCTCCGGGGCCAGGGGGTCGGCGATCGCCGCCACCTCGAAGCCCTCTCCCTCGTCGCCGACGACGATCTCGATCGCATTCGCGCCGCCCCCGAGAGAAAGATAGACCCTCTTGGCCGGATCCTGCCGGTTTCCGTGCTTGATCGCGTTCGCGAGCGCCTCCCGCAGCGCCACACCCATCCAGTGCTCCGCGTCCGTCCCGACGCCGCGCACCTTGCAGACGTGGTCGAGCACGGCCTGAGCCAGCTCGAGATTCTCGTAGCGGCTCGACAGCCAGAGGACGATGGGGCCCGGAGGCGGATTGCTCATCGCAAGTTGCATGGAGGTCGCGCTGTTAAGCTGGCCCCGATGTGTCACCTCTCCCGGTCGCGGAAGCCGCGCGCATGATACGCGACACCGTCTCGTCCGGGAAAGGGCGGGCTCCGGGACGCGCCGCGGCCCGTTTCGCGGCCGCCGCGGCTCTCGTCGCTTCTCTCGCGGCCGCCCTGGCCGCACCCGCGGCCGCGCCCCTCGCGCAGCGGCTCCCCGCGGCCGTGGCGGAGACCCAGAAGCTGGTCGAAAAGGTCCGCGGCGTCCCGTTCCGCGGGACCGTGGCGTCCGCCCTCCTCCCCGAGCGGGACCTCCCGAAGATCCTCGGCAGGAAGCTCGTCGAGGACCTGCCCGCGCCGTTCCCCCGCTACACGGCCTCGCTCGCGGCCGCGGGCTTCCTCGACCCGGAGACGGGGCTCGAAGAGAAGCTCACGAAGCTCTACACGCGCCAGGTCGCGGGCTTCTACGATCCGGAGGTCAAGAAGTTCTTCATCGTCCCGGAGCGCACGACCGAGGCGGCCGCGGCCGCGCCCGAGCTCGGCCTCTCGGCGGGAACGCTCCTCGAGGACACGCTTCTCGCGCACGAGCTCACGCACGCGCTCCAGGACCGCCGGCTCGACCTCGTCCCGCGCATGAAGGCGCTCAAGGACTCCTCCGACGCGCTCCTCGCGCTCGAGGCGTTCCTCGAGGGAGAGGCGACCGTGGTCATGATGGACGCGCTCCTCGTCAAGCTCCCGCCCGAGACGAAGGAGCTCTTCGGCGCCGACACGCTCTCGACGATGCTCTCCGGCCTCGCGGCCGGCACGACGAACGTCGAGGGCTCGGAGGGCGTCCCCGACTTCTTCGTCAAGGAGATGCTCTTCCCGTACGTCTCGGGGACCGCGTGGATCGAGGCGAAGCGCTCCGGCGGCGCCGGCTGGGCCGTGATCGACGCGAGCTACGACCGGCCGCCCGCGACGACGGCCGAGATCCTCCATCCCGGCCGCACCCTGACGCGGGCCCTCCTCGCGCCCGGCGACCGCCCGACCCAGGCCGACATTCCCTCCGGCATGCGCGTCCTCTACGGAGACACGTTCGGCGAGTGGATGCTCGGGACCCTCCTCGAGCGCGCGGGCGCGCCCGACGCGAAGGCGCTCGCGGCCGAGTGGCAGGACGACCGGATCCTCTTCTTCGAGCCGAAGACGGCGCCGGGCGAGACGCGACCCGTCGGGTTCGTCTGGCGCATCCGCACGGCCTCGCCCGAGGCCGCACGGAAGATCGCGGCGGCGCTCGCGCCGCTCTACGAGCGCGAGGACGGGCGGAAGGTGGCTGCGATCGCGGTCGCCGACGACCGCGTCGAAGTCGTGCGCGGGCGGCCGCAGCCGGCGAAGCCCGTCAATTCCCCTGCAGGAACTTCAGCGCCGCCGGCAGGAAAATGAAGAGCTGGACGGCGTCGAACGTCCCGTGCGCGAGCATCGGGGCGAAGACGCTCCCCGTCCGCGCGAACGCGATCGCGAGGACGGACGTGATCGCGAGCAGCCCGACGAAGAAGAACGGCTCCCCGTAGCCCGCGTGGGCGAGGAGGAACAGGATCGAGGCCGGGATCGCGCCGAGCCTTCGCTGGAGGAACGCGCGGAAGTGGAACTCCTCGAGCGTCATCGCGGAGATCACGATGAGGAGCCGCTCGATTCCCGGGCGGCTCGCGAGCCACCCGACGAGCGGCGGGATCGCGCGCTGCTCCTTGACGTCGAGGAGGCTCAGGATCACCGCGGCGACGCCGGCGACGACGATCGTGAGCGTCCAGCCGATGAGGCCGAGCGCGACGCCCGCCGCGGCCTCCGTCGCCGGGCGCGAGGACTCGAGGGCGAGGAAGCGCCGGAGCGGCGGGCGGCCCGCGAGGAGCCACCACGACGCGAGGAAGGCCGCGAGGAGCCCCTGGACGAGGAAGACCTGCGTGATCCGGAGCGTCGAGACGTCGGGCGGGCGGCCGCCTGCGGCGGCGGGCAGGAGCGTCGTCGCGACGAGGAGAAGGAGGAGGAGCGAGAGCGCAGCCCGCTTCCTCCACGGGGCCGAGAACGCGTCGGACCGGAACGCGCCCTTCCGGTCGGCGACCCACACGATGCCGACGAGGAGCGGGAGTCCCGCCCCGAAGAGGAGGTTGCGTTCGAAGGACGTCACGTGGTGGGCCCGGCCGGGCGCGACGATAGCAAAGCCGCGCCCGCGCCGGCCGGCGTGCCGCTCAGGGCCGCGGTCGCGCGGGCCTCGGCGCCGCGGGCCTCGTGACGAAGGGCTTCGTGACCACGGGCCGCGCCGCGGGCCGCCCGAAGAGGAAACCCTGTCCCCACGAGACGCCGAGCTCCTCGAGGCTCGCGAGCTCGGCCGGGTCCTCGATCCCCTCGGCGATCAGCTCCGCGTCGATGCGCCGCGCGAGCGCGGCGAGGGAGCCCACGATCTCGCGCTTGATCCGGTCGACGTGGAGGCCCGAGACGAGCGTGTGCGCGACCTTCACGTACTCCGGCCGAAGCTGCACGATCGACTCGAGGCCCGAGTAGCCCGAGCCCGCGTCGTCGATCGCGAAGCCGAAGCCGGCCGCCCTCAGTCGCGCGACGACCTCGCGGAACGCCGGGTAGTTGAAGACGACCTCCTTCTCGGACAGCTCGAGGACGACGTCGCCGTGGGCGCGCGTCATCTCCGCGAGGTTGCGGTCGTCGAGGAAGACGGAGTGCGTCAGGAGGCGCGACGAGGCGTTCACGAAGAGGCGCTTGCCGCGCGCGACGCGCGGGAGCGACGAGAACACGGTCTCCACGCAGAGGCTCTCGAGCTCGAGGAGGAGGTCGCCCTCGCGCGCGACCGCGAAAAGGTCGTCCGGCATCTCGAGCTCGTGGTCCTGCGGGCCGCGGATGAGGGCCTCGTACCCGAGCACGTCGCCCGTCTTGACCGCGACGATCGGCTGGAACACGGCGCGGAGCTTCTTCCCCGAGAGGATCGCCTTGAGGCGCTCGACGAACGACTTCTTCTCGCCGCTCTCGCGCGCGTCCGCGAGCCTCGAGGCCTCTGCCAGCGCGCGCATGAGGTTGCGGCCCGGCCTGACGCGCGGGTCGTCGGGCACCGCGAGCGCGGTCGCGTGGACGTGCATGAGGTCGACGGACGAGCGGCCGAGGGCCTGCTTGAGGCGTCGCACGACGCCGACGCGCAGGCGCGCCGCCTCGCTCTCGAGCGTCCCGCCCTTGCGGCTCGGGGTCCGGCGGGCGAGGTCGAACAGGACGAAGACGCCGTCGGACCCGTTGAACGACATCGAGAGGAAACCGGGCGCGAACGGCGACGCCGTGAGGTCCTCCCGGAGGCTCGCCGCGGTCACGCGCAGGATGCGGTCGTAGAGCTCCCACCCGTAGAGGCTCTCGACGCCCGCGAAGCGCCCGAGCTGGACGTAGACGACCCCGAGGTTCGCGACGCGCTCGCCCTTGAGGTCCGCGAAGGGATGCAGCGTGAGCCCGGTGACCGGGTCGTTGAGGAGCGACTCGAGGCGAAGCTTCTCGATCTCCGGTGTCTCGACCGGGACCTCGCGCGACACGATCCTCAGGGGTCCCCGGCGGGTCGGTTTCATCGCACTCCCTTCGCGGCGGAGCGGCCCGTCAGGGCGCGCGCGCGCGCCCTCAGCTCCTCCGCCCGGAACGGCTTCGTGAGGTGGTCCGTGCCGCCGACCTGCATCGCCGTGATGCGGTCGGCGACTTCGCCGCGGCCCGTCAGGAAGAGGACGGGCAATCCCGCGGTCAGCGGCTGGCGGCGCAGGATGTCGCAGATCTCCCAGCCGGTGAGGCCGGGCATGTTCACGTCGAGAACCACGAGGTCGGGCGGGGCCCGGAGCACGGTGCGGAGAGCGGAGGCCGCGTCGCTCGTGCCGTCCACCTCGAAGCCGTCGTGGACGAGAACCGCCATCACCGCCTCGACCATCGCCGGGTCGTCGTCCACGACGAAGACGCGGGTCGTCACGCGCGGCCCTCCCGCCCGAGCGGGAACATGATCGTGACCTCGAGGCCGTGGCCCGGCTCGGAGAGGAGCGAGATCTTCCCGCCGTTCTGCTCGAGGAGCTCCTTCGTGACGCCGAGCCCGATCCCGCGCCCCGGGATCCCCGACGCGACGGCCGACGGGCTCCGCCAGGCCGGCGCGAACGCGAGCTTCTGCTCGTCGGGCGACATCCCGGCGCCGGTGTCGCTGATCACGACGAACGCGTGCTGCGAGACGACACTTGCCCTCACGCGCACCTGCCCGCCCGCCGGCGTGTACTTGACGGCGTTGTCCAGCACGTTGCGGAAGGCCCTCTGAAGCGACACGGCGTCGGCGAAGACCGGGATCTCGGGCGCCTCTGCGACGAACTCGAGCCGGATGCGGCTCCCGTGCGCGGCGCGGTAGGACTCGACGAGCGTGGTCAGGATCGCGACGAGCTCCGACCGGCCGGAGGCCGCCGGAGCCGGAGCGGGCGCTCCCGCCCGCGGCGGGACGCCGACGAGCGACTCCATGAGCGAGAGCTCGCGCGAAAGGGCCGCGAGGTGCTCGGCCGCGGGCAGCTCGCCGCGCCGGGAGCTCTCGCCGACGAGATCGGCGTACACGCGCAGGACCGTCACGGGCGACTTGAGATCGTGCAGGATCTCGGCGCGCGTGTCCCGCCGCGGGACGGCGGCGACCCGGCGCTCGCCGCTCTCATCCTTCGTCGCGGCCGGCGCCTCTGGCTTTCCGGCCGTCCGGCTCGCGGCCTCGAGCGCCAGGAACGCGGCCAGCGGCCAGAGCGCGCGGAGGGCGAGCGGACGCGCCGCCGCGAGGGACGCGGGCGGCTGGAGGGCGACGAGGAGGACGAGCCCGCCGTAGAGGCCGACCATGAGGAATCGACCCGCCTCGCGCGAGGAGAGCGAGGCGCACGCGAGGAGGACGAGGAGGAGCGGGAAGAGGTCGCTCGCGGCGCCGCCCGTCCGCTCGAGCGCGAAGAGGGCGAGACCGAGCGGCGCGAGGAGGCGCAGCGGCTCGGCGAAGGGGCCGAGCGGGCGCGCGAGCGCGTCCGACGCGAGCGCCGCGCCCGCGACGAGGGCGGCGGCGGCGGTGCCCGCGAGCGCGGGGACGTCCCCGGCCGGAGCGGCGCCCGCGGCGAGGAAGACGAGAAGGGACAGGGACAGGAGGGCCGGGGCCAGGAAGCCTCCGGCCGCCGCGGCTCTCAGCGGGCCGCGACCGTCCAGGGCGTCCTCCGCGCCGGCAGGCGCTCAGTGCACATACGCGCAGCCCACCCGAACTCGCCCGTCCGGCAGGGGGACGGAGCTGACCGTGCGCATCGCGACGGCATGCGGCTCGCCGGCGAAGCGCTGGAGGATCTCTCCCTCGAGGCGCTCCGGAGTCTTCGCGCCCGTCACGAACGCGATCCCTCCGTAGGAGATGTCCTGCACCTCGGCGTGGAGCGGCTTTTTCGCCTTCGGCGGCCCGACTTTGAGCGTGAGGCCCGGGACCGAGAACCGCGGGTACCGGCGCGTGTGCCCGAAGGGACGGCCGTTCTGCCGCTTCGACGCGTAGAGCCGGATGTCGCTCATCTTGAGGAGGAAGTCGAGGAGCCGCCCGTCCGTCGGGAACGTCGCGACGCCGTAGTTGAGGCCGACTCTCAGCCCGACGCGCACGGGGAGCCGGATCGCCGCGACGCGGTGGCGGATGCGCTCGGCGACCGCGAGGCTGTGGACGACGTCGCTGTTCGGGAGGACCGCGACGAACTCGTCGCCGCCGTACCGGCAGCCCGCGTCCACGACGCGCAGCGACTCCCGGATCGCCTTCGCCGTGCGGACGAGGATCCCGTCGCCGACCGGGTGGCCGAGGCGGTCGTTGATGGCTTTGAAGCCCGCGAGGTCCAGCATGAGGACGGACACGACGCCGCCCGCGCGCTCGGCGCGCGAGACCTCGCGCTCGAGGTGGTCGAGGAGGAAGCGGCGGTTGTAGAGGCCCGTGAGCGGGTCCGTGATCGCGTTCACGCGCAGCGCCGCGATCTCGTGGTCCGAGACGATGCGCGGCTCCTTCAGCAGCCCGAGGCGGGTGTGGAACTCGTGGAGAAGCGCGGTCTGAAGGGACAGGCCTTTCCCGGAGGCGGCCGAGAGGCGTCGCAGCGTGGCCTCGACGCGCGCCCAGACGCGCGGAACGTCCTCGGCCGGCACCGTCACGCCCGTCCACTCGACGAGGAGGAGCCGGAGCATTTCGGTCCTCGAGATCCCCTCGCTCGCGGCCGCGAGCTCGCGCGCGAACCGGTCCGCGGAGAAGACGCGCGAACGTCCCAGGTGCGCGAGTCGCACGACCCGCGAGGCGAGAGCCTCTTCCGCGCGCTCCGCGCTCACGGTCGCCGCCCCCTCACGCCGCCGAGGAGGCCGCGCGCCCCGCCGCGGTCGAGGTCCTCCGCGGCGCGGGCGACGTCGGCGACGGCCTCGCCGACCGGGAAGACGAGCATGAGCTGCCCGCCGTGGAGCAGGTCGACGAGCTCGCTGTCGGTGCGCGCCCACACGACGCGGCGGTCCGCCACGAGGAGGCGTGCCGTCGCGAGGCCGTCGGTGGCGGGGTCGAGGCGCTTGAGGGTCTCGACGACGCGCCGCACCTGCGGCAGGCCGAAGCCCGCCGCGCGCAGGCGCGAGGCGAGGCGCAGCTTCACGACGTCCGTGAACGAATAGCGGCGCCGCGACCCGTAACCCGCCGCCGCCGTGACGGACGGCCGCAGGAACCCGCGGCGATCCCACCAGTCGAGCTGGCGTGGCGTAAGCCCCGTCAACCTCGCGACCTCTGCGGTCGAGTAGGAAGCCTGGAGGATCCGGCGATTGAATTTCACGTGTGTATTACGAATGATACCCGATTTGGCGGAAAAAATGCCGGAATGGCCGGGAAAGAACGGAAAAAAGGCGGCCGCGCACGGCGGCCGCCCCTCAGATTCCGGGATTTCGAGGGTTATTCGATCACGTGGATGTTCTTCTTCGCGCACATCTCCTTGAGAACCTTTGGCCACACGGTCACGCTGACCTCGCCGAGGTGCGCCTTGCGCAGGAGGAGCATGAGGACGCGCGACTGGCCGATGCCGCCGCCGATCGAGAGCGGCAGCGTCCCGTTCACGATGCCCTGGTGGTAGGGGAACTTCAGGAAGTGCTCCTGGTGCGTGAGCGCGAGCTGCTGCCTGAGCGTCTCGGCGTTCACGCGGACGCCCATCGACGAGAGCTCGTGGCGCCGCTTCGTGATCGGGTTCCAGACGAGGATGTCGCCGTTCAGCCCGTGCATGGTCCGGCCGTCCTTCGTGTGCGTCTGGGTGACCCAGTCGTCGTAGTCGGCGGCGCGCATCTCGTGCGGGTAGCCGTCCTTGAGCGTCCAGCCGATCCCGTAGATGAACACGGCCGGGTGTTCCTTGAGGATCGCCGTCTCGCGCTGCTTGCGCGGGAGGTCGGGGAACATGTCGAGGATGTCCTCGGCGTGGAGGAACACGAGCTTCTCCGGCAGCGTCGGGAGTTTCCTCTTCTTGAGACCCGGGAACGTCTCGAGCGCGAAGTCCTCGGCGCCCTTGAGGACGCGCCAGATCCCCTCGACGGTCTTCGTCAGGAACTCGAGGTTCCTCTGCTCGGGCGTGATGACCTTCTCCCAGTCCCACTGGTCGACGTAGGCGCTGTGGTCGTGGTCGAGGAAGTAGTCCTTGCGCACGGCGCGCATGTCGGTCACGAGGCCCTCGCCGGGCTTCATCCCGAACTGCTTGAGGGCGACCCTCTTCCACTTCGTGGCGGCCTGGACGACCTGCCCCTCGATCGGGTTCCTGCCGTTGTCGTTGTTGATGTGGAACGTCACCGGGCCGCGAGACCCGTCGCGGTCGAGGTAGTCGTTCACGCCGCTCTCGGCGTCGACGATGAGAGGGACCTCGACGCGAATGAGGCCGAGCTCCCGGCACAGGCCGTCCTCGATGTACCGCTTGACGGCCGTGATCGCGCGCTGCGTCTCCTTCGGATCGAGCAGCGGCGCGTAGTCGGTCGGGAGGACTCTCTCGAGCTCGGCGTAGTTCCCGATCCCGGGGCCCGCCAGGTCGGCCTTCTTGTCGAGGGCGACGGCCTTCTTCTCGAGGACTTCGGTCTTGTGCTTCACCATGCGCACGTCCTTTCTCCGGGGCGCGCCGCCCGGACGGGCGACACACGGAAACAGGCGGACGGCCGGACCCCGATGCGTCCCTGCGGACGCTGTTCCGTGAAGAACATGGGGCCGCGCGCGGCTCAAGGCGACTGATGCGGGCGCATCAGGGCACCGCCGCCGGCGGCGCCCCGCGGCCTCACTCCCGAGACGTCACTGCACGCGCAGGAACGCGACGAGGTCCGAGATCTCGCCGTCCGTGAACCCGATGCCGAAGCGGTCGTTGTAGAACTTCACCGCGTCGGCGAGCGTGGCGGCCGAGCCGTTGTGGAAATACGGGGCTCGCGCGGCGAGGCCCCGGAGGATCGGCCCCTTGAAGCGGCCGATGTGCTTCCACTTCCCGGTGACGAGAGCCCGGCCGGGATCGGTCGTCTGCACCGTCTGTCCCGTGACCTTGTTCCTCAGCGTGTAGAGGGGCATGTCCGGCGTCCGGCGGGAGGCGTCCGTGAGCCCGATGTCGAGCGGTGCGGCCACCGAGTGGTTGCCGGCGTTCGGCGTGTCGTGGCACGTCCCGCAGGTCCCCGGAATGCTCGCGATTCCCAGGTCGTCGTTGAGGCCCTTGACTCCCGTGATGTCGATCCGCCTGCCGTTGAAGAGCGCCTCCCCCCGCGCCACGGCCAGCCGGGCCTCGGTCCGGGCGTCGTCCTCGCCGTCGTCGCCGCCGTGGCTGCTCTCGAGCGTGGCCCACGCCGCGAAGTCCGTGAAGATGACCGGGCTGAACGGGATCCCCTTCGGGTTCAGGCCCAGCGGGTCGTTGATCCCGATGTAGAAACCCTGCCTCGAAAGGGCTTTCGGTCCGCCCGACGCTCCCTGCGTGCGGAGATCGCCCGCCGCGACGTCGTAGACCTGCGCCGTGAAGAGCCCCGTCTCGAAGTCCACGATGCGCTGCCGCTGTTCCGTCGAGAGCGGAATGCCCTGCGCGTGTCCCGTCGTGGCGCCGTTCGCCTGGTCGAGAAGGTCGAACGTGATCGTCTGCCCGGGAAAGGTCTCGCGGCCGTCCCACATCACCGTGCTGAGGAAGGTCAGGTTCGTCGAAGGGGGCGGGCGCCGGAAGAGGGAGAGCTCGTGGCTGCTCGCGAAGCCGTAGGGGTCGTCGACGGAGTCGAGGGTGAACTCGGCGCCGTCCGGGATGGGGAGTCCGACGCGGATGAGGCCCCTGCTCAGGAGCATGCTGTACGCGCTGCGCCTCGCTTCGACCGTCCCCACGTCGGCGTTCGGCGAGTTGGAGCCGTCGTTCGTGCGGAAGATCGGGTCGAGACCTCCCGAGGCTTCGAAGCGCTCCCGCAAGCTCGCGGGCGTGATCGTCCACGCGTTCTCGGCGCGATGGCACGTGAAGCACGTGCGCCCGTTCGTGCCCAGGTTCTGGAAGAACGGGTTGCCCGTGTCGATGCGTCCGGCCGTCGAGAACGTCTGGACGGCCCCGGTCGGATTCGCGAACGGCTCGAGGAGGTTGGGTCTGCCGTCGCCCGACGCCTTCCACGAGGCGGCCCCGACGGCGAGAAGTGCGGCCGCGAGGCCGGCCCCGAGCGCCCACTGCCGTCTTGGCATTTCTTCGCGTGTTTTCATGTCTTCCTCCCGATTCTTCTTCTTCGTGGCGCCCTTGGACGCGTACAGTCCGCGGCAGTTCATACTGAGAAGCGGAATCAACACGCGAAAGACGACACCCCCCGTCGCCGGAATGTGGATGAAAGAGACGCAAGGTCAGATCACCTCGCTCATCCTCTCGACCGAGTCCGGCGACCGCTCCGCGAAGGACGCGCTCTTCGCGACGCTCTATTCGGAGCTGCACCGCCTCGCGAAGAGCCAGATTGCCCGGAATGGACAAGGCGCCTCGATCAGCCCGACGACGCTCCTCCACGAGGCGTACCTCGACATGGCCGGACGCGAGGCGGCGAGTTTCCCGGACGAGGGTCGCTTCATGGGCTATGCCGCGAAGGTGATGCGCGGCCTCATCATCGACTTCGTCCGCAGCCGCCAGGCGAGAAAGCGCGGCGGCGGCTTCGAGATCACGTCGCTGGGCGACGAGGTCGCCGCCGGCGTCGCGGACGAGGGCGAGCTGGTCCGCACCAGCGCGGCGCTGGACGGCCTGGCCTCGGTCGACGCGTCGCTCGCGGAGGTCGTCGACCTGAAGTTCTTCTGTGGTTTCTCGTTCGCGGAGATCGCCGCGCTGCGCGGCGTGTCGGAACGCACCGTGCAGCGCCGCTGGGAGAAGGCGCGCATCTATCTGCACCGCGAGATGCGTCTGGCGGGCCCCGCTTGATCCCGGAAGCGTAGCCGTGTCCTCGGAGAGTCGGAATCGCTGGCGGGTGGTGAGTTCGTGCCTCGACCGCGCGCTCGGGATGGCGGCGGACGAGCGCGGCGCCTGGCTGGCGTCCTTGCACACGGAGGACCCGGACCTGGCCTCCGAGGTAGCGGCCCTTCTCGAAGAGCACCGCGCGCTCAGCCGGGAAGGCTTCCTGGAGGACGAGGTCCTGGGGCCGCAGGCGACGCTCGCGGGTCAGAAGTTCGGCGCCTGGACGCTGGTCTCTCCCATCGGCCAGGGCGGCATGGGCAGCGTCTGGCTCGCCCGGCGGAGCGACGGCCGCTTCGAGGGTCAGGCCGCGGTGAAGCTCCTGAACGTGAGCCTCGTCGGCCGCGCCGGCGAGACGCGTTTCGAGCGGGAGGGAAACATTCTCGCGCGCCTGACGCACCCGAACATCGCGCGTCTCGTCGACGCGGGCGTGTCGCCGATCGGACAGCCCTATCTCGTGCTCGAGTACGTTCCCGGGGCGCCGATCGACCGCTGGTGCGACGAGAAGGCGCTGGACGTCGACGGGCGCCTGCGGCTCTTCCTGGACGTGCTGGCCGCGGTGGCCCACGCGCACGCGAACCTGATCGTGCACCGGGACATCAAGCCGTCGAACGTGCTCGTCACGGCCGACGGGCAGGTGAAGCTGCTCGACTTCGGGATCGCGAAGCTGCTCGAGGAGGAAGGAGCCGAAGGCGGGGTCACCGCGCTCACGCGCGACGGGGAACGGGCGCTGACGCCCGCGTACGCCGCCCCCGAGCAGGTGACCGGCGGCGCGATCACGACCGCGACCGACGTCCATGCCCTCGGCACGCTCCTCTACGTCCTGCTCGCGGGCGGGCATCCCGCCGAGGAGTCCCTGGGATCGACGGCGGCGCTCGTCAAGGCAATCGTGGATACGGAGCCGCGGCGTCTCTCCGACGCGGCGGGCACAGCCCGCCGCATCCTCAAGGGGGATCTCGACACGATCGTCGCCAAGGCCCTGAAGAAGGACCCCGCGCAGCGCTACGCATCCGTCACGGTTCTCGCGGACGAGGTCCGTCGTTATCTCCACCACGAGCCGATTCGCGCGCGGCCCGACACGCTCGCGTATCGCGGCACCAAGTTCGTGCAGCGGCACACGCGCGGCGTCGCCGCGGCCGCGGCGGTCGTCCTGCTGCTCGCGGGCCTGATCGGCTTCTACACGGCGCGTGTGGCCGCGGAGCGCGATCGGGCCCGCCTCGAGGCGCAGAAAGCGGCGAAGGTCAGCGAGCTCCTGGCGGAGCTCCTGACCGGGGCGGATCCGTACGCCACCCATGACGCGAAGGAGCTCACGGTCCGCGGGCTTCTCGACGCGGGCGCGGAACGCGTCCAGAAAGAGCTCGCGGGTCAGCCCGAGGTCAAGGCCGAGCTGCTGTCGGTGATGGGCCGCACGTACCAGCGCCTCGGCGAGCCCGGCAAGGCACGGCCGCTCCTGGAGGAAGCCGTGACTCTCCGGCGTCGGGTCCTCGGGCCGGAGAGCGCACCGCTGGCCGAGAGCGTGAACGACCTGGGCGTGCTCCTGAGGGAGGCCGGCGACTTGGCGGCCGCCGAGCCCTTGCTCGTCGAGGCGCTCGCGATGCGGCGGAACGTGCTCGGCCGGGAGCACCGGGACGTCGCGGACACCCTGGTCGAGCTCGGCCGCCTCTACAGCGACCGGGGTGTCGACCAACGGGCCGAGCCGCTCCTCCGCGAGGCGCTCGCGATCCGCCGGAAGGTCCTGGGCGACGAGGATCACGAGACCGCCACGAGCATGAACGAGCTCGCCCTGCTCCTCTGGCACAGGGGCGATCTCCCGGAGGCGGAGGATCTCTTCAGGCAGTGCCTGGCTATCAACCGCAAGACGCTCGGCGAGAACCACCCGGACGTCTCGTCGTCGCTGAACAACCTGGCGCTGATCGCCGGCGACCGGGGCGACTTCGCGTCTGCCGAGACGCTGTCGCGCCAGTCCCTCGCGATCGCCCGAAGGGCTTTGGGAGACAAGCACCCGGCGGTCGCAATCAAACTCAGCAACCTCTCCCGGCCACTGCTCGAGGAGGGGAAGTACGCGGAGGCCAGCGCCGCGCTCCAGGAAGCTCTGCAGATCGCGACGGTCGCGCTCGGCGACCAGCACCCGGCCGTCGCCACTTACAAAGTAAACCTCGGCCGCGTGCAGCTCGCGCGCCGGGACGCGGCTTCCGCCGAGCCCTTGCTTCGGCAGGCCCTGCGGATCCGCCGGGCCGCCTTTCCGGCGGGCGACTGGCGGATCGCCACGGCCGAGAGCCTGCTCGGTGAGGCACTCACGTCGCTCGGCCGGTACGACGAAGCCGCGCGCCTGCTCCTCGATGCGAAGGCGTCGTTGAAGGACGGCCCCGGTCCCGAGGGCCGCGAGGCGAAGGCGAATGCCGAGCGTCTCCGCGCACTCGACACCGCCCGGCGGGCGCGATAGCCCGGGGCGTGGCACGGCCCCTGCTGTCTCCTCGTCGCCCACGCCGAAAGGGCCGGAGACAGCAGGAGAAGAGAAGATTCTCTTAGAAAGAGGTCAGAAGATGACGCGCATCCTTCGTGTCCGCAGCGGCCGCACGTGGCGCGGGCCCATTCGCAGGATTCTCCTCTTCGTTCTTCTTTTCCCGTCTCTTCGCTCCCCCGACCTCTTCGCTGCCCCCGGCGACCTCGTCCGGACCGTGCGCTACAAGCTCTCCGCGGGCGACCTTTCGACCGGCGAGGCGGCCGCGGCGGAGTACAAGCGCGAGCACGGCGTGGACGCCGAGTACCTCGGCGCGATCGGCTGGCTCGCCCGCGGCGCGACGATGCTCGGGAAGAGCGACAAGGCCTGGGCCTGGGTCGCCGAGCTCCACCGGGAGATCCCGGAAGAGAAGGCGGGCTTCACGGGCGCGCTCGGCGCGGCGATCGAGTCCGAGGGCCGGCTGCGCGCGGCGCGGGACGGCCGCGGAGCGGCGCTGAAGTTCCTCGAGACCGAGCACGCGCGCGCGCGGGACACCGAGCTGCGCTGCCGGATCCGGAAGAACGTCAATCTCCTGTCGCTCGAGGGGCAGCCGGCGCCGGAGCTCGCGATCGCCGATCACGTGGGCGCCCCGGCGCAGAAGCTCGCGGACATGAAGGGCAGACCCGTCCTCGTCTTCCTCTGGGCGCACTGGTGCGGCGACTGCCGCGCGCAGGCGCCGGTTCTCGGACGCGTCCTCGCGAAGTACCGCCCGAAGGGCCTCGCGATGGTCGCGCCGACGCGTCTCTTCGGCACGGGCGCCGGGGACAAGGATGCGACGCCCGTCGAAGAGAAGGCCGAGATCGAGAAGGTGTGGCGCGAGCACTACGGGATGCTCGAGGGCGTCTCGGCGCCGATCGACACCGAGACGATGGTCCGCTGGGGCGTCTCGTCGAACCCGACGCTCGCGCTCGTGGACCGGAAAGGGCTCGTGCGTCTTTACACCCCGACGCGGATGTCGGAGGAAGAGCTCTCGCGGCGCGTCGAGGACCTTCTCGCGGAGTAGGGCCCGGAGCCCGTCACGCCCCGGCGTCCGCCGCGAGGCGCTCGAGCTCCTCCCATCGCGCGTAGAGGCGGTCGATCTCGGCCTGCTTGGCCTCGAGCGCGGCGAGGATGGCGACGAGCTTCGGCGCGTCGCTCGCGTGGTCGGGGTGCTCGCTCTCTTCCCGCAACCCGTCGCGGACGGCCTCGGCCTCCTGGACGCGCGCCTCGATCCCGTCGAGCTCCCGCTGCTCCTTGAACCCGAGGCGGCGCTTTTTCGCGGCGACCTTCGGAGCGGCCTTCCCCGCGTGGCGCGCCGCGCCGGAGTCCTTCTGCTCCGCCGCCCACGCCTCCCACTGGTCGAGGCCGGCGAGCGCCGTGAGCGTCCCGCGGCCCCCCTCGTCCCTGCCGAACGCGAGGATCCGGTTCGTGACGCGGTCGAGGAAGTACCGGTCGTGCGTCACGAGGATCACGGCGCCCGGGAAGTCCGCGAGGCAGTCCTCGAGGACCTGGAGCGTCGCGAGGTCGAGGTCGTTCGTGGGCTCGTCCAGGACGAGGAGGTTCGTCTTCCGGAGCATGAGCCGCGCGAGGAGGAGCCGGCTCTGCTCGCCGCCCGAGAGTCGGCTCACCTTCATGTCCCTCTGCTCCTCCTTGAACAGAAACCGGTCCAGGTAGCTCCGGACGTGGACGAGGGCGCCGCGGTATTCGACGTGGTCGCCCTCGGGGCAGATCGTCCTGGCGACGGTAGAGTCCGGGTCGAGGCTGTCGCGGCCCTGCTCGAAGACGACCGGCTGGAGGTTCTCGGTCCGGAAGATCGTGCCCGTGTCGAGCGTCTCCGTCCCGAGGAGCGTCCGGATGAGCGTCGACTTGCCGCAGCCGTTCGGGCCGAGGAGGCCGATCCGGCTGTGAGGCGTCACGAGGAGGTCGAGGTTCGAGAAGAGGACGTTCTTCCCGTACGCCTTGCCGATGCCCTTCGCCTCGATGAGCCGCTTCGGGTTCCGTTCCGACGCCTGGAAGTCGAGGCGGACGCTCTGCGAGCGGTTCCGGTCCGAGAGCTGGCCGACCTCGGCTTCGAGCGCTCCCGCCCGCTGGATGCGCGCCTGCTGCTTCGTCGAGCGCGCCTTCGCGCCGCGGAGGAGCCACTCCGTCTCGCGCCGCAGCTGGTTCCGGAGCGACAGCTCGCGCTGCGCGTCCGTCGCGAGGCGCTCTTCTTTCACCCTCAGGTACGTCGCGTAGTCGCCGCGGACGTCGAGGAGGCCGTTCGCGTTCCGCCGGTCGAGCTCGAGGATCCGGTTCGCGACGCGCTGCAGGAACAGCCGGTCGTGCGTCACTGTGACCGTCGCGTACGGCGCGCGGGCGAGCAGTTCCTCGAGCCAGAGGATCGCGTCGACGTCGAGGTGGTTCGTGGGCTCGTCGAGGAGCAGGAGGTCGGGCCTCCTCACGAGCTCGCGCGCGAGCGCGACGCGCTTCTTCCACCCGCCGGAGAGAGTCGCGACGGGCGTCTCGGGCGAGCGGCCCTCCGCGGCGAGGGAGAGCCGGGCGATGTACTCGTCCGCGGCGAACGAGGCCTCCCATTCCTCCTCGCCGGCGTGCGCGCCGGCGGCGCCCTCGAGGACGGACTCGCGGATCGTCGCGCCTTCGCGGAACGCGGGCATCTGCGAGAGGTAGCCGATGCGCAGCCCCCGCTGGGCGGACCGCGTGCCCTCGTCCGCCTGGACCTCGCCCGCGAGGATGGAGAGCAGCGTCGACTTCCCCGCGCCGTTCGGACCGATGAGGCCGATGCGATCGCCCGAGTCCACGGAGCACGTGATCCCCTCGAACAGCGGATGCGAGCCGAAGGCCTTCGTGAGACCGGTCGCGGTCAGGAGGATTCCCATGGAATGTGACGGCGCCTCCTGGCGTCCGAACGGGAAGGTGGCGGGATAGGGAGCCTGGAGAAAACTGGCGGGGCCGACGGGGCTCGAACCCGCGACCTCAGGCGTGACAGGCCTGCGCTCTAACCAACTGAGCTACGACCCCGGTTTTCGTCCCGACGCGAGATCGGCGCGGGAGGACGCGGAGTATACAGAGACGGCGACCGGCTGCAAATGAGCCGCCGGCGGACCTTTTCGAAGGCGCGGAGGGAGGCCGCCCTCAGCGGAAGTAGCCGTTCACGTCCACGACGAGGTCGACGGTGCCGGTCGCGGTGTTCTGCACCTTGATCGTGCCGGAGCCGTCCAGCGCGAGCTGGAGCATCGCGTTGTTCGCGCGGGTCTTGCCGACCTGGAGCGACACCGTGCTCGTGCCCGTCTGCTGGCCGTCGCCCCGGTAGATCACCAGTGATCCCGCCGCCGACACGTTCGTCACGGTCACGTTGGCCGAGAGCGACTTCGCATCCGAGGGGACGCCGCAGGTGGAGGCGACGGTGAAGACCCGGTCCGCCGAGCCGGCGCGCTGGATCGCGGGGCCGCCCAGCGCGCCCGCCGGGTTCCGCGTGTCGATAACGCGGCAGGGCGTCACGACGTAGAACGAGTACGGGCCTCCCGCCGAGGGATTGATCGTCAGGTTCACCGTGCCCGACCCCTGCCCGCCCATCGAGTCCGTCGCCGTGCACGTCGCCGCGGAGACGATCGGAGCGGCTCCGGGGTTCGTGACCTGCATCGTGGGATTCTGGGTCGTGCTGAATGTTCCCGCGGACGAGGACCACGAGTACGACACGAAGGTCCCGGTCCCGCCGGTCGCCGAGCACGTGAACCGGACCGTGGCTCCCGAGGCCGCGGGGTTCGGCGTCGCCGTCGCGGCCACGACGACCGGGACGGCCGCGCTGATCGTCAGGTTGACCGTGGCGGACGCCTGTGTGCCGTTGCTGTCGGTCACGGTGCACGTCGCCGGGGACGCGATCGCCGTCGAGCCCGGGTTCGAGGCCACGATCGTGGGATTCCTGAGAGCGCTGAACGTGCCCGAGCTGCCGGACCATGAGTACGCCGTATAGCTCCCGCTCCCGCCTGTCGCCGAGCACGTGAACTGGACCGTGGCCCCGTTGGCCGCAGGGTTCGGGGATGCGCCGACCGTCACGACGGGAGGCGGCGGCTTGATCGTCAGCGTGAACGAGGTGCTGCCGGTGGTGCCGTTCGAGTCGGTCACCGAGCACGACACCGGATACGTGGCCAGGCCGGGTCCCGGGTTCGTGAGCCTGAGGGTGGGGTTCTGAAGAGCGCTGAAGGTGCCCAGGGTCGTCACCCACTGGTACGAGGTGAACGTCCCGCTCCCGCCGGTCGCCGCGCACGAGAACTGGATCGTGTCTCCCGAGTTGGCGGGGTTCGGCGCCGCCGAGGCCGTGACGACGACCGGCGGAGGCACGTTCGTGACGTTGAGCGTGAACCCCGTGACGCCGGCCGGGTCGGGCCAGTAGGCCGTGCCGCCCGCGTACGTGATCCGGAGCCGGAGCGTGTACGTGCCGGCCGTCGAGGGAAGCGCGAGCGTCGCGCTGCTCGGGGGCGTCCCCGACGAGCTCGCGGGATCCGTCATCCCCGTGAAGGGTCCGCCGGTCGTCCCCGTGTACGTTGCCGAGCACGGGCTCGGGCAGATGTCGTAGGAGTACGAGCCGGTGATGCCGGACCCCCGCTGCGAGCTGTTCGAGATCGTGAGGTTCTGGCTGACGTACCCCGAGACCGGGCCCGCCGCACTGCCGTTGACCGTGAACGCGGGCGCGAAGTTCGTGATCGTGAACGGCAGCCCGACGACCGTGGTGCCGTTGTAGTCCGGCGTCGCGTAGCCGTTCGCGTACGCCGCCGTCAGCCAGTAGTAGTACGTCCCCGTCAGCGGGCTCGTCGTCGGGAGGCACGTCGACGTCGCGCACGCGGCCCGCGTGAGCGCCGCCGGGGAGTTCCCGAACCACCACTTGTAGCCCGCCGCCAGCGGATGGCCGTCCGAGGCGCTCACGAGGGACTGGCCGGAGAGGAAGTGGGTCGAGACGACCTTCGCCGCCGGGACGACCCAGTTCACCGTGAAGACGGCCGTATTCGCGATGCCGTACTGGTTCGTCGCCTCGAAGGCGATCCTCAGGGGCTTCGTGGCGCCGGCCGCTTCCGCGCCCGTGAAGTCCGGGCCGCCGGTCGTCGTGTTGTTCAAGGCCGAGGTCCAGCAGTTTCCCCCGCTCGGCGGGTCGCCCGACGGCACGCCCTTCGGGTCGCAGGGGCCGGTCAGGACGGCCTGCGCCGGCACGGTGGGCGGGTTCCCGAAGACGCCGTTGTCGGGGTCCTTGATGCGCGGGGAGGTGCCTGCGTCCTCCATCGCATTGCCCGCGTGGAAGTCGAAGTCGAAGGCCCACGACGTGACCGGGTTGATCGCGGGGGACGGCCCCACGAACGGGACGATCGTGAGCGCGTCTCCGATGAAGGCCGTGCCCCCGCTGGAGACGGCGGTCCCCGCGCTCGTGTTCGTGACCGTCAGGCTGGAGACCGCCGGCACGTTGACCGGCTGGCACGTGAGCGGGACGACGAAGGCGGCGAGCCCCGTCGGGAAGTACTGGTAGACGGAGTTGCCGCTGCCCGCGAGGACGGCCGCGGTCGTCGCCGGCAGGTTCAAGCCGGCGGCGCTCACGACCTGGAACGGGCTCGCCACCGGCCACGTGTAGACCGTGGTCGAAGAGAAACCGTACTGCACCGTCGGCAGGCTGCGCTGCGCCCACATGACGACGAAGAGAAAGCCGTTCTGGGCGACGAGCGACGAGGCGTTTCCCGCCCTGCCCCAGGATTCACCGGCCTGCGACTGGACCCGGAAGAGGCCCGGGGAGGCCGTCGCCGTGAGGTTGCCCGTCCCGTCCTTCGTGACCGCGACGAGGCCGTAGCTCGGCGAATTCTCGCCGCTCGCGGCGCTCACCTCGATGAGGATCCAGAGCTTCGTCGCGTCCCCGGGGTCGAGCGCCGCCGTGAAGTTGGCCGGCGCGCGGTGGTTCGGGTCGCTCGTCAGGTACGGGATCGAGACCGTCTTGAACGCCGACGCGATCGCGCCCGGGTTCCCCGGGTTCGAGGCGTCGACGACCGTGACGGCCGCGTTGGGGTACGTTCCCGTCCGGTAGACGAGGTAGTTCCCCTTGAGGAGGAGAGGCGGCGCGTAGGCCGGCGGCAGGGCCGTCTGGTCGTACGGGATGTTCAGACTCGGGAGCGGCTGGGGAACGGACGTCGGGAGCGTCGTGATGTCCGCCGCCGTCATGCCGTTCGACTGGTGGACCGCGTACGCGATGTACCGCCCGTTGACGTGCTGGACCGCCGTCCCGTAGGGCCGGCTCGGCGGAAAGTCGCCCCAGAGGCCGAACCCGTCGCCCCCGTCCGACCGGGCCGCGAGCGTGTTCCACGCACCGAAGGGCCCGTTGACGGCGATCGCCGCGCGCTGGCCGTCGGGCGAGACGCCGAACGTCTGGATCGCGCTCTGGCCGTCGCCGGACTGCGTGAGGGGGTTCGTCGTCGAGCTCGCGGGGTCGAAGCGGAAGTCGTCGTACTTGAGCGCGTACGGGCTCGCCGGGTTCGTCAGGTCCAGGATCGAGTACCCGAACGTCTCGTTCATCATCATCCGGTTCGCGCCGGCGGCGTTCCGGAAGAGGACGAGCGCCGAGCTGAAGGTGGCCGCCAGCGAGCCGGGGCGCACCGCGCCGGGCGGATACGGCTCGAACGCGGTCGGCGTCGCCGCGAGCGTGCACTGCGCCTCGACCCGGGCCGGAGTCGCGAGGCCGAGGAGCACGAGGCCGGTTCCGAAGACGAACAGGAACGTCCGAGGGACACCGGAGGCGCAGGTTTCCTGAAGAACGGCGGACCCTTCCCTCATACCGGCTCTCGCCTGTCGCGGTTGCATGCTCTATTTATTATCGGTCGTGGTCCCGAGGCGCGCCGTGACTCGCCTCACACACCCTCAAAACGGAAAACGCGAACCGTTCCAATCTGTGCGTCTCCATTCGCGCCGAAATCTCTCCAGCAGAAGGCTGCACCTGATCGCACCCCGCAGGCAGCAAGATCGCGGCCACGGCGTCGGAACGGCGGCGAGCGGCGGCCCTCGCCCGATCCCGCGACGAACGAGCACAGCACCAGCCAGAAAGTGTCGGAAGAGCTTCGAGGGGCAGGGAATTTTTGACGGCCGGAGCGTCGGCTCTATGTCCTTCAGGTCTCCCGGCGGGACCGATCAATCACGATGATGGGAGGGACGGCTGAAGCCGACCCTCCCATCATGACGCCTCGCTCCAAGCCTCAGGGGTAGGGAAAGAACGAGCGATCTTCTACGAGTGTCTTGTTCTCAGGAGGATTGTGATACGTCTTGTGCAGCCCGGTAACGGTGTCCGTTACGTCGATCCAGAACTCCACGCCCGAGAACGTGTTGATTGCCACCCAGGTATATCCGTTGAGACCACTCGTCGCAGGGTTGACTGAGACAAAGTACTGGTAGGCGCCGGAGTCCATCCAGAAGCTGCCGACAACGTCAGTAAAGGTCGTCTTCTGCAGGGGCGTACGGACCGTGTCATGAGAATACTGATTTTGCCAACTGCTTGTGACCTTGTATCGGCCGCTTCCGAGGCACATCGTGTAGGCGTCCTCGACGCACGTCGCGATCGTCGAGCAGGACGCGCCGTCGCACGTGACCTTGTTGTTCATGATCACGAAGTCCTCGTAGTACCAGAGTGTGCCGCTCTGGAACTCGCGCAGGTAAAGGAACGCGTAGTACGTGCCGGCCGGGATCGCCCTCGGGTAGTAGTTCACGGTGCCGGAATCCACGGGCGCGTAGTGGTATCCCGCCGCGAGGGCGCTGAACGATCTGACGTCCGAGAACGTGTAGTAGGCGACGTTACTGCCGAACACCGGAGCGGTCGGCCAGAGCGCCACCCTGAGATCGAGGGTCCCGCTCGTGCCGGACGCGCGATAGTTGGAGATTCCGTCCACGTGGAACGAACCCGTCGTCCCGTTCCACGCGACGCTTCCGACGCCCGTCAGACAGATCGTGCATCCCGTCTGCGCCAGGGGCGTTCGCGGGGAGGACCCCGTCCAGGGCGAACTGGTCTCCTCGGAGCGCGCCCCCTGAAGGGCGGAGCCGGGAGCGGAAACGAAGTCAGGCGCCATCCGCGTCGAGACGGCGGGCAACGCGCGGCTCGGGTCCGCGTCGGCGGCGCGGCCGAACCCCGTGCCGGATCCGTTCGTGCGGGCAGGAGCCTCCTCCGGAGAGGCCGCGAAGGCTGCGTGGCCCATCGCAACCGCCGCGAAGGCGATGGCGGCGGCGGTGAGAACTCGACCCTTCATGAATCCCCCTTCTGACCGGCGCGAAACCGCGCATTCCGGCCTCAAGAAACTCCTGAGACGGTTCAAAATCGTTACTGGCTGTTTGGCCAGCCTACTGAATAGAGTCAAGCGAAGTCAACGCATGGATGCGGATGCAGTCACGGCAGAAGTAGTTGTCCGCGTCTGGGAGGATTGCGCTGACCGGCTCGAAGGGCGTGCGGGCGGCGCCGGTGGACCTGACTCTTGTCAGCGGGCCCTGAGATGGTGGATGAACTCGAGGTTGACCGTCGGCCTCTCCACTCCGCTGTCGAGCTGGTGGCGGATCTCCGCGCGGACCGCCGCGTTCACGTTCGCGTCACTACGGAGAATGCCGAGCACTCCGGTTGTCACCTCGAACGACCCGCAGACTGGACAATCCATCTGGACCGTCCCCGTGGGAAACCGCAACGGCACGACGCTGTCGCAAAAGAGGCATTTCGCGGTCCGCGCTGTGTCCACCTGCGTTACCCCTCCGAGGAGCGATGCGTCGCCCGTGATTGTATTCCCGCGGCGACACGCCGGCGCCCCGAGGGCCGAGGCCCTGTCGTGAACCCGTCGCGACGAACGGCGTCACGACGGCGACATGCGGGGTCGCCATCTCGCAGAAGGGAAACGAGATGGCTGGTGGGAGGTGCCGGGATCGAACCGGCGACCTGCTGCGTGTAAAGCAGACGCTCTACCGCTGAGCTAACCTCCCGCACGCGATCTTACGCGGCGACGCGGAACAAACGGACCGTCCGGCCACATTCCTCCGGGGAGACGTGATGGAACGCTACAACCTCGTCGTGATCGGAGGCGGGTCGGGCGGACTCGTCGTCGCCGCGGGAGGCGCGGGCCTCGGGGCGCGGGTCGCGCTCGCCGAGAAGCACGTGCTGCCCTACGCGCCGGCGGGCCGGGCGCCGGTCCAGGGGATGGGCGGCGACTGCCTCCAGTACGGATGCGTCCCGTCCAAGGCTCTCCTCGCCGCGGCGAAGGCCGTCCACGCCGCGCGCGGCGCCGGGCGTTTCGGCATCCGCGGAATCGGCGACCCGGGGCCGCAGGACCTCGCAGCCGTGATGGACCGCGTGCGCGCCGCGCAGGCCGAGATCGCGCCGAACGACTCCGTCGAGCGCTTCACGGGCCTCGGCGTCGACGTCCTCCTCGGCGCCGGGCGCCTGAAGTCAGCCCACGAGGTCGAGGTGGACGGCACGACCGTGTGGGGCCGGCACGTCGTCGTCGCGACCGGCTCGCGCGCGCGCATTCCGCGCGTGCCCGGCCTCGCGGAGGCCGGCTTCCTGACGAACGAGAGCGTCTTCGACCTCGCCGCGCTGCCGAAGCGCCTCCTCGTGATGGGCGGCGGGCCGATCGGCCTCGAGCTCGGCCAGGCTTTCCAGCGCCTCGGCTCGAAGGTCACGATCGTGTCGTCCACCGCCCTCGTCTGCCCGAAGGAGGACGCCGACGTCGCGGCCGTCCTCGAGGCGGCGCTGCGCGAGGAAGGCATCGTGATCCACGACGCCGCCATGGCGACCGGGGTCGCCGCTCGGGGCGGCGCGCACGTCGTGACGGTGAAGAAGGACGGGACGACCTTCGACGTCGAGACGGACGTGATCCTCGTCGCGACCGGCCGCCGCCCGAACGTGGACGGCCTCGGCCTCGAGTCCGCGGGCGTGAGGTTCACGGAGAAGGGGATCGAGACGGACGCGAAGTGCCGGACGAACGTCCCGTCCGTCTGGGCGATCGGCGACGTCGCGGGCCCGTACCTCTTCACGCACTGGGCCGGCTACCAGGCGGGAATCGTCCTCCGCAACACGCTCTCCCCGGTCGCGCTCGCGTCCTGCGACGTCGCGAACACGCCGTGGATCACGTACACGGACCCCGAGATCGCGCGCGTCGGGACCTCGGAGGAGGACGCGAAGGCGCAGGGAATCCCCCACCGCGTTTTCCGCGCGGGCTTCGCGCACAACGACCGCGCGATCTGCGACGGGACGGGCGGCGCGAACTTCATGAAGGCGATCGTCGACCCGAAGGGCCGCATCCTCGGTGCCGCGATCGTCCACCCGCGCGCGGGCGACCTCCTCGGCGAGATCGTCCTCGCGAAGAAGAACGGCCTGCCCCTTTCCGCGCTCGGCTCCGTCATCCACGCCTACCCGTCCCTCTCGGAGATCCACGGGGCCGTCGCGCGCGAGGCCCTGAAGACGTCGCTCACGCCCGGGCGCAAGGCGTTCCTCGTCAGGCTCGCCGCGTTCCTCAGGAGATAGCCGCGTGCAGGAGCTGCTCCGGAGCTTCCAGGGCTGGGTCGTCGGCCTCGGGCCGGCCGGCTGGGTCCTCTACGCGCTCGTCTACGCGGTCTGCTGCGTCCTCTTCGTGCCCGCGTCGATCCTGACGCTCGGGGCCGGCGCGCTGTACGGCCTCAGGACGGGCACCGCGATCGTCCTCGTCGGCGCGACGCTCGGCGCCACGCTCTCGTTCCTCCTCGCGAAGTCGGTGCTCAGGAAGAGGATCGAGAAGATGACCGCGGGCAACGCGAAGTTCGCGGCGCTCGACCGGGCGATCGCGAAGGAGGGCGCGAAGATCGTCTTTCTCGTGCGGCTTTCGCCCGTCTTCCCGTTCACGTACATCAACTACGCGTTCGGGCTCACGGGAATCCGGACCGGGCCGTACGTCCTCGCGTCGTTCGTCGGGATGATCCCGGGGACGTTCGCCTACGTGTACCTCGGAGCGGCCGCGGCGACGGCCGCCTCGGGCGGGACGGACGCGACGAAGAAGGCGCTCCAGATCGGCGGCGCGGTGGCCGCCGTCCTCGTCTCGATCTTCGTCGCGCGCGTCGCCGGCAAGGCGATCAAGGGCGCGGGCGTCGGCGAGGGCGAAACCCCGCCGGCGCCCGGCGCGGAGGGGCCTAGTTCCTCGGCTTGACGCCGAGCGTCGCCGCGGGGTTCAGGTGCACCGGCGTCGGGGAACCGGGAGGCGGCACCGTGACGGTGGTCGGCATCTCCGGCGAGGTGTTGTTCGCGGCGGTCGCGACGATCTTGTACGAGCCGACCTGCAGGCCCATGAAGATCGCGTCGTAGCCGCCCCCTTGCGTGATGATCACGGAGTTGCCGCTCGGCGCGGACGCCGGCGTCTGCCCGTGGCCCGCCGGGAACTCGCCCTTGTTGTAGTGCTTGTGAAGGGCGCCGCTCGCGAAGTTCGCTCCGCACGACGTGGCCGGTGCGACCGGCGCACACTTGATCGTGACGTCGAGCGGACCCGTCCAGTCGGCAGTGCCCCCGTTGATGACGAAGGCGTAGTTTCCGGACGCGAGGAACCGGAACGGCGTCTGGATCAGGTTCGGGTTCAGGCCGGTCCTGGTCGTCGCCGGGCCCGTGGCCGGCTCGTTCTTCTTCTCCGCCGCGGCCGGGGCGGCAGAGAGCCCGAGCCCGATCACGGCGGCGGTCACGAGGATGGTCTTCTTCACAGGTTCTCCTTTTCGTGTGTCTTTCGCATCGGGAATCAATCTACGACTTCGGAGCCCGTTCGCAAGCGGAGCGCCTGGTCCGGCCGCGCCAGAACGCGGTTCCGGGGCGTCAGGCGGGGAAAAACGTGACGGGGGTTACTTCACGCTGTCCGACAGGACCGAGACCGTCTGGATCGCGTCGGGGAGGTGGGTCACGTCGTCGAGGAGGACCGGCGTCGCCGGGGCGCTCCCGTCCCACTCGAAGACCGAGAGGGAGCCGTTCCGCTGGCGGATCTCGTCCATCCGCGAGAGCGGCCGGCCGAGAAGAAGGGCCATGAGGACCCGGTTGAGGCGGCCGTGGGCGACGACGAGGGGCGCGCGGGCGCTCGTCCCGCTCAGACGGGAGAGGAACCTCCCGGCCCTCACCCCGGCCCTCGCCGGGGACTCTCCGCCAGCCGGGGCGAGGTCCGTCTCCCCCGCCCGCCAGCGCGCCCTCACCGACGAAACCTCCTGCTCGAGGACGCCGTCGAAGGGCCGGCCCGACCAAACGCCCCAGTCGAACTCGACGAGGTCCGCGTCGATCGAGAGCGAGAGGCCGTGGGGCGCCGCGACGGTCGCGGCCGTCTCTCTCGCGCGGACCATCGGGCTGGCCCACACGGCGTCGATCCCCTCGTCCGCGAGCCGGATCGCGAGCGCCTCGGCCTGCCGGCGGCCGCGGGCCGAGAGCGGCGTGTCGAAACGCGACCCCTGCAGAGAGCCCGCGAAGTTGCCCTCGCTCTCGCCGTGCCGCGCGAGCCGGATCAGCATGCTGGCGGCGGATTCTATGCCGAGCCCGCCTCGCCTATCATCCGCCCCCGGATGGCCCGCTCCGCACGCGATTTCCCCGCGGTTTCCGCCGCGATCGACGACCCGGCGATCCGGGCGCTCTTCTCGGAACGCTTCCTCGTCGCGACGGAGATCTACGACGCCCTCGTGAACGCCGCCTGCTGGAAGCTCCTCGGCGACATCGGCGCGCTGCCGGGGCCGGGTGAAGAGAAGAGAGAGGAAGACCTTCTGGCTTTGGTTCCCTCTCAGGCCCGCACGGCTCTCCGCTACATGGTCGAGAAGCTCGTGGACGCGGGATTTCTTAGAAGGGTGAGTGACCGAGGCGCAGCGGGAGCGGCCCCGGCGGCACCCGACGCCTCGGCCCCTCTTCACCTTCTAAGAAATTCCGAATTCAGCCTGGCCCTTGCGGGGCCCCGACCGGCATCGGTCGGGTCCCTCGCCGCCGAGCTCGCGTCCGTCGAGACGGACGCCGCCGTCGGGGCCGAGATCGTCTCGCTCCTCGCCGACGAGGGCGCCGCGTTCTTCCGCGGCGAGAAGACGGGCGAGGAGATCCTGTTCTCGCCCGTGCGGCTGCCGCTCTGGATCCGGTACTTCTCGAACGCGAACATCCTTTACGCGATCAACAACACGCTCGGCGCCGAGACCCTGACGCGCGTCCTTCCGGCCTCGGGGGCGGAGATCCTGGAAATCGGCGGCGGCTGCGGGAGCGCCGCGGAAGCCGCGCTCCGTCGCCTCGGTCCGCGCGTCTCGCGCTGGCGTTTCACGGAGCTCGTTCCGACGTTCGCGCGGCGCGGCGAACGCGCCGCGCGCGCGGCGGCCGGGCCGGGAACGCTCGTCGAGGCGGCGAAGCTCGACATGACGAGGCCCTGGGAGGCGCAGGGCGTCCTTCCCGGCTCTTTCGACGCCGTCTACTCGGTGAACTGCTTCCACGTCGCGCCCGACCTCGGCTTCGTCCTCGAAGAGGCGAAGGCGGCGCTGAAGCCGGGAGGCGTCGTCGTCGTGTCGGAGTGCGTGAAGCCGGGCGCGAACCCGCCGCCCAGCTACGTCGACTTCGTCTTCGACTTCCTCTCGAGCTTCACGGACGTGAAGACCGACCCGGTCCTCCGCCCGAACCACGGCTTCCTCTCGCCGGCCGCGTGGCGCGCGTCCTTCGCGGCGGCCGGGTTCCGGGACGTGACCGTCCTCCCGGACGTCGACGCGATCGCGGCGCGCTTCCCGAGGTTCTTCGTCGGCGCCGTCGTCGCGCGCCGCCCCTGATCCGCGTCAGGGCGTCAGGCGCTTGAAGATCACCGCCGAGTAGACGACCGGGACGAGCGAGAGGACCGCGATCCCCGCGACGAGGACGACGAGCCCCGCCGGAGCGGGCAGGAACGCGCACGGCACGAGGACGAGCCCGCCGATCGTCCAGACCCTGCCGCCGAGCGCGTGCGTCCTCGTCCAGACTTCCTCGCTCGCGAGCGTCCACGGCGTGCGGATCCCGAAGAACCAGTTGTGCTTCAGTTTCGGGAGACGCGTCCCGATTCCCGTGAACAGGAGCGGCAGCGCGATGCGCATCGCGGCGTCCATGGGCACGGCGACGCCGAGGGACGCGAGGACGACGAGGACGTGCAGGGCGACGAGGAACCCGACGATCAGAAACCGGAAGACGCGGAGCGGCGCCGTGAAGGCCCCATAGTTGCGGTGGAGCGGGTCGATCAGCGGGACGTACAGGAGGGTCAGGTAGAGGAGGATCGTGATCACCGGGAGCAGGGCCGCGTTCACCCACGCCGGACCCCACCCGTTGACCTGACCCGAGGCGCCCCAGTGCGTCGGCACGCGCGCCGGCATGAAATTCCACGCGACGAGTCCGAAGGCGACGTCGAGCGCGACGAGGGTGATCAGGACGGCGTCCTTGCGGAGCGTCTCGCCGTCCACGCGGTACGGGGCGGAGGGAGAAGTCGTGTTCATTTCTTCTTCTTTCCGGCCGCGGGCTTCAGCGAGCCGCGAAGGGCGAACGTCGCGACGTCGTCGACGACCTCGCGGTCCACGTGCCCGGGCTTCTCGTACTCGGCGGGCGCGCTCGGCCCCTCGCCCGCCACGAAGAGGTGGTTCAGCTTCGGGTACGTCTTCAGCGCGGCGCGCGGGACGTCGTGGAGCGCGCGCTGCCATCCCGCGAAGTCCTTCCCGCTCACCTGGTAGTCGCGCCCGCCCTGCAGGACGAGGAGCGGAATGCCGAGCTTGACCGCCGTCGCCACCGGGGTCTGGGCCTTCAACTCGAGCCAGTACGCGGGCGGGGCCCCGAAGATCGTCGCCGCCGGGTTGGCCGGCGGCCGCCCTGCGTACAGATCCGCGAGCGCCTCGGCCTCGCGGCGGAGAGTCGGCGCCATCCCCTTCTGCGCCTCGCTCGCCCCCGGCCCCGAGAGCGCCTCGACCTGGTCGTGGACGACCTCCGACATGGGGCGCGAGGGCGCGGCGAGGAGGACGACGCCGGCCGCCTTCCCGTCGAGGAGCGCGATCCGCGGCGCGAGGATGCCGCCGAGGCTGTGGCCGAGGACGAAGACCTTCGCCGGGTCGACACCCGGCGTGGCGCGCAGGACGGCGAGCGCCGCGACCGCGTCGTCGAGGACCTCGTCCTTGAGCGTCATGTCGCGCGTCCCGGCCAGCTCTTTCTGGAACGTCTTCGTGCGCTTCTCGTAGCGGAGCACGGCGACTCCCCGCGACGCGAGGCCCTGCGCGAGGTCCTGGAAGACGCGCGTGCCGCCCACGGTCTCGTCGCGGTCGTGGGGGCCCGACCCGTGGACGAGGACGACCGCCGGGAAGGGGCCGCCGCCTTTCGGGATCGAGAGCGTCGCGGGAAGCGTCACGAGCCCCGACGAGACCTTGGTCTCGCGCTCCGTGAACGCGGCGGGGTCCACGTAGTCGGGCGCGGTCCAGTCCGGGCGCGCGGAGGACTGGGGCGAGAGGAACATCCCGGCGAGCCGCCCGTCGGGCCGGATCGTGAGGCGGAGCTCGGCGTTCTGCTTCTCGAACTTGCAGTCCGAGAACGCGAGCGTGAACTCGCCGGCCGTCGACATCCGGGGCTCTCCGCAGTCGCGCAGCGCGCCGGCGCGCTGCTGCGTGTCGGTCCAGAAGACGCGCAGGGCGGCGTCGGGCAGGGCCGCCTTCATCCCCTCGTCGAACCGCGACTCGAGGCCTTCGAGGTCCCCTGCCTTCAGCTCCCGGGCGACCGCGCGCGCGATGTCGGCGCCGGTCGCCGCCGGGAGAAGGACGACCTCGTGGGCCGTCGAGCTCCCGGGCGGGGCCTGCGCGGAAACGGGCGGAAACACCGCGGCGACGAGGACGAGGAGGGCGCGGGCGTGTCGCATCAGCGGTCAATGTCGCGCCGCCGCCGCCATCCGTCAAGGACGGCCGCGGCCGCGCACGTCGCCGCGCACGCGCCGAAGAGCCAGCCTCCGCGCGCAAACGGCGTCGGGCCGTCCCCGGGTGCGACCACGGCGGCGACGACGCCGGACGCGAAAAGGCGCGGTTCGCGCGCGAGGATGCGGCCCAGGCGATCCGCGACGAGGGACGGGCCCGTGTTCGAGGAGACGACGACGGGCAGACCGTTCTCGACGGCGCGCATCACGGAGGCGGCGTCGTGCTGCCAGGGCGCCGCCGTCTCGCCGAACCAGTTGTCGTTCGTGAGCTGGACGAGAAGGCGCGCGCCGCCCGCGGCCGACCGGCGCACGTAGCCGCTGAAGAGGTTCTCCCAGCAGATGAGCGGCGCGAAGGGCGTGCCGTCCGCGAGGCGAAAGAGCCCGGGCCCGTCCCCCGCGACGACGTCGAACGTCGGCCCCACGAGCTTCTTCGGCCACGGGAAGGACGGCGCCGGGAGGTACTCCGAGAACGGCACGAGGAGGACCTTGCGGTAGATGCCGGGGTCGCCGCCGCCCGGCGCGAGGATCGCCGCGAAATTCACCTGCCGGATCGCGGCCCCGCCGCTCCCCTCCGTGAACTTCTCGGCGCGCGAGGCGCCCGCGACGAGCGTCGCCCCCGTTTCCTTCGCGAGCGCCTGCGCCCGGGCGAGGAGGTCCGGGCGCTCGAGAAGGCTGCGCACGGCCGTCTCCGGCCAGACGACGAGCGCCGGTCGTCCCGCGGCGGCCTCGCGGGTGAGACGCTCGAGCCGGTCGACCGACGCGGCCTCTCCCCGGATCGTCGCCCGCTCCTCGCGGAGGATCGCGGGCTGGATCGCCGCGACGCGGACCGACGGCGGCCCGTCGGACGCGCCGAGGCGGAGCGCGCCGGCGGCGGCCGCGGCGAGGACGACGGCGGCGGGCGCGGCGAGCGGCCGGAGCCTGCGCTCGAATACCGCCACGGCGAGCCCGGCTCCGAGGAGCGCGACGAGGAACGTCACGCCTTCCTCGCCGAGAACGGCGGCCGTCTGCAGGAGCGGGAGGTCGGGCGTCTGCGACTGGCCGAGCGTCCCCCACGGGAACGCGAGGAAGCCCGCGTGGCCGCGCAGGACGTCGAGCGCGGTCCAGAGGGCCGCCGCGCCCCACGCGAGCGGGAGCCGCGACCTTCGGAGGGTCGGCAGGAGCGACGCGAACGCGGCCGGGTACGCGCCGAGGTACACCGCGAGGACCGCGGCGTGCCGGAGGCCGAAGCCCGGCACCTCGAACATGAAGCCCCAGATGCCGAACGCGGAGACCACGCCGAAGACGTAGCCGAGCCCGACTCCCGCCGCGGCGCCGACGCCCGCGGCCGCGAGGACGAGGGCCGCAGGGGCGAGAGGGGCGAGCGCCCAGAGGCCCGCGGACGGGAGCGCGAGCACCCAGCACACGGCCCCCCCGACGGCGAGGAGCACGCGCAGGCCCGTCCGGGCCCCGGAAATATGAATCAGTTTGCTCATGGAGCGTCCGCTTTTCCTTCTGATACTGTCTGCGATCGCCATGAAAATCCACGAATACCAAGCGAAAGAAGTTCTCCGCGGGTTCGGCGTCGCCACCCCCCGCGGCCGCGTGACGGACTCGCCGGAAGAGGCGGGACGGATCGCGAAGGAGTTCGGCGGGCGCGGCGTCGTCAAGGCGCAGATCCACGCGGGGGGCCGCGGCAAGGGCGGAGGCGTCAAGCTGGCGAAGAGCCCCGAGGAAGCGGAGGCCCTGGCCCGCAAGATCCTCGGCATGCAGCTCGTGACGCACCAGACCGGGCCGCACGGCCAGAAGGTCAAGAAGATCCTGGTCGAGGAGGCCCTCGACATCGCCCAGGAGCTCTACCTCGGGATCACGCTCGACCGCGCGATCGGCAAGCCCGTCATGATGGTCAGCAAGCAGGGCGGCATGGAGATCGAGGTGGTCGCCGCGAAGGACCCTTCCGCGATCGTCAAGGAGCCGTTCGAGCCCTCGTGGGGCCTCCAGCCCTACCAGGCGCGCAAGCTCGCGGACGCGCTCTCTCTCAAGGGCGAGACGCACAAGAAGGCCGTCGGCTTCCTGATCGCGCTCGCGAAGGCGTACGTCGCGACGGACGCGTCGCTCGCCGAGATCAACCCGCTCCTCGTCACGGGGACGGGCGACGTGATCGCGCTCGACGCGAAGATGAACTTCGACGACAACGCGCTCTTCCGCCACACGGCGATCCGCGAGTACCGCGACCTCGACGAGGAGGACCCGCTCGAGGTCGAGGCCTCGAAGTTCGGCCTCAACTACATCAAGCTCGACGGCAACGTCGGCTGCATGGTGAACGGCGCCGGCCTCGCGATGGCGACGATGGACATCATCCAGTACGCGGGCGGCAGGCCCGCGAACTTCCTGGACGTCGGCGGCGGCGCGAACGAGGAGCAGGTCAAGAACGCGATGCGGATCATCCTGTCCGACGCGAACGTGAAGGCCGTCCTCATCAACATCTTCGGCGGCATCATGCGGTGCGACATCATCGCGACGGGCGTCGTGAACGCCGTCAAGGAGATCGGCATCAAGGTCCCCGTCGTCGTGCGCCTCGAGGGCACGAACGTCGAGGAGGGGAAGGCGATCCTGAAGAGCTCCGGCCTCGCGGTCATCCCCGCCGACGGCATGAAGGACGCGGCCGAGAAGGTCATCGCGTCGCTCGGAAAGGCGGCCTGACATGTCGAACTGGATCTCGAAGGACACGAAGCTCGTCGTGCAGGGCCTCACGGGCCGCGAGGGCCGCTTCCACGCGCTCGCGAGCCGCGACTACGGCACGCAGGTCGTCGCGGGCGTCACGCCCGGCAAGGGCGGCACGGCCGTCGACGGCATCCCCGTGTTCGACTCCGTCGCCGCCGCGGTGAAGGCCACCGGCGCGAACGCCTCGATGGTGTTCGTCCCGCCGCCGGCCTGCGCGGACGCGATCATGGAAGCGTCCGACGCGGGCGTGGCGCTCATCGTCGCGATCACCGAGGGCGTCCCCGTCAACGACATGATCAAGGCCAAGGAGTACCTCGCCACCGGCAGGAGCCGGCTCATCGGGCCGAACTGCCCCGGCATCATCCGGCCCTCGGCGAAGGTCAAGATCGGCATCATGCCCGCGCGCATCCACAAGGCCGGGTTCGTGGGCGTCGTCTCGCGCTCGGGAACGCTCACGTACGAGGCCGTCGGCCAGACGACCGCGCTCGGCTTCGGGCAGTCGACGTGCATCGGCATCGGCGGCGACCCGATCAACGGCACGAACTTCATCGACACCCTGACCCTCTTCCGCGACGACCCCGAGACGCAGGCCGTCATCATGATCGGCGAGATCGGCGGCAGCGCCGAGGAAGAGGCCGCCGCCTGGATCAAGGCGAACCTCAAGAAACCCGTCGTGTCGTTCATCGCGGGCCGCACGGCGCCTCCCGGGCGCCGCATGGGCCACGCGGGCGCGATCATCTCCGGCGGCAAGGGCACGGCGGCCGAGAAGGTCGACGCGCTCCGCGCGGCCGGCGTCCACGTCGCGGACTCGCCCGCGCTCATGGGCGAGACGCTGAAGAAGGCGCTCGGGAAGTAGCTCCGTTCCTTCGACCCGATCCCAGCAGGGGCGCCTTCGGGCGCCCCTTTTCTTCTTCTTTCGACAGCGGAACGACGCGTCGGTCGCGAGTGCTAAGGACGCCCCTGCCGCTTGGCGCGCGAAATGAAAGATCCGCTCAACGGCTTCATGCCTCCGAGTCGAACTTCAGGGCCGCCTCTCCGAGCAGGGCCGTGTCGCAACCTGAGGCTGACTTCGAGGCGGAAGATCGCCTCCTGGTTCAGGCTCCGCCGGTTCTGCTTCGCTTCTTCCTTGAGCTGCTCGACGAGCTCTTCCGGGACGTTCTTCAGGGTGAGTGTCGCCATGGCGGCCGTCGCATCCATTATGGATCCGTTTTGGATCCTGCGGAAGCGGCTCGGGATGCGCCCGCGCGGCGCCGGGCGACGGCAAGGTTCCGCCCGCGTATACTCCGCGGCCGCATGGAAAAAACATTCGCCATCATCAAGCCGGACGCCGTCGAGTCGAAGAGCGCCGGGAAGATCCTCGCGCGCATCGAGGCCGAGGGGTTCCGCGTCGTCGCCTTCAGACGCCACTCGATCACGAAGGCCGAGGCCGAGTCTTTCTACGGAGAGCACGCGGCCAAGGGCTTCTTCTCCTCCCTCGTCGCCTACATGACGTCGGGACCCGTCTACGTCGCCGTCCTCGAGCGCGCGAATGGCGTCGCCCACTGGCGCGCCACGATGGGAGCGACGGACCCCGCGAAGGCCGACGCCGGCACGATCCGCAGGGAATTCGGCCGTTCGATCGAGCGCAACGCCGTCCACGGATCGGCGAATCCCGCCGACGCGGCCCGCGAGGTCACGTTCTTTTTCCCGGCCGCCGACCTCCTCTGAACCCGCACGCGCTGTAACGCGCGTCACACATTTGCAGCCCCGGGCCGCGTCTGGCGGCGCCTTTGCTTTTGGTTTTGTAGAAAGGCGCCGACACTTCCCTGCGGACGCCCCGGACGCTCCTCCCACAAATCATGCTGAATCAGAGACTTCCGCTGCTCCCGATACTCCTCGGCCCGGCCTTCGTGCTGGGGGCCGGGCTGTCGGCACAGGTCTCCACGCAGGCGAAAGCGACCAGTTCGGTGTCCGTCGGCTACGTAATGGTGCCCTTCGTTCTCACGGACCTGAAGGGCAAGCCGGTTGCGGACCTTCGCGAGAAGGACGTCACGCTCCTCGTCGACGGCCAGGCCGTCCAGACGGACCTCTTCTCGAAGAGCGACGACGCGCCCGTGTCCTTCACGATCCTCCTCGACGGCTCGGGCTCGATGGGCCTCGTCGGGAAGATGGACGGCGCGAAGGCGGCGGTGCGCGCCCTCGTCCGGCAGAAGCTCCCCGGCGACGACTTCTCGCTCTACGTCTTCTCGTCGGGCCAGGTTCGCGAGATCGTGCCCTTCACGCCGGACTCCGCGAAGCTCCTCGCCGCCGTGGACGCCGTCACGCCCCACGGGCGCACGGCGTTCTACGACGCGCTCGCGCGGATGCCCGACCGCACGCTGCTGGGCCGGAACGGGTCGCGCGCGATCGTCCTCCTCACGGACGGAATCGACAACGCGTCCACGCTCACGCGCGACGACCTCGCGGCGCTCCTCGAGGGCGTCGACGTGCCGGTCTACCCGATCGGCCTGCGCTCCCCCGGCGCGCCGCTCGCCCCGCCGCCCGGCGTGACGCCCGAGGCGATGCTGAACCTCGAGATCCTCGCGCACGTCGCGCGCGTGACCGGCGGGCTCCTCTCGATCGTCGACGACGCCGCGCAGCTGCCGGACGCGATCACGCGCGTCGAGAAGGACCTCCGCACGCAGTACCTGCTGGGCTTCACGCCCACGGGCGCGGGCCCGGTCCGCTTCCGGCGCATCACCCTTCGACTTTCAGGCTCCGCACGGCCTGTCCGCGTTCGGGCGGGCTACCGGGGCACGCTGCCGCCTCTCAAGGGCGGCTGAACACCGAACAGGAGGACTCATGAAGACCCCCGTCACTCTCCTCGCGGCCGCCCTCGGCCTGTCGCTCGCCTCGTGCGCGACGACGACCGACATCGACAAGAAGATCGCGGAGTCGCAGACCAAGACCGACAAGAAGATCGAGTCGGTCGAGACGCAGGTCGAGCAGCTGCAGGAAGGCCAGAAGGCGACCACGGGCAAGCTCGAGGAGCAGGGCAAGCAGATCGAGCAGCTCGGCCAGTCTGCGAAGGACGCGCTCGCCCGCGCCCAGGAAGCCGGCGTCCTCGCGAAGGGGAAGATCGTCTTCCAGCAGTCGTTCGCCGAGGACCGCGTGCGCTTCAAGGTCAATTCCTTCGAGCTCACGAAGGAAGCGAAGTCCGCGCTCGACGAGTTCGCGGCGAAAGTCCTCGCGCTCGACAAGGGCGTCTACCTCGAGATCCAGGGCCACACGGACGACACGGGCGGGACGGACTACAACGACCAGCTCGGCCAGCAGCGCGCCGAGGCCGTGCGCCGCTACCTCGCCCGCCAGCACAAGCTCCCGCTCGGCCGCATGTCGACGATCTCGTACGGCGACACGCTCCCGGTCGAGACGAACAAGACGGCGCTCGGCCGCTCCAAGAACCGCCGCGTCGTGATCGTCGTCCTCGAGTAAAGAGAGAGAAGAGAAGATTTTCTGCTGTCGGGGGCCGCGTTCGCGGCCCCCGGTCAGAGAACGTACTGCCGGGGGGGCGGCTGTCAAGGACGCGCTCCGCGCGCCGCGTAGCGGCCGAAGGCCCTTGACAGCCGCCCCTCGGCTCAGATTCGTTCCAGCGGCGGCGGCGAATGCCGCCGCCCATAGCTGAAATCTCCTCCTATTTCTTCTTTCTCCCCTTCTTCCTCAATTCGTCCAGCAGCTTGAGGAAGTCGCCCGGAGGGTCCGCGTCGAGCGAGACGGCCTTGCCTTCCTCGGTCTTCCAGCCGAGGTGCCCGGCGTGGAGCGCCTGGCGCGGGAACGGGACGGGGAACGGCTTGGCCTTGCGGTCGCGGTAGACGGAGTCGCCCACGAGGACGTGGCCCGCGTTCGCGAAGTGGATGCGGATCTGGTGCGTGCGCCCGGTCTTCAGGCGCGCCTCGACGAGCGTCGCGATCCCGAAGCGCTCGAGCACGGTCCACTCCGTGATCGCCTTGAGGCCCGTCTCGCCGGGTTTCACGACGCCGCGGCGCCGCTCGCCGGGCTCGGCCACGAGGTCCTTGTCGAACGTGCCCGCGTTCCCGACGAGGTCGCCCTCGACGACCGCCCGGTAGCGCCGGTCCATCGTGTGCGCGCGGAGCTGCGCCTGCAGGCCGACCATGCCGCGCCGGCTGCGCGCGAAGACGAGGATCCCCGACGTCTCCTTGTCGAGCCGGTGGACGACGGACACGTACGTACGCGCGCCGCCGCCGTGCCTCTTCTGGACGTAGCCCGAGACGCGCGACAGGAGCGTGTCCTTCTCCTTGGCCTCGGTGGGGTGCGTGAGGAGGCCCGACGGCTTGAAGACCGCGATCGCGTCGTCGTCCTCGTAGAGCACCTTCAACGCCGTCGCGACCCGGCGCTCGATGCGCCGGTCGCGGTCCCACTTCAGGTCGGCGCCGGACGGCACGAGCGCGCCGGGATCGTTCACGACGGCGCCGTCCACCGTGACCTGGCCTTCCAGGACGGCGCGCTTCAGCCGCGCTCCCGAAAACTCGGGGTACCGCGTCCGGAGCGCCGGGACGATGCGGGAGTCCATGCCCCATCCTCGCACGCCGGCGCCGGTTAGACTCGCGGCATGGCCGACCGCACCGTCTTCGCGCGCCGCAGGGCGCGCTTCTTCGACGCAATGGGAGAGGGCGTCGCGCTCCTCTTCGCCGCGCCGGAGGCCTCGTTCGGACACGACGTGCACTACCGGTACAGACCCGATCCCGACTTCTTCTACCTCACGGGCTTCTCCGAGCCCGGGGCGACCGCCGTCCTCGACGCGGACGCCAAAACGCTCACGCTGTTCGTCCAGCCGCGGGACCGGGAGCGCGAGACCTGGGAAGGCCGCCGCGCGGGGCCCGAGGGCGCCGTGAAGACGTTCGGCGCGGACCGCGCCCACCCGGCCGGGGAGATCGGCAAGCGCCTCCCCGATCTCGTCCGCAAGGTGCGCGTCCTCCACCACGCCCTCGGCCTCTCGGACGCGAACGACCGTCTCGTCTCCGGCCTCCTCGCGCGCTTTCGCCGCGAAGCGCGTCACGCCCGCCGGGGGCCGGTGAGCGTGTCGGACCCGACGGACCTCCTCCACGCCATGCGCCTCGTGAAGTCGCCGGAGGAGATCGCCCTTCTCGAGCGCGCCGCCGCGATCGCGGCCGCCGCGCACCGCGACGCGCAGAAGACCGCCCGGCCCGGCCGGTTCGAGTACGAGATCGAGGCCGCGGTCGAGCGGCGCTTCAAGACGATGGGCGCAAGCGGCCCCGCGTACCCGACGATCGTCGCCTCGGGTGAAAACGCGACGATCCTCCACTACGTCGAGAACTCCCGGCGGCTCGCCGCGGGCGACCTGGTCCTCGTGGACGCGGGCTGCGAGGTCGACGGCTACGCGTCCGACGTGACCCGGACGTTTCCGGCGTCGGGCCGGTTCACGCGCCCCCAGAAGGCGCTCTACGCCGCCGTCCTCGCCGCCCAGCGCGCCGCGATTGCGGCCGTGCGCCCGGGCGCGCCGTGGGACGCGCCGCACGAAGCGGCGCGCGGCGTCCTCCTCGACGCGCTCCTCGACTTCGGTCTCCTGAGGGGCCGCCGGGAAGCGCTGAAGAAGAAGAACGCCGCGCAGCGCTTCGCGCTCCACCATACGTCGCACTGGCTCGGCCTCGACGTGCACGACCGCGGCCGGTACCGCGACGAGCGCGGCCGGCCGCGGCCGCTCGAGCCGGGCATGGTCCTCACGGTCGAGCCGGGCCTTTACGTCCGGCCGGACGAGGCGCGCGTCCCGAGGGAGTACCTCGGTCTCGGCATCCGCATCGAGGACGACGTCCTCGTGACGGAATCCGGATCCCGCGTCCTGACGGAGAACGCCCCCAAAGCCTGACGTGATCCGCTTCCTGCCGCTCGTCCTGAAGAACCTCCTGCGCAAGAAGACGCGGACGCTCCTGACCGTCGGGTCGATCCTGTTCCCCGTTCTCCTCGTCGCGTTCATGGCGACGTTCCTGAGGACCCTGAACCTCCCGGACCCGGCGCGCGAGCGCGGCCTCTACCGGCTCGTGACGCGCCACAAGGTCGGCCTCACGACCCCGCTGCCGTACGCGGTCGTGAACCGGATCGCCCCGCTCCCGGGCGTCCGCGCGGTCACCCCGATCGACCGCATCGCGGGCCTCTACCGCGACGCGAGCGCCGGGAACGTCTTCCCGCGCTTCGCCGTGGACGCCGTGCAATTTCTCCGGGTCTTCGACGACGCGAAGATCGTCGCGGGCTCCGCCGAGGAGTGGAAGCGCGACCGCTCCGGCGCCCTCGCCGGGATCGCGCTCGCGAAAAAGTACGGCTGGAAGGTCGGCGACCACGTCACGATCGCGGGGACGCTCTACCCGGTCGACCTCACGTTCACGATCCAGGGCCTCTACAGCCTCCCCTACGAGAACTCGGCGAGCATCTTCTTCCACCGCGAGGTCCTCGAGGAGGCGTGGCCGCCCTTCCGCGGGACCGTCTCGACGGTCTGGTCCCGCTGCGCGGACGCGGCCTGCGCCGAGCGGCTCCCGAGGCTGATCGACGACTTCTACGAGAACTCGCCGCACCCGACGAAGACGGAGAGCGAGAACGCCTTCACGCTCGGGTTCGTCGCGCTGCTCGGGAACGTCCAGCTCCTCCTGACCTCGATGGGCGTGATCATCGTCGGCGTCGTCGTCGTCATCGCGGCGAACACGATCGCTCTCAACGTGCGCGAGCGCGTCGTCGAGGTCGCGGTCCTGAGGACGATCGGCTTCTCGCGCCCGCAGATCGTCGGCCTCGTCCTCGGAGAGAGCCTCGCGCTCGCGGGCCTCGGCGGCGGCCTCGGGCTGCTCCTCTTCGTCGCGGCGTTCTCCCGCCTCCGGGGGGCGCTCATGGAGACGCGGATGGCGCCCTTCGCCGCCGGGATGAGGGTCTTTCCCGAGGTCGTCGCGCTCGCGGCCGGCGTCGCGCTCGCCGTGGGCGTCCTCTCGGCGATCGTCCCGGCCGTCCTGGCCGCGCGGCGCCCGATCGTGGACGGCCTGCGCGCGTCCTGAGGCTTCCCGCCTAGAGCCAGCGCCGCGTGCGCGCCCGGAACGCGAGGTACTCGTCCCCGAACCTCCGCTCGAGGTAGGCCTCCTCGCGGTCGATCACGAGACGGCGCAGCGCGAGCCACACGAACGGGAGCGCCGCGAGGAGCCACGGCGTGTTCGCGAGAAGCGCGAGCCCGGCCGTGAAGCCCGAGAGCCCGACGTACATCGGATTGCGCGAGACGCGGTAGGGCCCCCGGGTCACGAGGGCGTTCACGGGATGGTTCGGATGCGGCGTCGTCTTCGCGAGGACGAACGTCAAGAACGCCCATCCCCCGAACGCGAGGGCGGCGAGGGCGATTGCCGACCCGAGGAACGCGGCCTCGCTCTCGTAGCGCACGGGCACGAGCCGCACCGGGACGAGCCACCGAAGGAGGTAGCCGACGCCGATCCCCGCACCGAAGAGGACCGGAGGGATGACGGGGACGTTCGCGTGGTCTTCGCTCACCGGGCTCCGCGCAGCATACCGGCCCTTTGCCTCAGCGCCTCTCCGCACGGCGCCGCGCGGGGCCTCCCTCCTGCGCCGCGTCGGAGGGCAGCCATCGCCGGACGGCGCCGTCGTCCGTGACGAGGCACTGGGGCCCGGGAAGGGCGCGCAGCTCGGCCGACAGCTTCCGGTTGCGGTCGGGGCTGTGGTACGGGACGAACCGGACGCGCTCGTCGCTCAGGAACTGGAGCGTGTAGGCCGTGTCGTACCCCGCGTGACAGACCGTGTATCCCTCTTCCGCGATCGTCCGGAGAGGTCCCCGGGGATCGGGCTCGCGGAGGAGCCCCTCGACCGTGTCCCGCGCCTGCCTCGAGAGGAAGACGGCCGCGAGGAGGGCGAGCCCGCCCGGGAGGATCGCGGCGAGACCGGCGGGGATTCGCCGCCGAAGGAGGTCCGTCGCCTCCCCCACCGGGACGAGGAGGAGCGCGAGAGCCGCAGGAAGAGCCGCGGCGAGGTAGCGGTCCTGCGCCGGGTCGAGGTCCTTGAGAAAGAGGACCGCGGCGGCGAGGCCGGCGGTCGCGCCGACGAACGCGAGTGCGCCCGACCGCGCGCGCGGGAGGAGAAGCGACAGGAGGATCAGCGCCCCCGCAGCCATGAGCGGCGCCGGCAGGACTCCGTCGAGCCCGACGAACCGCCAGGCGTCCGCCCCGAGGAAGCGCAGGAGGCGGCCGGGGAGGCCCGACAGCCGCCACGGCGGGACGACCGTGCCGAGGTGGATCTCGTACCAGCCGAAGAGACGGCCCATCCAGACGGGCGCGTACCCGAGCGCCGCGCCGCAAACGAGCGGCGCCGCGAAGCGCGTGTCGCGTCGCGGGGAGCGCAGCAGGACCACCGCCGCGGCCGGGAGGAGGATGAACGCGATCGTCTGGTTCATCCACCAGCCGACCCCCGCGAGAAGCCCGAAGACGAAGCGGCCCGCGGGGCGGTCCACGAGGGAATTCGGCCGTGTCAGCGCGCCCGCCGCCAGGAAAAAGAGGATCGAGCCGAGCGCGAACGCCATCTCCGGTCCCCTCGGCACCGCCGAAAGGCGGACGAGAAACGGAGGGCCGAGCGCCATCCAGAGACCGGCGGCCGCGGCGACCGTTCGCCCGAAGAGCCGCGTGAGCCCGAGGAAGAAGAAGCAGATTCCGAAGGCGATCTCGCTCATGCCCGCGAGACGCAGCGCGAGCGGCGCGCCTTCCGCGCCGAAGCCGGCCGGATCCAGGAACGCCTTGCGGATCCCCGCGGCGACGGCGGGCGTCAGGGGGCCCATGTAGTTCTGTCCCCAGTAGTAGACGTCGACGCCGCGCCCGTCGCGGATCTTCTTCGCCATCAGCCCGAAGATCGAGGTGTCTCCGTTCCAGCCGCGGACGGAGGCATCGCGCGTCAGGAGCGGGAGCCTCACGAGGACGAAGGCGGCGAGGATCGCCGTGATCGCCGCGGCGCTCCAGAGCGCCCCGCTCCGACCCGCTCCCCGCGCCTCCACGCTCCGCGGCCGCCTTCTACCTCGCGACGCCGAGCCGCGTCAGGAGGAACGCCTCGTCGAGCGCGATCTCGTGGAGATAGTCGTACCGCCCCGACGCGCCGCCGTGCCCCGCGGCCATGTTCGTCTTGAGGAGGAGCGGGTTCTCGTCCGTCTTGAGCGTGCGCAGGCGCGCGACGTACTTCGCGGGCTCGTGGTAGAAGACCTGGCTGTCGTTGAACGACGTCTTGACGAGCATCGCCGGGTACGCGCCCTTCTTCAGGTTCGTGTACGGGCAGTACGTCCTGATGACCTCGTACTCGTCCTTCTTCGCCGGGTTTCCCCACTCCTCGTACTCGCCGACGGTGAGGGGCAGCGTCGGGTCGCTCATCGTGTTCAGGACGTCCACGAACGGCACGTGCGAGACGACGGCGGCGAAGAGATCCGGCCGCATGTTCACGACGGCGCCCATGAGGAGGCCGCCGGCGCTCCCGCCCTCGATCGCGAGGCGGTCCTTCGCGGCGATCTTCTCGGCGACGAGGGACTCGGCGGCCGCGATGAAGTCCGTGAACGTGTTGCGCTTGCTCTTCATCCGCCCCGCGTCGTGCCAGGGCTTCCCCATCTCGCCGCCGCCCCGGATGTGCGCGATGACGTAGACGAACCCGCGGTCGAGGAGCGGGAGACGGTCGGAGCGGAACGTGACCGGGATCGAGATGCCGTACGAGCCGTAGCCGTAGAGGAGCGTCGGGAACGGCCCGTCCTTCAGCGTGCGCGCGGCGCCGTCGGCCGTCTTCGAGCGCCAGACGACCGAGAGCGGGATCTTCGTCCCGTCCGACGCCGTCGCCCACAGGCGCGCCGAGGAGTACTTCGTCCGGTCGTAGCCCGGCACTTCGAACTCCTTGAGGAGCGTCGCCCTGTGCGCGTCCATGTCGTAGTCGAAGACGGACTGCGGCGTCACGAACGACTGGTAGCCGTAGCGGAAGACCTTCGTGTCGAAGACGCGGTTCGTCTCCGGGTTCGCCGTGTAGACGGGCTCCGGGAACGCGATCGTGTGGGACTCCCCGGTCGTGAAGCTTCGGACCGTGAAGCGCGGGAGGCCGTTCGCGCGCTCGTCGAGGACGAGGTGGTCCTTGAAGAGGTCGACGCCCTCGAGCATGACGTCGGCGCGGTGCGGGACGATCTCCTTCCAGTTCGCGCGGCCCGGCGACGAAACGGGCGCCGTCACGAGCCGGAAGTTGCGCCCGCCCGAGTTCGTGCGGATGTAGAAGAGGTCGCCGCGGTGGTCGAGGTCGTACTCGTGGTCCTGCTCGCGCGCGGCGACGAGCGTCCACTCCCCGAGCGGCGCGTCCGCCTTGAGGACGCGCGCCTCGGACGTCGTGTGGCTGGAGCACTCCATCACGAGCCACGCCCCGCTCCGCGTGCGGCCGACGTAAACCGTGAACCGCTCGTCCTTCTCCTCGTAGAGCTGCGCGTCGGCGGACGCGGGCGTCCCGACCCTGTGGCGGAAGACGCGGTACGAGCGCTTCGTCGTCTCGTCCTCGACGGTGTAGAAGAGAGTCTTCCCGTCGGCCGCCCACGCGACGCTCGTGACGCGCTCCATCCGCTCGGGCAGGAGGGCGCCCGTCTTCAGGTCCTTGACGGCGAGCGTGTACTGGCGGAACCCCGTGTCGTCGGTCGAGTACGCGAGGAGACTCCCGTCGTCCGACGGGCGGAACGCCCCGAGCGACATGAACTTCTTGCCCGCCGCCAGCTCGTTCAGGTCGACGAGGACCTGCTCGGCGCCGCCCGGGACGGGCTTGCGGCAGTGGATCCTGTACTGCTTTCCCTTCTCCGTCCGGTAGTAGTACAGGAAAGCGCCCTCGCGGTACGGGACGGACAGGTCCGTCTCCTTCACGTGCGCGAGCATTTCGTCGTACAGCGCCTTCTGGAGCGGTTCCGTGGGTTTGAGGACGGCGTCCGTGTACGCGTTCTCGGCCTCGAGGTACGAGGCGACGTCCGGGTTCGGCTTGTCCCGCAGCCAGTAATACGGGTCGGGCCGCGGGTCGCCGTGCAGGAGGTGGACCTTCTCCACCTGTTTGGCCACGGGCGGAACCGGCGGCGCGGGCGGCGCCGTCTGGGCCGGGGCGGAGGGGGTTGCGGTCGTCATGGCGCAGAGGGTGACGAGGAGGAACGCATGTCGCACGAAGGCCTCCAGTCCCGGAAGGACGAAGGTTACCTCAGGAGAGCGCAGCGGACCGGACGGGAGGTCAGGCGCCGGGCAGGCCCTTGATCTGCATCTCCATCGCCTCGAGGCCCTCGAGGACGCGCATCGTCTGCGAGCAGCGCTCGCACTCCCCCGGCGCCTGCGGGCACGGCTTCTCGGGGCAGAACGGCTCTTTCGCGGCCATGAGGAGCCCCTCGACGACGGTCTTGACGCGCGCGCGGACCGGGGACTCGGAGGTTTCGCGGAGCAGGCGGATCAGCTCCATCTCGACGGGGCTGAGCATCGCGACGACGGGCTGGTTTCCCTGGCTCACGGGCGGCCTCCTGAGACGGAATCCTAGGCGCGGCACGCCGGAGGGGGTACGAAGCAGATGAATCAGGCGGGCGAAAGCGCCGCGAGGGCGCGCGAGGCCCGGTCGATCTTGCGGAAGACCGGGATCCCGCCGCGCTGGAGGACCATCACGAAGTCGTCGTAGAGCCTTCCCGAGTCGACGTTGACGACGACGGGCTTTTTTGTCGCGCGGAAGAGGCGCAGGAGCTCCTGCGCGAGCGCGCCCTTCGAGAAGAGGTTCTCCGAGTGCGCGCCGAAGGGGTCCGGCGCGAGGATGTCGAGCGCGGGCGTGACCGGGATCGGCGAGACGAGGAGCATGTCGACGCCGGGATCGTCGAGCATCGCCGCCGCTGCCTCGACGAACGCCGGCGTGTCCGCCATCGGCGTCGCGTCGACGGGGTTCGCGGCGTGCGCGATCCCGGGCAGGCAGGCCTTCAGGCGCGCGAGCGTGGGCGCCGACAGGGCCGCAGGCGACAGGCCGTAGAGCTTGTCGAGGACGGCCGAGCATTCGAAGCCGGCGTTCGAGAGGACCGCGAGCCGGCGGCCGGCCGGCGGCCGGTCGCCGAGCATCGTGTGGACCTTCGTGTAGTCCTCGAACATGTCGAGCGTCCGGGCGACCTGCACGCCCGCGCCCTCGAGCAGCGCCTTCGCGACCGCGTAATCGCCCGCGAGGGACGCCGTGTGGCTCTTGGCGGCCTCGGCGCCGAGCGCGGTCTGCCCCGCCTTGAACACGACCACGTGCCGGCCCTCGTCCGTGACGCGGCGAGCCGTCTTCACGAAACGCTCGCCGTCGCCGGGCGCGAAGCCCTCGATGTAGAAGACGAGGAGGCGGACCGTCGGATCGCCCGCGAAGTACTCGAGGAAGTCGGCGGCCGTGAGGTCCATCTGGTTGCCGTACGAGATGGACGCGCGCGGGAAGACGATCCCGTCGAGGTTGCTCGTGAGCGAGACGAGGTACGCGCCGCTCTGCGACACGGCGACGAGGGAATCGCCCTGCGCGTCGTGGAACGGCAGCTTGTACTGCGGGAGGAAGAACGTGTTGTACTGGCGCTTGGACACGATCCCGAGGCAGTTGCCGCCCACGAGGACCGGCCCGCCGTCCGGCCGCTCGTGCGCGTCCGCGAGCGCCTTGCGCAGCGCGGCCTCGAGGTCGCCGCGCCCGGCCTCGCCGAACCCGCCGGGGATCAGGATGATCGACTCGGCCTTCCCGTCCGCGAGCGCGGCGACGACCTCCGTCGCGGCCGGCGCCGGCACGGACACGACCGCGAGGTCGACCTTCTCCGGCAGCGCCGCGACGGACGGAACGCACGGGACGCCGTCGATCGCCCGCTCCTTGGGGTGGACCGCCCAGAGGTGCCCGTACGCGACGCCCTCGGACTGCCTGAGGTTCTTCAGGATGATCCGGCCCGGGTTCGGGCCCGACGCCGAGGCGCCGATGACGGCCGCGCTCTTCGGCGCGAGGAGGGAAGAAATCTTCGCGAGGGGGCGCGCCGCGCGGACCGCGCGTCGCGCCGAGAGACGCGCCTTGCCATCCGCCGCGACCCACCGCCCGTCGACCGTGAGGAGCAGCGGGTTCACTTCCAGTTCTTCCAGCGTGGGATTACCCAGAGAATTGTCGGGAGAATAGAAGAGAAGATTCCTGGAAAGTGATTCGAGGAGAGCCGCCACGTCGTCCAGCACGAGGGGCGCCTGCGCACGGGCTCTGTTACCTTCGAAGAAAATCTTCAGCGCCGGAGACTTTTCGACTGCGGCCCGGAGGCCCTGCTTCACGTCCCCCGGTCTGAGGATCGCGGTCGTGTGGCCCGGTGCGAGACTCCCGTACCACTCGGTGAGCAATCCTCCCAGCCCGAAGACCAGCACCGGCCCGAACGCCGGGTCGTGCTTGAACGAGAGGAGCGCCTCGGCGGCCGGCGTGCCGGTCGCGGGGACGAGCTTCTCGACGACGAGGATGCCGGAAAGAGACGCTCCGGGGGCGCGGCGGGATACGTCTTCCCAGATCTTCTTCGCCGCGACGGCGACAGAAGAGGAAGATTTCTTAGAAAGTGAAAGACCTCCGACGTCCGACTTGTGGGCGAGATCCGGCGAGGCGATCTTGAGGACGACCTCTCCCCCCGCTTCTTCCTTCTCTAAACCCTCTAAGAAATCTTCAATCTGCCTCGGGACCTGCCCTGGCGCTCCCTGCCAGAAGACATATCTTGGGACGTCGAAGCCCGCCGCGGCGAGCAGCGCGTAGACCTCGTGCTCGAGGAGGGCGCCGGGCGTCATGCTCCCGGGAACCCCCGCATCTGGAGCTGCATCGCCTCGAGGCTTTCCAGCATGCGGGTGACCTGGACGCACTGGTCGCAGTTCGTGTGGACGCTCGCGCAGGGCACGCCGTCGGCCATGTGCTCGGGGCACTTCGGCTCGCGCGCGAGCTCGATGAGGCCCTCGACGAGCGCGTTCACGCGGGTCCGGAGCGCGGACTCCGGGACCTCGCGCAGCGCGTTCACGAGGTGCCATTCGGCGGGGGTCAGGCTCCGGGTCGTGTTGGTTTCCATGGTCCCCTCCGTCAGTTGCCGGGCGTCGCGATGGTCGCCACGGACTTCACGCCCCAGGCGAACGCTTCCTCGTTGAGCGGAATGAGAGCGCACTTGTCCTTGAGAGCCTGCCTCAGCGCCGTCTTGAACGTCTCCTCGGGAAAGATCTTCGTCGCGGCGCAGAGCGCGCCGAGGGCGACGACGTTCTTGACCATCGCCTTGCCGAGGTCGACCGCGATCTCCGTGAAGGGGACGCCGACGAGCTGGACGCCGGCGGCGGCCTTCGGGACGTCGTGGATGACGGAGCTGTCGTAGACGATCGTCCCGCCGGGGACGACGTCCGGCGCGAACTTCGCGAGGCTCGGCGCGTTGAAGGCGACGAGGATCCGGGGATGCGGCGAGGCCGGAGAGAGGACCTCGTCCTCGGCGACGTGGACGTCGGCGTAGGACGTTCCGCCGCGCGACTCCGGGCCGTAGCTCGGGATGTGCGTCGCGTCGAAGCCCTCGGAGATCGCGGCCCGCGCGATGAGCATCGCGGCGGTCTGCGCGCCGTCGCCGCCCGCGCCGGCGAGCTTGAGCGCGACGTCCTTGCCGCCGAGGTGCTCGGGGAAGCCCTTCGCGAAGCGCGGCGGCTTCTCGGCGGTGGCCCCGATGAGGCCCGACAGGCGCCCCGCGTCGAAGCTCGGCGCCGGACCCTTCTCGTGCGGCTCGACGACGACGTCCTTCTTCACGCCGAGCGGGAAGACGGGGAGCATGTTCTCCTTGACCCAGTGTTCGGTCTCCTCGGGCGTCATCCCGAGGTGCGTCGGGCACTCCGCGAGGACCTCGACGAAGGCGAAGCCGCGGTTCTCGACCTGCAGCTGCATGGCCTTTTTGATGGCCTTCTGCGCCTTGATGCGCTGCTTGGCGTCGTACAGGGCGACGCGCTCGACGTACACGGGCCCGTCGAGGCCCGCGATCAGCTCGGACATCTTCATCGGCAGGCCCATCGCGGCCGTCCGGCCGTACGGGCTCGTCGCGCTCTTCTGGCCCATGAGCGTCGTCGGGGCCATCTGGCCGCCCGTCATCCCGTAGATCGCGTTGTTCACGAAGATCACGGTGATCGGGATCCCGAGCTGCGCCGTCGAGACGATCTCCGCGAGACCGATCGACGCGAGGTCGCCGTCGCCCTGGTAGCTCACGACGATCGAGTCCGGGTTCGCGAGCTTGTGACCGATCGCGACCGCGGGGGCGCGGCCGTGGGCGGCCTGCGAGTTGCCGACGTCGAAGTAGTAGTAGAGGAAGACCGAGCAGCCGACGGGCGAGATCGCGACCGTGCGGTTCTGGATGCCCAGCTCCTCGATCGCATCGGCGAGGTACTTGTGGACGAGGCCGTGGCCGCAGCCCGGGCAGTAGTGCGTCGCGTGCGCCTTGAGGCCCTGGCCGCCGGAATGACGCTCGAAGTTCTCGTAGAAGACGCTCACGCGGCCACCTCCTCGTGGGAAAGGACCGCCTGCACGACCTCTCCGGATTGCGGCAGGACGCCGCCCATGTGGCGGACGGACTCGATCGGCGGGACGGCGAGCCCCGCGTGCGAGAGGGCGAGCCTCATCTCGTCCTCGAGCTGGCCGGCGGACGCCTCGACGACGACGATGCGGCGCGCCCTCGGGAGGAGCGGCCCGAGCGCGTCGATCGGGAACGGCCAGACGGAGACGGGCCGGAAGAGGCCGGCCTTGACGCCCTGCCGGCGCAGCGCCTCGACGGCGCCCTTGGCCATTCGGGCCGGCGTGCCGATCGAGACGACGAGGACCTCCGCGTCGTCGCAGAGGAAGAGGTCGGCGCGCTGCTCGGCGGCCTGCATGCGCGCGTACTTCTCGTTGAGGTGGACGTTGAAGTTCTCGAGGTCCCTCTCGTCGAGGTAGATCGACGACACGAGGTTGCCTCGGTGCGCGGCATCGCCGAAGACCGCCCAGTCCGGGAGGCCGGGCTTCACCATCGTCTCCGGCAGGACGACCTTGCCCGTCATCTGCCCGAGGTAGCCGTCCGCGAGGAGGATCACGGGGTTGCGGTACTTGAAGGTCAGCTCGAACGACAGGCGCGCGAGGTCGAGCATCTCCTGCGGCGTCGAGGCCGCGAGCGTGATCGCGTGCGTGTTGCCGTGGCCGAGGCCGCGGCAGGCGAGCTTCACGTCGGCCTGCTCGGGCGCGATGTTCCCGAGGCCCGGGCCGCCGCGCATCACGTTCACGAAGACGCCCGGTACCTCGGAGCCGATCATGTAGGAGATGCCTTCCAGCATCAGCGAGAAGCCCGGCGAGGACGTGAACGTCATGCAGGGCAGGCCCGCGCCGCCGCAGCCGTACATCATGTTGACGGTCGCGACCTCGCTGACGGCCTGCAGGAAGACGCCGTCGAGCTTCGGCTGGAGCTTCGCCATGAGCTCGGCGCCTTCCGTCGAGGGCGTGATCGGGTAGCCGAACACGTGCCGGCAGCCCGCGAGGAGCGCGCCGACCGCGGCCGCGTAGTTTCCCTTCAGGACGAGCGGCTCGGACTTCGGCAGGGAGACGATCTCCGGAGGAATCGTCGCCGGCTTCGGGCGCGCGGAGGCGCGCTCGCCGAAGAGCTTCGCGGGGTCCTGCAGCTCGAAGTCGTCGCCCTTCTTCGGCTCGGGCCGGAGGCCGTACGGCTCGGGGCATGCGTCGATGCACAGCCCGCAGGCGTTGCAGTGGTCGAGGTTCAGGACGACGGGCACGAGCCCTGTGAGCGGGTTGATCTCGTGCCCGACCTCGATGCAGTGCTTCGCGCAGGATTCGATGCAGCGCCCGCAGCCCTTGCAGAACTCCGGGAGCAGCAGCGGTTTGGGTCGTTCGCGGACGGGGGCCGGACTGGCCATGGAGGACCCTCCGGCGTGAAATTTGACGGCCTGGCGTGGAATTCCGCTACGGAGCAGATGAATCAGTGTCTCAAGTCCTTCAGTAGGAAGAACCTGCGCCGCCCCCGCCGAACCCGCCCCCGCCCCCCGAGAAGCCGGGCTCGTCCGGGGGCTTCGCGGCGGGCGCGTGCGCCGCGAGGACCGGCACGAGCTCGACCGCGCGGAGGCCCGCCTCGTCCGCGAACAGCGCGTCCGCGGTGAACCCGCCGCGCTCGCCTTCCGGGCCGCCGCGCAGCCAGCGGTTCACCGCCAGGGCGCCCCCGACGAGCAGCGAGCCCGCCGCCGCGAGGACGACGCCGAGGCTCGCGACGTGGACGTACTCGCGCAGCGTCACGAGGGAGAGCGCGGCGAGAACGAGGCCCGTGTCGACGAGGAGCGCCCGCCGCCGGACGACGCCGCGCAGGAACACCGCCGCGGGAACGAGGGCGGTCGCGAGGACCGCGACGATCCAGGCGCCGTCGCCCGGTCCGCTTTCCGGCAGCGTGCGGGTGCGACTCCCCAGGTCCTCGATCACCCGGTGGTCGAGCGACCAGCAGTTCACCGCGGCGTAGACGCCCGCGATCCCGCAGACGACGAGGCCCCGGGCGCAGGCGCGGTGCGAGGGCGCCCAGGCCGTCCGGTCCGCGAACCTCTCCGCCGCCGCGCTCAGGGCGACGCCGGCCGCGACCCAGAGCAGCCGGCCGTGCGGCGCGCGCGCGAGGAGGACGAAGAGGGCGCCCGCGGCGAATCCCGCGAACGCGGCGTTTCCCCAGCGCCAGGCGCCGAACGCGAGCAGGACCGCGGCCCCCGCCAGGACGAGGTTCGAATCCTTTGGACTCGGAGAGATGAAGATCTTCTTCGAATAGGAAGAAAAGGCTGGCGACGAGGAGGGCGATGCCCCAGAAGCTCGCCGCCTCGACGCCTCCCCGCAGGGCCATGGAGGGAGAGCGGGCCTGGAGCTCGGCGAGGGCGAGGAACGCCGCGCCGAACACGGCGCACAAGGACCCAGGCTCCGGACACGTTCGGGCGAGCCGCAACGGCGAACGAGGCGAAGACGGCGAGAAGGATGAAACTGCCGAAGACGAACGTGAGGATCCGCCAGAGCGGAGCGGGCAGCGTTCGCGGCTCGGGATACCTTCTCAGAATTTCTTCGAATGTGCCCTCGCTGATGGCGGCCGCTCTCTTCCAGCCGCGGGCGGCCGCGCGGACCTCCTCGACGCGCTCGGCCGCGACCCATGCCCCTTTCAAAGAATCCTCATGCGCCGGTGGGCGAGAACGACCGTCGCGAGTGCGGCGCAGCCGAGGAGGGCCGCGACGAGGAGCCGGAACGCCTCGTCGCCCCCGCCGCCGGCGTCGAAGACGCCGCGCAAGAGGCCGAGGTATGCCGCGAGGACTGCCTGCGCAAACGGCAGCGTGCGTTTCCAACGGTACGCCGCGGCCGCGACGGCCGCCGCGATGACGAGGAGCGCCGCGAGCCATCCGGGCCACTCGGGCGCCGCGAAGACACCCGACAGCAGCCCGCCGAGGACGAGAAGGACGCCGGCGTTCACCCAGACGTCCTCGAAGTGGGCCTTCTTCCCCGCCCGGGCGGCGGCGATTCCGACGGCCGCGAAGAGCGCTCCTGTCGCGAGCGCCTCCGCGCGGAGCCGGGCGTCGTCCCCGGCGCCGAGCGACGCGTGGGCGAGGCTCAGGGAGACGCCGCGCCACGCCGCGAAGGAGGCGAGCGCGAGCGAGAGGAGCATTCGCGAGTCGAAGCGATACGCGAGCGCCGCGTAGAAGAGCGCGACCACGAGGAGGTGCAGCGGCCACGCGGGGCCGAGCAGCTTCGTCTGCGCCTCGACCCACGCGAGGTCGGCCGCGGCGAGGAGCGCGCCGAGGAGGAGGACGTAGTCGAACGCGGGGTGCGTCGAGTCCGTCCTGCCCCACGACGGCGGCGCCGCGCGGCGCCACGCCCACGCGAGACAGGCTCCGGCCGCGAGCCCGACGGCGCCGGCGATCGCCGACGGGCCGATCCGCTCGACGTTCTCCCTCAGGAGGAGCCCGACGCCCGAGACGACGAGGAGGACCCCGAGGTAGAGCGCCGCGCGGATCTCCGGGCGCACGGACACGAGGGCGCCCGTCGCGACGCGCCCCGTCCGGGCGGCTTCCGCGTCGGTCAGGACCCCGGCCGCGTGCAGCACCGAGACGGCTTCGACGACCTCGGGGCTCATCTCACCGGGTCTCGATGCCCTCGGCGATCTTCACGTCGAGAGTCTGCTTCACCTTCGTCTTCCCGTGCGTGAGGGTCACGGTATAGGTACCCGGGCGCACGAACCGTTTTCCCTCGCTGCTCGACTCGGAAAGGAACTCCTTCGTCGGCTTGAGGTCCCAGGACACGCGGCCGAAGCCCGGCGTCCCGGGCGCCTCGAGCTTCGCGACCGGCACGCCGCCCGGCCCGTCGATCGTGATCTTCACGTCGTCCACCGTGAGCGCGCGGATCCAGTACGTGAAGACCGCGCCCTCGGGCGGGTTCTTCCCGCGGAAGGCGGCCTTTCCGTTCCACTCGCTCCAGCCCGAGAAGCGGTTCGTGCCGAAGGCGGGTTTCGGCGGGAAGAGATGGGCGTCTTCCGCGGCGATCTCGGGCGTGAACGCCTCGAGGGCCGAGAGGTCGTCCGCGATGAAGAGGCTCCGCCCGTGCGTCGCGATCACGAGGTCGCGCTCACGGGGGTGGATCGCGAGGTCGTCCACCTCGACGGTGGGGAGGCGCCCGAACTTCGTCCAGCTCGTCCCGCGGTCGAGCGACACGTAGAGGCCGGACACCGTGCCGGCGAACAGGAGCGACGGGTTTTTCGGGTCCTCGCGGACGACCTTCACGGGGCCGTTCGCGGGCAGGTTCCCGACGACGCTCGTCCACGTCCGGCCGAGGTCGGCGGTCCGGAAGGCGAGCGGCGCGTCGTTGCCGGACCGGTACGCCTCGACGGCGAGGTACGCCGCCTTCGCGTCGTAGGCGCTCGGCTCGATGCGGCCGATCCACTGTCCCTTCGCGGCCGGAGGCAGTGACGCCGTGAGGTCCGTCCACGTCCCGCCGCCGTCCCGCGTGACCCAGAGCTTGCCGTCGTCGGTCCCCGCCCACAGGAGGCCGGCCTCGAGCGGCGATTCCGCGAGCGCGTAGACGACGCCGTACGTCTCGGCGCCGCTGCCCGTCGCGGTCGTTTTCCCCGGGTCCTGCGCGGAGAGATCCGGGCTGATCGGGACCCACTCCTCCCCGCGCGCCGTGAGCCGGAAGACGCGATTCCCGCCGAGAAAGAGGACTCCCTTCTCGTGGCGGCTCGCGAGGAGCGGCGCGCACCAGTGGAACCGGAACGCCGGATGCCCCTCCTCCGGCTGCGGGCGGAGGTCCTTCCTCTCGCCGCTCCTGAGGTCCATCCGGAAGACGTTTCCGCCCTGGGACTCGGCGTAGACGACGCCGGGCTCGCCCGGGTCGAACGCGTTCGAGAAGCCGTCGCCGCCGCCGAGGTTGATCCAGTCCGCGTTGCGGATCCCTTCCTTCGTCCCCGTCGCGGACGGCCCGAGCCAGTTCAGGTTGTCCTGGAGCCCGCCCGCGATGCGGTACGGCGTGGCGTCGTCGAGGGCGACCCGGTAATACTCGCCGGCGGCGATCCGGTCGAGGTGCGCCCAGTTCTTCCCGCCCTCGAAGCTCTGGTAGACGCCGCCGTCCGTCCCGAGGACGAGGTGCTTCGGGTTCCGCGGGTCGACGGCGAGGGCGTGGCCGTCGGGATGCACGGCCTCGCCGAGGTCCTCGCGGAAGCTCCGCCCGCCGTCGTCCGAGACGTGGAGCGCGATCCCGAGGACGTAGACGCGCTTGTCGTTCGCGGGATCCACGCGAATCTGGCTGAAGTAGAACGGGCGCGGGTCGAGCGGGCTCGTGCGCGTCCACGTCTCGCCGCCGTCCTCCGACCGGAAGACGCCCCCGCGTTTCGTGCGCACCTCGCGGAGCGGGGTCGGCCCGCCCTCGGCCGTCTGCACGATCGCGTAGACGATCTTCGGGTTCGCGCGGAAGACGTCGAGGCCGACGCGCTGGAGGGAGCCCGGGAGGCCCCCGCCGAGCTTCTTCCACGTCGCACCGCCGTCCGTGGACTTGAAGATCCCGCCCGCGTCCTTCCCGTCCGAAGCCTCGGGCCCCGACGCGAACGACCACGGCGTCCGGAGGCGCGCGTAGAGCGCGGCGTAGACGACCTCCGGGTCCGTGGGGTCGAGGACGACGTCGCACGCGCCGACCTTCTGCGCGAGCGCGCCGGGCGCGCCGAGGACGCGCGTCCACGACGCCCCGCCGTCCGTCGTCTTGTAGAGGCCGCGCTCGCCGCCGGACGTCCAGAGGCTGCCGAGCGCCGCGACGTACGCGATCTTCGGGTCCTTCGGGTGGACGGCGATCCGCGCGATCGCGCGGGAGGCCGTCAGGCCGACGCGCGTCCATGCGGCGCCGCGGTCGGTCGAGCGGTAGACGCCGTCGCCCCAGCCGGCCGTGTTGCGGTCCGTCCCCTCGCCCGTCCCGACCCAGACGGTCTTCGGGTCGGCCGGCGAAACGGCGACGGCGCCGACGGAGGCGACGCTCTCCCCCTCGAAGACGGCCTCGAACGTCGCGCCGCCGTTCGCCGTGCGGAACACGCCGCCCGTCGCGAGCGCGACCCAGAACCCGGCCGGGTTCTCGGGGTCGAGCGCGACGTCCGTGACGCGCCCGCCCATCACGGCGGGCCCGATGGACCGGGCGGCAAAGGCGCGCAGCGCGGATTCCGGCACGGCCCGCGCGGGGGAAGGGGCGGAAGCGGGCGCGGGAGCCGCCTTCCCCGTGGCCGGGAGGCCCGTCGAGGGACAGGCGAGAACGAGCAGGCTGAGCGCAATCGGGCGGACGGACATGCGGTCACCTCGGTGTCGGGATCGGCTCAGGATACGGTACAGTGGCTCCGCATGCCGCTGCGGATCGTCGTCGTGGGTGCCGGGGGCCAGCTCGGCCAGGCTCTCGTCCGCGAGCTGCGCAAGCCCGGACACGAGGTCGTCTCGCTCACGCGGGCCGCGCTCGACGTCACGCAGCGCCTGGTCGTCCTCGACAAGGTCGCGAAGCTCAGGCCCGAGGTGATCGTCAACGCGACCGTCCTCGGCGTGGACGCATCCGACGACGACCCGAAGGCGGCGCTCGCCGTCAACTCCTTCGCGGTGCGGACGCTCGCGGACGTCGCCCGGACGGCCGACGCGGCGCTCGTTCACTTCTCGTCCGACTACGTCTTCGACGGCACCGCGACGGCGCCGTACCGCGAGACGGACCGGCCGAACCCCGTGAACGTCTACGGCGCGACGAAGCTCCTCGGGGAGATCTACGCCCAGAACGCGCCGCGCGGGTACGTCCTGCGCGTGGAGGGCCTCTTCGGGACGCCCGGCGGGAAGGGGACGATCGACAAGATGATCGCGGAGGCCCGCCAGGGCCGTACGCTCACCGCGTTCTACGACCGCAAGATCTCGCCGGTCCACGTCGACGACGTCGCGGCCGCGATGCGAAGGCTCGTCGAGAAGAAGGCGAACCCCGGGATCTGGCACTGCGTGAACTCGGGCTTCGCGACGTGGCACGAGATCGCGCTCGAGATCGTCCGCGTCCTCGGGAGCCCCTCGAACGTGATCCCCGCGTCGCTCGAGCGCTCCGGCCTCCGGGTCCAGCGCCCGCTCTTCTCGGCGCTCTCGAACGAGAAGCTCGCGAACTTCGGGGTCGACCTCCCGCCGTGGCAGAACGCCCTCGCGCGCGCGATCGGCGAGCCGCCGGCGCCGGCGAAGCCGGCCTCGGGCGTCCGGCCCCGGCCGTAGCGCTCCTCAGCGCCCGTTCGCGATCACGAACGCCCAGTTCGCCGCGAAGGCGAGCCCGGCGGCCGCGCCCGCCCAGCGCGGCGGCGGCCCGTCGGGGACGCCGCGCCCGCCCAGCGCCCGCGCGAGCGCGACGAGGCCGCCGAGGACGAAGACGAGCGCCGCCAGCGTCACGAGCGGGTTCCACGCGAGGGCCGCGGCGACGTCGAAACGCACGAGGGCGAGGAGCGCGCGCGTTCCCCCGCACGTCGGGCACGGGACGCCCGTCAGCGCGCGGAACGCGCAGCCGGGCGCACCCGTGGCGAGGGCGCGCGCGAACGGGGCGGCGGCTGCGCCCGCGAGCGCCGCGCCGCCCCAGAGGAACGCGAGCTGGCGTTCCGGCGCCACGACTACCGGTTGAACGCCGAGAAGAGCGCCGCCCCGGCGAAGATCATGCCGATCGCCGCGCAGGCGCAGCAGAGGACCGTCGGAAGGAGGATCCCCATGAGCGCCTTGCCCTGCGTCGTCTTGTGGAGCTGCTGGACGCCCAGCATCATCAGGTAGATCCGCCACACGAGCACGACGAGCCCGCCGAGGAACGGAATGACGTAGGCGATGTGCGCGATGCTCGAGTACGCGACGACGCGGAACGTGCCCTCGAACTGCGACTTCGAGTTCGTGAGCGCCCCGACGATCATGAACGAGACATGGAGGATCGCGGTGCCGACGAAGAGGCCGATCGCGATGATGAACGGGGCGAAGATGATGTTCGCGATGAGGCCCCGGCCCGCGCCCATCATGGCGAAGCGGCTGTACTGGGCCGGCAGCATCTTCATGAGGCCCGCCCCGAAGATCGAGCCCCACACGGCGCTGAAGATGGCGCCGACCCACGCGACGATCAGCGCGAAGAGCAGCGGGCGCGTGTAATCGCCCGTCTCGCGCGTCCGCGCCCAGGCCTGGTCGGGCGCGGTGATGAACAGCTTCGCCGTATCGAGGAACGACTCGGGCCCGATCGCCTGCGCCTCCCACGCGAGGCCGGGACCCGAGGGCATGACCGGGGGCGGTCCCTGCGGCGGGGGCGGCGGCGGCGGCGGATACCCGGATCCGGGCGGCGGAACGCTCGACATGGAGTCCTCCTCTCGATTGGTTGGACGGATCCTACCTCTGCTAGGCCACCGCGCGGGGATGCGGGAAGATCGCGGCATGCGCATGCAGCGTTTCCGACCCGCACTCCTCACCGCCGCCCTCGCCCTCCTCGCCTCGCTCCCCCTCTCCGCCGCCGACGCCGCCGTGGCGAAGAAGCCGTTCGGCGTCGACGACCTCTGGGCCGTCAAGCGCGTCGGGACTCCGGTCCTCTCGCCCGACGGCGCGCGCGCGGCGTACGCCGTCACGGCCTACGAGGGCGACGAGATGAAGGCGAACGCCGACCTCTACGTCGTCGACGTCGCCTCCGGCGCCTCGCGCCGCCTGACGGCGAACAGGGCCTCCGACACGTCGCCGGCCTTCAGCCCCGACGGCAGGCGCCTCGCCTTTCTCTCGAAGCGCGAAGGCGACGCCGCAGCGCAGGTCTACGTCCTGCCGCTCGACGGAGGAGAACCCGAGCGCCTCACCGAGATGCCGACCGCCGTCTCGAACCCGAAGTGGTTCCCGGACGGCACGCGCATCGCGTTCCTCGCGAACCTGGTGGACGGCGCGGCGTCGCCGGAGGACACGAAGAAGGCGCTCGAGAAGCGCGAGAAGGCCACCGTCAAGGCGCGGACGACCGAGAACCGCCTCTACCGCTTCTGGGACCACTGGCTCACGGACGGCGAGTACCCGCACCTCTTCGTCGTCGACGTCGCGACGAAGAAGGTCACCGATCTCACGCCCGGAAACAAGCGGTACTTCGGCCTCGACGAGGGCGGCTCCTTCGACGTCGCGCCCGACGGGAAGTCGATCGTCTTCGCCGCGAACTCGACGCCCGAGCCGTACGCCACGCTCAACTGGGACCTGTTCCTCGTGCCGGCGGCAGGCGGCGAGGTCCGGAACCTGACGCCGGGGCGCGCCGGCATGGACGGGAACCCGGTCTTCTCGCCCGACGGCAGGACGATCGCGTTCGGGACGCACGCCAGGGCCGACGAGTGGCCCGACTACACGCGCCTCGCCCTCCTCGACGTCGCGACGGGCGCCGTGCGACTTCTCACGGACGGCTGGGAGAGCTCGTGCGGCGGCTTCACGTTCGCGAAGGACGGCAAGACGATCGTCTTCACGGCCGAGGCGCGGGCGCGGACGAACCTTTACGCGATTCCGGTCTCCGGCGGGACGCCGCGCCTCGTCTGGAGGGGCGGCACGGCGGCCGGTCCGACCGTGACGCCGGGCGGCGAGATCGTGTTCCAGCGGAACGACCTCAATCACCCGCCGGAGATCGCGGCGGTGAAGATCGACGGATCGGCGTTCCGGATGCTCACGCACGTGAACGACGCGCTCGTCGCGACGTGGAATCTCGGCGCCGTCGAGGACGTCACGTTCAAGGGCGCGGGCGGCGACGACGTCCAGATGTTCGTCGTCGCGCCGCCGGGCGCCGAGCCGGGGAAGAAGTACCCGCTCGTGCAGCTGATCCACGGCGGCCCCGTCGGGACGTTCGGGGACGCGTTCTCGTTCCGCTGGCACCCGCACGCGTTCGCGGCGCCCGGCTACGTCGTCGCGATGGTGAACTTCCACGGCTCGTCGAGCTTCGGCCAGAAGTGGGTCGAGTCGATCCTGGGCGCGCACCCGGACAAGCCGTTCACGGACGTCATGAAGTCGACGGACGTCCTGATCGCGCAGGGCCGCGTCGATCCCGCCCGCATGGCCGCGGCCGGAGGCTCGTACGGCGGCTTCCTCGTCGACTGGATCGCGGGCCACACGGACCGCTTCAAGTGCCTCGTCTCGCACGCGGGCGTCTACGACCTCATGGCGCAGTTCGCCTCCGACGAGACGTACGGCCGGCACCACTCGTACGGCGGGTCCCCGTTCACGAACCGGGACGCCGTGGAGAAGTGGAGCCCGAACCGCTACGCGGCAGCCTTCACGACGCCGGTCCTGATCGTGCACGGCGAGAAGGACTACCGCGTCCCCGTGGGACAGGGCCTCGAGTTCTACGGGACGCTCAAGGCGAAAGGAATCCCGGCGCGCCTCGTCTACTTCCCGGACGAAGGCCACTGGGTGCTCCGGGGGCCGAACGCGAAGGTCTGGTACGCGGAGGTCCTCGGCTGGCTCGACCGCTGGATGAGGTGACGCCGTGAAGTACACGACCCTCGGCCGCACCGGCGTCACCGTCTCGCGCCTCGCGCTCGGCTGCATGTCGTACGGAAGCCCGGCGTGGAGGCCCTGGGTCCTGACCGAAGACCAGGCGCAGCCGTTCTTCCGCCGCGCGGTCGAGGCGGGGATCAACTTCTTCGACACGGCCGACATGTACTCGATGGGCGTCTCCGAGGAGGTCACGGGCCGCGCCCTCCGGACGTACGCGCGGATGGAGGAGGTCGTCCTCGCGACGAAGGTCCACTTCCCGATGACGGACCGCCCGAACATGGGCGGCCTCTCGAAAAAGCACGTCGTCCAGGGCTGCGAGGCGAGCCTGAAGCGACTCGGCGTCGGGACGATCGACCTCTACCAGATCCACCGCTTCGACCCGACCGTGCCTCTCGACGAGACGCTCGCGGCTCTCGACCAGCTCGTGACGCAGGGCAAGGTGCGCTTCATCGGCGCGAGCTCGGGCCCCGCGTACAGGTTCGCGAAGGCGCTCGCTCTCTCGGACGCGCGGGGATTCGCGCGGTTCGCCTCGATGCAGAACCACTACAACCTCCTCTACCGCGAGGAGGAGCGCGAGATGCTCCCGCTCTGCCGCGAAGAGGGGGTCGCCGTGATCCCGTGGTCGCCGCTCGCGCGGGGCCTCCTCGCGGGCCCCCGGTCGAGCGCGGCGGATGCCGCGACGACGGCGCGGAGCGCGAGCGACGATTACACGCCGAAGCTCTACGACACCCCGTCGGACGGGGACGTGATCGCGGCCCTCCGGAAGGTCGCGGCCGCGCGCGGCTGCCCGCCCGCCGAGGTGGCGCTCGCGTGGCTCCTCTCGCGCCCGGGCGTCACGGCGCCGATCGTCGGGGCGACGAAGCTCGAGCACCTCGAGGCCGCCCTGAAGGCCGTGGAGACCGTGCTCTCGGACGAGGAGGTCGCGGCCCTCGAGGCGCCCTACCGGCCCCACGGCGTCCGCGGGTTCCGGTGAGAACCGGACGCGGGGAGGCCGTTCATGATTCAATGAAGCGACCGAATCACGTCCGATGTCGATGTTCTCCAGCTCCCTCTGGGGCCTCGTCGTGGCCGCCCTCGTCCTCGGGGCGTGGCTGCTGCACCGCGTCCGCGTCGCGCGGTTCGTCCGGCGCGAGAAGGACCTCTCCCGCGAGCTGAAGGAGCGGACGCAGGAGCTCAGGGAGAAGACGGCCGAGCTCGAGCAGTCGAACGCGCTTCTCGCCGAGACGTCCCTCACGGACAAGCTCACGGGCCTCAAGAACCCGCGCTTCGTCGAGGCCGCGATCGGGCTGCTCCTCGCGCCGGCCCGCAAGCCGCTGCGCGACGCGGAGCAGAAGACGGAATGCGTCGCGATCCTCGTCGCCGACGTCGACGGGCTGGACAAGATCAACGACACGCTCGGGGCCGAGGCGGGCGACGCGGTCCTCCAGGCCGTCGCGGACGCGATTTCCGCCTCCGTGCGCGGCGGCTCGGTCGTCGCCCGCTGGAGCGGCGACGAGTTCCTGATCGTCGCGCGCGTGAGATTCGGCGGCGAGGCCGGGGCCCTCGCCGTGCGCCTCCGGCACGCCGTCGCCTCGTGGGTGAAGACCGGGCCCGGCGACGCCACGCGGCCCGTCACGATCTCGATCGGCTTCTCCGTCGAGCCGCTCCTCAGGTCCCGCCCGCACCTCGCGTCCTTCCGCGACCACCTCGCGCTCGCGGAAGGCGCGCTCCGTCGCGCCAAGGTGGCGGGCGGGAACGTCGCGTGCGGCTGGCGCGTCAACGACGACGCTCTCGAGGCCGCGATCGCGCTGCACGGGGAAGTCGGCGCCGTGCACGTCCTGAGGAAGCCCGACGAAGCCGAGTCCGCGGGGCTGATCGCCCTCGCGCTCGAGCGCCGCGAGGGCTGATCGCCGTCAGGAGGGGATCAGGAGGATCTTCCCGGCCGTCTCGCGCGCCTCGAGCGCCCGGTGCGCCGCGGCGGCATCCGCGAGGGGGAGCTCCCGGTCCACGCGCAGCGGGAGCGTGCCGTCCTTCACCCAGCCGAGGACGTCGCCGGCCCTCGCGAGAAGCTCCTCGCGCGAGGCGATGTAGGCGAAGAGCGACGGGCGCGTGAGGAAGATCGAGCCCTTCGCGTTGAGGATCTGCGGGTCGATCGCCGGCGCCGGGCCGCTCGACTGGCCGAAAAGCACCATCATCCCGCGCGGCGCGAGGACGTCGAGTCCCTTCTCGAAGGTCGTCTTTCCGACCGAGTCGTACACGACCTGGACGCCCTTCCCGTCCGTCAGTCGCTTCGTCTCGACGGCGAAATCCCGCTCGGTGTAGAGGATGACGTCGTCGGCGCCCGCCTTCCGCGCGAGCTCGGCCTTCGCGGGCGTCGAGGCCGTGCCGATGACGCGGGCGCCGCGCTTCGTCGCGATCGCGCACAGGAGAAGGCCGGCGCCGCCGGCCGCCGCGTGGACGAGGCACGTGTCGCCTGGGGCCAGCGGGCGCGTCGACGTCGCGAGGTAGTGCGCCGTCATTCCCTGGAGCATGACGGCGGCCGCCTGGCGCGCCGTGACGCCGTCCGGCACGCGCACGAGACGCGCCGCCGCGACGACCGTGCGGCCCGCGTACGCCCCTTGTGCGTTGACGGTCGCGACGCGGTCGCCCACCTTCACGCCGCTGACGCCGGGCCCGACCGCCTCGACGACGCCGGCGGCCTCGCCGCCGGGCGTGAACGGGTGGCCCGCCGGCTTGTAGAGGCCCGTGCGGAAGTAGACCTCGATGAAGTTGACGCCGGCCGCTTCGACGCGGACGACGGCCTCGCCGGCCTTCGGGGCCGGATCGGGGACGTCTTCGTACCGGAGCGCCTCGGGACCGCCGGGGGCATGGATGCGGATGGCCTTCATGCGCGAAATTCTACGGCGGCCGGGGAAACGCGGCGCTACTCGAACCAGCCGTTGACGTCCACGACGACGTCGACCGTGGACGAGGCGCCGCTCGTGATCTTGAACGCGCCCGACCCGTCCGCGGCGAGGGCGACGAGGGCGTTGTTCGCGCGCGTCTGGCTTGCCCGGAAGGCGAGCGTCAGCGTGTTCGGGGCCGCCGGGAGATCGGCAGGGTAAACGACGAGCGTGCCGCCCGCGGAGGCATTCGTGACGGTGATGTTCGCCGACACGGAACGGGCCGTGGCGGGAAGGCCGCACACGCCGGTCGCCACGAACGTGCGCGTTCCCGCGGCCGGGAGCGCGGGCCCGCCGCCCGGCCCGGCAGGCAGGCGCGTGTCCAGGGCCCGGCAGGGAGCGAGCGTGTGGAACGCCGTGGCCACGGGGCCGGTCCCCCCCGCGCCCGCGGCGATGCCGGTGCTCGCGTTCCAGTACGAGCCGCTCGGGGTCGTCTCGAGCCTCACGGCGCGGACGAGATACGTCGGGGAGCCTCCGGGCGCCGTCGTGTCCACGAACGTCGTCGCCGTGACGAGGGACGGGGTGAGGCGCGTGAACGGTCCGGCACCCGTCGCGCCGCGGTAGACGTGGTATCCCGCGACGGCGTCGGCCGAGGGCGTCCACGAGATCGTGGCGGTCCCGGTGCCGCCGGACGCGGTCACGTTCGCCGGGGGCGCGACGACGTGCATCCGGAGGGTCGGATCGCCCATGAGGGCGATGTGGATCTCGGGTCCGTAGCCGTAGAAATACGTTCCCGAGTTGTTCTGCGAGAGGCGCGCCGCGTACCCGATCGTCTCGCCCATGGCCATGTGGTGCACGGACCACGCGGGGCGTCCGGCCCAGGCGCACGTGAGGCCGTAGCTCGTCGTCGCGAGCGGGGCTCGCAGGAAATTGTTCGAGACGTCCCAGTCGCCGAAGTAGCTTCCGAAGAGGAACGTGAAGGCGGTCTTCGTGTCCGTCGCCGCGAAGTTCGACGTGGAGCCGACGCCGCCGGCGCCGGTGTAGTTCCCGCCCCCGCAGCCGTACGCCCAGAGATAGCCGTTCGACGCGAGCGTCGTGAACCAGTCGAGGGCGAAGACGTTCGCGGGCCCGAAGAACGCCGAGAACGCCCGCCAGCCGGTCGAGGCGAACGCTTCGCCCCCGAACGCCCCGAAGTTGTCGTCGATGAGCCCCCGCGCCGGCAGCGTCCAGGCCTTGACCCGGAATCCGTGGTCCTTGTTCAGGTACTGCCGGAGAAGGTCCGTCTCCGTCTTCGGCGTGAACGCGGGCATGTTCGCGAGGTCGACCCGCCCGACCGCGAGCTCGACCGCCCCGCTGGGCGCGTAGCTCTGGTCGAACTTGCCGTCCCCCGGCACGTTGCTCTGCCGGCCGGTGCCGGTCAGGGTCTGCGTGTCGGTCCAGGTTCCGTCCATCTCGCCGTAGTAGAGGTCCGCGGGCCACGCCCCGACGTGATCGGGGTGACCGTCCGGCGCGATGCTGCCGGAATACGGAACCGGCACGTGCCCGAAGAGGAAGACGCTCTTCACGTGCGCCGGATCGGCGTCATAGTCGGCCTTGATGAGCGCCTTGACGGACGGAACCGTCGCGGTGCGCGCGACGTCGTGCCGCAGGACCGTCCATCCGTCGCCCGCGAGGTCCCGCTGGAGGCGCGCCAGCTCCGTCGCGAGGTCCGCAGCCGTCGAGGCGTCGACCACGAGGACCACTTTCCCGCGGTCCTCCACGAGGGGCAGGTCGATCCCGGTGGCGAGGTATCCGGTGCCGGTGACCGCCGCCGCGCGGATCACCTCGTATTCGTAGGCCGTCCCGACGGCCACGCTGCCGTCCGCGTACCCCGTGGCCGTTCCCGCGAGCGTCGCGATCGCGGTCCCCCACGAGGCGGCTCCCCAGGCCTTGCGATAGACGGTGTGGGCGGTGGCGCCGGCGAACGCGGGCCAGCTGAGCGTGATCCGCGGCGGCACGCTCTGGACGGCGGCCGTCACCTGCACGGCGTAGTCGGACGTCGCCTGCGCGGCGGCGCGTCCGGAAGGGAGGGCGAGGGCGGCGCCCCAGACGAGGATTCCCGCCACGCAGCGCGCCCGAAGTCGGCGAACGCTCATTTGCCTTGAAGTGAGATCGTCTCACGGCGTCCGACGGGGGTCCCCGCGTAACATGTCCTGCGACGGAGTCTCGGGGAGGAAGCCCATGGCCACTCGGATCGAAAAGGACACGATGGGCGAAATCGCCGTCCCGGCGGACCGCTACTGGGGCGCCCAGACGCAGCGCTCGCTCGAGAACTTCGAGATCGGCGAGATCCGCCTCGGACGGCCGATGCTCCGCGCGTTCGGCATCCTCAAGCGCGCCGCCGCCGAGGCGAATCGCGACCTCGGCCTCCTGCCGCCGGAGAAGGCGGCGCTCGTCGCGGCCGCCGCGCAGGAGGTCGCCGACGGGAAGCTCGACGCGCACTTCCCGCTCGTCGTCTTCCAGACGGGCAGCGGGACGCAGACGAACATGAACGTCAACGAGGTGATCGCGAACCGCGCGATCGAGATCGCGGGCGGCGTCCCCGGGTCGAAGGACCCGATCCACCCGAACGACGACGTGAACCGCTCGCAGTCCTCGAACGACACCTTCCCGGCCGCGATGTCGATCGCGGCCGTGTGCGAGATCGAGGAGCGCCTCCTTCCCGAGGTCCGGAAGCTCCGCGACGTCCTCGACGCGAAGGCGAAGGCGTTCGCGGACGTCGTGAAGATCGGGCGCACGCACCTGCAGGACGCCGTGCCCCTCACGCTCGGGCAGGAGATCTCGGGCTGGGTCGCGCAGCTCGACCACGGGATCGCGCACGTCGCGCAGGCGCTCCCCCACCTCCTCGAGCTCGCGATCGGCGGGACCGCCGTCGGCACGGGCCTCAACACGCACCCCGAGTACGCGGGGCGCGTCGCGCAGCGCGTCGCCTCGCTCACCGGCCACCCGTTCGTCACCGCCCCGAACAAGTTCGAGGCCCTCGCGGCGCACGACGCGCTCGCGTTCGCGTCGGGGGCGCTCCGGACGCTCGCGGGCTCTCTCATGAAGATCGCGAACGACGTCCGCTGGCTCGCCTCCGGCCCGCGCTCCGGGATCGGCGAGATCCGGATCCCGGAGAACGAGCCGGGCTCGTCGATCATGCCGGGCAAGGTGAACCCGACGCAGGCCGAGGCGCTCACGATGGTCGTCGTGCAGGTGTACGGGAACGACGCGGCGGTCGCCTTCGCCGCGAGCCAGGGCAACTTCGAGCTCCACGTCTACAAGCCGGTGATCATCCACAACGTCCTCGAGTCCGTGCGTCTCCTCGCGGACGGCTGCCGGAGCTTCCGCATCCACTGCGCGGAGGGAATCGAGCCCGACCGCGCGCGGATTGCCGAGCTCGTCGGGAAGTCCCTCATGCTCGTCACGGCTCTCAACCCGCACATCGGGTACGACAAGGCGGCCGCGATCGCGAAGAAGGCGCACGCGGAGGGCACGACGCTCCGCGAGGCCGCGCTCGCGCTGGGCTTCGTGACCGCCGAGCAGTTCGACGCGTGGATCGACCCGTCGAAGATGACCGGCCCCGGCTGACGCGCTGCGGGACCCACCGCGAAGCCGCGCCTGCGTCCAAGTCCATAATTCGCATCCCGTGACCCTGACCGCCGGTTCCCGCCTCGGGCCCTACGAGATCGTCGCGCCCCTGGGCGCCGGCGGCATGGGCGAGGTGTGGCGCGCAAAGGACACGCGCGTCGGGCGCGCGGTGGCCCTGAAGGTCCTGCCGGAGGAGTTCTTCGAAAGCGAAGAGAACCGGGGACGCTTCGAGCGCGAGGCCCGCATGCTCGCGAGCCTCAACCACCCGGGGATCGCCGTCCTCTACTCCTTCGAGGAAATCCCCTCTTCCTCCTCTCCCCCGTCGTCGACGCGTCACGTTCTCGTCATGGAGCTCCTCGAGGGCGCGACGCTGCGCGCCCTCCTCGCCGAGCCCGTACCGCTCCGCCGCGCGCTCTCGATCGCGGCCCAGATCGCGGACGCGCTCGCCGCCGCGCACGCGCGCGGGATCGTCCACCGCGACCTCAAGCCCGAGAACGTGATCGTCTCGAAGGAGGGTCGTGCGAAGCTCCTCGACTTCGGCCTCGCGAAGACGTTCGCGCCGCTCGGCGCGGCGGACGACGAGACCGTGTCGAAGGGCGGGGACGGCACGAAGCCGGGCACCGTGATGGGGACCGTCGGCTACATGGCGCCCGAGCAGGCCGCGGGGCGGCCGTCCGACTTCCGCGCCGACCAGTTTGCGCTCGGCGCGATCCTCTACGAGATGCTCTCGGGGCACCGGGCGTTCAAGCGGGACTCGGCCGCCGAGACGCTCGCCGCGATCATCCGCGACGAGCACGAGCCGCTCGCCGCCGCCGCGCCGAAGGCGCCGCCCGCGGCACGCTGGATCACGGACCGCTGCCTCGCGAAGGACCCGGACGACCGCTACGCTGCGACGCGCGATCTCGCGCGGGATCTCGCGCACCTCTCCGAGCACCTCACGGAGATCACGTCGGCCAGCGGCCCGTCGCCGGCCGGGTCGCCTCCCGCGCCCCGCGTGCCCGGTGCCGCGGCCGCGGGCGCCGCGGTTCTCGCGCTCGCGATGGGTCTTCTCCTCGGACGCGTCGTGTTCAGGGCGCCGCAGCAGGAGCCGGCGGCGCTCCACACGCTCACGTACTCCGGGCGCGACTCGCAGCCCGCGGTGTCGCCGGACGGCAGGACGCTCGCGTTCGTCTCGGACCGCAGTGGCGCGCCGTGCATCTGGCTCAAGCAGCTGCCCGACGGCGCGGAGGTCGCGCTCACGACCGGGCCCGACGCGCTTCCGTCCTTCTCGCCGGACGGCGCGTCGATCGTCTTCAGCCGGAACGACGGCGCGCATTGGAACGTCTTCCGCGTGCCGACGCTCGGAGGCGAGCCGCGGAGGATCGCGGAAGGGTTCACGGGCGTGCTCTCCCCCGACGGCCGGCGGCTTCTCCTCGTGAGGACGGCGCCCGTGGGGGCGTCGATGCAGAACACCATCCTGGTCGCGGACGCCGACGGCTCCAACGCCCGGGAGATCTACTCGTGGTCCGGGTACGCGCCGGGCCTGCCGGCCTGGTCGCCCGACGGCTCGCGGATTGCGGTCGTGGAACAGGTGGGCGGCACCATCGGCTTCCCGTCGAAGACCCTGATCCTCCCGGCGGCCGGGGGCGCGCCCGTGGAGGCCGCGCCTCCGAGGCGTGGCGGGTCTCTGACCGCCGTCGCGTGGAGCGGCCCGGACGAGATCGTCTACGGGCAGCTCGCGCTCTTCACGTCGAACGACACCGTCTTCGTGCGGCAGCGCGTCCCCGGCGGAAAGCCCGTCCCGTTTCTCCGCGCGCTCAACGGGGGACTTCGGGTCGTGCCGACGGCCGGCGGCCTTTTCTTCGATTCGTATGCGACCCGCGAGAACCTTCTCGAGGTCACGCTCGACCCGAAGACGGGCCGCGCGGGCGCGACGCGCTGGCTCTCGCGCGGGAACGGCGTCGACCGCCAGCCCGCCTTCTCACCGGACGGTGCGCGCTTCGTGTATTCGACGAACCGCGGGGGCAACCTCGACGTCTGGGAGATGGTCGTCGCGACGGGCGCCGTCCGCCGCCTGACGGAGGACCCGCTGGAAGACTGGGACCCGGGATTCTCGCCGGACGGGAAGCACCTCCTCTGGAGCTCGCGCCGGAGCGGGAACTTCGAGATCTGGATGGCGGACGCGGACGGGACGAGCCCGCGACAGGTCTCGCACGACGGCGTCGACGCGGAAAACCCGGTCATGACGCCCGACGGCGCCTGGATCTACTACGGCTCGTATTCGAACGAGAAGGCCGGCGTCTGGAAGGTGAAGCCCGACGGGACGGGGACCACGAGGGTCTTCACGGGCGCGGTTTCGGGCCCGTCCGTCTCGCCGGACGGCCGCTACGTCGTCTTCCCGATGACCGGCAACCCGTCCGAGCGCAGCCTCAAGGTCCTGAGGACGACCGACGACTCCGTCGTGCCGTTCGACGTGAGGATCCGTCTGCCCAAACCGGACCCGCGGGTGGTCTGGGGGCGCACGCGCTGGCGGACGGACGGCGGCGCCGTCGCCTGGCTCGGCCAGGACGAGAAGGGCCGGTCCAGCATTTACGAGCAGGATTTCAAGCCCGGCAGCGACACGTCATCGACGCGCCGCCTCCTCTTCGGCGCGGAAGCCGACCACGACACCGAGTCCTTCGGCTTCTCCCCGGACGGCGGCAGGCTCGTCGTCGGCGTCGTCGAGCAGACACAGAGCATCATGCGTGCCGAGAGTGCGGACCTACCGCGGCCCTCCGCCCGGTGACCTCCGGCATCGTAAGATCCGGTCCCATGAAACGACTTACGACGGCTCTCTCGCTCGCCCTGATCCTCGCCACCGCCACCCTGAAGGGAGAAACCCCCGTGAAGAACCCGACGGTCGTGATGAAGACTTCGCTGGGCTCGGTCACGATCGAGCTCGACGCCGCCAAGGCGCCGGAGACCGTGAAGAACTTCCTCGCCTACGTGAACGACAAGCACTACGACGGCACGGTCTTCCACCGCGTCATCGACGGTTTCATGATCCAGGGCGGGGGCTTCACGATGGACGGCAAGCAGAAGCCCACCAAGGCCCCCATCAAGAACGAGGCCGCGAACGGGCTCAAGAACACGGTCGGCGCCATCGCGATGGCCCGGACGGGCGACCCGAACAGCGCGACGGCCCAGTTCTTCATCAACGTGAAGGACAACACTTTCCTCGACTACCGCGACTCCTCGAAGGAGGGCATCGGCTACTGCGTGTTCGGCAGGGTGACCGCCGGCATGGACGTCGTGAACAAGATCAAGGCGGCGCCCACGTCCAACCAGGGCGGGGCGTTCGTGAACGCCCCCGTCACCCCGGTCGTCATCGAGTCGGTCCGCGTCCAGCCCTGACGCGCCGGGCCGCGGCGCCGTGTCGAGCCTTCCTCCTCCCGCGTACGGGTACCCGCCGCCGCCTCCGCGGCGGCGGGGCGGCCCGATCTTCCTGCCGGTCCTGCTCGGGCTCCTCGCGGGGTGGCTCGTCTTCAACCTCATGGAGCGCGCGCCGGGCGGCGCGCGCGTCGCGCCCGCGCCGGGCCGCCTGAAGGGTGCCGCCGCCGAGCCCCGGCCCGTCACGGCGCGCGGCGACCTCGCGGCGGACGAGAAGTCCACGATCGAGCTCTTCGAGCGCTGCAGCCCGTCCGTCGTCTACATCACGAGCCTCGCGCGCCGCCCCGTGAACTTCTTCGAGGTGACGGAGGTCCCGCAGGGCGCGGGCTCGGGCTTCGTCTGGGACCGGAAGGGGCACATCGTCACGAACTACCACGTCATCCTGGACGCCGAGTCCCTCGTCGTCACGCTCGCGGACCAGTCCGACTGGAAGGCGGCGGTCGTCGGCGTCGAGCCCGACAAGGACCTCGCCGTCCTGCGGATCGGCGCGCCGGAGGCGAAGCTCCCGCCGATCCTCGTCGGGACGAGCCGCGACCTCAAGGTGGGCCAGAAGGTCTTCGCGATCGGGAACCCGTTCGGCCTCGACGAGACGCTCACGACCGGGATCGTGAGCGCGCTCGGAAGGACGATCGACGCCGTCAACGGCCGGAAGATCCAGAACGTCGTCCAGACGGACGCGGCGATCAACCCAGGGAACTCCGGTGGGCCGCTCCTCGACAGCGCGGGCCGGCTCATCGGCGTCAACACGCAGATCGCGAGCCCGTCGGGCGCGAGCGCGGGGATCGGCTTCGCGGTCCCCGTCGACACCGTGAACGAGGTCGTCCCGCAGCTCATCGCGCACGGCCGCGTCATCCGTCCGCGGCTCGGGATCTCGCCGGCGCAGGAGGGCTTCCTTCGGCGGCTCGGCGTCTCGGGCGTGCTCGTCATGGTCGTTCAGCAAGGCACGGGCGCCGAGAAGGCGGGCCTCAGACCCACGCGGCGTGGCGCGGACGGCTCGGTGGTCCTCGGCGACATCATCGTCGGCGTCTCGGGGAAGAAGGTCGCGACCTACGACGACCTCGTCACCGCGCTCGAGAAGCAGAAGATCGGCGACACCGTGCCCGTGCGGATCCTGCGCGACGACCGCGAGATGACCGTCGACGTCACGCTCTCGTCGTCCCGCTGACCCCGAACGCCTCGCGCACCTCGCCGAGAAACGCGCCGCCCGCGCCGAAGCTTCGTTCCGTGAAGCGCGCTGCGCCGTCGGATGAAAGGACGAAGGTCGTGGACGCACGGGTTCCGTAGTCCGGGAGGACGACGAAGGCGGCCGAGAGAGAGCGCTCCCATTCGAGAGGGAGACCCGTTTCCGGCAGGGCGTCGTCGGGTGCCGCGGTCCGATTTCCTAGAAGGAAAAGAAGGCCGTCCTCGAGGTCCCGCGGGCCTCGCGCGGTCGCGACGCCCGCTGCGAGCCGTTCCCGCGCCGCGACGACCTTCGGCCACGGCGTTTCGAGGAGGTGATTCGAGAGGCCGTAGACGCCCGGGGGAAGAGAGACCGCGCCGCCCTCGACGTTGGAATAGGACAAGAGGTCTGTTCCATCCGAGACGAGGAGATTGAATCCCTCGAAGGAATTCGCATTCGGAAGGATGCGCGAGACGTAGTCCGCCGCGCTCTCTTTCCTTCTGAGAAAATCCCCGACCAGCGTGCCCCGAGACGGGGCGCCGCTCTTTCGCGCCGCCGTCAGGTCGCGGAAGTTCGTGAGGGCCGCGAACCGGCCCGTCCGCGTGACGCCGAGCCACGTTCCTCCGGCCCGAAGGTCCCGTCCCGCGAGGACGTCCGGCGCATCCGCCCAGAAAGCCGCCGGGACGGTCTCGCGCGCGAAGAACTCGTCCCGGTTCGCGGCGACCGCGAGGCGCACGGCCGGCGATGCCTGCCACGCGACGACGATCAGGCACATCTCAGCGCCTCCGCTCGGAGGCCGCGAAGACGGTGACCTCCCGCCGGGCCGCGAGCGTCGCGTCGCCCTCGCGGACGCGGCCCGTCGAGAGGACGCGCAGCCGTCCGTCCGGCAGCTCCTCGGTCGCGACCGCGATCTCGCCGCCCGTGAGGCGCAGCGTCGCGGACGGCAGGCCGCCCCGCGCGAGGAGCGCCCCGCGCGCCCAGTCCGTTCCCGACCGCGCGAGCTCGGACGCGTACTGCGCGTTGGCGCGGCGGCGCGAGGACGCGAGGTCCGTGAGGAGAACGGTCGCGAGGACTCCGAGGACGAGGCCGAACACGGTCAGGATGCCGAGGACGAGGAGGAGGGAGCTGCCGCGCTCACGCCGCCTCATCGCGCGGTCTCCGTGGGTCGGCCGCAGGCGAGCGCGACGAACTCCGGGCCCGACCCGTCGTCCCACGCGAGGAGGAGCCGGCCCTCCGCGAGTTCGCCGGCGTCGAGCGCGAGCGTCCCGGGCAGGTCCCACGTCGTGGTCGCCGTCACGACCTCGCCGTCGGCCTTCCTGCGCCCGGTCGTCCGCTCGGCCCTGCCGTCCCCGAACGTCCACGTCACGTCCGGGTCCTCGTCGCGATCCGGCGGCAGGTGCAGCCGGAAGGCCGCGGCCGGGAACGGAGGCGAGACGAGCGCACCGGAGGCGCGCCCCGCGTCGGCGCCCAGTCGGTCGACGAGGAGCGGCCACGTTTCGATCCCGAGCGCGCGCGCGTTCAGGCCCGCCTGCTGGCGCAGGAGACCCATCGCGACCGGGAGGAGGGCAAAGAGAAGGACGACGCCGATCATGACGACGACGCACATCTCGACGAGCGAGAAGCCGCGGCGCGTCACGGCGGCAACACCCCGCGGAAGACGAACCCCTCCTGGACGAGGCGCCTCTTCGCGTCCTTGCCGTAGCCCACGTCGAGCGTGATCCGGTACAGCCCGTCGACGTCCGTCGACCGCACGCTCAGGACGGGGCTCCGCGCGTCGAGCGCGTCCACGAAGACGCCGGGGCCCGCGAACGGCCTCTTGTCCTTCGGGAAGAGGTCTCCCCGGAACGACGTCCGGAGGTAGATCCATTCGCTCGCGAGCGCCCGCGCCGCGCGGTCCCGGTCGCGCCGGTCGGCCTCGAGCGCGCGCCGGCGCGCGAGGAAGCTCGCGCCGAACGTCAGGACGATCCCGAGGATCGCGAGCGACACGAGCGCCTCGAGAAGGAACACGCCGCGGGAGCGCGGCCGCGCCACGGCCGGCTCAGCGCAGGAGGGAGGCGAGCTTCTTCGCGGCACGGTCCGCCGCGTCCTCCGCGGCCTGCCCCTCGGCTTCCGTGTCCGTCGCGCTCACCTCTGCGGTCCCGTTCCGGCCCGAGACGTCGAACGTCCTCACGGCGGCCCCGGCCTCGCCGACGACCGTGACCGCGGCCGTGCAGTCCGCGTCGTAGTTCACGACGACGTTCTCGACGCGCTGGGGCACGCCGCCCGTGTTGATCTGGCGGTCGTAGACGTGGCCCTCGTGGCGGTTGATCCGGCACGGGGCGAGCATGACGCCGAGGTAGACGTCGCCCGGATACTCCTTGCGGAACGCGGCGGACGCCTCGCCGACCGCGCCGACGTCCGCGAGGTGCGCGCCGGACAGCCGGGCGTCCACGACCGCGCCGAGGCCCCGGTCGCTCGCGGCCGACAGGAAGTGCGGGACGAAGCGGTCGAGCTCGGGTCCCGGGCCCTTCGCCTCGACGAGGACGAGGCGCTTCGTCGACGCGCCGGCGGCCGTCGCGGCGGGAGGAGCGGAGGAGCAGGCGGAGGAAACGGCGGCGAGGACGAGGGCGGCCAGAGCCGCTTCGCGGGCTCTCATCATGGGGCGGAAGTGTACGCCCGCGCGACGACGTCTCCGCGCCGTCCGGCGAGCGCGACGTCGAGGACGCGCGGCGCGGTGTCTTCGGCGACGCACACGAGAACCCACCGCCCCGCGAGGGCCCGCGCGACGCGGTCCACCGCCTGGCCGGCGAAGACGTTCGTCTTCGCGTACGTCCCGCCCGTCACGAGCGACGCCGTCCGGAGCGTCGTCTCCAGCGTGTGTGCGTCCGCGTCCGACGTGTCGAGCGTGAAGACGTTCGCCCGGGCGCGCATGAGAGCGAGGAGAGCGCGGTCGTAGAGGTCGCCCTCGACGGGCGCGCCGTTCGCGAAGAACCCCCAGCCCGCGAAGACGACCGCCTTCGCGCCCGGAATCGGCGCGAGGGCGGACGCGACGAGCTCGAGCGCGCGCTCGACGTGCGCGGCGCGGCGCGCCTCGCCGAAATCGAGGTTCGCGGCGAGGGACGGGGCGGGCGAGATCTTCACGTCCCGGTCCCCGCTCGAGCCGAGCCCCAGCCGGAGCGCGTCGTCGAGGACCGCCCGGTCGCCCGTGAAATCACAGAGGACCGTGAGGTGCGAGACGAAGCGCACGACGGCGACGCGGTCCGCCGGCTGGAGGCGGTCGAGCAGCCGGAACATCTCCTGCCTCACGCGCATGAGGCCCTTCGTCCTCTGGCGGCCGATGTCGCCCTCGAGGAAGAGGACGATGAGCCGGCCCGGCGGGTACGCGGGCGGCGCGGGCGCCAGGGCCGCCTCACCCGGGGGCGGCGCGGGAGGCGCCGTCGGGCCTTCGGGCGCCCCTGCGGCGACGAATTCCGCGGACTCGACCTCGAGCACCCTGCCGTCCGCCTTCACGACGAAGTTGGACGGGAGGAGGTCCGGGACCGGATCGCCCTTCGCGTCCGTGACGTATGCGTCCACGACGAGGCGCACGACGTGCTCCGCCCTCACGATTCGCGCCGCGGGCTTCTCGTCGGCCGCGAGGGCCAGCGGGAGGACGAGCGCGAGGCACGCGGCGCGCCGCACGCGCCGATTCTCCTCCCGTATGCTCCCCCTGGTGAACGCTCCCGTGGACCTCCTCGTCGTCGGCGCCGGCCCCGTCGGCCTCGCGTGCGCGCTCGAAGCCTCGCGCCGGGGTCTCACGCACGTCGTCCTCGAAAAGGGAGCGCTCCTCAACACGCTCGTGAACTGGCCGACGCACGTCGTCTTCTTCTCGACGCCCGAGCTCCTCGAGATCGGCGGCCACCCGTTCGTCGCCGCGGGGCCCAAGCCCACGCGCCGGGAGGGCCTCGACTACTACCGGAAGGTCGCCGCGCGCGAGGGGCTCGACGTCCGCCTCGCGACGAGAGTCGAGTCGCTCGCGAAGGAGGGCGGCCTCTTCGTCGCCGCGACGCCGGCCGGGGCCTTCTCCGCGCGCGCCGCCGTCGTCGCGACCGGCTTTTTCGACACGCCGAACCTCCTCGGCGTCCCCGGCGAGGAGCTCCCGAAGGTCTCGCATTACTACCGCGAGCCGTACGCGCACGCGGGAACGGACGTCCTCGTCGTGGGCGGGAAGAACTCCGCGGTCGAGGCCGCGCTCGACCTCCACCGGCACGGCGCGCGCGTCACGATGGCGATCCGCGGGCCGGGCTTCGGCTCGAGCGTGAAGTACTGGCTCAGGCCCGACGTCGAGAACCGCGTGAAGGAAGGTTCGATCCGCGCCTTCTTCGACACGACGGTCGACCGCATCGAGGAAGGCGCCGTCACGCTCCGCGCCGCCGGCGGGACCGCGTCGTACCCGAACGACTTCGTCTACGCCCTCACCGGCTACCGGCCGGACTTCCCGATGCTCCGGAGGTTCGGGATCGGGATCACCGCAGGACCTCGAGGTCGTCCACGATCCCGGGACGATGGAGACGGACGTCCCGGGCCTCTACGTCGCCGGCGTCGTCGCGGCGGGCCGCCACATCGGCCGCCTGTTCATCGAGAACGGCCGCGTGCACGCGGTGCGGATCGTCGCGCACCTCCTCGCCCGCCGCGGCGAAGCAGCTCCTGCCGACGTCCCGCCGATCGGGAGGTTCCAGGACGGGGACTGAGCCGACCGCGTCACATTCCAGCCGTCTTCGCGGGGGCCTCGGGCTCCGGCTCCGGCGCGTCGGGAAACGGGTTGACCTTGTTCTCGAACGGCGGCAGCGTTTTCAGGAAGTCGTAGATCGCCCCGAGGTCCTCGTCCGTCGCCCCGGACAGGGCGAGCCACGGCATGAGCGTGTTGCGCCCCTTCGACGCGACCGGCGCCGCGTCGCCCGTCAGGCTCGCGAAGGATCGGAAGCGCCCGATGAACTCCTCCTTCGTCGCGCGGCCGAGGTACGCGTCCTTGTGTGGCGTCAGGTTTGGCGTCACGTTGCGGCCCCACGGGCCCTTGAACATCCTTCCCCCGGTGTACTCGCGCCCGGGGATCGGCGAGCCGGGACGGGTCTCGGGGGTGTGACAGCCGACGCAGCCTCCGATGACCGTGAGGTACCGCCCGTATCCGACGTGGTCCGTCTTCGGGTCCGGCGCGACGACCGGCCCGGTCACCGGCTTCGGCGCGCCCTTCACGAGCAGGTTCACCGGGAAGTCGATCTTCTTCGCCGGCACCGCATTGCGGATCGGGGGGAGCGCCCGCAGGTACAGGACGATCGCGCGCGCGTCCTCGTCGCTCATCTCGTGGTACGCGGGGTACGGCATCATCGGAAAGAGCGTGTTGCCGTCGCGGTCGACGCCCTCGCGGATCGCGCGGAGGATTTCGCCGTCCGTCCACTTTCCGAGGCCGGTCTCGGGGTCGGGCGTGATGTTGCGGGCGTAGAGGACGCCGGGGATCCCGAACTCCTTCGTGAACGCGAACCCGCCCTTCCCCTCCGTGCCGGGGACGCGCGGCAGCCCGTAGCGATCGAACCTCGCTTCCGAGTGGCAGAGGAGGCAGTCCACGACGTGCATCGCGAGGTACTCCCCGCGCGCCAGCCGCGCCGGCGTCGCTTCGATCTTCTCGGAGGACGCGGGCCGCTGGGCCGGCTTCTTCACCGCGAGGACCGCGATCCCCGCCCCCGCGAGAACGGCGAGGACGCACACGACGAGAACGAGACCCTTTATCAATCGCTTCATCGGCGGACAATACAACGATCGCGCTTCCGGGTTCGGCGCACGCCGCGTTGGCGCGCCGCGTCAGCGCCCGAGCGGCAGGCGCAGGAACACGAGGTCGTCGAGCTTCTCCCCGGGCGGCAGGGCGCCGTCGGCGCCGAGCGCGTCGAGCTGGCCGTTCGCCACGTAGACGTAGTCGTCGCCCTGGAGCGTCCCGCCGACGGGCACCCGGTAGGACGGGTGGGCGCAGTCGAGGACATCGACCGCCCGAGAAGGAATTCCCGTCGGGCTCGAGCGTCCAGCGGACGACGCGCCCGAAGCTCACGGTGCCCTCGACGCCGACGAGGGCGTTGCGATGGAGCACGAGCCCGTCGACGCCCGCCGGCCACGGCCCGGGAGGCTGGTCGAGGAGGGACGGGGCTCCGGTCGCCGGGTCGAGGCGGTAGACGCCGCGCGCGAGGTCCGCGACCCAGACGCGCGCGCCGTCGGGCGAGACCGCGATCCCCTTCGGCGCGATGAACGTCCCCGCCGGCGCGACGACCGAGAGTTCGGCCGCTCCCTCGACGGAGGACCTGGACCTCGCCCGAGACCGTGTCCGTCACCCAGACGCTCCCGTCGCCGCCCACCGCGAGGCCGCCGAACTGGTGAGGCGGCCTCGTCGCCGGCGTGAAGCGGCCGAGGACTGCGCCGGTCGCGAGGTCGAACGCGACGAGCTGCGAGCGCCCGGCGTCGTCCGGGCGGGCGCCCTCCATCGCGGGGTCCGCGGCGGTCACGGCCCAGAGGCGACGGCGCGCCGCGTCCACCTTCACGCCCAGCACGGCGTCGAGGGGCTCCGCGCCGGAGCCGGCGAAATCGTCGGCCAGGGCAGGCGCGCCGGGCGCGCCCGGCTTCACGCGGACGATCTTCCGCTTTCTCAGGCTCGCGACGTAGAAGACCTTTCCGGCCGCGTCCCACGCGAGGTCGCCCGGCAGGAGGTCGCCCGCGGCGAGCGTGAACGCGACCGTCGAACGGTGCGTCTTCGGCAACTGCGCGCGGAGAACCACGAGGAGATCCCGGAACCGCGGGTCCGACGTCACGCCCTCGAACGTCTTCGGGAGCGGGAAGAGGCAGCTGTTCAGCCGCCAGAGCTGGTTCAGCCACTCGAGCGTCGCCGGGGCGTTCTCCTGGCGCGCGTACGCGACGGCGGTGAGATACGCCGCCCCGTCGTCGGTCGGGTTGAACGAGAACGCGCGCTGGAAGCCCTCCGCCGCGCCGGGCCAGTACTTGCGGCGGGCGTCGAGGTTTCCGCCCGTGTAGCCGTTCGCGATCGCGGCCGCCCTCTCCTTGCCGAGCTTGGCGACGGCCGTGGGCGCGGGCGCAGGCGGCGGCGCAGCCGTGCCTCCGGAGAGCGTGCAGCCCGCCGACGCGGCCGCCGCGAGCACCAGCGCGGCAGCCGGCGCTCGCCGCGCGCCCTCAGCCCGCGTCGTCCGCCTCGTCATCCTCGCCATTCTCCCAGAGGCTTCGCTGCGATCGCCCGGTCCTTCCGCACCTTCAGCGGCCGCGAGGGCTCCGGCGCAGGGGGATCGAGAACGGACGGGTCGTCGTGCGCGGGCGTGTTCACCCGCCGGGAGACCGGAAACGCCTCCATCGTGGCGGCGTCGGGTGGTTCGAACAGCCGGCGCGAGCCGCGCGGGATCCTGCTCGTCCGGGTCCATCCAGAGGGACTCGCCCTCCGGCGAGAGGATGACGGGCATCCGGTCGTGCAGTTCGCCGACGAGCTCGTTCGGGCGCGTCGTCAGGATCGCGAAGGTCCGCTGCACCGGGCCGCCCCGCGGCTTCCACTCGTCGAAGAGGCCCGCGAACGCGAACGTCCGGCGCGACTTGAGCCGGATCGCGAAAGCCTCTCCGCCGCGGTCGCCCTTCTTCCACTCGAAGAACCCGTCGGCCGGGACGAGCGCGCGCCGCCGCCGGAACGGCTCCCGGAACGTCGGCTTCGTCGCGGCCGTCTCGGCCCGCGCATTGATCGGCCGGCCCGCGTCCTCGGGCCCGGCCGCCCAGGACGGGACGAGACCCCAGCGCATGGGCTCGAGCACCCGGGCGCCGCTGACGCACGGCGTCGAGGCGCACGACGGGCAGGTCCTGTCCCGGCGCCGCGTTCCAGCGCGGGACGAGCGGCGTCCGCTCGCCGCGCACGTGGAAGCGTGACGCGAGGACGTCGAACGGGGTCACGAGCCAGTAGCGGCCGCACACGGCGTCACGAGACCGCGGCCGCGCGGTCGGCAGGCGTCTCGAGGCGCGTGCCGTCCGGCTCCGTCGGGATCGGCCGGTACCCGCCCGTCGCGGGGGAGTTCCGGTCCCACCAGCGCTCGGCGTCCGCGGACGACCAGCGCCCCGCCGCGGACGTCGCCGCGAGGCGCGCCTCGAGGACGCGCGCGCTCTCGGGCCGATCGGCCGGGTCCTTCGCGAGACAGGCGAGGAGGACCGCTTCGAGATCGGCCGGGACCGGCGTCGCGACGCGCTGCGACGGCGGGACCGGCGTCGTCGACGTGTGGTCGTGGAGCGTCTCGAGCGCGGTCTTGCGGTCGAAGACCGGCTGACCCGTCAGCAGGTAGTAGCCGACGCAGCCGAGCGAATAGAGGTCGGCGCGCCCGTCCACGTCCTTGCCGAGCGCCATCTCGGGCGGCATGTAGGCCGGCGTTCCCGCGACGAGGCCCGTCTGCGTGAGGTTCATCCCGCCGCTCGCGGAGACGTCCTTCACGAGGCCGAAGTCCACGACCTTCACGAAGTCCGACTCGCCCCCGTAACGGCACAGGAAGATGTTCCCGGGCTTGACGTCGCGGTGGACGAGGCCCGCCGCGTGGGCCTCGGCGAGCGAGCGGCACGCCTGCCGGAGGACGTGGACGACGCGCTCGGGCGGGAGCGTCCCGTAGCGCTCGACGAGCCGGTCGAGCGTGTAGCCGTCGAGGAGCTCCATCACGTAGTAGAACGCTCCGTCGTCCGAGCGGCCGAAGTCGTAGAGCTGGACCGTGTGCGGGGAGCGCAGTGCCCGCCGTCGCTTTCGCCTCGCGCTCGAAGCGCGCCACGAGGTCGCGAGGGATTCCGCCCGCGCGAGGGCGGACGAGCTTGATCGCGGCCTCGCGCGCGAGCATCCGGTGCTCGGCGCGCCAGACCTCGCCCATCCCGCCCTGGCCGAGCGGCGCGACGAGCCGGTAGCTCCCGAGCTCCTCCGCCTTCCCGGCCTGCGCCGAGAGGCGGTAGACGATGCGCGACGCCCACCGCCGCCATCACCGCCGCCACGGCACGTCGGAAGGAACATCGCGACCGCGACCTGCCACGTCGGAAGCGCCGGGTGATAGCCGAGCGCGATCGCGACGAGAAGTCCGACGGGGTCCATCAACGCGGTCGCGGTCGTCGCGAGGGCCGTCTTGCCGCTGCGTCGACGGGACGAGAAGCGTGAACGCAAGGAGCCAGACGGCGACGGATGACCATCCCTTCGGCAGGGCGCCGCCGGCCGACCGGGAATCGAGTGATAGACGATGCCCATAGAAAGCCCACCAGAACTTCGTAGACGAGCGCCCGGTCGAGGGTCTCGCCCGGGTCGAGGCCCGCGCGCCGCGTCACCGCGAACATGCCGAGCGAGGCGACGACGACGGCCGCGTCTCCAAGGATGATGATCCCCGGGTAGCGGGCCTGTCCGGCCCCCACGGCCGCGAGGGCCATCGCCGCGACGAAGACCGGCATGATCACCGCCGTCAGGAGGGCGACGGTGCCGAGCCGCCGGACGCCCGCCGCGAGGAGGTCGGGGGGCAGCGTCTCGCGGACGGCGAGCGAGGACGTGCTCGAACCGGCCGGGGTCTCGGCTTTCCGGCAGCGCGGCATGGCGTTCATTCTGAACCGGGTCTGGCAACGGGGGACACGGCGCCGGTATTCCCGCGGCCGGAGGCCGCGATAGCCTCGGCCCGTGCCCGAGCTTCCGGACGTCACCGTCTACGCCGAGCATCTCGAGCGGCTGCTGAAGGGCGAGACGCTGCGCAAGGTGCGCCTCGCGAGCCCGTTCGTCCTGCGGTCGGTGGCGCCGCCCCTGGCGCCCTCGAAGGCCGCGCGCTGCGGGGGGTGTCCCGGCTGGGCAAACGGCTCGTATTTTCCTTTGAAGGGGAAGAGAGGGACCCGAACCAGGAGCGCGATCCCGACGGCAGCCTTTTTCTCGTCCTGCATCTCATGGTCGTCGGGCCGCCTTCGGTGGAAGGCAGGCGACGCCGCCATTCTCCATTCCAAAGAAAATCGGCCTCCTTTCTCTGCATCTTGCCCATGGGTCTCTCCTCCTGACCGAGGCCAGCCCGAAGAAGCGGGCGTGGGTGCGCGTCGTCGCCGGGCGCGAGGCGCTCGCCGCCCTCGACCCCGGCGGGCTCGAGCCCCTCGAGGCGTCGCGCGAGGCCTTCGTCGTGCGCGCTTAGGTGCGAGAACCACACGCTGAAGCGCGCCCTGACGGACCCGACGCTCTTCTCCGGCATCGGCAACGCGTACTCGGACGAGATCCTCCACGCCGCGCGCCTCTCCCCCGTCGCGCTCACGTCGCGCCTCGACGACGCCGAGGCGGCGCGGCTCTTCGACGCGACGCGCGCGACTCTCCTCGACTGGACGGACCGCCTGCGGCGCGAGGCCGGAGACGGTTCCCGGAGAAGGTCACGGCCTTCCGCGCGGAAATGGCGGTCCACGGGAAGTTCGGGAATCCCTGCCCGCGGTGCGGGACCGGAGTCCAGCGAATCGTTTACGAGGCGAACGAGACGAACTACTGCCCGGCGTGCCAGACCGGCGGCAGGCTCCTCGCGGACCGGTCGCTCTCGCGCCTCCTGCGCGGCGACTGGCCGAGGAGCCTCGAGGAGATGGAGGAGCGCAAGGAACGCGGGCGTCAGCCGCCGGCCGCGGACCACTCGTAGCCGCGGACGTCCCTTCGCGCGCCACGCGACGAACGCCGCGACCAGGATCGTCCCGACGCCGCCCGAGACGACGGCGAACGTCGCGCCGGCCGCGACCGACACGAAGAGGCTCGCGACGAAGCCCGCTTCGAGCTCGCCGAGCTGCGGCCCGCCCATGAAGAAGATCATGTTGACGCCCGTCATCCGCCCGCGGAGCGCGTCGGGCGTCACGAGCTGCCTCACGGTCTGCCGCACGACCGTCGAGATCGTGTCCGTCAGCCCCACGAGCGCGAGCGCCGCGAGCGTCAGCGCGAAGCTCCGCGAGAGGCCGAAGACGACGGTGACGGCCCCGTACGCCGCGACCGCCCACAGGAAGACGCGCCCCTGCCGCCGCGGGAGGCCGACGACCGACGTCCAGACGGACGCAGGCGAACGCGCCGATGCCCGGGGCGGCGCGGAGCCAGCCGTAGCCCGCGGGCCCGACGAGGAGGATGCGGTCCGCGAAGATCGGGAGGAGCGACATCGAGCCCGCGAAGAACGTCGCGAAGAAGTCGAGCGTCATCGTCCAGACGAGGATCGGCGTCGTGAAGACGAACCGGAGGCCCTCGCGCAGCGATTCGATCGGGTGCTCCGGCGCGCCTTCCGCGCGCTCGACGCGGCCCGACGCGCGGAGCGTCGCGAGCGTGACGAGTACGCCCGCGAACGAGGCCGCGTTCAGGAAATAGACGAGGGCGAGGCCGCCCGCGTGGGCGTGCGAGGCCGCCGCCGGCGACGCGTGCGCCGAGCCCGCGAGGATCAGGCCCGTCAGCGCGGGCCCGCCGATCGCCGCGAGCTGGAACGCGGAGAGGAGGATCGCGAGGGCGCCCGGGAGCTCGCGCGGCGGCACGAGGCGCGGGACGAGCGACTGTCGGGCCGGGTTGTCGAACGCGCCCGCGGCCGACGTGCAGGCCGTGAGGACGTAGACGAGGCCGACCGAGTCCCGGCCGAGGAGCGTCGCCGTCCCGAGCGCGAGGGCGACGAGCGTCATCGCGGACTGGGTCGCGAGCATGACGCGGCGGCGGTCGTGCCGGTCCGCGACGAGCCCCCCGACGAGCGAGAGCGCCACGATCGGGACGACGCGCACGAGGCCGACGAGGCCGAGCGCGAGCGGCGAGCGCGTCAGGACCCAGACGTGCCAGTCGATCGCGACGTTCTGCATCTGCGACCCGACGAGCGAGAGGAGCTGCGTGATCGCGAGGCGGCGGAAGTCGCGGTGCTTCAGCGCGTCGTACGGGCGCGGGGGCGGCGGCACGGCCGGAGTCTACGGGCGCGAGGTCAGATCGTCTTCAGCCAGTCCGACACGTCCGCGACCATCCGGTCCCAGGACGGCGAGACGTACAGGACCGGCTGGTAGCGCGTCGGGTCGTATGGGCGCGCCGACGCGTCCGCGAAGTCCAGCGGGCGGAGCTCGGCCTCCGTCGTCATGCGTTCCATCTCGCCGAACGACGACAGGACGCCCGCGCCGTACGTCCGGAGCGAGCCCCTTTCCTCGACGAGCCCGAACTCGAGCGTGTACCAGTAGACGAGCTCGAGCCGCTTCATCGCCTCGTCGCTCGCGCGCGAGGCCGCCTCGCCGAAGAGGCGCGAGAGCCGGACGATGTCGGGATGGAAGAGGCTCGCCGCGTGCCCGACGAGCTCGTGGATGACGTCGGGCTCCGGCGTGTAGAACGGCACGGAGTGGTGCCGCATGTACTGCGTCGAGAGAAAGACGCCCTGCGACATCGCGGAGAGGAAACCGCGGCCCTGGATGAGGCCCGCGACGGGCAGCATGCGGAACCCCGAGCGCTCGAGCGTGACGTTCACGTCCGCGAGCTGGGGGACACTCGCGCGGTCGAGGGACAGGACCTTCGAACTCTCGAGCCACTCGTAGCAGGCATGCGTCTCGTGCAGGGGCCAGAGCCTTTCCCACGTGAGCCGCCACACGGCCTGCTCCTCGGACGTGTAGTCGACGCGCGGGATCGGGTCTCCGGCCCCGTACTGGAGCGCGAGCCGGGCGATCTCGTTCCGGCGCGCGCGGTACACGGGATCCTTGAAGCCCGGGTGGTCGGGATCGAGGCGCACGATCTCGCCTTCCGTCGCGAGGACTTCGGAGAGATCTTTCACGGCCGGGCACCCATCCCGCCGCGCATCGTAGTTCGAAACGCGGCACGGAGACAGAGTCCCGGCACCGGACCTGCGTACAATCCACGGCCCGGATCGCCATGCGCCGTTTTGCCGCCCGCTCCGCCGCCGCGCTCCTCGTCGCGGCCTTCCTCGCCCCGGTCCTCGGGGCCGGCGCGGTGCTGGCCGACGACCTCAGGGACCTCGCGGCCGGAAACACCGGGCTCGCGGACGACCCGAACACGCCCGGCCCGGACCTGTACGCGCCCCGCGCCTGGGGAGCGGACATCCCGGACATGCCTTCGCTCCTCGTCCTCGACACGCCCGTCGACGCCGTGCCCGCGGCCTCTCCCCGCCCCGTCGCCCCGGCACCCTCCGCGAACCGCGACCTCGCCTCCTGCGCTCCCGCGCCCCGCGGCATCGCCGCGCGCGGCCCCCCGGCTCTCCTCTCCTAGCTCTTTCCCGCCGAAAGACGCTGACGAGGCGGCGCCGTGCGCCGCCGGAGGAGACCTTGAAGACCGCGATCGTCCTCATCGCGGGCGCGCTCGCCGCGTCCGCGCTTCCCGCCCGCGGCGACGAGCCCGCCCGGGTGACGCTCGCCGAGGCCGTGGCCCTCGCGCGCGAGAGCAACCCGGACCTCCTCGCCGCGCGCGCCGACCTCGAGGGCGCCCGGGCCCTGCGCGACCAGGCGGTCGCGCTTCCGAACCCGGTCCTGTCCTACCTGACGGCGAAGATCCCGACGGACGGCACGCCCGCCGGCACCGTGCACGGCAACGGCTTCTACGACCGCACGTACGACACGATCGTGTCGGCGGGCCAGCTCGTCGAGATCGGCGGCAAGCGTTCGAACCGGCGGGCCTCGGCCGACGCCGGGATCGCCGGCGCCGACGCCCGCCTCGCGGACGCCGGACGCCTCCTCGACGCCGCCGTCGTGAAGACGTACGTCGCGGCGGCGGTCGCCGAGAAAAGCGCCTCGCTCACGCGCGACTCCGCGGCCTCATTCTCGCGATCGGTCGCGATCGCGCGCGAACGCGAGGCGGCAGGGGACATCTCCGCCGCCGACCGCGCGCAGGTCGAGATCGCGGCCGGGAGGTTCCTCGCGGATGCCGCGCAGGCCGACCTCGCCGCCGGGAACGCCCTGCGCGCCCTCGCCGCGCTCCTGAACCGGCCCGCCGTCGCGCTCGCGGAGGACCTCGACGCCCTCGCGGCCGGCGCCGGGGAGCCGGGCGCCGCGCCGCAGGACGGGACCATCCTCGCGAATCGGCCCGACGTCCTCGCGCTCGACGCCGCCGTCCGCCGCGCGGACGCGGACCTCGCCCTCCAGAAGGCGTTCCGAGTGCCCGACCCGACGCTCCTCGTCCAGTACGAGCGCGAGCCGCCCGACCAGCGGAACACGTTCGGGTTCGGCGTCTCGTTCCCGATCCCCGTCTTCAATCACAACGCAGGCGCGATCCGGGCGGCCTCCGTCGCCGCCGAGTCGGCGCGCCGCGACCTCGTCCGGGGCCGCGTCCGAGCCGAGCAGGACCTCGCGGCGACGCGTCAGGCGCTCGACGTCGCGCGCGCGCGGGCCGCGCGGCTCGGCGGCGAGCTCGTCCCGAAGGCGACGTCCGTCCGCGACACCGTCCGCTACGCCTGGGAACAGGGCGGCTCCTCCCTCCTCGAGCTCCTCGAGGCCGAGCGCAACGCCAACGACATCCTCATCGCCGCCGCCGCGGCGCAGGGAGACCTCGCCGCCGCGTACGCGGACTACCGCGCCGCGCGCCTCGCCGTTTCGGGCGCCCTGGAGACGAAATGAAGAAGACCACCTGTGCCGTCCTTTTCGCCGCCGTCCTCGCGGGCTGCGGCAGGTCCGCGCCGCCCGCCGCGGAGGCGCCCGCGCCCCGCGTGGACGGCGACGAGATCGCCTTCGCCGACGGGGCACCCCAGCTCGCCTCCCTCGGACTGGAGGCGGCCGCGAAAGAGTCCGCCCCGCCCGTCGCCGTGACCGGCCGCCTCGCGTGGAGCGAGGACGCGACCGTGCGCGTCTTCCCGCCGGTCGCCGGCCGCATCGTGGCGCTCCGGGGGCCGGTCGGCGCGCGGGTCGGCGCGGGCGACCTCCTCGCGGAGATCTCGTCCCCCGACTACGGCCAGGCGCAGTCCGACGCGGCCCGGGCCGCCGCCGACCTCGCCGCCGCCCAGCGCAACCGCGAGCGCACAGCGCGCCTGTACGAACGCGGCGCCACGCCGCGCAAGGACCTCGACGCCGCCGACGCGGACCTCTCGCGCGCCCGCGCGGAGGCGTCCCGCACGTCCGCGCGCCTCGCGCGCTGGGGCGGCGACGTGGGGGCGATCGCCGATCCCGCCCGAGGCCCCGACCAGCTCTTCCGGCTCACGTCTCCCCTGCCCGGCGTCGTCGTCGAGCGCAACGCGAATCCCGGCCAGGAGGCGCGCCCCGACGCCGCCGTGCCCCTCTTCGTCGTGACGAACCCCCGGGCGCTCTGGGTCTGGCTCGACGTGACGGAGCGCGACCTCGCGCTCCTCGCGCCCGGCGACCGCCTCGCGATCCGCTCCGCCGCGTGGCCGGACCGGACGTTCGAGGGCCGGCTCGAGCTCGTCGGCGACGCGCTCGACCCCGCGACGCGCACCGTGCGCGCCCGCGGCGCCGTCGACAACGCCGCCGGTCTCCTCAAGGCCGAGATGTACGTGACCGTCGAGGTTTCCGGGAAGTCCCCGCGACCGGCGACGGTCGTCCCGGCCCGCGCGATCCTGACGGACGGCGCCGGCCGCGTCTGCTTCGTCGCGGCGGGGCCGTCGCGGTTCCGGCGGACGCGCGTGACGGTCGGGCCCGAGCGCGACGGGAAGGTCCCGGTTCTCTCCGGTCTTCCGGAAGGCGCGCGGGTCGTCACGGACGGGAGCCTCCTCCTCTCGTCGCTCTTCTCGTCCGCCGGGGAGAAGAAGTGATCCGCGCGCTCGTCGCCTGGGCGCTCCGGCGGCGCGTGATCGTCCTCGCGCTCCTCGTCGTCTTCGTCGCGTTCGGGGTGTTCGCGTTCGTGCGCCTCCCCGTCGAGGCCTACCCGGACGTCACGAACGTCCAGGTCCAGATCATCACGCTCTTCCCGGGCCACGCGGCCGAGGAGGTCGAGCGACTCGTCACGATCCCCGTCGAGAACGAGATGAACGGGATCCCGAAGCGCGCCTCGATGCGCTCGATCTCGATCTTCGGGCTCTCCGTCGTGACGATCGTCTTCGAGGACGACGCGGACCGCGCCTACGTCCGCAACCAGGCGTTCGAGCGCCTTCAGTCCGTCGTCCTTCCCGGAGGAGCGCAGGCGAACCTCTCGCCGGACTCGACCCCGGTCGGCGAGATCTACCGGTACACGGTCGTCGGGCCGCCCGGGTTCTCGCCGCTCGAGCTGAAGTCCCTCGAGGACTGGGTCGTCGAGCGCAAGCTCCGGACGGTTCCCGGCGTCGTGGACGTCGTCGGGTTCGGCGGCCCGACCAAGCAGTACCAGGTCAACGTCGACCCGCTGAAGCTCAAGTCCTACGGCCTCACGCTCCCGCAGGTTTTCGACGCGCTCTCGAAGGGCAACCGGAACGCCGGCGGGGCGTACATCGAGCACGGCTCCGAGATGTACGTCGTGCGCGGCCTCGGGCTCGTCCAGTCGACGGCCGACATCGGCGAGATCGCCGTCGCGACGCGGAACGGGACGCCGATCCGGATCCGCGACGTCGCCGCCGCGGGCGTCGGCCCGCGCATCCGGCTCGGCCGCGTCGGCAAGACGGTGGGCGGCGCCGACGAGGACGACGTGGTGCAGGGGATCGTCCTCCTGCGCAAGGGCGAAAACGCGCTCGAGGTCCTCGAACGCGTCCGCGCGAAGGTCGCCGAGATGAACGCCGGCGGCCTCCCGCCCGGCGTGAGGATCGTCCCGCACTACGACCGGACCGCGCTCATCGACCGCACGCTCCACACCGTGCGCAAGAACATGGTCGAGGGGATCGGCTTCGTCCTCGTCGTTCTCGTCGCGTTCCTCGGCGTCGCGAACGCGCGCTCGGCGCTCGTCGTCGCGGCCGTCGTCCCGCTCTCCCTCCTCGGCGCGTTCCTCCTCCTCGACCTGCGCGGCATCCCGGCGAACCTCATCTCGATGGGGGCGATCGACTTCGGGATCATCGTGGACTCGGCCGTCGTCGTCGTCGAGAACCTCCTGCGGATCCTCGAGGAGCGGGGTGGAAAGGTCCGGTCGCTCTCGGCCGCGATCGTCCAGGCCACGAGCGAGGTCGGCAAGCCGATCCTCTTCTCGAAGGCGATCCTCATCACGGCGTTCCTGCCGCTCTACACGCTCCAGCGCGTGGAGGGAAAGATCTTCCGGCCGATGGCGCTGACGCTCACGTTCGCGCTTCTCTGGGGGACCGTCCTCGCGCTCACGATCGTTCCCGTCCTCGCGAGCTTCGCGGTGAGGCATCGCGGCGAGGGGCACGCGTCCGGGCACGACGCCGAGTCCGCGACCGTCCGCCTGCTGACGCGCGCCTACCGGCCCGCGCTCGCCTGGGTCCTCGGCCGGCGGAAGGCCGCCGTCGCCGCGTCGGCCGCGCTCCTCGCCGCCGGCGTCGGCACGGCGCTCCTCCTCGGCTCCGAGTTCCTCCCGAAGCTCGACGAGGGCGCGCTCTGGGTGCGCGCGACCTTTCCCGGGTCGATCTCGCCGTCCGAGGCCGGCCGCCTCACGCGCCAGATCCGCACGACGCTCGCGTCCTTTCCGGAGGTGACGACGATCGTGAGCCAGCTCGGCCGCCCGGACGACGGCACCGACGTGAACGGCTTCGACACGGTGGAGCTCTACGTGGACCTCCTCCCCCGCGAGAAGTGGACGACCGCCAGGACGCGCGACGCGCTCTCGGACGCCATGAACCGGAAGCTGTCCGCGATCCCCGGGATCGAGCTCACGTTCTCGCAGGTGATCGAGGACAACGTGAACGAGGCCGTGTCCGGCATCAAGAGCGAGCTCTCCGTGAAGATCTTCGGCGAGGACCCGGCCGTCCTGCAGGACCTCGCGGACCGGACGGCCGCCGTCCTCGACACCGTGCCGGGTGCCGCCGACGTCGCGGCCGAGCGCCTCGCGGGCCAGCCGCAGGTCCAGATCTCGGTCGACCGCCCGGCGATCGGCCGCTACGGGCTGTCGGTCTCGGACGTCCAGACGGTCATCGAGACCGCGCTCGGCGGCGCGGTCGCGACGCAGATCCTCGAGGGCGAGAAGACGTTCGACCTCGTCGTGCGCGTCGACCCGGGGGCCGTGACGGGCCTCGAGTCGATCCGCGCGATCCCGATCCTCGGGCCGAACGGCGAGAAGCTGACGCTCGGCTCCGTGGCGGACGTGCGGCTCGCGCCGGGCTCGGCCCGCGTCTTCCGCGAGGAGAATTCCCGCCGCATCGCCGTGAAGCTCTCCGTCCGCGGCCGGGACCTCGGCTCGCTCGTCGCCGAGGCGCAGAAGAAGGTCGACGCCGCCGTGAAGCTCCCGCCCGGCTACCGGCTCGAGTGGACGGGCTCGTTCGAGAACCAGCAGCGCGCCCTCAAGCGCCTCATGGTCGTCCTCCCGATCACGCTCGCCGCGATCTTCTTTCTCCTCTTCGCGGCCTTCGACTCGCCGCGCCTCGCGACCCTCATCCTCCTGAACGTGCCCTTCGCGGCCGTCGGCGGCCTCTTCGCCCTCCCCCTCGCCGGCCTCACGCTCTCCGTCTCCGCCCTCGTCGGCTTCATCGCGCTCTTCGGCGTCTCCGTCCAGAACGGCGTCCTCCTCGTCGAGCGCATCCGCGAGCTCCGCCGGACGGGCCGGGGGCTCGCGGAGGCCGTCACGGAGGGAGCGCTCACGCGCTTCCGCCCCGTCCTCATGACGGCCGCGATGGCCGCCTTCGGGCTCCTGCCGGCCGCGCTCTCGCACGCCGTGGGCGCCGAGACCCAGCGCCCGTTCGCCGTCGTCATCATCGGCGGCCTCGTGACCGCCACGCTGCTCACGCTCTTCGTCCTGCCCGTCCTCTACGAGCTCTTCGAACGCGAGGAGGAGGAATACTGATGCGCTACGTCCTCGGCTTCTTTCCGCCCGACCGCCTCTTCGCGATCGTGGACGCCCTCTCGGAATCGCACGCGCACGGCCTCACGATCTCGGACGCGCGCGGCTTCGGGCAGGAGCACGACGCCTCGCACCCCGAGCACCGGGAGCACCTCGGCGTCGAGATGACGAAGAAGATCCGCGTCGAGATCGTCTGTCGCGACGACGAGGCGGACGCGCTCGTCGAGGCGCTCTACCGCGCCGGCCACACGGGCCGCCGGGGCGACGGCAAGGTCTTCGTCCTGCCCGTCCTCGAGGCCCTCCGCGTCAAGACGGGCGAACGGGGCGAGGCGGCGCTGGGCCCGGGCACGTAGGGTCCCCCGCGCCCGGGCGTGTACGATTCCCGCCTTCCCGCGGAAGGAGAACCCGCCATGCGCCTTTCCCCGGCGTCGGCCGCCCTGTTCGCCCTCGGCCTCGGCGCGTTCCCGCGCGCCTCCGCGGCCCCGTCCGCCGCCGAGGCGAAGGCGATCGTCGAGGAGCTCGCCCTTTGCGGGACGCGCCACTCCCTTTCGTCCTGGTCCGACCCGAAGCGCGGCGCCGGCTGCGGGCGTGACGCCGTCCTCCGGCATTTCGACGCGGTCGAGAAGGAGACGGGCGGGAAGCTCCGCGTCGTCGTCGACTCGTACGAGACGAAGGGGCCGCGGACGAAGGACGTCCCGGTCCACATGGAGAACGTTTACGCGATCCTCGGCGGGACCGACGCCGCGCGTTCGAAGACCGCCTACATCGTCTCCGGCCATTTCGATTCGGTGCCCTCGAACGTGATGGACGCCGAGACGGACGCGCCGGGCGCCGACGACGACGCCTCCGGCACCGCGGCGTCGATCCTCGCGGCGCGCGCCCTCGCCGCAGCGCCCGCGCGCGCGACGCTGATCTTCGCGGCCGTCGCCGGCGAGGAGCAGGGCCTTCTCGGGTCGAAGCGGATGCTCGAGTGGCTCCGAATCCACGGCTACGCCGTGGGCGGGATGATCACGTGCGACATCGTCGGCGCGACGAACGGGAGCCCGGATCGCCGGGTCCGCGTCTTCTCGGAAGGCGGGCCGGACGGGATCGACTCGCCGGGCCGGCAGATGGCGCGGCTCGCCGAGGACGTCGCCGGCAAGGACGCCGTGCGCCTCGTCTTCCGTCTCGACCGGTTCGGCCGCAGCGGCGACCACCGGCCGTTCGCCGAGGCGGGCTTCCCCGCCGTTCGCTTCACGGAGCCGCTCGAGGACTACCGGCACGAGCACCAGACCCCGCGCACCGAGAACGGCGTCGAGTACGGCGACCTCGCGAAGTTCATGGACTTCGACCAGGTCGCGCGGACGGCCGACGTCGTCGCGAAGACGCTCGCGGAGATGGCGAACGCGCCGGCCCCGCCCCTCAAGGTGATGCTGGGGGGCGCCGTGACGCCGAATTCGGAGATCTTCTTAGAAAGTAATAAGGACCCGGAGCGCGCGGGATACGAGATCCTCTGGAGGGAGACCACGGAGGCCCGCTGGTCCGTCGTGAAGACGATCGAGGCTCCGGCGGCGAGCGCGCCGGCACCCACGCCCCAGCCCGCCTCGAGCGCCGCGCCCTCGCCCGCCTCTTTGCCACTCGAAGAAAATCTTTCTCTGGTTCTTTCTTCGGATCTTCGACGGACAACCACTACTTCGCGGTGCGGAGCGTCGGGAAGAACGGGAAGCGCAGCATCGCCGTGCCGGCCGTCGCGAAGCCGAAGGCGCCCAAGCCATGAGCCTGACGTTCCTCGACTGGGCCATCGTCTTCGCGTACTTCGCCCTCTCGATCGGGATCGGCTTCGCCTTCACGAAGAAGGGCGGCGAGTCGCTCGAGCAGTACTTCGTCGCCGGCCGCAACGTGCCGTGGTGGCTCGCCGGCGCCGCGATGATCGCGACGACCTTCGCGGCCGACACGCCGCTCGTCGTGACGGGCCTCGTCGCCGCCCACGGCGTCGCGGGCAACTGGATCTGGTGGAACTTCGTCATGTCCGGGACGCTCACGGTCTTCCTCTACGCGCGCCTCTGGCGCCGCGCGAAGGTCATGACGGACGTCGAGTTCGCCGAGATCCGGTACAGCGGGAAGCCCGCCACGTTCCTCCGCGGCTTCCGCGCGCTCTACCTCGCGCTCCCGATAAACCTCATCATCCTCGGCTGGGTCACGCTCGCGATGGTGAAGATCCTCCAGATCTCGCTGGGGATCCGGCCGCTGTGGGCCGTCGGCCTCTGTTTCGTGATCACCGTCGGCTACTCGGCCGCCGCCGGGATGTGGGCCGTCCTCTGGACCGACCTCGTCCAGCTCGTCATCAAGATGACGGCCGTCATCCTGCTCGCGTACTTCGCGGTGAAGAAAGTCGGCGGCATCGTCGCGCTCGAGGACGGCCTCGCGAAGCACTTCGGCTCGGTCGACGCGGCGATCTCGTTCCTCCCGCCCGCGGGCTCGGCGTGGATGCCCGCGACCGCGCTCTTCACGTTCCTCGCGGTCCAGTGGTGGGCCGCGTGGTACCCGGGCGCGGAGCCGGGCGGCGGCGGCTACGTCGCGCAGCGGATCTTCTCGGCGAAGACCGAGCGCGACGGCATCCTCGCGACGCTGTTCTTCAACGTCGGCCATTACGCGCTCCGTCCGTGGCCGTGGATCCTGACGGGCCTCGCGACCGTCCTCCTCTATCCCGCCGGCGTCCTCGTGAACGGCAAGCCGGACCACGAGGCCGCGTACGTCCAGGCGATGGTCGACCTCATGCCGGCCGGCTGGAAGGGCTTCATGCTCGCGGGCTTCGCGGCCGCGTACATGTCGACCGTGGGGACGCACCTCAATTGGGGGGCGTCCTACCTGGTCGGGGACGTTTACAAGAGATTTCTTAGAAAGGGTGCGAGCGAGAAGCACTATGTCGCCGTCTCGCGCTGGACGACGGTCGGTTTGTTTCTCCTGTCCATCGCCGTCACGCTGAATCTCTCGTCCATCGAGGGAGCCTGGAGATTCCTCCTCGCGATCGGGAGCGGGACGGGGCTCGTCCTGATCCTGCGCTGGTACTGGTGGCGCATCAACGCGTGGAGCGAGATCGCCGCGATGCTGACCTCCATGGTCGTCTCGCTCTCGGCCTTCGCGTTCGTGCCGATGGGCACCGGCCCCGGCGCCGCGTTCGAGCAGCAGGCGATCGTCATGCTCGTGACCGTCGTCGCCACGACGGTCGTATGGGTCGCCGTGACGTTCCTGACGGCGCCCGAGCCCGACGCGACGCTCGATGCGTTCTACCGCCGCGTGCGGCCCGGCGGCCCGGGCTGGGCGCGCGTCTCGACGCGGCTCGGCTTCGGACGGGAGCCGATCCCCGGCGGGGCCATGTCGTTCCTGAACTGGGGCCTCGGGATCCTCCTCGTCTACACGGCCCTCTTCGGCATCGGAAAGATCGTCTTCGGGCGCATCCTGACCGGTTTCGAGCTCCTCGACGTCGCGATCGTCGCGTTCGTCCTCATCATGTGGAACCTGAAGCGGGAGGAGAAGCGGCGCGCGGCGGGAGGAAACTGACGCCTTAAGGTCGAGTTCGAGTTCGAGTTCGACCCGGCTCCCCGGGTGGTTGGCTCAGAGCGCGGTGGTCCGGCCCCTACAGACAGGGCGAAGTCCCTCAATCTGAAAGGAATGTCACTTTGCCCGTGGAGACATCGTAGATTGCGCCGACGAGACCGATCGAGCCGGCGTCGAGCTGCTCCTTCAGCGTCGGGCTCTTCTCGCGAATCTCCTTCATCGCCTGACGAACGTTGGCCTGGGCAACCTTCGTAACATACTTGTCGTCCTTCGAGTTGCCGGGGCCGGATGCCACCACGGCGGGCTGGATCTTCGCGAGAAGCCCGGTGAGGTTGCCGAGCTTCACATCGTCGATCGAGCCTTTTACAGCCCCGCACGACGTATGCCCGAGGACAACGAGGAGTTTCGTCCCGACGGCCTTCGTCGCGTACTCCATGCTGCCGAGCTCGTCCTCGTTGACGATGTTGCCCGCGACACGGATCCCGAAGATGTCACCGATTCCCTGATCGAAGATGATTTCGAGCGGAGCTCGAGAGTCCATGCAAGAAAGGACTGCGGCGAATGGATACTGGCCGCTCGCAGTCGCGGAGACCTTGGCCTGCCAGTCTCGAGTCCGCATGTTCTTCTCGACGAACCGAGCGTTCCCCATCTTCAGCTTGTCCAGCGCCGCGGCCGGTGTCATCGCGGCCAGCGATTTCGCCGTCTGAACGGCCGGCCCCTTCGCCCCCTTGGTGTCGGTGGAGGTCTGAGCGAGCGTCGACCCCGAGACGGCAAGAAACATGAGCACGAGCCCGATCGCAGATGTCGCTCGTCGCATACGTCCCCCTTCTAATTCTCGAATTTCATCGAACCATGCTTCACGCGTGGCGGAAGGCTGTGCTCGTGCTCTCTCCACGACCGGAACAGCGGAGTGCACCGAAGAGCTCCCGCAACCGCATCGTGAAGACAGGTGGGCGCCGCCGGGGTGCTGGACTCTTCCATCTGGCCTCCGGACTACCGAAGCGAGTGAGATGCTATCGCAGTCTGCAAAAGGTGCGTGTACGCGCGCAAAGGCAGGTCGCCACGTCAGTCTAGGTTCGAGAAGCGAGCCTTTTCCCCTCTGATCCCCGGGTGGATGGCTAGGAGCGCGGTGGTCCGGGAACTATCGGCAGCTGGAGACCGGCAGACGGCGGGCGAACCGGCTCGTCCTAACCGCAGCAGGGTAAGAGCCTTATCACCTGCCGTGCGCGCAAACGATGGCGGCGCCTGTGGTCCGTGCGCGCCAACGCGAAAACGTCAGGCCGCCCGCGAGGCCGCGTCTTTCTCCGGCACGAACGACAGCGCGCGCTCGGCGAGCGCCGTGATCGTCAGTGAGGGGTTCACGCCGGGGTTCGCGGAGATCGCCGAGCCGTCGACGACCCAGAGGCCCTCGTAGCCGAAGACCCGGTTCCTGGCGTCGATGACGCCGTCCGCCGCCGACGCGCCCATGCAGCACCCGCCGAGGATGTGCGCGGTCGTCGGGATCCCGAGCAGCGTCTCCGTCAGGAGGCTCTGCGTGAACCCGCCGAGCTTCTCCTCGACACGCCGCGCGAGCTCCGTCGCCTCGGGGACCCACGCCTTCGCCGGCGCGCCCGTCCCGGGCGACGTCGCGAGCGCGTGGCGGAGGCCGTTGCGCAGGCCCCGGCGAAGCGTCATCCGGATCGTGCCGTCCACGGTCCGCATGTAGAGGAGGATCATCGTGTGCTTCGCCCAATCGGGCGTGAGCCACGCCTTCAGCGTCTTGCCGGGCTGGCGGACGAGGAGGCCGAGCGCGTTCGCGAGGCGCTCGACGACCGTATCGCCCGGCGCGTGCGGCATCGCGAGGAGACGAAAGAACCCGGAGCCCGCCGGGTAGCGGACGGGCTCGAGGTGCGAGTGCTCGTCCGTCTCGAGGATCGAGCCGATCGCGATCCCTTTCGAGAGGTCCTCGTTCTTGTCGCTCACGACGCCCATGAGGACCTCGGAGTTCGTCCTCACGAAGTCGCCGAGACGGTCCGAGAGCCTCGGCAGTCCGTCCGGGCTCTCCTTGAGCTTCAGGAGGAGCTCGACGGTCCCGAGGACCCCGCCCGCGAAGACGACGTTCCGCGCGGTCATCGTCGTCTTCTTTCTCAGGAACGGGAACGGCTCGCGGCCGCGGCGGACCGTCAGCGTGTAGCCGCCGCCTTCGAGCGGCTTCACCCACGTGACCTCGGCGTCGGACTCGATCCGGACGCCCTTCTTCTCGGCGAAGAAGAGGTAGTTCTTGTCCAGCGTGTTCTTCGCGTTGTGGCGGCAGCCGATCATGCAGGCGCCGCAGGACTTGCAACCCGCGCGCTCCGGGCCCTCGCCGCCGAAGTACGGATCCGGCACCGTGACGCCCGGCTCGCCGAAGAAGACGGCGACCTCGGTGGACTGCCACTTGTCCACGAGGCCGAGGTCGCGCCCGACGTCGCGCAGGACCTCGTCCGGCGGCGACGTGAACGGGACGCGCGTCGTGCCGAGCATCCTCTTCGCGGTCGCGTAGTGCGTCGCGAGCTCCTTCTTCCAGTCCGCGAGGCCGGCCCACGTCGGCGACGAGAAGAACGAGTCTCCCGGGACGGGCAGCGTGTTCGCGTAGACGAGGGAGCCCCCGCCGACGCCGACGCCCGAGAGCGCCGTGACGTGTCTGAGAAACGTCATCTTGAAGAGGCCCCGGAACCCGACGCCGGGAAGCCACAGCCACTTCGGGAGCTGCCAGTTCGTCTCTGGAAAGTCCTCCGGCGAGAAACGCTTGCCCTTCTCGAGGACGACGACGCGCCAGCCCTTCTCCGCGAGCCGCAGCGCCGAGACGCTCCCGCCGAACCCAGATCCCACGACCGCGAAGTCGGTGTCGAACTCCCGCGCCATGCGGCGAGTCTATCGCCGGGGCGCGACGCTGAGATCGGCTCTCTCCTCCGGGTGGACGGCGCACCGGAGAGAGGAGAACCGGGAGATTTCCTCGAATGACATGAGGCGGGGCGCCCCGGACGCGAGCAGGGGGACGTTCGCGCCGATCGAACCGTCCGCCGAAAGCAGCTCCAGCGTGTGGAGACGCCCGTCCGTCGCACGAAACGCGACGTCGCCTCCCGGCGCGAGGGAAATCACCTTCGAGGAAAATCCCCCGTCTCCCACCGAGATGGCCAGGGCCGCCGCCGCTCGCCGCGCGCCGCCGGCGCCCGCATCTTCCGAACCACTCGAAGAATCCCTGGCGCTCTTCGAACGCAACAGGTCTTCGAGAAGCCGGCCGGGACGCGCCGCGGGCGGCGGCGTCCCGAACGACCAGAGCGTCACGAGGACGAAGGCCGTGATCCCGAACTTCACGATCGCGAGGAGGAGCGACTCGACGAGGACGGGCACGAGCCGCGGCGTCCCGCGCCGCAGGAACGCGGCGAAGACGCCCGGCGGGATCACGGCGTAGCTCCAGAGAATCGCGGCGTCCGGCTCCCAGCGGTGCCGCCAGACGGGCCCCGCCGCGAACAGGAAGACCGCGAGCGCGGCGCCGAGGACCGCGAGGCGCTCGGGCGTCGTCAGGGCGCGGACGCGCGGGTGGAGGCCGAGCGACATGCCCCGGATTCTCGCAGGCCGCGTGCTAGTCTGGAGACGGAGTCCGAGGCTCACATCATGAAGAAGCTCCTCATCGTCGCGGCCGCCGTCGCCTTCGCGCTCTGGTACTTCCGGCAGAAGCCCGCCGAGCCCGTGACGACGTCCGAAGCGGCCCCCCTCGTGTCGACCGGACCCGGCTGCATCGTCGAGGCCGAGAACGCGAACCGGCTCCTCGCGGACGCCGCGCGCCTCCTCGTGAACGTGCCGGTGGACGCGAACACCTGGGGCGACGCCGAGAACCGTGCGACGCAGGCGATCGCCCGCGCCGAGTCCGCCTGCTCGGCCAGCGCGACCGACGCCGAGGGCGCCGCGCTCGCCGACGCGCGGGAGGCGATCTCGCTCATCCGCACGTCGCTCTCGGAGGCCGCGGGCGCCGCGAAGGGCTCGGGCGGGTTCCAGGGCGCGACGCGCCAGGAGCAGATCGACGCGCGCCTGTCGTCCGCCAAGTCGAAGCTCGGCCTGCGGTAAGCCCGCCCGGGGCCGGCCGCGGAAGAAACCTGGCCGGCGCTCCGGCTCGGGACCTAGATTTGGCTCGGAGATGCCCGTATGGCGCTCTCCCCGGGCTTCCGCCTCGGCCCCTACGAGATCCTCGCCCGACTGGGCGGGGGAGGGATGGGGGAAGTGTTCCGGGCCCGGGACACCAAGCTGGACCGTCTCGTCGCCGTGAAGGTCCTGGCGGGCAGCGTGGCGGCTGACCCGCACAGCCGGGCGAGGTTCGAGCAGGAGGCCAAGGCCATCGGGGCCCTTGCGCACCCGAACATCGTCGCCATCCACGATTTTGGCCGCATCAAGGACGTCACGTTCCTCGTGACGGAACTCCTCGACGGCGAGAACCTGAGGGGGACGCTCGCGGCCGGCCCGATCGGCCTGCGCCGTACGCTCGACATCGCGGCCCAGGTCGCCGAGGCGCTCGCGGCGGCGCATCTGAAGGGGATCGTCCACCGCGACCTGAAGCCGGAGAACGTCTTCATCACGAAGACCGGCCACGTGAAGCTCCTCGACTTCGGGCTCGCGTACCGCGCGCCGCTCCCGGCCGCAAAGGCGGAAGGCGAATCGCCGACCCTCGAGAAGCTCACGACGGACGGGGCGCCCATGGGGACGGTCTCGTACATGTCGCCCGAACAGGCGAAGGGCCAGGCTCTCGACTATCGCTCGGACCAGTTCTCGTTCGGCGTGCTCCTCTACGAGATGCTCGCGCGGCGGCGGCCGTTCAAGGGCGCGTCGCCCGCCGAGACGATCGCCTCGATCATCCGCGACGCGCCCGAACCGCTCGCGACCACCGTCCCCGGGACGCCCGAGCCGCTGAGCTGGATCGTCGAGCGTTGCCTCGCGAAGGAGCCTCGCGACCGGTACGAGTCCACCGAGGACCTCGCGAAGCAGCTCCTCGACTGCCGCGCGCATCTCTCGCCGGCCGACGGCGCGAGGCTGACGCCCAGCAAGGAGCGCCCCGCCTTCGCGCTCCCGCCGCCTGGTCCCGAGGCGATCCCGCGGCCGCCGGCCGAGCGGTCCCGGACCCGCCTCATGGCGACGCTCGCGGTCGCCGGCCTCGCGGTCGCGGCCGCGGCCCTGGCCTGGACGGCGGCGCGCCAGGAGCGGACCCGCCCGCTGCCCGTCGGAGGCGGCCGTCTGCGGGAGGTCCTCTCGAGCGGAACCCGGATCCACTCCCTCGCGCTGTCCGGCGACGGGAAGATGGTCGCTTACGTCCTCGAGCAGGAGGGCCGCGCCGACCTCTTCGTGAGCCGGGCCGCGGGCGGCGCGGGGATCCGCCTCACGAACGACGAGGCTCGCGAGGCGGAACCGCAGTTCTCGCCCGACGGCGAGTCGATCCTCTTCACGTGGTTTCCCCCGAGCGGCGCGGCGCCGGAGATCCGCGCCGTGCCCGCGTTCGGAGGCAACGTGACGCCCATCCTGTCCGGCGCGATCCGCGGCGCCTGGTCTCCGGACGGCGCCGCGCTGGCCTGCGTGACCTGGCACCCGCCGGAGCCCCAGAAGCTCGTCGTCGCGAAGGCCGACGGCTCGAACGCACGGGTCCTCCTGAACGGGGACGCGAAATACCCGTTCTTCGGGCGCCTCGCGTGGTCGCCGGACGGCGCCTTCCTCGCGGTGGGACGCAGCATCGGGGGCGCCGCGAGCGAGCTGTGGACCCTGCAGGTGTCGAACGGCAACCTGCGCCGCCTGTGGACGGACCCGCCGGGCGTCTTCAGCAAGGCTCCCGTCTTTGCGCCGGACGGCTCGGGAATCGTGCACGTCTCGAACCGCGGCGGTGCCACCAACCTCTGGTTCCTGCCGTCCGACGGCCGCGCACCGGTCCGCCTCACGAGCGGAGCGGGTCCCGATCTGTGCCCCAGCGTCTCGACGGGCGGAGCGGTCGCCTTCCTGAACGCGCCCGAGCGCAGCGCCCTGTGGGTGTACGACCTCGCGTCCGGCGCGCGGCGGCAGGTCGTCTCGCATTCGAGCTCGATCTGGGCCCCCGCCTTCTCGCCGGACGGTCTCGACGTCGCGTACAGCAGGGCCGAGGAGGACGGGTCCTGGCACGTCTGGATCTCGCCGCTGCGCGGCGGGGAGCCGCGGCGCCTGACGTCGTCGCCGCTGCCCGAGGTCTATCCGCGCTTCTCCGCCGACGGCGAGTGGCTCGCCTACTTCACGTGGAGCACGGGGGCGGACCGGATCTGGCGCGTCCCGCGCCGCGGCGGGCCGGCCGAGGCCCTCACTCCCGAGTCGTCCGGAGAGGCCGAGTTCGCCGACCCGTCGCCCGACGGGACGCGGCTCGCGTTCGCCAGCACCGTCGACGGCGAAACACACGTCGTCGTGCAGAAGATCGGAAGCGCCGAGGTCCGGAGGATCACGAAGGGCCCCTCGACGCTGCCCCGGTGGTCCCCGGACGGCCGGTGGATCGCGTTCGCCGCGGACCGGACCGGCACGTCCGGCGTCTCGCTCGTGACGCCCGCGGGCGGGGACGAGCACCGGATCACCGACACCGGAGGCTGGCCTGTCTGGTGGCCGAACGCGGCGGGCGTGCTCTATTCCGTGCTGGGATTCGACGACCTGCAGCGGTTGAGGATCGCGCCGCTCGGCGCGCGGGATCCGGTTTCCGCCAGGGCCCTTCCCGTCGTGGGACGCAATTCGCCGTTCGACGTCTCGAGAGACGGCCGGTCCCTCGCGATCACGGACAGCGAGACCTCCGCGGGCCGGATCTGGCTCCTCGAGTCCCCGGAGCGCGGGACGGGCCCCGCGCGGTGAAGAACGGCCCCTACTCGACGTACTTGTAGCCGGTCCCCGTGTCGAAGACGACGATGCGCTCGTCGTTCCCGACCTTCCCCTGCGCCACGAGCTTCTTGACCGCCTCCCAGGCGGCGCCGCCCTCGGGCGCGGCGAAGAGGCCCTCGTGCGAGGCGAGCTCGAGGACGCCGCGGCGCATCTCGTCGTCCGTCACGGTCACGGCCTCGCCCTTCGAGGCGCGCAGGATCTTCAGGATCAGATAGTCCGCGTAGGCCTTCGGGACGCGCAGGCCGCTCGCGTACGTGTGGGCGTTCTCGAAGCGGACGGAGACGTCCTTGCCCCCGGCGACCGCCCTCGGGATCGGCGCGCAGCCCTCGGCCTGCACGGAGACCATGCGCGGCCGCGCGGGGCCGATCCACCCGAGTTTCTCCATCTCGTCGAAGGCCTTCCACATCCCGATCAGGCCCGTCCCCCCGCCCGTCGGGTAGACGACGACGTCGGGCAGCGTCCAGCCGAGCTGCTCGGCGATCTCGTAGCCCATCGTCTTCTTGCCCTCGACGCGGTACGGCTCCTTGAGCGTCGACACGTCGAACCAGCCCTCGGCGTCCTTGCGCTGGGCCACGATCTTCCCGCAGTCGTCGATGAGGCCGTCCACGAGTCCGACCTTCGCGCCGTAGGCCTCGCACTCGATCCGGAAGATCTTTGGCGTGTCCTTCGGCATGAAGACGTGGCACTCGAGGCCCGCCTTCGCGGCGTAGGCCGCCGCGGCGCCGCCCGCGTTGCCCGCGGTCGGGAGCGCGATCTTCCTCGCGCCGAGCGCCTTCGCCATCGTGACCGCCACGCCGAGGCCGCGCGCCTTGAACGATCCGGTCGGGTTGCCGGCCTCCTCCTTGATGAAGAGGCGCGGCATCCCGTGCGCGGCGCCGAGGCGATCCGCCTTCAGGAGCGGCGTCCCGCCCTCGCCGAGCGTCACGATCTCGGCGTCGGAGCGCGCCGGCATCACCTCGTGGAAGCGCCACATCCCGCTCGCGCGCGCGCCGCCCCGGTCGAACGGCGCCAGGTCGTACTCCGCGAAGAGCGAGCCCGCGCAGCCCGGTTTCGTGCAGACGTTCAGGAGCGGCCCGACGCCGTACGTGGCGCCGCATTTCGTGCAGGAGAGGTGCGAGAGGAGCGAAAACGTCATGGCCTGATCTTATGGTCCTCAGCGCGTCTCGGTGATCTTGCGGATCCCGCGCGGGTGGTCGGGGTCGAGGCCGCGGGCGCGCGCCGCGTGGAAGGCGAGGAGCTGGCCGGGCAGGATCGAGACGAGCGGCGCGAGGAGCTCGGGCACGCGCGGCGTTCCGAGCGCGCCGCGCCGGTTCGGGCCGATCGCGAGGACGGGGCTCCCCCGGCGCTCGAGCTCCCGGCCGAGCGCCTCGACTTCCCGCGCCGGGCGCGACCCGGGCGGCGAGACGAGGATGACGGGCAGGTCCTTCTCGGCCATCGCGATCGGGCCGTGCTGGAAGTCCGCCGCCGAGTAGGGCTCGGCGAGGAGGAGCGCGAGCTCCTTGAGCTTGAGCGCGATCTCCCACGCCGTCGGATAGTGCAGGCCGCGCGCGAGGACGACGGCGCGCTGCGCCCGCGCGAAGGACCCGGCCGCCGCCTCGGCCGCGGGCTCGACGCCGAGGGCCTCGTCCATCTTCTCCGGGATCGCCGCGAGCGCCTCGAGCTCCTTCTTCCTGCGGCCGCCCAGGGACAGCACGAGGAGGGCGACGGCCGCGAGCTGCGCCGTGTACGTCTTCGTCGCCGCGACGCTCCGCTCGACGCCGGCGTGGAGAGGGATCACCCACTCGGCCGCCCGCGCGAGCGGGCTCGACGGGTCGTTCACGATCGCGAGCGTCGGCGCGCCGGCGCGCCGGGCGGCGGCCACCGTCTCGACGACGTCCGGCGACCTCCCGGACTGCGAGATCCCGACGACGAGGGCGCCCCTCACGCGCGGCTCCCGCCCGTAGAGCGTCACGAGGGAGGGCGCCGCGAGCGCGACCGGCAGCCGGTGGACGATCCCGAACGCGTACTGCGCGTAGCGCGCCGCGTTGTCCGACGTCCCGCGCGCCGCCACGAGGACCCACGAGACGTCGGCCTGCGCGAGGCGCGCGGCGAGGGAGGCCGTCCGCCGCGCCTCGCGCGAGAGAACGCGCGCGACGACGTGGGGCTGCTCGCCGATCTCGGCCCTCAGGACGGAGCGCGCGGCGCGAGTCACCGTGCGAGGATAGCGCGGAGGCTCCGGCGTGTTCGGACGCGAGCGCAAGAAGAGGCGGCGCATGACGCCGCGGTTTCTCAGGCCGATCCTGCGCCCGATGGCGTTCCGCGTGCTCCCGCGCGACGTCCGTCCCGGGCGCGTCGGCCGCCTCGCCGCGGCGCTCCCGGACGGGCTCCGCGACCCCCTCTTCGAGGTCCTGCTGAGGAGGATCGACGCCTCGCCGATCCACCGCGGAAACGCCGTCACGCTCTACTTCGACGGCGCCGCGGCCTTCGCCGCGATGGGCGCGGCGATCGAGGCCGCGCGCGAGGAGGTCCTGCTCGAGGCGTACATCCTCAAGGACGACGCGGCGGGGCGCGCCCTCGCCGACGCCCTCGAGGCCGCCGCCCGGCGCGGCGTGGCCGTCCGCGTCCTCGCGGACGCGTTCGGGTCGAGCGCGACACACGGCTCGTTCTGGCGTCGGATGGAGGAGCGGGGCCTCGACGTCCGCCTCTACCACCCTCTCTTTCCGTACCTCTGGTACCAGCCGTACCGCGACCACCGGAAGATCCTCGCCGTGGACCGCCGTGTCGCGTTCACGGGCGGGATGAACGTGGGCGAGGAGTACGGCTCGTCGGTCGGGCCGCCCGAGCACGGCCACGCGTGGCGCGACACGCACGCGCGGATCGAGGGCCCCGCGGCGTGGGAGATGGCGGTCGTCTTCCGCGAGGGATGGGAGGGCGCGGGCGGCGCGCCGTTCGAGATTCCCGCGCTCGCCCTGCCCCCCGCCGACGCGCCCGCGCCCCCGGGCGCGTCCGTCCTCGTCCTCGACTCGAGCCCGGGGCGCGGGCACGAGGAGACGGCTTCCGTGATCGCGGCGTCGCTCGCCGCGTCGCGCGAGAGGTTCTGGCTCACGAACGCCTACTTCGCGCCCCGGCGCGGCGCGCTGCCGCTCCTCGCGGCCGCGGCGCGGCGCGGCGTCGACGTGCGGCTCCTGCTCCCCGGGCTCAGCGACGTCCCGCTCGTGCGGCACGCCGGGCACGGGTCGTACCGGTACCTCCTCCGCCGCGGCGTGAGGATCTTCGAATACCGGCCCTCGGTCCTGCACGCGAAGTCCTTCGTCGCGGACGGCGCCGTCTCGATGGTCGGGTCCACGAACATGGACTTCCGTTCGTTCCACTTCAACGCCGAGTGCAACGTGGTCGTGCTGGACGCCGGGGTCGCCCGGGGCCTCGAGACCCGGTTCGAGGCCGACCTCGCGGACGCGGACGAGATCACGCGGGACGCGTGGGACCGCCGGACGGGCCTGCACCGGATCGGCGACCGGATCGCCCGGAGCCTCTCGCCCCTTCTCTGAGGCGGCCCTATCATCGGGAAATGAGACGCCGTCTTTCTCCTCTCGCCGCCGCGCTCCTCCTCGCCGCGGGCGTTCGCCCGGCGTCCGCCCAGACGATCACGACAATCGCGGGGAACGGGAACCCCGCGTTCTCGCCCGACGGCTCGCCGGCGGCGACGTCGTCGCTCGCGCTCGCGACCGACGGAGTGACGAACGTCCTCTTCGACGCCGACGGGAACATGACGTTTTCCGAGGTCCGCGCCTGCCGCGTGCGCCGGATCGTGCGGAAGACGGGCCTCCTCGAGACCGTCGCCGGCACGACGTGCGGCTACTCCGGCGACGGCGGACCGGCGACCAGGGCCCGGCTCAAGGCCCCCGCCGAGATCGCGGTGGACCGGAAGGGCAACCTCTTCATCGGGGACGCCGGGAACAACCTCGTCCGGCGCGTGGACCACGAGACCGGGATCATCACGACGGTGGTGGGCAACCGGTCCGCGAACTACACAGAAGACGGGATCGCGACGGACGTTCCGATCGGACGCCCGAGCGGCCTCGCGTTCGACCGGGAGGGCCGGCTCCTCGTCACCGAGGTGTACGGCTCGAGGATCCGCCGCTGGGACCCCAGGACCCTGAGGACCGAAACGATCGCCGGGAAGAACGAGCTGCTCTTCACCGGCGGGCCCGCCCTGAAGACCGGGTTCGCCTGGCCCAACAGCCCGCGCTACGACCGCAGCGGCGCCCTCTACTTCGTCGCGAGCGGGAACAACCAGATCCTGAAGCTGGACGCGAAGGGCGAGACCGTCACGGCCTTCGCCGGAAACGGAAAGACCGGCTACGACGGCGACGGCGGCCCCGCCGCCGACGCCGTCCTGAACCAGCCCGCGACGCTCGCGGTCGACGCCGCCGGAAACGTCTTCATCGCGGACACGTCGAACAACGTGATCCGGCGCGTCGACGCCAGGACGGGGACCATCACGCGCGTCGCGGGAACGGGAGACCCCGGATTCTCCGGCGACGGCGGGCCGGCCGCCGCCGCGGCGCTGTCCGTTCCGATCGGGCTCGGCCTCGACGGCAAGGGGAACCTCTACGTGATCGACGCGCAGAACTACCGGATCCGGAAGATCGAGGGCATCGCGGCCCGCTGAGACGGCGCCCGTTTCGTCGCGCGGCCGGGCGTGGCAATCTCCCGCCGTGACACGCCGCGCCCGCGCCCTCCGCGCCCTCCGCCCCCTCCGCGCCGCTTCGATCGCCCTTCCTCTCGCCGCCGCGGTCCTCGCCGCCGCGTTCGTCCCGGGCTGCGCGGGGACCCGGCCCGCGCCGGCGGCCTCCGCCTCCGCGCCGCAGGAAGCGGGGCGCGTCGTCGCGATCTCGTTCGACGGGCTCGGGGGCGTGCGCCTGAACGAGCTTCTCGCGGCGGGCGCGCTCGACGCGGGAGGCTTCTCGGCGTTCGCCGGGCGCGGGATCCTCGCCGGACGCGCGGTGGACGTCACGCCGTCGCTGACGCCCGTCGCGCACATCGCGGCGATCACGGGCGCGCCGCCCTCGAGGACGGGCATCGTCGCGAACCAGTTCCGCGTGAGCGGCTCCCCGTTCGGGACCTTCACGACCGGCTTCCTCGCGCCGATCGGGAGCGAGACGCTCTGGGAAGCGGCGCGGCGGCAGGGACGCCGGGTCGCGGTGCTCCTCTACCCCGGCGCGGACGCGACGACCGAGAGCCGGCGCGGCGACCTCGGCCTCGTCTGGCCGGAGAAGCCCGCGCTCGAGTCCGCGTTCGTGCGCGTCGCGGGGGACGCCTGGACCGACGCGGCCGCTCCCGCCGGGCGGTCGTTCTCGCCCGCGCGGCAGACGCGCGTGCCGGTTTCCACCCCCGCCGGCACCGTGACGCTGCGCCTCACGGCGACCGACACGACGGACGACGGCGCGGCGAACTACGACCTCGTCTCGGTCGCCCGCGAGAGCGCCTCCGGTCTCGCCGCGCTCGGCGCCGTGCCCGAGCGGGGATGGTTCGCCCTCTCCGTTCCGGGCAGAGGCGGGAGCATCACGGCGTGGTGCCGGCTCGAGGGGCTCGATCCCGGTCTCGCCCGCGCGGAGCTCTACGTCGGCGCGTTCTACGCGGTGCCGGGCTATCCGGACGACTACCGCCGCCGCCTCGAGCAGGCGATCGGAGGCTGGCCCGGTCCGCCCGACTACGCCTTCATGCGCGGCTCGCGCTCGGATTTCACCGCCCACGAGGAGCAGGCCGAGCGCCTCGCCGAGTACCTCACGAAGGCGATCGACTACACGGTCCGCCACGAACGCTTCGACCTCCTCGTCGGCTACGAGCCGCTCGTCGACGAAGTCGAGCACGCCTTCGAGCCGGGCCCGAGCGGCGGCTCGAGGGACGCGGTCGTCGGGGCGTTCCGGACGGCCGACCGGTCGGTCGCCACGATCCTCGCCGCGCTCTCCCCTCGCGACTCGTTCCTGTTCTTCAGCGACCACGGGATGGTCCCCCTGACGTCGGGTGTGAACCTCGAGAAGTTCCTCGTGGAGAAAGGCTGGACGCCCGTCGGGCCGAAAGGCCCGGGCGAAGGCGCCCGGCGCGTGCAGGTCTGCGCAACGAGCGGGATCGCGCACGTCTACCTCGACCCCGCCCTTTCCGGCGCCGCGCGCGAGACGACCGCGGGCGCGCTGCTCGCCGACCTGCGAGGGCTCGCCGACCTGAAGGACGGACTCGTCGACGACGTCGTCCCGCACGCCGGGCTCGCGCGCATCGGGCTCGACAACCCTCGCTCGGGAGACGTCGTCGTCCTCCTGACGCCGGGCAACGAATTCCGGCGCGGCGGCCCCCAGGTCCTCGGCAGCCCGGGCAACCGGGGCGGGCACGGGTACCGCGCCGCGTATCCGGTCCTCGACGCGTCCTTCGGCGCGATCGGTCCCGGGATCGTCCCGGCCCGGCCCGAAACCGTCTCTCTCCTCGAGGTCGCCGCGCGCGCCGCACGCGCTCTCGGGATCGAGCCGCCGCGCGGCGCCGCCCCCGCCGGGCGCTAGGATGCGGTCCGTGCCGGAACCTTCGCGCGTCGAGCCGCCCCCCCTCGCGTGGGCCAGCCTGTCGGACGTCGGCAGGGTCCGGCCGGCCAACGAGGACTACATCGGCGACCCGGAGCGGCTCGCGCCGCTCGTCGGGAGCCCGTCGCGCCTCGCCGCGCGCGGCGCGCTCTTTGCCGTGGCCGACGGCATGGGCGGGCACGCGCGGGGCGAGATCGCGAGCAAGCTCGCGATCGACGTGCTCTACGCCACCTTCTACAACTCGCCCGGCGACCCCGTCGAGATGTTCCGGAAGGCGATCCTCACGGCGAACACGGCGGTGCGCCGCGCGGGCGTCCTCGCGAAGCCCGAGACGGTCGGGAAGGGCGAGGACGCGCGCACGCTGCCGAACATGGGGACGACGCTCGTCGCGGCGCTCGTCCTCGGCCGGTGGCTCCTCGTCGGGAACATCGGCGACAGCCGCGCCTACCTGATGAACGACGGGCGCCTCGAGCAGGTCAGCCGCGACCACACGTACCTCGCCGAGGAGATCCGGCGCGGCCTCGTGCCGGCCGACGCCGCCGAGACGTCGCCGTTTCGCCACCTCATCACGCGCTCGCTCGGGACGAGGGACGCCGTCGAGGTCGACCTCTTCTGGCGCCCGTGGCCCGACGGCGCGACGCTCCTCCTCGCCACGGACGGCCTCCACGGCGTCGTCGAGGAGCTCGAGATGGAGACGATCCTCGCCTCGCGCCCGCCCGAGGAAGCCGTGCAGGCCCTGGTGAACGCCGCGCTCGAGGCCGGCGCGCCCGACAACGTCTCGGTCGTCGTCGTCCGCAAGCCCGCTCCACCCCCGAAACGGGTGCGAACGTGAGGCTCTTCGCCGGCACGAGCGGGTTCAGCTACGACGGCTGGGCGGGAACGTTCTATCCCGAGGACCTGCCCGCCGCCGGCCGGCTCGAGTTCTACGCGACGAAGCTCCCGGCGGTCGAGATCAACAACACGTTCTACCGGATGCCGAAGCCGGAGCTCCTCGCGGGCTGGGCCGCGCAGGTTCCCGCGGGCTTCCGGTTCGCGCTGAAGGCTTCCCAGCGCATCACGCACATCAAGCGCCTCAAGGAAGCCGACGGCGAGGTCAAGTTCCTCCTCGGCGCGGCCCGACAGCTCGGCGACAAGCTCGGGCCCGTCCTCTACGGCCTCCCCCCGAACCTCAAGAAGGACGTCCCGCGCCTCGCGGCGTTCCTCGCGCTCCTGCCGTCCGACGTGAAGGCCTCGTTCGAGTTCCGCAACCCGACGTGGCTCGACGCGGAGGTCTTCGCGCTCCTGAAGTCGGCGGGCGCCGCACTGTGCGTCGCCGACGACGAGAAGGGCGTGACGCCGTTCGAGGCCACCGCGCCGTGGGGGTACCTGAGGCTCCGGCGCGAGGACTACGGCGACGCCGACCTCGCCGCGTGGGCCGACAAGGTCCGCGGCGCAGGATGGGACGAGGCGTACGTCTTCTTCAAGCACGAGGAGGAGGGCGCCGCGCCCGCCCTCGCCCGGCGCTTCGCGGAGCTCTTCACGTGAAGGTCGTCACCTGGAACGTCAACGGCATCCGCGCCCGCGAGCTGCAGGTGCTGGAGTTCCTCGACACGCACGCACCGGACGTCGTGTGCCTGCAGGAGCTGAAGGCGGCGCCCGAGCAGATGCCGATCTCGCTCGCGGCGCCCGCGGGCTACGCGTCCTACTGGCACGGGCACAAGGGCTACTCGGGCGTCGGCCTCCTCCTGAAGACCGCGACGTTCGGCGAGGCCGCGGGCTTCTCGCATCCCGACTTCGACCACGAGACGCGCATCGTCGAGGCCGCGACGCCGAAGTTCTCCGTCGCCTCCGTCTACGTCCCGAACGGCGGCAAGGACTACGCCGCGAAGCTCGCGTTCCTCGACGCGATGGCCGGCTGGGCGCGCGCGGCGAAGGGCGCGGGCCGGTCCCTCCTCGTCTGCGGCGACCTGAACGTGGCCCCGACCGACCGCGACGTCCACGCGAAAGAGCGCAAGGCGAACGCGATCGGCCAGCGGCCGGACGAGCGGGCGCTCCTCGAGAAGGTGATCGCCGAGGGCCTCGTGGACGTCGGCCGCGCGCTCGACCCGGACAACGACGACCTCTTCACGTACTGGGCCCCGTGGCGCCAGATGAAGGAGCGGAACATCGGCTGGCGGATCGACTTCGTCCTCGCGAGCGCGGACCTCGCGAAGACGGCCACGGCCGCGCGCGTCCACCGCGATTTCGGCACGAGCGACCACGCCCCGCTCGTCGTCGACTTCGGCTGAGCCCCGTCGAGACCGGGCATGGCGACGCCGCGGGTCCGCCTCTCGACCAGCCCGGGCTGGGAAGTCGTGCGCCCCGCGGCGCGGCGCGCGACGGTCCGGGCCGCCGCCGAGGATCCCTTTCTCTCGCGCGCGCTCGCGACGAGGCGCCTCTCCCTCGCGGCCGCCTCCCGCGTGCGCCCGCGCCGGGGAGCGCCCGCACTCCCCGGCCGCGCGGCCGTCAGCGTCGAGGCTCCGGCGTCCGGCGGCTTCGTCGCGGTCGCGCGCCATCCTTCGGGCGCGCTCACGTTCCACCGGGCGGTCTCGTTCGCCGGCGGCGAGCACGTCTTCGACGTGCCCCTTCCCCCGCCGGCGCGCCGAGGTCCGGCCGGAACGGTCGCGCTCTTCGTCCTCCGCGTCGCCGGGACCGCTGCCCGGGCGGCCCTTCCCTTCCTCGCCCGCGCGTGGGAGCGGCGCCGGTTCGCCGCCGCCCGCGCGCCGCTCGGCCTCGTGTCTCTCGCGCGGCGCGGGGATTTCCTCGTCGCCACTCGTGTCCACGGCTCGCTGCCGCGCGGCCCGGAAAAGGCGCTCCTCTTCCTCCACGGGACGTTCTCGCACGCGTCCGCCGCGTTCGGCGACCTCGCGAAGGAGCCGGCGGCGTTCGACGCGCTCGCCGCCGCGTACGGCGGCCGCGTCTACGCGTTCAACCACCTCACGGTAAGCCGCGCGCCCGGCGACAACGTGAGGGAGCTGCGACCGCTGCTGTCGGGAGCGCGCGTCGACGTCGTGACGCACTCGCGCGGCGGCCTCGTCCTGCGCGCCCTCGCGTCCACGGCGAACGCGCCGGCGATCGGCCGGGCGTTTCTCGCGGCCGCCCCGTCCGAGGGGACGCCGCTCGCGGCGCCGGCACGGTGGGACGAGCTTGCGGCGTGGATCGCGAACCTCGGCGAGGTGCTCCCGTCCGGGGCGCTCGTCTTCGGTCTCGACTTCGCCGCAGAGGCGCTCGTCTGGATCGCGCGGCGCGCGGGCGGCGCTCTCCCGGGAATCGCCGCGATGGACCCGGCGGGCGCGTTCCTCGCGGACCTCAACGCGCGGCCGTCGGGCGGGACGACGTACGGCGCGGCCGTCGCGGACTTCACGCCCGGAGGGGGCCTGGCGAAGCGCCTCCTCGACGCCGGCGCCGACGCGATCTTCCGGACGCCGAACGACCTCGTCGTCCCGACGGAGGGCGGCCTCTCCCTCGGGCGAGCCCGCATCGCCGAGAGAGACACCGTACGATTCGAGGGCGACGTCCATCACCTGAATCTCTTTGCTCAGAATGAGACGAAAGAGGGATTGAAGAGTTTCTTAGAAAGTGAAGAGCGACCGCGGCGCGCCTCCGCGCGCCGCACCGGGCGCGGCGAAGGCCGAGGCGGCGCCCGCCACGACGGCCGGTCGCACGAGCCCTATTCACCTTCCAAGAAATCTTCTCTTCTCTCCCTCTTCCGCGCGAAGCGCGCAGAAGTTCGACCTCCTCCTCGTCGACGGTGAGCCGCCGCGGCTCGTCGCGTCGTGGGCGGGGGCCCGCGTCGTAGAGCCGTTCGAGACCCGGGGCGGCGCGGCGGGCGAACGGATGCGGAGGATCATCGCGCTCCACGAGAGTGTGCTCCGCGCCCTCGACGGGCGCTCCTCGGCTCCCCTGCCGAAGGCCGGCGAGCTCCACGCCTACGGCGCGGTCCTCTTCGAGACGCTCTTCCCGGGAGAGGTCCGCCGCCTCTGGGACGCCGCGCGCGGCTCATCCCCGCGCCCGCTCGAGCTCTCGTTCACGTCCGCGCTCGACTGGATCGCCGACAAGCCGTGGGAGCTCGCGTGGGACCCGTCGCGGCGCCGTTTCCTCTCCGACGACGCCGTCCTCGTGCGCAACGTCTTCGGCGCGATCCCGCCCGAGACGATGCCTCCCCGGAAGGGACCGCTGCGCGTCCTCGTCGCCGTCGCGCAGCCGCGGGACGCGACGCCCGTTTCGGCGCGGCAGGAGACGGCCGCGGTCCGCGCGGCCTTCGCGCCGCTCGTGAGGTCGGGTCACGCCGTCCTCGACGTCCTCCCGGCGGCGACGCCCGCGGGCCTTCACCGGAAGCTCGCGTCCGCGCGCGTCGACGTCCTCCATTTCGTCGGGCACGGCGCGTGGGACGAGAAGGAGAGGACGGGCGCGCTCCTCCTCGTGGACGGCCGCGGCCACGGGACCTGGGTCGAGGCGGACCGCCTGCGCCGACTCCTCTGCGGGCGCGGCCTGCGGCTCGTCGTCCTGAACGCGTGCGAGACCGGCCGCGGCGGCCGCAACGACTTCCTGCGCGGCGTCGCGCCCTCGCTCCTCGCGGGCGGCATCCCGGCCGTCGTCGCGAACCAGTACAAGGTGCTCGACACGTCCGCGACGGCGTTCGCGCGCCACCTCATGTGGGCTCTCGCGCGCGGCCACGCGCTCGGCGAGGCGGCGCGCGAGGCGCGCGTCGCCGTGTCGGTCGCGCGATCCGCCGAGCCGATGGACTGGGCCGTGCCCGTCCTGTACGCGCGCGACACGTCGCTCGTCCTCTGCCGGCCGGCGCGGCGATGAACGCCTCAGCCGAAAGGTGACGACACTTCCAGGTGTAAACGGAGTCGATCTGCGAAGGAAAAGGCGCCTGGGCTCCGGCCCGCGTTCGGTCCGGCACGCGGTGGCGTGTGCGCTCGCATTCGCCGGTGCCCTGGCGGGCCGCCCCGCCCCTGCGGCACCCATCCCGGTTTCGGTCGACCCGAACGCGGACCGCCACCCCGTCAGCCCGCAGATTTACGGCATGAACTACGGAACGGCCGCGCAGATGTCGAAGCTGAAGGTGCCCGTCCGGCGCTGGGGCGGGAACTCCACGACGCGCTACAACTGGGAGACGGACACGAACAACAGCGCGAGCGACTGGTTCTTCACGAACTACGCGGGCAGCGCGAACCCGGCGAGCCTCCCGAACGGCTCGGCCGCCGACGTCTTCGTGGACGAGATCCGCGCGGCAGGCGGCGAGGCGCTCGTGACGGTCCCGCTCATCGGCTGGACGCCGGTCGACCGGGTCCGGCGCTGGGGCTTCTCCGTCGGCAAGTACGGTGCGCAGCAGCAGACGGAGTGCACGGCGACCGGCAACGCGTCGTGGTGCAACCCGGACGCCGGCAACGGTGTGAAGCCGAACGGCCAGAACGTGACGGGCAACGACCCCGCCGACACGTCGAAGGCGATCGACGCGACGTTCGTGACACGCTGGATGGCGCACCTTGCCGGCCGCACCGGGACCGCGGCCGCCGGCGGCGTGCGGCTCTGGAATCTCGACAACGAGCCCGCACTCTGGAACTCGACGCACCGCGACGTCCATCCCGCCGGGACCACGTACGACGAGCTCTGGGCGAAGACCGTCTCGATCGGCGCGGCCGTCAAGGCGCAGGACTCCGGCGCGCTCCTTCTCGGCCCCGTCCCGTGGGGCTGGTGCGAGTACTTCTATCAGGGCGCGGACGGCTGCGGCCCGGGCCCCGACCGCGCCGCGCACGGCAACGAGGACTGGATCCCTTGGTACCTCGACCAGGCGAAGGCGTGGGAGGTCGCGCACGGCAGGCGGCTCCTCGACGTCCTCGACGTCCACTACTACCCGCAGGCCCCCGGCGTCGCCCTCACGAGCGACGAGTCGTCGGCGACGGCCGCGCTCCGCCTCCGGACGCTCAAGAGCCTCTACGACCCCACATACCGTGACGAGTCGTGGATCGGCACGGACCTCGGGCAGGCCGTATACCTGATCCCGCGGATGAAGGCGTGGATCGCCGCGCACTACCCCGGCACGAAGTTCTCGATCAGCGAGTACAACTGGGGCTCGGACGACGGGATCAGCGGCGCGCTCGCGCAGGCCGAGGCGCTGGCGATCTTCGGCCGCGAGGGCGTGGACCTCGCGACGCGCTGGGTCGCGCCCGCCGAGGGCACGCGCACCGAGGACGCGTTCCTCCTCTACCGCAACTACGACGGCGCGGGCGCGCAGGTCGCGGGCGACTCCGTACGCGCGACGAGCGCGAGCGTGGACCTCGTCGGCGCCTACGCCGAGCGCGGCGGCCCGGGCGGGATGACGCTGTACCTCCTCCTCTTCAACAAGGACACCGCGACGCAGACCGTGACCGCCACGGTCGCGGGCGGCCTCGCGGGGAACGCGGCTCTCTGGCGCTTCTCGGGAACCGGGCGGCTCGCGGGCGCGGGAAGCGTCGTCCCGTCCGGCGGCACGCTCACGCTCGGCCTTCCCGCCCGCTCCGCGACGCTCGCGGTCGTCGCGCTCGCCGGGTCGCCTCCGCCGACGGGCGCCTCCTTCCACACGGCGACGCCGTGCCGCATCCTCGACACGCGCAACGCCGGCGGCACCCCGCTCTCGGCGAACGTCCGCCGCGACGTTCTCTTCACCGGCGCCTGCGGGATCCCCGCGTCCGCGAAGGCCGTGTCCGCGAACGTCACGGTCACCGGGCCGACGGCCGCGGGAGACCTCGTCGCGTGGCCCTCGGACCTCGCGGCGGCGCCCGGCACGACGACGCTGAGCTTCGGCGCGGGCCGGACGCGGGCGAACAACGCGATGCTCCTCCTCGGCCGCGACGGCTCGGGCCAGGCCGCGTTCACGGCCATGATGCCGTCCGGGACGGTTCAGCTCGTCGTGGACGTCAACGGCTGGTGGGAGTGACGCCCTCCAGGGCGGCGCGCGCCGCGTCGATGCGCGCCGCGCAGGCCTCGAGCGCCGCGGCGGCCGCGCCGATCTGCCTCTGCGCCTCGTCCCAGCGCCGCTCCTCGATCGCTTCCCGGACGCCCGGCAGCGTCTTGACGCCGTAGCCGGTGTAAAGGCCCGGCGCGTAGACCTGATGGACGTACCACGGGCGGAGCGGCAGGCCCTCCGGCCGCGTGAGCGCGCGCTCCGTCCCGAGGAGCGCCTCGTCGAGGGCCTTCCGCGCTCCGGGCTCGAGCGGCGAGGCCCCGTCCTTCCCCGCCTTCGCGTACGCGGCTGCACTCTTCTTCAGCGCCGCGGCGGCGTTCTGGAGCGGCGCGAAGTTCAGGAACGGCACCGCGGGCTTCGCCTTCGGCGCGACGAACGTCTGCTTCGGGTCGGCGGCAAGCTCGAAGCGCCTCTCGGCGACGTTGCGGTTGTCCTCGTCGGTCTTCTCGCGCATCTCGTCCGCGAGCACCGTGACCTCCTTCAGGTAGCGGGCGACGGCGTCGGCGAGAGGCTCGAACCCGAACGGGAGGGTCGTCGCATTCGCCGTGCGCAGGACGACGCGGCCCGCCGTTTTCGAGAGCGCCACGCCGTACAGGAAGTTCGGGTCGCCGAAACGCGTGTAGTGGTCGAACGAGTCGTAGATGGAGTGGTACGAGCCGCCGGCCGACTCGCCGCCGAACCCGAGGTTGAGAGACGCGATCCCGAGGTGCTGGAGGAACGGCGAATAGTCCGAGCCGGAGCCGAGCGCCTCGAGCCTCACGCCGGCGCGCTCGCGCGCCTCCTTGCGGACCTCGGCCGTTCCCCTGACGAGGCGCCGCGCCCTCTGGCGCTCGGCGACGCTCACGTTCGTCTCCGGGTCGACGACGTCGCGCGCGGCCTCGTCCACGAGCCGCTCGAGCGCGTGCGATCCGCCGGCGCCGAGGAAGCCGCGGCCGTTGCCGTCGGTGTTCACGTAGAGGACGGCCTTCGCCGCGAGCTCTTTCGCGTGCGTCTCGACCCACTCCGTCGAGCCGATGCAGCCCGGGCTCCTCGCCGTCCCACGCGGCGTAGACGATCGTCCGCTTCGGCCGCCAGCCGGCCTTCAGGAGAGCCCCGAGGGCCTTCGCCTCGGACAGCTCCGCGACGAGGCCGCTGATCGGGTCCTCGCGCGCCGTTGACCCACGCGTCGTGGTGGTTTCCGCGGAGGACCCACTCGTCCGGCAGCTCCGCGCCGGGCAGCAACGCGAGGACGTCGTTCACCGGCTCCATCCGCCAGTCGAACGCAACCTTCAGGTGCGCCTTCGCGGGGCCGGGGCCGATGTGGTACGTCAGCGGCAGCGCCCCGCGCCACGCTTCCGGAGCCACCGGCCCGCCGAGCGCCTCGAGGAACGGCTTCGCGTCGGCGTACGAGATCGGCAGGACGGGGATCTTCGTGAGTGTCGCGGCGTCCTTCCGGTCGAGGCGCTTCGCGCCCGCGGTGGCTCCGACCCCCGGCGTGAGCGGATCGCCGGGATAGACCGGCATGTCCGCGACGGAGCCGCGCTGCGCCCCGAGCTCGCTCCGGAACGGGCCCTTCGGGTAGACGTCGCCCGCGAAGTAGCCGTCGTCCCGCGGGTCCGAGTAGATGAGGCAGCCGACGGCTCCGTGCTCGGCCGCGACCTTCGGCTTGATCCCGCGCCACGACCCGCCGTAGCGCGCGAGGACGATCTTTCCCTTCACGTCGATCCCGCGGGACGCGAGCTCCTCGTAGTCCTTCGGCACGCCCGTGTTCACGTAGACGACCTCGGCGGTGACGTCGCCGTCGATCGAGTACGCGTTGTAGACCGGGAGCTGCTCGTCCGACTGGCCCGACGTCGCATCCCCGGCGACCGCCGGCTCGGCGAGCGACGCCGTGAACGGCGAGGGCGCGACGCGCTCGAGAAGGCGCGTCTTCGGAACCGGGAAGAGGACCGTGAACGTTTCGACGCGCGTCTCGAAGCCGAACGACCGGAAGAGCGACGCGAGGAACTCGGCGTTCTCCTTCCCGTACGGCGAGCCCACGTGGTGCGGACGTGCCGTGAGGCGCTTCATCCACGCGCGCTGGTCGGCCGGGTCGAGGGACGCGTCGAAAGAGGACTCGAGCGCGCGCTCGGCCGCGGCGCCTGCGGCGTCGAACCCGAAGAGCGGGGCTCCTTCGGAGGCCGTGGCCGCCCGCGCAGGCGCGAGCGCAAGGGTCCCGGAGAGCAGGAGCCCGAGAGTGCGGCGGACCATCGGCATGTCGTCCTCCTCGAAGGAGGCGAGGATAGCCCCGGCTCGCCCGGAGCGGGCCCCGATCGGGCTACTCTCCCGACCATGCGACGCGCTTTCCTCGCCATGCTCCACGCGGCCGCGTGGACCGCGTCCGGCCTCCTCGCGCAGGCGCCGCCGCCGCCGCCGCGCGAGATCGCCGTCACGATCGACGACCTGCCGCTGAACGGACCGGACCTGCCGCTGCCCGCGCTGCAGGCGATGACGGAGAAGCTCCTCGCGGCGCTGACGAGGGAGGCAATCCCCGCCGTCGCCTTCGTCAACGAGTCGAAGCTCTACCGCGCCAGCGAAGTCGACGCGCGCATCGCGCTCCTCCGCGCGTGGCGCGATGCCGGGGCCGAGCTCGGGAACCACACGTTCTCGCACCCGTCGCTCCAGACGACGCCGCTTTCCGCCTTCGAGGAGGATGTCGTCCGCGGAGAGACGGTGACGAGGATGCTTCTGAGGGAGAAGGGCGGTTCGCTGCGGTTCTTCCGCCATCCCTACCTCCAGACGGGGCCGACGACGGAGGCGAAGAAGTCCTTCGAAGAGTTCCTCGCGGCGCGCGGGTACGCCGTGGCTCCCGTCACGGTCGACACGAACGACTGGATGTACAACGCCGTCTACGCCGACGCGCTCTCGCGCGGCGACGCGGCGGCGGCCGCCCGCGTGAAGGAGGCGTACGTCGCCTCGTACGCGACGATCCTCGACTTGTTCGAGGACCTCACGCTCCGCGTCTTCGGCCGGCCGATCCGCCACGTCCTTCTCGTCCACGCGAACCTGCTCAACGCGGACGCCCTGTCGGAGTGGGCGGCCGTTCTCCGCGCGAGGGGCTACGCGTTCGCGACGCTCGACCGCGCCCTCGAGGACCCGGCGTACGCCTCGCCGGACCCGTACGTCTCGAAGAACGGCGTCTCCTGGCTGCATCGCTGGCTCTTCGCCAGGACGGGCGCGACGCGCTTGAAGGAGGAGCCGGACCCGCCGCCGTTCGTGAGGGACGCCTACGCGGAGATCCAGAAGAGGCGCGCCGGCCGCTGAGCGGCGTCCGGCGCGCCCGCGCGCTCAGTCCTCGTCCTCCGCGTCCTCGGCGGCGGCCTGCCGCGCGCGCGCCTGCGTGAGCGCCTTCTTGAAGCGCGCGTCCTTCCGGAGCGAGTCGAGGTCCGAGTCGCTCTTCATGTGGTCCGCACCGTCGAAGCCCGCGTCGATCGCCGCGAAGAGGCGGTCGAACGCCTTGTCCGTGTTTCCGGAGCGCGCCTCGGCGCACGCGAGGTTGTAGAGAGTGGTCGGCTTCCGGTACCCGAGGTCGAGCGCCTTCCCGAGCGACTCGGCGGCCGCTTCGGGGCGGTCCGCCATGAGCTGCGCGTAGCCGAGGTTGTACCAGGCGATTCCGAGCTTCGGGTGCTCTTTCGCGACCTTCTCGTAGCGCGGGAGCTCGCCCCGCCAGGCCAAGCGCCGCGAGTGCGGGAGGAAGTTGCCCATGAAACCCTCGACGCCGGCGTCGAGCGAGAGGTCGTCCGCGAGATCGACGAGGTCCGTGAAGCGCTTCTCGCCGTGGAGGTTCTCCAGGTCGTCGTCGCTCTCCATGTGCCGCGAGTCGGTATAGCCCTCTTCGATCGCCTTCTGGAGCGTGTCGAGCGCCTCCGCTTTCTTCCCGGCGCGCGCGAGCGCGCACGCCGCGTTGTACGTCGAGGCCGCGACGCGGTTGCCCGCGGCCGCGGACGCGCGGAAGGCCTTCTCGGCCACGTCGTACCGGCCCGCGTTCAGCGCGTCCGTGCCCAAGCGATACAGCGCGGCGCCGTCCTTGCCGCCCGCGGCGGCGAGCCGCTCGTAACTCGCGGCCGCGCGGTCGCCCTCGGCCTTCCTCGCATCGCTCCGGGCCGCGCGGGCGTCCTTTCTGAGCTCTTTCCAGCGCGGGTCGGAATGCAGAGAGTCGAGATCGTCGTCCGTGAGGTACGACTCGACGTCGAAGCCATACGATGCGGACTTCTTCAGCCACTCGAAGGCGTGGTCGGCGTCGCCCTTCAGCGCGTAGCCGCAGCCGATGTTGTAGGCCGACGCGTCCTCGCGGTAGCCGAGCTCGATCGCCTTCTTGAACGCGGCGATCGCCTCGTCGTAGCGCTCGTTCTCGTGGTGGCGCATGCCGCGGCTGTACCAGTCGGAGCCGGACTCGCGCCTCGGCGCGCCGAGCAGCGTCTTCCGGCTCACCGTCTGGACACGCGGCGAGGTCGACGTCGAGCTCGACGTCGACGTCCGGGTCTCCTGGACGGGGACGGCGGGCGAAGAGAGCTCGTCCTCACCCCGGGCGGCGGCGACCTGCAGGGCGCCGAGGGCCGACGCGCTCACGACGAGTGCCGCAGCGGCCAGCCGCACCTGCCAGGCGCCCATCGGCCGATGCTCGAGCGCCGGGTCGAGGATCGCGCGGACGCGCTCTTCGACCTGCGACGGGCGCGCCATCGCGAGCGCCCAGCGCTCCGGCTCGCGCGCGAGGCTCCGCACGATCGCGACGAGGTGCGCGGCGTAGTCGGACGGGCGGGTCCCCGACGTGAGCACGAGATCGTCCGCCGCGCGCTCGCCCTCGCGGCGCAGGGCGGCGACGGCGGCGTGGGCGAGCGGGTGGAACCAGTAGAAGGCGGCGACGGTCTCGGCCGCGACCCGGGCGAGCGTGTCGCGGCGGGAGACGTGCGCGAGCTCGTGGAGGAGAACGACGCGGCGGCGATCTCCCTCCCACGAGGCCGCGGCGTCCGGGAGGACGAGCACGGGCCGGAAGATCCCGGCGGTGAGCGGGATCTCGGTGGCGCCTGAGGCGAGGAGCGCGACCGGGCGCCGGATTCCGAGAGAGAGTCTGGCCGCGTCCGCCGCGTCCGTCCACGCGGCGTCGTCGAGAGGCCGCGCGCGCCGCACGAGGCGGGCCACGGCGAGGAGCCCGGCCACGAGCCGTGTCAGCATCGCGGCGGCGCCGATCGCCCAGAGAAGCGCCGCGGCGGCGAGGACATCGCCCCGGCGCGAGAAGAAGAGGAGACCCGCAGCGCCGGCGCTTCGCGCCGCGTTCTTGGAAGGTTGGGCAGGGTCGGGCTGGCCGGCCGCGCTCCGGCGCTCCTCGCGCGGCCGTCCGCCCTCTTCACCATCTAAGAAAATCTTCGGTTCTTCCGGGCCCGTTCGGGCGATCGGAGTCTCCACCGCGTGCGGCGCGGCGACGGCCGCGGGCAGGACCCGCCATTCCCAGCGCGGCAGGACAGGCGACAGCGCCGGGACGAGCGCGGCGCCGAGCAGCGCGAGGAGCGCGGCGAGGTGCCGCGCCGAAGCGGACCGGCGCGGGAGGGCGCGGAACACGAGGAAGCCGACGGCGAGGATCGCCGTGGCCTTCGCGGCGAGGACGAGGCCGGCGAGGCCGGTGCGCGCGAGGATCTCCATGGTCAGCGTCCTTCCTCCCGCGCGTCCGCGATCAGGCGCGCGAGACGTTCGAGCTCGTCTTCGCTCAGCTTCGACTTCGACTGCGTCAGGAGAGCCGCGACGGCCTTCTCCGCGGAGCCCTCGAAAAACGTCTGGAGGAGGCTCTGGAGCGCCGACCGGCGCGCGCGGTCGCGCGGCACGGTCGGGAGCCACACGTAGCGGCCCTCCTCGAGGACGTGCCTCAGGTGGCCCTTCCCCTCGAGGATCTTCAGGAGGGCCCGCACGGCCGAGTAGCTCGGCGGCTCGGGCAGGCCTTCGAGGACCTCGCCCGCGGTCGCCCGGCCGGTCCGATAGACGACCTCCATGATCTGCCGCTCGCGCCGGGAAAGGTCCAGGACGTCCGCCATCGCGCCTCCGGAAAAGTGGAATCCTGCTAGAAACTTAGCAGGTGCTAAAAAACTAGCTCCCAAAAACGGTCCTGTCAAGGGTCGCCATGAAGGAAATACGCCCGGGAGGCCTGGAGGTTTTGCCGCGCCCTGAGAACCTTCGGCCAGGATCCTGCGTTCCCGTGTTGCAAGGAGACGTCCATGAGCCGACCCGTCCGCCTCGCCGCTGCCCTCTTCCTGGCCTCGACCCTGGCCGGAGCCTCCGAGACCAACCTCGAGATCTCGACGTCGAAGGGCGACGACCGCGCCGCCAACGAGGCGAGCCTCAAGGAGATCGGCCTCCCCGCCTTCCCGGGAGCGCACGTCCGAAAGGACTCGGGCGACGACGCCCAGGCGACCCTCGGTTTCATGCTGGGCGGCAAGGGGATCCGCCTCGTCGTGCTCAAGTTCGAGACGCCCGAGACCCCGGCCCGGGTCCTCGCCTTCTACCGCAAGGCGATCGGCCGTTTCGGCGAGGTCCTGACGTGCCCGGGCGGCGGCTCGACCGCGTCGGGCCTCTCGTGCAGGGACGCCGACGTTTCGCCCGGCACGACCGAGCTCATGGCCGGATCGAAGGAGGAACGCCGGATCGTGGGTGTCGAAGAGGGGCCGGACGGCGGCGCCCGCTTCGAGCTCGTGTACCTCAAGGCGAAGGGCGTCGACGTGAAGTGATGCCGGCACCCCCCGGGCGCGTCACTTCGCCGCGAGCATCTTCTGGACGCGGGCGGTGAACATCGCGAACACTCTCTGGCCCACCGCGGTGTTCTTCGCGACCCACTCCGCGTTCTGGAAGGCCACCGGAGAGACGTCGCGGCGGAGCTCCTCGAGGTACGGCGCGACGCGGGCGAACAGGAACATGCCCTCGCCGCTCGACTCCATGAAGTAGTCGGCGTTCACGATGCCGTGCTTCACGACGCCGTAGACCATCTCCCAGTACGTGTTCGTCTGGCGCCACGCCGCGTTCAGGGGATGGTCGGCCTTCGTGACGGCGAGGACGTCGGCGTACGTCTTCGGCCAGAAGTCGCGGTTGATCGCGGCGCGCGACTCGCGCATGACGCTCTCGCGGCGCAGGTCGTAGGCGCGGAAGGCGAGCTCCGCGTCGCGGTGGTCGGGGTGTTCCTTGCTCATGCCCCGACTCTAGCGCAGTTGCGTCGCCGTCTCAGCCGTTCAGCCGCGCATCGGCGTGTAGCCGGTGCAGAAGTGCTCGACCATCTTCAGGTCCACGGTCGGCCGCGGCGTCTGCCCGTTCGACCGGAGCCGGAAGATCTCGAAGCGCACGCCCGGCCTCGCGACCGGGCGCACCGACAGGCGGTGGATCGCGTCGGGCGTGATCGCGTACGCGCCGCACTCCTCGCAGTCCACGGAGACGCCGGTCAAGGACGACGCGAAGAGCGTGTGCTCCTCGCTGATGGACGCCGGGAAGTTGCACAGGAAACAGGTCTCGGCGGGGGAAGCCGGCGTGTCGGGCATCCGGGGGGATCTTACGCCGGGAGCCGTGTACGCTTGCGCCCATGAGACGTTCCGATCCCGGCATCCTCGTCCTCCTCCCGCTGCTCGCCCTCGCCCTCGCGCGGCCCAACCGTGCGCGCGGCGCCGATCCGTCGAAGCAGCCCGCGGTCCCGCCGACGCGCACGACGCGAACATCCGAGGTCATCCACGGGGTCACGGTCACGGACCCGTACCGCTGGCTCGAGGACGAGAAGAGCCCCGAGGTCCACGCCTGGATGAAGGCTCAGGACGACTTCACCCGGCAGAGGCTCGCGTCCCTGCCGGAGCGCGCCACGATCGCCGCGCGTCTCAAGGAGCTCCTCTACGTCGACAGCCTCGGAGCGCCCGTCCACCGCGGCACGCGCTACTTCTTCGCGCGCCGGCACGCGGACCGTGAGAAGTCGGTCGTGTCCTGGAAGGAGGGCGCGGACGGCGCCGAGAAGGTCCTCCTCGACCCCAACGGCTGGTCCGCCGACGGCAGCGCGGGCCTCGGGTCCTGGAGCGTTTCGTGGGACGGCTCGAAGGTCGCCTACCAGAAGAAGGTCAACAACTCGGACGAGGCGACGCTCTACGTCATGGACGTCGCGACCGGCCGGGTCTCGGACGTGGACGTCATCGAGGGAGCCAAGTACGCGTCCGCGTCGTGGACGCCGGACGGCTCCGGCTTCTACTACACGAAGCTCCCCGTCGACCCGAAGATCCCGGCCTCCGAGCGTCCCGGCTGGGCGGACGTGCGCCTCCACCGGATCGGGGCGGACCCGAAGACCGACGCGATCGTGAAGGAGAGGCTCGGCGACCCGACGACGTTCCAGCACGTCGCGATCACGCGCGACGGGCGGTTCCTCTTCCTGACCGTCTCCCACGGCTGGACGTCCAACGACGTCTCCTTCCGCGACCTCGAGAGAGATCCCGCCTCGGCGGCGTGGACTCCCCTCGCGGTCGGACTCAAGGCGCACTTCGACGTCGACAACTTCGGCCGCACGCTCTTCGTGCGCACGGACGACGGCGCGCCGAAGGGCCGCGTCTTCGCCGTCGACGCGGCGAAGCCCGCGCGCGCCGGGTGGAAACAGGTCGTTCCCGAGCGCAAGGACGCCGCCCTTCAGAGCTTCGGCGTCGTCGGCGGGAAGCTCGCCCTCGACTACCTCCGGAGCGCCTCGAGCCTCCTCGAGGTCCGCGACCTCGATGGAACGCTCGTGCGCGAGGTCCCGCTGCCCGGCATCGGCTCGGCGAGCAACCTCTCGGGCCGCGACGACGAGGACGAGGCGTACTTCTCGTTCACGTCCTACACGACGCCGACGTCGATCTACCGGACGTCCGTGAAGACGGGCGCCACGTCGCTCTACTTCCAGGTGAAGGTGCCCGCGGACGTCTCGCCCTACACGGTCAGCCAGGTCTTCTACCCGTCGAAGGACGGCACGCGGATCTCGATGTTCATCGTCCACCGCAAGGACTTCAAGCGTGACGGCAGCGCGCGCGCGATGCTCGAGGGCTACGGCGGGTTCCTCGTGTCGCTGACGCCCGCCTTCAGCGCGTCCCTCTTCCCGTGGCTCGAGCGCGGCGGAATCTACGCCGTCCCGAACCTCCGCGGCGGCGGCGAATACGGCGAGGAGTGGCACGAATCCGGGATGCTCCTGAAGAAGCAGAACGTCTTCGACGACTTCGCGGCTGCGGCCGCGACCCTCGAGAAGGAGAAGTGGACGTCGCCCGAGCGCCTCGTCCTGCGCGGCGGCTCGAACGGCGGCCTCCTCCTCGGCGCGCTCGTCACGCAGCACCCCGAGCTCTTCCAGGTGGCCCTGTGCGGGGTGCCCCTCCTCGACATGGTCCGTTACCACCTGTTCGGCTCGGGCAAGACATGGATCTCCGAGTACGGCTCGGCGGACGACGCCGCGCAGTTCGAGGCGCTCTACGCCTATTCGCCCTACCAGCACGTCAGGGCCGGGACGAAGTACCCATCCGTCCTCCTCCTGTCGGCGGACAGCGACGACCGCGTCGACCCGATGCACGCACGAAAGTTCGCGGCCGCGCTCCAGGCGGCCACGACGGGCGGCCCCGTCCTCCTGCGCATCGAGAAGCACGCGGGCCACGGCGGCGCCGACCTCGTGAAGGCCGCCGTCGAGTCCCGCGCGGACGAGTACGCCTTCGCGCTCGCGGAGACCCCGGGGAACGCCCCCTCCGCGCCGGTGAAGCACTGAGGTGACGGCCGACGCCCGGATCCTCGCCGCGGAGGTCGCGCGCCGGCGCACCTTCGCGATCATCTCGCACCCGGACGCGGGCAAGACCACGCTGACGGAGAAGCTCCTTCTCTACGGCGGCGCGATCCACCTCGCGGGCTCGGTCAAGACGCGCAAGAACCAGCGCCACACGACGAGCGACTGGATGGAGCTCGAGCGCCAGCGCGGCATCTCGATCACGACGAGCGTCCTTCAGTTCCCGTACCGCGGGCACCACGTGAACCTCCTCGACACGCCGGGCCACAACGACTTCTCGGAGGACACGTACCGCACGCTCGCCGCCGCGGACGCGGCCGTCATGCTCATCGACAGCGCCAAGGGCGTCGAGCCGCAGACGATCAAGCTCTTCGAGGTCTGCCGGATGCGGCGGATCCCGATCGTCACGTTCATCAACAAGCTGGACCGCGCGGGGAAAGATCCGCTCGACCTCATGGACGAGATCGAGCGCGTGCTCGGGATCCCCTGCCACCCCGTCACGTGGCCGATCGGCTCCGGACCGGACTTCCAGGGCGTGTACGACCGCTGGGGCAGGACGCTCCTGCGCTACGAGCGCGGCGACGCGGCCAAGGGCGAGCGCGTCGCGCCCGTGGACGTGTCCCTCGACGACCCCGGTTTCGTCGCCTCGCTCGGCGCCGCCGCGCACGCCACGCTCAAGGAGGAGCTCGAGCTCCTCGAGTCGGGGCACGCCTTCGACCAGCAGGCGTTTCTCGCGGGCGAGGTCACTCCCGTCTTCTTCGGCAGCGCCGTGAACGACTTCGGCGTCGAGCCCTTCCTCCAGCGCTTCCTCGACCTCGCGCCGCCGCCGCTTCCGCGGAACTCGACGAGCGGCCTGGTCGACCCGCTCCTTCCCCGCTTCTCGGGGTTCGTGTTCAAGATCCAGGCGAACATGGACCCCGCGCACCGCGACCGCGTCGCCTTCGTGCGCGTCGTCTCGGGGAAATTCACGCGCGGCATGGAGGCGACGCACGCCCGGACGGGCAAGACGCTCAAGCTCGCCAAGCCGCTCGCGTTCCTCGCGCAGGAGCGGACGCTCGTCGAGGAGGCGTGGGCCGGCGACATCCTCGGCCTGTGGGACCCGGGCAACCTCCGGATCGGGGACTCCCTCGCCGAGGGAGCCGCGATCGAGTACGAGGGCATCCCGCGCTTCACGCCCGAGCACTTCAACCGCGTCGTCATGCTCGACCCCGCGAAGCGCAAGCAGCTCAAGAAGGGCCTCGACCAGCTCTCCGAGGAGGGCGCCGTGCAGGTCTTCCACGATCCCGAGCGGATGGAGCGGGACCCCGTGCTCGGGGCGGTCGGCGTCCTGCAGTTCGAGGTCATCCAGCACCGCCTCCGCGCCGAATACGGCGCCGAGATCTCGTACGCGCGCCTCCCGTTCACGCTTGCGCGCTGGGTGGAGGGCGAAGGCTTCGACCCGAAGCGCTTCGACGACCCGCCGAGCGTCGCGTCGCTCGTCGACCTCGAGGGCCGGCCGCTCGTCCTCTTCCAGAGCCCGTGGCACCTCGAAAGGGCCCAGCGCGAAAACCCGAAGCTGACGTTCGTCGCGGCCGTGCAGCCGGGGCGGGCGCGCCCGGCGGCGGCGTAGGCGGCGACGTTGCGCCGCTGGAAGGCCGCAGCGCTCGCGGCGGCGCTCGCCGCACTGGGCTGGTGGCTCTTCGAGAACGCGTCCCTCCCGAGGCTCAGGGCCACGTTCGTCCCGTGGATGCACCGCCTCGAGCGCTACCGCGACGCCCTCGAGACGACGCGCGCGGCGCTGCGGCGGCGCGACGCCGGCGGGGAGTCCGAGCCCGACGGCATTGCGGCGCTCCGCGCCTGGGCGTGGAGGGACCTCGACCGCGTGGCGATCGTGTCGTTCGACGTCGACGGAAAACCGGAGATCGAGAGAAAGAAAGACGTCGAGAGAGACGAAGAGAAGAAGATTTTCTTGGAAAGATGGGAGTTGAGGGGAACGGCGACCTTTGTCGTGGACGGGTATCGCGCGGACGGCGCGCGGGTGGAGAGATCTGCTTTGGTTGCGCTGCGGCTGGCCGATGCGGACACGCCGGAGGGCGGCCCTCTTACCTTCTCAGCAAATCTTCTTTCTTCGATTTCCGAGCGAAGCGAGGCGCGACCGCGCTTCCACGACGCCACGCTCGCGGCGGGCCTCGGTGCTCCGCGCCGCGACCCGCCGCAGAGGCTCACGAACCGCCTCATCGACGGCATCTGGCCGGGCTCCGGCGTCGCCGTCCTCGACTTCGACGGCGACGGCGCCGAGGACCTCTTCGTCGGCGACGGCGTGCGCTCGATCCTCTACCGCAACGACGGCCGGGGGCATTTCACCGACGTGACCGAGCGTGCGGGCCTCGCCTCGTCCGGCTCCGCGGGCATCCCCGCGACGGGCGTCGCGGCCGGCGACATCGACGGCGACGGCTTCCCGGACCTCGCGGTCACGGACGCCTTCGGGCCGACGCGCCTTTTCAGGAACCGCGGCGACGGGACGTTCGAGGAGATCACGGCATCGTCCGGCATCGTCACGGCGGGGCCGACGCGCTCGCTCGCCTTCGCGGACGTCGACGGGGACGGGAACCTCGACCTCTTCGTGTGCGGCACGGGCGACTACTACGGCCAGATGCCCGATCCGCCGTTCGACGCGAACGACGGGCGGCGAAACACCCTCTTTCTCGGCGACGGCAAGGGGCACTTCCGCGACGTCTCGGAAGCCTGGGGCGTCGCGAAACCCACGCGCTGGTCGCTCTCGTGCCTCTTCGCCGACTTCGACGGCGACGGGCGGCCGGACCTCGTGGTGACGAACGACTTCGGCCTGAAGAACCTCTACCGCAACGTGGACGGGAAGCGATTCGAGGACGTGACGGCGAAGGCCGGAGTCGAGGATCGCGCCTACGGGATGTCCGCCGCGTGGGGCGACTTCGACGGCGACGGGAGGGTGGACCTCTACACGACCGGCACGTACACGCAGTGGGGCTTCCTGCACGAGTATCCGGGGCTGCCGGTGCCGCTTCCCGGCCGCATCTTCCGCCCCGTCGCGATCGCATGGATGGAGAAGATGTGCCGCGGCAACTCTCTTCTTCTCCAGACGCGGCAGGGCCGCTTCGAGGACGCGACGGCGCGCTCGGGCGCCGGCCGCGCGGGCTGGAACTGGAGCGCGATCGCGGCGGATCTCGACGACGACGGGCGCCTGGACGTCTACGCGACGAACGGGATGTGGGGGGACGGGCGGACCCACGACCGCGAGCTGGAGTTCTGGTGGGAAACGCTCGCGTACTGGGACGACTACATCGCGAAGACGAGGACGTTCGAGCGACGCGGCGCCGGGGTGCAGGGCATCGAGCGCGATGCGTACTTCGTCAACCGCGGGCCCGGGGCTGCGACCCTCTTCGAGGAGCGCGGCTTCCTGGACGGGCTCGACCTCCAGACGAACGGCCGCGCCGCGGTCGCTTTCGACGCGAACGGCGACGGGGCGCTCGACGTGTACGTGCGCTCCGTCGAGGCGCCCGAGGCCCTCTTCCTCGGGAGCCGCAGGGAGGCCGATGCGGAACACTTCCTCCGTCTTCGACTCAAAGGGACGCGCGGGAAGGACAACGCCGACGGCCTCGGCGTCCGCGTCACCGCCACGCTCGCCGACGGCCGCGTCCTCGTCCGCGAGAGCGGCTACGCGAGCGGCTACCTGTCCACGGGAAGCCCGATCGTGCATCTCGGCCTCGGCCGCGCCACGCGCGTCGAGAGGCTCAGCCTCCAATGGCCGTCGGGCTTCGTCCAGGACCTCGGGGGCGTCGCATCCGTCGACCGGACGCTCGTCGTGGACGAGGCCGCGGGAATCCGCTAACTTCCGGACCGTGGACGAGACACCGTCTCCGGAGCATCTCGCGTTCGACGTCGTCGTCGTCGGCGGCGCGATCTCGGGCGCCTCGACCGCGGTCCTCCTCCGCCGGCGCATGCCGGACGCGAAAGTTCTCGTCGTCGAGAAGAGCGCCGCCTTCGACTGGAAGGTCGGCGAGTCGACCGTCGAGATCTCGTCCTATTTCCTGACGCGCGAGCTGAAGCTCTGGGACTACCTCTCGCGCGAGCAGCTTCCCAAGCAGGCGTTCCGCTACTGGTTCAACAACGAGAAGGTCTCGTGCCTGAGGGAAGCGTCCGAGACCGGACCCACGCAGCTCGCCCGAACGCCCTCCTTCCAGGTCGACCGCTCGACGCTGGACGAGCACGTGATCGGCCTCGCGGCGCAGGAGGGAGCCGAGATCTGGCGGCCCGCGAAGGTCGTGGACGTCGCGCTGAACGGCGAGGCCGGGAACACCCTCGTCGTCGAGAGAGCCGACGGCACGCGCGTGACGGTTCGATGCCGGTGGGTCGTGGACGCGACGGGGCGCCAGGCGATGCTCGCGCGGAAGCGGGGCGGGCTCACGCCGATCGAATCGCACCCGACGTCGGCGATCTGGGTGCGCTACCGCGGCGTGAAGGACATGGACGGCCCCGAGGTCGTGGGCATCCATTCCTCCGACCCGTTCCATCGGGCGGTTCTCGCGCCGCGCCGCCTCGCCACGAACCACTTCATGGGATGGGGCTACTGGATCTGGTTCATCCCGCTCAAGGGCGGCGAGACGAGCGTCGGCCTCGTGTGGGACACGCGCCTCGTGCAGCCCGAGGGGACGACTCCGCTCGAGAAGCTCACGCGCTTCCTCGACGCGAACCCCCTCACGAAAGAGCTCCTCACCCATGCGACGCCCGTCGAGGGCGACTGCCGCATGTACGGCCACCTTCCCTACGTCGTGGACTCCTTCATCGGACCCGGCTGGACGTGCGTGGGCGACGCGGGCGGATTCCTCGATCCGTTCTACTCGCCGGGCCTCGACCAGATGTCCTTCTCCGTCTATTCGCGCATTCGCCTCATCGAGAAGTCCCTGAACGGGACGCCCGCGCCCGAGATGGCAGAGGAGTACGCGCTCCACAACAGACGGTACGCGCGTTACTTCACGTATTTCTACGAGGCCATCTTCCGCGACAAGTACCACGTCCTGGGCGACTACGACACGATGACGACCGCCTTCCTGATGGACACCTCGCTCTACTACCTCGCGGCCGTCATCCCGACGTACAAGTGGTCGTCGGAGCGCCTCGGCCTGCCGCCGTACTACCAGGACGGCGCCGAGATCGCGTTCTACCCGATGCGTTTCTACAACCGGCGCCTCGTCGCGATCGCGAAGAGGAAGAGGGCGCTCGGCATCTACGGGAACCACAACGCGGGCCTTCGCCCCGGCCTCGTGGGCTTCTCGCTCCGGGGCGCCAGCTGGGTCATGTTCGGGCACGGCCTCGTGCGCTGGGCGAAGGCCGAGCTCGCGAACGCGTGGACCTACGTGTCGAGGCCGACGCCGATCGGCGGGCCGGTCCCGAACCTGCCCCCGCGCGAGAAGAGGACCGCTCCAGCGTCCGGCCTCACGGAATCTGCGCCGGCCGGCAACTGACCCGTGAAGCACCCCTCCTAGCCCTTTCGCAGCTCCAGGGCCTTGAACGCCGATCCCGCGCCGCGCGGGTCGAGGAGGAAGGCGAGCGCCGGTTCGCGCGCCGCGCGCGCAACGGCGTCACGGACGTGCCGGGCGAGGAACGCGCCCTGGGTCTCGAGCGGCGAAACGGCAAACCCCGCCTCGGCCGCCCACGAGGCCACGTCGGTGAAGTTCACGTCCGCCGTGACGTCGGCCTTCCCGCCCCAGCGGTACAGGTCCTCGCCCTCCAGCCGCGCGTGATGCGCGTAGCCGCGGACGGTCCCGTGCGGTCGGCGGTGGTAGAGGCTGTCGATCGTGTCTCCGTAGTCGAGAAGAAGAAGAGAACCGGAGAGAAGAGAAGAGAAAGATTTCTTTGAAAGGAAGAGGGAGCGCACGGCCGGTGCGATTTCGACGCGTTGCCCTTCGGGCCACGGATGCGTCAGGGCGCTGAAGGCGCCGGGCGGTGCAAGGAGCTCGCTCGACGCGCTCCGCCATTCCTCCCGCCACAGACCCCCATTCGAAGAAATCCCCGGTTCCCCTTCTTCCCCCTTCAAAGAGATCCAGAGCGCCTGCCACGCGGCGCCGGAACGCCTCAGGATCTGCACGGGAAACGCGTCCAGCAGCTCCGACGCATAGACGACCGCGCGCCCGCCGCAGGCCCGGAGCGCGTCCTCCAACGTCCCGTGCCAGACCGCGCGATCGCCGAGCCGCGCGCGCTGCTTCTCGCGCAGGGCCGGCGACGTTTCGACGAGGTGCAGTCGGACCGTCCGGCGCGCGACGACGGGCAGAGAGGCGAGCACCGCCTCGGCGAGCGCGCCGCTGCCCGGCCCTGCCTCGACGAGGTGCCACCGCGCGAAACCCCCGCCGAGGCCGCGCCGCTTCGCCGCGGCCCACGCAGCGATGGCCCCGCCCAGCGCCGGGTGGAGCGTCGAGGCCGTCGCGAAATCGCCGCGGCTGCCCACGTCCCGGATGTTCCGGGCGTAGTAACCCGTCCCGGCGTCGTGCAGCGCGAGCTGCATCCACGTCTCGAACGGGACGGTCCCACCGGCGGCGGCGACGCGGCCGGCCAGCGACGGAGCGGGGACGCGGTCCACGCCCCATGATCCGACAGAGGGGTGCCTTCCCCGCCCGTTGCGACACGTTCGCAGAAACGCGCGTAAACTGGGCGCGTCATGAAGACCCCCCCTCGCGACTGGGTGAACATCCTCTTCCTCGCCATCACGCCGATCGTCGGCCTCGGCGGCACCGCCTGGTACGCCGCGACGCAGGGGATCGTCTGGTGGGAGCCCGTGCTCGCGCTCGCGCTCTTCATGGCGATCGGGATCGGCATCGGCTCGGGCTACCACCGCTGCTTCGCGCACCGGACGTACGAGTGCCATCCGGCCGCCGAGAGCGTCCTGCTCTTCTTCGGCGCGCTCGCGCTCCAGAACTCCGCGCTGCGCTGGGCGCGCGACCACCGCGACCACCACCGCTACACGGACACGGACCGCGACCCGTACTCGGTCACGCGCGGCTTCCTCTGGGCGCACGTCTTCTGGGTTTTCTACAAGGAGCTGCCCGGCGCGAACTTCGACAACGTGCCGGACCTCCTGAAGAACCCGCGCGTCATGTGGCAGCACCGCTGGTCGCGATTCCTCGGGATCGGCGTCGGGCTCGGCCTGCCGACGCTCGTCGGCGCGTTCTTCGGCCGGCCGTTCGGCGGCCTCCTGTGGGGCGGGTTCCTCCGGATCGTCCTCGTCCACCACACGACGTTCCTCATCAACTCCGCGGCCCACGTCTGGGGCAAGCGGCCCTATTCCACCGAGGTGTCGGCCCGCGACAACTGGTTCCTCGCGTTCTTCACGCACGGCGAGGGCTTCCACAACTTCCACCACGTGTTCCCGTCCGACTTCCGCAACGGCCTGAGGTGGTACCACTGGGACCCGAACAAGTGGACGATCCTCGCGCTGAAGGTCACGGGCCTCGCGCGGAACCTCCGGCGCACGCCGATGCCGCTCATCGAGCGGGCGCGCGCGCGCGTCCTCGAGGCCGCGGAGCGTCTCTCGACGCACGACGCCGCGGCCTGAAGTCCCCGCCGCCACGAAGCCCCGCGTTTGACCGGACGCGGAGGCGGTGTTACCTTTCGCGGTCTCTCCGACCCGAGGTGGGGCTGTAGCTCAGTTGGGAGAGCGCCTGAATGGCATTCAGGAGGTCGACGGTTCGATCCCGTTCAGCTCCACCACTACTTTGGTTCTAGCGCTACTTCCCTCTGAGGCGCTCGCTCTCCCTTCGCGACCAGATGTACGGGATCTCGGGGGTGTTGAACGGCAACCGATAGTGATCGGGATCCTCGTAGTTGTATGCGTTGCTGGGAAGGTTGAGCATGAGGGCGTCGGAGGCACCGAGGTTCTGGATGCCGTGCCAGATGCCGGTCGGGACCACGAGCAGTGTCGGCCGTGCATCGCCCACGTGAAATTCATTAAGGCGCCCGCGGGTGGAACTCTCCTCCCGGCCGTCGTACAGGACGATCTTGACGAGCCCCTGGTTGATGAAGAGCCTGTCGACGTTCTTCGCGTGACAGCTCCAGGCGCCGATCGCGCCGGGAAAGAGTCGGGACTGGTATACGTGAACCACCGGCAGACCCGTCGGGTCCCATTCAGGGCGGAAAACCTCGGTGACCACGCCGTGGTCCCGAGGCACGTGGAGCACCTCGTGGACGTGAACCCCGTCGATGAGATCCACGAGTTTCGCCCATCCCTTCGTTACCTGCTGCCCGTCCTTCTGTGCGCCTTTCAACACGGATTCGCTCCTTCATCCCCGGCGCGTTGTATGACGCCGTGATGCGTCATCGCGTCCTCGGGGGTTTCAGCCCCTTGAACTCCTGATTTGCGACGATCGTCTTCCCTTTCTCGAGGCCCGACAAGTGGAGAGAGGGATGCGCGAGCCAGTAACGGACGTGGCCGACGGGCCTCGCAATCACCTGCCGCAGCAGTTCGAGATATGGCCAGTTCCGCAGCGCCGGGCGTTGCCCGGCCGCCTTGAGGAACCGGCCAAGCTCTGCGGCCTCGAGGTCCGGCTCCTCCTGGATCCGGCGGAGCCAGGCGGCCTGCTCGTGACACGCCCGGTTCCGATAGGCGTCACGTCGCCAGGACGCAGGGAACTTGACGACGGTCAGTCTCGGTACGAACCCGACACGATACCCCGCGTGATATGCGCGCCGCCACAGGTCGACCTCGGGATCCTCGGTGAGCTCCGTGAAGGGTTTCCAGTTCCCGACCGCGTCCGTGACCGCCCGCCGGTGGACCATGGAGCTGGGCGGGATGGCCCGTCCCGGTCGGAACGAGAATCGAAACGGGTACGCTTGGAGACGTCCGTCCGGGTGGACGAGGGCGGTGATGCCATGGGCGAGATCGGCCCCTTTGGAGAGAGCCGCGACGAGGAGCGCGAGGTGGTGCGGGAGCCAGAGGTCGTCGTGACCGAGATACGCGATCAGCTCTCCTCGCGACTGGCGAAGGCCTTCGTTATTCGGGCCTGACTGATGGCCGGTGTTTTCGGGGAGGTTGATCCAGCGAAGACGCGGATCGTCGATCGCCGCCACGACGGCCTCCGAGTCGTCCGTGCATCCGTCTCCAACGACGAGGACTTCGAGGTTCCGGAACGTCTGACCGAGCGCGCTCGCCACCGAGAACGGCAGGACCGAGCTCCAGTTGTAAGTGGCGATGATGACGGTGACGAGCGGCGGCGCGGCCGTCTCGTCTCTGATCCGCTGCCGCTCAGAACCGGGGACGCATCGCGTCACCAACGCCTACCTGAGGCGCCCGGGCGCCAAGGACAAGAGAGCGGTCATCTCCGGGCTGAACACGAAGGCATCATCTCGTCCTCTTCGCGAGTGTAAGCGTACGGTTCCGCCAGGTTCAACCCGGACGAAAGGCCTCCAGAACCGCAGTTCGATAATCGAGCAGGATGCTCCGCCACTGATTCAAAGATGTTCAGGGCCGCCTCGCCGAGGCGGCTCTTTCCTTCTGCGGAGGTCGGGCCGCACACGATACAGTCCCGGAGTCCCGACTCGTCGAAAGGAGTGCTCTCTTGAGCCCTCGGACCTGGGGTCTCCTGCTCCTGGCGGTCGTGGCCCGCTGTGCGTCCGTGTCGTTCTTGAACGGCGATCCCTATTACCGGCTGGTGCCCCGCAGCCTGACGGGCGGCGGCTTTCTCGTTCAACCGGGCTGGCTGGACCTGGCCGTGCCCGCCGTCTTCGTCCTGGCGCTCTGGACGTCCCGGCCCCAGGGCCGACCGACGGCAAGTGCGCTCGGAGACGCGGCGCGGGACGCCCTCTGGATTCTCGCGTTCCCGTTGCTGGCGGGCCTGTCGCTGTTCCTGTTCGTGCAGCGCTGGCTGCTGACGCCGATGTTCAATTTGGCGACCGCGCTGCGCTGGATCCAGTTCGTGCTGGCCTTCGCGGCGATGAACATGTTCATGGACCGCGTGTCGGTGCGGAACCGCTGGGCGCGACTGGGTCTGGCCCTGATCCTGGCGGGCGCCCTGGCGCTGACCCAGGATCTGGTCGTCGACCCGAGGATCGCCTCGTTTCGATTCGCGATGTTCCTCTCGACTCCGGGAATCCTGCTCGGGGCGACCGCGTGGGCGCTGCGGCCCGTCTATCGGCGGTCTCCCTTGCGAGCCGTCGTGACCGCGGCCCTCGTCGGAGGCGTCGCCTGTTTCCTCGTCGTCGCGGCCCGCTCGGAACAGGTTTTCACGGCCCTCCTGCCGGCCCTCGCCCTCCTCGCCGGCGCGGCGGCGATCCGGAGCACGAGGCCGTGGCCGCGCCGGATCGCGCTCGGCGGCGTCGTGTCGCTGGGCCTGTCGTGCAGCCTCCTCCTGCCCCGTCTCGTGTCCCCGGAGCTCAGGGAGCGGATGGCGGAGAACTCCATGGCCCCGGCGCACACGGAAACGGTCGGCCGGCTGACGGTGTCCTACGACGATCCGAGCGTGCGCGAGGTTGCGGTGCGCCTGGCGCGGGTCCTGGAGGCGGCCAACGGCGTCAGCCAGGAGTTTTTCGGGGTGTCGCCCGAGGTCACGCACCTCACGATCGGGGGGATCGGCCCGGGCGGCTTTCACGCGGAGTTCCCGGATCGCATCGAGGGAAATCTTCCGTCCGAGCGGGCCGTTCAGCTCCTGCGGGACGGGACGTTCCTGAACGCGCCGGAGTTCTCCGCCCGCGACCTGGATCCCGTCAACGCGATCCTGCACGAATACTCGCACCTGTACGGCGCCGTGCCGTACCTGCCGTGGGTCATGGGACCCGAGGAGGAGGGCTGGGCCACCTACGCCGCGACACGGCTCTCGCTCCGGCTGTACGAGAAGCAAGGTGCCGGGCTCTGGGACCCGCCCTACGACTACGCCCGGCGCGCCCGCGCGATCACCCGCTCCAACCTGGACGGCCACGCGGTCATGTGGTCGCACCCGGACGAGTTCGGCGGATTCCGGCTGTGGCATTCCCTGGGGAAGCGGGACGGGGAGAAAGCCCTGTTCCGGCGGCGCTGGGAATCGACGCGTCGCGATCTGCAGCGATTCCTGCTGATGATCAGCAACCCGAAGTCCGCGTGGCAGGTGGCCAGGAGCTTCGGCGAGGCGGACTTCGTCTCCTTTGGCAAGGCCGCGCCCGTGCTTTTCACGCAAGCGGTGTCGCGTGAGGACTCCGTCCGCTCCGCAGGGGCTCTGGGGATCCCGCCCGAGCAGACGAGGACGCAGTACGACCGGCGCGCCCATGACGTGCTCCAGCCGGGCGTGATCCTTCCCGAGTCCAGGGGAGTCCTGGACGGCGTGATTGCCCTGGTCGTGCTGGGGGTGGGAGTGGCGACACTCAGACACGCGCAGCAGGGCCCGGCCGTCTGAGTTGGCAGGGACGCGACGATGTTCACCCTCACCCACTTCCTTCTGGCCGGCCTCGCTGCGGTGGCGGCGGGGGCGGTCAACGCCCTCGCCGGCGGCGGCACCCTCATCACGTTCCCGGTGCTGGTGGCCCTCGGCGTCCCGGCCCTGGCGTCGAACGTGACCAACACGGTGGCGCTCTGCCCCGGATACCTCGGGGGGACGCTGGCGCAGCGCGGCGACCTCCGCGGGCAGAACAAGCGACTCTGGCTCATCGTCCCCGCGGGGGCCGTCGGCGGCGTCCTCGGCGGGATTCTCCTGCTGCACACGGAGGAGAAGCTGTTCCGCATCCTGGTCCCGTACCTGATCCTCCTCGCGTCCGGCCTCCTCGCCATCCAGGGTCCCGTGCGCGCCTGGCTGACGCGGCGGGCGGGCGCCGACGCGTCCGGCAGCACGATCGAGAGGTGGACGTGGCTCCCGGTCGGGGTGGCCTCGGTCTACGGCGGCTACTTCGGTGCCGGGCTGAGCGTGATCGTCCTCTCGGCGCTCGGCCTGACCCTGCACGAGTCGATGACCCGCCTGAACGCGCTGAAGCAGGCCGTGGCGTTCGCCGTCAACGTGGCGGCCGCCCTCTTCTTTCTCTTCTCGGGCGAGGTCGTGTGGTCGATGGCCGTCGTGATGGCCGTCGGCGCCCTGCTCGGGGGCGTGATTGGCGGCAAGCTGGCCGGCAAGGTCAGGCCGTCGACGCTCCGGTGGATCGTGGTCGCCTTCGGCGTCGCGATCTCGATCGTCTACTTCGTGAAGGGATAGGGCCATGCGCAGAAGCCTTCGGACAAACGTGCGGTTCGACGCCGGGGCCCGCGCAAGGCTTCTCGCGGAGACGCCTTTCGGTGGCCTGGGAGAGCAGGCGTCGAAGATCGCCGCCCTGTTCCTCGAGCGGCGCTTTTCGGCGGGCGCTCTCGTCTTCTCGGAGGGCGATCCGGGCGGCCAGTTCTTCGTCCTCGCAAGGGGTCGCCTTCGCGCCTACCGGACGCTCCCGGGCGGACGCGAGATCACAGTCTTCGTCCTCCAGGAAGGCGCGTCCTTCGGGTTCCTGCCGCTCCTCGACGGCGGCCCGTTCCCGGTCTCCGTCGCGGCAATGGAGGCGTCGGTTTCGCTCGTCCTCGAGAGGGCGGCCTTCCAGGCGTTTCTGCGACATGAGCCGGAGATCGGACTTCGGCTGCTCGAGCATCTCGCCTCCCGACTCCGCGGCTGTCTCGACCAGCTCGGCATGCTCGGGCAGCCAGGCGCTCACACGCGTGCCGCGCACGGACTCCTCAGCCTCGTCCCGCCCGGGACCGGCGATCGTGGCGAAGCCAGTGTCGCGCTCCCGTTCAGCCAGCAGGAGCTGGCGCGGACCCTGCACGTGACGCCCGAGAACCTCTCGCGGGCGCTCGCGAAGCTGCGCCGGGAGGGCCTGCTCGAGAGGCTGGGTCCGCGGCGCTTCCGGATTCCTTCAATCGGCGCCCTGCGCCGCGTCGCGAACGGCGACTGATTTCTCCTTTTTCTTGTCGCCCGTCAAGGCGCACCGAAAGGCGCGGCGATACCTTTCCGGCGTGACGGCGGCCCCGGCCGCCTTTTTGCGCACCGAGGTATCGAGGTATGTCGATAGATCCAGAGATGATCACGAACGACGCGCTGGCGAGGGCGCTGCGGCTCGCGGCCCACCCCCTCCGTCTCCGGATCCTCGCGCAGATCGCGCGTCACCGCGGACGGTGCGTCTGCGACCTGGCCGCGGACCTGAACGTCGAGCAGCCGGCCGTCTCCCACCATCTCGGCGCGCTCCGGACCGCCGGACTCGTTCTCCCGCGGCGAGAGGGGTCTCGCGTCGAGTACGAAATCGAGGCGGCGGCGGCAAAGGCCCTCCTTCGCATGCTCGGCGCCGTCCTGGGCGCCGGCCCGGCGCGCGAGGAGAAATCCCGATGAGAGTCGCTCTTTCCGTCTGTCTGATCCTGTCCGGCCCGGCGACGGCGGCGCTGGCCGCCGAGCCCCTCACGATGAAGGATGCCGAGGCCCGCGCCGAATGCGCGAACCCCCGCCTGACCGCCTCGCGGCTGGAGGCGGTGGCGGCGGAGCATCGCGAGGAGCAGGCTCACTCGCGGCACTGGGGGCAGATCGACGCCGTCGGGTCGTACAACAACTACGAGTCGCCGCGCCTCGTCCGGCCGATCTCCATCGAGCAGTTCCAGGTCCCGGCGCTCGGGCTGTATCAGCTTCCCTGGGACCAGAACCAGACGCACTACGGCTTCGCGTTCCAGCTGCCGCTTCTGGCCGGCGGCGCGCTGCACGAAGGAGACCGCAGCGCGTCGCTGGCGCGGAGCGCCGCGGAGAAGACGGCCTCCTTCACGCGCGACGAGGTGCGCACGAACGTCCGGGCGGCGTATCGCAGCGCCCTCCTCGCGCGGCACGCCCTCGCCGCCGCGCGGCAGTACGCGGCCGCCCTGACGAAGGACGAAGCGGACGCGCGGCTGAAGGTGAGACTCGGGTCGGCGGCGCCGGTCGACGCGGCGAAGGTGACGTACGCTCTGCGAGGGGCCGAGGCGCAGGTGGCCGAGCTCGAGACGCAGGAGCGGACGACGCAGGCGTATCTCGCCGCCCTGATGGAGAGAACCCGCCCGCCGGGGGATGGGACCTCGCGGACGTCGCCGAGGAGCCGGCGGGAGCGTGCGAGCCGAAGGACGACTTCGCGAACGCCATCGCGATGCGTGCCGACCTCGCGGCCGTGCGCGACGCGACGCACATCTCCGAGAGCCGGAAGCGGCTCGCGGGCGCGTCCTTCGGCCCGAGAGTCGCGCTCGAGGGCAACGTCCTCTGGAATCGCGCGCCTTCCGTGAGCGGCTCGCTCGAGACCCACGAGCTGGCCGTGACGGTGCGCCTGCCGCTCTTCGACGGGCTCGGCCGCGTCCGGGCCGTTCACGAGGCCGAGGCCAGTCTCGCGGCGGCCCGCGAGCGCGAGAGAGGGAAGGAGCTCGAGGTCGCCGCGCAGGTCGTCTCGGCCCGCGGCCGCATGCAAGCGGCGCGGGCCCAGCTCGCGGCCGGCACGGCGCAGCGCGAGCTTGGGCGCGAAGTGGCCCGCGTCGAGCGCCTGAGGCTCGACCAGGGGACAGGCCGCGTGGAGGACTACCTGGCGGCCCGGTCGCAGGAGCTTCTCGGAGAGACGGCTTACTGGCGCGGGCTCTACGCCCTTCAGGGCGCCGCGGACGACCTGGAGCTCGTGACGGCGACGAGAGCAGACGAAAGAGGAGAAACGCGATGAAGAGGATCCTGGGCCTGGCCCTGGTCGTGGTAGTCGTCCTGGCCGGGGTCCTGGCCATCCGGCAGAGGAAGCAGAGCCTCTCCCGTCTTTCGCCCCCGCAGGTCTCCGCCGTTCCGGTGGACGTCGTCCCCGTGAAGACCGGGACCGTCGCGGCCTCTCTGAAGACGGTCGCTCTGATCCAGTCCGGCACGGCGGCGACGGTCTCGGCGCAGGTCGCCGGGGCGCTCCTCGAGGTCCGGTTCCGCGAAGGGGACACGGTCCGGAAGGGCGAGGTGATGGCGCGCGTCGATTCGCGGGTCCTGGACGACGCCGTCGCGTCGGCTGAGGCACGGGTCGCGGCCGCGCGGCAGGAGCGGGTCCGCCAGCAGGCGGTCGTCTCGCGGGACACGGTGCTCGTCGCGAACGACGCGCTTTCGAAGCAGGCGTTCGAGGCGAGCGAGACGCAGATGGAGGCGGCGAAGTCGGCAGAGGTCGCCGCGGAGAGGGCTCTCGCGAGCGCCCGGACGCTCCGGTCGTTCGCGGACGTGCCGGCCCCCTTCTCCGGCGTCGTGAGCGCACGGCTCGCCGAGCCCGGCGATCTCGTCGCACCGGGAAGGCCGGTCTACACCGTCCAGATCGCGGGACCCGTGAGGGTCGTCTCGAAGCTCTCGCAGGAGAGCCTCGCGCTCCTTTCTTCTGGAGACCGGGTCGTTCTCGCGAACGGGAGCGACACGCGCGAGGCCCGGATCTCGAGGATTTTCCCCGCCCTTGACGCCTCGCACCTTGGGACCGTCGAGTCGGACCTTCCCTCCGCGCCGTTCTCGCTCGCGCCGGGAGCGACGGTCGCGGCGACGTACGCGGCCACGTCGTCTCCGGAAGGGCTCGTCGTCCCGTCCTCGGCCCTCCTCGAAGGCACCGCCGAAACGCTCGTCGTGCGCGTGAAGGACGGGAAGGCCCAGCCGATCCGCGTCGTCGTGGCGGGCGGTGACGGCCGCCAGAGCGCGGTGAAGGGCGATCTCGCGGCCGGAGACCTCGTCGTGACCGGGCTCCCGAGCGAGCTGATGGCGCTGACGGCCGGCACTCCCGTCGCGCCGCGGCAGAGGTGACGGGTGAGTCTCGTCCAGGGTTACATCCGGAAGCCCCATCTCCTCCTCTCCGTCGTCCTGCTGCTCGCGGTTGTCGGCGGCGTGGGGTTCTTCAAGCTTCCCATCAACCTCTTCCCCGACAGCGAGCGGCCGCAGATCTCGGTCGTGACGGTGTGGCCAGGCGCCTCGGCCGACGACGTGAGCGGAGACGTGAGCCGCGTCATCGAGAAGGAGGTCAAGACGATCGAGCTCGTCCGGCGCGTGACCTCCACGTCCAACGACGAGGTCTCGGTCGTCACGGCGGAGTTCGAGTACCAGAAGGGGCTGGACTCGGCCGCGACGGACGTCTCGAACGCCCTGAACAAGATCCGGCCGCTCCTCCCGCCCGACATCCGCCCCTTCCAGGTCTACAAGGTGTCGTCGGCGACGCCGGCGGTCCTCGTGCTCTCGCTCTCGCCGAAGGAGGGCTCGGGCCTCGACCTGTCGATGGTCCGCCAGCTCGCGCAGAACCCGATCAAGGAGGCGCTCCTGCGCCTGCCGGACGTCGCGAACGTGGAGGTCTTCGGCGGGTATCAGCCCGTCGTCTCGGTCGTCCTCGACCCCGACAAGCTCCAGGCCCACCGCCTGAGCCCGGGACAGGTCGTCGCGGCGCTCTCGGCCTGGAACCGGAACACGCCGGAAGGGCTCCTCGTCACCGACACGACCCACGTCCTCCTCAAGAGCCAGAGTCAGCTCCTGCGGCCCGAGGAGGCCGGCGGCATCGTGATCGGCGGGGCGCCGGGCCCGCCCGTCTACCTGCGCGACGTCGCGACGGTCCACCGCGGCGTCCAGGAACGGATGTCGGCGTACCACGGCAACGGGAAGCCGGCGATCGGCGTCTCGATCCAGCGCGCCCTCTCGGGCTTCGCGCTTCCGACGATCCAGGCCGTCACGGCGAAGCTGCCCGAGCTCGAACGGCAGTTTCCGGGGATCTCGTTCGAAATCGCCGACACGCAGGGCGAGCTGATCGGCAAGAGCGTCTCCAACATGGTGGACGCCTTGCGCGACGCGATCCTGCTGACGGTCCTCGTCATCTTCCTCTTCCTCGCGGACACGCGCGGGATGATCCTGGCCGGCATCTCGATCCCGTTCACGTACCTCATCACGTTCGCCTTCATGTGGCTCTTCGGCTTCCAGTTCGACATGGTGACGCTCACGGGCGTCATCCTCGGAGTGGGAATGCTCCTCGACGACGCGATCGTCGTCCTGGAGAACATCGAGCGGCACTACCACAAGCTCGGCAAGGACCTCTCGACGGCCACGATCGGCGGCACCGAGGAAGTGATGCTGGCGATCCTCTCGGGGACCTACGCCACCGTCGTCGTCCTCCTGCCGATCATCTACATCGGGGGCTTCGTCCAGACCGTCCTCCGCCCGCTCAGCCTGACGCTCTCGATCGCGCTCCTCGCGTCGTACCTCGTCTCGGTGACGATCCTGCCGATCCTGGCGCCGTTCATCCTCCGGCTCGGAGGCCGCACGGAGAAGTGGGGCTGGGAGAAGAAGCTCGACCACGTCGTGAACGGCACGATCCTCCACCGGATCCAGGAGTTCTTCGTCAAGGTGGTCGAGGTCGCGCTGCGCAGGAAGGCGCTCTTCATCCTTCCCGCCGTCCTGCTCCTCGTGATCTCGGGCCGGCTCGTCATCCCGCTCGTCGGCCGCGACCTGATGCCCCCGATGGACACGGGGATCTTCCGCGTCACCTTCGAGGCGTATCCGAACGCGTCCCTGGCCGAGGCCGAGACGCTGCTGACGCAGGCGGAGAAGGCGATTCGCGCCGAACCCGGCATCGTGCGGACGTCGGCGACGCTCGGCTCCGAACCCGGCGTCCTCACGTTCGGCTCGGGCCGAAACCCGCAGCAGGCCTTCGTGACCGTTCACCTCGTCGACCGCTTCCACCGCAAGGAGTCGCTCTGGGTCGTCGAGCGGCTCTGTTCTCGCCAAGCTCCGGACGATCCCGGGGATCCGCTTCCCGGCCGCGTTCGACTACGGCGCCACGCCTCTCTCCACGATCCGTTCGACCGTGGACCTGATGATTTCCGGCCCCGATCCGAAAACGCTCTCGCCTCCTCTCACAGGAGGTGGCGCGCCGGCTCCGGACCGTGGGCGGCCTGACGGCCGTCGTGCCGACCTGGACGCTCGACCGCGTGGAGGTCCGCTTCCTTCCCGACGCCGAGCAGCTCTCCTTTTACGGTCTCGACGCGGCCGCGGTGGCGGCCCAGGTGAGCGCGCAGGTCAAGGGAGCGCCTGCGACGCTCTTTAGGGTCCCGCAGCAGGACTCGTTCGCCGTCTGGGTCCAGGCGGCGGCCGGCCGCCGCGCTTCTCCGAAGGATCTCGCGACGCTCCCGGTCCTCACGCCGAGGGGCAGCGTCCCCCTCTCGTCTCTCGGCCGGCTCGAGCGGGCCTTCGTCCCGACGCTTCACACGCGGCAGAACCTCCAGGAGACGGTGGACGTCCTCGGCTACCGCTCGACGACCGCGGTCACCCACATCAATGACGGCGTCGCCAGGGCGCTCGAAGGCCTGAAGCTCCCACCGGGCTACACGCTCACCGAAGAAGGGGAGCGCAAGACGATGGACGAGGCGTTCTCGTCGCTGATGAAGGCGCTCGTTCTCGGCCTGATCCTCCTGTACTTCTCGCTCGTCCCGGCCTTCCGCTCGTTCCTTCACCCGCTGACGATCATGGTGGCGATCCCTCTCGGCGTCATCGGAGCCGTCTGGGCGCTCCTCCTGACGGGCAAGCACCAGTGCATGCCGTCCTTCATGGGAATGATCCTGCTCGCGGGGATCGTCGTGAAGAACAGCATTCTCCTCATCGACTTCATCGAGGAGGCGCGCGGGCGCGGCGCGAGGCTTCACGAGGCCCTGACGGACTCCGTGCGCGTGAGGACGCGGCCGATCCTGATGACGGCCGCGGCGACCGCGGTGGGAATGCTGCCGATCGCCCTCGAGTGGGCGATCGGCCTGGAACGCCTCAGCCCGCTCGCCGTGGTCGCGATCGGCGGCCTCACGGTGTCGACGTTCCTCACCCTGATCTACGTTCCCGTCTTCTACGACCTGTTCGAGTCGATCCGACAGAAGTTGAGCCAGGCATTCGGCAAGCCGGACCGGGTGTTCTCGACGGCGCGCCCGGACGAGGTCGCGGGCTGATCCGGAGAGTCATGGAACCCGGCGAGACGACGAAATCGAGAAGGAGAGATCAATGAATGGACAGGGAATGCCCGACGCGGATCAGGTTCTTTCCATGATGATGGCGGGGATGGGTGAGGCGTTGCCGAAGTGGCCGGCAAAGCTGAGGAATCTGGCCCCCGACCTCCTCGTGGCCACGGCGATGACGTCCGCGCAAAGCGTCGGGCGCCAGGCGAGCCCGTTGCCGGCAAAGGTCCGCCATTTGGTCGCCGTGGGGGCCGCTCTGGGCCTCGGGCAGGGATCCTGCGCTCGCTCGCAGGTCCACATGGCCCTCTCGACCGGCGCGACCACCGAGGAGGTCCTCGACGCGGTCCGGATCGCCCGCCACATGGCGGCGGCCGGGGTCCTCGAGGATGCGACGAGCCTGCTCGGAGAGCTGCGGAAGGACTGAGAGAACCGGCGATCAGGCCTCGACCTTGACGACGGGTTCGAACACGAGCTCGGATTTCACCCGGTCCGTCTCCCAGCGGGTGGGCGCGAGCACGGCGAGCCAGCCCTTGCCGTAGGGGTCCTGGTTCACGAGCTCGGGCGTCGAGGCGAGCGCCCCGTTGACCTCGAGGACGGAGGCGGCGAGCGGCGAGGCGATCGCGACGTTCACCTTGATCGTCTCCAGCTCGGCGAGGTCCTGCCCCTCGACGAGGAGCGTTCCGGGCGCGGCGACCTTCGCGAAGGCGACATCACCGCTCTCCTGCTGCAGCAGGTCCGTGACGCCGACGAGGACGCGGGCGGGGGCCCCGGCGTCTCCCGGGACAGGCAGGACCCAGACACCTCCCTTGGTGTACATCCGGTCGGTCGCCACCCGAAACGTGAACTTGTCGACCGTCGTCTCGAGAAAGTCCGTCATGGTCAGCGTCCTCTGCCGCCGTCACGTTCTTTCATTTCGTCACCAAGCGAAATGTAGAATGGACGGATGGGCCTGTCAATGGCAACTTCCCGGCGCTCCCCTGCGCTCCCCGAACGATGACGGCGCCGCTCGTTTCGCTTACCCGGCTCGTCAAGGCCATGGCGCACCCCGCCCGGCTGAGAATCCTCGCGATGCTCGCCGACGGGGAGCTCTGCGTCTGCCAGCTCACGGCGGTGCTGAAGCTCGCGCCGTCGACCGTGTCCGCGCACCTCGGGGAGCTGAAGCGAGCCGGCCTCATCCTCGAAGAGAGAAGGGCCAAGTTCGTCTTCTATGTCCTCTCTCCTGATCGGGGAGCGCGGCGGTGGCATCGACAGGCAATCGAGGCGCTCGAAGACGACCCGTCCGTCGTGACCGATGGCGATCTCGTCGGGCGCATCCGCTGCGTCCCGGTCGAGGCGTTTGCGGCCTTGGGATCGAACCTGTCCTTGCTTCCCTTTCATCCGGCGACAGGCAGGATGAAGAGAGGGGCAGTCACGCCGGTGAGAGCCGTCGGGCGTCGAGGTCGGAAGGTTCGCGAATAACCCGCCGCTGTCGGCATGGCGTTCGAGGTACACCGCGGGTCCGAGGGAGAGCAGGGCCAGCCGCCGCAAGCGCCCCGCCGGGCTCCCGGCGCTCCGTTCGTCAGGCTCCATCACTCCACCGATCTTCACCGGTCTCCGCCTCCCGCCGGTCACCGGTCTCCGTCGAGGCCCATCTTCCCGACGAGCGCCACGAATCGGGGCTCGGCGCGCAGGCCGTCGAAGCGCGGGTGGACCTTGAGCCAGACGAGCGTCGAATCGTGCTCGTCGTACGCGCGCTCGAGCCACTCGAGCGCGGACCCGGATTCCCCGAGGCGTGCGTAGATGGATGCCAGGCCCCACGGCGACACGTACTGCCGGTCTCGCCGGCGCTTGAGCTCTTCGAGGACGGCGAGCGCTTCCTCCCGGCGGCCCGCGGCCGCGCTGGCGTTCGCGAGTCCGATGGACGGATCCGCCATCGAGCTCCCGGCGAGCGCGATCGCCCTCTCGTATTCGCGGATCGCCTCGTCGACGCGGCCGCTGTGCTCGAGGGCACGCGCGAGATCGCTGTGTCCCGCCTGGAAGTCCGGATCCAGCTCCAGCGCCTTCCGGGTGACCGCAATCGCGTCGTCGTAACGCCGCGCGTAGAACAGGACGTCGCCGAGCGCCGTGTGGATGATGACGGAGAGCGGATCGAGATCGAGGGCGTGCCGGACTTCCGCGACGGCCTCCTCGTGCCGGCCCATCCCGGAGAGGAACTGTCCGTACCACCGGCGGCCCGTCGCGTAGCCCGGGTTCAGGCGGACGGCCTCCCGGAACTCGCGCTCGGCCGAGGACCACTCCCAGTCGAAGAAGCGGCGCAGGAAGCCGAGGGAGGCGTGCGCCTCCGCGAGGCCGGGGTCGAGCTCGAGCGCCCGGAGAGCGGCGCTCTTGGCGCGGGGAAACGCCTCTGCCGGCGGGACGGCCTTGATGTTGCCGAGCACGCCCCACGCGTCGGCGACCCCGCACCACGCCAGCGCATAGGACTTATCGCGCTCGATCGCCTGTTCGTAAAACCCGATCGCCGCGCGCATCCCGTCGGGCGTCCACTTGTTCCAGAAGAAGCGGCCCTTCAGGTAGGCCTGGTAGGCCTCGGGATCCTGCGTGTGGTGGCGGGTCACGCGTTTCTTTTCGGGAGCGTTCACCTTGAAGCGCAGGTGATCGCAGATCTCGCGCGAGATGACGTCCTCGACCTCGAGGAGGTCCCGCGTCGTCCGGTCGACCTGCGCGCCCCAGAGCCGGAACCCGGTCGCGACGTCGACCAGCTCCGCCTGGACGCGCACGGTCTCGCCGGTCCTCACGAGACGGCCGGTCAGCACCGCGCGCACGTCGAGCGCGCGCCCCGCGGCGAGCGGGTCTCCATCCTTGAACCGGAAGACGGTGCTGCGCGCCATGACCCGAAGCTTCGGAAGCTGGGACAGCGTGTCGATGATCCTCTCCGTGATGCCGTCGCTGAGGTAGTCCTGCCCGGCGTCGCTTCCGGCGTTGACGAACGGAAGCACGGCGACGGAGTCGATGGCGTTCTTCCGCCGCGCGCGCGTCGCGCCGCCCGGACGAGAGCTCTCGATCACCTCGCGCAGACGAAGCACGAGGGTCTCCGCGGAGGGAAGCCGCCGCCCGGGATCTTTCTCGAGACACCCCCGGACGACCGCGGCGAGCGCCGGTGGGATCCCGGAGCCCGAGCCGAAAACCTCCGGCGGATCCTCGCGGAGGATCGCCGTGAGGGTCTCGGCGGCGGTGTCGCGCCGGAAGGCACGCCGCCCCGCGAGCATCTCGAAGAGAACGGCGCCGAGCGAGAAGAGGTCCGACCGCGCGTCCGCGACTTCGCCGCGCACCTGCTCGGGCGACATGTACCCGACCGTGCCCATGACGGTCCCGGGCTCCGTGTGCCTCGCCGCCGTCGCGGCGCCCGTCACGTCGCCCCGTTCCTCCGATCCGCTCCACTTCGCGAGGCCGAAATCGAGGATCTTCAGGTGGCCGTCCCTCGTGAGGAACAGGTTCTCGGGTTTCAGGTCCCGGTGCACGACACCCCTCTGATGGGCGGCCGAGAGGCCTCGCGCCCCCTGGAGTGCGAGGTCCAGCGCCTCTCCCTGCGGGATCGGGCCCGCGTCGAGGCGGCCGCGAAGCGTCTCGCCCTCGAGAAGTTCCATGACGGCGCACGAGATCCCGTCGTAGGTCCCGAAGTCGAAGATCGAGAGGATGTTCGGGTGCGAGAGCGCCGCGACGGCTTTCGCCTCCCGTTCGAACCTCGCGAGCGCGTCCGGATCGGCGGCGACGGCCGGCGGGAGGACCTTGATGGCGACGTCGCGGTCGAGCTTCGTGTCCCGCGCCCGGTAGACCTCCCCCATCCCGCCCGCGCCGAGAGGGGACAGGATCTCGTAGGGGCCGAGGCGAGTGGCGCGGGACAGCAACGTGCTGAGAATCAGTCTACCGCCAACCGTCAGCGGACCAGTTCCTTCGCGGCCGGATCCTGCGGCGCCGCGGACCGGAATCGCGGGCAGGCGATCTCCCCTTCCTTCGGGTCCACGTAGGCCTCGTAGCAGGCGCGGTCGGTGCAGACGAGCGGCACGCTCCGCGCCGCACGGCGGACGACCTTGACCTCCGTGGCCGTGCACACGATCGCCTCGCCCTCGCGCTGGTTCACGATGCGCCACGTGCACGTTTCGGCCGTGCAGCAGAAATCCGGAACGCACTCGTCGGGGTGCTGCTTGCCCTTCATGCACTCGTCCACTTCCTGCCGGATCTCGGGAGCGTCCGTGTGGAACAGGACGGCGTCCGTCGCGCTGCAGACGAACCTCTGGTCCGGGCCCACGTACATCTTGAACGCGTCGGTCCGGGTGCAGCACATCTGCTCTCCGGGCTCGAGGTCCAGGGTCTTCACCTGGCCCGTCCCGGTGACACAGAAACCCCTGCTCGGCTTGAGCTTGCGGACGACGCACCCCATGTTCTCGCACAGGACGGAATTCGCCTGCCCGTCCCCGGCCGGCTGGCACCGGTGGTCCTTGCCCTCGCAGATCGCGGACGCGAAGAGGAGCGCCATCACGAAGATCCTGGGCAAGACGGGTTCGATCATCACGGTCTCGCTTTGCGGCAGGCGTCGCACGCGGGAACGCGGGCGAGTGTAGCTCGGTCTAGACTGGGCCGTTCGATCGGGCCGGTGAGCGCCGTCCTCTACGGGGAGCGCGTCAACCCGGCAAGGCTCTTGCACGTCTCATCGACCGGAGGGAGCGAACCGTGAGGAAGAACACCCTTCTCGCGCTCGTCGCGGCCGCGGCCTTCGCCGGGGCCGGCTGCTCGAGCATCACGACGAACGTCGACTACGACACGACCGCACACTTCGACGCGTATCACACGTACGCTTTCAAGGACGTCCACGACAACGCGTTCCAGATGAAGCGCGTCCGGGCCGCGATCGACAACACCCTCTTCACCAGGGGCATCAAGAGAGCGGAGGGGAAGCCCGACCTCTGGGTCGTCCTCCACACCCGGACGAAGAACGACAAGCTGATCACGACGTACGACATGGGGTGGGGGTGGGGCTGGGGCTGGGGCGGAGGCGGGTACTCGACGTCCCGCGTCAGCGACGTCCCGGTGGGTACGCTCGTGATCGACCTCGTCGACACGAAGGCCAGGGAGCTCGTCTGGCGCGGGGTGGCGTCGCGCGCCATCGACCCCGGCGAAACGGCGCAGGACCGCACCGCGAAGATCCAGGAAGCCGTCGACAAGCTCTTCGAGGGGTTCCCGCCGGGCGTTGCCCCGAAATCCTGAGCCCTTCCCTCACGCCCCCCGGCTGCCGCGGAGCCGCTCGAGCGCGATCATCTGCTCGATCGCGCGGAGCGCCAGCTCGTCCTTGCCGAGCTCCCGGAGCGGCGCCCACTCTGCCCTGAGGCCGCGGGCGAGGGGGTCGGGCAGCGTGCGGAGCCAGCCTTCGATCCTCAGGTCGACGAACTCGCGCTTCTCCTCGATCGTGAGCTCGCGCGCGAGAAGGAGGCGCGGCGCCTCCTCGGCGTCGACGAGCGTCTGGAGGACCGTCCATCGGCCGCCGGGCTTCTCGGCGCAGAGCGCGGCGAAGGCGCCGCTCGAGGTCTCACGGATGAGCTCCTCCTCCCTCGTCGTGAGGCTCTCGTGCTCCTTCGTCTCGTCCCAGCTGTCGGACTCGTCGGCGAGGAACCGCAGGTAGAGCATCGCGAAGAGGCACGTCGGCTCCACGAGCTCCTCGCGCGAGCGCACGTCCGCCCAGACCGCCGCGGCGGCCCTGAGACACCGCCGCGCGGCCGTCTCGGCGAACCTCTTCCCGAAGACGAGCGCGACGGAATCGCGGACGAAGTACGGGAGCTCGCGCGCGAGGATCTCCCGGTAGCCCGGAACGTGCCGCGCGAGGAGGACCGCCCCGCGCTTGTCGAGCGCGGAAAGGTCGCTCGTGACGGCGGGAAGGCCGAGCGTCGTGCAGCCGAGGTTGTAGTTGATCGCCCGAGGGAGCGTCACGCCCTCGGGCCACGCGTCCCTCAGGTCCCGGTTGTCCGGCAGCGTGCTGCCGCCGCCCCACTCCTCGGGGTAGACGGGGATCGAGCGGCCGTAGTTCACGGACCCGGTCGCGCGAATCCGGACGCGCGTCTGCGGGACGAGCCCGCTGAATGGCGCGAGGAGCGGCGCGATCCTCAGGAGCGTCTCCGTGTGGGCCTTCACGCCGGTCTCGAGGAGCTCGAGGAGCGACTCGCGCTCGGCGGCGCCGACGGACGGGGCGGGCCGCTTCGCCGCGACCTCCTCCCGGAACCGGGCGGCCAGACGCGCCGCCTCGGCCGGCGCGTCGGCCCGGATGCCCTGCATCGTGACGCCGTCCGCGCGCGCGAACTGCGCGACGACGCCCTCGTGCTCGGGGTCGAAGCCTCCACGGAAGCCGGCCCGACCGGCGCCGATCAGGAACGTGACGCGGGGAGCCGGCTCGCCGATCCGCCGCGCGTGCTCCGCGAGCCGGCGCTCGGCCTCGTCCCGCCCGGCGACCGTCAGCGTGTATGCGACGTCGGTCGCGATCTTGCCGCTCTGCTCGGCCGTGTCGGACATCGCGACGAAGATGCGGACGACGGACTCGGATCCGTCGAAGCCCGTCCGGAGACTTTCCGGCGTCGGGAGGCCCTCGAGGCCGCGGTTGCGCTCGAGCGCCTGGTAGTACGCGTCGAGGAAGTCGGGAAGGTGCGCGAGGGCTCCCACGTTCTCGACGAGCGGCACGAGCCGGACACGCGCGACGCGCGCGACGAGCGCCGCACGCTTCGCCTTCGGGACGCGCGCCGAGAGGAACGCGTCGATCCGCTCGGGCGCGCCGTCGAAAAGGCCGCGGAGCGCCTCGAGGTAGAGCGTCCCGATCTTGACGACCGCGCCGATCTCGGCGCGCGCGTTCACCTGCGGGATGCTCAGCTCGTGGATCGCGTTGCGCTTCGGCTCGATCCCGAGGCGCTCGCAGGCGAGGAGGAAGAGGATGTTCGCGCGCGCGACGGAGCCGAGGATTTTCGAGACCTTCTCCTCGTCCTGCTCGATCCACGGGTTCGGCACGCGGAACAGGAGGTGGCGGTCCTCGCCGGGGACGAGGCCGTGCCGGAGCAGCGCGAGCACGGCCTTCTCCGGGACGTCCACCCACTCCGGGCTGATCTGCCGGCCCTCGTAGTCGAGGAGGACCTCGGAGCAGGGCCCGAGGAGGTCCGCGATCGTCTCCTCGAACTCCGCGCGCGCGTCCACGAGCGGGTTCCACTCGAGGTACGTGAGGGCGGTATGGGCGCGGTCGGGCGTCCCCTCGGGAGCCGCGCGGAGCGCCCGCGCGAGCTGCTCGGCCCGGTGGGCCGTCGAGTCCGGGTGCTTCGTCCCCGTCAGCCGGACGTTCCCCTGCGGCGCGCGCCCGGCCGCGGCCTTCCGCGCCTCGGCGAACGCTCGGGCGTCGAGATCGTCGAGCGCCGCGTAGCCCGCCTCCGTGCAGACGCTCTCCCAGACGGACGCCTCGACGGTGCGGGCGGGCACGGCGACGGGCGCGCTCGACCCGGCCCGGCCGCGCCGCTCCATGCAGGCGCGGACGCGGTCCATGAAGACCGCGAGCTCGCTCACGTCCTTCGAGCCGTACGAGAGGCGCTGCCAAGTCCCGTAGTGCGCCGCGTCGGAGCCCGCGAACGCGGCGAACGGGATTCCGCCGACGCCGCCCGAGAGGAGGAACTCGAACGCGTCGACGGACGTCTTCACGACGGCGCGCTCCTTGATCCCGTTGCGGAGGCGGTCGAACGGCTCCCCGACGAGGCCGGGGAACGCGAGGGGGGCGTAGAAGGTGCCCCCGAAATCCGTGCGCGTGACGCCGAGCGAGGCGATCGCGTCCGCCGCCTCGATCATGAAGTCGCGGCGCTCTCGCATGTACGGCGACGGGCGCCGGAGAGCCGCGAGCGGGCTCTGGAGCGCCGCGAGCGCCCAGTCCTGCGCGAGGGTCGACGGCGTCGCGACGAGCCACGCCGAGAGGTTCGCGAGGATCTCGCGCGCCCGGACGCCGTTCGACCGGATCTCGTCCGAGAGGACGAGCCAGCAGGCGCGCGCGCCCGTCGAGGCGCCGAACATGTCCATCTTCGAGAGGCCCGAGAGCGTCACGACCCAGTCGCGCCACTCGGGGTCCGCGAACGCGGGGTTCACGAACGAGTCCACGTAGTCGAGGCGCTGGTAGACCGAGTCGTAGAGGACGAACACGCGCCGCTTCACGCAGACGCGGACGATCTCCTCGACGAGCGCGCGGGGATAGACGCGGCCCGTCGGGTTGTGCGGGTTGTTCAGGATGACCGAGGCGATCCCGCCCTTCGCGAGGAGGCGGTCGAGCGCCGCGGGATCCGGCACGAAGCCGGGCGCGTCCGTCGGGAGCTCGACGACGCGCTTGCCCGCCCGCTCGACGAACCAGTCGTACTCCCAGCTCGGCCGCGGGACGACGACGCCCGAGCCGTCCTCGCCGAGCACCTCGAGGACGATCGCGAGTCCTGCGCGTGTTCCTGGAGTGAAGAGGATCTCGTCGGGCAGGAACCGCACGTCGGACGCCGGGTAGTCCCTCAGGCCGTCGCGGTTGAAGAACTCCGCAATCTCGCTCCGGACGTCCATCCGGCCGACGGCGGGCCCGTAGCTGTGGACCGTGTTGCGCGTGATCCGCTGCGCGGCGCGGACGACCTCCGGGTGCGGCGCGAAGTCCGCGTTCTTGTAGTCGCCCTGCGTCAGGTCGAGAGCCCCTTCCTGCTGCACGCGCCTGGCGAACGCGCGCACGAGAGGCTCGGGGGTCGAGAGAGCTCGCGCCGAAAGGTGTCGCACGGACCGCGTTTTATCACCCCGCTCGACGTCGAGAGTCGTTCTCAGAACGACGCCTCGAGGCCCGCGAGGAACCGGCGGCCCGGCGCCGGGAAGCCGGCGACCTCCGCGTAGCCCTTTCCGAGGACGTTCGTGACCCGCGCCCACGGGGAGAGCGCCCAGACGACGGGCGGCAGCGTGGCCGCGGCGTCCATGCGGAAGTACGACGGGTTCTCGACGGGGGTCGTGAAGTCCGCGGCGTCCCGGTCGGGGCGGGCCCCGACGAAAATGCCCGTCACGCTCCACGAGCCGCCGGCTCCGAACCCGGAGCCCGCGGTCAGGGACGCGCGGTGCCGGGGCCGCCGGAGCAGCGGCTCGCGGGCGTCGAGGTCCTCCGCGTCGAGGTACGTGTACGAAGCGCGGAGGAACGCGCGCTCTCCGACCGCCGTCCGCACGGCCGTCTCGACACCGCGCGTCCGCGCGTGGCCGACGTTCTGGTTCGTGAAGGTCTGCGCGTCGTACTGGATCAGGTCGCGGATGTCGTTCCAGAAGGCGGTGACCTCCGCGACGACGCCGGGGGCGAGCGTCTGCTCGGCGCCCAGCTCCCAGCTCGTCGACCTCTCGGGCTGGAGGTCCGGATTCCCCGAGTACGGGTAGTAGAGCTCGCCGAGCGAGGGGGCGCGGAACGCGGAGCCCGCGGCGGCGCGAAGCTTGAGCGACGGCAGGACGCGCCAGGCGGCGGTCACGCGCGGGGAGACGGCGCTCCCGAAGGCGCTGTGGTCGTCCCAGCGCACGCCGGCTGTCGCGACGAGACGCTCCCCGTCGAGCGCGATCCGGTCCTCCGCGAAGACGGCGAACGTGCGCGCCGTCGCGCCGTCGAGCGCGACGCCGAAGTTGCTCTCGTTCGAGACCTGCGTGCGCTCGAAGTCGACGCCGGCCGCGAGCCGGTGGGCGCCCCACGTGCCGGTCAACGCCGCCCGGCCGCCCGCGCGGCGCGCGTCCGTCGAGGACCAGCTGAAGGACGAATCGGGGTCCGCGTAGGACGGCGTGTCGCGCACGTAGCGGACCGAGGCCTCCAGGAGGAGATTCTTCGAAAGCGAGAACGAGAGAGGAACCTCGAGCGTCGTCGTGTCCCCGGTTGTGGAGCGCTGGGGCGTCGGGGTCGCGCCGTCGGTGGGAACTCCCGTCCGCCCCGTCTCGCGGCGGACGACGACGCCGGCCGACGCCCCCTCACCGATCTGTGCCGTCAGCGCCCCGGAGAGGGACGTTCCAGAGAAGAATTCATTGAATTGGTCCCCGGAAGAAAGAGTTCTTCGAAACGCGAATGTCCCGGAAACATCACCTTCCAAGAAGCGAAGTTCTCCAAGGCCCTCCCTCGCGTCGGCGTTCCCCATCGCGAAAGAGGCCTTCCCGGCGAGACCTGCATCCGCCGACTTCCTCGTGAAAATCTGGATGACGCCGCCGATCGCCTCGGAGCCGTAGAGCGCCGAGAACGGCCCGCGCACGACCTCGATCCGTTCGACGTTCGCGGTCGAGACGGCCGAAAGGTCCGTCCCGCCGAAGTACGGGCTGTTGAGCGGCACGCCGTCCACGAGGACGAGCGTCTGAGTGGACGACGTTCCGCGCAGGAAGAGCGACGTGACGCCGCCCGGGCCCCCCGACTGGACGACGTCGAGCCCCGGCACCGTGCGCAGGAGATCGAGGACGTTCGTCGTCCGCGCGCGTGCGATCTCGGCCGCGTCGATCACGGTCGCCGCGGCGCCGAGGGTCTCCGAGGCTTCCGGCGCGGCCTCGGCCGTCACGACGACGCCCGCCGCGATCGGCGCGGGGGCGGGAGCCGGCGCGGGCTGCTGGGCCGCGAGGACCGGTGCGAGGGACAGGAGCAGGACGCGGGAGAGCCGGGCGAGACTACGAAAGACCAAGGGAACACCTCCGTTCCGGTGGCCTCGCCCTCCCATCGAAGAGGAGCGGCGGGCCCGGCGCGCGGAGGCGGGCGAGCCGCGACTTCCCGAGCCCCGGAGAAGGCGACGCTGGTGCGATTTCCTCGGGCAGGTCTCCTGGCTCCCGGATCGTCCGCGCCCGGCCCCTTCCCGGCGGCGCGACCGGCCGGTGCCGATCTCTCGCCGCCAGTGGGATTGTGCCGGGCGCGTCCCCGGTCACAGTGGCGGGGGCCGCGCGGGAATCTCACCCGCTTCCCTCTTTCACCCCCCGGAGGTCGAGGGGACTCGAGGACGATGTGAAAGAACGCCGGAGGAAAGTCTACTTCTTCTGCTTGCTCTTCGGGTTCTTGAGCGCCTCGAGGAGCGAGGAGCCGAAGACCGACACGGACGGGGCCGACGCCTTCTCGCGCTTGGCCGAGTCCTCGCGGAACTTCTTCAGCTCGCCGCGGTCGGCCTCCGCCTTCGCGCCGGACGCCGAGAGGGAGATGCGCTTCCTCCCGGTGTCGAGGCCGATGACCTTGACCTCGACCTGCTGGCCCGAGGCGAAGTTCTTGACGACCGTGCCGGGCGGGACGCCCGTCTCGCCGTTCGGGATGAGGCCCGTGAGGCCCGGCTCGAGGCGCACGAACACGCCGAACGCCGCGACGCTCTCGACCTCGCCCTTCACGACCGAGCCCTCGGCGTAGCGGTCCTTGATGTCCGACCACGGATCGCCCGTCGCGACCTCGCGGAGCGAGAGCGAGAGGCGCCGGTGAGACGGGTCGACTTCCTTGATCCAGCCCTGCACGGTCTGCCCGTCGGCGACCTGCGGGTCCTTGAGGGAGACGCCCGGCGGGAGCGCCGAGACGTGGACGAGCCCGTCCACGCCGGGCTCGACCTCGACGAAGAGGCCGAAGTCCGCGTGGCGTGCGACCGTGCCGGTGAACGAGGCCCCGGGCGCGAAACGGTCGGCGAGCGTCGCCCACGGGTCGGCCTCGAGCTCCTTCATCGAAAGCGAGATGCGCTTGCCCTCGCCCGCGAGCTTCGTGACCTTGACCGTGACTTCCTGGCCGACCGTGAGGACGTCCTTGGGGTGCGCGACGCGGCGGCGCGAGATCTCCGTGACGTGGACGAGCCCGTCCACGCCGCCGAGGTCCACGAACGCGCCGAACTCGGTGAGGGAGCGGACGTGGCCCGTCATGACGGCGCCGAGCGTGATCTTCTCGCGCACCTCGGCGGCCCTGGCCTCGTTGTCCTCCTTGAGGAGCGCGACGCGGGAGACCACCACGCGGCGGCCGTCCTCGGAGTACTCGAGGACGCGGAAGTCGAAGTTCTTGCCGACGAACGCCGCGAGGCCGGGCTCGTCGTGGCGGCCGAGGTCGATCTGCGAGACCGGGCAGAACGCGCGCAGGCCGTGCGCCCCGCCGATCAGGACGTCGAAGCCCCCCTTGTTCCGCGCGGAGACCTTTCCGGCGACGGGGATCTTGGCCTCGGCGGCGGCCCTGAGCTCGGCCTTCGTCCGGTGCCCGATCGCGAGCTTGCGGCTGAGCCGCACGTCCGGCGCGGCCTTGATGACGACGGCCTCGATGCGGTCGCCGACCTTCTCGCCGTCGAGCTCCTTGAGGTCCATGATCGCCTCGGATTTCCCGCCGATCGAGACGAGGACGACGTCGGGCGTGATCCCGGCGATCGTTCCGTTCACGACCTGCCCTTCGACGAGCTTCTTGCGCGGCTGGGCGTCGTCGGCGGCCATGGCGGCCTCGAAAGTCTTGCGGTCGGCCGATTCGGCTCCATCGGCGGCGGGGTGAGCGGCGATCAGGGTCTGAGACACGGGGGAACTCCTACCCGCTCGCGCAAGCTCCACGAGGAGTCTCCGGACGGCGGGAGGCGGATTCTAACCGAAGCGGTAAGATGAGACTTCTTCTCCGGGGGGCGCCGCCCGTACGGGGAAATCCCTCGACCCGAGGAGTGGAAAAAGATGGCTGAACCCGGAGTCCTCGCTGCGCCCGTGGCGTTGCCCGCCGCCGCTCTCGCGGCCGTGGCCCCGACACGCGACGAGCTCAGGAGGTGGTACGCCCTCATGCATCTCGGACGCATCCTGGACGACAAGGCCCCGAATTACCTGAAACAGGGCCTCGGATGGTCCTATCACGCGCCCTGCGCGGGGCACGACGGCATCCAGGTCGCGCTCGGCGTGACGTTCCGCCCGAGCGTGGACTACCTCTTCCCCTACTACCGCGACCTCACGACGTGCGTCGCGGCCGGGCTCAGCGCCGACGAGATCCTCCTGAACGGCATGTCCAAGAAGGCGGACGTGGCGTCCGGCGGCCGGCACATGTCGAACCACTTCGCGAAGCCCGCGATCCACGTCCAGAACGTCTCGTCGTGCGTCTCGAACCACGCGCAGCACGCGGCGGGCCTCGGCCGGGCCGTGAAGACGTACGGCGCGGACGCCGTCGTCTACTGCTCCGTCGGCGAGTCGTCGACCTCCGAGGGCTACTTCTACGAGGCCGTCAACGGCGCCTCGCGCGAGAAGCTCCCCGTCGTCTTCGTCGTCCAGGACAACGGCTACGGGATCTCCGTCCCGAAGAGCGACCAGACCGCGAACGTCTTCGCGTCGGACAACTTCGCGGGCTTTCTGAACGTGAAGATCGTCCACTGCGACGGCAAGGACCTCTTCGACTCGCTGCGCGCGATGCGCGAGGCGGTCCTCTACGTGAAGACCGGCGCGGGCTGCGCCCTCGTCCACGCCGAATGCGTGAGGATCGGCTCGCACTCGAACTCCGACCGGCACGAGCTCTACCGGTCGCCCGAGGAGCTCGCCGAGGCGAAGGCTCTCGACCCCCTCCCCCGCCTGCGCCGGACGCTCGTCGAGGGAGGCGCGTTCACGGAGGAGGAGATCGCCGGGATCGAGGCCGCGAACGTCCGCCTCTACGACGACGCGGCGGACCGGTGCCGCAAGGCGCCGGACCCGGATCCCGCGTCGATCTTCGACTACGTCGTCCCCGAGCCGTGGGTCCCCGCCGGGGACGGCCTCGCGGCGGTGCCCGTCACGCCCGACGCGGCCGGCGGTCCGCCCGCGCCGGAGCTCACGCTCATCCAGGCGCTGAACGGGACGCTGAAGGAGACGTTCCGCGAGAACCCGGACACCTTCCTGTGGGGTCAGGACGTCGCGAACAAGGACAAGGGCGGCATTTTCAACGTGTCGAAGGGCATGCAGCAGGAGTTCGGCGCGAGGCGGGTCTTCAACGGGCCGATCGCCGAGGACTTCATCCTCGGGACCGCGGACGGCTTCTCGCGCTTCTCCGAGAAGATCCGCGTCGTCGTCGAAGGCGCCGAGTTCGCGGACTATTTCTGGCCCGCGGCCGAGCAGATGGTGGAGATGTCGCACGAGTACTGGCGCACGAACGGGCAGTTCGTCCCGAACGTGACGGTCCGGATCGCGTCGGGCGGCTACATCGGAGGCGGCCTCTACCACTCGCAGAACATCGAGGGCTGGCTCACGACGCTGCCCGGGATCCGCGTCGTCGTCCCCGCGTTCGCGGACGACGCGGCGGGCCTCCTCCGCACGGCGATCCGCTCGCGCGGGATCACGCTCTACCTCGAGCCGAAGTACCTCTACAACGCCCGCGAGGCGAAGACGCGCGTCCCCCCGGAGTTCGCGGTCCCGTTCGGGAAAGCGCGCCTCCGCAGGGCCGGGAAGGATCTCACGATCGTCGCGTACGGCACGCCCGTCCACTTCGCGCTCGAGGCCGCCGCCGCGCTCGCGAAGGAGGGCAAGGAGGTCGAGGTCCTCGACCTGCGCTCGCTCGTCCCGCTCGACTTCGACGCGATCGCGGCGTCCGTGAAGAAGACGTCGCGCGTCCTCGTCGTCCACGAGGACAAGGTCCACGGCGGCTTCGGCGGTGAGATCGCCTCGCGCATCGCGTCGGACCTCTTCGAGCACCTCGACGCGCCGGTCGACCGCGTGGGCTCGACGTTCACGCCCGTCGGCTTCAACCGCATCCTCGAGCGCGCGATCCTCCCGAACGCCGCCCGCGTCCTCGAGGCGGCGCGGAAGACGCTCGCGTACTGACGGCGGCGCCCCGGCAAAGAAAAAGGGCGGCTCCCCTCGCGGGGAGCCGCCCGAACGAATCGAAAGAGACCCTAGCGGGAGCGGAGCTTGCGAAGGCCCGCGCCGGCAACGACGGACAGGCCGCCGAGGAGGCCGACGAGCGGCATCGGGCTCGCCGTCTTCGGGAGCTTCTTCTTGGCCGGGGCGGGAGCCGCTTCGGCGACAGGGGCCGGAGCCGGGGCCGGGGCCGCGGCAACGGGCGCCGGGGCCGGGGCGGCCGGGGCCGCGCCCGAGGCCTGGCTACGCTTGGTTTCGGTCGTCATCTTCGTGGAGGTCGTGACGATCGTGGCGCTGAGCTTCATGCCGGGAGTCAGGTCCTCGACGCCCGTCTCGCCGCGCCCCTCGACGTTGAAGCGGAAACCCTTCGGAACGGACTTCGTGAAGATCTTGCCGTTCTCCTTGTAGACGAGCACCGAGCCGTTGACCTTGACGACCTCGCCCTGGCGGATCGTGGTCGTCTTCACCTCGACGGGCTTGGCCACCGTCGTGAGGGTCGCGGACACGGTCGTGCCGACCTTCAGGTCAGCGAGGCCCGTCTCCTTGCCGTCGATGATCGCGGTCTTCCCGGGCGGGACCTCGAACTCCTTGACGACGCCGTCGTCCATCTTGAGGATGACGGAGTGGTCGGTCTTGCCGATCACGAGGCCGGACTTGACCTCGGTCTTGATGACCGCCTGTGCGAACGCGGCGCCCGCGGCACACAGAACGACTGCGAGAGCGAATTTGGAAAACTTCATTGATTCCCTCCTGCTTGAATGTTGATGGGCTGACGTGTGGACGTAGCGCAAATGCCTTTTCGTGCTGGAGTCTATCCTCCAGACTTTACCCCGGGCCCGCATTATGATGCAAACGACTCGGTTCAATACAGCCCGCGATCCCGGGCGGGACCGACGCCAGGTCACTCGGCGCGGACGATGTAGCGCTGGGGGGCGCTCCCCACGTAGTAGAAGGGGTAACACGTCACGAGGGTGAGGGAGTCCGTGGGCGAGTCGTCCAGTACGGACACGTCGTCCTGCTCGACGACGCGCACGCTCTTCACGACGTAGTCGCGGCGGCCCGCGGGCGTACGCAGCGCGATCTCGTCGCCGGGGCCGATGTCCTTCAGGGCGCGGAAGAACCCGTCCCGGTGGCCCGCGATCCCGACGTTCCCCCTCTCGCCGGGCCGCGGCGTGCCCTCGATCAGCCCGACGGCGCGGTTCAGCGTGAGGTCGTCCGTTCCGTCCAGGACCGGGACCTCGAGGTGGATCTTCGGGATCGCGAGGACGGCGAGCGGGATCGCCGCGGCCGCGGCCTGGCTCTCGGCGAACGCCTTGCGCCGCTCGGGCGACCAGAGGGACATGTCCGGATCGGCGGAGCTCAACGGCACGGCGGCAGCGCGCGGCGCGAGGTCCACGGCGGCCGCCCGCGGCCCGGGCTCGCCGCGGGCCGCGACCGCGGCGTCGAACCGCCGTACGTCGCGCGCCCGGAGGTACGCCGCGGAGAAACGCGCGACCGCGAACACGGAGAGCAGGACGACCCCGACCGCGAGGAACAGCCGCTCGGGGACCTTCGACCTCAGGCGCAGGCGACCCTCCCGCATACCACCCGCGAGTCTACGGGTTTCGGCGGAGCCAGGTGCGCTCCCGTCCGGCCCGGTGGCCGCCGGAGACCCGGCGGAACGCGGCGACCGCGAGGAGGATGGGAACCGATTCCGTGAAGAAATACGTCGTCGCGAAGACCGCGAAACGCGTGTCCCCGAGGAGCGTGATCGCGACGGCGGCCGCGATCGCGTTGTTCCGCGTCGCGAACTCGACGCTCAGCGTGAACCGCTCTCGGCGGTCCGCCCCGGCGGCGAGCGCGACGAGGAACCCCGCGCCCATCGCGAGGAGGACGAACAGGATCGCCGCGCCCACGGTCGCGGCCAGGTTCGTCACGAACCGGTTCCACTCCTTCCAGAGGATGAAGCCGAGGAGGAGGGCGAGGCCGCCGAAGGCCGCTCGCCGGAAGGCCGCCTCGTGCCGGGCCGCGAACTCCGGCGCGCGCGACCTCAGCGCCATCCCGGCGGCGACGGGCAGAACGAGCATCCCGAGGATCTGGACGGCGAGCGGGCCGACCGGCGCGCGAAAGCCGAGCGGCCGCCCGAGCACCGCCTCGAACAGGGTCGTCAAGAGAGGCATCGTCGCGACCGCGAGGAGGCAGGAGACCGCGGTGAGCGTCACGGACAGCGCGGTCGACGCGCGGGCGAGGTAGTTGTACGTGTTCGAGATCCCGCCCACCGGGCAGACCGCGAGAAGCAGGAGGCCTTCGCGGATCTCGGCCGGCACCGGGACGACGGCGAGGACGAGCAGGGCCGCCGGCGGCAGCAGGAGGAGCGGGCCGGCGAGTCCCGCCGCGAGGACGCGGGGGCGAGCGCGGACGCGCTCGAAGTCCGCGCGCGTGAGGTCGAGGCCCACGATCGTCATGACGAGGACGATCACGACCGGGACCGCGACGTCGAGGACCGGCTTCAGTCCCCCGGCGCCCGGGTTCACTTCGTGAACCAGAGGTACTGGTACGCGATCCCGATCGTGTTGAAGCGCGACCCGATCCGGGCGTCTACCCCCCGGGAGGCGGCAACCTTGACGCTATGACCCTTCCCAAGCGGGACCGAAGCGGTCACGCCGGCCCGGCTGTTCGCCTGGCGCGTGTCGCCCGGGACGTCGTTCACATACGTCTTGCCGCCCGCGTAATACGTCGCGTCGGCCGAGACCCAGAGGCTCTGCCGCACCGTGTACCCGACGTGCGCCTGAAACGTGTAGAGCGGGTCCTGTGACCTTACGTTCTCGCCGGGGTACGTATGGTCGTTGTCCAGGAACAGCCAGACGCCCGCCGCACCCTCGAGCGTCCAGCGCCCGACCGGGAACGACAGGCCGAACTCGGGCCGGAATGCCCAGCGGTTCGTCCCGATGTTGATGAGCTTCTCGTTACTGTACTGGCCGGTCGGGACGACGACGACGAGGCTGAAGCCGAGCGTCGGCTCGGGCTTTCGCGCGGCGAACTCCCGTGGCGAAAGGGCCGGCCCGCCGAGAAGGTTCGTGACGAAGCGCAGGCGCATGTCGCCGAGCCCCGAGCGCGTGATGGCCTGGTAACTCTCCCCCACGTTGCCGTCGACCGACGCCCAGACGTACGGCACGGCGACGGAAAGCGACGAGATGCGGCCGAAGAGGCTAAACGATTGGCCATAACCTACGACGAGGCTGTTGATGTACGCGTTGACGTTCGAGAAGGGCAATGACGGGTCGAAAAGGACATCGCCGGCCTGGTACGAGTAGCTCGCGAGAAGGAAGTTTGCTCCCTTCGGCACGGGAGCGTACGAGCGCGGCTCGAGCTCCTGCGCGCGGGCCGCACGAGACGCGAACAGGCCCGCGATCAGGACGGCGCCCGCGACGAGGACGGCTCCGGACGGACGTTTCAAGCGTCGCGATCGTAGCCCAAAAGCGGTGCGGCGGCCGGGCACGCTACCCTTCGCGCGTGGACCCCCTCTCGGCGGCGCGGGCGCTCCTCCCCTCGTGGCTGCCGTTCGTTTCCCTCTTCGCGCTTCCCCTCGGCGGCATCGCCGGGTGGCTCGCCCGGAAGCGGACGCGCTTCGCCGCCGTCCTGGCGTCCTCCGTCGTCGGCGCCCTCTTCGCGCACCTCGGCGGGCCGCTCTCGCTCCTCGGCCCGGGAGTCACGGGCTTCCTCGGAAGTGCAGCCGCTCTCGCGGGCTACGCGCTCGGGTCGCGGCGGGCTCCCGCTCCGCCCGCGGGACGCATCGCCGGCAGGGTCGCGCTCTTCTCCGCGTCCGTCCTCGTCCTCGCGGCTGCCGAGCTGGGCCGTCCAAAGGCCGTTGCCGAGGCCACCCGCCGGAGCCCTCTCGCGGCAGTCGCCCTGACGGGCGGCGAGGCGGGGCCTCTCGCGGAGCTCGCGCGGGCGCGCGACGCGGGCGGAAAGCCGGAAGACGCGGTCGTGTTCTACCGGGCGGCGTACTCCCTCGACGGGCGGCCCGGACATCTCGCGAACGCGGCGTTCGTGGAGAGCCACTCCGGCCGCTGCGACGCCGCGCGCGCCCTCGCCGCGGAGGCCGGGCGCGCCGCGGAGCGCGCCGGCACCGCGGCGTGGGACCGTCACCTCGCCGCGCGCGCCGCCGACGTCGCCGCGCACTGCGGCAAGGCGGCTCCCGCCGGACGGGACGACCCCGACGAGGACTGAGATCCTCATCCACGAATCCCCGCCGGGCCCGGATTGTCATAAGGTAGGCACTCGGGAACCGGAGCCCGGAACGGGCACCATCTGGAGGATCACGCAAATGACCAAACGTCTCACTCTCTTCGGCGTCTCTGCCGTGGTGGCGCTCATCGCCCTGATCACCCCCGGCCGTCTCGTCGCCCAGCCCCAGCCAACGGGATCCCTCGCGGGCCTGACGGCTCCCAAGCCGGACGTCCCGGTCGTCTTCACACTCGCCGGCGAATACGTGCGGATGGCCTACAACAACGAGGGCTACGCCGTCCTCGGGTACCGGATGGTCCAGCAGGAGATCGGCAATCCCTGGGCGCTGCTCAGCGTCGGCGTCACGCTGCGCGACGGCGTGAAGTCCTACACGATGCCGCGCGACGCCTTCTCTCTGCAGACCCCGGACGGCAAGACGATTCCGCTCCCGACCCAGCAGGAGTACGCCAAAGCAGACGTCCGCGCCCTGAACATGCGGGCGCAGAAGTTCAACGACTCGATCAACTACTTCCCGGCCGGCGCGAACCGCCCCTGCCCCATCCAGTTCTTCGCGAATCTCACCGGCCCCGGGCTCTCGCGCGACACGATCGAGCTGGGCAACGACCGCGACTGCCTCGGGCGCCTCTACTTCAACGTGCCCGGCGGAATCCAGGTCGGCCAGTACTTCCTGAACGTCAAGTTCGCGGGGAGCACGGTTCAGGTTCCGTTCCGGATCTTCACGAAGGAGCAGGCGGAGGACTTCAAGAAGCAGTGGCAGGACCTGAAGAAGGCCCACGACGCCTCGTACAAGTAGGGAACGGCCCGCTCAGAGCCTCTCCCAGAACTCCTCGTCGCTCTCGACCGACGCGAGGACGTGCCGCTCGTCCGGCGAACCCTTCTCGTCGCCGCCGAGCGGCACGAAACGCCGCCCGCTCGCGTCGAGGCCCTTCACGCGGCCGCTCGCGATGTCGTAGACCCAGCCGTAGATCTCCAGCTCGTTCTTCTCGACGAGCGGGCGCACGAACGGAAACGTGAGGATGTTCCGGACCTGGGCGATCACGTTGTAATCGACGACCCGTTCGAGAAGGGTCTCGTCGTCGGCTCCGGGATGCGCTTCGACGGCCGCGCGTCGCGCCAGCTCCGCGTACGTTACCCACTGCCGCACGGCGGGCATGCTCTCGAGCCTCTCCGGGTGAAGGATGCCCTGCATGGCGCCGCAGTTCGAGTGGCCGCAGAGGATGACGTCGCGGATCCCGAGGGCGACGATCGCGTACTCGAGCGAGGCCGTCGTCCCGCCGTACGAGGACCCCGCCGGCGGGACGATGTTGCCCGCGTTGCGGATGATGAAGAGGTCGCCCGGCTCGGCCTGCACCATCAGGTTCGGCACGACTCGCGAGTCGGAGCAGGCGATGAAGACGGCCTGCGGCGTCTGGTTCTTCGCGAGGCGCTCGAAGAGGTCCTTGTGGCGCGGGTAGGCGAGCTTCTGAAAGAGCGTCAGCCCGTCGAGGACCCTCTTCATGCGACCACGATACCCGACCCGGCGAAATTGGACCTTGGTCCCATGCCGGATTTCCGCGCGCGCCTCTGCCCCCCGTCCGCGCCGGGGACTATGCTGCCGTCCGATTGGGGGAGGCCATGGTCCAGACGTCTTCACGAACCCGGTGCTCGCGACCCACGAGGGCGCTCGTGGCACTCTTCTGCGCCGCGCTACTCGTCCCCGGCGAAGGCGCGCTCCTCGCGCAGGCGGCGCAACCGGCGGCACCGGCCCAGGCGGCCGCGGCGCCGCTGACGGCCGACCAGCTCGATTCGCTCGTCGCGCCGATCGCCCTGTACCCCGACGACCTTCTCGCGCAGGTCCTCGCGGCGTCCACGTACCCCCTCGAGATCATCCAGCTCCAGCAGTTCCTCACGAAGAACCCAAAGCTCAAGGACAAGGCCCTGGCGGACGCCGTCGCCAAGCAGCCGTGGGATCCCGCGGTGCAGTCGATGGCGGCCTTCCCCGACGCCGTCAAGCGCCTCTCGGACGACATCCAGTGGACGACGGACCTCGGCAACGCCTTCCTCGACCGGCAGAAGGACGTCATGGACGCATGCCAGCGGATGCGAAAGAAGGCGAAGGACAAGGGCACCCTGACGTCGAACGAGCAGATGAAGGTCGAGACGAAGGTCGTGGAGCAGCAGACCGTCATCGTCGTCCAGTCCTCGAACCCCGAGGTCATCTACGTCCCGGTCTATTCCCCGACGGTCGTCTACCCGCCGCCGGTCTACCCCTACCCGCCGATCTACTACCCGCCTCCCCCGCCTCCGGGCGCCATGTTCATGACGTTCACGGCCGGCGTCATGATCGGCGCGGCCTGGGGCGGATCCTGCTGCCACTGCGGCTGGGGCTCCAGCAGCAACGTCAACATCAACGTGAACAACACGTACAACCGGAATACGAACGTCAACACCGGCGGGAACAACAACTGGTCGCACAACTCGGCGCACCGCGGCGGCGCGCCGTACTCGAGCAGCGCAACGGCGAACAAGTACGGCGGCTCGTCCAAGGGAGGCGCGCAGGGCGCACGAGGAGCGAGCCCCAGCGCCACCAGCGCGAGTCGCGGCGGCGGAGGGGGCGGAGCGAGCCCCAGCGCGAGCTCGGCGAATCGGAGCGGCGGCGGAGCGAGCCCGAGCGCCAGCGCCTCGAAGAGCTCCGGCGCCCTCGGGGGAGGGTCCGGCGGCTACAGCGGCAGCAGCGCGAAGTCGAGCAGCTCGCGCGGCGCCTCGAGCATGAGCTCGGGCTCCCGCGGGGGCGGCGGCGGGAGAAGCGGCGGGGGGCGGAGGTGAGGAGATGAAGAACAGCGGGAATTTTCTTCGAATGACCCGGCGCGCGGCGCGGGGCCTGTCTCTCGCCTCGGTCGTTTTCGCCCTGGCCTCGCCGCAATTCGCGGCGGGCGCGCCGGAGCAGACCGGCAAGGCTCCGGCCTCGCCGTCGTCCTCTTCACCTTCTAAGAAATCTTCTTCTTCCTCTTCGCAGAAAGTGTTCTCTTCTCCGAAGGAGGCCGCCGACGCGCTGATCGCGGCTTCGGATCCCTTCGACGCCACGGCTCTGAAGGCGATCCTCGGGCCGGACGGCGAGAAGCTCGTCGCCACGAAGGACGCCGTGCAGGACAGGCTGCAGGGACAGTCGTTCGCGACGAAGGCCCACGAGAAAACCGCCGTCGTCGTCGACGAGAAGAACCCCGACCGCGCGACGCTGTTCGTCGGGGACCTGGACTGGCCGGTGCCGATCCCGATCGTGAGGAAGGGCGGGAAATGGCTCTTCGACTCGAAAGCGGGGGCGCGCGAGGTTCTCTACCGCCGCATCGGCCGAAACGAGCTGGACGCCATCGAGATCTGCCGCGACTTCGTGGAGGCGCAGCACGCATATGCGCTCGAGAAGCACGACGACGCGCGCGTGAATCAGTACGCGCAGAAGATCCTCAGCACCCCCGGAAAGCAGGACGGGCTCGCGTGGCGCAACCCCGACGGGTCTCCAGGCGGGCCGCTGGGCGAGACGGTCGCCCATGCAATCGCCGAGGGTTACACGAAGACCTCTGCGAAGCCCGTGCCGTACCACGGTTATTTCTTCAAGGTCCTGAAGGGCCAGGGCCCGGCGGCTCCGCTCGGCAGGATCGACTTCGTCATCGAGGGCGCGATGATCGGCGGCTTCGCCCTCGCCGCGACGCCGGCCGACTACCGCGTAACGGGCGTGAAGACGTTCATCGTGAGCCACAGCGGCGTCGTCTACGAGAAGGACCTCGGGCCGAAGACGCTCGAAGCGTTCAAGGCGATGGAGCGCTACGACCCCGACAAGACGTGGAAGGCGGTCGAGGAGCCGTAGCGACTCAGTCCGACAACGCCTTCCTCTGCGTAGCCTCCGCCCGGGCCTTTCCCTCCGCCGCCTTTGCGGGGGCGGGCATCGGCGCCAGCTCGACGGTGACCCTCGCGATCTTGCCCGTGAACCTGTAGGGCGCCGGGATCCCGTAGTCCTCGACGACCGGCGTCTCGCCGTCCTCACCGACGTCGGCGCCTTCGTCGGCCGAGAAGATCCCAAACTGTGTCCGGTCGATTCGCCCCTCGGCCACCTTGTTCCCATTGACGAGGATGGTGCCGACGCCGCCCTTTCCGAGGCCGCCCCCGTCGTAGAGGAACTCGAAGCGGATCGTCGTCTTCCCTGCGGCGACGGGCGCCTCCGCGGCCACGGTGAAGCGCTGCAGGCCGAGGAAGTTGTACGTGTACGTCGGCCTGCCGTCCTTCAGGTACAGGCTCCAGCCGCCGAACCGTCCGGCCTGGCAGAGGATCACGCCGTTCGCTCCCTTTTCCGGGATCGTCACCTCTGCGGTGACCGTGTGGGAGCGATTTTTCGCGTTGATGAAGACGTTCTCGGACATGCCGATCATGCCCTCGTAGACCGTGAGCGACGTGCGGCCTGCCATCAGGTCCGGCCGGCCGGCCAGCGCGGCGTTCGACCGCTCGAGCAGGCGATCGTCGATGGGCAGCACGTTGTACTTCACGGCTTCCTTCAGGAAGAGGTCCTGCATCTCCTTCAGCTTCGCCGGGTTCTTCGCCGCAAGGTCGTTGGCGAGGCTGAAGTCGGTCCGCGTGTCGTAGAGCTCCCAGACGTCCTTGTCGAGCGTCGCCCGCGGCTTCGTCTCCCACGCCGCCCGGTGGACCGTGCCGGCGAGCCACCCGTCGTTGTAGATGGCGCGGTTGCCGAAGATCTCGAAGTACTGTGTGAGGTGGTTGTCCTTCGCCTTCGCGTCGTTGAAGGAGGCGAGCATGCTCACGCCCTCGATCGGCGTCTGGGGGACGCCGTTCACGACCTTCGGTTCGGGCAGGCCCGCCGCCGCAAGGATCGTCGGCGCGACGTCGATGACGTGGTGCCACTGCGATCGGATCTCGCCCTTCGCCTTGACCCCCTTCGGCCAGTGGACGACCATCCCGTTGCGCGTTCCGCCGTAGCTCGAGGCGACCTGCTTCGTCCAGGTGAACGGCGTGTCGCCCGCCACGGCCCATCCCGCGGCGTAGTGCCCATAGGCCATCGGGCCGCCCAGCTCGTCGTAGTGCTTCAGCACGTCCGCGACGGTCTCGGGCACGCCGGCAAAGTACGTCATCTCGTTGAACATGCCGTTCATCCCGCCCTCGGCGCTCGCCCCGTTGTCGCCGACGATGTAGAAGACGAGCGTGTTGTCGAGCTGGCCGAGGTCGCCGATCGTGTCGACGAGGCGGCCGATCTCGGTGTCGGCGTACTCGGCGAAGCCGGCGAAGACCTCCATCTGGCGGGTGAAGAGCTTCTTCTCGTCGGCCGACAGCGTTGCCCAGTCCTTGATGGCGGCCGGCTTCGGGGCGAGCTTCGTCCCGGCGGGCACCACCCCGAGCTTGATCTGGCGCGCGAGCGTCTCCTCGCGCAGCTTGTCCCAGCCCTGGTCGAACTTCCCCTTGTACTTCGCGATCCACTCCTTGGGGACGTGGTGCGGCGCGTGCGTCGCGCCGGGCGCGAAGTAGATGAAGAAGGGCTTGTCGGGCGTCAGGGACTTGATCGACTGGACCCACCGGATCGCCTGATCGGTCATGTCGGTCATGAAGTGGTAATTCGGATCGGTCGAGGCCTCGATCTTGACCATGCCGTCATAGACGGCCGGCGCCCACTGGTTCGTCTCGCCGCCCATGAAGCCGTAGAACTTGTCGAAGCCGCTGCGCGTCGGCCAGCGGTCCGTCGGGCCGGACGGGCTGACCTCCCACGCCGCGGTTTCGTGGTTCTTCCCGAAGTGGGCCGTCGAGTAGCCGTTGTACCGGAGCATCGCGGCCAACGGGGCCACGCTCTCCGGGCGCTGCCCGGTGTTGCCCGGGTACGCCGTCGAGGTCTCCATGATCGACCCCGTGTTCACCATGTGGTGGTTGCGCCCCGTGAGGAGCGCCGCACGGCTCGGAGAGCAGAGCGCCGTCGTGTGGAACTGGTTGTAACGGAGACCACCCTGCGCGAGGCGGTCGAGGGTCGGCATGTGCAGAGGTCCGCCGAACGCGCCGGACTGTCCGAACCCCATGTCGTCGATGAGGACGATGAGGACGTTCGGAGCGCCGGCCGGCGCCTTCACCTCGAACCGCGGCGGCGGCGGCGGGGCGTTGCGGATGTCGAGGGCCGTGCTGTGCGGGTAACTCGGCTCGTGGATCGGAAGAACCGTGCGGTCCGCGACGGGCTGCGCTTCCGCGCTCGCAACGAAGGCGAGCCCGAGCGCCAGGCCGAGACTCCTGCCGAAGGTGAAACGTTTCATGGGCGTTCTTCTCCTCGTGGGTGGAAGCGGAGATCCCCGATTCGACCGGGCGTCAGACGCTCCGCCGGAAGCGAACGAGACACGTTTGAACAGAATGCGCGACCCTTCGCGTCAAACGGCCTGATGCACCTGCTTCATGACGGACCGTTCTGCCCATGATCTAGAGCAAGGCGCCGAGCAGGCGCTTGTCTCCTCGAAGAAACACGAGGGGGCCCGGAGTCCCGGACCCCCTCGGGAATCCGTTGAGTCAGCCGACCCGCCGGGACGCCGCCTGCAGCTCGGTCGTCGCGGGCAGCTTCGAGGTGGTGGTCTTCTTCCACTGCTCGTCGAGCAGCTCCTTCGCGGCCTGCTCGAGGAACTCCGGGGCGGCCCACTTCTTCACGTCGAAGTCGTTCTTGATGTACCCATGGCTCAACATGAAGTCCTTCCCGATCTCCACGGAGACCAGGTTCTGGGGCGACAGGTTGGGCACCATGTCGATGTCCTTGATGCCCCGGTACGTGTGCTCGACGTCGAGGTAGAACGTCTGCCTGTCGAGGATTGCCGCGGCGGCGTGCTTGTGCTCGTTGGCCCAGCGCCCGACCTTGATCATCCCCTTCATGAACGCGACGGCGAGCTCAGGGTGCTTCTCGGCCATGACGTCCGAGCACGTGATGGCGGCGGGGATGTTGGCAACCTGCAGGGTCCAGTCCGGGTGCCGAGACAGGTCCTCGATCGCCTTGAACTTGCCCGTCGCCTCGGAGAGCTGCTGCAGGGGCCCGCTCTGGATGTACATCGCGTCGATGATCTTCTTCTCAAGCGCGGTCTCCAGCGGGCGGAAGGCCAGGTCGCGCTTGTGGTCACGCTTCAGCCACAGCTCCGACGGGTTCTCCATGGGGTCCAGCATCTTGGGATCGTTGTACCAGTCGTCCGCGTACGGGAACTCCACGATCTCGACGTCCTTGCGGGTCATCCCGTTCAGTCGGAGCATGAGCTCGATCCCCTGCTCCTCCTGGATGCGCCACCAGTCGTTCTTGATCCTGTTCAGGCTCTTGCTGAGGCCGATCTTCTTGCCCTTCAGGTCGACCATCCGGTAGATGTCGTCCCTCGAGCGCACCATCATCGCGCCGCCCTCGCGCGGCGCGTGCGTCACCCCCAGGAGTCGGGTCCGGCGGATGTCCGCGTGGACGTGGACGGGCGGAAACAGTCCGCCGAAGCGGATCAGGTTGTCGAGGTTGTGAATGTAGTGCGGGTACCAGTCGTTCTCGCGGCTGGAGCGAAGAAAAGCGTACTCAACGCCGATCTTCTTGTACTCCTCGCGTGTCCAGCCCAGCTCCTGGTCGACGTTGCTGGCGGAGACGAGAGGACAGTTCGTGTAGTACACCTCTTTCCAGTTCAATGGGACCAGGTTCAGCTTCGTGTTTTCGAAGGTCGTTTCCTTGAGCTTTTCGGGCATCGTCGCGGTGGTCATGTTCTTGTCCTTTCTCGGTTGACTAGGCTCTCTGGGCCTGGAGCGTGCGCTGCGCGAGGTCTGGGTTGATGCTGGACACGGCGTCGAACTGGGTCAGGTGGACTTTCCCGGTCAGCTCGTCGAGAAGGTGCGACCGCTTCAGGCGGTCCATGACGGGGCCCTTCACCTCGGACAGGTGGAGGGTGATCCCGCCGTCCTTCAGCCGGTGGTTGATCGCCTCGAGGCTCTCGAGCGCCGAATAGTCGATCGTGTTCACCGCGGGACACTCGAGGATGACGTGGCGGACCGCCGGGTTCGCCGCTACCGCCTCGTTGACGTGCTCCTCGATGAAGCGCGCGTTCGGGAAGTAGAGGCTCGCGTCGATCCTCAGCGACAGGATCGAGGGATCGGTCGCCACGTCGTGACGCGCCACGTTGCGGAAGTTCATCGTCCCCGGAATCTGGCCCACGACCGCCACGTGAGGCTTCGACGTGGCGTAGAGGTGGAGGAAGATCGCGAGACCGACGCCCGCCAGGAGCCCCGCCTCGACGCCCTCGACGAGGGTGAGAAGGATGGTCGCGACCATCGCCGCGAAGTCGGCCTTCGAATAGGCCCACGTGCGCTTGAGCGCGCCGAGGTCCACGAGCGAGACGACCGCGACGATGATCGTGGCGGCGAGGGTCGCGTTCGGCAGGAAGAAGAGGAGCGGCGTGAGGAACAGCGTCGCGAGGGCAATGCCGATCGCCGTGAAGGCGCCGGCCGCAGGGGTCTCGGCGCCGGCCTCGAAGTTCACGACGGAGCGCGCGAAGCCGCCCGTGACCGGGAAGCCGCCCGAGACGGCCGCGCCGAAGTTCGACATGCCGAGCGCGATCAGCTCCTGGTCGGGGTCCACGCGCTGGCGCTTCTTGGCGGCGAGCGTCAGGGCGACGGAGATCGACTCGACGTAGCCCACGATCGAGATCAGAAGCGCGGGGACGACGAGCTTCGCCCAGAGCCCCGCCTCGAACGGCGGCAGGGCGAGTTTGGGCAGACCCTTGGGGACCGTGCCGACGATCCGGACGCCGTGCTCCGTGAGGCCGAGGCCCCAGACGGCGGCGGTGGTCGCCGCGATGGCGGCGACGGGGCCCACCTTCGCGAGGATGTCGGCCGCCCGCTCGCCGACGCCGAAGCGTTGCAGGAGGGGCTTGAGGCCGCGGCGCACCCAGAAGAGGAACGCCAGCGACCCGAAGCCGATCGCCGCGGTGTATGGATTGACGTTGCCGAGGTTCGGCAGCATCGATTTCACGAGGTCCACGAAGCTCTCGCCGTGCGCCTTGATGCCGAGGACGGGCGCGAGCTGGCCGGCCGCGATCTGGATTGCCGACGCGGTGATGAAGCCCGAGATGACCGGGTGGCTGAGGAAGTTCGCGAGAAAGCCGAGCCGCAGGAGGCCGAGGGCGAGGAGGAGCAGACCCGAGATCGCGGCGAGCGCGATGGTGGCGCCGAGGTACTCGGGCGTGCCCTGCGCGGCGACGGTCGCCGCCGCGGCGGCGGTCATGAGGCTCGCCACCGCCACGGGGCCCACGGCGAGCGCGCGGGAGGTTCCGAAGATCGCGTAGAGGACGAGCGGCGCCATCGAGGCGTAGAGGCCGACCTGCGGCGGCAGCCCCGCGAGGAGCGCGTAGGCCAGCGACTGCGGGATCAGCATGATCGTGACGATGCACGCCACGATCAGGTCGTTCGTGAACGTCCTCTTGGAGTACTCGGCCCCCCAGGTCAGGATCGGGAAGTAGCGGCGAAGCAGATTCATCGGGTTCCCTCCGCACGAGGCGAGCTGGCTTTGAGAGCGAAGAAGTGCGCCAGGAGAAGCGAGACGATGACGGGCACGGGGACCGCCAGCAGGATCATCACGAGCAGTGCGCGGGTCCAGGACCGGGAAAGCGGTGAACACCACGAACATCCCGGCGGCATTCCGGGTGCACATCGCCGAGCGCCATGGCGCTGCGCTGGGCCTGCTTCGAGGCCGAAGCCGAACGCGTAGGACACGAGCGCCATTCCGAGGATGAAGAGAACCTCGGCCCCGATGGCAAAGCTGCCCAGAGTGCTGACGAACTCGCGGCAGTAGAAAACCAGCGTGAACCCGAGCACGAGCAGGGTGGAAAGCCCCGCGAGCCTCTTGACCGAGGGGAAGAGCCTGTCGGCCACCGGCGCGGAGCACGCCCTGATCGCCGCGAACACGACCAGCGGCAGGAGGACGAGCAGGAGGAGCGGTTTCGCCAGAGCCCAGGCTGCTCACCGCCAGCCCTGGGATCAGCAAGGGCGCCAGCAAGGGCATCAACACCACCGTGCTCGACCACCGCCAGCGGCATGAGGGCGGCCGCGAGGTACATGTCGGCGCGGGCTTTTCTCATGAACAGGGGCAAGACCGGCGCGGTCGGCGCGAGGCTGAAGATGAGCGAGCCCGACGGCGTGCGGCTCCGAGAGCGGCAGGACCTTCGCCAGCAGGAACCGCGAGAGCCGGGCCGACCACCCAGCCCCACAGCGAGGGTCAGAAGCACCAGCCTGGCGCTGCGCAGCGACTTCATCGTTTCGCGGAGGTTCGAGCTCGAGGCCCATGGACGCGAGGTTCGACACCGTGTAGAAAACCACCAGGATCCCGAACGCCTGTTGGCTGTTCATGGCCAGTCCTCGTTCGAGCTCACGTGGAGTGCTCGCATGGTCACGCCGGGACACCCTCCACGGGCTTGTCGGCCTGCCTCGCGAAGATGCTTGCAGCCGCGAGGGCGCTGCCGATCACGACGAACGTCCCGAGCGCTCCGGTCGCCACGATCGCGGCGGGATCGACGTCGGGAGCGATGAAGAGAGGCGCGAGGGCGGCGCCGACGTTGCGGCAGCACAACCCCATGACCATGACCTGCTTCTGGGGCCTGGGCATCCCGAATCCGAGCACGTACGCTGCGCCCGCAACGACGACGACCAGCACGACCTGCGAGCCGAGGGCGAACGTCCCGACGGAGCTGATCAGCCCCTTGCCGTAGACGCCGAGCACAAGGCGAGCATGACGACGCGTGTTCAGGCCCGTGGCCTTCTTGACCCAGGGGCGGCGCTGGTCGCGGCGGCCTCCCACCGCAGCCGGACGATCGCCCCGGCCACCATGGGCAGGAGGATCAGGACCAGCATCGGCTTGGCGATCATCCAGGGAGTCGCGCTCAGGCCCTTGACCATCACCGGGACCATGAGGGGCATGTAGACCACGGTCACCGCGCTCGCGAGCAGCATGAAGGTGGCCGCGTAGTTCAGATCCGCCCGGGCCTTGCCGACCGCGGTGGTCAGGAACGGGTTACCGGGCACCATGGCCACGAGGATGAGAGCCATGGCGTAGGGAGGAGACAGGGGCAGCGTGACGGCCATCAGGTAGCCCAGGCCCGGGCACAAGACGTAGCCCCAGAGCAACGTCAGGGCCACGAACCGCACGTCCCGCAGGCCGTGGAGGGCTTTCGGGAGATCCAGTCGGAGACCGAGGTCCAGCATGTTGCCGAACATGAAGATGACAAGCGTGATCTTGAGAAGCGTTTCAAGCATGGGTCATCCTCCGTTCGGTCCGGGGAAGGTCCGTGGCGGTGTTCATCGACTTCCGTCCTGCGCATCCATCGGCTCATTTCTTCAGAAATTGCGTGTTGAAGCCCACGAACACCTGCAGCTCGGGCTGGCGGGCGCCGTGGGACAGCACCGTGAACTGCGGCTCGACGAAGACATTGAAGACGGCGCTCTTCGTCGGGACGACCTTGCCGATGCCGAGGCCGACCGGCACGGCGTACGTTCCGTTCTTCAGGTCGAAGGCCATGACCCCCGTGCTCCTCGCATAAACCCCGTTGCCCATCTGGACGAAGAAGAACGGCTGGACCGCGAAGACGTTCGTCCCGGGCCGGCTGGAAGGGCCGGCGAAGGCCGCCTGCCACGTGACGAGCCCGCCCCACTGCACCGAAGGCGACGTCGCGTCGAAGTAGATCGCGGCGAGGCCTCCCTGCCATTTCCCCGTCCCGGTCTCGTGCGAGGTGGCCGTGGGAACCGTGATCTGCGGCCCCACGCCGAAGCTCGTTCCGGGCTTCGTGTCGAACAGGTAGGTCGGCGAAGGCGTTGAAGTCGCCGAGCCCGGACGCCGTCGAGCCGTCGGCCGACGGCACGCGCGACACGGGGAGCGACGCGCGGATCAGGACCTTCCCGATCGGCTGCGCGTACCGGAGCCAGAACGTGTTGGCGGTCTGGTCCGGAGCCTCGGACATCGTCGGGATGTAATAGTCGTGGACGTTGAACGCCTGGGTCTTGGCGAGCGGGTTGTTCGCGTCGGCCTCCATCTGGGCCGATGCCCCACCGGGATCCGCCGGCGTCTGGGCGCTCACGCGAGCCGGCAAGGCCGCGGCAAGGAGGATGGCGAGACCAGAGAGGAGTACACCGCGTCCGCTCATTTCTGTGCCGCCAGGTTCTTCAGGCGCATCTCTTCCCACTCCGCCATGCTGGAGGGGACGTGGAACCACTCCTCCGCGGAGACCGGCTACCATCTCGATCGCGTCCGCCGCGCATCCGATCACGCACACCCCGCAGCCGATGCACAGCGCCCGCTCCACGCGTGACTTCCCCTCGATCGGGCCCGGCTCCGTGATGTCGGAGATCGCGTCCACCGGGCAACGCTCCTGGCAGACGCCGCAGGCGATGCACGCCTCCGGATCGATGACGGCGCGGTAGTTCGACCTCTGCGGCCCTTGCTGGTACTCCAGGCCGGCCAGCTTCGGGCCGTGGAGTATCCCGCAGCAGCAGGAGCAGCAGTTGCACGTGCCCATGAACTGCGGCGCCTCCGCGAACATGGTGAAGCCGTAGAAGGCGAGGTGGACATGCCCCTGCTTCTCGAGCCGGTCGAGGAGCTTCGATCGCCTCCTCCCGGTCGAGCACGGTCTCGCCCAGCGGGGTCTGGGGCGGCAGTCCGACGAAGCCGCAACGCTTCATGGGCTTCCCGCAGGACGAGTCCCCCAGGAGCTTCCCGCTCCCGCTTGCAGACGCACGGGATGACCAGAAAGCGCTCGTGCCGCTGGAAGTGGGCGTCGATGTCGATATGGGGCTCGCGCTGGACATACTCGGGCTTGAGCGAACCCCGCACCGGACCACGCCCGAGCAGCCCCGGCCGCGGCGCGAAGACGCGCTCGCCCCCGCCTTCGATGATGAACTGCTCGAAGAGCTCGGCGAACTCCTTGTCGAGGCGGCGCATGCCGGCCTCGTACCAGCCCACCATGAACGGGCGCAGCCGGTACCTCTTTTCGCCCTTCATCTCTTCCTTCAGAACGCCGCCCCCGGCGGTGGTCCCGGGGAGTGCGACCAGGCCCCGCGGAATCAGGCTCTCGAGGAGCGCGGTGACCTCGACCACATCGCGGCCCACCCGTTTCGCGATCTCGGCAGCCGTCTCGGGGGTTGCGCGTCAGTTGGCCGGCCAGCCAGACCTCCTCGGGCGTGAAGGCCTTCTTCATCAGCTTGATCTCCACGCCCGAAGGCGTGCGGGCGAAGCCATGCGGGAGCGCCTCCAGCGCAGTCGCCAGCCGTTCGTAGATGTCTTCGTCGCGGCGTCACGTGTGCGCCTCCGGCTGCGGCCGAAGGCCTCGTCGATGATGGCCTGCAGATGCTCGACGAGGTCGTCGGACGGCGTCTTGTAGTCGTCCAGCTCGTACACCTCGCCGAGGAGCTCGTACTTGCCGAGGCCGAAGCGGTGGTACGGCAGCAGCTCGTAGTCGATGACGTTCTTGTGCGGGCGGATGAACGCCAGGACCGCCCGGATGTGCTCCTCGTCGGCGTTGATGCCGGGGATCAGCGGCGTGCGGGCGATGAAGTCCGACGTCCGGGAACGTCTCGTAGGCCTTCTTGAAGTTCGCCAGGATCCGCTCGTTGCCGACGCCGGTCCACTTCTTGTGGCGCTCCGGGATCGTCATCTTGTGGTCGTGCAGCATCGTGTCGACGTGGGGCAGCACCTTCTCCACGTAAGCCCAGGGGACGTTGCACGCCGTCTCGATCGCCGTGTTGAAGCCGCGGTCGTGGGCCCCCTTCAGGAGGGCGGCGCTGAAGTCCGGCTGCAGCAGGCACTCGCCGCCGCTCAGCGTCATGCCGCCCCCGGAGTTGCGGTAGAAGGAGGCGTCCTTCTCGACCTCGTCCAGGACCTCGTCCACGGTCATCCGCTTGCCGAACATCTCGAGGGCGCCCGGCGGGCACAGCGCCACCATCGCCTCGTCGCAGTCCGTCGCGAGGTCCCAGTTGACCTTGACCTTGTCGTCCGCGGCGCCCTCCGGCACGTAGAAGGCGCCTTCGGGGAAGGGCGGCTTCAGGCAGGCGCCGCACTCCTTCTTGCCCACGCACTTGCCGGGCGCGTACGACAGCTCCGGCTTGAAGGCGATGCTCTCGGGGTTGCCGCACCACTTGCAGCGCAGCGAGCAGCCCTTGAGGAAGACGTTCGTGCGGATGCCCGGGCCGTCGTGGCTGCAGTAGCGCTGGATGTTCAGGACGATGCCGGTCGGAGCGGATGTGCTCGACGGGCTTGCTCATCACAGCTCCTTCCCGAGGCAGATGCCGAGGGAACGGGCGATCTGCACGAACCCGCCGTCGACGGGCACGGTCCTCACCTTGTTGATCGCGTCCGGCAGCGGGATGAATTTCAGGTCCGGCGGAACGAAGGCCACCATCGTCCCGTAGCAGCCGCCGCTCACGGCTCGCACGGCGCCGGCCCCGTAAGCCATGCCGAGCTGGCGGTCGACGGCCGTGGGAGCGCCGCCCCGGGCCCAGGGACCGAGGACGAGCGGGAAGATCTCCTCCGCGAGGAGCAGCTGCAGCCTGCTCGCGAGGGCTTCGGCGGCCTGGCCCGACCGCCGGATGACGTGTTCGCTGGCTTCCCCGGTCGCCAGCGGCGACAGAGATGCCTTGAGAGAGAGCGGCTTCGCCTTGGCTTGTGTCCCCTCGACGAGCGTCGCCCCTTCGGCCACCACCACGAGGCCCCACGGGCCGCCGGGCGGTCACCTTGTCCTTCAGGCTCGCCGCGACCGCCGCGAGATCCGCAGGGGATCTCGGGAATGAGGACCACGTCGGCGTTCACGGCGATCCCGGCCTGCAGCGCGAGCCAGCCGGCCTGCTCGCCGAGGACCTCGACGACGCCGATCTTCCGGGCCGCCTGGGCGGCCTGGCGCGCCCGGTCGAGCATCTCGATCGTGAAGCTGAGAGCGCTGTTGAAGCCGAACGACACCATCGTGGCGGCGATGTCGTTCTCGATCGACCGGGGCACGCACACCACGTTGAGACCCTTCTTGTGGAGCTTGTAGAGGATGCTCAGGCCCCTGCCGCCGACGACTCCGATGAGCGCGTCGATCCTCTCCGCCTTCAGCTTCTCGAGCAGCGCGTCGGACAGGTCGGCCTCCTCGACCATCTCGTCGGCGTTCACGCGGCGGACGTGGAACGGGTCGACCCGGGGCGCCTGGCCGAGGACACCGGCCCCGTTCGGGTCCAGGTTGGCGACGACACCGGCCGCGAGCGCCACGAGCCCGCCGTCCGGGTAGCGCTCCGGGTACAGCAGCCCGTCGAACCCGTCCCGAATTCCGACCGTCTCCCAGCCCAGCTCGCCGGCCGCCATGGGCCGCGCCGATGACCACGGCGTTGAGCCCCGGCACGTGGCCGGCGCCCACCATGACGCCGATGCGCCTCGCGGAGGCGACATGCCGATCTTCTTCCTTCAGCACGATGAACCTCCCTTGCTCCTGCGTCCGTGTGTCGCCGTGCATCGTGACGGCCGGTGCGGCGTGGGTCCGCCACGCCGCACCGGTTCCGCCGCTCGATCAGGCGTTGCCGAAGCTCTGCTCGGTGCGGGCGATGATCTCGTTCTGGACGCCGGGGTGCAGCCGCGTGAAGAAGGCGCTGAAGCCGGCCACCCGCACCACGAGGTCGCGGTACTTCTCCGGGTGCTTCTGCGCGTCCCTCAGCGTCGCCGTGTCCAGGACGTTGAACTGGATGTGGTAGCCGTCGTTGTCCATGTAGGTCTTGACGAGGTTCAGGAGGGTCTCCCGGCCCTTGCGGGTCTTGAGCTGGTTCGGCGGGAGCTTCATGTTCATGTGCGTCGCCGTGAACTTGACCGCGTCCGCGCCCTTGGCCGCGGACATGACGAGCGCCGTCGGCCCGTTGACGTCGGTGCCGGGCATGGCGGACAGGCTTCCGTCGCTGAGCGCGACGCCGGCCTTCTTGCCGGTCGGCAGCGCTCCGGTCACGAGGCCCATCAGGTTGTGGATGCTCTTCGTGTAGGAGTCGGGCGCCGACTTGATGTCCCGGCTGATGTAGTTCCCGCCGCCGTCCACGTTCTGGAACGCCGGTAGATCGAGTTGTACACGCGGCGCACGAAGTTGTTGACCTCGGGGATGTCGTTGCCGTGCTTCGGCGCCTCGTAGCAGAGCTTCCCGACCTTCTCGTACGCGCCCTCGAAGTTCGCCGCGAGCGCCTTCTTCAGCTCGGCCATCGTCAGCTTCTTCGTGTCGTACACGAGGTGCTTCACGGCGTACAGCCCGTTGGCCGCGTCCACGCCGCCGACGGTGATCTGGGCGACCGTGTAGTAGTTGGCCCCGCCGTTCCAGACCTCCGTGCCGCTCTCGATGCAGCCTCCGGTGAGGATGGAGCGCCACGTGACGGGGAGGTACTCGGCGCACAGGATGCTCGCGATCCACGCCTCCTTGCGGAGCGTGTCCTCGCAGAACTGGAGCTGCTTCTCGAACGCCGCGTAGAGCTCTTCGAAGTTCTTGAAGCTCTCGGGATCCCCCGTCTTCGGTCCGATCTGCACCTTGGTGCGGGGGTCGAAGCCGTTGTTCAGCGTCAGCTCGAGGACCTTTCCGAGGTTCGGCTGCCCTTCCACGGGATGCCCGGTCTCGTACGGGATGTAGCTCCCCACGCACGCGCCGACGCAGGTCCTGCGGGCCTTCGCGAGGGTGATGCCCTTCTTCGAGCTCCCGAAGAGGTTCAGGGCCCTCTTGACCATCACGTCGCCGTTGACGAACTGGGGCATGCCGACGCCGGTGTCGATGACGTCGAGGACCTTCTCGAGGAACTTGCCGCTGATCTTCTCCGTGTAGCAGCAGGAGAGCGGCGGCTGGGGCAGCTTCAGGTACTTGGCGGCATCGAGGACCAGGTAGTCCATCTCCGCCGTCGCGTCGTCCCCTTCCTCGGTGTAGCCGCCGAGGGTGATGCTCTGCCCGAGGTCCGCGGAGTTCTGGAGGGCGACCTGCTCGCCGTAGTAGTAGCCGATCTCGTTCAGCTTGACGAACAGGAGCTTGAGCAGGTAGGTGGCTTCCTCCGGCCCGATCAGGCCCGCCGCCTTGTCACGCTGGTAGAACGGCTCCAGGTTCTGGCCGAGGTAGGCCTCGGAATAGCCGCACCCGACCTGCTCGATCTCCGCGCAGATGTGGCACAGGAAGTGGGCCTGGATCGCCTCCCTGAGGTTCCGGGCCGGATGCTCGGGGACCCATTCGCACGTCTCGGCGATGGAGATCAGCTCCGCCTTGCGGTCCTCGTTCTTCTCCTTCGCCGCCATCTCGCGGGCCAGCTCGGCGTAGCGGTGGGCCAGCCGGATGATCGCCTTCATCGTGATCAGACACGCCTCGTAGAAGTAGAACTTGGAGGCGTTCGGCAGCCGCATGTCGAGGGCCTTCTGCCGCTCCTCGACTTCCTTGATCATGCTGGCGAGGCCCTCCCGGTAGACCCGGGGATAGTTGAGGTTGCCGCCGCCGCCCGGCCAGGACATGAACTCCGCGATCAGGCCCGACTTGTAGACCGGATCCGGATCGAAGCCGTACTTCTTGATGAAGATCTCGTCGGCCCGCGGGCGCAGCGCCCACTTGTCCCAGTACTCGAGCGCCCACTGGTTTGCCTTGCGGTCCTCCGGAGTCTTCGATTTCTCGACGGTCTTCTCCTGCTTCATCCATTCCACGTTCCATTCCGGATACGTGTAGACGGCGTTCATGCTGCTCGCCATGCTGCCGACGATGATGTTCTCGTCGATGTAGAGCTTCTTCCGCTCGATCAGCTCGGCGAAGAACTTGGCCCTGCGGATGATCTGTTGATAGCCGGCGGTGCCCTCGTAAACCTCGGCCATGACCCGGATGCGCTCGCTGTCGATCTCCTGGGGGGTGCTCAGGTACCGCTCTTTGAGCCGGTCGACCCGCGCGTCGTCGGCGGTGACGCGGCCCGTGGAGCTCTTTTCGGCAAGGGTGGCTGTTGACATGGTGTTCTCCTCTTAGGCTGTGGCTGTCTGAAGTTCGGCGGCGTGGGGCTGCGTGGGCGCTTTCGCGAGCATCGCGCGCGACAACATGCCGCCGGAAAGGTTGCG
>CAWIUK010000012.1:0-200940 GCA_963839295.1 uncultured Acidobacteriota bacterium | reverse complement strand
AAACTCTTCTGACTACACGCCCTTTAGGCGCGAAACCCCGCGACGTGAATCGCGGGGTACGTGTTAACCGCGAACCCTTCTCAAGTTCGCGGGGGAAAAGAGTGGCTCCGCACTCGGTCGGCTAGGCGAACTGGTCTCAGGCCGGAAACTGAGAACTTCAAATGATCTCAGGGCCAGATCCTCCTCGGGATGAAGCGGTTGCGGGGTACGCGACCGAAGGCCCTGGAGAGTGCCACCCCAGGCGAAGGCCAGCGCGAAAGCGCTGGTCTGTGCGCGCCAACGGACGCCGCAATTCCCATCGCGCCCCATATGGTTCACCCCAATTCACTCCTGCGACGGACCCTGCGGCGCACTTCTAACACCGCGAAAATCACTGACGTCTCGACGACGACCAGTCCGCACCAAGCCGCCACAAACGGTTGCCAATGTGCCAGGAACTCAAACGACCAATCGTTAATCGTAGCTATACTTAGGCAAATCACACCGATGCCAAGCGACGCGCCGAATAAAGCTACAGATAATGCAAACACCCATAGCCGTCGCTGCGCCTTCTTAGTCACTCGGCCACCATCTGCTGCCATAGAGCTTGGGTCAAACCGCAGTCGCCGTTTCGACACGGCTGACACTTTGCCATACATGCTTTGAAGCCTATGCGAACGGCTCCCCACTCGACTACCGCGGAGAGGGTGAGATAGTTCCCGGTATGATATGTGGCTATTGCAGTAATCCCCCCGGCGATGCAGCCGGCCAGCGGACCTCCTATCGGCGAGAGGCCCACCGGCACTCCGACGCCCGCGCCGGCCACCACACCCGACCCCACGCCGACCCACTGAGCGACATTTCGATAGTTCGCCAGACCGGCGCGAGCACGTCTCATACAGTTGGCGACACAACAGCCGCCTCCCGGCTCCTCGCAGCCGCCCGGCTGTTCGGGAAAATCCAATCTGGGATTAATCGATGGGATCCCGCTGAAGCTCCACAGGCCCGTCGGATCAGTCATTGCTGTCGGGCTGAGGTGGACGTAGCTGTACGCCGCTCCGGGCTGTGCTTGCGGTGGCACGACAAGCCCCTGCCACGAAGCACCTGGCGAGCGGGCCAAGCTCATCGACGTTATCGCGCCAGCCGAGTTCAGCGGATCTTCCTGGCTAAACCTGCCTACCCCCGTCTGCAGGTACCTGGCTCTATAAGCGAGCAATCCAGCCTCCCCGAACTCTCTCGCGGTGTATCCGAAGGAGTCGGTGAGGGTGGCCGACGAGGCTCTGGTGGAGCCCCAGGCATCGAAGACGAAGCTGTTCTGAACTGTCCCCGAGGCACTAGAGAGGATGGCAACGCTCCCGAGTGCGTCGGGGGCCATGTACCCGAGCGTCCCGTTCTGGTACGTGGCCAGCGGCTCGTCGATCCCCGGCCCGAAGGCGTAGTTCACGGGGTTCCCGCCCGTCGTTTCCGTCACGAGGTTCAGGCCGTCGTAAAGGTACGTCGTCGTCACCCCGCCGACCGTCTTACTCGTCCTTCTCCCCTGGTAGTCGTACGTATAGGAAGCCGTGGCAGCCCCTGAGATCGAGCTCAGCCGATTGTCAACGCTGTACCCGAACGTGAAGTTCCCGGGCGTGCCGTTCCGGGTCAGGTTGCTTCCGTTGTTGTCCCACGTATAGGCGTTCACACCGTCGTTCGAGAGGCGCTGGCCGTTTAAGGGGTTCGCGCCGTTCTTGAGGTACGTGTACGTGGCCGGCACGCCATTCACCGTGGCGGTCAGCCTATTCCCGATGTCGTCGTACGTCCACGAATCGATCTCGCCACTGAAGGGAGAGACGTTCGGGTAATCGGCCCTCATCAGCTGATAGAGGGGATCGTAGTAGTACTTCGTCAGGGCGTTCGAGAACCCCTGCGAAGGGACGCTGGCCGAAAGACTCGTTCTCTGCCCGAGCATCGTACTCAGACCCGTGGAGTTATCGACGTCATAAGCGTAGCCGTAGGCCGCAAGGTTCGTGCCAGAGAGCGCACTGGCAACCTGCAATACCCGCCCCTGATCGTCGTATGAGTAGCCCCGAGTCTGACCGTTCGGGAACGTCACGACATCGTACTGGCCGTTGAGGCGGTACGCGTACTTGAAGGGCTGGGCGACTGGGCTCCAGGTCAGCGTGTCAAGGCTCCCGTCCGAGTAGTACATGTATGCCGACGATGGGCCGCCCGTGATCGCCATCGTGAGGGGACGGTCCTCGGCGGTGTACGTGTAGCTCAGCGTCCCACGCGTCGCCTGCGTGTTGCCGCTGACCCGGTACGAAGAGTCGTAGCCGAACGTGTGCGTCTCGGCCGGACTGACGCTCGTGTCCACGACCTGGGTCAGTTTCTGGCCCGTGTACGTGTAGGTGATCGCCGAAGCGTTCGGGTAGGTCTTCGTGTGCAGCCGCTTCTGATTGTCGTAGGCGTACGTGATCGTCTGGTTCTTGCGGTCGGTCTTCGTCTTGAGGAGGCCGTCGCCCCAGTAGGTGTAGCTCTCGTACAGGGTGTCGGGAAACGTCGTCCTGGTGAGCCGCTTCACAACGTCGTACGAGTAGCTCGTGACGTTGTTGTTGGCGTCGGTGATCGACGTCAGGAGATTTTTCGTGTAGGCGTAGGCGGTGAGCTTGTTGCTGGCATCGACCGAGCGGATGAGGCGCCCGTACTGGTCGTAGCCGAGCTTCGTGAGCTTCGCGTTCGGGTCGGTGACGTTCGTGAAGGTGAGGCCCGTGCCGGAGTCGTAGTTGTCGTACGAGTACGTCGTCGTGAAGTTCAGAGGGGACCCGGACGATGGCGGCGGAAGCGTGACCGTCAGGACCCGGCCGAGGGCGTCGTACGTGTAGCTCGTCGAGTGCGTGAGCGGGTCGGTCACGGTCTGGGCGCGCCCTGTCCCATCGTAGTTCCCGTAGGTCGTGACGGGTCTTGTTCCGCCGTCATTGTTCGTGGGCGCCGTCACGGTCAGGAGGTTCCCTGTCGTGGCGTCGTAGGCGTAGTCGGTGGCTCCTCCGCCCGCACTCAGCTGCTCGCTGAGCCGCCCGTGGGAGTCATACGAGTACGTGGCGACGGTCTCTGTCGTACCGTCGCTCTTCACCCGGTTGACGTACCGGAGGGCTCCCGGAGCCGGGTCACCCGCCTGCCAGTAGACGTACTGCCAGCCCTGCCAGTCGTTGTTCACGAGTCCCGTCGACGGGTTCTTCGGCGTGATCGACGCGACCTTCTCAGGGAAGGCCGGGTCGTACGTGTAGTCGAACCTGACCGCGGTTGTTCCCTGGTAGTCCCGAGTCACCGTGAGGACCCGCCCCGTCCCGTCGTACGTGTAGGTCGTCTTGACGCCGACCTCATCGATCTTCTGCTGAGGCGTGCCGTCGGGGTTGAAGTCGGTGTGGGCCGTCCCGACGCCGCTACTCGCCGGCGGGATGTCGTCGCTAACCAGACCTGGCCCCGTGCCGAACTGATAGACCCAGAGGTTCCCGGAGGAGTCGGCCTTGGCGGTCTTGTTCGGGTTGCTCTGGTAGGAATAGGTGTACGTGAACGTCTCGCCGTTTTCAGAGTACGTCTTGACCCGATCCGCGGCGTCGTAGGTGACGTTTGTGATCGCGCGCCCCCAGTTGTCCGTGATGCTCGAGAGGAGCGGGGCGTACTTCCCGGCGACCGTCCCGTAGGTCGTGACGTGGTTGAGCGGGTCCGTCACGGTCGCGAGGTTTCCCTGCGACCCGTAGCCGTACTGCACCTGGCGGCCAGCGCTGTCCTGAAGGCTGCTGATCCGGCCGTTAGCGCCCCAGTACACGTTGATGTATCGGCCAGATCCTGAGCCGTCAGACACCTGCTGCAGTTTGCCGTTCCCGTCGTATGTGAAGTTCAGAGCGTTTCCGTAATCGTCCGTCATCGAGGCGATCGCGCCTGTCACGAGGTAGTGATAGACCGTCCTCGACCGCTGAATCGTCAGGTCGAAAGAGCCGTCGCCGTTCTTGACGAGCGCGTCGTAGCGGCCCGCCGGCGGAGTAAACGTCCCGTTTCCATTGTCGACGAAGATGAACCGATTCCCGTCCGGCATTGAGACCTGAGCTTCCCTGACATAGGTGTTGGGTGCTGCATAGAGGTACGTCGCGTAGTAGATTCGCGACGTGAGCGACGACGCCCAGCCAATCCCGAGGGGCCCGTCGATCAAACGCGTAGTCTCGTACTCGCGGGACATTGAGAGCGGGAAACCCGCAGCGGAAGGAAGCGCCAGGTCGCCCGCCGAGGTCGTGTAGGTGCCCGTCGCGACATATGCAGGAGACTTCCGGCAGTTCGCTTCGCAGGGACAACATTGGCCCGGAGGAGGACCCGGAGGCTTGCATGGCCCTCCGGCTGGGCATGAAAAGGGAACCGCGCTGCCGCACCAATTCTGAGCGGCCGAGGGCGTCGCCACAACCAGCCCAAAGATTACGCAGGCGAGGCCGATCGCCCTCATCAGGAGCCGGGAGAAAGCCGTGAGCTCGTGCTTACGCATGTCTTAGTACTCCACTCGCGTCAGGACCTGTCCGATGCCCACATTGCCGACGGAATCGGTGGTACTCACCGTGATCGTGTAGGGCCCTGGTGCCACGAGACTCCCGTCGTCAGCCCGGCCGTCCCAGACGAGACTGACGGGACCCGGCGCCTGGCTCGGGATCGAGATCGTCCGAAGGGTCGACAGCGATCCTTGATTCACGAACGTGATCGTGAGGGGGACCGACTGGTTCTGATACGTCGCAAGAGTGAACGTGAGGTTCTGCGTCCCATTCAGCGGGCCGTATCGAGGCGGGGTGACGTGGACGCTCGTGATCGTGGGCACCCGCCCCCAGACGACGACGGCCCCGATCGGAATGCCTACGTCCTCCTCGTAAACGACGCCGCCGATGTCCTCTCGGAACGCTCCCGAGGGATCGATTCCGTTCCAGACGAGCTGATGCATCCCGGCCTGCATCAGGACGTGATTGATCGGGCAGTAGCTCGGAGGAACGCAGTTGTTCGTCGGGGGATATGGCCCGATCGCGAAGATGATGTACGCGATGCCGTTGGGAGGCCCTGAGGCCCCATCGCCCGTCCCAAAATTGAAGATCTCCGGCTGGTTATTGAACGGATCGAAGGCGGTAACGGGTATCGTGCCTCCGTCCCGGAAGTCCGGTGGGCGCGCCGCAGTGCTGCCATCGACTGACATCGAATGCGTTCCGTCGGTGACGCTAGCGAAGAAGTAGTACGGCCCGTCCGGGATCGTGGCTGCGTTCCACACGTCGGTGTAGGTGTTCGCGGCGCGTAGGCCGGAGAGCAGCGTCAAAACGGGGGCGCCTGCCATCGTCTTGATGACGATCGTCTCGGTGAGAGGAAACGGGACGATCGAGGTATACGTCACGGAACCGCCGGTCGCCGCATTGAACTGCCAGATGTTCGGCGTAATCTTGAAATTGCCGACGGTCAGAGGGCTGACGGTCGTGGCGGTCTTGTTCCCTGCTTTGTCGTACCCGACGAGCCTGACGCTAAAGAGTCCGTTGGCGAGCGTGCTCGTGTGCCATGTTCCGAAGGGAGCCGCAGTTACTGGATTCGTTCCGGTTGCGAAGAGCGTCCACGACGTGGGCGAGGTCCCCACGCCATAGTCGACCTCCCAGCTCGCGAGGTTCGTGTCGCTGGTCGAGCCGACGGCCGTCCAGTCGGCCGAGCCGTTCTGGTATACGTTCGAAATCACCTGATTCGGGATTGGAGCTGTGAGCGCTACCGTCGGCGGGGTGTTGTCGAGTGTCGACGTGGTCGACGCGTTCGTCTGCGCGAGGCCGTCGGTCGCGAGGATCTGAAGGGTATAGAGGCCGTCCGGCTGGACGACGAAGCCAGAGTCCTTGCCGTCCCACGTGTACGAGATTGCCTGACCGGCGGCGGTGTACGTCCGCACGGTCGTACCGCCACCATTCAGGACATTGACCGTCCAAGTCGGCGAGTCAAAGCTCGCTGTGGCGGAAATCGTCGTCGTGTCCTGGACGCCGTCGCCGTTGGGGCTGAAGAATGGCTGGCTTACCGCCACGCCCGAAAGGGTGAAGGCGAGGGCGTTGTTGATGATCGAGACTCCCCTGATCGGAGTCGCGACATCGCCTCCCGAGCTCGTGGACGCGATCTGATAGCTGTACGTTCCATTCGGCTGGGCGACTCCTGAGTCATTCTTGCCGTCCCACGTCGGCGCTCCCGTTGCGCCCGAGCCCGTGATCGTTCGGACCGCGGTCCCTCCCGAATCCTTCCAGGTGGTCGTCCAATTGCCGGCCTCAACTGAACCGAAGCTGACGGTCTGGTTGATCCCGATCGCCGGGTTGAAGGTACGGTTCGCAATGCCGCTGGTGCTGATCCAGTCCGGGCTCGACGGCACCGCGGTGAGCCAAGGCTCGAAGACCACGCTCCCCGAAACGTAGCCCCCTGTGCCCGACCCGGCGCCGGATGGCCCCGAGGCACTGTTCCAGTAATTGAATCTCGCCGTGATGACACTTGCCTGATAGCCCGTCTGGATCCCTATTGCGGTTCCCATAAACGCGCAGTTCGTGATCGTGGGCGCGCCCCCGGTGCCGTCGTAGCTCATCGCCGCGTATCCGTAATTCAGGAATGTGACGTGGTCGACACTCGGCGAAGCGCTCGAAATGCGGACTGAACCCACGTTGGAGCCAGAAACGCTGCCGTAGGAGACGGTCGCGTATTTGAGCTGGCTTCCTGGATCCGAGCCCAGGTTGAACTGGATCGACCCCCAGTCCCCTGCGGCAGGCGTCGTCTTCTCGGACGTGAACACAATCGGCGCCGCCACGGTTCCGACAGCGGTGAGCTTCCCCCCAATCCCAACCGTCAGCGTGCCAACGTGGTATGAGAATTTAAGGGTCGTCCCGGCATCGATGGTGAGGTTGGCGCCGCTGCCGATGGTCACGGAGCCGGTAACCGAGTAGGGAATGGTCGTCGCATGCCAGGTGCTGTTTGCGCTCATGGTCCCGCTACGGATGGCGATCGTATTCCCGCCATTCGAAGTCGCCGTGAGGTTCGAAAGACCCGTGAGCGCGGTGGTCGGGTCGATCAACATCGCGTACCAGCCGTTTGAAGCGAAAGACGAGTTGTTCAGGGTCAGCGACGAACCCGAGCCTGCGGCTACGTCGATTCCGTACTGAGCGTTCGAATTGAACGCGCTGTTCTGAATCGTCGGGCTCGCTCCACCAACGACGAGCACGCCGTCGTATGGCGAGTTCGAGACGGTCAGGTGGTCGAAAGAGGGCGAAGAGCCGCTGATCCGCAGAGCGCCAGTATTGGCGACCCCTGCATACGAAAGAGTCAGATAGGAGACGACGCTGGCAGACGGGTTCGCGCCGGACTCGAATCGCAGGCCGGCCCACGACCCAGGGCTGGCCGTCTGGCCCGTGAGAAGGATTCCGGAAACAGACGTCCCCTGAGCGAAGAGCTTGCCGTTGACGTCCAGCATGCAGCCGGAGGCGCCTCGGACCGTCACTCCCGGATCGATCGTGAGGACACCGGTGGAAGCGACAGTCGTCGTCACGTCGAGCCACCGCTCGACGCCAGCCGTCCAATGCTCGTTGCCTGCGATCGTGCCGCCTCGGTAGTCGATGACGTTGTGGGCGCCGCCACCGTTCCCGCTCATCGTCACCGTTGTGAGGCCAGTCAGGCTCGTGTCGTGCTCGGCCCCGATCGCCCATCCCGTGTTATTCGTGAGGCTCGCGCCATTTAGAGACATCGAGCTCCCGGCCCCGACGTACAGGCCATCCCCGTTCGAGTCCGCGGTGACGGACGTAAGGGAGAGCGTCGCGCCCGCAAGCACGACGAATCCGGAATAGACGTTGCTCGATGCGAGGGACGACGACACCGCTGGGGCCGCCGGAGACACCGATACCTGTAGGCCGTCTTTCGATGACTGTGAGACTGTCAGGTGGTCCATGCTCGGCGAGCTGCCACGGACCGCGAGTTCACAGTTCTGTGCCCCGTTGTTGCCACCGTAGCTGACTGTCACGTAGCTCAGATGGCTCGCGGAGGCCCCGCTCTCGAGGATGATCGTTCCCCAAAAGCCCTTCGTCTGTGTCGTCTGGTTCGACGTGAATGTGATCCCCTGAGACGACGTGCCGACAGCCATCAAAGTCCCGAGGACGTCGAGGTTCAAGTTGGCGTCAAACTTCACGGTCGCGCCTGCTTGTATAGTCAGTGTCTTACCGGCGTTAACGGTGACGCTGCCGGTGAGCTCGATAGGAATCGGAGCGCTGCGCCACGTCGTGTCCACCGTGACGTTTCCTGACCGCACGCTGATCGTGTTAGCACCGTTGCCAGAGGCGGTAATTCCCGTCAGACCCGCAAGCGCTGTCGACGGATCCACGAGAATCGCGTTCCACGTGTTTGACGTGAACGCAGTATCCGTGATGGTCGCAGCACCGCCCGACGATAGGGTGACCCCGTACTGGGCGTTCGAACTGATTTGGCAGGATTGGAGCGTGGGATTCGCCGCGCCCGTGATCTGGATACCCGTCGTACTCGACTGGGTCACGGTGACGTTTGCGAGGGACGGCGTACCCCCTCGTATGTGGAGGTCGGCGCCGCTTACTCCCCCATAGCTCACAGTGGCATAGCTGATCTGGCTGCCGACCGAGCCGCTCTCGAGATAGATCGCGTCCCAGTAACCACGCGAGTGCGTCGTCTCGTTGGACGTGAAGAGGATGTTGGTGCCCGAGGACCCGTTGGCGATTAGCGTGCCATTGACGTCGAGGCTTGTGTGCCAATTGAAGTTGACCGTGACGCCTGGCTGGACAGTCAGGGTCACTCCGGCTGCGACGGTCACCGGACCCGTCACGACATAGGGGCTCGCCGCCGTCGTCCACGTCGTATTCGTCGAGATCGTGCCGCTGACGTTCGTGGCGGATAGGTCGCCGGCGCGCACGGCGAGGGCGAAGAGAACGAGGGCAGGGAATGATCGGCTTTCCGAGCGACCGTGCAAGTTCATCGACTCACCCCGGCTGTGGCTGGCACTGGGGGTTCGACGAGCAGCCGCGTCACCGAAACGCCCACGGGACCATAGGGCGAGACCCAGTTGACGGCGAGCCGATGCTCACCCGGCGAAAGCTGTCGGGGATCCACCGTCAGAAGTGCCGGGGGCGTCAGGCCCGTCTTCTCGAGGACTGTGTTTTCGTCCAGAAACACCATAAGGAGGGAATCGGGGCGCATGAAGCGAATCGCCTCGTCCCTGGACATGTCGACCCGCACCTCGAAGGGCTTTCCCCGGAGCCGGACCCGGCCGTCTGCATCCCGGGTCCCAGGCACACTCAGGGTCAGCAATGGCGTGTGGTCCTCCAGACTGGTGAGACCCTGGTGGTGCCTTCCATGTCCCTGGTTTCCCCCAACTCGCGCCGGGCCTGCTTCTCGTCGGGTGCTGGCGTAGCGGCGAAACGACTCGCCTCGATTTCCCACCGTGATGACGGAGGTCGGGGGCAGAGACTCGGCCGTGATCGAGACCGCGAAGTCCTGGAGAGACGGGAGGAAGATCGTCTTCGTGACGTCGAGCCCGTCGAATTGCTCTGCGACTGCCCCCCAAGACCTCGGTTCTCGATCGACGACCGTTCTCAGAACCGGCCCCGCCCTCTTTCCGTTCGGGAGGAGGGCGGCCTGTCCGGCCTGGATGTGAACGCGCGAGGGACCGTCGAGCTCATAGCGGATGACCCCCGCGGCCATCGAATAGGTTCGCTTCGGCTCCGAGAGCGTCGACTTGAAGCCCACCGCCGGCGCGTAGGTCTCCGATCTCGTTCCGCAGGCACACACGATCTGGACCGTGTAGGCCTCATCCGGAACGATCTGCCCGGCGCCATCGCGGCCGTCCCAGTCGACCCCGACGCGGCCGCTCGCCCCCTTCAGGGAAGGAAGGATCCGAATCGGAACAAGGTCGCGGTCGAGAATCGAGACGGTGATGTCGCCTCGGTCAGCCACGGTGAAGCTGATCGCCTCCTTCTGGCCCACGGTGGGGTTGAAGAAGGGGGGCGAGACCGAAACGTCTGAAATCAGGCCCCCGGCCGACGCAGGCGCACTCAGAATGGCCACCATGGCCATGAACCCGGGCCCTATGAGTCCTAGCCTCATGAAAAGTCTCCTAAAACTCCCACTAACGGGAGCCATTGCGCACTCGACGCCCAAAAAGTAAGGTGAACGTCCCTCAGTTTCCCTTACCCCTATAGACGGTCAGCAAGCTTCGTTTTGACCCCTGCTGACGGAGGTTCCTCGCCTAGACACCCCTGTCTGAGGGCATCGCGGAGCTGCTCAATTGGGAGATTGCTGACCACGAGGCCAACCTATGCGTTCTGCCATGATGCAGGTGCATGAGCAGCGAAGGCCGGTCTTAGCGGCGAAAGGGATGGACGGTGTGCACCGCTCTGCCGGCGGGCGCACGTCAGTTCAATAGACGACGGTCGTGAGAACCTCGGCCACCGCCTCTTGTCCGAGCGCGTCCACTGCTCGCACGCGCAGGAGATAGTTCCCGGGGGCGACGCGGGCCCCGCCGTCCGCCCGGCCGTCCCAGGCCGCCTTGACGACCCCAGGTTTGACATCCGAAATCGTCACGGTCCTCAGGACGGATCGCGATTGCTGGTTCATCCACCTGATCGCAACTGAGGTCGTCTCGTTTTGAAAGGTATGAAGCAGGAACGTGACATCAAGGGAGTCGAGGCCCGGCTGATAAGTGGCAGGTGAAACGCTCAGCCGACTGATGGAGGGTCGGCCGCCGAATACGATGATGGCGTTCTTAGCGAGATCCTCGTGATGTGAAATCACGAAGATCGCGTGGATGTCCGGACGGAAGGCGCCCGTGTCATCAACCCCAGCCCACTCGTAAGCGAATTCACCGGAGGGCCGGTATCCATCGAGATAGCGGCAGAAGAAATCTGGAGGATCGCATTTAGGAGCGACGTTGAACGTGGCCCGAGAAAAGACGAGGGCTATTTCGCCGGGCCTCTCAAACGTATGGCTGAATCGCAAGGGGACGCCGCCGAAAGGATTCCAGAGGGGGTACTCGGCGTGCGACTTCAGCTCGAAATCGCCGTCGAGCACCCTTGAAAGATCGATCGTGAAGGAATGGCTCCCGTCATTGAAAGTCGCTACCCACCGGTACTGGTCGTCCCTGAGCCTCCTGCCACCGTCGCCACTTCCATCCCACTTGTCGGCGTACGTCCCGGCTGGTCGGCTTTCGTTAATGAGGGTACGGACGACGGTTCCCTTCATGTCCTTCAGGACCATCGTTTCTTTCGCGGGAAGGGGAAGGACCGACGTAAGAGTCACGTGGCCGCCGGCTCCGACGTCGAGCTGGCGGGCGTCCGCGGTGACGCGGCAGTTCTCGAGCCTGGGGGTGCTGGCTTCGTCAGCGATCACTCGAAACGGAATCGCTGAAAGTACGATGGCGATGAACGCGGCTTGCGGCGCCCTCGCCCGAAGGCGGTACCCCTCCTGCATGCCGTCAACCTACCACTGGACTGCGTCGCCGATTCTGCGACCACGGATCAGCCAGGAATGCATGGGATGATCAGTGGGGGGAGGCAGGGCGGTTCGACCGATCGAGACTGACGAATGCCAAGGCTCAACGCCACCAGCACGATCTTCTGGCCTGCCCTCTTTGCCCTTACGGCTGCGGGTGGCCTCGGAGCCCGAGCCGATCGGCCTCCGAGCGCCCTGGTGATCACCTCACCGCTCGAAGGTGCGGTATTTCCTCCCGATATCGCACCACCTCTTTTCCGCTGGAGCGTTAACGCCCCAGGTGCGCGATGGCAGGTGTCCATCTACCTCGCGGGAAGCGAAGGATTCATTTCCGCAGACTGCACGGGGCAGGAGTGGCGCCCGAGCGCCGAGCAGTGGGAGCACATCAAGCGGCACTCACTGGCGGCTGACGCACGATTCAGCGTCTCGGCACTCCCGGCCCGTGCCGATGGGAGGGCACCCGCAGCAGTAGTCCATTTCAGGACATCTCCCGACCCGGTCGGCGCGCCCATCTTCTATCGTGAGGTTCCCCTTCCGGTCTCGGTCGCCATGGACAACAAGCCGAAGATCAGCTGGCGGGTCGGCGACATTTCCTCGACCGAGCCGCCGCGGACGGTGCTGACGGGGATGCGCACGTGTGCCAACTGCCACTCGTTCACACCCGACGGCAAGACGCTGGCGATGGATCTCGACTTCGGCACGGACAAGGGGGCTTACGCGATCGCTCCGATCGGCCAGGAAGTGAAGATCGGACGCTCTGAGCTGATCACATGGAATGACTACCGGCGAGAGGATGGCCAGGAGACGTTGGGATTCTTCTCGACGATCTCTCCTGACGGACGGAAGGTCGTCAGCACGGTCAAAGAGACCATTGTTCTGAAGTTTCTGCCGGATCCGGACTGCTCGCAGATCTTCTTTCCGATCCGCGGCATCCTCGCTTTCTACGACCGCCAGACCCACGACTTCAGGTCTCTCCCTGGAGCGGACAACCCGGCCTGCGTCCAGACCAACTCCACATTCAGTCCGGATGGACGATGGCTCGTATTCGCCCGGGCGAAGGTCCCGGAGCTGATACCCCAGGGCCTTGCCGTCGAGGAGGGCCTTTCGCCCGCGATCGTCGACGAGTTCGCCGACGGCCGCCGGAAGATCCAGTACGACCTCTACCGGCTGCCCTTCAACGATGGGCGTGGCGGGCCGGCCGAACCATTGACGGGCGCCTCTGCGAATGGCCGGAGCAATTTCTTCGCGCGGTTCTCGCCGGACGGCCGGTGGCTCGTCTTCTGCCAGGCCGACAGCATGATGCTCAACCGGCTCGACAGCGCGCTCTTCATCGTGCCCGCGACTGGTGGCACCCCGCGCCGGCTGAGGTGCAATGCACCCGGGCGTATGAACTCGTGGCACAGCTTCTCACCAAACGGCCGCTGGCTCGTCTACGCGTCGAAGGCGAACGGGCCCTTCACCCAGCTCTGGCTGACGCACATTGACGAGAAGGGAAACGACACCCCGCCCGTCATGCTCGACAGGTTCGTGACGCCGGAGAGAGCGGCGAACATCCCGGAGTTCGTGAACCTTGCGCCCGGCCAGCTCACGGCGATCAACATCGCCGTGGAGATCCGGCAGTCGACGTCGACGCTTCCAAGACGGCCACGGTGATCGCCGGCACCTCGCTTGGGTGCGACGATCAGGGGCGGGTATTGCAGGTTGCCAGTGCGCTCTCTGGCACGAACCTTGCGGCCTACGGCTACGCTTATGACGTCGATAACTCCACGGGTCTGAGTACGATGCTCGGGCAGAGAACGAGTCTTTCGGCCAGCGTCCCTTCGCAGGGGTTCTCGAACGCCCTGACGAAGTACTACTACGATCCCCTCTATCAGCTGATGAGGGCCGATTACCCGAACGTCTCTCCCTTCAGTGGCGAGATCGATTCGTGGACGTACGACGACATCGGGAATAGGCTGACCGCCACGGTGAATGGTGTGCCGGCCACGTACACGTACCTCAAGAACGGCGCGAACCCCTTAAACGGCCAGCGCCTCTCGAACGACGGTGTGAACGCCTATACGTGGGACAACAACGGAAGCAACCTGACCCGGAACGGCACGCCCGGGAACTTCACGTTCGGGTACAGCGTTGACAATCGGCTGAGCTCGATCTCAGGGGCTGCCACGGCTTCCTATACGTACGACTACCAGGGGAGAAGGACGAGTAAGACGGTCGGCGGGGTGACGACGACGTACCTTTACGACGGCCTGAACCTCGTGACGGAAACGACGGGCGGGAACCCCGTGAACTACGCCTTCGGGCCGGGGATCGACGAGCCGCTGGCCACGTACCAGAACGGGACGCTCGGGTACATGGCCCCCGACGCACTCGGGAGCGTTGCCATCCTCTCTAGTGCCTCGGGGACAGTTCAGAACAGCTTCGTCTTCGATGCCTGGGGCTCCACCAGAGCCTCGTCGGCCACCCTCACCGACTCCTTCGGATACACCGCGAGAGAGTTCGGGGAGGCTGGATTGCTCGCTTATAGAGCCAGGTACCTGCAGACGGGGGTAGGCAGGTTTAGCCAGGAAGATCCGGTCGAATTCAGGGGTGAGAACAGCTTCTACGCATACGCAATGAACACGCCATTAGTACTAATCGATCCACTGGGGCTCGACGCCAGCCAGGCGCACGTTGAATGCGATGACAACGGCGGATTCGTAGTCGTCGAGGATCAGCCTTCCAGGAACAGCGTGATTCGGACGTGCCTTCAGCGTCACGAAGAGGACCATATCGATTACTACAAGCACCATTGCCCAAACTATTGTGCTGGCCCACCGAAGAAACCGAAGGGGACCCGGATTATGGTACTAGCAAGTCAAGATGCTGAATCGGAGTGTTCCGGCTGGAGAGCAGAGTACGAATGCCTCAAAGCGCACTTGAAAGGCGAGCCAGATCAGATCCCCCTTCGGCGCCGAATGACTCAACTACTGCTCGGCGCGGAAAAATACCACTGCGATACAAGCACATGGTGACCCAATGATAGGCACTCCAATAGTCCTCGTGGTGACTCTGCTACAATTAGGTGCGGCACCGGAACCAAGTCCGGAGGCTCTTGCTCTGACCCCGCTCGTTAGAGGCTGCCGCGTGGAACGCCGGTGGTATGGCCATGCGGGAGTGCAGCCGTGGGCCGCTTGGCTCATCTGCGGAAATGAGGCGTTCGTTCTCACGCATCCTCGGAATCTGACCGGGCATGTGAATGTTAGGAATGCTGGCCAAGCACTCGAGTTCGTCAGGTTCTTTAGCGGGCCGCAGACGGCAGATCTCTATGCGCTCAATGGGATGACGGAGCTTCAACCTGGAGTGGTGAGTGAACGTTCTACTTACAATATTGTAGATGCTGCGGTGTTTCGGAAACGCTTCAGGCCTCCGATAGTCGAAAGGCTAAATGAGAGTGGTAAACATGGCTTCATGATTACGAGGACGGTCGTCTATCTTGACGGAACGGTCTTTGAAGTCAAAGAGTTCGTTCGGGAGGACGGTGACTATTACGTTGCTCATCGGACACTCCTCTTGCGAGACGCGACGACGGTCGGAGTAGTCTATATGGGGCCTGCTTAGAGCAATATGATTGATGAGAGGGTTGGGGAAGCCAAGCCAGGAGAGTCAGACGGGCTCTAGGGGATGCAATGGGAATGCCGCAGGCGTTGGCGGGCACAGACCAGCGCTCGGCCATGGGGCGCGTACCCGGGAGTGTAGGGGCGCAATGGGAATTGCGGCGCGTGCTGTCGCGCACAGGCCAGCGCCCCGCACGCCGTGATGCGTCCGTGCGCGCACACCTCGACCGAGATCTTTCCCTGGTTGACCTTCCTTCAGGCTGCTCTTAGGACGAGAACCGGCAGTAGCCGCTCCGCGTCGAGGTATTCGACGCGAAACGGCGGGTCTTTCCGGCCTTGACCCGGCCTTCCGCGTGGGGGCGGGATCGCGGTGAGATGCGCTGGCGTCCGACCGAAGTAGACCTCAGCCGGGGTCGCACCGCCGAGCGCTTGATGGGGACGGAAATGGGCGTAGTGGACGAGACCCATCTCGACTGTCGCAGCGAGGTCTTCGGCTGCGGAGGGCCGCAGCAGGCGGAGGCCGAGAGTGTCCTTCAGCGTCCTCCACAGCCTCTCGATCAGAGCGATCGAACCCTTCTTCCCGATAGCGCCGAATCTCTGCTTCACTCCGAGTCGCCGCAGTCGAAGACAAAACACCTCGCCCGTGAAGCAGGGCCCTCGATCCGACACGAAATGCGCTGGCTGTCCGCGCCGATTCGCCGCCCTCGATACGAACCGCGCGATTTCAGCGGCGGAAGCTTCCTTAGAGAACACCGTGACCGAGAGAGGCATCCGCGAGAACGCATCGAATACGACCGCGACCTTGAAGGTCACGAGGCCGAACAGGCCTTTCACGTCCGTCAGATCCACCATCCAGACATGATTCGGGCGCTTCGCCCGCACCCCACGCGGCACACCGGATGCCGCCTCGGGAGGCGGGGGAGATGGCCATCGCTCCCTGCGGATCCGCCCCACCGTCCTCGCCGACAGCTTCCAGCCTGCTCGGGCCAGCGTCCGCGCGATCAGGTCGTTTCCACCGAAGCCGGCCAGTTCCATCGTCTTGACCAGTGCCCTCACGACATCCGCGAAGCGCCGGATGGGAGGATTTGGCGCAATCAGGGGACGTGGACCCTCTCTGCCGGGATTCGTCGCCTCGATCTCCCACCGAGCGACCGTCGCGACCGACACGCGAAACATGGCCGCCGCTTCTCGTTGTGAGAGGCCGAGGAAACCCCTGATCCGCAGGATTCGGAACCGCTGCTCAGGCCCGTAGTGAGGACGCTGGCGTTCGGGCACCTTGTCCCAGCGAGCCCCGAGAATCCCAGCAACCTCGCGCATCATCCTGAGAAGCAGGGCCTGTTCCTCAGCCCTTTCGAACATCCTCGCCATGGTCACGCCCGTGTCGCGCAGCTTTCCGAGGGCCGACCCGAGGGCGAGTCCCAGAAGGTGAGTCGCTCGCAGAAGGGCGGGAAGGGCAGCCGGGTCGAGCGAGCGGCCCGGAACGGCGTGACCAGGACTGCGCGGCGGACGGAGAGAGCGCATGAGGGGCTCCTGGCTCTCAGAATGCCTGGTTTCCCTACCGTTCCTTCTTCCGCCCCTGCACGCGCAGCGTCCTCAGAACCTCGTTCACAACCCTAAGGTCGAACCGCTCCGGGTCGTAGCGCGGGCCGGCCCATTCCCTCATGCGACCGTGCTCCTCGTGCTTCGGGTCGCGCCACGCGGCGAGGAAGTTCTCATACCCGGGGATTCCTCCGCAATCCTCCGGTGGCGCGGATCGAGCACCGACGAGGCAGATGGGATAGCGCACCGCGGGGTCAGGCGCGAGTCGCTTCTCGGCGATAACGTCATGGATCCAGTCGTCGCCGAGGTCGTAGACGTAGGTGAACCGCGTGACGTTCTTCGAGACGAGATCGCCGAGGCGAGTGGTTCGCGGATGACGCGGGAAAGGAGGCTCGTCGAACTCGCCTGGCTCGGCGACTTTCGTCCGCTCGACGTGGAACTCGTAGAGATGGGCGTGGTCCCATCCGAAGGACCACTGGACGATCTCGTGAAGGAGGTGAAACGTCCGGGTGTTCGTGACCTGGATGACCCGGAAGATTGCGGGCGTGATGTCGCGGATCTGGATCCGCAGCTGGAGCGCCTCCTCGGGGAAAACGGCCGCTTTCATGATCGTAGAATTCTGGCTCATGAAGGCCGCCGAGGCGATTCCCGCAGGCCGCATCACGGTCCCGGCAGGTGATTTCGACGCGCCCAGCAGCCGGTGGACAGCCGATAACCTGTAAGTTATGATCTGCGACGGGACGGAGGAGAGAATGCCGGCCGGTCCCTGGGTCATCGACGTCTTCAGGACGGAGCGGGGCGAGGCGCTCGTCCAAGCCTTCATCGCCGCTCTCACGGGACGCGACCGGGACGAGGCTTTCGCCCTCATCAGGCTCCTCGAGGAGCAGGGTAACGCGCTACGGCGGCCGCAGTCGGGGATCCTCGGAGAAGGGCTCTTCGAGCTCAGGGGCAAGCAGGTCCGGATCTTCTACATGTTCCTCCCCGGCCGGCGCGTCGTGCTCCTCGACGGGGAAATCAAGAAGCGGGATGACATCCCGCCGAAGACCTTGAAACGCATGAGGGGCTGCAGGGACGCGGTCCTTCGCCAAGAGGCAAGCACCAGGAAGGGGAAAAGACCATGAGCGCGAAGAAGACGGCATTCATGCAGTGGATCGACAGTCAGCTCAAGGCCGACAAGGCCTTCGCCCGCCGCGTGGATGTTCTTGTCAACGAGATGAAGATCGAGCAGGAACTCGTGGCCCTGCGCGAGAAAAGGGGAATCTCCCAACGCGCGGCCGCCAAGCTAATCGGTGCGAGCCAGCCCTACGTGGCCAAGCTCGAGTCGGGCCGCGTAAAGAACCTCGGCATCAAGACGCTCGTCAGGTACGCCACAGCGCTCGGCGGGAAGCTGACGCTGAAGATCGACACAAACTCTGGCTCAAAGTCGTCGACCCGTGCGTTGCGCAGGGCCAGCTGAACCTTCCTTTGAAGCCGCCGTGGAACCACGGCCGCATCGAGCAGGAGAGTGGGGTGCCACTATTCAGGGTATCTGGCGTGCGCCCCGCAACCACTTCCGCCCGAAGAGGATCGTGTCCTGAGATCATTTGAAGTTCTCAGGTTCCGGCCTGAGAACAGTTCGTGTAGCCGATCGGCTTCAACCCTTACGAACATCTTTAAAGACTGTCCATGACCCTCATCATTAGAACCGCTGTCGGATTCGCGACTCTCATGCTCTTGGTCGTGCTGCCACTCGCGATCTTCATTTCCCGTTCGCGACCAAAGGTGAACATCGCGCTCTACTGGCTTGTTCTGTACCCCGCCTGGTATCTGTCGACGACCGTATTTCATGAAGGCGCCCACCTTCTCGCGGCCACTGTCTTGGGAGTCCAGGTCAAGGCGGTCCGCCTGATCCCGCACTTCTGGCGCGGGGACTTCGCCGACGCTTACGTGAACACTGGTCCATGGACCCCCTTTCAGGCTGCGGTCGTGTCCACGGCGCCCTACTGGTCAGGCGTTGCCTGGGTCGCATGCGGTCTTCTCATACTCAGGCGGCTCCGGGGTACGCCGCTGCTGCTCGCGTCCCTGGTATTGACAGTCTTCTGCCTTCGCCCGTTAGCTGATCTGGTAAACAACTACTTCGGGGTAGTGGTCTTCCGGTTCGGCGATTTCCGTTATGCGGCAGGCGCGCTCGGGTACCCACTCATGCATCTTCTCGCCCTGAGCCTCCTCGCGATCACTCTCGCGGGGTGCACCTACGGCGTCTACGGCAAGGAGGAGAGAGTTCAGTAGAGGGATCACGTCGAGGGTCGGTGGACGCACAGGGCATGCCGGCCCAGCCGGGCGTTACTTACAATGCGCGGTCCTTTTACGCACCTAAGCCCCGGGCGATCTGCCACTTCTGCGGGCCGCGATGAACCGAGCGCCTGGCGCTGGTCAAACAGTCTCGAAAGACTCATCTGCGACGAGTGCTCCCGCCTTCATGCGACACCGGCTCCGACGACGCCGGCCGTCAAGCACCCAAGCAGCGGTTAACACGATCCTCTGACCCGCTCGAGAACGAACTCGCTCGTCACATCGATCGACTTATGGATCGACCGGTAGACGGGACACCTCGATGCGTAAAAGCCGTGGACTCGTTCGACCGTTTCCCGGGCCGCCTCAGGTGCTTCAAGGTGGAAAACAACGTTGATTCGCTTGATGACGAGGACACCCTCCTCCTTCTCGATCTCACCGCGAACATCGGCTGAGAGCTTTCCGTTGCTGGCGTCCACATGGCGCGCCTCCAGCGCACCTCCAAATGTGCCCGTCAGTCACCCACCGGCGGCCGCCACGATGTAGTCCAGGGTCGTGGCACGCGCCAGGGAGTCATCCGGCTTCACGCCGTAGTGCTCCGCGACGGCCCCGTGGACGCCGAAGTGAACTGGCTCGGTCTCGGCGGGAAGATAGGCGAGCCGGGCAGGGCCCTTCACCCTTTCGATTCGAACATTCGAGACGTAGACGGGTTCAGGCATAGGAACCTCCCAGCGAAGGATTAGACCGCAGCGGGAGGCGAGAGATCGCCCCCTGATCACGTGTTCGCGAGTCTGCGCGACGACGGCTCAGGCGGCCTTCGGTGCGGGCGTGGCCGCGGACTTGGCGGGGACAGCGCAACCGCCTTTGCCCTTGCACGAGTTCTTCGCAGCGCAACCGTTGTCACCGCTCTTGCAGCCGCCCTTCCCCTTGCACGCGTTCTGACCCTTACAGGCGTGCTTGTCGGCATCGGACGGGGCCGTTTTCTTGCCGCCGCATCCGTTCGGGCCACCGCAGGAGGCCTTGTCCTTCTGGCCGGCAGCGGGCGTCTTCGAGGCGTCGGGTTTGTCGTCGCCTCGCGCGGGGGCGGCGAAAAGGGCTGAGCCGGCGAGGATGCCTGCGATGGCGGCGGAAAGGTAGCGATTCTTCGGGGTGTTCCTCTTCATGGGATCTCCGTGCGCGCGAATCTGGGCCGGCAAACTCCATTGCGCCCCTACAGGCCACGAGCTCAGTCTGGGGCATTTGCTTCATTTACCCCGGCAATTAGACTGCCCTAGCTTCTCATGTAGAGCGAGGCGAGAGCTCTCGTTCGAGGCGTGCCCATCCCCGGCGCGCCGAAGGAGACGTTCATGCCGCCGCTCCACCTCGACACCGGCAACACCGGTTTCATGCTTCTCTGCTGCAGCCTCGTCATGCTGATGACGCCCGGCCTCGCCTTCTTCTACGGCGGGCTCGTCGGCCGCAAGAACGTCCTCGGCATCATGATCCAGAGCTTCGTCTCGATGGGCTGGACGACGGTGCTCTGGTGGCTCTGCGGCTTCTCGATGTGCTTCAGCGGCGACCTGAAGAGCGGGACTGACTACTTCGGCGTCATCGGGAACTTCGACTGGGCATTCCTGCGGAACATCACGCTGAACCTGGCGAGCCCGAACGACACGATCCCGATGATCGTGTTCTGCGCCTACCAGATGATGTTCGCGATCATCACGCCGGCCCTCATCACGGGCGCGTTCGCGGGCCGGGTCACCTTCAAGGCGTACATGGCGTTCCTGACCGGGTGGCTCCTCTTCGTGTACTTCCCGTTCGTCCACATGGTGTGGGGCGGCGGGATCCTCGCGAAGTTCGGGGTCCTCGACTTCGCCGGCGGCATCGTCGTCCACAACATCGCCGGCATCGCGGCCCTCGCTTCCGTCCTTTACGTCGGGAAGCGCAAGATCGTCGACCGCGGGCCGCACAGCATCCCGCTCGTCGCCCTCGGGACAGGCCTCCTCTGGTTCGGCTGGTATGGCTTCAACGCCGGGAGCGAGTTCCGTGTCGACTCCGTCACCGCGGTCGCATTCCTCAACACCGACATCGCGGCTTCGTTCGCGGCCGTCGCGTGGCTTTGCATGGACTGGTTGACCTCGAAGAAGCCGAAGTTCCTCGGGCTCCTCACGGGCGCGGTCGCCGGCCTCGCGACGATCACGCCCGCCGCGGGCTACGTCTCGCCGACCGTCGCGTGCCTGATCGGCGTCATCGCCGGTGTCGTCTGCTTCTACGCGGTGGCGCTGAAGAACAAGCTCGAGTGGGACGACGCGCTCGACGTCTGGGGAGTCCACGGCGTCGGCGGGTTCCTCGGGATCGTCCTTCTCGGCGTCTTTGCGACGACGAGCTTCAACCCGAATGGGGTAAACGGGCTCCTCCAGGGCAATCCCCGCTTCTTCTTCATCCAGCTCGCGGCAGTTCTCTTCTCCTCGATCTGGGCGTTCGTCTTCACCCTCGGCATGCTCTGGGCGATCAACAAGTTCACGCCCGTCCATGTCGAGGACGAGACCGAGGTGTCGGGCCTCGACGCGGGCCTTCACGGGGAACACGCCTACGAAGAAGATGCCGCCTGAGATGAAGCGCCGGAGCCCGTGCTCCGGCGTTTCCGCGGCGCTCCTCGGCGCGGCCGTCCTGCTGGCGGCTGCGCCCGTCCGCGCCCAGGACGCGCCGCCAGCGAAGGAAAAGGCCTGGTACGAGGCGATCTCCCTGAGTGTCTTCCTGGAGTCGACCTACACGGAGAACTTCAACCACCCGGACTCGAACACGAACCAGTTCCGGGTGTTCGACACGGTCGCGGGGTCCATCCGCCTCGACGTCGCCGAGGTCGTCGTCCAGAAGAAGGCGGCGGCGCCCGGCGAAACCGGTTTCCGGATCGACGCGCTCGCCGGGTCCTCGATCCCGCACGTCACCGCGGCGTCCGGCCTCTTCCGCGACGACGCCACCGGCAAGGCCGGGGATTTCGACCTCCTGCAGGCCTTCGCGACGTGGGTCGCTCCGCTCGGCCGCGGCCTGAAAGTGGACGCCGGGAAGTTCGAGACGCACATGGGCTACGAAGTCGTTGACGGGCCCGACGGGTACAACGACAACGTAAGCCGCTCGTTCCTCTACGGGTGGGCGGTGCCCATCAGCCACGTCGGCCTCCGGGCGACGTACGCCGTTACCGATAAATTCTCAGCGCAGGCCGTCGTCGTGAGCGGCTGGGACGACGCGGCGGACAACAACGGGAAGAAGTCGTTCGGGGCGCAGCTCCTCTACACGCCCGTTCCCGCCGTCTCCGTGGCCGTCAACTTTTTGACCGGCCCCGAAAAACCTCAGAACGACACGGACCAGAGGAGCTCCCTCGACGCGTGGGTCACGTGGAAGGCGTCGAGCCGGTGGTCCTTCGCCGTGAACGCCGACTATGGGACGGAGGAAGGCGACGAGTCGGGCGGTGGCGGCGTGTGGTGGGGCGGCGTGGCGGGCTATGCCCGGGTCACGCTCCACGAGCGCTTCGCCGTTTCGCTCCGCGCCGAGTTCTTTCGCGATCCCCAGGGCGAGAGGACGGGCACGAGCCAGACGCTTCGCGAGGTGACGCTTACGCCCGAGTGGAAGCCCGCGAAGGGCCTCGCCGTGCGGGGCGAGGTGCGGCACGACTGGTCCGGCGCGCCAGTCTTCGAGCAGCACGGCGCGACGTCGAAGGGCCAGACGACGGCCGCTCTCAACGTCGTCTATGTGTTTTGATCCCCGCTGTTGGGGTGCAATGGGAATCGCGGCTGGGCCGAAGGCTTCATCCCCGGGCGGTTACGGCAAGTCGGTTAGCCCGCCGTCGCCCGATCTCCAATTCCCGGCAGTCCCGGACCACCGCGCTCTGAGCCATCCACCCGGGGATCAAACAGGAAAAGGGTCGATTTCTCGAACCTAAACGCCGTCTCAGAGGGAGTGCCCCTGGTCTGTGCGCGCCAGCGGTCCCGGCAATTCCCATTGCGCCCCTACAGCCTTGGCCTTCTACGCGCCATAGCCCCCGCCAAACCCACTGCGCCCCTATAGCGGGCCAGAGTTCCGGCCAGCAACCTAGGTCGGCGCTACCAGCTTCTGGAATCTCGGGTTCTTCCGCAGCGCGTCGAAGTTCGGGTCGATGCGAAGCCAGCCGGGTGAGAGAAAGTACGGGATCTTCAGTAGCGGCTCGAGCTTGTCCAGTGCCTTCTCCGGCTCGCCGACGGCCACGTAGATAAGCGCGAGTTGCTGTTGGTAGTAGGGGCCGTCCCGGGCATCCATCGACACGGGACCGAGGGCAACGCCGCGCTCGCCCTCGCGAATCGCCTCCTCTTTCCGTCCCAGGTACGCCAGCGCAAGAGCAAGATTCAGGTGAAGAGACGGGTCCTCCGGCGCCGCGCGAATCTGCTTCTCGAACGCATGCCTGGCGATCTCGGCATTGGTGCGGACATTCGGCGCATCACCCTTGAGGGTGTAGACCCGAGCCTGGCTGAGGGCGCAGCTGCCCAAGTCGTCATCGAACGCACTCGGTGTAAGGCGAAGTACGAGCCCGCGCTGGTCATCATCGAGAGCCCACACGACTTCGTAGGTATTGGCGAGATAGACCACGAGGGCCGACGGATCGACCTTTCCGTACGCAACTCCAAACACGGCTCGGGCGCCGGCGAGATCTCCCTCGCCGAGGAACGCCATTGCCTTGTACTCGATCAAAGTGAGGCTGGTGGGTGCCAGGGCGAGACCTCGGTCGCAGGCATTCCGCGCGTCGCGATAACGCCGCATGAAAAGGAGCGCCCCGCATAGAGCTGACGGATTGTTGACGGATCGGGGATCCAGACGCTCCGCCTGGTTGAAATGCTCCACGGCCGCGTCCCAACGCCCGAGACCCTCCTCGGCAAGCGCCCTTCCCCTCAGAAGGGGGGCATCGCCGGGTGAAACGCGCAACCCCTTCTCGTATTGGTCCAGGGCGCGGTTGAAGTCGTGAGAGACCAGGCGTTCGTAAGTGCCAAGGGCCAGGTACCCCTCCGGGCCGCTCGGCGCGATCGCGACGGCCTTTTCTCCTGACTGCCGGGCCCGCTCGGCGAGCGCGCGGGTGGGACCCTTGTTGTAATACAAACTCGAATTCGCGCCTGACACTCTGGCCCAGGCTTGCGCAAATCCCGGATCAAGCGCCACAGCCTGATCGTAGTAGTCGAGCGCCCTTCGGACGCTCGGAACATCGCTGAGGGCCATCCCTTTCGACGCCGCCTCACCCTTCAAGAAGGCATCGTAGGCGGCGAGGTTCTGCGTTGGCTTCGCCGAAAGCCGCTTCTCCTCGTCTGCCCCGAGCGCGCCGCCCAACGCCTGAGCGACCCTTGTCGCAATCTCGGACTGCACTTGGAACACGTCCGTCAGCGCCGCGTCGAAGGGCTGCTGCCACTTCGAAATGGGGGCATCCGGTCGCGTCACGTCTACGAGCTCGGGAGTTACGTGGACCCGGCTCGTACCGCCGGCCTTCTCCCATTGAACCGTGGCGGTGAGAAGATACGAGACGTTCAGTTCCTGGGCGATCTGCCTCGGCGTTTTGGTCGTCTTCTTGTACGGGGTCGAGCTGCCTCGGGCGATCACCTGCACACCCGCCAGGGACGTCAGCTTACCTCGAATCTCATCCGCGACGCCGTCGGCAAAATAGTCATCCTCGGGAGCACCCAGGTTCTCGAAGGGCAGGACCGCCACGCGCTTGGGGCCTCCCGACCCGCTCCCGCCGGTGCGCGACCGGTGGGAGAGAAGGACGCCCACAGCGGCGAGAACGGCCAGAGCCAGGACGACAACGAGAGCTCTCGTTCTTCCGGAGGCCGGCACCGCCATCCCTGCGCCACTCGCCATCACTGGACCCGAGGCCTGCGAAAGCGCGAATGCGATGTCCTTCGCAGACTGGAACCGATTCGACGGGTCCTTCTCGAGGCAGTGCCTGACGACTTGATCGAGCGCGGGCGAGATGTTCCGCCCAGATTCAGCGAGCTCTGGGGGTTCTTCCTTCAAGATCGCCGACATCGTGTCAGCGGTGGTGTTCTTCTTGAAAGCCTTCCCGCCCGAGAGCATTTCATACAGGACCGCACCAAACGAGAAGATGTCCGAGCGGTGGTCCAAGGGGAGCCCACGCACCTGCTCGGGCGACATGTAGCCCATCGTCCCCATGACGACGCCGGGCCCCGTGTGCTTGAATTCCGTCGGCGCGCTCGTTTCGGTGCTGGTCGCATCCTTCTCGGCCCTCTTGGCCAGGCCGAAGTCGAGGATTTTCACGTGGCCGTCTTTCGTGACGAAGAGGTTCTCTGGCTTCAGGTCCCGGTGAACGATTCCCTTCTCGTGAGCGGCGGAGAGACCCTTGGAGACCTGGAGGGCATAGTCCACGACCTGCTTCTGCGAGATGGGCCCGCTGTCGAGCGTTCCCCGCAGTGTCTCGCCTTCCAGAAGCTCCGTGACGGCGTAGGAGATGCCGTCCTGCGTTCCGAAGTCGAAGATCGAGAGGATATTCGGGTGGGAAAGGGCCGCCACCGCCAGGGCCTCGCGCTCGAACCTCGCCAAGGCCTCAGCATTCGCTGCCAGCGATTGCGGCAAGACCTTGATCGCCACGTCGCGCTTGAGCTTCGAGTCGTTCGCCCGGTAGACCTCCCCCATCCCGCCCGCGCCGAGAGGCGAGAGGATCTCGTAGGGACCGAGACGAGTGCCAGGAGAAAGTGTCATGAGGGACGAATGAGATTCTATCCGGGGAGACGTCTCACCAAGCCGCCGGTCCCGCGAGTACGTGAAATCCGGGAGACAACGGCGAAGGTGGCGGTGTTCCTAGCAGTGATGTTAGGACGAGCCGGTTCGAGCGTCTTCGTCCGATCTCCAGCTCCCGGTAGTCCCGGACCACCGCGCTCTGAGCCATCCAACCCACGGGATCAGAGGGGATAGGGCTGGTGTCTCGAACCTAAACCGCCGTAAGCAGGGCCGCTGAACCTCTCAGCGGGTGCGGGCCTCGTCTGTGCGCGCCAGCGCAAGCGGCAATTCCCTTTGCACCCCTACACCCACTGCGCCCACACGACTTCGCTGATGGACTTGAATTTGATCCTCATTCGCATTCGTTTAGTATCCGCTACGGAAATCGTCTGTCTGCCACGCCGCCTGAAGAGCGCGACATTGGAAAGGAGTATCGAATGCGGAACTGGGTTCGTCTCCATCTCGTCGTCGGAATCTGCCTTGGTCTCTCGCTCGCCTCTGCTTCCACCCGCGCCGCCCAGAACGTCGAGTCGACGCCGCAGGCGAAGGCGTATCGTGCGTCGCTGAAAGCCATCGCATCCGGCGACTACCAGGCGTACCGGAAGACACTCTCCTCCGCGACGTTGAAACAGATGGACGAGCAGACGAAGGGGAAGTCTCCGAAGGAGATCATGGAGTTCACGAAGATGATCTCTCCGGCGGAAGTGAAGCTGACGTCCGTCAAGGTCGAAGGCCAGAAGGCGACGCTTCTGGGCTCCGCGAAGATGGACGGGCAGGCGATGAAGGGCTCGATCGAGCTTCAGGAAGAGGCCGGACAGTGGAAGGTCGGGCAGCCAAGCTGGCAGCCTGCGAAATAGGAAGCCGACCGCAGTAACGCCCCTCGCGAGTCCGGGAGGAGGTCCGGTTGCGACAAACCGTCCGTCTGATCGTATGCGGCGCGCTGATCGAAATGGCTCTCGGCTGCGCTACGGACTCGTCGCCGTCTGCGGCGCCGGCCGGCGTTCCGGTGCCGAAGGCCGTGCGAGCGCTTCCGGCCGTCTCGGCCGAGGTCCTCGCGAGGGTGGACGCCGACTTCGTCCATATTCGCGCGGGAACTCTTCCCTCCCGCTACGTCCACCACGTAAAGCAGCCGGACGCCACGGTCCATGCTTTCTGGCTGGCCAGACACGAGGTTACACAGCAGGACTGGGCCGCCGTGATGGGGGAGAACCCGAGTGAGGAGCAGGATGATCCGCAGCTCCCTGTGACGAACGTCTCATGGCACGACGCACACGGGTACATCGAGCGCCTGAACCAGGCGAAGGGGAAGGCGATGTACCGGCTGCCGACGGCGCAGGAATGGGAGCTCGCCTGCCGTGCTGGGGCGCTCGGACACGTCGCCCTTCAGGCGAAGGAGTCGACGCTCAGCCAGTATGCGTGGTGGGGAAAGAACTCCGGCGACCGCTCGCACCCCGTCGGCCGGTTGAAGCCGAATGCCTTCGGCCTTTTCGACATGCTCGGCAATGTCGCGGAATGGTGCGAGACGGCGGAAGATCCGAATGCGAAGGACATTCTGCGCGTCAATGCGGGCGGGCACTTCGCCGATGAGAATCTAGTCGGGCAGGACTGCAGCACCACCGCTTGGCTGGGCGAAAACGCCCGGGAGAGGTGGACGGGACTGCGACTTGCAAAGAACTCTGAGACGCCGGTCACGATCAAGGCGAAGCCGAAACCGTGAAGGCGCGGCATCGTCTCTCGAAAAGAAGAGAGGAGGATTCCATGAAGGCGAAGATCATTCTGACCGCCGCGTTCGTCGGTTTGTCCCTTGCTTCGGCCGCCCGCGGAGAGGAAGCCTGCAAGGCCGAACAGCTCTCGCCTGCCGCACTCTCGCTTTCCGACATGTATGCGAAGGCCGAAGCGAAGGCCAAGGCGTGGAAGCCGGATGCCGTGCCGACGAGAATCACGAACACCATCCTGGGTCCTCTCGACGAGAAGGGACGTTCGGAGGCCTGGAATGTGACCTTTTATTCGAAGGCTGCCAAGGCGAACGTCTCGGTCAACACATTTCGCGGCACGTTCTCCTGTTACGCCGACGCCGGCTCGCCCGGGCGAATACCCGACCTCAAACCCGGCTTTTTCCGCGATGGTGCGAAGCTCTACTCCCTCGCGAGGCAGCACGGGGCATCCGAGATCGCTCAGGGCTTCGCGGTGTCCGTCGGCACGGCGGCCGCTCCTTCCACGAACCATGCGACGTGGTACATCAACTTCTCGAAGCCCGATGGCAAATCGGCGAAGCTGTCCGTCATCGTCGATGCGAACACCGGCGCGATCGAGAAGGTTCTGAAGGACTAGGCGTCGGCGGCGACGCTGCGGCGCAGAGAGAATTGCGGCGCAAGTAGGCGTGCACAATTCAGCTCTCCGGGCTGCACGCGCTTACTGGGTACTGGGGTGACCTGCTCCCGAAAACGGCACCACGCACGGTGTGAGTTCTCCATATGGAGTGGCGATGAAAAGAGCCCACGTGCCAATTTTTACGATTATGGCCGGGATCTTCATTTTCATCTCGCAAGCGCGGGCCGCGGCACCGGAGCCTTGGCCGTGCAATGCCGAAGCGCGAACCCTCTGCAAGGATGTCCAGCCCGGTGGGGGGCGAATCATCGTGTGCCTCCAACAGCACTTATCCGAACTCTCGGCCGCATGCCGTGCAAGCTTGAACCCGAGCCCCGGGAATGCCTCCGCCCACGGTGTCTTCGTGTGGCCCACCAAATGGATGATCCAGAACGGCGACTTCGACAAGGCTCTCGCCGTCCCGGGGGTCGATGGGGTCGGATTGCACTTCAGCTGGGCGGAAATCGCGCCGACCCTCAAGACCTACGACTTCACCGCCATGGACCGCCAGCTCGCGCTGGCCCGGTCGCACCATCTGCCGGTTGAGCTCTCCGTCATGGCCGGCATAGGAAATCCGGGGTGGCTGTTCGAGAAGCCTCCGCTCGGACTTGGCCTCCGGCGCCTCGATTTCGCGGTGAACTACCACGGCGGCAACGAACCCTGCCAGAAAGTGTCGATGCCTCCACCCTGGGATCCCGGCTATCAGGCGGCCTTCGCCGGCATGTTGGAGCAGCTGGCTGCACACCTGCGGGAGACGGGCTATGACCGCGACGTAGCCTTCATCAAGCTCACGGGGCTCCAAACCCTCGGCGCGAGCCTCAGGGAGCGTCATGATCGAGGGACTGTTTCAACCGATGCATCTTCTTCTCATCGCTGGCATTGCAATGCTCGTTTTCGGACCGCAGAAGCTCCCGCAGATCGGCAGGAGCCTCGGAGAGGGGATTCGGGGCTTCAAGGAAGCGATAAAGACGGCGGAGACGGCGGCAAAGGTTGACGAGCCGAGTGCTTCCGCTGATCCGGGTAACCAGAGCGAGAAGAAGTAGGGCGGCCCGCAGGTCTCGGGTCCCCGTCGTATCCCGATCTCCAGCTCCCGGTAGTCCCGGACCACCGCGCTCTGGTGCCATCCACCCCGTCCCTAAGCCGCGCGGGAACGACGCCGAAGCGTGTACAGAGTACGGTTACGGTACCGCTTCTCTACGGTCAGGGGAGCCTGGTCCCGGAGGCTCGCGCGCTGAGCCATTACTCCGGGGAGCCACTCTTCTCCCCCGCGAACTCCAGATGGGTTCGCGGTTGATACGCACCCCGCGATTCACGTCGCGGGGTTTCGTGTCTAAAGGGCGCGTGATCAGAAGGGTTTGCGGGTGGTGAGTCCGAGAGGGCCGGTTCTCTGCCGCGGAAACAGAGAACGGGAGGTTGCGCACGACGGGCTGAAATCGCCCCAGAGGCCGCTCTCTGCTCGGCTGAAATGTCGAGAGCGGTTGAGAGCGGTTAACAGCTCGGGCGGGACGAGGCTGCGCCGGTTAACAGGTCCGCGCAGTTACTCTCTGGCCTTAGTATTTGCGGGATGAGCCACGCGTCCCGGTGGACGTCGCGCCTTCGAGAGCGGGCAGGAGGTCGCTGAGCATGGCGTCTCGTCGGGGCCGACTCTCGGGGCATTCTTCCAAGGACGGTGAATCTGTCCTCTGTTAACCGTACGTAACGTTCGTGCTCTGTCCGACCTCGATAAGATAACCATCAGGATCCCGGATGTAGCAGCGAATCTCGCCGTACTTCTCGATCGGCTTCGTGATGAACTCGGCGCCTCGACTCGTCCACAATTCATAGCACGCTTGAATATCGGCAACGCGGATATTCAGAAAGCTGTTGATGTGATTCGGATCGGGCACGCTGAGCGTTACTGACGGCTTGTCGGGGGTAGGCCCGCCCCCGACGTTGAGGATGAGCCACGTATTGGCGATCTGGAGGTACCCAGGTGCGTTGCCGTCGCCCAGGCTCAGAATGCGAGCGCCGAAGACCCTTTCGTAGTAGTGAGCTGATCGGTCGATGTCGGCGACTGTGAGAAAATGTGCGACGGTGAACCCCGCTCGCGGGGGCATCTCGTAGCTCTTCTGTTCGACGTTTACATTGTTCATTGACGCCTCCAATCCCGACAACCTTGGGCATGGTCGATTTCCCCTCTGTTGATCAGTCCGCTTTCACCAGGGGTGCATCGACGAGGTGCTCCGAGACGAACCAGACCTGCCTCTCGTTCGTGCGGATCACGTCCGACACGAGGAGGTCGTTGGTCCCGTCGTCCCCCGCCTTCGCAGCATCGCGCGCCATCGCGCGCGCCTCCTCGAGCAGGATCTCGTGCGCGTGGAGAAGCCGGGAGATCTGGACGGGGACTTCCTCGCGGCCGCGCGGCGGACGCGGGACGAGCGTCGTCTCCGCGACGTCCGCCGCCATGGCGAGGCTGATGCCTCCGAGCATCTGGATTCGTTCGGCGATCGTGTCGACGAGCTCGTTCTGCTCCTCGTAGTGCTTGTCGAAAAGAAGGTGGAGCGAGTAGAAGGTCGGCCCGGCCACCTGCCAGTGGTGCTTCTTGTACAGGTCGCGCAGCGTGATCGTGTCGGCGAGAATCTGATTGAGATTGTCGACGCTCTGACGTGCGGCGTCCTCGGTCAACGAGATCGGCAGGCGAGCGAGATGATTGAAGGCCTGAATCTCGTGCGCCGTTTGCCGGTCGAGAGGCCGTGCCCGCTCGGGCGCCGTTTTCTGAACTCCGGGTTTCTTCATTCGTCCCTCCATGGACCGTTCGAAAGGTCAGATTCATGCACTCTCGAAACCACGATGGTCTCGTCGAGCTTCTCGATCGCGATCCTCTCCGGCGTGAAGTGTGTGCGCATGACGGTCGTCCCCGCTCTCAGTACCCGTCGACATCGAAGATCGCGTCGGCGAAGGCCCCTGGAGCTTCCTGGGGCAGGTTGTGGCCGATACCCCCGCGAGGATCCGGCTCGCGTACCTGCCGGAGAACTTCCCGGCGTAGGAGGCCGGAGCGGAATGCGGCGCGCCGTTGGCGTCCCCCTCCGGCGTGATGGAGAGGCGCGTCGGCGACGACGTCTCGCATGAAGCCGCCTATCTCCGCGCATCCGTGGGGGTCATCAGGACCTGCGTCATGCGATCTCCTTCCGAAGAACGGTCCTCGGAACTTGATGAAAAGCGGCCCGCACGCCATGCGGGCCGCGGAGCATAACTGCGGACGAGACTCAGACGCAACCACTTGAGACAAAAAGCAGAATCATTTAGCGGCGCAATGGGAATTGCGGTGGGTCCCGGCGCGACAGACCCAGTTCATCTGGGGTGGCACTTTTCAGAGCCTCCCGGCGCATGCCCCGCAACCGCTTCCGCCCGAAGAGGATCGTGTCCTGAGATCACTTGAAGTTTTCTGGTTCTAACCTGAGAACAGTTCGCCCAGACGACCGAGTGCGGAGCCACTCTTCTCCCCCGCGGACTCCAGATGGGTTCGCGGTTGACACGCACCCCGCGATTCGCGTCGCGGGGTTTCGTGTCTCTGCCGCGACGATCCCGACGATGATCGAATGTCGAGAGCGGCCGAGAGTGGCTAACAGGTGCGGCAACCGTCTACTTCTTCAACTCCGCGGTCCAGTTCACGACGACCGTCAGAGGCGGCGAGGACCCGCCGACGGGACAGACAATGAGAAAGCGTTGCCCGTCGGCGCTCACGTCGAACGGTGCGATCGGATAGAGGAGAGGTTTAGTCACAGGCGCCTCGAAAAGGACCTTCGGCGGACCTGCCTCGAAACCTGACGCGGTCGCCTTCGTCTCGACGGACATCATCTTGCCGTCCGATGACAGGTAGAACAGTTCTCGCCCGTCTCCGCGCCAGCGCGCCTGAGAGCCGGCCGAGCGGGAGACCTGCCACTTGCCACCCGGTCCCGGGAACGGCCGGACGTAGATCTCGTAGAGGCCGGACTCGTTCGACCCGTGCGCCTCCCATCGCCCGTCCGGCGAAAAGAGCGGGTCGCGCTCGTCGGCCTCGGTCGTGAGCCAGGGCGCGACCTTGTGTTCCGGGAGTGAGACGAGGCTCAAGAAGAACCTCTGACCGCTCCCCGGCTTCAAGCTCGTCAGGAGAATCGAGCGACCGTCGGGAGACCAGTCTCCGGTCCAATCGAGCCTCTCGGGCGGGAACAGGCCTTCGTCACGGCCGGATCCGACGATCTCTTTCTCGCGAATTTCCATCCGGTCCCCCGACTCCAGGGCATAGCCGATGCGCTTCCCGTCCGGAGACCATGCCGGGCTCTCTGCCCAGCGAACGGATGTGAGGCGCTGCTCGAGCCCGCCAGAGAACTCGACGAGCCAGATCTCCTTGGTCATCCGCTCATTCCAGACTTCGACGGCCGCTCTGCGACCGTCCGGCGACCGGCGTACGCCGCCGTATACGCGCGGCTCGCCCACCGTGCCGAGCCGCTTCCCGGAGCGATCGAACCAGACCAACTGTGCGAGGCCGAGCGCCGCGTCCGACGTCTGGTAGGCGAGGATGCCGTTCGAAGAGACCGTGAAGAACGCATTCCGCGTCACGGGCTCGGACCCCACTCGGTCCGCGACCCGGAACGGCTCGCCGGTCACCTCGAGCTTCCGGGCATCGAACGGAACCGCGAGGAGGTTGCCGTCACTCACGACGAGGACGTGTCCGGACGGGGCGTACACGGGCTTCGACGAGTAGCGAAGGATTCGCCGGGACTCCGTGGATGCGAGAGAGCCGACGTAGATTCCATCCTTGCCTTCATCGCCCCTGATCTCCCCAGGTGGACCGAGATAGGCGGTCGGGAGACGGCTCATCGAGACGTAGAGAAAATGCTCGCCGTCGGGAAGAAAGTACGGCCAGCGATGAATTCTCGCGGGATCGGCCTTCGTGACGGACTGTGGAGATCCACCCGAGGCGGACACGCGACGAAGGACGTCCGACGCAAAGAGGATCGTTCCATTCGGAGACCAGGTCCCAGCGGTCTGCCAGTTGCTCCCGGTGGCGCACACGACTTCCGGCGCGCCGCCCAGGATGTCGAGCTTCTTGAGCTTGTCAGCGGCAAAGAAACCGATGAAGCGGCTGTCGGGAGACCAGAACGGATAGCTCCCGTTCTCGGTCCCGGCAAGAGGCTTCGCATCGAGAGAGGCAATCGCTCGAAGCCACAGGAGGCTCTTGCCCGAGCTGTCGGTCGCCGTGAACACGAGCCAGCGGCCATCGGGCGACAAGGCAGGCGGCCCCGCGATCTCTTCGGTCGCGAAGGTATAGCTCATTCCGGCGGGTGCGGCGATCGAGAAGCGCATGGGCCGGGCGATCGAGGCCGGACGACGGAAATAGAGGGCGGCGAACGAGACGGCCGAAGCGGCGAGCAGAAAGGTCGCGACCTTCCAGAGCCTGTCGCCGCGGCGCGGGCGCGTCGAGCCGGCGACAGCGCTCGCGCCGCTCTGCGACCCCTCGGCGATCCAGCGCAGCTCCCGCTTCAAGTCGCCCGCGGACTGCCAGCGCTCTTCAGGATCCCTTGCCAGGCAGGTTCTGACGACCCGGTCGAGCGTGGGAGGAGACATCGGCTGCACGCTCGAAATCGCCGGCGGGTCCTGAGACATGATTGCCGTGATCAGCGACGCTTGGCTCTTCGCTTCGAAGGCCTTTCGCCCTGTTGCCATCTCGTAGAGCAACGCGCCGAAGGCGAAGATGTCGCTGCGCGCGTCGGCTTCTTTTCCCTCGAGCTGCTCCGGCGCCATGTACTGCAGTGTCCCGAGGATCGTTCCCTTCTGCGTGAGGACCTTCGGCAGCTCCGTTGGCTGTGAGGTCAAATCAGAGGGCTGGACCAGAGGCGCGGCGGCCTTGGCCAGCCCGAAGTCCAGCAGCTTCGCGCCCGACTTCGTGAGCATCACGTTGCCCGGCTTCAGGTCGCGGTGGACGATTCCGGCGCGGTGTGCGGCATCGAGGGCCGAGGCAATCTCGATGGCTGTCTTCAGAAGCTGATCGGGGGCGAGAGGCCCTCTGAGTAGCCTTTCGGAAAGGGTCTGCCCGTCGGCCAGCTCCATGACGAGAACGTGCCGCCCCAAGACCTCGTCGAAGGAGTAGAGGGCGGCGATATGGGGGTGGTTCACCGCGGCAAGAGACTTCGCCTCGCGCTCGAATCGGGCGATGCTCTCTTTCTCTTCGAAGAACTGCTCCGGAAGGACCTTGACCGCCACCTCGCGGCCCAGCTTCGTGTCCTTCGCCCGGTAGACCTCTCCCATCCCCCCGGCGCCGAGCGGCGCCAGGATTTCGTACGGGCCGAGGCGGGCACCCGGCGAAATGCTCATGAAGATGGTGAATTATCTCGCGTCGACGAAAAGGAGCATTCGCCTCGTTCCGAGGTCAGTCCGCTAGCTCAGAACGGTCAGCTCAAGCCGGGCCGCTCTGCCGCGAGAAACAGAGAACGACCCCGTTTCGTCGTCCTCGTCTGAAGTCTAGAGTGAACTCGTGGCCAATGAAGGACAAGGGAGGAAAACCGTGGAGTTTCGATTTGACGACGCCCTTCCGGTTCTAAAGCGGACACCCGTAGTTCTACGCGCGCTGCTCCTGGACCTTCCCGTCCCCTGGATCGAAGCAACCGAGGGTTCAGGCACCTGGAGTCCGTTTGACGTCGTCGGGCATCTGATTCACGCGGACCGCGCCAACTGGATGCCGCGCATCGAGCACATGTTCACCCATGGCGACACCGTCCCCTTTCCGGCATTTGATCGCGAAGCGATGTTCGCCGCCTCCAAGGGTCTTTCACTCAACCACCTGCTCGAAACCTTCGGTCAGCTGAGGACCGAAAACCTGAATCGGCTGGTTGCGCTGGGTCTCACCGAGGCCGACCTGGCGCGTCGCGGCAGGCACCCGGAGTTCGGAGTGGTGACGCTGCGCCAGCAGCTCGCGACGTGGGTGGTCCACGACCTGAATCACCTCAGTCAGGTGGTTCGCGTGATGGCGCGCCAATACTCGACGGCGGTCGGGCCGTGGCGGGCCTATCTCTCGATCCTCGGCCGAGACGGGTGCCGGTGGACAGTGTCATGAAGGTGTGGCGAGATTCTATCCGTGGAGAGGCAGTCTCCCCGGCCGCCTGTCCTGCGAGTTCCAGCCTGACGGGAGCGGCACCGCGGCTGATTCTTCCGAACGTCACCTTTCCGGTGCCGCCCAGTTCACGATTACCGTGATGGGAATGGGATCGACGTCGCCGAGCGGATCGACGAGAAGGAAGCGTTGACCGTCGCTCGTCGGCACGGCAGTGCCGCGCGTTTTGAAGAGCGGATGAGGCAGTTGTATGTCGGGCGCCCCGTTGGCGCCGACGCCGATCGACACAGCCATCAGCTGATCATCCGCGGTGTAGTACAACTCCTTGCCGTCGCGCCGCCAGAACGGTGCCGTCCCGCCTCCGGTCGATACACGCGACGAGGGCCCCGGGCCTGGAAACGGCGTGATGAAGACTTCCCTGCGGCCGGTCTCGTCGGAGACGTAAGCGACCCGCGTACCGTCCGGTGCGAACCGGCCGCTGGTCTCCTCGGCCGCGGTGTGAGCGACCGGGACAGGCTTTCGATCGGAGCCACTGACGGGAACGGCCCACACATCGCGGGCTGTCTCGGGGCTCTGGCTCGAATAGAGCAGATATTTTCCATCGGGGGACCAGTCGCTGAGGTTCTTGGCCTCTTTCGAGGCATAGACGAGCTCGTCGGGGGAGTTGCTGCCGACGACCTTCGCGTAGAGGTCGATGATCCCACTGAGCGTTGCACCGAACGCGAAGCGTGTTCCGTCCGGCGACCAATGTCCGGCGAAGCCGTGCGCCGTCGTCAGGCGCGTGAGCGTGCCGCGTGACATGTCCACCAGGGACATTTCGGGGTCGCCCGCATCACCTCGCAGGGTCGTGATGACGAGCGTGCGGCCATCGGGCGAGAGTTCTCCCGTCCTCAGCCCAACCATCGGCTCGCCGACCGTTTCGATCGTCTTCCCGGAACGGTCGACCCACGTCACCTGTCGCCGAACCGACGAATCGGGACGGTAGGCGATCAGCCCGTCGTCCGACGCCGTCACTCGCCTCGCTTCCACCCGATTGATCGACACGCCCGACGCGACCGTGACCTTATCGCCGGAGAGAGTCAGCCTCTCCGGATCGATGCGCTGCGCGTAGAGGACGCTTTCGCGAGAGAACAGGATGGTCGCGGGCGGCATCAACGTCTGCGGACCATCGGCGAGCAGGAGTCGGTGGTGGTCCTGCTTGGCGAGCGATCCCACGCACACGCCCTGCGCCTCGGGCGTCCCGATCACCCAGAAGAGGAAGTGATTCCCGTCGGGGAGGAACTCCGGAAAGCGGTGGCTCGCTTCCAGCGGTGAGCGCATCGAGGTCACCGCCTCGGGTTGCCCGCCCGTCGCCGGGATTCTGTACAGCGGCCCGTTGCCACCTGGAGCAAACACGATCGTCCCATCGCGATTCCACGAGCCTCCGCGTGGCGTCGGTGCGTCGCACAACGTCTGCACGGCGCCGCTCGTCACGTCGATTCGCCTGAGTTTCTGATGGGCGAAGAACCCAATCGACCTGCTGTCGGGAGACCAGAACGCCGCAACACCCGATTCGGTCCCAAGAAGCGGTCTGGCCCGGTCGGAATCGAGAGGGCGAAGCCAGAGCTGTCTGCCTTTTCCGTTTTCCACCTTCGCGAAATACGCGATCTGTCGGCCGTCGGGAGAGAGCAGAGGGTCAGCGTCGCTGCCCGGCGTCACGAGCTGGAGGCGCGCCTCGTGTGGACGGACTTCGCTCGCGCGCGACCGCGACAGGCCCGCAACTGTTGTTCCCAGCACAACGGCGGCGAGAAGGGCGACCAAGGCGATGGACCACGGCAGGGCGCGCTGCCAGGCCGTTTGGGGCGCATGCGCGGGAGCTGTCGAGCGCATGACGGCGTCGTCTGCGTCGGGAGTTCCGCTGATCAATCGATCGAGCGCGACCCTCGCCTCTCCGATGTCACGCAGGCGCGTCTTCGGGTCGCGGTCGAGGCAGCGAGAAATGAGACGCGTCAGCCCGGGTGACGTCGCGGCCGGCAGCGCGGCCCAGTCCGGCACGCCCCTCAGGATCGCGGCGAGCGTGTCGGAGACGGTTTCACCCTCGAACGCGCGCTTGCCCGTCAGCATCTCGAAGAGCACGCAGCCGAACGCCCAGACGTCCGTGCGCCGGTCCACGAGCTTGCCCCGCGCCTGCTCTGGCGACATGTACGCCGCCGTCCCGAGGATCACGCCGGCGGCCGTCGCGCGCGCCGTCAGCGTTGGCGAATGGGTGGCGGATGGCGCCGAGTTCGGGCCAGGGTCTCCCTCGAGAATCTTCGCGAGACCAAAGTCGAGGAGCTTGACGCGTCCGTCGGGTGTGACCTTGACGTTCGCCGGTTTGAGGTCGCGGTGAACGATCCCCTTCTCGTGCGCGGCCTCCAGTGCCTCCGCGATCTGCTTGGCGAGAGAAAGAGATTCCTCGAGAGGAAGAGGGCCGGAGACGAGACGCTGGCCGAGGTCTTCTCCCTCGATGAGCTCCATGACGAGGAGGTGGCGCCCGGAAACTTCCTCGAAGGAGTAGATGGCAGCGATCCCGGGGTGATTCAGCGCGGCCAGGGACTTCGCTTCTCTCTCGAAACGGGTGACGCGGTCATTGTCTTCGAAGAATTCTCCCGGCAGCACCTTGATCGCGACGTCTCTCCCGAGTCGACCGTCCTTCGCGCGGTAGACCTCGCCCATCCCGCCCGCCCCGAGTGGCGAGAGGATCTCGTAGGGGCCGAGACGGGCGCCGGTGGACAGTGTCATGAGGGCGTGGCGAGATTCTATCCGTGGAGAGGCAGTCTCACCGGCCGCCTGTCCTGCGAGTTCCAGGCTGACGGGAGCGGCACCGACGAGCTACTCCGTCCGCGGTATGTCGTAGAGCCGGATCGACGCGCCGACTCTCTCGTAGGGGTGCTGCTCGAGCCAGTCGAAGGCTCCCTCTCGTGCGCCGATCGCTCTCCGGTCGTTCTCCCCGACCGTCCGAAAGGTCTTTTCGGAGATCGCGACCCAACCCTCTGCGGGGCAGTACGGAAGCAGGCTCTCCGTGGGCGGAAGGCCCTGGCCGTCTGTGCCGCTCCCCCAGTACCCCAGGGTCACCTTTCTGGCTCCGACCTCCCGGAGCCGATCGCGCAGACGCCAGAGGTCCTGGCCCCAGTCGAGATCCGAGTCCACCGTGATGCGCTCGGGATGACGGCCGGCGAAGGCGTTGAAGCTGGCCAGGTAATCGGGGTGTGCCGCGAGCGACGCCGCGAGCTGCCACGTCAGCAGGCCGGACCCGATCACCGCAAGCCACTTCCCACGCCTTCCGCGGACGAGGCGTGCCCACCCGGAACCGGCCGAGATCGCCAGGAAGCCGTAGACGGGCAGAACGTGACGCAGGCCGATGTTCATCCGCGACGAAAGGGAGACGGCGACGATGGCGGCCGCGCAGGCCGCGGGCGCGAGGAGGCGCCACCCGCCGTCCGAACGCCGGTCCCGGAAGAGGACGGCAAGTCCGGATGCGAACAGGAGAAGGAAGGCGATCGGGGTCTTGACCGCGATCAGGACAGGAAAGAAGTACCAGCACCCGGTCGTGTGGAACTCGCCGAGGAAGAAGGAGAGTCCGCCCCGGGCGGTTCGTTTGTGGAGGGAGTCGATCCCGCGGAAGAAATTGACGGCCGGGATCGGGAGTTCGAGAAGAGCGTTCGCGGCGTCGCGGAGGCGGTCGTGCCCTTCGAAGAACGGCTCCGCGGAGGCGAGGATCCCGTGGGGGCGCCGGTGGGCATCCGTCCAGGTCGCGACCTGAAATCGATAGACCGCCCAGACGAGAAGAAAGGCGATGAACAGGGCCGCGGCGACGCCTCTGCGGCGGCGCCGCCATTCGCGGCGGACGACGTCCCGGGGCGGCCGCTTCAGGGTCAGGATGACGATGCCGACTGCGGCGACGCACGCCGGGAGGAACAGCAAGGCGGAGAACTTGCCCAGGGCGGCCAGGGCGGCGGCCGAGCCGAGAAATGCCGCGGCAAGGAGCGTCGGCTGCTCCAACCACCGGACGAATGCGTAGAGCGCCGCGAGAAGCATGGCCGAACCGGCAACATCCACGGTGGCGAGGCCGGCATGGGCGAGAACGGGAGGGAGCGTGGTGAAGAGGAGAGCGGCCGCGACGGCAGCGACGGGGCCGGAGAGGCGACGCGCCCAGAGCCACACGAGGACGGTCGCTCCGGCGAAAAAGGGGAGAGTGCCGGCACGGGCGAGCGCGAGATTGAGCTCGAAGTCGTTCCCGGTGCGGAGAATCGCATGCCCCTCCCGGGCGACGTCGGGAATGTCCCGTCTCGGGCGAAGGCCACGGAGGTAGGGCATGGCCGCCACCGCGATGCTTCCGAGCGGCGCGTAGTTTTCCTGGAAGAACGTCCCGTCGCCGTCGAAGAGGGCCCGGTCCGCAGCCAGCCAGCGGAGGCCGGCGGCGACATGTATCGGTTCGTCGATGGTCTGGTAGACGCTGGGGTACGTGAGCACGATCCGGAGGACGCCGAGGGCGACGCAGACGGCGAGCGCAAGGACGGAGAGGCGGGGGGCGCGGGAGGGAGACTCGCCGCCGCAACGGAGGCGCTTTCCTGGGGCGAGAGTCATGAAGGGCGAATGAGATTCTAGCCGGGGAGACGTCCCACCGGGTGGCGGCGGAGACGTGAGAAGAATTCTCGCCGAAGGGTGTCGATTTCGGGGAGGCTCCGTCGTCGTAGGGATGGAGGCGGGGACATCCCGGCCGAAAGGAGACGACGAAAATGCGATTTCTGGTGATGGTCAAGGCTACGAAGGACAGTGAGGCGGGCGTGATGCCGAGCGAGAAGCTGCTCGCCGACATGGGGAAATTCAACGAGGAGCTCGTGAAGGCGGGCGTCATGCTCGCCGCCGAGGGGCTTCATGCCAGCTCGAAGGGCGCGCGCGTCCAGTTCTCCGGGAGCAAGCGGACCGTGGTCGACGGACCGTTCACGGAGACGAAGGAGCTCGTCGCCGGCTTCTGGCTATGGCAGGTGAAATCGAAGGAGGAGGCGATCGAGTGGGTGAAGCGCTGCCCGAACCCGATGCCGGGCGACTCCGAGATCGAGATCCGGCAGGTCATCGAGATGGCGGACTGGGGCGAGCTCACGCCCGAGTTGCAGAAGATGAAAGACCGTCGCGAAAAGTTTTTCGAGAAGCAGGCAACGAAGTGACACACCGCGGACGCGGGGGACGATGCTCTAATCCTCCCCCGTGTCCGCTCCCGAGGCCCATCGCGCGATCGACGCGATCTGGCGCATCGAGTCCGCGCGGCTCATCGCGGCGCTCGCGCGCATGACGGGAGACGTCGGCCTCGCGGAGGACTTCGCCCAGGACGCCCTCCTCGCGGCGCTCCGGACCTGGCCCGAGACGGGCGTTCCCGACAATCCGGGTGCGTGGCTCATGGCGGCCGCGAAGAACCGCGCGCTCGACTACCTGCGGCGCGCCCGGCGCGCGGACCGCGCGCACGGGGAGATCGGCCGGGACCTCGAAGCGGATCGCGGGAGGGCCGCGGCCGACCTCGAGGCGGCCCTCGACGACGACATCGGGGACGACCTCCTGAGGCTCGTCTTCACGGCCTGCCATCCGGTGCTCGCCCGCGAGGCGCGCGTCGCGCTGACCCTGCGGCTGCTCGGCGGTCTCACGACCGCCGAGATCGCGCGGGCCTATCTCGTGCCCGAGGCCACGGTCGCCCAGCGGCTCGTCCGCGCCAAGCGAACGCTCTCTCAGGCGGGCGTTCCGTTCGAGGTGCCGCGCGGGGAGGACCGCGCCGCACGCCTCTCCTCGGTCCTCGAGGTCCTGTACCTCATCTTCAACGAGGGCTACGCGGCGACGGCGGGCGAGGACTGGATGCGCCCGCAGCTCTGCGAGGAAGCGCAGCGCCTGGGCCGGATCCTCGCGTCGATCGCGCCCGAGCCCGAGGTCCACGGCCTCGTCGCGCTGATGGAGCTCCAGGCTTCGCGGACGAAGGCGCGGACGGGCCCGAGCGGCGAGCCCGTCCTCCTCCTCGACCAGGACCGGGGGAAGTGGGACCACCTCCTGATCGGCCGTGGTCTCGCGGCGCTCGCGAAGGCCGAAGCGTCCGGGCGTCCCGGGCCCTACGCCCTGCAGGCGGCGATCGCCGCATGCCACGCGCGGGCCCGCACCGCGGACGGGACGGACTGGGCGCGGATCGCCGCCCTCTACGGCGAGCTCGCCCGGGCAGCCCCCTCGCCCGTCGTCGAGCTGAACCGCGCCGTCGCGGTCGGGATGGCCGATGGGCCGGCCGCCGGCCTCGCTCTCGTGGACGCGCTCCGCGGCGAGAAGGCGCTGGAGGGCTATCACCTCCTTCCGGCCGTGCGCGGGGATCTCCTCGCAAAGCTGGGCCGCCCGGCCGAGGCGCGCGCCGAGTTCGAAAAGGCCGCGTCGCTCGCCGGGAACGCGCGCGAAAGGGACGTCCTCCTCTCCCGGGCGGCGGCCATGGGGCCCGCTGGCCGCGATTAGGAAGGTGCGATCCCGGGCGATGCAGAACCGGAACTCACCGCTGAACCGGTGCCTGGCATGCCCGTTCAGCGGCGGAAGCGCTGCTGCAGCTCGGCGTACGGGATCGCGCCCCGGGCGAAGCCGAAGGTACCGTGGTCGGCCATCTCCCGGGCGGCGTGCTCGACCAGGGTGAGGACGGCTCGCGTGAGGGTGCCGCCAACGCTGATCCTGGCGACGCCGAGCGAGCGCAGGGTGGCGGCGTCCAGCACCGGCTCGACCAGCCCGGCCACGACGTTCACAGGCGCGCCGATCGCGGCGGTCAGTCTGCCGATCTCCTCGGCAGCGCCGACACCGGGAACGAAGATGCAGTCGGCTCCGGCGGCCAGGTAGCGCTCGGCGCGGCGCACCGTCTCGGCGAAGGCGTCCGGGCGCCTGATCATGTAGGCGTCGGTGCGCGCGTTCAGCACGAACGAACCGGTCGGTGCGGCGCTCCGCGCCGCTTCGAGACGTTCGCAGGCTGCCTCGACCGGAAGCAGTTCTCCGGGCCGGGTCACGTCCTCCAGATTGCCTCCGACCACCCCGAGCTCGACCGCAGCGGCGACCGTTGCGGCGACGTGGTCGGCGGTCGCGCCGTAACCGGACTCCAGGTCGGCGCTCACCGGGCACGCGACGGCCGACACGATCCGCGCGATGCAGTCGAGCATCTCGGGCCCCTCCATGGTGCCGTCGGCGGCACCACGGCTGAAGGCGATCCCGGCGCTGGTGGTGGCGATCGCGGCGAACCCGGCCTGTTCCAGGATCCGTGCCGAGCCTCCGTCCCAGGCATTCGGCAGGATGAAGCCGGCGCCGCGCCGATGCATCGCCAGGAACGCCGCCGCGCGGCTCGGGGTCCCGATTGCGGTCATGCGACTGATTCTATGGCCGGGGGACCGTCGGGCAGACTGAACGGCGGGTGCGACATCCTGGACAACATCCTCCATCGCGAAAGCTCGAAGGCGAACCTGTCAGGGCGCCGAAGTCCCCGCCAGCCAGGCGCTGCGAGCTCCAGACGGCAGGGAGTTCATGTGCTTCGCAAAAAGCGTGATCTGCCACATCTCGCGGTCAGACAGGGTCCCGCCGAAGGCGGGCATCCCGGTGAAGCGAATGCCGTGGGCGACCTTCCAATAAATCACTCCCTCTGGATCATCCTCGACTCCATGCTTCGCGAGCTGCGGCGGGTTCGGAGTCAAGCCTCTTGCGATCAACGAGACCTCACCCTCCGACCCTCCGTGGCACACCTGACAGTGCGTGCGATAAAGTGCGATGCCTGCAGTGAGATTGTCGTCCGTAGGCGGGAGGGGGCTCGTCAGGGCCCGAGCCTCTCGGCGCATCGTTGCCTGAAGCGATCTCTTCGCAGCCCACTTCTCCAGTTTGCTAGTTTTCGAGTCCTGTCCAGCGGGCAGAGCGCCGCTCGTCACAAAGAAATAGCCGGCGGCAATCAAGATGGCGATGGCAGCGACGAAGCCCAGGACAAATCCCTTCCCCACGGTGACCCCCTTCCAGGAAGCGGACGAAGCGTAGCCTAATCGCTCTTCTGGGTCCGCACCGCTGAGGGCGTCCGCCACCGCGCGAACTGTCGGGCACCCTCACGTACGCGCCCTCCGTGGGCGTGTGCAGCGGGATCTCGCAGACGTTCCACTGGGTGGGAGGAACGGCCCAGACGTCTGTTCCTGACTGACCCGGCATACAGGTCCGGGTGCCTCTCGACCGGGGCTCGCCCAGGACGGCGACGTCACGGGGTCACGACGCAATCAGCCCGCGCGGCGCCGTCGACGCGAATCGCGAGGTTCCTGACGGCGATGGCGAGAGAGCGCGGGTCCCCCGGAAAGCGCTTCGCAGGCTCCGTGGTGCGGATCTCGATCACGCTTCGGCCCGCGTCGAGGTCGAGGGCCACGGGACCAGTGGGACGGAATCCATCCCAGTCGATGTGAATCGTCGAACTCGGGCCGCCGTTGACCCGGACTTCGACGTTTGCCGGCCTTGTCGCGCTGAAGAGCCCGAACCGGACTTCTACGCGCCGTGCGCGCGCGAGAATCACGGGGATGTCGCCGGATTCGGCGGTCCAGCGCCAGGTGTCTCCGCTCGTGCCCTCGCGCCCGTACCAGCCGCTCCCCATTTCGGCGCGGCAGGGGGCCTCCGCGCGATGCGACCTCGCGAGGCCGCCCGGGTCGACAGCCTCGAAGAGAAACTCTCTCCCGGACAGGCTCGGAAGTTCCCGGAAACCGGCGTTGCGGCGGAGCGCGCCCGCGAGCTCCGCCGTAGACCGCGACGGGTCCCAGTGGAAGCCGACACGCTGGTCTGACTGGAGAACGATGTGGGTGCAGCGCTCCGCCTCGAATCGTCTGAGCACCTTCTCCGGATCCGGAGGCTCCTTGCCCCACGGGACGACGGTGTTCGGATATCCGGCCCGGGGTCCGAAGAGCGGGTAGTCGCGGGCGTCCTGTCCGGCCACGAGAAGGATCCGCGAGGGGGCCGTGAGCGTTTCGACGGTCTCGGCGAACGGCTCGTCGAGCTCCTTCTCGGACGGGCGTGCCCTGAGACGGTCGGGGGCCCTCGCGATCGCCGGAAGACAAGAGAGAACGACGAAGCCCGCGACGGCGGCACGGGTCGGCCCCGACCGCGCCAGTGCCGGGCCACAGGAGAGCGCGGCTGCTGCGACGAAGCAGACGAAGGGGCCGACGAGGAAGCGCTCGGGGACCCGCGTCTGCGCCATCCACCGTGCGCCGAGAACCGGCCCGAAGACGGCCAATGCGACGAAGGCCAGGGAGAGCTCTCTCGACGAGAGGGGACGGCGCCACCACTGCCTGCGACGGCGCCGGACGGCCGCCCACGCGCCGAGCGCGAGGACGGGAAGAAGCGCGATTCCCGCGAGTGAAAACGTCGGGTGGGCCTGGCTCGGCGGAAACTCGAACGTCCCCGGCCAACCGTCCGGTCTCTCGCCGGGAAGCCGGGCCTTGGCGCCGAGGACAGACGCCGCCTTGGAGCCGGCAGCGTAGACCGCCGAGCCGACGGCGCTCATCCGATCAACATGGAGATCGAAGAGCAGAAAGGGGAGACGCACGGCGTGCGTCCAGAGCTGCCGCGGGCTGATGTCCGCCGCGACGATGTGCCGAGGTCCTTCGGGCCCCAGCGGACTGCCGAACCGGGCCAGGTTGAAAGCGAACGCGGCGCCGAGACCTGAGAGGCCGAGGCCGAGGAGCGCGCCGAGCGCGAGGGCGCGCGCCCGCGCCGCGAGGTTCTCGCGCGGACCCGCGAGAAAGACGGCGGCCAACGGAGCGGGTAAGGCGGCGAGAGCCGTTGGCCTCACGTTGGCCGCGAGAACGAGGAGAAGCCCCGAGAGGAACAGGTGCGCGGGGCGCCCGCGCGGCACCTCCGCGGCGCGGACGAGAGACGCGAGCGAGCCGAGCAGGAAGAGCGAAAGCCACCCCTCGGGTGAGAGCCCGAGGGAGGACTCGAAGCAGAGCGGTGCGGAGGCGACGAGGAGCGCGGCCCCCAGGCAGGCGGCGACGGAAAGTCGCCGCCGCCGGAGCATCCGGACCAGCCCCGCGAGGAGGGCCGGGAAGGCGGACCACATCACCATCCGTCCCACGGCCTCGTTCTTCGTGAAAAGGACGGGCCAGAGGAAAAAGACCTCGCTTCCCCAGGTGGAGATCGTCTGGCGGTCGTTGTGAGAGACGTACGGGAAGACGCTCGCGTTCTGGATCCAGTAGAGAACCCGGGAGCCGTGATACATCCGGTCATCGAACCCGGAGATGGGCCGGGTCGCCTGCTCGAAGCCGGACAGGACGACAAAGCTCGCGAGCAGGGCACAGGCCGCGATCGCGGCGGGCGTGGGCCGGCCGTCGAACGACGCGGCACGCGGAGCCAGGGGCGTTCCGCTCTCCGGCGATTGCGGGCGCCGCCCCCGCCGGTTCCCGGCGAGGGTCGACACGAGCGCGACGACGAGAAGCCCGGACTGGCCGGCGAGCCAGCCAGCGGGAGTCAACCCTCCTGCCGCCGACGTGGCGAGCGCAACCGCGCCGAGCTGCACGGGGATGGCCGCGACCGCGGTCCAGAACGCATCCACTCCTCGGCGAGCGAAGTGCCGGACGATGAGGCCGGTCGTGGCCGAGAGCAGTACGACCGAAACCCCGAACCCGACGGCTCCATCCATTATCGGAAGCAGTATAGGAACATGGCTTCACGCACGGATCCCGCCTCGGGGCGCCCACGAGGCGACGACGCGACGATGCCTTCAGGCTCGGCGTGAACGGGACATCAAGGCCGAAACATCAGCGCCACGACCGTCAGGACGCCGAATCCGGCGTAAAGCACGCGGTACCGCGATCGCAGGAGACGCATGCTCTCCGAGGTGAGGCCCATACGAAGGGCGCGCAACGACCAATGGAGATGGAGAGGGTAGAGGCCGGCCATGAGCATGAGCGCGCGCGGGGCGACGCCGCGGGCGGCCAGCACGATGATCAGGACGTCCGCGAGCGTGAAGATGGTGAGTGCGGCGGCGAAGGTCCGCGTCCTGCCGAACATCACGGCGTTCGTTCGAATGCCGTTGAGGAAATCCTCGTCGCGGTCCTGAACTTCCTGCGTGAGGTGGCCCGCGACGAACGTAAGCGCAAAGAAGCACGCGATCTCCACGCCCCGCAAATCGATGACGCGGAACAGCGAGTAACCGAGCAGAAAATGGAACAAGCCACCCGTGAAATGGATGGAGGAATTGAGCACGGGAATGCCCTTGGCGTGGCACGGAGGAGCGGAATAGAACGCGCTCAAGACGGCGATCGCCGAGGCGATCGCAAACGTGCGCGGGCCGAAAAGGCTGAACAGCAGGAGGCTCACCGCGAGGAGGCATATCGAAAGCGCGCTCATCTCTCCGCGGCTCAGGCTCCTGGAATTCCCGCCATGGGCGCGCATCTCGGACCAGTCGTTCAGCGCGAAGATGTGGGCCACCAGGAAACAACTGGCGGCCGTGAAGACCGCCAGCCGCCCGGTTTTCTCGACGCTGACGCGCCCCATCGCGAAGGCGGCACCGAGCAGGGGCGGTCCCTCGAGGACGAAAACCTCGTCGAGGCGAATGCCGGACAGGTAACGACGGAGCGTGGAGGAAGAAACCTGCGGCCTCAATGCCGGTGTGAATTCTCGAAGAAGAGCCTGAGCCAGACCGCGTAGCCAAACTCCTCCGACCAATAAAATCGCGGGGTCGAGGCGGTGCGATCGTTCTGATAGAGAAGCGGCGGATTCCGGCGAAGGGAGGCAAATCCGTCGCGGGAGAGAGTGCGCAAAAGGGCGACGGTCTCCCTCGAACCAGGCGGCGGGGCGTCTGCGCTCAAGAAGCGCTCCAGCAGGAGAACGGCATCGACCCAAGTCTCCTGCCCGGGCACCTCGGTCCGGAGTCGCGACGCGGGAAGCCTGATGGGGCAGCCGGCCTTCACAAGGTCGGCCTGCCGCAGGATGGGGATCAGGGGAGCTTCGTCGTAATAGACCCAGATCCGGTCGTCGGCGATCGTCCGCCGGAGGGCACCGCAGAGGGCACGGGCGGCGGGCGGATCCGCCTTTGCGAGAAGCATCAGGACGTGCATCTGGATGCCGACGTCGACCGGGTTGGGGTCCTTCCCCGGGTCGATGCACTGGTAGCGATCGCGTGGCGCCAGCCAGGTGCGATAAAGGCCTTCGCCCGTCTGGTACCGATCGAGGACCGCGAGCGCGGCGGCCAGGGACGCAGGTTTGCCGGGGGCGATCCTCCAGACGAGAGCGGTGTCGTCGGCGTCCGGCGTAATCACGCAGCCGAGCGATCCGATGGTGGGCGCGTCGGGGAGGCCATGATACCGAACGAGCCCGCTGGGCTCGATCTGACCGGTCAGGTGACGGCGTGCGCGTCGCACGCTCTCTTCGAGACCGGCGGCCTTCGCCACCGGATCGAGGAGGTCGACCATGACGGCGGTGAGAAAGGTGTTCATTTCGCGCGTCGGATGTTCGAAACGCGCCGTACCGGTGTAGGACGTGAGCCAATAGCCCGGGACCTCCTGGCGTTCCTCGAGAACCGATGCCGCGTGTCGGCCGGCCGTCGCGAGATCGTCGTTCGCGTCGCGCCCGGCGGCGGTAAAGGGGGTGAAGACGATCAGGACGCCGGCGACGACGCAGCCAAGCTGTCGATGAGGGCGCATGGTCACGGCACTTGTACCATGAAGCGCAGGAGCGCAATGGGAGTTGCCGGGGATCCGGGCGTCCCCAGACCACACTCTGTCGTCGGCGGTCCACGCCGGGGTCTGGACGGCGCGCGCACGGAACGCCATCTTACGAGTGCAGGAGGCCTCGAATGAAGAAGTGGATGTTTTCGGCGGTCGTCGTCTTCGCGGCGACCGCCCTTCCGGCGGTGGCGGCAGAGAAGACGGGTCCGCAGCAGAAGGTCGCGGCGACACCGCCGATGATCAACCCGGCAACGGTCACCGTCACAGGGAGAATCACGTGGACGTTCGCGAATGGCGTGAAGTTCCGGGGACCCCTGAACTGCGCCGGATTCGTCGCGAGGGCCTACCTGCTGGACCAGGAATTCGGCAAGGCCCCGGCCACCGGCGCGGCTGCGAGCGGCTCGTGCTCCTACGACCTGCCGAACATGCCGATCGCCGGGATGAAGAACCCGGCGGGGACCAAGATTCTGAACATCCTCGTCACCTACACACCGTGCCAGACCCCGGGGAAGACGCCCCAGTTCGATTGCTTCGGCGAGGTCGTCCCGTCACTGACGCCGGTGCCGGGCGTGATCAAGAAGGACGTCGTCGTCGCCTTCAAGCCCTTCGCATATTGAACCGGGTCGATGTCCTCGCGAGGCTCGACGTCGTCGGGCAGGACTGCAGCACGACCTCGTGGCTGGACGAGGAGCCGTAACCGCCCCGGACCGTGTTCCCGGCCCTCGATTCGCGGGGCCGGAAAGGCATAGCCCTGGACGAGAACCACTCCACCCACGCCGAGCGCGAGAAGTCCGGCCAACCCGAGGACGCCCAGCGCGAGCAGCTGCGCGAACCGCGTGACGGACAGGCCCTGAACTTCGGAGGGTGTCACGGGGCGCCCGTCGGCCGCCGGCTTATGGCCGGCCGACAGGAGAGTGCGCGCGCGTTCGGCGGGAGGAGGGCCACCGAAACGCCGCGCGCGCTCCTCGCGCGTCCGTATGCGCTCTCGAGCAGCACGGAGCTTGACGTCCATCACGCAACGGTCGAGCTCGTCCTCTCGTTCCAACATGAGCCCGGAAAAGCACGAGCCGTGCCGGGCCGAGGAATGGTACGGAACACGCGAGAATCGCTCGTCGACGCGATTTCCGCCGTCGAAACCACCATTGGGATGGCAAGGATTTCAATAGTCGAGAGATCCCGACGTGGCGCAGGAGTTGCCTCGGGATCGCCGTGAAGGTCGCGACACGTCACAGCGCTCACGGAGGAGATCGAACGATGACGACTCGCAAGAGGACGGACGAGGTCAAGGGACGCGTGAAGAAGTCGAAGGCCCATGCCGCGACGCGGGGGAGCGCCCCCAATTCGGGGTCCCGCACGACTCTTCAGAAGCACGTCGACTTCTTCGACTCGGACGGAGACGGCAAGATCACCCTCCTCGATACCTACCAGGGCCTGCGGCGCCTCGGCCTCGGCGCCGCGCGGTCGGCGGTGTTCGGCGGCGTCATCAACGCGGCGCTCGGCTCGTCGACTTCGAGGACTCCGAGCCTCACCGTAGACGCGGACCACATCGACGCCGGCAAGCACGCAAGCGACACGGGCGTCTATGACGAGAACGGGCGCTTCGTGCGACGGAAATTCGACAGGCTATTCGCCCGGTACGACGAGGACGGGGACGGAGCCCTCGACCGTGAGGATCTCGCCCGTCTCTTTCAGGGAAACCGGACAGACCTCCTCGGCCACCTCGGTTCCATGGCCGAGTTCGGGCTGTTGCTCTACCTCGCGGGTGAAGATCGAAGAGGCCGAAGGGTACTCACCCGCGAGCGCCTCGAACGGTTCTACGACGGCTCGCTCTTCCATCAGCTTGCCGACGAGGTTGCGGCCCGGCGGGCGGATGCGGGAACGAGCCTGTACACGGCCGTCAGGAACGGCCTCGAAGAACTCTACTGACGACCCCCATCCGGCATCCCCGCCCGTCAAGTCTGCGGAGCCTCCCGGTAGCGCGTCAGAAGCCACACGACGAGGATGGCCACGCCCGCGCCGACGAAGAACGTGCGCGCAGGCGAGCCGGGGCTGGCGCCGAGCATGCCCGGCATCGCGAGCACGAGGACGACGCCGATCACAAGTTCGATCGCGCCATGGATCGTGAACGGGATCAGCTTGACGATGCCGAGCGGAAAGCGCGTGAGCAGCGTCATCACGAGGTGGACGACCGCGAGTCCCCAGGCCACAACCGCCACGTAGCCCCCGAGTCCGAAGAAGAACGGCGCGAGAAGGAAGACGCCTATGGTGACGAGGTCGAGAAAGCCATGGAGACGCGCGTTCAGGAGATTCATGAACTCATTATCGCGCGCGTCGCGGCCGTCACGATGCCCATGGAGACACTCGCTGAATCAGCGCCGTGGGTTCGTCCTGTCGATGATCGTCGCCGTTTCCCTGGGGAGCGTCGCCGGGGGCTGCGCGCCGCTGCCCGACGTTTCCACAACCATCCGTGAAGCGCCGGCGGACGATCGCCCCCCTCAAATGCGTTCGGCGAAAGCGCCGCTCTCCCTCAAGGAGCGCGAGCTCGTCATGGAACGTCTCAAGAACTCCGCCGGGCCGACGGACGTCGTGCAGCGCTACACGACGGTCATCGAGTCGGTGAGCGAGACTCCGTTGACGAAGGGAAACAGGATCACCCTGCTCGTCGACGGGCCGGCCACGTACGCGGCGATGTTCAGAGCGATCGAGAAGGCCACGGACCACGTCAACATCGAGACGTTCACGAGGGAGGACATCGACGACGCGGCGGGACTCTCGCTCGCGGACCTGTTGCTGCGGAAGCAGAAGAGCGGCGTTCAGGTCAACCTCATCTACGACAGCCTGGGAAGTTACGCGACCCCGAAGGCCTTCTTCCAGCGGCTGCGCGACGGGGGGATCGAGGTCCTCGAGTTCAATCCGGTCAACCCGTTCAAGGCCCGCGGCAAATGGCGCCTCGCCAAATTTGACCACCGCAAGATCCTGATCGTCGACGGCCGAGTCGCATTCACGGGCGGCGTCAACATCAGCAAGGTCTATTCGAGCGGCCCGTCCTCGAGAAAGGAGGGAAGCGACGCGCAAAAGCCGTGGCGCGACACGGACGTGCATATCGAGGGACCCGTCGTGGCCGAGTTCCAGAAGATGTTCCTCGAGACGTGGGCAAGGCAGAACGGGCCGCCTCTGGCGACGCGAGACTACTTCCCCCGTCCGAAAGCCGAGGGCGACGCGCTCGCAAGTGCTCTGGGAAGCTCGCCGGGCGAAGACAACCGGATCACGTTCGTCATGTACGTGACCGCTCTCACGTTCGCGGAGATCTCGCTTCACATGACGAACGCGTATTTCGTCCCGGACCACCAGACGGTGAAGGCCCTCGTGGACGCCGCAGAACGCGGAGTCGACGTGAAGATCGTCCTTCCCGGAGACACCGATTCCGCCATGGCGCAGGTGGCGGGCGAGTACTTCTATTCCGAGCTCCTGAGATCGGGCGTGAAGCTGTACAAGCGGCGCAATGCTCTGCTCCACGCGAAGACGCTCGTGGTCGACGGCGTCTGGTCCACGGTGGGCTCCACCAACATGGACTTCTGGAGCTTCTCGAGCAACGACGAAGTGAACGCCGTGATCCTGAGTCCGGAATTCGCCGTGAAGCTGGAGGAGATGTTCGCCGCCGATCTCGATCAATCGGACGAGATCCGATGGTCGGAGTGGAAGAAGAGACCCCTGGCTCGCAAGGTCCGCGAGTGGTTCTCCCACCTGTTCGCCCACTGGCTCTAAGCGCCCGGACTCCCGGAGGCGGCACCAGGCCTTCCCGCTAGGTGATGAGCCCCTGCCTCAGCGCCTTGCTCACGGCCTCGGATTTCGAGTGGACGTGGAGCTTCTCGTAGATGCTCCGGATGTAGTTCCGCACGGTGTGGACGCTCACGATGAGCTTGTCGGCGGCCTCGAGGTATCCGTGCCCCTCGGCCAGCAGCGCGAGAAGCTGCAGCTCACGCGGCGTCAGGCGCGTCTCGATCGGTTCGGGGCGCGGCGTCTTGCGGAAGAGCGTCACGACCTTTCGCGCGATCTCCGGCGACATCGGCGCGCCTCCGTCGCGGGCCTCGCGGATCGCCTCGAGAAGCCGGGCCGGGGCGGTCTTCTTCAGGAGGTAGCCGGCCGCGCCGTTGCAGATCGACTCGAAGACGCTCTCCTGCTCGCCGTAGACGGAGAGCATGAGGACCTCGACCGAGGGCCAGCGCTCCCGGATGACGCGGACTCCCTCGCGGCCCGACATCCCGGGCAGGTTGATGTCGAGAAGGAGGACGTGAGGCAGATCCGTCGCGAGCGCGGGGAGGGCGTCCTCGACGGTCTCGAAGGCGCCCGTGCAGCGGTAGCCGGAGCTCCCGTGGATGAGGAAGCGAAGCCCCTCCCGCGTCGACCGGTCGTCCTCGATGATCGCCACCCGGATGTCGTCCGGGCCCGCGGTCACGGGCGCCTCCCGTGGCATTTCCGGATTCTCCGGGCGGGGACGCTCGGGGGGGATGGCATATCTATGCTTTTCCTCTCGCGCCGTGGGGGACCTCGAGCCGGACGGCGGTGCCCGCGCCGGCGGCGGACGTGATCGTCAGGTTCCCCCCGATCTCCCGGGCCCGGACCCGCATGTTCGCAAGACCGCGCCCGCGCACGGCGGACGAGGAACCCGTCTCCTCGGCCGCCTGCGGCAGGCCGCAGCCGTCGTCGCGGACCTCGGCCGTCACGAGCCTGCCCTCGACGGCGACCCTGAGGGAGAGCGTCCGGCAGCCGGCGTGCTTCAGGGCGTTCGTGATCGCCTCCTTCAGGATGAGGAACGTGCCGCGGCGCTGCTCCGGCGTCAGCTTCACGAGTCCTGCGTCAGGCGGGACGTCGAACTTCCAGTGGATTCCCTGCGCCTCGAGCGCTCCCGACGCGAACTGTCCGATGCGGGCGAGGAGGTTCTTGAGGTCGTCCCGCCGCGGGTCGATCGACCAGACGATGTCGCTCATCGCGTCGACGAGCTGCCGCGACGTCTCGGCGATCTCCGTCAGGAGGCGCGAAGACTCTTGCCCGCCGGCGGGCGGCTGCCGTTTGACGACCTCGCTCAGGATCGCGATCCGCGAGAGGCTCGAGCCGATGTCGTCGTGGAGGTCCGCGGCGATTCGCGTCCGCACGCGCTCGAGCGCGACGAGATTGCGGAGCCGGTAACGGAACGCGCCCCAGCCGGCTCCGGCGGCGGCGGCGAACGCGAACGCGAGGAACCACGGGCGCTTCCAGACCGGCGCCAGGATCACGAAACGCACCTCGGCCGGCGCGCGGCTCTCGGTGCCGTCCGCGGTGATCGCCCGCACCTCGAAGCGGTACTCCCCGGGCGAGAGGTTCGCGAAGTCGACGGTCCGCTCGCCTGCCGGACGACTCCAGTCCGCCGCGGCTCCACCGAGGCGGTACTGGTAGCGGACCGGATCCCCCTCGAGTCGGGACGTACTGACGAAGTCGACCTGGACCCGGTTCCGATCGTACGGGAGGTCGGGGAGGTCGACGGAGGTGGCCGCCAGCTGTGGAATTGCGCGAGGGACACCCTCCACGCGCACGCCCGTGACGAAGATCGAGGGCGGGTGTGCGGGCTCGGGGCCCGAAGGCACGAGCCGCGACAGGCCGCGGCTCGTCCCGAACCAGATGGCGCCGTGGCGGTCGCGAAGGGCCACGCGGGGGCTTCCGGGCACGAGTCCTTCCGCCGTCGTGAAGTGGCGCACGCCCCCGCCGTCCGGATCGATCCGGTCGACGCCGACGCCGGTGCCGACGTAGATGCGGCCCCAGGCGTCCTCGGCCAGGCACCGTGCGGAGTTGCTCGCGAGCCCGGCGCCCGGAAGGCGTCTGAAATGCGGCCGGTCCGAGAGAGGGTCATCGACGACGGCAAGCCCGCCACCTCCCGATGCGATCCAGATGCGCCCGGCCCGGTCGACGAGGAGCGCGCGGATCCAGCCCTCCGGCATTCCGTCCCCGGGCTGGAAGAGATCGAACCGGCCGTCGCGGTAACGCGCAAGACCCGCGCCGTTGAAGGCGATCCAGACGTTGTGTCCACGGTCTTCCGCGAACGCGGTCGGAAGCGACGTCCTGAGGGGCGGCAGCCCGGGGCCGTCACGGAATCGCTCGATGCGGTCTGCCGCGCGCCTCCAGAGCGCCAGGCCGTTCGTCACGTTGGCCCCTGTCGAGATCCAGACGTCGCCCCGGCTGTCCTCGAACACGACGAACACGTCGTTCGTCGCGAGGCCGTCCGACGCCGTGTAGACGTGAACGGGGCGCGCGGAGGCGAGTGCGCGGGCGCTTACGGCTCTCCCGAAACGGCAGAGGCCTTGGAGCGTCGGGAGCCACCACTCTCCGAGATGGTCCTGAAGAAGCGCCTGGCCGAATGCCCATCCCGGCGTCGTGATGCCCGGCGGGAGACGGACGGCGACCGGATCGAAGCGGTTTCTCCCGAGAACGCTCACCAGCACCCGTGTCCCGTTGTGCAGGGCCACGACCTCGCCGGCCTGGTCCTCGGAGAGGGAGTTGACCGCCGGGTCGGCGACCCCGTCGGCCGCGTCGTACGAGAGGAGACCGTGAGGCGACAGGCGCTGGACTCCCCAGTCGCTTCCCGTCCAGAACTCCCCGTTCGCGGAATCCTCGAGCGCGAAGACGGGGGCGCTGATTCCGTGCGCGCTGCCGTAGCTGACGAACCCCGACCCATCGAACACGCTGAGGCCGCCGACTGTCCCGACCCAGAGGCGGCCGTCGCTCGACGTGTGAAGGGCTTTGACGTCTTCGCTGCCCAATCCGTCGGCGACCGAGTACGTGGCGACGGCGACGCGTCGGTCCGCCGACGAGGCTGGACGCACGCGCGCGACGCCTTTCATCGTCGCCACCCAGAGCGTTCCGTCCTCCATCACGGCGAGGTCCTTGACGTGGTCGTCCGGCAATCCGGCGGCGACCGCCATTCTCTCCACGTCGCCGTCCTTCTTCAGGTGATAGACGCCGCTCCCGGTGCCGACCCAGAGGCCACCGAAGCCGTCGTCGGCGAGGGCGCTCACGATCGGATCGTCCCAGAGATCGTGGGGGAGCCCGAGATCCACCTCGCCGAAGGAGACGCTCGCGCCGGTCCGGTCCACGCGCAGAAGCCCGTTCGACGTGCCGCACCAGAGAGTTCCGGCCCGGTCCTCGAGAAGCCTCAACGCGTTCCGGCCCGCCGGCAGCTGGGAGACGGTTGGGTGCGTACCGACCCGTCCGCTCCCGGCCGGAGTCGCGTCCAGCCGGCAGAGTCCCGCCCCCGTCGCGAGCCAGAATGCGCCGTCGCGCGTTTCGACGACGTCCCGGACGGCGGAGGACCCGAGCCCCTCCTCCTTTCCGAACATCGTGAAGGAATAACCGTCGAACCGCACGGCGCCCTCGCCGCTGCAGAACCAGAGAAAGCCTTTCGAGTCGCGGAAAATCCGTTCGATCGTGCCGCCCGGCAACCCGTCCGATGCGGAATACGACTGGAGCGCGAGGCGCTCGGCCCCAAGATCGCCCGCGACGGCCAGCGTGAGGGCCCCGCAGAGAGCCCGAAGCCGGCTTCGCCCGCCTTTCATTCAGAAATTATGCATGGGGGCGAGATGCACACGCCTGACGGCCTTCGCCCCATCCGCTTCGGCGCCAGGGTCAGTTTGAGGCGTAACAGGACTCCGCCTCGCCGCAGCCCAGCGTCTCGTTCGAGGTCTCTTCGGCGGGGCCGAACGTGACGGGAGCGGAGGCCGAAAGCGAGGGGGCCTGGGTCTCTCCGGCGGGCTGCTTTCCGCCCGTCCACGCGATCGTGCTGAGCAGGAGCGTGGAGACGAAGGCCAGCGACGCCATCAGGGACTTGTGGATGTGGTGACGATCCTCGTTGCTCAGGCTCTCGCTCATCGCGTCCTCCTCCGGGTCGCTCGCACTCGACCCCGGAGGAAGATGGCGCCGAAGAGCCGCTCCGGTCAGAGCATCCCTGTGCTTTTTTCGGCCCGCCGAGAGTGAGCGGAAAAAGCATCGGTGTGCTCTGCCGGAGTCCGGGGCCATGTCCCATCTTCCCTTTGCCCGAAGGCAAAGGAGGTTCCAACTTGAAGACATCCACGATTCCCCCGTCCCGGCCGCACTCCGATCTTCCCCTGGCGTCGTTCCTCTCGATCGGCTTGCTCGTCCTCGTTCCCCTCACCGTCATGGTCCTTGCCGGACTCAGCCGGTTGGAGGCGACGATCTCGCCGGCGGTCGCCGCGGTCGCGACGAGGTGAGCGTGTCGCGCCGGGTGCTGCTCGTCGTCCTGCTTGGCGCCTGGACCCAGTCCGTCGTGGCCGAGCTGCATACGTGGAGCGGTGCCGTTTCGGATGTCTGGTCGAAAGGCGCGAACTGGACCGAGGGAGCGCCGCGAGCTGGCGAGCCAAACGTGAGGCTTGCCTTTCCCCCCAGCAGAACCCGCCGCAGCACGAACGATCTCCGCGGCCTGAGGGTGGATGCGGTCTTCTTCTCGGGCGGGGACTATGTCCTCGCCGGCGAGCGGATCACACTGGGCGCGGGCGGCGTCACGGTCGGGCCGGACGTCACTTCGACAGTCCGGCTCGACATCCCGATCGCACTTGCGGTTTCTCAGTCCTGGACGGTAGCGCGTGCCGCGCATCTCCTCGCTCGTGGCGCCGTCTCGGAAGACCCGGGCTTTGCGGTGGCGGGCCTCGAAAAGGGAGGCGACGGGACTCTGACGCTGTCGGGGTTCAACGATTACCGGGGCCCGACCTTGGTGCGCGCGGGCATCCTCGTCGTGGATGGATCCCAGCCGGCAAGCCCGATCACGGTCCTGCCGGGTGGCCATCTCGGCGGCACCGGGTCCGTGGGTCCCGTCACGGCCGATGGACACGTTCTTCCGGGGCCACGGGCCGGGCGCTTGCGAACACCGGCCGTGGTGTTCCACCCCGGGTCATCCCTCACGTCGGCGCTCTCCGCAGGGAGGTCGGGCGTGTGCGACCAGCTCAACGTCGGGGGGTTCGTGAGCCTTGCAGGGCGGCCGGATCTCAGGCTCATCGTGAGCCCGGGGATCCCCGAGGGGACGTCCTTCACGGTTCTCGCGAGCTCGGGCGGAATCGCCGGCACGTTCGCTGGTCTGCCCGACGGCGCGACGATCGACGTCGGCGATCAGGCGTTCCGGATCGATTACCGGCGCAGCGTGGTGGTCCTCACGCGCATCGGTCGGGGTTGCTCGAGAGTTTGACGCCTGATACCGCGTCTCAACGGTGTAAACTCCTCTCCGAAAAGAAATCGCTTGTCCGTCACGAGCCGCGCGAAGAGCACGACATCGGAAAGGAGCATCAAATGCGGAACCGGGTTCGTCTCCATCTCCTCATCGGGATCTGTCTTGGCTTCTCACTCACCTCCGCTTCAGCCCGCGCCGCCCAGGACGCAGAGGGGACGCCGCAGGCGAAGGCGTATCGCGCCTCGTTGAAGGCCATCGCCGCGGGGGACTATCAGGCCTACCGGAAGACGCTCTCCTCCGCGACGTTGAAACAGATGGACGAGCAGACGAAGGGGAAGTCTCCGAAGGAGGTGATGGAGTTCACGAAGATGCTCTCTCCGACGGACGTGAAGCTGACGGCCGTCAAGGTCGAGGGCAAGAAGGCGACGCTCGCGGCCTCCGCGAAGATGGATGGCCAGGCGATGAAGGGCTCGATCGAGCTGGTGGAAGAGGCCGGACAGTGGAAGGTCGGCCAGCCCAGCTGGGAGCCGGCGAAGTAGACGGCAGAAAGCTTCCCCGAATTTCCTGATCCCGGCCCGAACGGCGCCCGGGAGGGAAATCGCGTCTCGGGACGAGAAAGAAGCCCCGGAAGACGCGATCGGTGGGAATCGACAAGCAACGCGTGCATGGCGAGAATGCCTCCGCATGTCCGCGCCCGAGAGGAACCGTCTGTCGCAGATCCTCAACCTGACCGTCTTCGTGGCGGCCCTCGGCTACTTCGTGGACATGTTCGACCTGCTCCTCTTCCCGATCGTGCGGCAGTCGAGCCTGACGGACCTCGGCATCCCGCGGGGGGATGCGCAGCTGCCCGCGACGTACCTGCTTCTCAATTCCCAGATGGTGGGGATGCTGCTGGGCGGGATCTTCTGGGGCGTCCTCGGCGACAAGAAGGGCCGCCTCTCGACGCTCTTCGGGAGCATCGCGCTCTACTCCGTGGCGAACATCGGCAACGCCTTCGTGCACGGGCTCGGGTCCTACGCCGCGTGGCGCTTCCTCGCAGGGCTCGGCCTCGCCGGCGAGCTGGGCGCGGCGGTGACGCTGGTGAGCGAGATCCTCCCCAGGAACCTCCGGGCTTACGGCACCGCCATCGTCGCGGGGGTCGGCATCTTCGGGACGGTGACCGCGAGCCTCGTCGGCAAGTACCTCCCCTGGCGCACCGCCTACCTCGTCGGAGGAGGGCTGGGCCTCCTGCTCCTCGCCACGCGCTTCAGCCTCCGCGAGAGCGCGATGTTCCGGACGCTCGGCGACCAGGCCGGCGTGACGCGCGGCGACTTCCTGAGCCTCTTTACCCGCCGCGAGCGCTTCTTCCGCTACCTCCGCTGCATCCTCATCGGCCTGCCGACGTGGTTCGTGGTGGCGATCCTCATCACCTCCGCGCCCGAGCTCGCCCCGAAGATCGGCGTGACGGGGCCCGTGGCCGCGGGGACCGCCGTGGCGTTCTGCTACAGCGGCATCACGCTGGGGAGCTTCGCGTCCGGCATCCTCAGCCAGGTCTGGAGAAGCCGCAAGAAGGTCGTCCTCCTCTTCATCCTCGGGACGCTCCTCGGCGTCGCTTTCACCCTCACGATGCGCGGGCTCACCCCGGCGGCGTTCTACGTGCTCGCGGGGTACCTCGGCCTCACGGCGGGTTACTGGGCCGTCTTCGTCACGATCGCCGCGGAGCAGTTCGGCACGAATCTCCGCGCCACGGTGGCCACCACGGTCCCGAACTTCGTCCGGGGAGCCGTCCCGCTGATCACGGGCAGCTTCGCTTTTCTCCGGGGCCCGCTCGGCTACGTCGGGAGCGCCTGGACGGTGGGGATGGTCTGCATCGCCCTCGCGCTCGTCTCCCTCATGGGCATGGCCGAGACGGCGGGGCGGGACCTGGACTTCCTGGAGTGACGCCGGGCCAGGCGGAGATCCGGGAGTCCGGCGGAGCGAGGGTGAAGACGCGACTCCGAACGACGGCTCCGTCGTGCGACGCGAGCATCCGCCTCGCCTCGCCGGCGTAGAGAACGTGGAAACGCGGGTCGAGCTTCAGGGCGCGCTCGAGGTGCCGGCGTGCGCCCGGAGCGTCGCCCGCCGCGCGCGCGATCGCTCCCGCGTGGAACTCGAGAAGAGGGTCGACCGTGCCTTGCGACAGCGCCTCGCGCATCGGCTCGACGGCCTCGGCGGCGCGGCCGGCGCGATAGAGCGCCCACGCGTACGCGTCGAAACCGTAGACGTCCTTGCGGCGTTTCAATTCGCGGCCGGCCATCGCGAGGCCGCGCGCGGCTTCGCCGTGGTCCGCGAAGTAGAGGGCGAGCGGGCGGTGCACGAGGCGGTGGTCTTCGGGCAGCCTCGCGTCGAAATCGGCGAGCATTTTCTTCGCCCGCGCCTCGCCGGCCGTGTCTCCCATCGCGTGCCGGTAGTCGACGAGCGCGGCCGCGACGCCGGCCTCGGGCTGGAGCGCGAAGGAGCGCTCCGCGAGGCGGGTCGCCGGCTCCCAGAGCCCCTTGCGCGCCGCGATCTCGGCGGCGACGGCGAGGGACGGCGCGTGGTCCGGAACGCGGCGGAGCGCGTCGACGAGCCGGCCCTCGGCCTCGTCGTAGCGGTTCAGCTTGAGGAGAAGGCGCGCCGCGCGGGACCGGCACCAGGCGAAGGCTTCGGAATCGGAGGCCGGGGCGGCGGTCGCGGCGAGATCCATGGACTGGACCGCGCCCTTGAGGTCGCCGGCGATCTCGCGCGCGAGGGCGATCCGGCTGTACGAGGCCGTGCAGGGCTGCCGCGCGGCGAATCGCTCGTACGCGGCGAATGCCTCGGGGTACCGGCCGAGGTCGAAGGCCGCGTCGCCGAGCGAGCCGTCGAGCTCCGGGTCATCCGGCCGCTCCTGCTTCAGGGCCTCGGCCTCGCGCAGGAGACCCTCGAAATCGTGGTGGGGGAGAAGGAGCCTCAGCCGGAACTTCCGCAGCCCGTAGTCTCCGGGCGACGCGTCGAGCCCGGCCTGGACCGCCGCGTCGGCCGCCATGAGGTCCTCGTGCGAGAGGGTGGCGCGATACCGCGCGTAGAGGCGGCTCGCCTCGGCGAGGGAGCCGGCGGCCGCCGCGTCGGGGAGCCGCTCGGCGCGGACTCCGCGCGCCGCCCCCAGCGCGAAGAGAAGGGCGGCCGCGCCCGCGCGAAGCAGGCGCGGCCGGCCCCGGAGCGGCGAGGCCTCAGCGCGCATCCTTCGTCGTGTGGACGCGCGGGAGGTCCTCGCGGTCGGCGGCGACGCGGAGGCGCTCCGCGAACTCCTCGTCGGAAATGCCTTCCGGGAAGCCCGCCGCGTTCGGATCCTTGATCGCGCGGACCTGCGGGGAGTGCGTGGCCGCGGCCGGGCCCGCGTGAAGGGCGGCGAAGCCGCTCGTGGGAGCCCACGTGTACGGGAAGAAGTAGCGGCAGCCGCGCTGCGGGAAGTCGACGCCGTCGCCGAGCTGGCTGTTCGGCGCCTGCGCGTACTTCGGGTCGCCGCCCGCGGACGGCGGGAGGAGGCCGACGATGACCCCGGCGACGACGCGCAGCTCGATGTCGACGACGTCGTCGCACATCCGGCGGCCGTTCGGGAAGCCGGCCGGGTCGCCGCCGAGGTAGCCGAGGCGGCTCGCGCTCGCGAAGCGCGTCGGGGCGACCGCGGTGTTCAGCCGGAGCTGGTCGGAGTAGACCTCGCCCGGCCGCTGGGTGGCGCCGACGCCGAACAGGGCCGCGACGCTTGCCGGCAGGCCGCGGAAGAGGGCCAGCTCGAGGTCGCCGCGAGGTCCGGGCGGCACCGGGACGCCGAACAGGACGTTCATGTACGTGCCGAGAATCGGGTAGAGCTCGCCGGGCGTCGTCGCGTCGCCCTGGAACGCGGCTTCCTGCGCGGGCGTCGAGGCGTTCCAGGCGTCCTTGCGGCCGACGCCGACGAGAACCTCGTTGACGAGCGGATTCCCGAGGCGCGAGACCTGCTGGAAGGCGCCGGAGGTGGCGGCGCTGCCGTCCGGGTTGATCGTGCGCGTCATGGGGATGCTCACGGTCGACCACGCGCCGAGAATCGCGGCAGCGTTCGCCGGGTCGGTGACCTGCGTGCCCGTGGACGTCAGCATCGCGATCGGCACCTGGAGCGTCGTCGTGAGGACCGTGTAGCCGTACAGCGTGTCGCGTCCGCCGCCCGTGGCGCCGACTCCGACTCCGGGCCGGCCGAGGCCCGAGCCCGTCTCGAGGTTCACGGCGTCGAAGACCATTCCGAGGTCTACGAAGAAGGGATCCTGCCGCGGGCCGACGACGACCTGGATCTGCCCGTTCGCGGCCGTCTGGATGCCGTTCGGAAGAGCGGCGTAGTTCGGCGTCGTCTTGGGGCCGATGTTCGGGGGCAGGACGGGCTGATCGGTGAGGAGACGGGTCACGTTCCCGGCGGACGGGTTCGACGCGGGTCCGGCGATCCGGTCGAGCGAATACGTCTGCGTCACGAGGAGGTTCGGGTCCGTCGTCGACGCGACGCCGGGCAGCGCATACAGGAACGAGCCCGGCTGCTTGTACGTCGTCCTGAACGTGAAGCGGAACGTCACGTCCTCGACGCCGTCGCCGTTGTTGTCGATCCTGATGTCGTACCAGGCGCCATCCTGGAACGACGCGAAGTTCGGGCCGCCCTGGGGCTCGATGAAACCGTAGTAGTTCGAGACGAGGTTCACCATCGTCGGGTCGTTCGGGTCGCGGAAGAAGTAGAGGTCGGTGTTGTCGAGGCTCGGGTTCTTCGACGTGAACGGAGCTTCGTTGTGGCTCGACGCGAGCGCGGGTGACGGCGCGAGGGCCGAGGACGCGAGCACGGCGAACGCGAGAAGGGCGGGGACGCGGGCAGCGGACGGCTTGGGCATGCGGTCTCCTTGTCGTTCGTTCGGGCGCGGGGGGCGAGGTTTCGTGCGGTTGAGTCTCGACGTCTGCCGAGGTCTACGGACCGCGGCGGGATTCCGGATCAGGGGCGCGATCACCGGTGACGCGCGTCAACGATTCGCGTCTCGCGCTTGACAGGTCCGACCGGCCCCGTCAGGCTCCGCGCCGGACCGTGGACGAGACCGGAGCGGACCTTCTCGCGCGCATCGTCGCGGGCGACCGCGACGCCTTCGGCGCGTTCTACGACCTCCACGCACCGGTCCTTTTCGGCTTCTGTGTCCGTATCCTGAGGGACGCGAGGGATGCCGAAGACGTGCTGCAGGAGACGTTCGTCCAGGCCTGGCGCGACGCGCGCCGATTCGACGCCGCGCGCGCGTCCGTGAGGGGCTGGCTGTTCACGATCGCGCGCAGCCGGGCGCTCGACCGCTGGCGGAGCCGCCGGTCGACCGAGAAGCGGATCTCGGCAGCGGACGCTCCGGAGCTCGAGCGGGCCGCCGGCGCCGCCGGGGAAGCGGCCGCGGTCGACGTCCGGGACTTCGTCGAGCGCGCCCTCGCGCAGCTGGGCGAAAACGAGCAGGCCGTCCTGCGGCTCGCGTACTTCGACGGCTGCACGCAGGAGGAGATCGCCGCGCGCCTCGGCGAGCCGCTCGGGACCGTCAAGAGCCGGACCCGATCCGCTCTCGCGAAGCTCCGGACGATCGCGGCGAACGCGCAGAAGGAGGCCGGCCGTGGCTGACGAGCGCGACCGCGAGCTCCGGGCTGTTCGCGCCGCGGAAGAGGCCGCCTTCTGGGCGGCGTCGCTCGAGGCCGAGCTCGACGCGTTCGACACGGGCGCGAAGATCGAGCCTCCCGCGGAGGTCCGGGATCGCGTCCTGGGGGCGATCCGCGGCCCGGGCGCGGAGGCCGCCGCGCGCGCGGCCGCTTCGGCCGGGCCGGCCCGCCGGCTCACGACGACGTTCTGGGCCCTCGGCGTCGCGGCGTCGCTCCTTTTCGCCGCGGCTTTCGGAGCGCTCTGGGTCGCGACGCGCGCGGACCTCGCGGCGACGCGGGAGAACGTGGCGCGCCTCGAGCGGGCGGTTCGCGAAAGCGAGAAGCAAGCGGCCCTGACGTCGCAGGAAGTCGCCTGGCTGAAGGACCCGCGCGTACAGATCGCGCTCCTCAAGGGGCTCGAGGGAAATCCCGCGGCGCGCGCCAAGCTCCTCTGGAACCCCGGCACGAAGCAGGGAATCCTGTGGGTCTCCGGCCTCCCGCCGCTGCCGCTCGAGAAAAGCTACGAGCTGTGGGCGTTCGTCGGCGACCAGCCCGTCCCGGCCGGGACGTTCGACGCGGGTTCCGGCGCCGGAACGGTCATCCCGATCTCGAGGCAGGAGACGCTGGGCGACGCGCCCGTGAAATTCGCCGTCTCGGTCGAGCCGAAGGGCGGCGTCCCGAAGCCCACGGGCGCGATCGTCCTCGCCGGGGAGAGGTTCTAGGGAACCGCGCGGGGCCGCGTCAGCGGCGTTGCGCGGCCGGGTGCGGGGCGGCGGCCGGATCGTCGCCCGGCAGGCCGACCTCCATGTCGTCCACGACGAGCTGCCAGTAGTGGCGCGTCGTCAGGACGAGGCGGTCGATCCGGCGGTAGGCGGCGTCGAACCGGACCGGCCCAAGGCTGGAGAGGAGAAGCTCGTCCTCGGCCACGGCGGTGTCACCACGGAAAGCCTGGATCCGCAGCGTCTCGCCTTCGCCTTCCTGGGAGCCGACGCCGAACGAGGCGCCGAGGAAGTCGAACCCCCCCGCGCGCGAGATCGTCACCGGATGTCCGGAGCTCCCGTAGCCGACGTAGCGGCCCGAGGTCACGTTGTTCGTGTAGGCGTCCCCTCCACTCACCGCGTCGATCACGTTCATGTAGAACCAGTCGAGCCCGGCGACGCCGGAAGGGATCTTCGCGATCGGGGTCCCGGTCATCGACTCGAAGTCGATGGTCGTGCGCCGTCCCGAAGGCTCGACGGTCGGGTCCCCGAGGACGATCGTGGAGAGCCTCACGGGCGCGTCGCGGACGACGAGCTCTCTCTCGACGCCGGTGCCGGATCCGGCTTTCCGGGCCATCAGCTTCCACGGCCCGGGTCCGGCGGGAATCTCGAAGGCACCTCCCAGGCCAAGCGGGACGTCCGCGGCTTCGCCGCCGGGGCCCCGGGCCAAGAGCGTGACCCCTTCCGGAGGCCCGACGGCGCCCTCGCTTCCGCGGACCCCGACCCTTCCTCCGATGACGAGCCGCGGGGCGAGACCGAACGGCCGGGGCGGATTCCGCGACACGAGGTCCGCCGGCGAGCCCGGCAGATCCACAACCGTCGTCCGCTGGCTCGCGTTTCCCGTGGTGAGAACCCATCCCGGCGGGACGTGCACGCTGAAGACGTATTCCCCCGCCTTCCGAAGGACGGCGTTGCGCTCGGAACGGGACATCTCGAAGTTCGCGAAGCCGCCGTCGTTCGAGCGCTCGGTGAAGGTCTTGCCGTCCGGCCTCGTCACGGCGACGACCACCAGCGCCATCGGCAGGTCGCCGACGTCGAGGACCCCGTTCCGGTTCCGGTCGCGGAAGACGTAGCCCGAGAGGTGAACGCCTCCTCGGTAAGGGGCCGACCAGTCCGCGCGCTGCGGGTAGTCCCCCTTCGGCTGGCCCGACCGGAAACGCCACCAGCGCCACACGTCGACGAGCGGAAGCGTGGCGCCGACGAGGAAGATCAGCCAGAGGACCTTGTGGTCCCGCCACCAGGCGGGGACGAGTCTCGAGGCCAGAGGCGTGACGCTACTTCTTCCGCCGGGCCCGCGCCATCGCCCACGCGCCCGCCATCGCGAGCCCGCCGGCCAGGGAGGCGAGGCCGAAGCCGTCCAGCGCGGGGACCGCGATGGTCGGCGCGTTGCCGTTGGGCTGGGCGAAGGCCTGCGCGACGTGCAGCAGCAGGGCCGCGGCGACGGTGACCCGGGTGAAGAGCTTCCGCATTCGAACCTCCCGCAGGCCAGATCTCTCTGTCACTGTCCGTCCAAACTACGTCACCTCGAGGCTGTGCGTCAACCGACGGGGATGGAGGGCCACGTCGCCGGGCGACGCGCCCCTATACTGCCGGCACGTGCCCAAGTCGTGCCGCTGACCGTGTCGAGGAGGCTTCGTGACTGACGGCGTTCTCGCGGATTCCAACTCCAGCCCCCTTCCGTCCCTTCCGCAGAAGGACGACGAGAAACGTGCCCGGCACCGGAGCTACGAGCTCTCGCTCGCGCGGACGCGGTACAACTACACGACGAGCTACCTGTACCCCGCGCCGCTCGCGGCGCAGGTGCCCGACTCGGACAAGTTCACGCTCGCGTACAAGGCGAAGGTCGCGCCGGTCCTCATCGAGGTCGCCGACAACCTGAAGAAGGTCCTCATCGACCGGTTCGAGGCGCAGCTGCGGTCGGACCTGCCCGCGATGCCGATGCCGTGGATGGTCGCGCTGCAGAACGCGATCGACGCCGCGAAGAAGCAGTTCTCGGGCCTCAACCCGCTGAACGTCCCCGGCGATCTCGCGGCGATCGTCAGGATCTTCGAGGCGCTCGACGGGGGCCCGCCGGAGCTGGCCGAGGCGTACAAGAAGGTGTCCGAGATCCCGCAGCTCGTGGAGGGACTCGAGAAGGCGGTCTCGAAGTCGCTCGAGGACATGAAGGACGTCGGCGTGACCTCGTTCCTGAGGGACACGCTCTACGACGTCCTCCGGACGCCGCAGACGGGCGACGCGTACCTCCACGCGAAGGACCTCGCGGAGTTCAAGACGCTGTACCCGGGCCTCGCCGGTCCTCCCGCGGTGATGAACTTCCGCCCCGAGCCGTGGATGCGCCTTCTGCCCGGCCAGGCGGTGTGGGAGAGCGACTGGTATTTCGGCTGGCTCCAGATCGCCGGCTTCAACACGTCGAACCTCAAGGGCGTCTTCCCGAGGGGTATGGCGCCGGATCTCGCGCTCGACCTCGGCGCGCTGCTTTCGAAGATGCCCGTGACGGACGCGATGCTGAAGGCCGCCTCCGGCGACTCGTCCGTCACCCTGCAGCGGGCGGCGGAGATCGGCCGCCTCTACGCGCTCGACTTCACGATGCTCGACGGCGTCCCGGCCAGCAAGCTTCACGGGGACCGGCGCTATCTCGCGGCGCCGGTCGCCCTCTTCTACTGGAACCCCGAGCCCGGGCCGGGGTACCCCGAAGGGCGCGGCAGCCTGCAGCCGGTCGCGATCCAGGTCGGCCAGAAGCACGACGCCGTGTCGTGCCCAATCTTCCTGCCGGGGGGTGAGGCCGCGGCGTGGAGGCTCGCGAAGTTCTGGGTGCTGAACGCCCTCGCCGTGCAGCACGAGACGGTCGCGCATCTCGGCGCCTGCCACCTCACGGTCGAGACGCTGGTCGTCGCCACGAACCGCCAGCTCTCGTTCGAGCACCCGATCCTCGCGCTCCTGACGCCGCACTTCCGGTTCACGCTCGACATCAACGAAGGCGCCAAGCACAGCCTCATCATTCCGCACGGCGTCGTGGCGTCGGTGCTGTCGCCGAGCATCGCCGGGAGCCTCGGGATGGTCCGGGACGCGCGGCTCGCGTGGCGTTTCGACCAGAACCTGCCGCACCGGCTGTTCGCGCTCCGGGGCGTCGACCGGGAGCGGCTGCCCGAGTTCCCGTTCCGCGACGACACCCTGCTGCTGTGGGACGCGATTCGCGCCTTCGTCCGCGCGTATCTCGCGTGCTACTACGGCGGCAACGACGACGTGCGCGCCGACACGGAGGTGCAGGCGTGGGTCGGGGAGATCACGAGCCCCGCCGGCGCCGCATTCCAGGGACTCGACGGCCTCAAGTTCACCGGAGGATCGCCGGGCGAGGGCACGACGCGGATCGACAGCTTCGACTACCTCGTCGACATGGTGTCGCTGATCATCTACACGGCCGGACCGCAGCACGCGAACGTCAATTACGCGCAATACCCCCTGATGTCGTACTTGCCGAGCGTCTCGGGGTCCGCTTACGCGCCGCCGTCCCCGGCCGCGAAGGCCGCCGGTTCTCCCGACCCCCTGCTCGAAGTGCTGCCGCCCGTGGACGTTGCGCTCTACCAGGTCGCGTTCGGATACCTCCTGAGCAGCGTGCAGTACGACACGTTCGGCACGTACACCGACAATCCCCGCCGTCCCTACTTCCTCGACGAGCGCGCCGAGGCGACCGCGATCGACTTCCGGATGGCGCTCGCGGGCATCGAGGCCGAGATCCGGAAGCGAAACAAGAGCCGCCCGCTGCCGTACGAGAACCAGCTGCCGTCGATGATTCCGAACAGCATCTCGATCTGACCGGGGTCAGGCCTCGAGGACGCGCGCGTAGCGGGCCTCGACGTCGGCGACCTTCGCGTCGGCGCCCCACGCCCGGTATCTCTCCATCGCGGAGAGGACGTGCGTCCGCGCCGCGCGAACGTCCCCGCGGTCGACAAGCGTCTCGGCCGCGAGCTCGTGTGCGAGCCCCGCGTCCTGGACGAACCCGTGGTCGATCGCCGCCGCGATCGCTTCTTCGTACTTCCGGAGGGATCGTCCGGGGCGGCCCGTCGTGCGCAGCCACTCGGCGTCCACGAGCAGCGACCGGTGCTCGAAATTGTGGGGACACGCGCGCGCCCACTTGCGGATCCGTCCGCGCGCGAGGCGCACGCGGACGAGACACGCGATCCTCGTCCACGCTCCGCCACGGCGCGCCTCGAGCATCCAGCCGAGGCACGCGAAGTAGTGCGCGATGGAAAGGAAGAACGTCGCGGGCAGGCCGATCTCGCTCACCTTCAGGAGCTCGCGGCCCAGCGCGGGCCCGCCCCTCCTCCGGAAGAAGCAGAGGAGGCGCGCGCGGTCGAGGAGGCGGAATCCGTTCTGCGTGTTGCTGAGCTCGGCGGCGCGCGCCGCGTCGTCGGCGCCCGCGGCCGGGGCGGAGGCGAGGCCCATGAGGGCGTCGACGGCCGCGATCGTCGTCCGGTGCATGACCTCGGTGCCGATCTGCCCCGACGCCTTGATCGTCTCGAGTGCGTCGAGGGCCGTCGTCCGCACCTCGGAGAGCGGATCGCCCGTCTCGAGCCGCGCTTTCGCCCAGCCCATGTGGCAATAGCCCGCGAACTCGGCGTCCTCCACGCGCCGGCCGAGCGCGTAGCCCTCGCGGCACCACTCGGCGGAGCGGGCGATCGGCTCCCTCCAGTGCGACACGAACTGCCCCATCGCGTGGTGCAGCTTCGGGAGGAAGGCGGCGCCGTCGGGCGCGCCCATGAGGCGCGTGCCGAGGCGCGAGAAGCGCAAGGACGCGCCGTAGAGGCCCACGGCGTTGAGCGCCGTCGCGAACCACACGAAGAGGAGCGCGTGCGTGGGGCCGCGGCCGTGGCGCAGCATGAGCGTCAGGCAGTTGCCGATGAGGACGGGCCACAGGTAGGGCCGCGAGACGTATGCGCACGCCGTCATCGACGACATGATGCGGATGAGGCGCAGGGCTCGCGGGTCCTCGACCTCCGGGAGCGTGGCGAGGGTCTCGTCCGTCATGTTGCGGACCTTCCAGAGGACGCGGCCGAGGATCCGGGCAATGTCGACGCGCGTGGGGTCCGTGGGCAGCGCGAGGCCGAGCCGCCCGCAGATCTCGATCCCCGCCGCGATCGCCTTCGGATACTCGTTGAGCGCCGCGTACGCGAGGATGCGGGCCTCCCAGCCGGGCGACTCGTCGAGAGGGCCGCGCGCGTTCGCGACGATGCGGTCCGCGGTCGCAAGCGCCTCGTCGACGCGCCCGAGCGGGAGGAGCGTCGCGGCGAGCGCGTGATCGACGGCGAGGGCGAGGTCGTATTCGCGCTCGTATGCGCGCTCCGGGAGGAGCGAGCGCGCTCGCTCGAGGTAGGAGACGCCGGTCGAGAAGGCGCCCGTCGCGTTCGTGGCCGCCGCAGCCCGCACGTGGAGGCGCGCGACGCCCGTGCGCTCGCCTTCGTCGACGAGCGCGCGGGAGCCGTCGCGGTCGAGAGCCTGGCCGAAGTGCGCGACAGCCTCGAAAAGCGTTTCCCACCGGCCGTCCGCCGCGAGCGCACGGGCGAGGCTCCTCCCGAGGCGCAGATGGAGGGCCGTCTGCGTGTCCGCGCGCAGGCCGGCGTAGAGCGCCTCGCGCATGCGGTCGTGGGCGAGGTTGTAGCGCTCCTTCTCGCCCGGGATCGCGACGACCATCTGCTTCTCGCCGAGGACCTGCAGGGCCTCGCGGGCCGCCGCCCGCGGAAGGCCGCTCACCTCCTGCAGGACTTCCGTGTCCACGGGCCGCCCCGAGACGGCGAGGATGTCGAGGAGACTCCGCTCGCCGGGCGAGACGCGCGCCGCGCGCTTCAGGAACGACGCGGCCGCGTCGATGCGCAGGCCCTCGGCGATCCCGGCATCCGGGCGGTCCCGTCCCTCGGGCAACCAGAGCCGGCCTTCCTCGAGGAGGTCGCGCAGGATCTCCTCCACGAAGAACGGGAGGCCCTCGCTCGACTCGGCGACGCGCGCGGCCAGCCCCTCGGGCAGCTCGGAGAGGCCGAGCATGGACTTGAGGAGGCCGGCGACGTCCTCGTCGCGGAGCGCAGAGAGCTCGACGATGCGAGGCGCAGGTCGCTCGGGGCCCGGCTGGATGAGGCGCGCGAGCGGCCGGCCCGTGACGTCGTCGACGCGGTAGCTGCCGAGAAGGCAGAACTTCGACCGTGCGCCGCCCCCCGAACGGATCGCGAGAAGCGAGGAGGCGACGTCGATCGTGCCGTCCCGCGCCCATTGCAGATCGTTCACGTAGGCCACGTAGGGGACGAAACGGCCCAACCCGACGAGGAAGGCGGAGATCGCCTCGAGGACGCGCCGGCGCTCGGCGTCCGCGTTCGGGAGCGGCGGCGTCGGCTCCACGCCCGCGTCGAGCGGGAGCGACGGGACGAGCTTGACCATCTCGGGCGCGTGCGCGTTGAGGAGCGACTGCGCGCCGACGGACGTCGCGAGGCGCGCGGCCTGCAGGACGAGGTTCGCCATCGGGCCGGACTCGGTGAGGTCGCGCTCGAAGCAGTCGACCTCGAGGAACGGGACGCCTCGAAGCTGGACGGCCTGCCGGACCTCGCGCATGAGGCGCGACTTCCCCATGCCGCTCCGTCCCGCGACGAAGAGACCGGCGTGCTTCTCTCCGCGCAGGCCCGCGTCGATTGAACGGCTCACGTCCTCCATCTCGCGGGAGCGGCCGACGAAGGCGCTCGAGAACAGGTAGTTCTCGCGGGTGTCCCGCGTCTCGAGCTCGTACGCGAGAGAGCCGGCGCGGTTGATCAGGTCGAGGAGGTCCCCGGCGCTCGGCGGACGTCCGGACGGTTCGACGGAGCACAGCTGCTCCACGATCCCGCGGAGCCAGGACGGGACGCGTTCCGCCTGCGCGCCCGCGAAGCGCACGGGCTCCGTCAGCTTCCGCTTGAGGAGGACGTCGAGTCCCTGGGTGGCGCTGAAGGGCGTCTCGCCCGTCAGCAGGCGGTAGGCCATGATGCCGAGGCTGTAGAGATCGGACCGGTGGTCGCCTTCCCTCGCGCTCGCGATCTCGGGCGAGAGGTAGTGGGGAGTCCCCATCACGAGCCCGCGGACGCCGCGCAGGCCGGCCAGGCCGAAGTCGAGGACCTTCACCTGGCGGACGGCTCCTCGCGAGCTGACGACGATGTTGCCGGGCTTGAGGTCGAAGTGGACGACGCCGCGGCCGTGGAGGTACGCGAGCGCCCGGATCACCGGCACGAGGAGGTCGAGAGCCTCCGCCCAGGGCACGATCCGCCCGGCCGAGGGGCCGCGCACCGCGGACGCGTCGATCGTCGGGGCGGGCGGCGGAGATCCCGCGTCGGACGTCTCCGCCTCTGCCCGCGGCTCGGCCAGGAAGCGGTCGAGCGGCACGCCGGGCAGGAGCTCCATCGTGAAGAAGAACGCGTCGGCGCCCGCCACCTGCTCGAAGTCGTAGACGCGGGCGACGTTCGGGTGCCGCAAGGAGGCCATGGTCCTGAACTCGGCGCGAAACAGCTCGACGGTGTTCCGGAGCGGGTGAAGAAAGATCTTGAGGGCCGTCGGACGCCCCGGAAAGAGCTGGTCGTCGACGCGGTAAACGCCTCCCATGCCCCCGCGCGCGAGGAGACGGTCGACCCGGTAGCGTCCGTTGATGACGAGGCCCGGCCGGATGAACGAGTCCGTGGCCTCGGGCGCTTCGCCCCCGGACTCGCGGCCCGCCGATCGAACCGGGCGCCCCTCGCCGTCCTGGAGGCTCGGGGTGTCCAGAGTCGTGTCGGCGTCGTCGGCGGGGGTTCCGCTGATCGCGCGCGGGCGAGACGACATCGGAAACCTCCGCCGGGTCCCGTCGCAGTCTTGTGTCGGACGCGCTGGGCCTTGAACGCTCAGTCTCGATTGCGACTCGGATTCTGTCAAGGGACGAGGGCGCCACGAGCGGCAGGTGAGTTAGTGTTCACGGATGAACGCGAAGTCGCCCGGCGAGGCGCCGGGCGGCACCGGACGGGGCGCCACCCGCCGCGAGCTGATCGCCAGGCTCGTCGGCTTCGGAATGCTCGCGACGGGCGTGTTCTACCTCCGGCGGATCCTCTTCCCGCGACGCCTCGAAGGCGAGGGCCTGCGAACTTTCGAGGCCTTTCTCGACACGCTGCTCCCGGAGGCGGAGCTTCCTTCGTGGCGCGCCACCGGCGTGATGCCGCGGCTTCTCGAGGAGCTGTCGGCCGAGAGGCAGACGCGCCGGGCCCTCGCCGAGGGGGTGGAGTGGCTGGACGCCGAGGCGCGCCGACGCAAGGGGGACCGCTTCTCCCTGGCCGGCGAGGAGACGCGCACTGCGGTCGTCGCCGCGGCCGAGGCGAGTCCGGCGGGATCGATCCCGGCGTTCTTCTACCGCGTCACGCGCGATCGATCGGTACGCCTTCACTTCTCCCACCCCGCCGTCCGGCGGAGGCTCGGGCTTCCCCACGCGCCCCAGCCGGACGGCTACTGGGATTTCGAGGATGCCCCGGCTTCCTGACGCGGACGTCGTCGTCGTGGGGGCGGGCGCGGGTGGCCTGGCCGCGGCGTGGAGGTTGACGACGGCCGGCGCGCATGTCGTCCTCCTCGAGGCGGGCCGCGAATACGAGCCCGCAAGGGACTACCCGCAGACGTCCGGAGATTTCGAGCTGCGCGAGGTTCCGTACGACGTCTCTCGCGACCCGCAGGGCCGCCCGCGGTACGACTTCGGCACGGCTCAGCCGCTGGAACGGGAGTGGGACGGCTACCGCTCGTGGAACGCGGGACAGGGACGCTTCGTCCCGGGAGACGAGAGGGTCTATCAGGCCTATAGCCACGTGCAGGGCGTGGGCGGCTCGACGCTGCACTTTCAGGGAGAAGCGCATCGCTTCCACCAGGACTCGCTCCGGATGCGCTCGCTCTTCGGCGTCGGCGCCGACTGGCCGATTCCGTACCGGGAGCTGGAGACGTATTACGCGGTGGCCGAGGAGCAGATGGGCGTTGCGGCCCCGGTGAACCCGCTCCGTCCGGGAGGCGGGCCGCACATCCTGCCGCCTCACCCTCTTTCGTACGGAAGCGGACGCCTCGCGAAGGGATTCGCGGCGGTCGGAGCGACGCTCCTGCCGAACTCTCTCGCGATCCTCTCCCGCCCGACCAACACCCGGCCGCAATGCAACTACTGCGGGGGATGCACGGAGGGGTGCCCGATCGGCGACAAGGGAAGCGCCGACGTGACGTTCCTCCCGCCGGCGAGGGCCACCGGTCGCCTGGACCTGCGAACCCGGACTCAGGCCCTCGAGGTGGAGCTCGACACGCGCGGGCGGGCGAAGGCCGTCGTCTACGCCGATCCGAACGGCGTGCGGCAGAGAGTGACGGGGCGGTCCGTCGTGCTCGCCGGGGGCGCGATCGAGACGCCGAGGCTCCTCCTGGCGTGCCGGCCGAAAGGCCACCGCGGCGGCCTCGCGAACGGCAGCGGGCAGGTCGGTCGCCACCTCACCGAGACGCTTTCCTGGACCGCCGTCGGGCTTCTGCCGGAGCGGGTCGACTCCTGGCGCGGAGTCGCCATCGACGGCTCGGCCTGGGAGCACGCGGTGCCGAAGCGGGGAAGCGGCTGGACCGGAGGTTTCCGGATGGCGACGTGCTCGAACGCCGTGGGCCTTCGCGGGCCCGCGTCCTACGCCGAACGGCTCGTGCCCGGGTTCGGGCTTGCTCACCAGCGGCGGCTCCGGGAAGTCTTCGGACGCGCCGTCGCGGTGCTCGCGGTCGGGGAGTGGCTTCCGAACGAACGGACGTTCGTCGACCTGTCACCCTCGGTGCGCGACGCGCACGGCATCCCCCGCGCGCGAATCCACTCCTGGCTCTCTCCCTCCGAGCGCGCGCTTCTGAGGACGATGGCCGACACGGTGCGCGAGGTGATGCGGGCGGGAGGCGCCGCGGAGATCGTGGAGGAGACGACGTCTCTCGACATCTTCGCGGCGACGCACGTGCTCGGCACCTGCCGCATGGGAACGGATCCCGCCTCTTCCGTTGCGGATCGCGACGGCTTCTGCCACGAGATCCCGAACCTGGCGTTCGCGGACGCTTCGCTCGTCCCGTCGAGCGGGTGCGGCGACTCGCCCTGCCTCACGATCACCGCACTCGCCATCCGCACCGCAGACCGGCTTCTCGAGCGAGGACGTGCCGGCGCGACCGCAGCCTCCGATTGACAGGGAATCCGGCGGTGCCTAGCATTCCAGGATTCTTCAAGGTCATGTTTTTTGGAGGCCTGCCGTGAAGCATCTCGTTCGCGTCGTAGCGGTCGCCGTTCTTGTCCTCGCGTCGCAGGGCCTTCAGGCCGGAATCCCCCTCGCGAGACCGGTGCCGACGCTGGGCGAGGCCGGGCTCATGGCGCTCGCGATCGGCCTCGCGGGTGGAGGCGTCGCCCTCATCCGGCGCCGCCGCCGCTGAGCCTCCGGGCGCTCGGCCGGCAGGCGGACGGTTTCGCCGCGCTCCTCGACGGGAAGATCCGGCGTCTTGCCTGGGTCCTGGCAGGGTTCGGAGCGGCGCTCTGGCTCGTCGTGCCGCTTCACGAACTCCTGCATGCCGCCGGGTGCGTCCTCACAGGTGGAAGCGTGCAGCGGCTCGAGATCCAGCCGATCTGGGGCGGCGCGCTTCTCGCTCGTCTCTTTCCCTGGGTCGTCGCTGGGGGCGGCTACGCCGGGAGGCTCTCGGGGTTCGTCCCCGCGGGCGATTTCTCCTACGTCGTCACGGACCTCCTGCCGCACGCGGTCCTCGCGCCGCTGGGGGCCTTCGTCTCGCGGGCCGCGGCGAAGCGGTCCCTGCCGTTTCTCTTCGGAGCGGGCCTCCTCGCCGCCGGGCAGCCGATCGCGTCCCTGTTCGGGGACTTCTACGAGAGCGCCTCGATCGTCGTGACGGCGCTCGCCCGGGCCGCCGGCGCGGGCTGGTCCGTCGCTCTGCGCGGCGACGACCTCCAGATGGTCGTGCTGGCCGTGCTGCGCCTCGGAACACCGGCGGCCTTCGCGCTCCTTGCGTGCGGCGTCGCCGGAGGCGTGGCCCTCGCGTGCGGCTTCCTGTGGGTCTCGGGCGGCGTCGTGCCGCGACGCCCCCCGGGCCGGTGATCGACCGGTGCCCCCCGCAGCGGTTTCCGCGTCTCTGAGATTTGCTCCTTTGATGCGCGGCCGAATTCCGTTGTTGGGTGCCGACGGACGACCGCTGTCTCCCTGGGCCGCGCCGGCTGCTAGGCTAAAGATGAGAGGGAGCGACGGATGCGCACACAGCTGGAACGGTTCCTGAAATCGCGTGACTTCCTCCAGACGCGGCGCGACGACTACGAGTCGGCGTACTACGGGTTCAAGTGGCCGGACGTCGAGGACTTCAACTGGGCGCTCGACTATTTCGACGCGTACGCGGAGGGGAACCACCGGACGGCGCTCTGGATCGTCGACGAGAGCGGGAAGGAGTGGAAGCACACCTTCGCGGAGATGAAGGAGCGGTCGAGCCGGGTCGCGAACTTCCTCCGGCGCCTCGGCATCCGGCGGGGGAGCCGCATCCTCGTGATGCTCGACAACCAGCAGGAGCTGTGGGAGACGATTCTCGCCGCGATCAAGATTGGCGCCGTCCTGATCCCGTGCTCGCTCCTCCTGACGAAGACCGACCTGCAGGACCGGATCCGGCGCGGCCGCGTGAAGCTCGTCGTCACGACGCCCGAGCTCGCGCCCGGCTTCGAGGGGCTCGAGGGGGACTTCGTGAAGATCGTCGTGGGCGGGCCGGTGCCGGGCTGGACGCCGTACGAGGACGGATACGCGTCGCTCGTGAGCTTCCGGTCGGACCTCCAGACGAAGCTGACGGACTCCCTGTTCCTCTACTTCACGTCCGGCACGACCGCGCTTCCGAAGATGGTCCTCCACACGAACGGGTCGTACCCGCTCGGCCACCTCTCGACGATGTACTGGCTCGGCCTCAAGGAAGGGGACGTCCACCTGAACATCAGCTCGCCCGGCTGGGCGAAGCACGCGTGGAGCTCGTTCTTCGCGCCCTGGAACGCCGGTGCGACGATCTTCGTCCACAAGTACGCCCGTTTCGTCGCCGTCGGCGCTGATCGACACGCTCCACCGGCACGGCATCAACTCGCTCTGCGCGCCTCCGACGGTGTGGCGGATGATGATCCTCGAGCCGCTCGGGTCGCGCCCCGAGTCGCTTCGCGAGCTCGTGAGCGCCGGTGAGCCGCTGAACCCCGAGGTGATCATGCGGGTCCAGCACGAGTGGGGGATCACGATCCGCGACGGCTACGGCCAGACCGAGACGACGCTCCAGGTCGGGAACATGCCCGGCCTCCCCGTGAAGGTCGGGTCGATGGGGCGCCCGGCGCCCGGCTACCGGATGGAGCTGCTCGACCCCGACGGGAAGGAAGCGGACGAGGGCGAGCTGACCGTCCACCTCGAGCCGCGGCCGATGGGCCTCATGATCAACTACGCCGACGACCTCGCGCGCACGCGGACCGTCATGTCCGGCGGCTACTACCGGACCGGCGACACCGCCTCGCGCGACGCCGAGGGGTACCTCTGGTTCGTCGGGCGCTCGGACGACGTCTTCAAGAGCTCGGACTACCGGATCAGCCCGTTCGAGATCGAGAGCGCGCTCCTCGAGTGCAGGAGCGTCGCCGAGGCGGCCGTCGTCCCCTCGCCGGACCCGATCCGCGGTTTCGTCCCGAAGGGATACGTCACGCTCGCGCCGGGCCACGAGCCGAACGCCGCGACGGCGCGGAAGATCTTCGACGACCTCAAGGGCCGCCTCGCGCCGTTCCGCCGCGTCCGGAGGCTGGAGTTCGTTCCGGACCTTCCGAAGACCGTTTCGGGGAAGATCCGGAGGGTCCAGCTCCGCGTGCAGGAAGCGAACCGCGACGTGAAGGGGCCGTTCGAGTTCACCGAGGACGAGGTCAAGGGCTAGCCCCGCTGGCGCGCGGCACGAGGAGAAGACCCTTCGTCGCGTGCATGCCATGCCGGAAGGGGGAGACGAGCGGGCCGCCTTCGATTCGCCGAGCAAGGACGTAGCGAAGCGACACCTCGTGAAAGAACCGGTCCAGCGTCCCGTGACCGAAATACGAGCCTCCGAACTCGGGGTACGGGCGGTTCGTTACGAGCAGGGCGGCTGGCGGCCGCTCTTTGAGGACGCGGATCATCCGCTCCTCTGCCTCGGAGTCCTGCAGTCCCGGCAGGAAGGTTTCGTCGACGAAGGGGTTCTTCCGGCCGGTTACGAAGAGGAGAAAACCGGGCTCCGGGAAGATGCCGACCGTCCCCCCTTCCGGGACGACCTCGCGGATGGCGCTCGCCGCCTCGAGAACGAACCGGGACTCGGCGGGTATGAGGAACACCGACGCTCCGGGCAGTTTCGTGAGCGTCATGTCGGCCATTCCGATCTCTCGCAGACGGTTGGCCGCCTGCGCGACGGCAAGGCCGACGGCGAGAGCCGTCAGGAGCCGCGGACGGCCCGCCCGGCGAACGAGCCATGCGAGCGCGACGACGAGGGCGAGCGGCGCGGAGAACGCGACGTAGACGGGATTTCTCAGGAAGAAGGGCTGGCGAAGAAGCGCGGGCAGCATGGCGAGTGAGGCGCCCGCCGCCGCGGGGTCCGGCCGCACGGCAGGATCCTTCGCCCGCCACCACGCGAGCGCCGCACGCGCGAGGCGGAGCGCCGCGACGCAAAGCGCGAGCGGGAGAAGGGCGTGCAGCCACGCGTTCCCGGGGGAGAAGAACGTGAGCGCTCCCGCGGCAAAGAACAGAGGGACGAGCAGGAGGTGCCGGGCGACCCGCCCGCGGGCGAGCAGAAGGGCGATCACAATGGCGACCGCCGACGGGAAGAGCGCGTCGAGGAATCCGCCGCGCGCGAAGTCGGTCCACGACATCCCGCCGAAGACCACAGACTCTTCGAACCGACGCCAGCCCCCGGAAACGGGACGCGCGTAGCCCTGCCGCTGCATGAGGTCCGAGCCGAACAGCAGGACCGGGATCCCGTACGCGAGGCCAGCCGCTCCCGCCATCAGGAAACCTGCCCCGAGAGCTTCACGGCGCGGACGGCGGAGAGCGAGGACGACGAGAGGACCGGCGAGCGCGGCCGGAATGAATTCCAGCTTGGATCCCGCTGCGGCTCCCGCCACGACAGCAGCCGCGATCGAGCAAGCCGGAGACTCCGAAGCGATTGCGAGCTCGACCGCCCACCAGGTGCCCACAGTGCCCGCCAATGCGGCGACGCTATACGGAAAAGGCCACGAGCCGCCGATTCCGAACGCGCACGCGGCGACGGCGAAAGACGTCACTGCCGACGCTGCGGCGGCGTCTCCCGGGACGAGGCGTCGGGCGAGCCGGTGGAGCGCCTCGACGCCGAGGAGCGCGAGGAGCACGCGCCAGGCCACGAGCACGTCGAGATCGCGGCCGAAGACGCGCAACATGAGGCCGTCGAAGAACGGGGACAGCGGGCCATACTGGTAGCCAACCTCGCGATAGAGCGTTTCGCCCTGTGCGAGGCGCAGCGCGGTGTCCATCTCGCGGCCCGAGTCTTCGAACGGGAGAACCCAGCGCCGCCAGGTTGCGGCCAGGAGAAACCAGAAGACCAGGAAGGGCAGAATCGCCCAGAGCCGATCCACCGCGGGCGCCCCGCTCTCCGCTCCGGGAGGGCGACCCTTCACATCTCGGTCCATCGGATCCAAAGAGGATAACCGGGAGAGGTGAAGGGGCCGTTCGAGTTCACCGAGAACGAGGCAAAAGGCCAGGCGCCCTCAGGGCGGCACGCCTCCGAAAGGATCCGGCTCGAAAACGTCGCCCTTGATGCGCGACCTCGCCCCGTTCCCGGTCTCGAGCAGCCTCGTTTCGCTTGTCGACACGAGGTTCCCCTTGCGGTCCTTCACGACGATCGACTCCTTCACTCGGCCGAAGGGGACGGAGTCGTTCAGCCAGAGGTCCCCTTCGTACGTCCTTGCGACGCTCCACAAGGCGACCGGGACGCGGAACGTCCCCGAGAGGCCGTAACGCTCGCACGCCCGGCCGTCCACCGTCTCCGTCCCCCTCGGGGTCACGCCTGCGCTGTAATCGACGTTGCTGAGGAAGGACGCGTACTGAGTCCGGAACGCATACATCGGAAGTTCCACTGCCGGATTCCCTTCGTCCTGCGCGATGACGCGATCGATGTAACGGCGGTAGTCGAGGACGTTCTTCTCGACCTCGAAGCCCTCGTTCAGGAGGTACTTCACGGTCGACGTCTTCCCCTCGCCGCCGCTCCCCGGCTCGCGGCGGACCTCGAGCCAGACCTCTCCGCCCTCGTTCGCGAGGCGGGAGATCGTCGCGATCGTCACGGAAACCCTCCCTCTCGCGTCCGTAGTCGTCCGCTCGTATCGGGCAAACGAGCCGGGCGTCGTCGCGGAGAAAAAGGCCCTCGGAAGGCCGCCGGGCCCGGACCGCGCCGCGGGGAGCGCGGTGCCGAGGGTGAGCGTGAGCAGGGCCGCGAGCCGAATCACCGTCTTCCTCATGAGGACCTCCCGGCGGCAGCGGGCAAAGGGACTTCCCGGGCGATACCTGCCTAGCGCGTCAGCTGCCTTCGAGCGCCGGCCTCGCCGCCCCGGAACTGCATGGCCGCGCGGCACGACGCCGCGGGGCGGTGCGCCGGCCAGGGGGCTCCCGAGTTGCCGGAGTAGAGCGGATACCCGTAGCCGCCGACGGGATACCCGACGTAGACGACCTGCTCGACGACCGCGGGAGCGGGAGCCGGAGCCTCGACCTCGGGCTCGTCCGGGAGGCTCTCGACGAGCGGGATCGGCGCGAGCGACTGCGACGCCTGCGAAAAGCAGCCGTGCTTTCCGGCGGCCTTCGCGGCCGCGCTCGCGTCCGCGAGCTCCGAGCCAGCAGCGACCGGTGCGGCCAGGAGAAGTCCGAGGAGAACGAGCCCCCGCACGGGAACCATCGTAGGCCGCGCGGCCCTCGTGCGCAACGGGAGGCGGCCGTCGCCGGTCCCCTTTTGCGCCCGTTCGCAGAGGGAGTAGAGTCGTCCCATGGCTGAGACGCTGTCTCAGCGTCCCGGCCGAAGAGGAGGACCCATGAAAAGAGCCGCCGCCGCCCTGTCCGCCGTCGCCCTCGTCGCTCTCGTCCTCGCCGCCGCCCCGCCCGCCGTCGCCGCCGAGCAGACCTGGAAGGACGTGACCGTCATCGACCGGATGTGCTTCGCCAAGATGAAGGACACGCCCGAGAAGCACACGAAGGCCTGCCTCCTGAAGTGCGAGAGCTCGGGCTACGGCGTCATCACGACCGAGGGGAAGGAAAAAACCTTCGTCAAGTTCGACTCGAAGGGGAATGAGCTCACGGTCGAGGCCCTCAAGGCCGCGAAGGGGACCGAAGGCCTCAAGGCCACCGTCGTCGGCGAGATGGCGGGAGGCGTCATCAAGGTCAAGTCGATCACGTTCGACTGAAGCCATCGCGGCGGGGGCGCCGCCGGTTTTTCTCCACGCGCGGCGGCCCGTTCGTCATTAGAATGCGTCGCACGCTCAGACCGAAAGAGGAGGAGTCATGAACGACACGACCACGAGACGTGCCACGGGACTCGCCCTTGCCTGCGCCGTCGCGCTGACGGGGGCGCTGGCGCTCCGCGCCCAGCAGCCGCCCGCCGTCAAGCGCAACATCGTGTTCAAGCAGGACCTGACCATCCCGGACCGCGAGGGCGTCATGGCGATGGTCGAACTGCCGCCCGGCGGAGCGGAAGGAAGGCACACCCATCCGGCCGAGGTCTTCGCCTTCGTGCTGGACGGCACGATCACGCTCGAGAGCGAGGGGTATCCGAACGCGACGTTGAAGGCGGGCGACGTCTTCCACATCGCCCCCGGAAAGGTCCACCAGGCGATCAACGCCGGGAGCGGGACGGCGAAGCTGGCGGCGGTGTTCGTCGCCGAGAAGGGCAAGCCCCTCACGACTCCGGCGAAGTAGCGGCGCGTCGTCGTGCGCGTGCGGGCGATGGCGGTCGTCGCGGCGCTTCTCGCCCTACATGGCGCGGGAGCATCGTCGACCGCGACACTGCGGAGCATCCGCCTCGGCGACCGGAACTACTACTACCGGCTCCTCGCGGAGGGCGGCTCCGAGCCCGCTCCGGTCGTCGTCCTTCTCCATGGAGCCGGAGACCAGCCGGAACAGATGATCGAGGCCTGGAAGGGGCTCGCGCAGGAGAAGCGGATCACGCTCGTCGCGCCCGCGCTCCCCATGGATCCGGAATTCGAGGAGGTCGCTCCGGCTGTCTTTCTCAAGGCCGTGGACGACGCGCGAGCCGTGACGCGCGTCGACTCGGCTCGCGTCTACCTCTTTGGCAACTCGATGGGAGGGTATCTCGCCTTCGACGGAGCGTTTCTCGAGTCCGGACGCTTCGCGGCAGCGGCAATTCACGGCATGCGCCTCGCGGACGATTACACGTGGGTCCTCGACCGGGCCACACGGAAGACGCCGATCGCGCTCTACATCGGCGATCGGGACTCGTTTCACTCGCTTCGCGCGGTGCGAAAAACGCGCGACCTTCTCGTCAAGAAAGGGTTCCCCGTCCGATACGTCGAGCTCGAACACCACGGGCACGACTACTATGAGCTTTCCGAGCGGATCAACGCGGACGCATGGAGCTTCTTCACCAGCGTTTCGCTCCCCTCGCCGCCGCGGTAGTTTCGAGGACGCACCTGGAACGGTGAGAGAGGGCCGACGCTAGAAGATCCACCGGTACCCGAGGTACCAGGCCGTCGCGATGTGCACGATGATCACGAGCACGAGGAAGACGGCCAGCACCACGTGGAATCCGCGCCAGTAGTTCATCACCTTCTTCGCCGTCCGGAACACGGAAGCCTGCCGTTTCAATTTCAGGAGCCGCGTGATCATCGTGCTGAACTCGTGGTAGTCGTCCCGCGTCCTGAAGAGGGACCGGCTCCTGACGAGCGACAGCCGGACCCGGATCGCGTCGACGGGGAACGAGAAGAGCGCCCGGAAGAAACCCGTCCCCTCGGGCGGAGGAGACGTCGCGGTCCGCAGGAGCCAGTGGATTTCCTGCGGCCTGCGGACCTGCTCCAGAAGGGGATTGAGGCTTCCTCTGAGCTGTTCCATCCGGCTGCCGAGCTCCGTCAGCTCGAGATAGTGGTCTCCCGCGATCGGAATCAGTCCGAAGAAGAACCTCCCCACGAGTCCCGTCCCGACCACGCACACCAGGGAGCTGTAGCAGAGCGTCGCGATCATGTTGTTCGAGCCGAAGGCGGCGTGAAAGAGGATGACGAGAGGGCTCATGACGCCGACGAAGACGTGGAACGTCAGCCATTCGCGGATCGATTTCCGGCCCTTCAACCGGCGCCAGTGCTTCCGCAGCGGCAGGAGGAAGTTCGAGAGCATCACCAGAGTGGCCGCGACCCCGATGCCATGTCCCCAGACACCTCCCGGCTTGAGGGCCTTGTGCAGAGGCGAATGTGCGCGCTCCGCGGGCGGGAGCCAGTAGTAGTTCCGTCCCGTGTACCAGAGGCCCGCCAGGATGACGAGGCCGAGGACGGCCAGCGCCGTGCCCAGTCGGATGCGCTGGCGCTCTTCGGTACTCTCCTCGGCCAGGACGCGTGACGTCGTCGAGACGGACGTCTTCTTCTTTTTCGGTTTCTCGATCGCCTGCCCGACGTGCCGCTGGATGGACACGCCGAGGCTCCTGAGGAACTCGGTGGGCAGGACGCCCCCGACGTTGATGACGACGTAGTCGTTGGCGATCTCGCGTTTCGTTCCGTCGACGTCGAGCACGACGGTGTCGGGATGGATCGACACGACGTTGGAGCTCATGATGGCGTTCACCCGCCCGTCCCGGATGAGCTTCTCGACGTTGTCCTTGTTGCGTTGCTTGGCCCTTCCGAACGCGGGGGACCGGTAGGAGATGCTGACCTCCGTCCCCTGTTCCGCGGCGACCATCTGGGCGATCTCGAGAGCCGAGTCGCCTCCCCCGACGACGAGGACCTTCTTCCCGGCGTACTGCTCCGGATGAAGGAGGAGATAGGTCACCTTCGGAAGGTCTTCGCCAGGCACCTCGAGCTTCCGGGGAGTCCCCATGCGGCCGACGGCCAGGACCACCTTCTGGCACCGGAGTCTTCCCTTCTCGGTCAGCAGCTCGAAATTGCCGTCTTCGCCGTCGATGCCGGTCACCTTGACGCCGTGGTGGATCCTGATCGCCGCCTTCTGGAGAGCCTCCTTGAACATCTCCATCAGGGACTCTTTCGAGATCAGCGGCTTGCCGAACTTCCCGTAGTAGGGGAGATCGACGGTCTCCGTCATCACGAGCTTCTGCCGGGGGTAGTTGGCGATCGTCCCGCCGAGAGAGGTTCCCTGGTCCACGAGCGCGAAGGAGAGGCCGGCCTCCTTCATGGCGAGCGCCGCCGCGATCCCGGCCGGCCCCGCGCCGACGATGGCGGCATGAACCTGCCGGTCTCCGACCGGCTTGACGATCGTCTTGAAGTGGCGGCCCAGCTGCAGCCCCTGTCGCACGGCGTTCTTGATGAGACCCATCCCGCCGAGCTCCCCGATGATGTGAACGCCGGCGCGGTTCGTCTCGAAGAACTCGTCGACCTCCGGAAGGTCGAGCCCGCGCTCGCTGGTGCCGAACACGAGCTTGATGGCGCCGACCGGACATTCGAGCTCGCACCGGGAATGCCCGATGCAGTTGGCCGCGACGACGAGAGCGGCCCTCCCGTCCACGATGCCCAGGATGTCCCCTTCGGGGCAGACTTTGATGCACGAGAGGCTTCCGATGCACGTGTTCGGGTCGATGACCGGGTGCAGCGACGGCGGGAGGTGGAGCTCCTTCGCGATCGAGGCTCTGAGGGTGTGCGTGTCCCTGACCTGACGCCTGCTGCGTCGCAGGAGGAACAGGTAGATCCCGAGGCTGACGGTGAGGACGGACGCGACGAGAATCGACGGATTCTGCAAGGCCTGCACCTCAGAGCAACGTCAGAACAGATTCCGAGGACACCGTGACCGGGGGAAAGGATACCGTGCCCCCGGAGAAGTCGTGCGCCCCGTCACCACGTTCGGGGCGACGAGGTCGCTATGTTCGGCCGCAAGAGGCCGCATGGACTTCTCCAGAATTCTCGGCGACGTCCTGCGGGATGAGGGCCTCCGCTGCGGCGCCGTCATCGACGAATTGGGCCAGGTCGTGACTCGCGCCGGGAACTTCGAGTCCTATCCCGCGCCGGGTCTGGTGTCGTCGCTTCTCGGTCCGTCCGGAACGCCTCGCGAGACTTTTGCGAGCCTGGACGGGCAGCCTCTTCCCCAGATCTGGGCCGAAGGCGAGTGCTTCGCCTTCATCGACCGGCCGACAGCCGGCATCGCGTTCGTCCTCTTCGGCGTTCTCTCGCGCGCCCGTCTCGCGTTCCTTCGGCCTCGCTCGGGAGAGCATGCGGCCATCAATCTGCTGGAACACTCGAAGCGCGTCGGCCGCCGTCTCAGGGAGGCGTTCGCCCGGTAGCGTCCGATCCCGGCGGCGCGGCTCGCTCCGGGGAACGGCCTCGGAGGCGCACATGCGCGTCGGTTGCACTCTGTGCCGCCCCGTTGAAGAAGCTACATTTCCCGGAGCCTGCGCCGACGCGGGCGAGCCGCTCTTCACGTGCCCGACCTGGCGCTCCCAACCGGCGCCTCATGGCCCGTCGCTTGCACGGCCGCCACGATGAGAAACGTCGGGAGCCCGGCCGTCTCCGCCGCCGGGAGACACGAGGTGCGTCGCGTGAGCCTCGAGGTCTCGACGCGGACGCTGGTCGCGCTCGTCCTCGTCGCCGCCTCCGCGTGGCTCCTGATCCGGCTCTGGCCCGTCCTTCTCGTCGTCGTCGCTGCTCTCGTCGTCGTCGGCACGCTGAGCCCGGCCGTTCGCTGGCTCGAGGAGAAGCGCGTGGGGCGGGGGGCCGGAATCGCGATCGTCTTCGCGGCCTTCTTCGTCCTCGCGCTGCTCGTCGCCGCCATCACCGTCCCGGCCCTTCTCTCGCAAGCCGGGGCGCTCCTCGAGCGCGAGCCCGCGCTGCGCGCCCGGCTGGCCGATGTGCTCGCCGGCTACCATCCGAGCGCACCGCTCGCGCACTGGCTTCGGAATCTCCAGTACGGCGGCCTGACGGGCTCTCTCGGCGCGACGGCGTTTTCCTTCTCCGTGCGCGTCTTCACGATCGCCGCGTACGGCCTGAGCGCCCTGTTCCTCGGGCTCTACGTCATGATCGACCGCGACCGCCTTCGCGGAGGGCTTTTCGCCGTCGTTCCCCGGTCGCACCACATCCGGCTCTCCCGCATCGTGATGAACCTCGAAACGATCGTCGGCGCGTACATCCGCGGGCAGATGCTCACGTCCTTGATGATGGCGCTCTTCGCATTCGTCCTCCTGACGGCGTGCGGCGTGGAGAACGCGCTGGCGCTCGCGGTGTTCGCAGGCCTCGCGGACGTGCTGCCCTACATCGGCGCGCTTCTCTCGGTGGCGCCGGCGTGCCTCGCGGCGCTCGCGCGCGGTCCCGTCGTCGCCGTCGTCGTCCTCGTCCTCATGCTCGCGTACGAGGAGTTCGAAAGCCGCGTGCTCATTCCCCGGATCTACGGGCGGGCGCTGCGCCTTCCCGCGTCCGTCGTGATGTTTGCGCTCCTGGCGGGCGGGACGCTGATGGGAATCCTCGGGGCGCTCCTCGCCCTGCCGGTCGCGGCCGCGGTCATGATGCTCATCGAGGAGCTGCGCGTCGAGCTCCCCGGCGAGCAGGAGCAGATCGCGGACACGCACGTGCGCGAGGAGGACGTCCGCGGCGAAAAGGAGTACGCGCGCCGGACGGAGGGCGTGGGTGCGGAGGAGGCGGCCGCCATCGCCGTCGAGATCTCGCAGGACCGCCGGGAGGACGAGCGCCATCCTCCGGGGGCGCACGAGCCGTCGGGAGCGCGAACACCCGTTGCGTGAGCCCTGGACGAAGGCATTCCGGATCCCCGTGTTCAGGCCGGTGTACGTGATCTCGACGCGCTGGACGCGCTCGCCGTCGCTTTGACGGCGACTCAGTCGCGACTGCGCTAATCTCGGCGCCGGTCCCTTGGGAGTGTCGAGGAGGGTTCGTGCGCAAGGTCCATGTCACGAGGAGGGCATTCCTCGTCGCCGCGCTCGCCGTGCTCTGGGGGCGGGGACCGGCCCCCGCCGCCCCGGCGTCCGGGCCTCCCGGCACGCCTCTCGTCGGGATCGCGCGCGTCCAGCCGGGCCCGCCGGCCGCGTTCTCTCTCTTCCCGGACTCGTCCGGCACGCCAGGGTGTTTCAACGCCTTCGGGAGTCCCGTCACGTGCGACCCCGCCACGATGCTCAAGGTCCAGTACTTCGGCGGGAAGGTGATCCCGAACGCGAAGGTCTACGCGGTCTTCTGGACGTCGGGCGTGAACGCGACGACCCAGGCGGACATCGGACCTTTCTACCGCGCGATCACGAACAGCGCCTGGATGGACTGGTACAACGAGTATTCGACGGTCGGGTTCGTGCCCGGCAGCAACCAGGGCATCGGGCGCGGCGCCTTCGCGCGCGCCGTCACGATCACGCCCGTCACGACCGGGCACGCGTGCGTCGCCGACTCCACCGGGCACACCCCGACGGGCGTCACGTGCATCTGGGACACGGACATTCCGGCCGAGCTCGACTCCCAGATCAGCGCCGGCCACCTCCCCGCGCCCGACGCGCACACGATCTACATGTTCCACTTCCCGGCCTCGATCGTGATCCAGTCGTCCGACCGCACGAACATCGCGGACTCGTGCGTCCAGTACTGCGCTCTCCACGGCACGTACGCGCGGACCGGGTACGGCAGCGTTTACTACGGCGTCATGCCGGACGTCGGAGCGAACGGCTGCCAGAACGGCTGCGGCTCGGGCACGACGTTCGCCAACCTCTGTTCTTCCTCCTCGCACGAGCTCGGCGAGGCCATGACCGACGCGGAGGTCGGTCTCGCGACGTCTTTCGGTCCGCCGCTCGGCTGGTACGACGGTGGCAGCGTGAGCCAGGGCGAGATCGGGGACATGTGCAACCAGTCCACGAGCCTCGTGACCTCCCTCGCCGACGGTCTCAGCTACACGGTCCAGAACATGTTCTCGAAGGCGATCTGGGACGCGAACCCCGACCCGAAGACGCAGGCCTGCGTCTCGACGCGGGTCGCGACGAACGACTTCGCCGTGTTTTTCAACCCGAACGCTCAGTCGGTTCCTTCGGGAGGGACCGTCTCGATTCCGGTCCTCCTCGAGACGACGAGCGGTTCGGCCTCGGCCGTCACGCTCGCCGTGTCCCCGCTCTCGACGCTCCCGGCCGGCGTCCACGCCTCGCCCGGCCTCGCGTCCGTGAGCTCGGTCGCGCCGGGGTCCCCGGCGGTCACGAGCCTGGACGTCAGCATCGACGCCGGCACGCCGACGGCGGTCGACGTGGTCCTCGTCCTCGACGCGACCGCCGGGAGCGTCGTCCACTCGGCTTCCGTGCTCCTCCAGGTCACTCCGTCCGCCAACGACTGGAGCCTTTCCCTGACCCCCGCGGGCCGCTCCGTCTTCCCCGGCGGCACCGCGACGTACACCGTGAGCGGCGCCGTGACGTCGGGCAGCGCCGAGCCGGTCTCGCTCTCGACTGCAGACGTGACCGGGCTGCCGGCCGGCGTCACGGCCACGTCGTTCAACCCGTCCACGTTCACTCCCGGGTCCACGACGTCCACGCTCACGCTCACGGCGTCCGGTGGGGCGGCCCCGGCGGCGGCCACGACGTTCACGATCAAGGGCACGAGCGCGAGCCGGGCCGGCGGTCACACGCAGACGGCCCATGTGACCGTCGACGGCCTGCCGACCGTGTCGATCACCGCCCCGCCGGACGGTGCGATCGTGGCCGGCTCCGTGCCGATCTCGCTCAACGCCTCCGCGGGCGCGAACACGGCGCTCGCGAGCACGGTGATCCGGATCAACGGCGCCGTTTACGCGGGCCCGCTCACGTGGGACACGACCGCGTACGCCGACGGCACGCACACGCTCGACGCGACCGTCACGGACGCGGACGGCGGCGCCGCGAACGCGTCCCAGGTCTCGGTCACGGTCCGCAACCCGTATGGTCTCCACACGCTCACGCCGTGCCGCGTCTTCGACACGAGGACGACGGCCACCCCGGCGCTTGCGGCCTCCGAGACCCGCCAATTCCCCGCGGCGGGAACGTGCGGCATTCCGGCCACGGCGCGTTCGATCGTCGTGAACCTCACCGTCACGGGTGCCGGAGCGGCCGGAAGCCTCGTCGCCTGGGCCGCCGGCGACCCCGTCCCCACCGCGAACTCACTGAGCTTCCGGACCGGCGTCACGCGGGCGAACAACGGCGTCATCCGCCTCGGGGCGGGCGGCGCGATCTCCGTTCAGAACCAGTCGGCGGCGAGCGCGAACGTGATCCTCGACGTCTCCGGATTCTTCAAATAGGCGGAAACGTCTCGCCGTCCAGCCGGGCGAGGTCGCGGGCGCCCGCGGCCTCGCGCGGCACCGACCCGACGTTCGAGAGCGTCTCGCCGGGCTGTGCGCCCTGAGCGGCGTGTGCCGCGAGGAGGAGCGGGACGAGAGCGGCCATCCCCGCAAAGAAACGCAAACCCTTCATGATTCCCTCCCTCGACCAGGGCCCTTCATGGGAGAACGGAACGACCAACCGCACGATCCTGACGCATTCTGGTGCCAAAATCCCGTTGAGAACATCTCTCAGAGAAAGGGGGCCCGCATGAGGAGAAATCGACGGCTGCTCGTCGTTCCGATCGTCCTCGCGGCAACCGGGGCGGTCCCCGTCGCGCTGCGGGCGGAGGAGCCGCGGCCGGCGCCATCCGCGACGCCGGACAAGCGGCTCGCGGATGCCCGCGTCCTCGTCAAGGCCGGCAAGGCCGCCGAAGCCAAGCGGCTCCTTGCGGACCTCGTCGCGTCGGACCCGAAGAACCGCGACGCGCGGAAGGCGCTCCTCGAGGCGGCCGCCCTCACGAAGGACTGGGAGCTCTGCAACGCCCAGGGGGCGGCGCTCGAGCCCTTCGCGGACGGCGAGGAAGTGTCCATGTTCTACGCGGCGGTGGGGCTGCGCGAAACCGGCAGCATCGCGAGCGCGCGAGCGCTCGTGAAACGCGCGCGGCCCCTCCTCGCGGCCAACGCCTTCGTCGACTACTACACGAAGGAGATTCTCGGGAACTGACTCCGTCCCTCAACCGGGCGGCGGCGTCCTCCGCGACTGCAAGCGCGTCTCTCTCGCACCAAGGCGTGAGCCACGACACCGACGCGATCCGCGCCGCGTGGTTCCATCCATGCGAGGAGGACCTCCATGGTGAAATCCCTGTTTCGAGCGGTGGCCGGCGTGAGCGCCGTGGGCATCTGCGTCCTGCTGGCTTCGAACGCGGCGGCGCAGGACGCGCCCGGCGTCGCGACGACCGTCGGAAATCACTTCGTCCAGACCGCGACCCCGCTCACGAACGAGAAGGGGACGTTCGAGGCGTACATCACGCATCGTTTCAACGCCGACGCAAAGGACGCCGGAGGCGGGGGCCTGTGGGGCCTGGACTCGGGAGCGTCCACGATGCTCGGAATCGAGTACGTTCCCGTGAGAGACCTCGCCGTGCAGGTCTACCGCGTGAACAACTATGCGGATTACGAGTTCGCTCTCAAGACGACGCTCCTGCGTCCGAGAGCGTCTCTCCCGCTCGCGATCGGCCTGCGCGGAGGCCTCGACTGGCGGACGGCCTCCTACGCGACGAAGGAGACGAGCGCGTTCGGGCAGGCTCTCGTCTCGTACACGATCGCCGACCGCGTGACGCTCGCGGCCGCGCCCAGCTGGGTCCAGAACACCGGGTTCCAGAAGGACGTGTGGAACGTGCCCGTCATCGTGCAGGTCAAAGTGACCAAGACGATCGCGATCATGGGCGAGTACGTGCCGAAGAAGGACTTCGTCCCCGGTTCCGTCGGACAGTGGTCGGTCTCCATCGAGAAGCAGCTCTTCAACCACCACTTCGCGCTCTGGATGGGGAACTCGGGGGCGACGACGATGGACCAGACCATCGGCGGCGACTTCCTCGGCGGCGTGACCGACCGGAGCATGAAGATCGGCTTCAACCTCATTCGAGCCTTCGACCTCTTCCCGGCGACGAAGAAGTCGTAGCGGGCGGAGGGTCACTCGCCGAGGCGGAGGAGCGCGTCGGCGAGGTCCGTCGCCGAAGGCGGCCGGCGGTCCGGGCTCTTCGCGAGGCAGGACGCGACGAGACGCTCGAGGAGGGCGGGAAGGTCGGGCCGGAGCTCCGTGAGCGGGCGCGGCGCGTCGGAGACGTGGCGCCGCATGACCTCGCCCGGCGTCGCGCCGCCGATCGGACGGGTGCCCGTGAACATCTCGTAGAGGACGACGCCGACGGAGTAGATGTCGCTGCGCTCGTCCACGGCCTCGCCGCGCGCCTGCTCCGGGCTCATGTAGTAAGGCGTCCCGACCGTGGAGCCGTCGCCCGCGTCCTCCCCGCCCGCCGCGCGCGCGATCCCGAAGTCCATGAGCTTCACGACGCCGTTCGGCAGCACCATGATGTTGGGCGGCTTGATGTCGCGGTGGACGATGCCCGCCTCGTGAACCGCCGCGAGGCCGCGGCAGAGCTGTTTGGCGATCTGGAGGCCCGGCCCGAGGGCGACGACGCCGCGCCGGTCGAGGATGTCGCGGAGCGTCGTCCCGGGCACGTACTCCATCGTGAGGAAACGGACGCCCTCGGCCTCGCCGAGGTCGTGCGTGCGGACGACGTTGCGGTGGGTGATCTTCCGCGCGAGCCGGATCTCCTGCTTGAGCGTCTGCGCGGCGCCGGACCCCTCGTCGAACGCGTCCGGAAGGAGGACCTTCAGGGCGACCTCGTCCTCCAGCTCGCGGTCGATCGCGCGGTAGACGGTCCCCATCCCGCCTTTCCCGAGAAGGGCGGTGACTTCGTAGCGCGCGGCGAAGACCGTGCCGACGCGCGGGCCGGCGAACGCGCGGGCGGCGGCGTCCGGCGCCGGCACGCGCGTCGCGATCGTCCTGCCGCGCGTCGCGAACGCGTCGCGGCCCACGCCGGCGACCATCTGCTCGAGAGCGGCTTTCTCCCGGAGCTCGCCCACCATCGCCGAGAACGCGCGGGCGAGCGCGCCGACCTCGCCGCCGCCCGCCTCGGGAAGCCGGACGTCGAGGTCGCCCTCCCGGATGGCCGCGGCCCCGCGAGCGAGCTCCTCGAGGGGCCTCGCGATGCGGCGGCCCATCGCGAACGAGACGGGCAGCGCGACGAGGAGCGCGAGGGCCCCCACCCCGAGAAGCGTGTTGCGGATTCTCCGGAAGGCGGCCGTCTCCTCATCGCGCGAGCGCGACGCGACGAACGCGCCGAGCGTCTCGCCGGTGGCGTTCTTGAGCGGGACCGCGCCCAGGATCCGCTCCTCGCCCGCGACGGAGACGTCGAGCGGCCCGGCCGGCAGACCCTGGACGAACAGCCGGTCGACGGCGGCGGGCTGCGCCGCGAGCGCCGGGACGAGCGCATCGCCGCGGAATCCCTCCGTCGCGGCGGTGGTCTCGAGCACGGCCGGTTCCCCCCTCTTCGCGAGGTTCGCGACGAACCCTGCCTGGCCCTTCGTGATGGCCTGCAGCGTCCGGGCGCGGGCCCCGTCGAGCGGGACCGCTGCGGCGAGGACGCCGACGAGGCGCCCCTCGCCCACGGACGCGTCGCCCGAGAGGACGGGCACGGACGCGACGTACGAGAGCGTCTTCCGTTCGCGGATGACCGCCGTCGACGGGATCCCCTTGAGCGCGTCCGCAACCCACCGGACCGAGGCGAAGGAGCGGCGATTTTCCTCGTTGATCTCCTGGTCGCTCCGGTCGAGGAGGACACCGCGCTCGTCGAAGAGGAAGACGGTCCCGGCGTCGATCTTCCCGGGCTGCGCCTTGTCCACCGTCCAGTCGTGGAGCGTTTTCTGGTCGCGCAGCGCGAAGAGCCCCTTCGTCCCCGGCTCGTCCGCGACGCCGGTGAGCTGGCGCCGGAGACCCTCCTCGAGGCTGACCTGGTACGAGCCGACGACGCCTGAAAGGTCCCGCAGGCTCTCGCGAATGCTCTTCTCGGCGGCATCGTTTGCCCGCCACGTCCCGACCGCGATCGCGGTGCCGAGCGTCGCGAAAACGAGCAGGACGGCGGCGAGAAAGAATTTCGTGGCGAGTCCGGTCCCGCGCGCGGGCGGAACCTTGGGCGACCGCGTCCCCTCCGGCGCGGCCGGCGGCCCGAGCGCGACGGTCGCGTCGGACGCCGCGAGCGTGACGCGCGTCGCCTCGCTGGAGGTCGCGCGGCGGGTTTCGTCAGTACCGGTTGCCATCGTCGTCGGGAGGAGGGTAGTCCTTCCCGTACTTGTTCTTGTGTCCGGCGTCGCGGAATGCCGATCCGTCGAGGGAGATTGCGAGGGAGGTCGCGCCCTCCCCGGGCACGTCCACGACGCCGGTGAACTCGCCGCCCTTCTCGTCCCACGCGCGGACCGTCGCCTTCCCGGCCGGCACGCCCGCGAGGACCGCGGTCCCGTCGCTTCCCGCCTGGGCCCAGATCGCGCCGTCGATCACGACGAGGACAGCCGCCATCTGGGGGTGGATGTTGCAGAAGATGCGCACGGGCCCCGGGCTTTCGAAGGTCATCGCCCGCGAGGCGCCGTTGCGGTAGAGGCCGAGGTCGAACCGGGCTCTCTCCGAGAGGCTGAAGACGTTGTGGTAAATCCCGTCGAGGTTCGGGAACTGGACCGTGCCTCCGGCGGGGACCACCGCGACGTGGGGCTCGAAGCGCTTGCCCTTCGACGCGAGCGTCGGCCGCGCGGCAGGCGCGGCGCGGCGCGCCGCCGCGGCGTCGACGACCCAGACGACGGTGCCCGTGCCGGGGACCGCCTTTCGTTCGGAGTTCAGGACCGAGACCGTCACGCGGATCTCGCCCGCCGCCGCGCCGAACGCGGCGAGGAACGGCAGGAGAAGCGCGAGTCGGCCGAGCCGGACGGCGATCACGGGACCTCCACCCCGGGGAGACGCTACGTGACGAAGCGATCCCTGTCGAGCGCCTCCTCCCGGCACGTGGCAAGCTCGCGGGCGGAATGACGACGACGACGCGGGCTTACGCGCCCCCGGGCGACCTGGTGCGGCTGACGTCGGACGAGCCGCTCGTCTTCGAGCTCGCGAACCGGCTTTGGGACCCCGCGCCCGCGGACGAAAAGGAGGCAATTCGGATCGAGATTCTGCATGCGCGGCATTCGCCGCGCATGGGGGGAGACGAGGATGAAGAGAAGATCTTCTTAGAAGGCGCGTGGGACGGAGGTGCGGCGGCGGGCGGCTCGCCGCGGAGCGACGCCACCGCATTCACCTTCGAAGAAACACAGCGGTGGACTCACGAGGCGACGGAATTCCGCTGCACGGTCCCCGACGCGCTCTCTTTGGCGATCGACTTCGCGACGGCCCGCGTCGCCGCGCGCCTCGCTCCCTCTCTTTCTTTCTTACTTTCAAAGAAATCTTCCTCTTCTCTTTCTCTTTCTTCTTCTCTCTCGTCCTTCCTCGCCCGCACGCTCCTCGAGGCGCCCGCGGCCGTCCTCCTCGGCCGCCGAGGCTGGCAGGTGCTGCACGCGGGCGCCGTCGTCGGGCCGCGAGGCGCCGCCGTCGTACGCGGGCCCTCGGGCGCCGGCAAGTCGACGCTCGTCGCCGCCGCTCGGCGTGCCGGCCTCGGCGTCCTCGGAGACGAGAGCCTCTTCGTCTCGCGGCGGGATCCCGACGCGCTCGCGGCGAGCGTGCGCGATCTCGCCCTGCGCGAGGACTCCGCGCGCCTTCTTGGCATTTTCGGCGTGACGGAGCGCGCCTACACGGGCCGTGAAGTGAAACGCCGTGTTGACCTTTTCAACGGCAGCCTCCCGCGCGACCGGCGCGCGCGCCGCGCCGTGACGGTCCTTCTGGGCCAGCGCGAGCCGGGGCCCGCGCGTCTCTCACCGCTCACCGGCGCCGCGTTCCTCGAGGCCTTCCGTGCGGGCGGGATCCCTCAGGAGCTGCCGGGCGATCCCGGCGCCGTGGCGCGCGCGTGGGAAGCCGGCGGGTGGCTCCTCTCGGGCGCATCGGATCTGGACGGCGCCGTGCAATTGGTGAAACGCCTCGTCACGTGACGCTTTCGTAACGCGGGTCACGCTCCTCCGGCGCGATCGCGTCTTAGTCTCACGGGCACATGACCGCGGACCCGAAGGTCCTCCTCGCCCACGCCTACTACCTCGCGCACGACGCGAAGCAGTGGCGGAAGATGAAGCCCTATCCGCCTCTCGCGACGCTCCTCGCCGCGGCCGTCCTTCGCTCGCGCGGCTTCGACGTGGTCTTCTTCGACGCGATGCTCGCGGGAGACGAGCGCGAGTTCGCCCGCGCCCTCGACGCGTCCGGCGCCCGGATCGTCGGCATCCTCGAGGACAACTTCAATTTTCTGACGAAGATGTGCACGACGAGGAACCGGGAGGCGGCGCTGGCGATGGCCGCGGCCGCCCGGGCCCGCGGGTGCCGCGTCGCCGTGAACGGCGCGGACGCGACGGATCACGCCGCCGCATACCTCGCGTCGGGCGCGGACGCCGTGATCATCGGCGAGCCCGAGCACGCGATGGCCGAGCTCGCGGAGCTCTGGGCGGCCGACGCCGACGCGCCGCTGGACGCGATCCGCGGTCTCGCGCTCCGGGGCGGCATCGCGCTCGACGGCGCCCAGACCGTGCGCCGCACGCCGACGCGGCCCTTCCTCGAGGACCTCGACGCCCTTCCTCTGCCGGCGTGGGACCTCGTGGACGCGGGGGCGTACCGGACCGCCTGGACGCGCGCGCACGGGCGCCTCTCGTGGAACGTCGTGACGACGCGCGGATGCCCGTTCCACTGCAACTGGTGCGCGAAGCCGCTCTGGGGGACGCGTTACGCCCAGCGCAGCCCCGGCAACGTCGCGGACGAGATCCGCCTCCTCGCGGATACGGTGCGGCCGGACCACATCTGGTTCGCGGACGACATCTTCGGCCTCTCGCCGCGCTGGACGGAGTCCTACGCCGAGGCGCTCGCGGAGCGGGACGTCCGGATCCCGTTCACGATGCAGTCGCGCGTCGATCTGATGACGCCCTCCGCCGTCGCGGCGCTCGCCGCCGCCGGCGCCGAAGAGGTGTGGATGGGCGTCGAGTCCGGCTCGCAGCGCATCCTCGACGCGATGGACAAGGGCACGCGCATCGGCCAGGTCCGAACGGCGACGCGCCTCCTGAGGGGCCACGGGATCCGCGTCGCGTGGTTCCTCCAGCTCGGCTACACGGGCGAGACGTGGGCGGACCTTCTCGCGACGCGCGATCTCGTCCGCAGCGAGCGGCCCGACGACGTCGGCGTGTCCGTCGCCTATCCCCTGCCCGGGACGCTGTTCTACGAGCGCGTGAAGGAGCAGCTCGGGGCGCGCACGAACTGGAGCGACAGCGACGAGCTCGCGATGATGTTCCGCGGGACGTACACGAGCGCGTTCTACAGGCGCGTGCGGGACGTCCTGCACGAGGAAGTCGCGGCGTTCGCGGTCGGGACGAACGCGGCGGCGGAAACACGCCTCGCCTGCGACGAGAAGTGGCGCGAGCTGAACGAGACCGAGAGCCTGCACCGCTCCGACCCTCCCGAGGTCGAGGCGTCGGGGCCGCGCCTTCGCGTCGCGCGCGGATGAGCGCGGGAGCGCCGTGAGGACACTCCCCGCCGCCGTCCGGGCTTTCGACGCCCTTGCCCCGGGGTTCGACGCCGCGTTTGCCGGGTGGACGTCCGTCGCCGCGCAGCGCCGGGCCGTCCGCCGCGAGCTCCTCGCGGCCTTTCCGCGCGGGGCGCGCCTCCTCGAGCTCGGCGGCGGGACCGGGGAGGACGCGCTCTTCCTGGCGGCCGAGGGGCGGAGCGTCCACGTGACGGACGGCGCGCCCGCGATGGTCGCTCGGACGCGCGCCAAGGCGTTCGCCGCCTCCCTCGAGAGCCTCGTGACGGCCGAGGGCGTCGCCCTCGAGGAGTTCGAGGCGTGGGCCGCGGCGCGAAGCGGCGTGCGCTTCGACGGAGCCTTTTCGAACTTCGCGTCGCTCAACTGCGTGACGGACCATGCCCCCATTGCGCGGGGCCTCTCCCGCATCCTTCGGCCGGGCGCGCGCGCTCTCCTCGTCGTCTTCGGCCCTGCCTCGCCGGTCGAGGTTGCGGTCCTGCTGGCGCGCGGACGGTTCCGGGCCGCGTTCCGCCGCTTCTCGCGCCGCCCCGTGCCGGCGCGTGTCGCCGGCGAGACGTTCACGGTCACGTACCCGGCGCCCCGGGCGCTCGCCGCATCGTTCGCTCCCTGGTTCGCGCTCCGAAAGACGACGGGCATCGGCGTCTTCGTCCCGCCGAGCTCGGCGGAACCGTGGGTCTCGCACGCACCCGTCGCCGTTGCGATCGCCGAGGCGCTCGATCGCGTCGCGGCGCGTCCCCTCGCGCTCCTCGCCGACCATGTCCTCCTCGATTTCACGCGGACCGCGGAGAGAGCCGCATGAGTGAGCCCGCACGCCGCCGGTGGGCCCGCGCCTACGCGCGCCTGCGCCGGACCGAGGGCCGCGGAGCGGGCGGCACACGCGAGCTCTTCGCCCTCCCGTGGGTCACCGCAGGCCCGCTCGCGGCCCAGTGGCGCATCCGCGCGCGCACGTTCGACGTCTTCCTCCGCCGCGTCGTGGCTCCCCTCGAGCGCCACCGCGGGCAGGCGCTCCACGTCCTCGACCTCGGCGCGGGAAACGGCTGGCTCTCGGCGCGGCTTGCCGAGCGCGGCCACCGCTGCGTCGCGGCGGACCTGCGCGTCGACGACGTAGACGGCCTCGCGGCGGCCGCGCCGTTCGCGCGCCGACTCCCTTGCATGTTCGGCCGCGTGGCCGCGTCGTTCGACGCGCTCCCGCTCCGCCCGCGGCTCTTCGACCTCGTCGTCTTCGACGCGTCGCTCCACCTGGCCGAAGACCTGCTGCGGGTCATCGCCGAGGCGGCGCGCGCCGCGGCGCCGGGCGGCCGCGTCGCGATCCTCGACTCGCCGTTCTACGCGCGCGCCGCGTCCGGCGAGGCGATGCGCGCCGAGAAACGTCGCGAGACCGCCGCGCGCTTCGGCGACGTCGCCGACGATCTCCTCGCGCTATCGCCGGTCGAGTTCCTCACCGAGGAGCGCCTCGCGGCGGCGGCCGCGCCCGCGGGTCTCTCGTTCCGGCGCCGCCGCGTCCTCTACCCGGTCGCGTACGAGGCGCGCGGGATCGTCGCGCGCCTGAAGCGGGCGCGCACGCCGTCGCGCTTCGACCTCTGGGTCGCGCGCGCCCCCGGAGGCGCCGCGTGATCCTCCTCGTGAACACGCGCGCCACGAAGGCGAAGAACCGTCGCTTCCCGCTGTCCGTCCTCGCGCTCGCGGCGGCGCTGCCCGAGGATGTCACGTGGGAGATCGTCGACGGGAACCTCGAGGGGGCCGACCCGGCGCTCGAGGCCGCGTCGATCATCGCCGCGCGCGCGGGATCCGCGGATCCCGTGCAGGTGATCGGCATGACGGTCATGGCGGGACCGCAGGTCCTGTCGGCCGTACCCGTCGCCCGAGCACTCAAGGACCGCTTCCCGGACGTTCCGATCGTGTGGGGCGGGTACTTCCCGAGCCTTTACCCGGCGCCGGTTCTCCGGGCCCCCTACGTGGATTACCTCGTTCGCGGGCAGGGCGAGCGGACGCTCGTCGAGCTTCTCGGCGTCCTCGAGAAGCGCGTCGACCCCGCGTCCGTCGCCGGCCTCGGGTGGAAGGACGGCGGCAACGGGGGAACTCCGCGACTGAACGCCGAGCGCGTGTGGGAAGGACCCGACGCCTTCCCGCACGTTCCGTGGCAGCGGGTGGACGTTCCGAACTACCTGCGCCCGTCCGCGCTCGGCGCGCGAAGCGGCGTCTACCAGGCGTCGATCGGGTGTCCCTACACCTGCAATTTCTGCGGCGTGATCGGCGCGTTCGGCAGCCGCGAGAAGTTCGCCTCGCCGGCGCGCACCGAGGCCGACCTCGCGCTCCTCGTCGCGCGTCACGGCATGGACGCCGTCCACTTCTACGACAACAACTTCTTCCTGCGGGAAGACCACGCCGTGGAGCTCTGCGAGCGGATCGCGCCGCTCGGCCTCAGGTGGTGGGCGGAGGCGCGGGTCGACGCGATGCTCCGGTTTTCCGACGCGACCTGGCGGACGATCCGGCACGCGGGCCTCACGATGGCGTACTTCGGAGCCGAGTCCGGCTCGAACGAGCGCCTGAGGAAGATGTCGAAGAACCTCACGATCGAGCAGACGCTCGCGGTCGCGGCGAAAACCCGGGAACACGGGATCCTGCCGGAGTTCTCGTTCGTCTTCGGCGACCCGGACGACCCCGAGGACGACGTCGAGACGAACCTCGCGTTCATCGGGAAGCTCGCGGCCGTCAACCCGGACCTCAAGGTCGTCACCTACTTCTACACGCCCACGCCGCAGCGGCGCGGGACGTACGGCAACGTCGACCCGCTCTCCGCGACGCCCGCGACGCTCGAGGAGTGGGCGACGCCCGAGTGGCTGGGCTGGATGACGCACGAGGACCCGCACGTCCCGTGGCTGGCGCCGCGGCTGAAGAGGCGCGTCGAGGACTTCATGCGCCGCCTGAAGGGCGGGCTCGTGCCGGCCGACTCGCAGGCCTACGGCCACCTGAGGGAAGCCTCGTGAGCGCGGTCCTCGCGACGCGCGAGGCGTACCGCCTGTGGTCGGACACGTACGACGAGGAAAACCCCCTGACGACGCTCGACGAGGCGGCCGTCCGGATGCTCACGCCGGAGCTCGACGGGCTCGACCTCCTCGATGCGGCGTGCGGCACGGGCCGACGCCTCGTCTTCCGGGAGAACGCTCCGCGCTCGGCGGCCGGAATCGACCTCGTCTTCGAAATGCTGGCCCGCGGACGGCGCGTGCCGGGCCGTCCGTCCTCCACCTCGGCCGCGGACGTCCGCGCGCTTCCGTTCCGCGCGGGGCGCTTCGACGTCGCCTGGTGCCGCCTCGCCGCCGGGCACGTTCCCGCCCTCGCGCCGCTCTACGCGGAGCTCTCTCGCGTGCTCCGGCCCGGCGGCTGCGCGGTGGTCACGGACTTCCACCCCGAGGCGGTCCGGCGGGGCCACGCGCGCATCTTCCGGGACGCAGCCGGAAAGTCCCACGCCGTCGAGCACGTCGTCCATGAGCCCGGCGACCACGAAAAAGCGGCCGGGGCGGCCGGGCTGTCGTTCGACTTCGGGGGCTGGCTCGGCGTCGGTTCCGAGGTGCGGCCCTTCTACGAGCGGGCCGGAAAGATCGACCGGTACACGCGCGACGCGGGGATGCCGCTCCTGCTCGCGATGAGGTTCGCGAGGTGAGGCTGCGCCTCGTCACGCATGCCGGCGCCCTCGACGTCGAGGACGGCCGCGTGGCAGCGGACGGCGGCAAGGCGGACGTCTCGATCGACCTCGACGGCGCGACGCTGCGGCCGGGCCTCGTGAACGCGCACGACCACCTGCACCGCAACCACCTCCCGCGGCTCGGCGAGCCGCCGTACGCCGACGCGGCGACGTGGGGCCGCGACCTCCACGCGCGGTACGCCGGGGACCTCGACCGCCGCCACGCCGTGTCGCGGCGCGACGCCCTCCTCTTCGGTGCCTTGAAGAACCTCCTCGGCGGCGCGACGACCGCCGTCCACCACGACGCCTGGGAGGAGGACTTCGACCACGATTTCCCTCTCCGCGTCCCGCGGATCTCGACGGTGCAGTCCCTGCGCGAAGCGCCCGCGGAGCGTCCGGCGGGTCCCTGGACGATGCACCTCGCAGAAGGCACGAGCGCCGAGGCGCGCAAGGAGGTCGCGGACGCGGACGCTCGCGGGCTCCTCGGGCACTCGCTCGCGGCCGTTCACCTCGTCTCGACCGACGCGGACGGCCTCGCGCGCCTGCAGCGCGCGGGTTGCGCCGCCGTCTGGTGCCCCACGTCGAACGCGTTCCTGTACGGCGCCACGTCCTCACGCGCGCTCTTCGGCACGGGCCTCGAGGTCCTCCTCGGCACGGACGCGCTCGTGAGCGGCGCCGGGACGCTCCTCGACGAGATCGCCGCCGCCCGCGCCATCGGCCTCGTGCCGGACGCGCGGCTCGAAGCGGCCGTCTCGACGGTGGCCGCGCGCAGGCTCGGACTCCCGGCGCCGTCCCTCGAGGCCGGCGCGCCCGCGGACCTCGTCGCGCTCCGCGAGCCGCTCCTCTCGGCGCGGCCGCGCGACGTCGCGCTCGTTCTCGTCTCGGGCCGACCCGTGCTCGCGGACGAGGAGTTCGCCGCCGTTTTCGACGCGGCCGGCGTGCCGCACGAACCGCTCGTCGTCGGCGGTGTCGCAAAACGAGTGGCCGCTCCCCTCGGCTCCGCGGCGCGGGCGGTGTTCGAGGTCGCGCCCGAGTGCCGGCGAATTCTCGCGTGACGAAGTCCGAGGCTCACGTTCTCGCCCCCGGCAGGAGCCGTCGACCGCGGGACCGCGGCCGTATCCTCCGCTGAGCAGATGGAAACCGTCCGGCGGCCCCTCGCCCCGCACGTCGTCGTCGCGGCCCTGCTGGCGCTGTTTGCCGGCTTCGGGCTCCACGACCTCGGACGGACGCCGAAGCTGTACGAGGACGAACCGCCGATCGTGTCGCCCGGAATTCAGTTCCTGACGACGGGTGTCTTCGGCACGCCTCTCGACGGCGGGTTAGCGGGCAGCGACAGGCATTGCTACGAGTTCATGCCGCTCTTCTCGATTCTCACCGGCGCGTCCGTCCGCGCCTTCGGGCTCGGTCTGTTCGCGGCGCGGCTCGCGCCACTCGCGACCGTGACGCTCGTGCTTCTCATGACCCACCTCGTCGGCTCGCGATATCTCTCCGCGGAGCACGGGGCTGTCGCGACCGCGCTTCTCGTCGTGGCACCCGTCGCCTCCCCTCTACCGCACCTTCTGACGGGCATTCCGATGGTGGACATGGCGAGACTCGTGAGGTACGACGCAGCCGTCGCGCTCTTCGGTCTCGCGGCACTGCTCGTCCTGGCGCCGGCGCTCCCCGAGGGTGCGCCACGGCGTCCGGGGAGGCTCTTCGCCGTGGGGCTTCTCGTCGGCGCGGCCACCCTCTGCCATGTCTACGGCGCGTTCTGGCTCGTGGCGCTGGCGGCCACCCTGGGCGTGACGCGGGGATGGGCGGCGCTCCGGAGTGCCTCGCTGCCCTGTGCGGCGGGGTTCCTGCTGGCCCTCCTCCCCTGGGCCCTGTTCGTGGCATCCGGCTGGGACGATTTCCTCGCGCAGAGCATGCAGTATTCGGAGCGCTTCACGCTCCTCGACCCGCGCTTCTACGTCTCGAACGTCCGCGGCGAGATCGCGCGGTACGGCCTCGTCCTCGACGCGGCTCGCCGGCATCCGACCCCCTGGCTGTTCGCCGCGTTCGGCGCCGTCGGTGTCGGGGTCCTCCTCCGGCGCGCGGGCTCCCACCGTGGCGCTAGCCGACCCGTCTCGACTGCGCTTCTCGCCGTTCCCGTCGTGATCGGCGGCCTCCTCGCCGTCCTGATCCAGCCCAAGAGGGTGTTCTATCTGACGACCCTCTGGCCCCTCTTCGCGCTTGTGGCTTCCTGCGGCCTCGTCGCGGCCTGGCGTTTCGGGCGAGTCGCGCAGATCGTGGCCCTCTCGGCGTGTCTCGTCGTGGCCGGCGAGGGCGCCTTGTCTCTTCGCCGGTTCACGGTCGCCGCGCGATCGATGACGCCCTACGCAGACTTCACGGAGAGGCTGTCGCGTCTCGTTCCGAGAAACGCGCGCGTCATGGGCATGAAGCAGTACTGGCTCGGCCTCGCCCGGGACTGTCCGGACTACGTCGCGGTGCCGTTCAACTGGACCCTCTCCCGTTTTGCGGTGCGCCCCGTCTCCTTCGAAACGGCCGTCGACACCCTCGCCCCGCGCGTCTTCCTTCTCGACAAGATCGTGCGCGGCTTCCTTCGCACCAACGTCCGGGAGGACGCCGAGTTCCACGACCTGGCGGCGGCGATGCAGGACTGGCTGCTCTCGCGCGGCGAAAAGGTGGGAAGCGCGGAGGATGCGACGTACGGCCGGATCGACGTCTACGCGATCCGGAGCGGCCCGGGGCCCCGGCCCGCGCAGCCGGGTGGAAAGCCGGACGCCGCGGTGAGATGAAGATGGAAGCGGCCGGACCCGCGTTCTACGACGACATCGCGAACGACTATGACGCCCAGATGTCGCGCATGCCGGGCGACGTCTGGGTTCGCGAGGCCTTCCAGGATTTCGTGGTTCGCGGGCTGTCGCCTGCGGAGCTCGTGCTGGACTTCGGGTGCGGCACGGGGATCGACGCCAGCGCCTACGCCGACCGGGGTTTTCGAGTCATCGGATACGACTCCTCGCCCGGGATGGCGCAGGTGGCGGTGAAGCGCTGCGGGGCCGGCGACGGGGGCCGAGTCGAAATCTTCAGCGGCCCTTACGAGGAGTTTCTCCGGAGCCCGTGGACCCTGGAGCGGCCGACCGCGATCGTCTCGAACTTCGCGGTCCTGAACCTCGTGCCCTCGCTCCGCGAGGCCTTCGCGCGCTTCCACGAGATTCTCCAGCCGGGCGGGAGCGTTTTTCTGAGCCTCCTCAACCCGTGTCACGTCCGGAACGTCGCGGTTCCCGGCCTCCGGCGGGCGATGCTGCGGGCCGTCCTCCACGGGGTGACGGAGTTCCCGTCCGCGAAGGTCCCGACGTTTCTCTACCGCGAGAGCGTCGTGAGGCGCGAGGCGCGGCCGTCTTTCCGGCTGGAGCGAAGGGCGGGAATCGCGGCGATCGTGGACTACGCGAAGATCGCGGGATCCTGGCGGGCGCCGCTCGGGCTGCGCGAACGAATCGAGCGCCGGTTCTTCTCGACGCGCGCCATGGCCGGCGCCGGCAAGTTCACGTTCCTGAAGTTTCGAAGGACCGGATGAAGTCGTCGGGATGAAAGAGACCCTCAAACGCCTGATCTTCGGGCCGCGCCGGATCGCTCAATGGTGCGCGATCGGCATCGAAGACCCGTCGCGTCTCTTCCGCCTCTCGCTCGAAGACGGGGAGGGGCTCCGCGCCGACGTGACCGAGACGAGCTCGGTCGCCGCGTTGCGGCCCGTGACGTTCGCGGTTCGCGCCGGGGACGGGAATCCCCGGCCCGCTCTCGAAAAGAGCCGGGTCGTCCTCAGGGTCCATCCCCCGACGGCGGAGGACTGGGTCGGCGAGATCACTCTCCGTTTCGTGCGCGACGTCGGCACGGACGCGGCGAGGATCTCGCTCTTCACCGCGTCGGGGCACCGGAACCGCTCGCTCCCCCCCGCGGATTACCGCCGGTTCCGCCTCCGGCAGCGGTGGGAGATGTTCCGCGACAAGACTCCGTACAACTTCCGGATGATCCCGGCGGAGCTGTTCGCGCTTTACGTCTTCTATTACGTCCCCCGGCCCGTCCATCTCGTCTCGGTGGCCTTCGAGGGCGCGTCCAACATCTTCCCGATGGACCTCGTCGGCCGGATGGGGGACGACTTGTTCCTCCTGGCGCTGCGCAGCACGAGCCCCGCAATCCGGCTCATGACGGGCTCGAAGCGGCTCGCGGTGACCGCCGTGCCGTTCGACGAGAAGGACGTGGCCTACCGCCTCGGAACGCACCACAAGAAAGAGACGATCGACTGGGGGGCGCTTCCGTTTCAGGGGATCCCGTCGCCGGCCTTCGGACTCCGGGTGCCGGCTTCGGCCCTCGGCGTCCGCGAGGTCGAGGTGGTGGCGACGGAGCTCGTCGGCACGCACGTCCTGTTCGTCACGAGGATCGTCCGCGAAGAGACGTGGCGCCGGGGCCGCTCGCTGTGCCACATCCCCGGCATCCTCCGTGAGTACCTCACGCGCATTCGCCCCCTCCGCGGCGGCGGGTCTCGAGATCGAAGGCCTGTCATGACCCTCGGAGCAGATCGAGGGTTTTCCGGAAGACCTCGTCGACGCTGACCCGCATCAGGCAGAGAAGGTCTCCCCGGCCACAGACGGGCTGCATGCAGGCGCCGCATTCGAGGTCCTCGCTGTAGAAGCCGCCGGTCTTCGGCCCCTCCGGTCGGCTCCACGCCGAACGGCTCGAGCCGAAGAGCGCAAGCGTCGGCACTCCCTGGACCCAGGCCAGGTGCATCAATCCCGAGTCGTCGCTGACGACGAGCGACGCGAGAGACATCACGGCGAGCGCGACGGCCGGCGAGGTCACGCCCGCGAAATCGAAAAGGCTCCTCCCGAGCGCCGCGCGCAGCGCGACGAAGCGCGGCGGCACGGGAGCGGCGACCAGCGACATGACCTGGCACCCCTCCCGCTCGAGGCGGCGTCCCAGCTCCACGTAGCGCTCGATGGGCCATTGCTTCGTCTCCCAGCCTCCGGCCGGATTGAGACAGACGAGCGGCCGCGCCGGCTCCCATCCGGCACTCGCGAGAAGGGCACGCGCCTCGGCGAGCGGCTCCGGTCTCGCGTGCGGCGCCAGCACGGGAGAGAGCCGTCCCAGCCCGAGGGCCTCGGCGGCGTCGAGGTACCGTGTGAGCGCCGTGCGGGGGGCATGGCGGTCGAACGCGGCCCACGCTCCGGGCGCGAGGAGCCGCGTCAGGGACCGCGACCAGCGGTTGCGCTGGAGGTCGAGGACCGCGGGAACGCGACGCCGGCGCAGCGCGAGGGCGACGCGAAGCATGGACAGGCCCTTCGGGATCTTCGGGCGGCGCATGTCGAGCGAAAGGACGGAATCGACGTCCCGGTGGGCGGCGAAGAGCCCCGCGGAACGGACGTCGGTGACGACGTCGATCTTCGCCCCGGGGAGCCGGAGGCGGAGCGCGGCGATCAACGGAAACGTGATGGCGGTGTCCCCGAACGCGTGAAAGCGGATGACGACGAGGCGCGTCGGATCCGCCGCGCCCGCGAGCGGCACGCCGATGAGCCCGTCGGGCGTGAAGGGAGCGACGGGCACCGGCGTGGACATCGCCGCGAATGGTACGCGCGCCTCGCGCGGGTTGTTACGATGACGCGTGCGCGTCGCGATGGTCGTCCCGGGAGGCGTGGACCGGAGCGGCCGGCAACGCGTCATCCCGGCTCTCCTCTGGCTGATCGAGAGACTCGCGCGGCGGCACTCGCTGCACGTCTTTGCGCTCTCGCAGGAAGAGGATCCTGCGGACTACGCTCTTCTCGGAGCCCACGTCCACAACCTCGGCATGCCCTCCCGCTCGGCGTGGACGGGACAGGCGCTGCTGATCGCCGGGCGGAGGCTTTTTCACGGAATCGCGCGACACGGGCCCTTCGACGTCGCGCACGCCTTCTGGGCGAACAACCCGGGGTTTCTCGCCGCTCTGGCGGCGCGTCGGACGGGCGTGCCGCTCGTCGTGAGCCTGGGCGGCGGCGAGCTCGTCGGTCTTCGCGACATCGCGTACGGCTCGCAGCTTCTCCTCCGCGAGAGACTGAAGGTGCGCTGGACCATGAGGAGCGCGGCCCGCGTGACGGTGGCCAGCGGCCCCATGGAGGACCTCGCGCGAGGGCAGGGCATCGTCCCCACGGTCGTGCCGCTGGGCGTCGACCGGGAATTCTTCGAGGAAAGGGCCGCGGCCGGCGGTTCGCTCCGGGTTCTTCATGTCGGGAGCCTGAATCGCATCAAGGACCAGCCGACGCTCCTGCGCGCCTTTCGCCGCGTGGCCGACGTGATCCCCGACGCCCGTCTCGACGTCGTGGGGGAAGACGTCCTCCGAGGCGCCGTCCAGGCCGAATGTGCCGGTCTTGGGTTGTCGTCCCGCGTCACCTTCCACGGCTTCCTGCCGAGCGACGCCACGCGGGACTTCTACCGGCGCGCGGACGTCTTCGTCCTCTCCTCCCGGCACGAGGCGGGACCGCTCGTCGTCCTCGAGGCCGCGGCGTGCGGCGTGCCGACGGTCGGGACCGCCGTGGGACACGTCCGGGACTTCGCCCCGGACCGCGCCGTCTCCGTCGCCGTCGGCGACGAGGGCGCTCTCGCGGAGGGCATCCTCTCCCTCCTCCGCGACGAGCCGCGCCGGCGGGCGATGGGCGAGGCGGCCCGGTGCTGGGCGCGCGAGCACGACGCCGACGCCACGGCCGCGGCGTTCGAGAAAATCTACGGCGAGCTGCTCGCGTCCCGCTGAGGCGACCGGAGAAGCGGCGGATTCTTTCCGCAGCGCTCAAGGGCGACCCGCGAGCGCGCCGGCGACGCGGCGGCCGAGGACGCGCGCCCACGCCGCGCCGAGCGCGAGGCCCGACGCGCCCGGCGCGGCGTTCGCCTTCACCTCGCCGAGGGTCGGAAAGAGCGTGCGAAGGAGGAAGCGCGCGCGCGGGACGGGGCCGTCCACGACCGAGAGGAGCGTGCGGCTCCAGCCGCGCGCGGGCCGCGTGTAACGGAGCGGAGGAAGCGCCGCGGCGCGGGCGCGAAGGGATGGGGAGACGGAGGAAGAAAGAGAAGAAAGAAAGGCTTCTTTGAAGGTAAGAGGGAAGAGGCGCTCCACAGCATCGGCCGCGTAGAGGAGAGGGGCCGCCGCGCCGTAGCCTTTCCCCCCTCTTTCACTTGAAGAAATCTCCGGCGCGAGAGCGCCATGAGCCCTGGCGAGGAGCCGGAAATCGTGGGCCTGGATCCCCCGAATGCCGTTTCCCGCGAAGTCCTCGGCGGCGTGGAAGAGAAGATGCGTGAGGAGCGCGTCGCCCGCGGCGATCGCGACCGGCGTGCCGGCGAGGTCGCGCGTCTCGGCGCCGTGCCTCAGGGCGGCGCTCGCGTCGTAAACGTGTCCGAGGACGGGCAGCCGGAACGACGTGTGGATCTCGATCCGGACGGGGTTGTCCGGATCCTCGGAGGCCGGGCGCGCGACGCGCTCGTCGGGCCGCACGAAGACGCGGTGGCGCGGCGTGTCGAGGAGGGCTCGCCAGCCCGCTCCTCCGAGCGCCTTCGTCGCGCGCGCGAGGTCGCCGGGCTCCGCGAGGAGGAGGTCGAGGTCGCCCATCGGGCGGAGCGCCGGGTCCGGATAGTGGAAGAACGCGAGGGCCGCGCCCTTGAGGGCGACGACCTCGACGCCCGTGGCGCGGAGCGCGAGGACGACGGATGCGAGCGTTTCCTGCAGCCTTTTCGCACGCCGAGAGGACGCGAGAGATTCTTCGAATAGGAAATCCGCGAGGCGCGGCGGAAGCGCGTCGATGCCGCGAATGCCCTTGCACAAGGCCGAAAGCCCCTGAGTGGAGATCGCGAAGGCGGCGATCTCGGCGCCGTGGCTCCGGCCCTCCCCTCTTTCACTCGAAGAAACGGTCCCTCTTCGGACCTCCCCGGAGATCGCTTCGGCGATCGCTCCGGCGTCGCCGCACTCGACGGCCGCCACCGCCGCCGCGGCACAGTCGGCGTAACGCGGGTCGGCGAAGAGGCGTTCGGGGTCGAAGCGGATGCTCCAGCCTAACGCGGGTGGCTTTAAGATGGGTGGGGCATGCGGCTCAGGCTCACGTCCCTCGCCCTCGCGCTCGTGGTCGGTGTCCCGGCGGCGGCGGCCGCCCAGGACTCGATGCTCGGCGGCTCGAGTCCGTTCGTCTCGTCGACGGGCGCGCTCCGGCTGAAGGTCGAGATCAAGACGGCCTTCCGGGACTCCCGCGACGTGACGTTCAACGTGCCGAACACGGGAACGCCGTTCCCGGTGGTCATGAGGACGGTCGATCCCGGGCCCTCGGTGGAGATCCCGAACGTCGGCTTCACGCTCGAGGCCGACCTCACGCCGGACATCTTCGCGCGCGCCGTCGTGAACGTCCTCGACCTCTACAACCGCAATCCGACCTCGAGCGCCGACAAGGTCCAGCTCCGCGAGGCTTTCGTGCGCTTCGGGAAGAAGGTCGACACGCTCCGCGTCGCGGACGGCACGAGCGTCTACCTCGATCTCGGAAAAGAGCCGCGGTTCTCGAAGCAGATCACGAGACGCCTCGAGAGCTACGGACTCTGGGGAACGGCGGTCGGCCGGTTCGAGGAGACCGGCGCGGCGGCGGGCGGCTCGTTCGGGCCGCACGTCTACTGGCGCGCGAGCGCGACGGGCGGCACGCCGCTCTTCTTTCGCGATCCGAACGCCCTCGCGGGCGACAACGGGACGCCAGAGCGCACGGTGGGCTCCACGACGCCGCCCGTCTACAACTCGGGGTTCCCGATCCTCTACGACACGATCGCGCCCGACGCCGGCGGTTCCGGGAAGCTCCAGGTCGGAGGCGGAGCGGGCTTCCGGTGGAACTGGGGCGAGAACCGGCGCGACGGCGTCGACGTCCTCGCGTGGATCTTCCGGAGGGACCTCGCGGACCGCACGAGCCTCCACGGGACGTTCTACGGCGCGGACCTGCGCCTGCTGCAGGGCGTCGGAGTCTCGCTCCCGATCGAGGGGAACGAGAAGATCGAGTGGGGCGTGAACGTCGAGGGCCGCTTCGGCCCGGTGCACGTCTTCGGGCAGGCGGTCAAGCAGGACATCGCGTACCTCTGGCGGCAGGGTTACGAGGCCGAGGTGTCGTGGCGCATCCCGCTGCCGGGCCTCTTCGCGTCCGGGGACCAGCCCGTCGTGAACTGGGTCGAGCCCGCGGTGCGGGTCTCCTACATCGACAATCTCTGGCTCAACCCGCCGGGATTCGTCGCGCCCTCCGTGAGCTGGGACTGGCGCAAGGTCGACCTCGGCCTCCGGCTGGGGATCGTCCGAGGCCTCGACGCGACGGTCGAGTTCGCGCGGAACGACGTGACGGTGCGGAGCGGGCTCATCCACCCGGACGAGTGGCTCGTGACGATGCGCGCCGCGTTCTGACGGGGGCCGCAGCTCGCCGTCGTGCGTCCTTCGAGCTCGGGCGCGTGATGCAGCTGACTCAGTGGAGGGGCCGGGGCGGCACCCTCAGAATCCCCAGCGAGGAGATCGCATGACGAGCCGCTTCGTCCTTCACGAAGTCGGACCGCGCGACGGCCTCCAGGTCGAGAAGCAGACGGTCCCCACCGCGACGAAGCGCGCCTGGATCGAGACGCTCCTCGACTCGGGCGTCGACGTCGTGCAGGTCGGGTCGTTCGTGAACCCGGAAAAGGTCCCGCAGATGGCCGACACGGACGAGCTGTTCCGCCAGCTCGGGTCGCGCCCGGCGGGGACGGGCGTTCTCTCGGGCCTCGTCCTGAACGAGAAGGGCCTCGACCGGGCGCTCCTCTGCGGCGTCCCGCTCGTCTGCCTCGGCGTTTCCGCCAGCGACACCCACAGCCGGAAGAACACCGGGATGGGGACGGTGGAGGCGACGCGCCGGATCGTCGCGACCGCGAAGAAGGCGGTCGAGGCGGGCCGGGCCGTCCAGGTGTCGGTGCAGTCGGCGTTCGGCTGCGGATTCGAGGGGCCCGTCCCCGAGGAGCGCGTCCTCGCGATCGTGAAGGAGTACCTCGCCGCGGGCCTCCGACGCATCTCGCTCGCGGACACCGCGGGCCACGCGTACCCCGGGCAGGTCGAGCGTCTCTACGGCGCGATCCTCGCGCTTGCGCCGGACGCCGAGCCCGCCTGCCACTTCCACGACACGTACGGGCTCGGGATGGCGAACGTCTTCTCGGCGATGCGCGCGGGCGCCGTCTCGTTCGAATCCTCGTTCGCGGGACTCGGCGGCTGCCCGTTCACGAAGGTCGCCGCGGGAAACGTCGCGACCGAGGACCTCGTCCACGGCTGGCAGAGGTCGGGCCTGAGGACGGACGTGAACCTCGGCGCGCTGATCGACGTCGCGCGCTCGGTCGCGGCCTTCTTCGGGCGCGAGATGCCCGGGCGCGTCTACAGGACGGGGCCGGTCCCGGCGGCGCCGAAGGCCGCGGAAGTTCCCGCGTGACGAAGAAGGCGCTCGAGGGGGTCCGTGTCCTCGACCTGACGAACGTCCTGTCGGGGCCGTTCGCCACGCTGCACCTCGCGCTCCTCGGCGCCGAAGTGATCAAGATCGAGAACCCTCTCGACGGCGACCTCGCGCGCAAGCTCGGCAACGTCCCGAAGCTGAACAGGGAGCTCATGGGGACGAGCTTTCTCGCGCAGAACGCGAACAAGAAGTCGATCACGCTGAACCTCAAGAAAAAGGAAGCGAAGGAGATCTTCCTGAAACTCGTCGCCGACGCCGACGCGGTCGTCGAGAATTTCCGGCCTGGCGTGATGACCCGGCTCGGGATCGGGTGGGATTCGTTGCGCACGGCGAACCCGCGCCTCGTTTACTGCGCGATCTCCGGTTTCGGCCAGGACGGGCCCGACGCCGACAAGCCCGCTTACGACCAGATCATCCAGGGGCTGTCCGGGACGATGGCCGTCAACGGCGACGAGCGGCTCAACCCGCTCCGCTGCGGCTTCCCGGTCTGCGACACGGTCGGCGGGCTGACGGCGGCGTTCGCGATCATGACCGCGCTCTACCACCGCGAGCGGACCGGAGAAGGGCAGATGATCGACGTCGCGCTTCTCGATGCGGTCATGCCGCTGATGGGCTGGGTCGCCGCGAACCTCCTGATCGGCGGCCAGCAGCCGGTCCTCATGGGGAACGACAACTTCACGGCGGCGCCGAGCGGCGTCTTCCGGACCGGCGACGGCCACGTGAACATCGCCGCGAACAAGCAGGAGCAATGGGAAGCGGTCTGCGACGCCCTCGGCGTCGCGGAGCTCAAGACCGACGAGAGGTTCGCCGAGAGGGACACACGCAAGAAGAACCGCCAGGAGCTCACGCCGCTCCTCGAGGCGAAGCTCGCCGGGAAGACGACGAAGGAATGGGTTGCGATCCTGAACGCGAAGGACGTCCCGTCGGGCGAGATCCTCGGCCTGGACGAGGCGCTCCACCAGCCGCAGATCGCCCACCGCGGGACGCTCGCGACGGTGGACGCGCCCGGCATCGGGCCGCTTCCGCTCTTCAATCTCCCGGCGCTCTTTCTCTCGACGCCGGCCGCGGTCGAAGCCCCGCCGCCGCGGCTCGGCGCGCACACCGCCGAAATCCTCGGCCGGCTCGGCTACTCCGGGGCCGACCTCGCGGCGCTGAAGGCGGCCGGCGTCGTCTGACGCGGACCTCGCCCCGGTTGATGCAGGTGCGTCAGGGAGACGCGATCCCGGGCGCGAGCAGGATGAGACTGGAGGAGTCCAAAAAATGAAGATCCGCTCCCTTCTCGTGGTTCTCCTCGCCTCCGGCGCCGCCCTTGCGGCCAAGCCCGACGCGAAGGGCTGCGCCGACCACCCGCTCTTCCCGACCCGGATGCCGAACTACCAGATCTTCGCGTGCGAAACGAAGGAGTTCGCGGCGTATACGTTCCGCGTCGGAAAGACGAAGCAGTCGGTCGAGGGGAAGTTCACGTTCCTCACGTACCGCGTCGACGACCGCAAGGACGACCAGTCCGGGCTCGCGGTCATCCGGAACTACGAGAACGCGCTGAAGAAGATCGGCGGCACGGTGCAGGGCACCGACGGGCAGCGGTGGGTGACGCTCTCGGCCGTCGTCGACGGAAAGGAAGTCTGGGTCGAGGCCGAGAAGGGGAACTCGACGATCTGGCTTCGCATCGTCGAGAAGCAGGCGATGGAGCAGCACGTCGTGGCGGACGCGGCCTCCTTCGGAAACGACATCCGGACGACGGGGCACGTCGCCGTTTACGGGATCTACTTCGACACGGCGAAATCGATCCTCAAGCCCGAGTCGACGCCCGCGCTCCAGGAAGTCGCGAAGCTCCTCGCCGCCGACCCGTCGCTGAAGCTCTGGGTCGTCGGGCACACCGACGCCGTCGGCGCGGTCGACACGAACATGACGCTCGCCCGGGCGCGGGCCGAGGCGGTCGTGGCGGCGCTGACCGCGACGCACGGGGTCGCGGCGGCGCGGCTGAAGGGCTTCGGTGTCGGCCCGCTCGCCCCCGTGGCCACGAACGAGAGCGAGGAGGGCCGCGCGAAGAACCGCCGGGTCGAGCTCGTGAGGCCGTGACCGGACTCCCTAGTAGAGGTCGTGCACCTGGAGCTGAACGGTGAAGGTGTTGGTGGACGGGACGCGGGTGGAGGCGTCGGGAACGGTCCTCAGGACCTGCGCGGTCAGCTTCAGGTTCTGCTTCGACACGTAGTAGTTCAGGCCCACCCCCCACCGCTGGACGTCGTGCGCCTCCGCCCAGGCCGGGTCGCTGAATTTCTGCGCCTCGTACTTCGCGAACGGCTGCGTCTTCGCGGCGGCGAAGAGGTATGCGACCTGCACGAGAGCGTTGTTCTGCCGGAGGAGCGACGGCGCCCACGTCTGTCCGTCGTAGTGCGTCCATTGCAGCTCCGCACCCAGCTCGTCTCGCTTGCCCGTCGGAAGGAGGCAGAAGACGTTCACGTCGTACGTGTTGTAGGACGCCTGCCGGTCCCAGCCGGCGTTCAACGACAGGATCCTGCTCCGCCCGAAGTCCGTCCCCTTCAGAACGTACCCGTCCTCCGTGTCGAAGAAGTTGTAGTTCAGGAACACGGTCGTCCGGAACGAGTTTCGGGACCCGTCGTCCTGCCCGGGGGCGGCCGGCGCACGGATGCCCTCCGACACCATCACCCGGTACTCCAGCTGGCCGCGGCCCAGGACGTAGCCGCGCGCCTCGAACCCCGTGTCCCGGGCCGAAACGCTCTGCGTCGGCGTCCCGAAGGCGTTCGCCGTGGGACTGACGTCGAGCGACAGGAAAGCCGTCGTCGTCTGGAGGACTTCGTGAGACAGGGGCACGCGGAGAAGGCCGGCCTCGAGCCGGAGCGCGTTCGAGACCTTCCAGCTGACCATCGCGTCCTGCAGGGTGAAACCGGTCGCGAGGTTCTTCGGCGAGGTGCTTCCGAGGTTCGGGTCGTCCGTCTGGATGAAGAACGTGACGTCGGGCGACACCTGCCCGTCCACGCGAAGCCGAGCCCGGCGGAGGTAAAGGCTGTTCCGGGTGCCGCCGGAGGCCGCGTCCTCCGAGGACTCCGCCCGGATCTGCACCATGGCGCCGAGCCGCACGAAGGCCGAGTCGCCCGCGCGGATGGTCGCCTGGGCCCGGGCGGCACCAGGCGAGAGGACGCCGGCGAGCGCCGCCGCCGCGGCGATCCGGCCCCGATAATTTCCTAGTAACACGCTAGGCTTTATATGGTATTCGCGCGGGGCGTGTCAAGCGCCCGCCCGTCCCCCGGGGAGGCGTGGCCCGCGCAAAGGAAGCCGCGACCGTAATCTCTTTTACGTTAGACAGCGTCTCAATCTGACAGATTAAGGAAAAGGGGAGACGCGGATGGACCGACTGGAATCACCCGATGCGTGGAGAGGCCGGGCGAGGAGCGCCCGACGCGCGGTGCTCCTCCGTGCCGTTCTCGCGGCCGTCGTCTGCCTGGCCTCCGGGCCGGCGCTTGCGCAGTCCCAGCGTCCCCGGCCCGTCGGCGTCCTGCCGGTCACCGACCTCCGGCCCCTCGGTCCGTCGCAGGCGGACGTGATCCGGTTCCTCGAGCAGGCGACGTTCGGCCCCTCCGACGCCCTGCTGACGCACGTTCAGAGGATCGGCTTCGAGGCGTTCCTCGACGAACAGTTCGCGGCTCCCGCCTCGGCGTACCCGAACCTGCTCCAGTGGCCGGCAAACTCCGGCGACGGATGTCCGACGGGGAGCCCTTCCACCTGTTATCGCGACAACTACACGATGTTTCCCCTGCAGGTCGCGTTCTTCCGGAACGCGCTGACCGGCGAGGACCAGCTTCGGCAGCGCGTCGCGCTCGCGCTCCACGAGATCCTCGTCGTCTCGGGGGTCAAGATCCAGCAGCCGAGCGAGGTGGCGCCCTACCTGAACATGCTCCAGCAGGACGCGTTCGCGAACTACCGGCAGATCCTCCAGGACCTCACGCTGAACCCGGCGATGGGGCACTACCTCGACATGGTGAACAATGACGCGCCGCTCCCGACGAGCACCACGTCGCCGAACGAGAATTACGCGCGCGAGGTCCTCCAGCTCTTCTCGATCGGCGTGAACCAGCTCAATCCCGACGGGTCGGTCGTCCTCGACGGGAGCGGCAACCCGGTCCCCACGTACGTCCAGGACACGATCGAGGACTTCGCCCACGTCTTCACGGGCTGGACCTACTCTCCCTTCGCGGGCCTCGCGCTCGTCCGGCACGACCCGGCGAACTTCCTCGCGCCGATGGTCCTCTACCGGAACAGCGCGGGGCTGGACACGAACCACGACAAGCAGGCGAAGACCCTCCTGATCTATCCGGGAGACGTCGGTTCCGCGGTCGCGACGAACCTGGACGGGGGCGTCGAGCTCGCCCAGGCGCTCGACAACATCTTCCACCACCCGAACGTCGGGCCGTTCATCGGCAAGCAGCTCATCCAGCACCTCGTGACGTCGAACCCGAGCCCCGGCTACGTCGCGCGCGTCTCGGCCGCGTTCGACGACAACGGCGGCGGCGTGCGGGGCGACATGAAGGCGGTCGTCAAGGCCGTCCTGATGGACCCCGAGGCGCGCGGCGACGTGAAGACCGATCCCGGCTACGGCCACCTCCGCGAGCCGGTCCTCTTCATCGCCGGCCTCCTGCGCGCGTTCAACGCGACGACGGACGGGGAGCTCGCGGCGCAGGCGAACGCCATGGGCCAGAACCTCTTCAATTCGCCCACGGTCTTCAGTTACTACCCGCACGAGTACCTCATCCCCGGAACGACGGCCCAGGGGCCCGAGTTCGGGATCCAGTCGTCCGCCGCCGCGGAGGCCCGGCTGAATTTCGCGAACTCCCTGACCACTGCGGGCATCCATACCGCGGACGGCGGGACGGCCGTCGACCTGAGCGCTCTCGTGCCGTTTGCGGGCGCGCCCGCGTCCCTCGCCGGGAAGCTGAACGAGATGCTCCTGCACGGCACGATGTCGGCCGGGATGGCCGCCGCCGTGACTTCGGCCGTCGCGGCCGTCCCGGCGACGAACCCGCTCCTGCGCGTCCAGACCGCCGTCTACCTCGTGGCCGGCTCCTCGCAATACCAGGTCCAGCGCTGACGGAGGCGCGACGATGAGAACACGACGCCAGTTCCTCCGCGACGCCGGCTGCGGCCTCGGCACCGCCGCGATCCTCTCGGCCTTCGACCGCTTCTCGCGCCTCGACGCGGCCGTCACCCCCCAGGCGGCGACCGACTACCGGGCCCTCGTCTGCATCTTCCTGTTCGGCGGCAACGACGCGAACAACATGGTGATCCCGTACGACGAATACGCGTCGTACGCGCTGGTCCGCGGGACCGCGCTCAACATCCCGAAGGCCTCGCTCCTGCAGATCAGTGCGCCGAGCCAGAAGGCAGCGTTCGGTCTCCATCCGAATCTCGTCGAGCTCCAGTCGCTCTACAACGCCGGCCACCTCGCAGTCCTCGCGAACGTGGGGACTCTCGCCGCTCCGATCAGCCGGGCGCAGCTCCTCGCCGGAGGCCCGGTCCCGAACAGCCTCTTCTCGCATGCCGACCAGCAGAACCAGTGGCAGTCCAGCGTGACGCGGACCGACGACGTCCGGGCGAACACGGGCTGGGGAGGCCGGCTCGCGGACGTGACGGCGTCGCTCAACTCGGTGTCGTTCCCGATGATCGTCTCGGTGGCGGGCGTCCCGCTCTTCACGACGGGCGTCAACGCCCGTCCGCTCGTCCCGGGAAGCGGTCTCTCCGGCTTCTCGACTTCGGCGGTCTCGCAGGCGCGTTACGCCGCGCTGCGGAGCATGCTCAAGGCCGACGGCGCGGCGACGCTCGTCGGGGCGGCGAACACGATCACGTCGAGCGGGATCGACGACGTCGCCGCGCTCAACGCGGCGCTCACGCAGGCGTCGACCCTCAAGACCGTCTTCCCGGCGACGTCGCTCGGAGGCCAGCTCCAGAAGATCGCGCAGGTGATCGCGAGCCGCGACGCGCTCAAGGTCAACCGCCAGATCTTTTTCGTCTCCCTCGGCGGGTTCGACACGCACACGGACCAGCTCAACACGCACGTGACCCTCTACCGGCAGGTGAGCCAGGCGATGAGCGCGTTCTACAACGCGACCGTGGAGCTCGGGGTCGCAGCGGACGTGACGTCGTTCACGTTGTCGGACTTCGGCCGGACGTTCCTCCCGGACTCCGGCGGCGGAACGGACCACGCCTGGGGGAGCCACCACTTCGTCATGGGCGGCTCGGTGAAGGGCGGAGACTTCTACGGCACGTTCCCGACGCTGGCGGTGAGCGGGCCCGACGACGCCTCGTACGAGGGGCGCTGGATCCCGTCGACGTCGGTCGACCAGTACGGCGCCACGCTCGCGCAATGGTACGGAGTCGCATCGGCCGACCTCGCGACGGTCTTCCCGTACCTCGGCCAGTTCGGGACGAACCACCTCGGGTTCCTGCCGTAGCGGCTCCCGGAACGCGGTTCCGAGCGGCATTCCGCGACGCCGCGGAACGCCTATCATCCCTCCCTGAAACATGGACTCAGGGTCGGACAGCCCGGAAGTCGGGAAGCGCATCCGGGGACGGGCGAACCTCGTTCAGGAGGCGGCGTTCCGGATCGCCGAGGCGGTGGCGACGACCGAGAGCCTCCAGGAGCTCTTCGCGCGGATCCACGCGATCGTGGGCGGTCTCATGGAAGCCGCGAACTTCTACATCGCCCTGCACGGTCCGGACGGGGACGTCCTGAGCTTCCCGTACTTCGTCGACGAGGCCGACGAGCCGTTTCCGCCCAAGCCTCTCGGAAGGGGCTTGACGGAGTACGTCCTCCGGACGGGCCGACCGCTCCTCGCCTCGCCCGCGGTTTTCGAGCGTCTCGTCGCGTCCGGCGACGTCGAGCAGATCGGGAGCAGCTCGGTCGACTGGCTCGGCGTTCCGCTGCGCGGCCGCGAGCGGACGATCGGCGTGCTCGCGGTCCAGAGCTATTCGGGAGGGGTCCGCTACACGGAGGAAGACCGCGACCTCCTCGTCTTCGTCTCCTCCCAGATCGCCCAGGCCATCGAGCGGAAACGCTCCGAGGACGCCCTCCGCGCGAACGAGCTGAGGCTGCGGGCGATCGTGGGGGCCCTTCCCGATCTCGTTCTCGTCCTCGACCGCCAGGGCCGTTACCTCGAGATCCACGCGACGCGGGCGGAGAACCTCGTCGTCCCGCGGGAGTCCCTCCTCGGGCGCACGATCCCGGAGTTCCTCCCCGGCCCGGCGGCGGCGCTCTGGATCGGGAAGATCGGCGCGTGCCTCGACACGGGGGCGCCGCAGACGCTCGAGTACGCGCTCGACGTCCTGGCCGGTCCGCGGGTCTTCGAATCCCGCATGGTTCCCTACGGGCCGGACTCCGTGATGGCGATCGTGAGGGACGTGACGGACCGGGCGAGGGCGACGGAGGCCCTCGACTCGGCGCAGTCGGACCTGAAGCGCCTGACCGACAACATGGTCGACGCGATCAGCCAGATCGACCTCGCGGGGCGGTTCCAGTTCGTCAGCCCGTCGCACGAGCTCGTCACGGGCTGGACGTCCGGAGAGCTCCTCCGGGCGAACGCCCTCGACCTCGTCCATCCCGAAGACCGCGAGGGGTTGCGCGCGAAGCTCGCGCGCGCGGCGGCGACGGGCACCTCGGGGTCGGCGGAGTACCGCTATCGCGCGCGGGACGGCCGGTACCTCTGGATCGAGACCGTCTCGAACGTCCTGCGCGGCGCCGACGGGCGGGTGCAGGGCTTCGTCCTCGGGTCGCGCGACGTGACGGCCCGGAAGAGAGCCGAGGCGGTCCTCGGGGTCCTGCACGAGACGGAACGGAGGATCCTCCGCCGCGAGCCGATCGAACGGATCCTCCAGTTCATCTGCGACGAGGTGGCGGGCCGCTTCGGGTTCGGCGTCGTGTGGATCGGGATCAAGGAGCCCGACGGCTCGATCCGCCAGCGGGCCGTCGCGGGGCCGGCCGCGGACTTCGTCCGGCAGAACCGGTTCCGGTGGGACGGAACGCCCGAGGGACAGGGCCCGAGCGGCGAGGCCATCCGGTCGGGCCGGCCGGCGGTCATCGAGACGAAGTCGGACGAGAGGGTCGCCGCCTGGCAGGACGGCGTCCGGAAGTTCCATCTCGGGTCGGGCCTGTCGATCCCGCTCGTCGTCGGGGATTCGGTGCTCGGCGTCCTCTCGAGCTACTCGGATCGGCCGAACCTCTACGGCCCGGAGACGACCCGCCTCCTCGGCCGCTTCGCCGACCAGGCGGCCCTCGCCCTCGTCGAGGCCGAGCAGCACGAGAGGATCGAGCTCCAGACCGCCGCGCTCGAAGCGGCGGCCAACGCCGTCCTCATCACGGACCGCGAGGGCCGGATCGAGTGGGTCAACCCCGCGTTCACCGACCTCACGGGATGGCGGAGGGACGAGGTCATCGGGGAGACGCCCCGGATCCTGAAGTCCGACATCCAGGCTCCGTACTACTACGAGAAGCTCTGGGAGGCGATCGTGGCCGGAAACGTCTGGCGCGGCGAGCTCCACAACCGGCGCAAGGACGGCACGGTCTACGTCGAGGACCAGACGATCACCCCGGTGAAATCGGCGGACGGGGAGATCCGCCACTTCATCTCGATCAAGCAGGACGTCACCGCCCGCCGGCAGAACGAGGAGAAGATCCGGCACCTCGCGCTGCACGACCCTCTCACGGACCTTTCGAACCGCCACGCGTTCGAGGAATCGCTCGCGCGCACGGTGTCTCGCGCGCGGCGCGGTTCGCCCTCGTCGCTCCTCCTCCTCGACCTCGACAACTTCAAGATCGTCAACGACGCGCTCGGGCATCCTGCCGGCGACCGCGTGCTCGTCGAGCTCGCCCGCCTCATCGTGGCGCTCGTGCGTCCCGGCGACGAGGTCGCGCGCTTCGGGGGCGACGAGTTCGCCGTGCTGCTGGAAGGCGTGACGCTGGAAGAGGCGAGGATCACGGCGGAACGGCTCCGGAGGTCCGTCGACGAGCACCGGTTCTACGTCGGCGACCGCGCCTTCGACCTCGGGGTCAGCGTCGGGGTCGTCCCCGTGGACGGCTCGGCGGACGCGGCGTCCCTCATGGCCGTCGCCGACACGGCGCTCTACACGGCCAAGGAGAGGGGCCGCAACCGGGTCATGGTCATCGAGAGCGCGGCGGGCGCCGCCTCTCCGCTCTCGGAGGCCAGCCGCTGGGCGTCGCGGATCAAGGAAGCGCTCCGGGAAGACCGGTTCGTCCTCCACTATCAGCCGATCGTCCACCTCGGGTCGGGCCGGTCGACCCACTTCGAGGCTCTCCTCCGCCTCCGGGAGGGGCCGGACGATCTGGTCACGCCGGACGTGTTCCTCCCGGCGGCGGAGAGGTTCGGCCTGATGCCTTCCATCGACGGCTTCGTCGTGGACCGCGTCATCGAGCTGCTCGTGAAGCGGCCCGGCGTGGAGATCTTCGTCAACCTGTCGGGCACGAGCCTCGGGCACGAGTCGCTCCTCTCGCGAATCGAGGAACGCGTGACCGCGACCGGGCTGCCGGCCGGACGCCTCGCCTTCGAGATCACCGAGACCGCGGCAGTGAAGGACATCGTCGTCGCGCGCGAGTGGATGCGCCGCCTGAAGGTTCTCGGGTGTCGCTTCGCGCTCGACGATTTCGGGATCGGGTTCTCGTCCTTCTCCTATCTCCAGAGCCTGCCGGCCGACTACGTGAAGATCGACGGTTCGTTCATCCGGGGAGTCGAGACCGACCCGGCCGCCCGCGCGCTCGTGAGGGCGATCGACACGGTCGCCCACACGCTCGGGAAAGAGACGATCGCCGAGTGCGTGGAGAACCTGGATTCCGTGAAGACGCTCGCGGAGCTCGGCGTCGAATACGGTCAGGGCTACGCGCTGGGACGGCCGGCGCCGGACCTCGCGCCCCGTGGCGAGCCGGCCTCCTGAAGCCACGAACCCGCGCTCGTTGGAGACGAACCGGAGCGTGAGCTATCTTTACGGGATGCACGTCCCGCGCTCGGTCATCGCCGCGACCGGCAGCTTCCTCCCGCCCGTGCGCGTGCCCAACGAGGCGTTCCTCGGGCACGAGTTCCACGACGCGGACGGGTCGAGGATCGCGAAGGACAACCGGGAGATCCTCGAGCGGTTCGAGGCGATCACCGGGATCCGCGAGCGCCGGAGGGTCTCGGACGGCCTCGTCACGTCCGACATCGCGGCCGCGGCGGCGCGCGACGCGTTCGAGTCCTCCGGCGTCGATCCGGAGTCCCTCGACGCCCTCATCGTGGCGCACAACTTCGGGGACGTGCGCGCCGGGACGCACGTTCCGGACCTGGTGCCCTCGATCGCCTCCCGCGTGAAGGCCAAGCTGCGGATCGCGGCGCCGCGAACCGTCGCGTGGGACGTGATCTTCGGCTGCCCGGGATGGATCCTCGGCGTGACCCAGGCCGACGCGATGATCCGCGCCGGCGACGCGAAGCGCGTGATGGTGATCGGCGCGGAGACCCTCTCGCGCGTCTCCGACCCGCACGACCGCGACAGCCTCATCTACGCGGACGGCGCCGGCGCCGTCGTCCTCGAGGCGCGCCAGTTCCCGCACCATGCCGGGATCCTCGCGCATACGGCGCGGTCCGACACGCTCGTGCACGGCGGGATGCTCTTCATGGGGCCCTCGAACCGGCGTTCCGCGTTCCTCGGGGCGCTCTTCCTGAAGATGGAAGGCCGGAAGCTCTACAAGTACGCCGTCCAGACGGTGGCGGGCGCGATGAAGGAATGCCTCGAGAAGGCCTGCCTGCCCGTGGAGTCCGTCCGCAAGGTTCTCCTCCACCAGGCGAACGGGAAGATGGACGACGCGATCCTCCGCGCCTTCTACGAGCTGTACGGCGAGAAGGAGCCGCCGGCCGGCGTCCTGCCGATGACGATCTCCTGGCTCGGGAACAGTTCGGTCGCAACGCTTCCCACGCTGCTCGACCTGATCGTGAAGGGGAGGCTGGAGGGCCACGAGCTGCGGTCCGGCGACGTCGTCCTCTTCGCATCCGTGGGCGCGGGAATGAACATCAACGCGTTCGCCTACCGGTTTCCCTGAACCGTCAGCGGTCGGGACCGAGGACCTCCGGGTGCGACGCGCGGAGGCGGGCGTCCGCCTCGGAGATGGTCCCCGCCTGCACGAGCGCGGACAGTGACTCCTCCATCGTCACCATCCCGAACCTCTTCCCGAGCGTCATCTCCTGGTGGATCTGATGGAACGAACCGCGCCGGACGTGGGCACGCAGCGAATCCGTCGCCACGGCGATCTCGAGGGCGAGCGCGCGGCCGGGGCCGCCCTTCCTCGGGACGAGCTGCTGGCAGACGACGGCCGAGAGCGCGAGCGAGAGCTGCTGCCGGACCTGCCCCTGCTGCTCGGCCGGGAAGATGTCGAGGATGCGGTTGATCGTCTGCGGCACGTCGTTCGTGTGGAGCGTCGTGAGGACCAGGTGGCCGGTCTGGGCGGCCGTCACCGCCGCGCGCGTCGTCTCGAGGTCGCGCATCTCCCCGACGAGGATCACGTCCGGGTTCTGGCGGAGCGCCGAGACGAGCGCGGCGGCGAAGCTCGGGGCGTCCACGCCGACCTCGACCTGCTCCACGAGCGAGCGCCCGTGCGCGTGCTCGTATTCCACGGGGTCCTCGATCGTCACGATGTGGCGCTTCTCCGTGCGGTTCATCCGGTCGATCAGCGCGGCGAGCGTCGTCGTCTTCCCGGATCCCGTCGGACCCGTGACGAGGACGAGCCCTCGCGCGGACTTCGTCAGGTCGTAGAGCATCTCCGGCAGGCCGAGCTCCGAGAGAGGCGGGATCCGCTTCGGCAGGACACGGAGCGCCGCGGCCGAGCCCCGCCGCGTGCGGTGGAGGTTCACGCGGAAACGGCCGAGGCCGGAGACGCGGAGCGAAAGGTCGACGGAGCCCGCTTCGAGGTAACGGCGGCGCCGGTCCGCCGAGAGCGAGGGCGCAAGGAGGTCGAACGCGTCCTGGGCGGAGAGGCGCTCGCCTTCGCCCGCCCTCTCGAGCGATCCGTTGACGCGCACGACCGGCGGGGCGCCGGGCACGAGGAGAAGGTCGGTCGCGCCGAGACGCACCGTCTCGGAGAGAAGGTTCCCGAGCGCGTGGGGAAGGCCGTCCCTCGAGGCGTCGAGAGACCCGGCTGAGGGCTCGAGAGCCGGCGCCGCCTCGTCCGGGCGAACCAGCTCCAGCTCGGGCTCGGCCGGTTTTCGCGGCTCTTCCTCCCCCCGGTTCAGCGCGCGAATCAGCCTGTTCAGCTCGTCCGTGTCCAAGCCGGAAAGTATACGGAGCCGGAGCGGCGCGCGTCAGAGGCCGAGATAGGCCTCGCGCACGCGCTGGTTCCCGAGCAGCTCGGCGCCGGTCCCGGAGAGGACGACACGGCCCGACTCGAGGACGAAGCCCCGATGGGCGATCCGGAGCGCGTGCTCGGTGTTCTGCTCCACGAGAAGCACCGTGACTCCCTGGCGGTTGATGTCCTCCACGACGCGGAACATCTCCTCCACGAGAAGCGGCGCGAGGCCGAGGCTCGGCTCGTCGAGCATCAGAATCTGCGGGCCCGCCATCAGCCCGCGGCCGATCGCGACCATCTGCTGCTCGCCGCCCGAGAGCGTCCCGGCGGTCTGGCGCTGCCGCTCGCGGAGCCTCGGGAAGATCGCGAACACCTGCTCCAGGCGCTCGGCCTGGCGGGGCCGCGCGGAGGCGTGGAAGCCTCCGACGAGGAGGTTGTCGCGCACCGTCATCTCGGGGAAGAGCTTCCGCCCCTCGGGCACGTGGACCACGCCGCGCGCGACGATCTCCATCGTGGAGCGGCTTTCGAGCGGGTCCCCGTCGAGGCGGACCGTCCCGGATTCGGGTTTGAGGAGGCCGGAGATCGTCTTCAGCGTCGTCGTCTTCCCGGCCCCGTTCGCGCCGACGAGGGCGACCGTCTCGCCGCGCGCGACGTCGAAGCCGACGTCCCACAGCGCGGTGACCTGCCCGTAGCGCACTTTCAGGCCCTCGACGTGCAGCATCACGCCACCCGCTTGCCGAAGTAGGCCGCGAGCACCGCGGGCTCGGCGACGACCTGCGCCGGCGGCCCCTCGGCGATCTTCTCGCCCTGGTTGATCACGACCACGCGGTCGCTGATGCGCATGATCGCCTTCATGACGTGCTCCACGAGGACGACCGTCACGCCGGACGCGCGGATCCGCTCCACGAGGAGGGACGCCGCGTCGACCTCCGTGGCGTTCAGGCCGCCCATCGGCTCGTCGAGGAGCAGGAGGCGCGGCGCGGTCGCCAGCGCCTTGGCCATCTCGAGGCGTTTCTGGTCCATGAGCGTGAGGCGGCTCGCGATCTCGGCCGCGAGTCCCGCGAGACCGACCCTCTCGAGCACCCCGGCGGCAGCTTCCTCGGCGTCGCGCCGCGACGGGTGGCGGAGGAACGCCGCGAGCGTCACGTTCTCGCGCACGGAGAGTCCGGGGAAGGGCTTGACGATCTGGAACGTCCGCGCGATCCCCCGCCGCGCCACCGCGTGGGGACGCATCCCGACGACGCTCCTCCCGTCGAGGAGGATCGCGCCGGCGTGGGGGCGGAGGGCGCCGGAGACGAGGTTGAAGACCGTCGTCTTCCCGGCGCCGTTCGGCCCGATGAGCCCGAGGATCTCGCCTTCGCTCACCGAGAAGCTGAGATCCGAGACGGCGGAGACGCCGCCGAAATGGCGGGTGAGTCCGCGGACGTCGAGGAGCGCCACGTCAGGCCTCCGCCACGGCGCGGGCCCCGAGCCTTCGCGCGCGGCCCCAGATCCCGTCCGGCATGAACCGGATCACGAGCATCATGAAGAGGCCGTAGAAGACGAGGTGGCCCGCCGCGAAGCGCGCGCGCATGAGCTCGGCCACCGCGGTGAGGAAGACGGCGCCGATCAGCGGGCCGCCCACGGTCCCGAGGCCGCCCACGACCGCGATGAAGACCATCTCCATCGAGAGCGGGATGCCGGCGACGGCGTCGGGGTCGACGTACCGGAAGTAGAACGCGTAGAACCCGCCGCCCATCCCGGCGAGGAACGCGGAGAGCGCGAGCGTGACGACCTTGGCGCGGACCGTGTCGATCCCCACCGCCTCGGCCGCGTCCTCGTTCTCGCGGATCGCGACGAGGTACGCGCCGAGCCTCGAGCCGCGCAGCCACGCGGTCAGGAGGAGGGCGACGACCGCGAGGGCCGCCGCGGCCGCGTAGAAGGGCGTCTTGGCCTCCCAGTTCACGCTCCGCCCGAAGAGGCGGAGCGGAGGAAGCGTCGTGATGAGATAGCCGACGGACCCCGCCGTGACCGACTCCCAGTTCAGCGCGACGAGCTTGACGATCTCGGCGACGGCGAGCGTCGCGAGCGAGAAGTACGGGCCGCGCAGCCGGAAGCAGAGGAGGCCGATCGGGAGCGAGACGAGCGCCGCGGCGAGGCCGCCGAGGGGGATTCCCCACCAGGGCGCGAGCCCGCCCTTCAGGTACAGGATGATCGTGGTGTAGGCGCCGACCGCGAAGAGCGCGGCGTGTCCGAACGAAACCTGGCCCGCGAACCCGCCGAGGACGTTCCACGCCGCTCCGAGCACGGTCCACATCAGGATGAGGATGCAGACGTGGAGGAAGAACGAGTTTTTCACCGCGAAGGGGACGGCCACGAGGACGGCCGCGCCGAGGAGCGCGGGGAGGAGCCGGCGCGTCACTTCCCGGCTCCGAACAGGCCCGACGGCCGGTAGAGGAGGACGGCGAGGAAGAGGACGAAGCCGATTCCGTCCTTGTAGGCGCCGGAAACGTAGACGGCGCCGAGGGACTCGGCGACGCCGAGGAGGATCCCTCCCGCGATCGCGCCGGGGACCGAGCCGAGCCCGCCGAGGACGACGATGACGAAGCACTTGACGATGAGCAGCTCGCCGACCGTCGGGTAGAGGTAGAGGGAGGGTGCGAGCAGGATCCCGGCGGCGCCGGCGAGGGCGGTCCCGAGGCCGAACGTGACCATCGCGACGCGTTCCGTGTCGATGCCCATCAGGACCGCCGCTTCCGGGCTCTGGCTCGTCGCGCGGACGGCGCGCCCGAGGTCGGTCCGCGCGAGAAACAGGCCGAGCGCCGCCGTGATGAGGATCGCGAGGACGAACGCGACGGCGAGCGGGACCGCGATCGCGATCCCGAACGGCCGGATCGGCGTGATCCCGTAGGAGAGGGAGATCGTCCGGTAGTCGCCGGTCCACGCGAAGAGGGCGACGTTCGCGACGAGGAGCGAGAGGCCGGCGGTGTAGAGGAGCGTGTTCAGCTCCCCGCCCGGAATGATCTTGCGGAGGAGGAAACGGTAGAGGAGCACCCCGGCCACGAACATGAGAGGGGCCCAGACGAGGAGCGACACGAACGGGTCCAGCTTCCAGAGCCTCTGGCCCCAGTAGGCCCCGAACATCCCGAGCATCACCATCTCTCCGTGGGCGAGGTTGATGATGCGCATCACCCCGAAGACCACGGTGAGCCCGATGCCGATCATCGCGTAGAGGGCTCCCGTCAGAACCCCGCTCGCGAGGCTCTGCGCGAATGTCTCCATGCCCCGGCGGCCGCCGCTACTTCTTGACGGGCTCGGGGAAGACGAGGGCCGTCTCGGCGAAGGCCTTCGGCCAGACGTTCAGGAGCTGGCCGCCGCGCCACTGCGCCATGACCGACTGCCCCGGCGAGTTGACGTTCTGGTTCGTGTAGGCGTCGCCCATGGGGCCGGTCCAGTTGCCGAACTTCACCTTGCCGAAGACCGTGGTCATGTCCGTGGCGAGAAGCGCCGTCCGGATCGCCTCACGGTCCGCGTCGAGGTTCCCGGTCAGCTTCGCCCTCTTCAGGGCGTCCGCGATGATGTAGATCGCGGAATACCCCTCCACCTCGTGCTCGTGAGGCCAGATGCCGTACTTGGTGTGGAACTTCTCGTAGAAGGCCTTCGTCTTCGGGTCGTTGGGATTTCCGGACCAGGCGGCCGAGGAGAAGACGTTCTCGGCGAGGGGGCCGAGCTGGGAGGCGAAATCGGCGACGCCGAAGCCGCCGCCGAAACCCACGAAGGCGCGCGGCGTGAGGCCCATCTCCTTCGCGTGCCGCGTGAGAAGGATGGCGTCGGTGGTGGCCACGGCCACGAGCAGAACGAAGTCCGGATTCGTCGCTTTCACCTTCGTCATCGTCGGCTTGAAGTCGAGCGTGTTCACCGGGTAGGCCTCGTCGGCCACGACGGCGACGTTCTTCGACTTCAGGATCTTGATCACCGCCCCGCCGATGGTCTTCCCGAACAGCGTGTTGTCGTACACGACGGCCGCCGACTTCGGCATCGCGCCCGGGAAGTTCGCGATGAAGTCCGAGAACGCCGCCGGGTAGATCGACCCGGTCGGGTTGTTGCGGAACACCCACTCGAACCCCTTGGCCGTGATCATGTCCGCCGACGGGTGGTCGATGAGGTACGGCGTCTTCAGCCGCTGGCAGACGGATGCGATCTCCATCGCCTGGCCGGACCCGCGCCCTCCGGTCATCACGAGCACCTTGTCCTCCGTGATGAGCTTCTCCGCGACGGTGGCCGCGAGCTGGTTCTTGGCCTGGTGGTCCTCGAGGAGGACCTCCAGCTTGCGGCCGTTGACGCCGCCGGCCGCGTTGATCTCCTCGACCGCCATCGAGTAGGCCTTCTTGAACTTGTCGCCGAACGGGGCGTCGGGACCCGTGATCGGCTGGGGCGCTCCGATCCTGATCGTCTGCGCGAGGACGGAAGCCGGGACGAAGACGGCAATCGCCGCGAGAGCCGCGGAAACGAGTTTACGCATGGCGTTCTCCCCCTTTTGACGGGGGATTGTCGCGCACTCGGGGCTCAGACGGCCGCGAGGACGTTCCGGAGCACGCCGATGCCGGCGATCTCCGTTTCCATGACGTCGCCGGGCTTCAGGTATTCCGGCGGTTTTCGCGCGTGGCCGATGCCGGGAGGCGTTCCGGTCGCGATGATGTCGCCCGGCTCGAGCGTCATCCCGAGGGACAGCTCCGCGAGGATGCGCGGCACCTTGAAATACATCTGCCGGGTCGAGGCGTCCTGCTTGACGACGCCGTTCACGCGCGTGGTGATGCGGAGGTCGTCGTGCGCGAAGCCGCCCGCGGTGACGATCCACGGTCCGAGCGGCGCGTGCCCGTCGAGGCTCTTTCCCTTGAACCACTGGCCGCCGTGCTTCTTCTGCTGGACGTCGCGGGCGCTCGTGTCGTTGATGACGGTGAAGCCGAAGACGTGGTCCATCGCCCGGGCCTCGGGGATGTTCTTCCCGCGCTTTCCGACGATGACGGCCAGCTCGCATTCCCAGTCGATCATCGTCGAGACCGCAGGGTCGAACGGGATCGGGTCGTAGGGGCCGTTCACCGCGTGCGTCCCCTTCGTGAAGAAGACCGGGTGCTCGGGGAGGGTCTGGCCCGTGTCGCGGAGGGACTTGCCTTCCTCGAAGTGCTCGGCGTAGTTCCAGCCGACGGCGTAGACGTTGCGGGCCGGGACCGGGATCGGGGCCGCCAGCCGGACGTCGTCGAGCGCCGCGCCGCGGTCGCCCGCCTCCGCCACGAGGGCGCGTACCTGCGCGAGCCCGGCCTCGCCCGACGCGATGAGGGACACCATGTCCCCGGCGTCGAACACGAGCGTCGTCTTCCGCGCCGCCGCGGCCGTGCCGACGTCGACGACGCGCCCCGACTTCGTGAGGGCTCCGACCCGGATCGCGCCCCCGCCCTTCGGCGAGAAGCTCAGCAACCGGAGCGGAGCCGCCCCGGGCGCCGCCATCCCGTCCTTCTTTTCCGTCATTGCCGCTCCTTCCCCTGCGTCGTTGCCGACCGGCCGATTTCATGTTACGCCCCGCGTGCAGGGAGGAATCCCATGACGGACTCCATCTCGTTCCGGCTCAACGGCAAGCCCGTCCGGCTGGACGTCGACGGCGACCGCGCGCTCCTCTGGGTGCTGCGGACCGACCTCGGCCTCACGGGGACCAAGTTCGGATGCGGCGAGAGCCACTGCGGCGCGTGCACGGTCGTCGTCGGCAAGGACGCGGTCCGCGCGTGCGTGCTGCCCGTGAGGGCCGTGCGCGGCAAGGACGTCACGACGATCGAGGGCCTGGAGAAGGACGGCAGGCTCCATCCCCTCCAGGAGGCCTTCGCGGACACGGGCGGACTGCAGTGCGGCTTCTGCACGCCGGGAATGATCATGAACGCATACGCGCTGCTCCTGAAGACGCCGAAGCCCACGCGGACCCAGATCACGACGGAGATGAACGACAACCTCTGCCGTTGCGCCGCCCACCACCGGATCGTCGAGGCGATCGAACGCGCGGCCACGCGCACGGGAGCCCCGTCGTGAGCGGCGGCCCGGCGCCCCTCGTGACGCCGCCGTCCCCCGCGGAGGCGTCCTTCAGCCGCCGGCGCTTCATTCGCCTCGTCGGCGGCGGGATCGTCGTCCTGTTCAACGCCGACCTTTCGGACCTCGTGGGGCAGGAAACCCGCACGCGCGGCACCCCGACCGACTTCAACGCGTACCTCAGGATCGCGGGCGACGGCCGGGTCACGGTCTACTCCGGGAAGATCGAGATGGGGCAGGGCGTCGTCACCTCTCTCGCGCAGATGGCGGCCGACGAGCTCGCGGTGTCCCTGGACTCGATCGACATGGTCATGGGCGACACGGCTCTCTGTCCGTTCGACAACGGGACGTACGGCTCGATGTCGACCCGGTTCTTCGGCCCGGCCCTGCGCGCGGCCGCCGCGGAAGCGAGGGCCGTCCTGATCGCGCTCGCCTCCGAGCGCCTGAAGACGCCGGCGGACGCGCTTCGCGCCGAGGACGGGGCCGTCTTCGCGGCGGCGGACCCGAAGGTCCGCGTCACGTACGGCCGGCTCGCGAACGGCCAGAAGATCGTCCGCAAGCTGGAGGGGAAGGCGGTCCTGAAGTCCGTCTCCGAGTTCCGCGTGATGGGCAGGCCCGAGAAGCGCCGCGACGCGCGCGCGAAGGTGACGGGCAAGGCCATCTATGCCGGCGACGTCCGCCTGCCCGGGATGCTCTACGCGAAGGTCCTCCGCCCGCCGGCCCACGGCGCCGCGCTGAAGAGCGTCGACGTGTCCGCCGCGTCGCGCGTCCCGGGAGCCGTCGTCGTGAACGAGGGCGGAATGGTCGCCGCGCTGGCGTCCGATCCCGAGACCGCGGAGAAGGCGCTCGGCATCGTGAAGTCCGACTGGGACGTCCCGAAGCCGGCCTTCGACGACAGGACCGTCTTCGCGCATCTCCTCTCGGTCCCGGGCGAGGGAGAAGAGCACGAGAGGAAGGGGAGCCTCGCGGAGGGAGAGAAGGCCTCCGCCGAGCTCTTCGAGGGACAGTACGTGAACGGGTACGGCGCGCACGCCGCGATCGAGACGCACACGGCCCTGGCGCGCCTCGAAGGCGGGACGATGACGGTCTGGGTCTCGACGCAGACCCCGTTCCCGAACCAGCAGGCGATCGCGCAGGCGATCGGGTTCGCCAAGGAGAACGTCCGCGTCATCACCCCGTTCGTGGGGGGCGGCTTCGGCGGCAAGAGCGGCGGCGGCCAGCAGGCGATCGAGGCCGCGAAGCTCGCGAAGGCGACCGGGAAACCCGTCCAGGTGTGCTGGAGCCGCGCCGAGGAGTTCTTCTTCGACGCGTTCCGCCCTGCGGCCGTCGTGAAGATCCGGTCCGGCCTCGACGGCGCGGGCCGGATCTCCCTGTGGGACACGCAGGTCTGGGCGGCCGGGTCGCGCGGCGCCGAGCAGTTCTACGACGTCCCGAACAACCTCCTCCGGACGTACGGGCGATGGGGCAGCGACACGCCGAAGATGCACCTCTTCGCGACCGGCCCGTGGCGTGCGCCGGGCGCGAACCTCAACGTCTTCGCGCGCGAATCGCACCTGGACACGATGGCGGCGAAAGCCGGGGTCGACCCCGTGCAGTTTCGGCTGGAAAACATGTCCGACAAGAGGATGCGTCGCGTGCTCGAGACGGCCGCCGCGAAGTTCGGCTGGAAGAAAGGCGTCCCCCCGAGCCGGCGCGGCGTCGGCGTCGCCTGCGGGATCGACGCCGGGACGTACGTGGCCCTGATGGCCGGGGTGAGCGTCGACGCGGCGACCGGACACGTGACGGTCGAGAGGATCGTCTGCGCGCAGGACATGGGCGTCGTGATCAACCCCGACGGCGCGACGATGCAGATCGAAGGCTGCCTCATGATGGGCCTCGGGTACACGCTGTCGGAGGAGGTGCGCTTCGACGGCGGCCGGATCCTCACGAAGAACTTCGACACCTACGAGCTGCCCCGGTTCTCCGGAATGCCCCGGCTCGAGACCGTCCTCGTGAAGAACGACGCGCTGACGCCGCAGGGCGGCGGCGAGCCGGCCCTCGTCCCGGTGGGTGCGGCCGTCGCGAACGCCATCTTCGACGCGACTGGCGCCCGGCTCCTCGAGATGCCGATGACGGCCGACCGGGTGAAACGGGCCCTGGCCGAAGCGGGTCGGCAAGACGGGCGCGTAGCCCGCGCGACGCCCGGGTGCGCCGGTCGCGCGCGGGGCCCGCGAGGCTCCGGGGCCGTGTGCCGCCCGGTGGTATAAGTCTGGTGGACAATTTGGGAAGTTAGATTTGAGTCTCCGTCGCATCTTCGCGGCTGGTCGCCGGGCGTTCGTCCCGTGCGCCGTGTTCGCGCTCGCCCTCGCGGCCGGCGCGTGCCGCCGGATGCCCGGAAGCGGCGCCGCGGCCGCCCGCCCGACGCTCCCGGCCTCGCCGCCGGTCGTGGCGGGGCCGGGCGACCTCTTCGAGGACGTGACGGCCAGGGCGGGGATCGACTTCGTCCACCAGCTCGCGAGCGGCGGGCTCACGAACATCGTCGAGTCGGTGGGAGCCGGCGGCGTCGTCTTCGACTACGACGGGGACGGCCTTCTCGACGTCTACCTCGTCAACTCCGGACCCGACCCGGCGCTGTCGCCGGCGCCCGACGGCGCCGCGCGCCTCCCGAACCGTCTCTACCGCAACCGCGGCGACGGGACGTTCGAGGACGTGACGAAGAAAGCGGGCGTCGAGGGCGCGGGTTACGGCGTGATGGCGGTGGCGGCCGACTACGACAACGACGGCCGCGTCGACCTCTTCGTCGTGAACGCCGGGAAGAGCATCCTCTACCGGAACCGCGGAGACGGGACGTTCGAGGACGTCACGGCGAAGGCCGGGCTCTCCCGGACGGGGACGAGCGTCGCGGCGACGTTCCTCGACTACGACAAGGACGGCTTCCTCGACCTCTTCGTCGTCAACTACCTCGCGTACGACCCGGCCTACAAGCTCCACTACGGCCCGGACGGCTACCCGGGCCCGCTCGCCTACAAGGCGGAGTTCAATGTCCTGTACCGCAACCGGGGAGACGGCACGTTCGAGGACGTGAGCGAGAAGGCGGGGGTGAAACTTCCGAACAGCCGCGGGATGGGCGTCGCGGTGTTCGACGCGAACGGCGACGGCTTCCAGGACCTCTACGTCACGAACGACGCGTCGCCGAACCAGCTCCTCCTGAACGACGGCCAGGGGCACTTCCGGGACGCGGCCGTCGAGACGGGCGTGGCGTTCAGCCAGGACGGGGACGCGGCCGCGTCCATGGGCGCGGCGATCGGGGACGTGAACGGCGACGGCCTGCCGGACCTCCTCGTCACCTCCATCGGCTACGGGTCTCTCTATGTCGGAGCGCCCGGCGGCCTCTTCGACGACCGGATCATGGCGTCGGGTATCGGGCCGATGAAGGCGCAGTACGCGTCCTGGGGCGGGAGCTTCGTCGACTTCGACAACGACGGGAACCTCGACGTCTTCATCGTGAACGGGGACCTCCACTACCTGAACGGCTGGGAGGCGCTCCTCTTCGAGGGCGACGGGACGGGCGCGTTCAAGGACGCCTCGCCGAAGGGCGGCGCGTTCTTCCGGACGAAGTTCCGGGGGCGCGGCGCCACGGTCTTCGATTTCGACAACGACGGCCGGATGGACCTCCTGACGACGAACATCGCCGACCGGCCCGTCCTTCTTCGAAACCGCGACGCGTCGGGCAACGCGTGGATCACGCTCGACCTCGAGGGGACGAAGTCCAACCGCGACGGGTTCGGGGCGAAGGTGACGCTGAAGGCCGGCGGGCGCACGGTCCGCGCCGAGGCCCGCTGCCCGACGACGTACCTTTTCCAGGGCGACCGGCGCCTCCACGTCGGGCTCGGCAAGGCCACGGTCGTCGACTCGATCGAGATCGCGTGGCCCAGCGGCCTTGGCCAGCGCCTCGCGAACGTCCGGCCCGGGCAGATCCTGAAAGTGAAGGAACCGGGAGAGAGACGTTGAAGCGCGGCTTTGCTCTCGCGCTCGCGGGCGCCTGCCTCCTCGGAACGCCGGCATGCCGGGGACGGCAGAACGCTCCGCCCGCGGGCAGCCTCGTCATCGCGCAGAGACCGGCCTTTCCCGCCGCGCCCGCCCGCCCGCGGAGCGCGCTCGACGCGCGCATCCCGCCGGGCAGCCGCGTGGTCCTCGCGCTCCCTCCGCTCGGTCCGGCGAACGTGCGCGTCCTCTCGAAGGACTTCGCCGCCGCGGGCGAGCCCGTCGTGACGCCCGACGGCTTGCGCGCCCTCTTCGCGGGAAGACGCGCGCCGGGCGACGCGTGGCAGGTCTGGGAGGTCGCACTGGGCGGCGGAGAGCCGCGCGCGCTCACGTCGATGCCGGGCGGCGCCGCGGGCCCGGCTCTCCTCGCGGACGGGAGCGTCGTCTTCGCGTCGCCGGTTCCGGGTCCCGGGGACGGGTGGTTCCCGAAGACTCCCTCGGCGCTCTGGGCGCTGGCGCCGGGAAGCACGGCTCCGAAGCGGCTCACGTGGGGCACGGCATCGGCGGCCGATCCGACGGTCCTCCAGGACGGCCGGATCCTCTTCGTCTCCGCGACGCCGCCGGATTCGTCGCCGCCGCGCGTCTCGCTCTTCACCGTCTACAACGACGGCACCGGCGTCAGCCCGTACGCGTGCCAGCACGACGGCCCCGGCGAGATCGGACATCCCCGGGAGCTTCCCGACGGGCGCATCGCCTTCGTCTCGCTCTCGCCCGGCTCCTCGCGAGCCGCGGTCGACGAGGCGGTCCTCGCGTCCCGGCCGTGGATGAGCCGGCAGAAGCTCGCGCCGGTGGCGCCGCCCGCTTTTCACGACCCCGCGTGGGACGAAGCGGAGTCGGTCCCGGCAGCGCCCCGGAAGAAGCCGATGGGAAGGATCTCCACCGTCAACGCCGCGAAGAAGAGCGGCGTGATCTTCTGCATCGACGCGGACCACACGACGGTCGAGCCGCGGACCCACGCGGTCCGGGTCCGCATCCTCGCCGCAGGGGACGGCGGGACGGCGCGGGCGCTCGGAGAAGTCCCGGTGCACGCGGACGGCTCGTTCATGGCCGAGGTCCCGTCCGACGTGGCGCTCGGCTTCGAGGCGCTCGATGCAGCGGGCGCCGTCGTCCGCCGGCTCGCGCCCTCGGTCTGGGTCCGGCCGGGAGAGAACCGGGGCTGCATCGGCTGCCACGAGCCGCACGGCCTCGCGCCGCGGAACCGGCGGCCGCTCGCGGTGAAGGAGCCGCCCGTTGCGGTCGGTCTCGCCGGCCCCGCGAAACCCGGAAAGAGCTCCTGACGGTGAACGCGAAGACGATCGCCGTCGCCGCCGCGGGCGGCGTCCTCCTCGCGGCGGGCCTGCGCACGGGCGCGCGGGCCCACATGCTGAGGATGTCCGGCAGGAAGGACCTGGCCGGAGTGAAGAGCTGCGGGACGTGCCACGGGGGGCCGAAGACGCTGGCGGAGCTCCCCTGGGCGAAACCCCGCCCGCACCATGCGGCGCCGGGCGGTCTCGCCGTGTCCCCGGACGGCAAGCGCCTCTTCGTCGCGCTCGACGACCTGGACGAGGTCGCCGAGGTCGACACCGCGACGCGTCTCGTCCTCCGGAGATCGAAGGTGCCGGGGGAGCCGACGGGTCTCGCGCTGGACGCGTCGGGCGAGCGCCTCTACGTCACGTGCCGGAGCGGCGACCGCGTGGCGGCTCTCGACACGGTGACGCTGAAGGAAGTCGCGACGGCGCCGGTCGGGACCGCTCCCGTCGGGATCGTCTTCGTCCCGGGAGCGGGAGCGGGCCGCCTCGTCGTCGCGAACTCTGGCTCGGACGACGTGAGCGTCCTCTCCGCGTCGCCGCTCGCGAGCCTCGGGCTGCTCGCCGCCGGACGCGACCCTTATGCCGTCGCGCTCTCGTCCGACGGCGGCAAGGCGCTGGTCGTGGGCCGGATGGCCGGAATTTCGCGCGGGGACGAGGTCCCGGCCGCGGAAGTGACCGTCGTCGACCCGGCGGTCGTGCGGGTCGTCTCGCGCGAGAGGCTCGAGTCGGGCCACCTGTCGGAAGGCATCTGCGCGGTGCCGGGGCGGCCCTGGGCGCTGGCACCGATCCTGAAGGTCCGCAACCTCGTCCCGATCACGCACGCGGCGCAGGGATGGGTGGTCTCGAGCGGCGTCGCGGTCTGCGATCTCGCGAGCGGCGCCGTCGTCGAGCTTCCGCTCGACGAGGCGAACGCCTACTTCGCCGACCCGTCGGGGATCGCCGTCGAGCCGTCCGGGAAACGCGCCTTCATCGCGTCCTCGGGCGCCAACGTCGTGACGGTCGTGGACCTCGTGCGGCTCTCGCGCTGGCTGGAGACGGCCGGCGACGACGCGCGCGGCGGTGCGATCGACGACCTGCAGCTCTCGCCCGAGTACGTCGTGACCCGCATCCCCACGGGGATCAATCCCCGCCAGGTCGCGCTGAGCCCGGACGGCGGCACGCTCTGGGTCGCCGAGCGCCTGCAGGACTCCGTCCTCGCGATCGACACGGGGACGCTCCAGGCCGCCGGGCGCGTTCTCCTCGGCGACGGCGGAAGCGGCGACCCGATCCGGAGGGGCGAGCGGGTCTTCGCCCGCGCCGCGACGACGTTCCAGGGACAGTTCTCCTGCCGCTCGTGCCATCCGGACGGGCACGTGGACGGTCTCGCGTACGACTTCGACATCGACGGCGTGGGCCGCAACGTCGTCGACAACCGGAACCTGCAGGGGCTCGCGGGGACGGAGCCGTTCAAGTGGACCGGGCTGAACCCGTCGCTGAGGGTCCAGTGCGGGCCCCGGTTCGCCAAGGTGCTGACGCGCTCGGACCCGTTCGGCGAGAAGGACCTCGACGACCTCGACGCGTTCATCTTCTCCCTGCCGCCGAGCCGCACGGCGTCGTCCGGAGCGTGGACGGAGGCGCAGAAGCGGGGCCGCGAGATCTTCTTCGCGACGAAGACGACCGACGGACGCGAGATCCCGTACGGCTCGAGATGCTCCACGTGCCATCGCCCGCCGCTGTACACGGACCACCTCCCTGCCGACGTCGGGACGAAGGGGCCGCTCGACGACACCGGCCTCTTCGACACGCCGCACCTTCTCGGGGTCGCCGCGTCCGCCCCGTTCCTTCACGACGGCCGCGCGGCGACGCTGGAGGAGATCTGGACGGTCTACAACGCAAAGGACACGCACGGGGTCACGAACTACATGAACAAGATCCAGCTCAACGACCTGATCGAGTACCTCAAGAGGCTTTGAGATGACGAGGAATTCCGCCGCCGCCGTGGTCCTGGCCTGCGCCGCCGCCGTGCTCGTCCCGACGGGACGCCTGACGGCGCGGAACGCGACACCCGCCGCCGCGCTTCCGTTCCCGCTCATCGAGCGGTTCGAGCACTTCGGGCCCGAGCAGGGGCTCCCCGCGTGGAAGGTGCACTGCGTCCTGGCCGACAACGGGAAGGTCTGGGTCGGGACGACGAAGGGTCTCGCGGTCCTCGAGGGGAAGACGTTCCGCGTCATCGGCACGGAGCAGGGGCTCTCGCACAGCGTCGTCACGTCGCTCGCCGTCGACCCGGCGACGGGGGACCTCTGGGCCGGGACCCTGCGGGGCCTCAACCGGATCAGCGCCGGAAAGGTCGAGGCCTTCACGCAGACGAGCAGCGGGCTCCCGAACAACGTCGTCTACAGCGTCGCCGTCGGGACGGACGCGCTCTGGGTCGCCACCGCGGCAGGCGTGGGACGGCGGGACTCGAAGACCGGGAGCTGGAGCCTCTTCGACGCGACGAACACCTTGATGCACGAGCCGTGGGCGTACGCGGTCACGTTCAGCCCGGGAAAGGTGTACGTCGGCGTATGGGCGGGCGGCGTCGTGGAGCAGGATCTCGCGCGCGGGACGTGGAAGGAGTACCGGGACCCGGACGGGGAGTTCGAGCTGGACCTCGCGCCCGACGACGGGCCGATCAGCGACATCTCGTCGTGGGTCACGTGGGAGGACGGGCTCCTCTGGCAGGCCAGCTACTTCGGCGTCGCCCGTTACGACGGGACGCGCTGGAAGAGCTACCTCGAGAAGAAGACCCCGCTCGTCTCGAACTTCGTCAACTTCATCGCCGCGAGGGGCCGCGTCGCCTGGATCTGCACCGACCGGGGCCTGACCGTGACGGACGGGACGAGCTGGGCGACGTACAAGAACGCCGAGGGGGGCGGCGGGACGCTCGAGATCACACGCCCCGGCGCGCCGCCGGAGAAACGCCGGACGGCGACCGCGATGTCCAACGACTTCATCCTCGGAGCCTCGATCACCGCGAACGAGGTGTGGTTCGCCACCTCCCACGGCCTCACGCGCGGGATCCTCGCCGGAAAGAGCGACCCGCCCGCCGCCGCGCACAGGGCGGCCACGCAAGGAGCCTCGAAATGACGAAAGCGACCTACTTCGAGACGCCGGTCCAGGCGGATTCCCGGTACTCCGAGGCCGAGCAGGCCGAGCGGCGGGCCCTGGGCCTTCCGCCGGACGCGCCGGCGCCGCGCGGCCTCATCGACGTGCTCCCCAGGCTCGGCCGGAAGGTCGTGACAAAGCGCGCGATCCGCGCTCCGCACGTCCTGAACGAGGCGCCCGACTACCCGCAGTCCGTCTCGTTCTCCCGCGGCCTGCGCGTGGAGCTCGAGGGCGGCGTGACGCACCTCTTCCTGAGCGGGACCGCGAGCGTCGGAGCGGACGGAGAGACGCTCCATCCCGGCAACTTCCGGGCGCAGTGCTGGCGCACGTACCGGAACCTGACGCAGCTCCTCGAGAGCGAGCTGGCCACGTGGCACGACGTCGTGAGGTGCACGTGCTACCTCAGGGACATCGAGCGCGACTACGCCGACTTCAACGACATCCGGACGGAGTTCTTCCAGGCCCTCGGCCTCGACCCGCTCCCGGCCTCCACGGGCATCCAGGTGCGCCTGTGCCGGAGCGACCTCCTCGTGGAGATCGAGGCGCACGCGATCCTGGAGCAGCGCCGAGGCTGACGATGAAGACGGCGCCGCTCGTTCTTCTCGCGCTTCTCCTTGCGCCGTCGCCGCGCGCCGCGGCGGCCGACCCGGCGGCCGCGCCGAACGCTCCGGCCCCGTGGCCGCCGCGTTACGCGAACGCGCCCGAGGAGCTCGTCCCGTACCGGCGCGTGGAGCCGTACCAGAAGTACTTCACGGAACCGCTGCCGTTCTACGGGCCCGGCCGGGATTATCCCGACCCGCCCGGGCTGAAGACCCTCCGCGTGGGTCTCCTCGCGCCGTCGCCGGCCTCGGGGGACGCGGCCCGCGGCGCCATGATGCGGCGGAGCGTGGAGATGGCGATCGACGAGGCGAACGCCTCCGCGAGGCCGGGCGAACTCCCGTTCGAGCTGGTCGTGCGCGAGGACTCGCCCCTGTGGGGAAGCGCGGCGAATATCCTCGTCGACCTCGCGTTCACCGACGAGTGTCTCGCGGTCGTCGGGTCCATCGACTCGACCGCGACGCACGTGGCGCTCCGGGTCGCGCTGAAGGCCGAGATCCTCATGGTGAACACGGGCTCGTGCGACCAGACGGTCACCGAGACGTTCATCCCGTGGCTGATGCGCACGTGGCCGGACGACCGCCAGCACGGCTACCGCCTCGCGGAGCTCGTCGTGAACGAGAACGGCCACAAGCGCATCGCCCTCCTCCGGACGAACGACCGGAACGGGCGCGTCGGCGTGAAGACGTTCGTCGACTCCGTCCGCCGCCTCGGCCACCCCGTGCTCCAGGAGATGCGCTTCCTGCCCGGCGCGCAGGCGTTCGACACGCAGGTGGCCCGCATCAAGGCGGCGGGGCCCGACGCCGTGGTCCTCTGGGGAGAGCCGGAGGACGCCGGGCGCGCGGCCGCCGCCCTTCGCAGGGCCGGCGTCACGGCGCCGCTCTATGGCCCCGAGCGGGTGTACGGCCCCGCGTTCCTCGCGGCGGCGGGCGGCGCGGCCGAGGGGATGACGATCACGTACCCGTTCGACCCCACGCGGACGGACGGGGCGTGGACGGGGTTCGTCGAGAGGTTCCGGAAGCGCACCGGCACCGAGCCCGACGCGTTCGCGGCGTACGCGTACGACGGGACGCGCATCCTCCTCGGGGCGATCCGGACCGGGGGGCCGAACCGTTTCCGGATCCGCGACGCCGTCGCGGCCGTCCGGACGTACGACGGCGTGACCGGCAGGATGGTCTTCGACCCGACCTTCAACAACCTGGCTCCCCTGACGCTCGTGCGGGTGAAGGGAAACGCCTTCGCGTTCGAGACGAATGCGGCGGGAACGAAGTGACGCCTTGATCCGTTCCGCGTGCTCCGTCTTCGCGGCCGCCGCCCTCCTGTCGGGCGCGGCGCCGGCGCGCGCGGCGGACGGCGCGCCGCTCGTCGTCGGCCTCCTCCTTCCGCCGGACGAGCCGGAGGCCGTCGGCATCCGGCAGGGGGCGCTCGCCGCGGCCGAGGAGGCGAACGAAGGCCCCGGCCCGCGCGTGCGCGTGGCCGTGAGGGGAAAGACCGGGGCGTGGGGAAGCGACGCGTCCGAGGCGGCGCTCCTCGTGATGGACGACGGTGCGGCGGCGCTCATCGCCCCGCCGTCGGGAGCGGCCTCGCACCTCGTGCTCCAGGTTTCCGGAAAGACGGCGGTGCCGGTCGCCTCTCTCTGCCCCGACGCGTCGGTGACGCGCGCGTCGATTCCCTGGATGATCCGCGTCGCCCCGTCGACGCGCGACGAAGCGCGGGCCCTCTTCGAGGGGACGGCGGCCTTTCGGTGGCTCGTTTTCGTGCCGCCGGGGCGCGCCGGGCGCGAGGCCGCGCATGACCTCGTGTCCTCCTCCGCCGCGGCGACGGGAAAGCGTTCGATCGTGCGGACGGTCGAGACGGACGGCCGTATCGCCGGCGCGGCCCTCGCGGACGTCGTCTCCTCGGTTCGCCCCGACGCGGTCCTCGTCTGGCTCGAGGCCCTCCCGGCCGGCCGCCTCGTCCGGTCGCTGCGCGCGGCGGGGTTCACCGGAATCCTCGCAGGACCGATGCGTCTCGCCGCGCCGGCCTTCGCGGCGGAGGCGGGCCCTTCCGCGGAGGGGCTGCTCGTGCCCGCCGTCGCGCCCGGAGGCGGAGCGGCGGCGGCCGCGTTCACGTCGCGTTACCGGAGGCTCTTCGGAACCGACCCGGGCCCGGCGGCCGCGATCGCGCACGACGCGGCGAAGCTCCTGTTCGACGCCCTGAAGAAGGAAGGCGCCGAGGGCGCGCGCCGCGCCTTCCCGCCCGCGGAGAGCGTCCCGGGAGCGACGGGAGTGCTCGCCTTCGACCGGAACGGGAACCGGCTCGTTTCCATTCAGGTCCTTCGCTACCGCGACGGACGCCTGGTCCGCGGTTGAGGAGATCACGTCGATGATCCCCGCTCTTCCTTCCCTGAGAGTCACCCGCTCTTCCCATCCCGAGTACGGGTCGCCGCCCCGCACGCGCAGCGTGACCGTGGCGGGCGTCGCGGTCGGAGGGAACCTGCCGGTCGTGATCGCGGGCCCGTGCACGGTCGAGAGCCGCGAGCAGACGCTCTCGATCGCCCGGGCGTGCAAGGCGGCCGGAGCCCGCATGCTCCGCGGCGGCGCCTTCAAGCCGAGGACGAGCCCCTATTCGTTCCAGGGGATGGGGAAGGAAGGCCTCGAGATCCTCGCCGAGGCGCGCGCCGAGACGGGCCTCCCGATCGTCACCGAGGTCCTCGACCCGCGCCTCGTGGACCTCGTCGCCTCGTTCGCGGACGTCATCCAGATCGGATCGCGCAGCATGCAGAACTTCCCGCTCCTCACCGAGGTGGGCCGGACCGGCAAGCCCGTGCTCCTCAAGAGGGGCTTCGGCGCCACGCTCGACGAGTGGGTGTACGCCGCCGAGTACGTGGCCCTCGGGGGCAGCCTCGAGATCATCTTCTGCGAGCGCGGAATCCGGACGTTCGCGAACGGCGCGTACGACCGCGCGACGCTCGACGTCGCCGCCGTCCACGAGCTCCGGCGGCTGACGCCGTTCCCGGTGATCGTCGACCCGTCGCACGCCGCCGGGCACGCCGGCCTCGTCCCCGACCTCTCGGCCGCGGCGCTGTCGATGGGCGTCGACGGCCTCCTGATCGAGGTCGTGGAGGCCGGCGCCGACAGGGGTCGCGTGAAGTGCGACGGCGAGCAGGGCGTCGACCCGGACGAGCTCGCGTCGATCGTCGCCCGGGCGGAGTCGGAGGCCGTGCTCCGCCGCGCGCTCGTCAGTCCGGTCCCCGCGGCTCCGTGACCGTCACGTAACGGTCCGCCGGCACGTCGCGCAGGGTCTGAACCGTGCCGCTCGGCCAGCGGATCTCGAGCGCATCGACCTTCGCCCGCTTCCCGAGGCCGAAGTGGAGCCTCGGGTCGTTCTGCGAGAGGTACGACTGCGCCCGCTGGTAGACGCGGACCTGCGTCTTCCCTCCGGCGGTCGCCTTGACGAGAGCACCCGCGGGCTCCGACGGGCTGCGCGTCGGCTTCAGGGCGACGCCCAGCCAGTGGTTCCCGTTCGCGGTCACGTTTCGGAGGAGCGCGGGCGACCCCTTCAGGTCGACGTGGGAGACGACGATGTCGATGCGCCCGTCGTCGTCGAAATCGCCGAACGCCACGCCGCGTCCCGAGCGCCTGCCCTGGAAGTAGTCCCCCGCGCCGGCCGACGCGTCGGAGAAATGCCCTGCGCCGTCGTTCACGAGGAGCGTGGGCTTCTTCAGGACGAGCGTGTCGGCGCCGCCGTTCGCCGCGAAGATGTCGACGGCGCCGTCGTTGTCGAGGTCGTAGAGGCCGCCGCCCCACGACTCGGCCCCGTCCATCAGCCTCCTCACCCCGCTCTTCTCGGTGACGTCCTCGAAGCGGCCCGGGCCGATCGCGCGGTAGAGGCTCTGGTAGCTCAGGTCCGTCACGAAGACGTCGAGGAGGCCGTCGCCGTCGACGTCGCCGAGAGAGGCGTGCATGTGGCCGGTCCCGACGCCGTCGAGGTTCACGGCGACGCCGGCCGCGGCGGCGATGTCCTCGAAGACTCCCCGGCCGAGGTTCCGGAAGAGGAAGTTCGGCTGGTGGTCGTTCGCCTGGAAGACGTCGGGGCGCCCGTCCCCGTCGGCGTCCCAGACCGTCACGCCCATCGCCTTGCTCTCGGGAAAGTGCAGCCCCGACGTCTCCGTCACGTCGACGAACCGCCCGTCCGGGCCGCGCTTGTAGAGGATCGACGCCTGGCCCCGGTATTCCGCGGGCGCGGGCATCCGGTCCGGCGAGCCGGGACTCCGGTAGGCCGGGTCGAAGGCGAGGAAGTTCGCGACGAGAAGCTCGAGCGTCCCGTCGCCGTCCGCGTCGAATGCGGCGGCGCCGACGCTCCACTTCACGAATCCGTTCAACGTCGCGGGCCCGCCGAGGCCGACCTTGTCGGTGAAGTCCGAGTACGTCCCGTCCCCGTTGTTGTGGAGAAACGTGTTCGGGCCGTAGTTCGACAGGAAGATGTCCTCGAGGCCGTCCCCGTCGAGGTCTGCGATCGTGGCCGCCATCGTCCAGCGGCTCCCGCCGACGCCGGCCTTCGCCGTGACGTCGGTGAACGTGCCGTCCCCGTTGTTGCGGTAGAGCGCGTTCCGCGCGTTCGCGAAGGCGCGCCCGTTCGGGTCGCTCACGCCCTCCAGGTACCGGCCGTTCAGGAAGAGGATGTCCATCTTCCCGTCGCCGTCGTAGTCGAAGATGGCGACGCCCGACCCGCTCGACTCGAGAATGTTGTCGTACGTGAGGTCCCCGAACGTGTACCGGAACCCGATCCCCGCTTTCGTCGCCACGTCCTCGAAGCGCGGGCCGGGCGACGGCGCCTGCGCGCTCCTGCCGCGGCACCCGCAGGCCGCGACGACGAGCGCGACGGCGAGGACGGCCGCAGCGGGGGAGGAAAGTGCGGCCGGCGTCGCGGCTCGGGGCATGGAGCCTTCCTTTCGTGACCGGGGAGCGTGCTGGAATTCTATCGGGGATGTAGCATCCCCGGACGCGTGGCGGTCGTCGCGGGTCCGGGAGCGGGGGCGCTCGACGAGGCGTGCAATGAACGGTGAGGCGATCCTCGAAACGCGAGGACTGACGAAGGACTTCCAGGGCTTCGTCGCGGTCGACGCGGTCGACCTGCGCGTCCGCCGCGGCGCCATCCACGCCCTCATCGGCCCGAACGGCGCGGGCAAGACGACCGTCTTCAACCTGTTAACGCGGTTCCTCCCCGCGACGTCCGGTGCGATCGTGTTCGAGGGAGAGGACGTGACGCACCTGCGTCCCGCGGACGTCGCGCGCCGGGGGCTCGTCCGCTCGTTCCAGATCTCGGCGGTGTTCCCGCACCTCACCGTCCTCGAGAACGTCCGGGTCGCCCTCCAGCGGAAGGTCGGGACGTCCTTCCACTTCTGGCGCTCCGAGCGGAGCCTCGAGGCGCTCGACGCGCGGGCGATGGAGCTCCTCGAAGCCGTCGACCTCGCCGCGCACGCGCGGTCGGGCGCGATCGAGCTCTCGTACGGGCGAAAGCGGGCGCTCGAGCTCGCGACGACGCTGGCCCTCGAGCCCGTCCTGATGCTCCTCGACGAGCCGACGCAGGGCATGGGCCGCGAGGACGTCGGCCGCGTCGTCGCGCTCATCCGGAGGCTCTCCGCGGGCCGCACGGTCCTGATGGTGGAGCACAACCTCTCGGTGGTCGCCGACCTCTCCGACACGATCACGGTCCTCGCGCGCGGGCGCGTGCTCGCCGAGGGGCCGTACGCCGACGTGTCCCGCGACCCGGCCGTTCTCGAGGCATACATCGGAGCCGAGGCGTGACGAGCGCCTTTGAGCCCCGGCACGAGCTCCTCCGGGTCACGGACCTGCACGCGTTCTACGGCGAGTCGCACGTCCTCCACGGGATCGACGTCCAGGTGGGGAAGGGCGAGGTCGTGACGCTGCTCGGCCGCAACGGCTCGGGGCGCTCGACGACGCTCAAGTCCGTCCTCGGCCTCGTGCCGCGCCGGACCGGCTCGGTCATGATGAACGGGCGCGAGACGATCGGCCTGCCGCCGCACCGCGTCGTCCGCCTCGGCATCGGGTACTGTCCCGAGGAGCGGGGCATCTTCGCGAGCCTCTCGGCGCACGAGAACCTGACGCTCCTGCCGAAGGTCGGCTCGGGCGGCATGACGGTCGAGGAGATCTACGGCCTCTTCCCGAACCTCCGGGAGCGTCGCGCGAGCCCGGGGGGGAGCCTCTCCGGCGGCGAGCAGCAGATGCTCGCGATGGCGCGGATCCTGCGCGTCGGCGCGCGGCTCCTCCTCCTCGACGAGATCACGGAGGGGCTCGCCCCCGTGATCGTGAAGGCGCTCGGCCGCGCGGTGCGGGCGCTCAAGGACGGCGGCTTCACGATGATCCTCGTCGAGCAGAACTTCCGCTTCGTCGCCGCGCTCGCGGACCGCCACTACCTCCTCGAGCACGGTCGCATCGTCGACGTCGTCCCGAAAGACCGGGTCGAGACCAGCATGGAGTCGCTCCACAGATTTCTGGGCGTCTGAACGCCCCCGACCGACCACGAAAGGGAGGAACGATGGAACGCATCAACCGGACACTCGCACGGGCCCTCGCTCTGGCTCTCGGCGCCGCGGCGCCCGCGGCCGCGCAGCTCTCGGACGGGGTCGTGAAGGTCGGCGTGCTGACCGACATGACGGGCGCCTACTCGGACCTCGCGGGCCCGGGCTCGGTCGCCGCCGCCCGGATGGCGGTCGAGGACTTCGGCGGCAAGGTTCTCGGCAAGCCGATCGTCCTCATCAGCGCCGACCACCAGAACAAGGCCGACATCGCCTCGTCGACCGCCCGCCGGTGGTTCGACGAGCAGCAGGTCGACGTCATCGCCGACCTCGTCACGAGCTCGACGGCGCTCGCCGTGATGCCGGTCGCCGCCGAGAAGAAGAGGATCACGCTCCTCTCGGGCCCGGGCTCGACGCCGATCGAGGGTGACAAGTGCACGGCATACAACGTCCACTACACGTACAACACGTACGCGATGGCGGCGGGCACGGGCCGCGCGGTCGTCCAGCAGGGCGGCAAGACCTGGTTCTTCATCACCGCGGACTACGTCTTCGGGAAGTCGCTGGAGGCGGACACCGCGAAGGTCGTCGAGGCGGCGGGCGGCAAGGTCCTGGGCGACGTCAAGGCCCCGTTCCCCACGACCGACTTCTCCTCCTACCTGCTCCAGGCGCAGGGCTCCGGCGCGGCGATCGTCGGCCTCGCGAACGCCGGTGCCGACACGGTCAACTCGATCAAGCAGGCGAACGAGTTCGGCCTCACGAAGAAGCAGAGCCTCGCCGGGCTCCTCGTCTTCCTGTCGGACATCCACAGCCTCGGGCTCGCGACCGCGAAGGGGATGTACCTGACGACGGCGTTCTACTGGGACCGCGACGAGGCGAGCCGCGCGTGGTCGAAGAGGTTCTTCGAGCGCACGAAGAGGATGCCGACGATGGTGCAGGCGGGCGTCTACTCGGAGCTCACGCACTACCTCGAGGCGGTGAAGGCCGCGGGCACGGACGACGCGGACAAGGTCATGGCGAAGATGCGCGAGATGCCCGTGAACGACTTCTTCGCCCACAACGGGCGGATCGGGGCCGACGGCCTGCACCGGCACGACATGTACCTCGCGCAGGTGAAGTCGCCCGAGGAGTCGAAGTACCCGTGGGACTACTACAGGATCGTCAAGACGATCCCGGCGGCGGACGCCTTCCAGCCGCCCGACACGAGCTGCCCGCTCGTCAAGAAGTAGCGGGAGGCGGCGGGCCCGCATGCTCCAGGTCCTGAGCGGCCAGCTCCTCATCGGCCTCATCAACGGGTCGTTCTACGCGCTCCTGAGCCTCGGGCTCGCGATCATCTTCGGTCTCCTGAACGTCGTGAACTTCGCGCACGGCGCCCAGTACACGCTGGGCGCCTTCGTCGCGTGGATGGGCCTGCGCTACCTCGGCGTCGGCTACTGGTGGGCCCTGGTCCTGACGCCGATCCTCGTGGGCCTCCTCGGCGTCGTCTTCGAACGCCTCTGCCTGAAGCGCCTCTACGGTCTCGACCCGCTCTACGGGCTCCTCCTCACGTTCGGTCTCGCGCTCGTCGTCGAGGGCCTGTTCCAGAACGCGTTCGGGATCTCGGGAAACTCCTATCCGGTGCCCGAGCTGCTCCAGGGCGGGGCGAACCTCGGGTTCATGTTCCTGCCCCGGTACCGGGCGTGGGTGGTCCTCGTCTCGCTCGTCGTCTGTTTCGGCAGCTGGTTCGTCATCGAGAAGACGCGCCTCGGCGCGTACCTCAGGGCCGGCACGGAGAATCCCGCCCTCCTCCAGGGTCTCGGCGTGAACGTGCCGCTCATGTTCAGCCTCACGTACGGCTACGGGGTCGCGCTCGCGGCGTTCGCCGGCGTGATGGCGGCGCCGATCTACCAGGTGACGCCGCTCATGGGCTCGAGCGTCATCATCGTCGTCTTCGCCGTGGTCGTGATCGGAGGCATGGGGTCGATCCTCGGCTCGATCGTGACGGGCCTCGGGCTCGGCCTCGTCGAGGGGCTCACGAAGTTCCTCTACGCGCCGGCCTCGGACGTCTCCGTCTTCGTCGTGATGGCCTTCGTGCTCCTCGTGAGGCCGGCGGGCCTCTTCGGGCGGACGCGATGAGCCGCCGGGCGGCGCTCGCGGCCTGGGGCTACGCCCTCCTCGTCCTCCTGGGCGTCCTGGCGCCCTTCCTCGTCTATCCGGTCCTCGCGATGAACGTCCTGTGCCTCGCCCTCTTCGCGAGCGCGTTCAACCTCCTCCTCGGCTACACGGGGCTCCTCTCCTTCGGGCACGCCGCGTTCCTCGGGGCCGCGGCGTACGTGACGGGCCTGTCCGTGAAGCTCTGGGGGCTGCCCGTCGAGATCGGGGTTCTCGCGGGCACCGCCGTCGCGGCGCTCCTCGGTCTCCTGTTCGGCGCCCTCGCGATCCGTCGCTCCGGGATCTACTTCGCGATGATCACGCTGGGCTTCGCGCAGATGGTCTACTTCCTCGTCCTCCAGATGCCGTGGACCGGCGGCGAAGACGGCCTGCAGGGGATTCCCCGCGGCAAGCTCCTCGGCCTCGTCGGGCTCTCGGGCAACCTCCCGATGTACTACTTCGTCTACGGCGTCTTCCTCGCGGGCTTCTGGGTCGTCTGGCGGACGATCCATTCGCCGTTCGGGCAGGTGCTGCGCGCGATCCGCGAGAACGAGCCGCGCGCGCTGTCCCTCGGCTACGACGTAGACCGCTACAAGCTGCTCGCGTTCGTGATCTCGGCCGGGCTCTCCGGGACGGCCGGTTCCCTCAAGGCGCTCGTGTTCCAGTCGGCGACGCTCTCGGACGTCCACTGGCACCGGTCGGGCGCCGTGATCCTCATGACGCTTCTCGGCGGCATGGGCACGCCCTTCGGGCCGTCCGTGGGCGCGCTCCTCGTCGTCGGCCTCGAGAACTACCTCGCGAGCGCGGGCTCGTGGGTCACCGTCATCACCGGAGGCGTCTTCATGGCCTGCGTGCTCGCCTTCCGGCGCGGCATCGTGGGGGAGATCCTCGCGCTCGTGAAGCGCTCGTTCTGAGGCGCGGGGAGGGGAGATGGAGAGGAGCCTGCAAGACCGCGTCGCGTTCGTGACGGGCGGCGCCGCGGGACTCGGCCTGCAGTTCGCCGCCGACTTCGCCCGCGCGGGCGCGCGCGTCTGCCTCGGCGACCTCGACGAGGCCGCCGCCGGGGCCGCGGCCGCCGCGATCCGGGGCGCCGGCGGCGAGGCGATCGCGGTCCGCTGCGACGTGACCCGCGACGCCGACCTCGCCGCGGCCCTCGACGCCACGCTCGCCGCGTGGGGGCGGATCGACGTCCTCGTCAACAACGCGGGGCTGCAGCACGTGGCCGCGCTTGAGGAATTCCCCGCCGAGACGTTCGAATGGATGCTGCGCGTGATGCTGATCGCGCCGTTCCTCGCGACGAAGCGGGTCTTCCCGCTCATGAAGGGCCGGCGCTACGGCCGCATCCTCAACATCGCGTCGATCAACGGGCTCGTCGGATTCGCCGGCAAGGCGGCCTATAACAGCGCCAAGCACGGCCTCATCGGCCTCACGAAGGTCGCCGCGCTCGAGGGAGCCCCGCACGGGATCACGGTCAACGCGCTCTGCCCGGGCTACGTGGACTCGTCCCTCGTGAAGAACCAGCTCGCGGACCTCGCGCGGACCCGCGACGTCCCCGTGGACCGCGTCCTCGAGGACGTCATCTTCCCGCTCGTCCCGATCCGCCGCCTCCTCACGCCGGAGGAAGTGGCCGCCTACGCCGTGTTCCTGGCCGGCGAGGGGGCCGGGGGAATCACGGGGCAGGCGGTCGTGATCGACGGCGGCTACACGGCGCAGTAGAGGTTCTTCCTCCGTTTCACTTTCCGATGGGGAGCGCGGGAATCATGCCCGGGAAGACGTACGCCTGAAGGAGCGCGATGAGCCCGATGACGGCCGCGCCGGCGACCGAGTGCCACCACACGGTCCGGAAGATCGGCCCGAGAGCGTGCGAGCGTTCCTTCGGGTCCTCGTAGCAGGCGGCGCACGCGACCATGATCGACTGCGCGTCGATCATCTTTCCCATGACTCCACCCGTCGAGTTCGTCGCGACGATCAGGACCTCGTTCAGGTGGAGCTGCTGCGCGGTGATGCGCTGCAGGCTGCCGAAGAGGGCGTTCGAGGCCGTGTCCGAGCCGGTGAGGAAGACGCCCAGCCAGCCGAGGTAAGCCGCGAAGAAGGGGTACATGACGCCGGCGGCCGTGAACGCCAGGCCGAGGACGGCGTCCGTTCCGGCGTAGCGCGTGAGGAACCCGAGCCCGAGCACCTGGCCGATGACGAGGACCGGGATCTTCATCCGGTTCAGAGTCCTCCCGACGGCCTCCTTCCACTGCGAGGCGTTCATCCTGAGCGCGAGGCCCGACAGGAGCGCGGCGACGAAGACGCCGGTTCCGGCGGCCGAGAGCCAGTTGATGACGAAGACCGCCCCTTCGGGCTTGGCGTTCGCCGGGGCGACCGGCGGCATGCGCTGGACCTGGTTGTGCAGGTCCGGCATCTGCCACGCGGGCAGCGACAGCGTCCCCGAGAAGTTCGAGCCGAGGAGCGTCGTCTTGAACTTCACGTCCGAGAAGAGGTTGTTCAGCGTGGCCTTGTTCTTCGGGAGGCCCCAGAGCGCGCAGCAGGCGATGAGGATCGTCCACGGGATCCAGGCGTAGACGGTCTGGCCGACCGTGTACTTGTACTTCCACTCCGCCGGGGGCGCGGCGCCGACGGTCGCGGCATTCACCTTCAGCGCCTCGCGCTCGGACTTCAGCAGGAAGCGCGTCTTCGGGTGCCAGACGAACCGGAGGAAGATGGCCGTGCAGATGACGGAGAAGACGCCGGAGACGACGTCCGTCATCAGGTGGGTCGGCGCCCAGCCCGAGGCGAACCACTGCATCGTGGCGAACGACAGGCCCGAGACGAGGACGCCCGGCCAGACCTCGAAGGCCTCCTTCCAGGTCCCGCCTTCCATCTTCACGAACGTCGCGACGAGCCAGAACGGGACGAGGACGGACACGAACGGGAGCTGGTGGCCGGCCATCCTGGAGAGCGTGAGCTGGTCGAGGCCGCTCACGGCCGCGAGCGTGACGATCGGCGTGCCGATCGCTCCCCAGGCCACGGGCGCCGTGTTCGCGAGGAGGTTCAGGACGGCGGACTGGAACGGCTTGAACCCGAGGCCCACCATGACGGCGCCCGCGATCGCGACGGGCGTTCCGAAGCCGGACGTGCCCTCGATGATCGCGCCGAAGGAGAACGCGATGAGGAGGACCTGCAGCCGCCGGTCGAACGAGATGTGGATGATGGATTCCTTCACGATCTCGAACTGGCCGGTGATGACCGTCATCGTGTAGAGGAACATCGCCCCGAGGACGATCCAGATGATTCCGAGGAAGCCCGAGAGGCCGCCGTACGCGAAGGCGGAGATGGCGGAGCCGACCGGCATGTGGAACGCGAGGCACGAGACGAGAAAAGCCGCGAGGACGCCGTAGAACGCCGCATAGGGCGCGGCGATGCCCAGGTGCTTCTTTCCGTCCTTGTCGCGGTGCGGGTGCAGCGCGATGAAGTAGAGAAGGACGAGGATCGGGATCGCCGCCACGATCGTGGAGAGAAAGGCGTTCCCCATGGGGTCGTAGTTCTGCTGAAACATCGAACCTCCGCAGGCGAATGCTTGGCGTTTGCGGTCAGGCTGAACCGGGGGGCAGCAATTCCACGATGATCTGGATGAATCATGTCACTTCGCCGCCGTCAACGGAAGAAACCTCCTCCCGCGGCCCATGGCGACGCCGGCCCCTGCGGCGGGAGACATAATCCCGTCCCACAGTGAGCGCCTCCCCCGCGCCCGGCCCCTCGGTCTCCGGCGACGTCCTCGCGCGGATGGCCGCGATCGTCGGCCCGAAGAACTGCATCTCGAGCCCCGCCGGCCTCCACACGTACGAGTGCGACGGGCTCATGAGCTTCCGCGTCACGCCTCCCCTCGTCGTCCTGCCCGCGTCGACGGAGGAGGTCGTGGCCGTCGTGAAGCTCGCGAAGGAGCACGGCCTCCCGGTCGTCGCGCGGGGAGCCGGCACCGGACTTTCCGGCGGCGCGCTTCCCGTGCCGGGCGGCGTCGTCGTGGCGCTCACGCGGATGAAGAAGATCCTCGCGGTCGACCTCGAGAACGGCTTCCTCCGCGTCCAGCCGGGCGTGGCCAATCTCGACGTGAGCCGGCACCTCGCCGCCGCGGGCTTCTATTACGCGCCCGACCCGTCCTCCCAGAGCGTGTGCACGATCGGCGGGAACGTCTCGGAGAACTCGGGCGGGGCCCACTGCCTGAAGTACGGCTTCACGGCCAACCACGTCCTCGGCGTTCGCGTCGTCCTCGCGGACGGCTCGGTCGTGGACCTGGGAGGTCCCGCGCCCGACGCGCCCGGATACGACCTGACCGGTGTCTTCGTCGGAAGCGAGGGAATGCTCGGGATCGTGACGGAGGTCGTCCTCCGGATCCTCCGCAAGCCGCAGGCGACGCGCACGTTCTTCGCGACCTTCCCGTCCACCGACGAGGCGGGCAACGCGGTCTCGGCGATCATCGCCTCGGGCGTCGTGCCGGCCGCGATCGAGATGATGGACCGTCTCGCGATGCGGGCGGCCGTGGCCGCGACCGGCCTCGACTGGCCGGACGTGGGCGCGTCGCTCCTCATGGACGTCGACGGGCCTCTCGCCGAGGTCGAGCACACGTCCCGCCACTCGGTCGAGCTCGCGCGCGCGGCGGGCGCCCTCGAGATCCGGATCCCGAAGGACGAGAACGAGCGGGCGCTCATGTGGAAGGGGCGCAAGAGCGCGTTCGCCGCCGTGGGGCGCATCAGCCCGAACTACATCGTCCAGGACGGCGTGATCCCGCGCTCCACCATCGCCGACGTGCTCCGCGAGATCGCGGAGCTCTCGAGCCGTGCGGGGCTCCGGGTCGCGAACGTCTTCCACGCGGGCGACGGGAACCTCCACCCGCTCGTCCTCTACGACGCCCGCGTGCCGGGCCAGGAGAAGGCCGCCGAGGACCTCGGCGGCGCGATCCTCAGGCTGTGCCTGAGGCACGGCGGCTCGATCACCGGCGAGCACGGGGTGGGCGCCGAGAAGGCGGCCTACATGGGCGAAATGTTCGCCGAGGCGGACCTCGAGACCATGCAGCGCCTGCGGTGCGCGTTCGATCCCGAGCGGCGCCTCAATCCCGGGAAGGTCTTCCCGACGCCGCGGCTCTGCGGAGACGTCGGAGGCCGTCCGGGCGAGGCAGTGCGCGGATGAGCGCCGCCGCTCCGGCCGCCGTCCGGCCCGCGACGGACGCGGATGCGATCCTCGGCGTCCGTCCGGACGAGGTCTTCACTCCCGCCACCGTCGGGGAGGCGGCCGCCGTCCTCGAAGAGAAGGCGCGCGTCGGCGCGAGCGTCGGGTTCGTCGGCGGCGGGACGGCTCTCGGGCTGGGCCGGCCTCCGCGGAAGCTCGACGCCGTCCTCCGGACGGACGGCCTGGCGCGCATCGTCGAGCACGCGCCCTCCGACCAGATCGTCGTCGTGGAGGCGGGACTCACGCTGGACGGCCTGCAGCGTGCGGTCGCCGCGCACGGACAGCGCCTTGCGCTGGATCCGCCGCTCCCGGAGAGACGGACGATCGGCGGCCTCGTCGCGACGAACGCGTTCGGACCCCGGCGGGCGCGGTACGGCACGCTCCGCGACCTCGTGATCGGCGTCTCCCTCGTGCGCGCCGACGGGGTCGTCGCGCGCGGGGGCGGGAAGGTCGTCAAGAACGTGGCGGGCTTCGACCTGCCGAAGATGATGATCGGCTCGCTCGGCACGCTGGGGCTCGTCGCGACGGTCACGTTCCGGCTCCACCCGTTGCCGGAGACCGGCGTCACGCTCGTCGCGCGCTCCCGCACCGCGCGCGGCGTGCGGGATCTCGCGGCGGCGATGCGCGACGCGCAGCTCGAGCCGTCCGCCGTCGCCGCGCTCCTCGCGGGCCTGCGTTTCGACGTCGCGGTCCGCTTCGAGGGATTCCAGGCCGGCGTCGCCGAGCAGCGTGAACGCCTCCTCGCGCTCGTCGCGAAGGACGCCGCGCCGTGCGACGCCCTTTCCGAAGCGGAGGCACGCACGTTCTGGGAGCGGCACGACGCGGTCCGGACGGCCGGCCCGCTCCGGGCCAAGGTCGCCATGCTTCCGTCCGCATTCGAAGAATTCTTTGAAAGGGTCTTTCCAACGCTCCGCGAAGTCGTTTCCGAGGCGGCATTGGCCGTCTATCCCACTCTCGGAATCTCGTTTTTCTCCGGATTCCCTTCCGACGCCGCCGCCGCGGCGGCCGCGATCGTGAAGGTCCGGAGCTTCCTCGCGGAGGCGGGCGGCTCGCTCGTCCTCGAGGAGGCGCCGGACGGCGTGCCCGCGCTCGTCGACCCGTGGGGCCCGCCGCCGGCGTCCTTCGAGCTCATGCGTTCCCTGAAGTCCCGGCTCGACCCCGGAGCCCGGCTCAACCCGGGGCGTTTCGTGGGCGGAATCTGATGCGCAGACTCCTCGACGACTGCGTGCACTGCGGGTTCTGCCTTCCCGCGTGCCCGACGTACCAGTCCTGGGGCGTGGAGACGGACTCGCCGCGCGGCCGGATCCACCTCATGCGGGCGCTCGCCGACGGAACGCTCGCGCTCGACGCCGACGTCGTGAAGCACTTCGACCGCTGCCTCGGCTGCATGGGGTGCGTCCCCGCCTGTCCGTCGGGCGTGAAGTACGACGTCCTGATCGAGGAGACCCGCGCGCACATCGAGACGCACTGGGAGCGGGGCGTCTTCGACGACTTCCACCGCGGCCTCCTGTTCGCCGTCCTGCCGTACCCGCGGCGGCTGAAGGTGCTCGCGGCCCTCGCGTTCCTCTACGCGAAGAGCGGCCTCCAGGCGCTCGTGCGGCGGAGCGGCGCGCTGCGCCTCCTCCCGCGGCGCGTCGCGCAGCTCGAGGCGCTCATGCCGGACGTCGACGGCGGCGCGCTGACGGCCCGCCTCCCCGCGCTCACGCCCGCGGCGTCTCCCCGGCGCTTCCGGGTCGGGCTCGTGGCCGGCTGCGTCCAGCGCGTGTTCTTCCGGAACGTGAACGAGGCGACGCTTCGCGTCCTCGCGGCCGAGGGCTGCGACGTCGTCGTGCCGGCCGGACAGGGCTGCTGCGGCGCGTTGTCGCTCCACGCGGGCCGCGCGGAGGAGGCGGCGGAGATGGCGAGGGCCCTCATGGACGCCTTCGAGGGCGAGCGGCTCGACGCGATCATCGTGAACGCGGCGGGCTGCGGCTCGAGCCTCAAGGACTACGGCCGGCTCTTCGCGCACGACCCGGCGCTCTCCGCGCGGGCCGCGGCGTTCTCGGCGAAGGTCAAGGACGTCACGGAGTTCCTCGCGTCCGTCCCGAGGGTCGCGCCGCGCCGTCCGGTCGCGTCGCGCGTCGCGTACCACGACGCCTGCCACCTCGCGCACGCGCAGAAGGTCAAGGACGCGCCCCGCGCGCTCCTCGCGGAGATCCCCGGCCTCACCCTCCTCGAGATCCCGGACTCAGACCAGTGCTGCGGGAGCGCGGGGATCTACAACCTCGTCGCCCCGAAGTCGTCCGACGAGATCGGCCGCCGAAAGGCGGAGAACGTGCTGTCCGTGAAGCCGGATCTCCTCGCGAGCGCGAATCCCGGCTGCACGCTCCAGATCAGGAGGCTGCTCGGAGAGCGCGGCGTGGCGCTCCCGATGGCGCACCCGGTGGAGATCCTCGACGCCTCGATCGCGGGGACGCCGCTTCCGGAGAGCTAAGGCCCGGGGCGGCCGCGCCACGCCGCCGCGAGCCGGGCTTCCGCGACGGCGAGGTTCCGCCGCAGGTCCGCGCGCCCCGGGCTGAGCGCGAGGCCTTCCCGGCAGAGCCGCGCGGCCTCCTCGTCGCGTCCGGCCCGGAGGAGAAGGTACGACGCGAAGGCGCGCGTCTCGACCGCCGGGCCGCCGGTGTCGACGGCCGCGAGCGCGAGCGTCACCGCGGCGCCGGGATCGGCGCCCTCCGTCAGCGCGGCCGAGTCGAGGAGGAGCTTCCCCGTGTCGGACGACGCCGGGAACCCTCGCCGGGAGAAGAGGAGGCGGACGAGGGCGGCGTCGGCGGGAGTCCCCGAAGGCAGGCCTCCCGCGTCGGGTCCGTCGCCTCGCGTCACGAGAGTGACGAGTGCGCCCGGCGCCCGGAGCCACGTCGCCCAGGACGGCACGTAGTGGGGCCGCTGGAGCGCCTCGAGGCCCCCGTCCGGCCGCCGGTGGAACGCCGGGACCGGCCCGAGCGGGACGGGCGCCGGCGCCGCGGCGACGGCCAGCTGGTAAACGCGGCCCGCGTCGACGAGGAAGCCCGACGCGTTGACGAGAAGGCCCGCCGCCGCGAGGCCCGCGGCGAGCGCGCGCTCCCCGCGCCCCTTCGCGGCGAGGAGCGGCGCGAGGCAGACAACGGCGGGTGCGAGGAGCCGCGGCCCCCAGCCCATGCCGCTCTCCCAGGCCCACCACTCCGCGTTCGCGCCGAAGAAAGCCCCGGCCGCGAGGAGCGCCACGAGCGCTTCGACGCGGCGAAAGCCCATCACGGCTCGCGCGAGGCCGAAGAAGGAGAGGAGCACGAGCGGCGCGAACCAGACGACGCCGCGGTTCGGGAGGAACGTGAGCCTGAGCGCCGTCCACGCGAGGCCGACGCGCTGGCGCCCGAACATCGCAACCTGGTTCGAGTACCCGAGCTCCAGCGCGTTCCCGAAGCGGACCGCGTTGAGCCCGAAGAAGACCGCGGCGAACGGAGCCGCACCGGCGAGAAGAAGGCCGAGGTCGCGCCCGAGGCGCCGCCGCCCCCGCGGAAACGCGACGGCCAGGACGAGCGCGGGGAGGAGGAGAAACGACGTCGGCTTCGCGAGGAGCGAGAGCGAGAGCGCGAGGCCCGAGGCGAGGAGCGGTGCGGCCCGCCGGGATTCGGGAAGGCGCCGGGCCCGGAGCGCCCGCTCGAGGGAGAGCGCCGCGAGCAGGACGACGTACGGCTCCTGGAAATCGGACACGAAGAGCGGTCCGAGGAACGTCGTCCCGAGGAGAGCGGCCGCGATCCACGGCGCGGCGCGCCGGGAGCCGCCCCCGTACCGCACGAGCCGCGAGACGGGGCCGACCGCGGCCGCGGCGGCGAGGAGCCCGAGGAGGTCGATCGCGAGGTCGCAGAAGAGGCCGCGCGCCGGTCCCGGCGGCACGAGGACCGCGCTCCTGAGGACGGCCGCCCGGAGGAGAGCGCTCATCGGAGCGTGGACCGTGACCGAGCCGCCCCCCGGCGCCGGAAGGAAGATGTACGAGAGCGCCCGGCTGCCCGGTCCGACCGGAGGCAGCGCGAACGTCCCTTCGAACGCGAGCGCGGCGGCCGTCCGGAACGCGAGCATCCCGTCGCTCGAGACGGGGAAGTGCCACGGGGAGAGAAACGCGAGGAACGCGGTCAGGGCGAGCGCCGCCCGTCTCACCGGGGCCCGCGCGGCCCCGCGGGTCACCATCCGGCCGTCCCGCTCATCCCGGAGTCTTCCAGCGGTCCGGCGTCCCCGTCCCGGAGCAGTGTTCCCACTCGGGCTCCAGCGTCGCGTGGTGGATGTTCCAGCGCTCCGCGAGGAGGAGCCGGATCGAGGCGAGCAGCCTCTCGACCTCGGCGAGGCTCTCGCACTCGAGCTTCACGTGGGCCGTGAGCACGACCTCGCCGGGTCCGACGGTCCAGGCGTGGACGTGGTGGAAGTGCGCGGGAGCGAAGGCCTCGTCGAGCGCCGACACCATCGCCTCGACGTCGAGGCCGGAGGGAGCGGCCTCGATGAGGATCCGGAGGCTCGCCCGGATCAGCCGGCCGGCGCTGACGACGACGGCCACGCCGATCAGGAGCGACGCGGCGGGGTCGAGCCAGGGCCCGGCCTTCGTGCCCGAGAGAAGGGCCGCGACGACGACGACGAGCGACGCGAGGGCGTCCTGCAGGAGATGGAGGAACGCGCTCCGCACGTTGAGGTCGTGCGCCTCGTGCCGGCCCAGGAGAAGGACGGCCGCCGCGTTCGCGACGAACGCGACGAGCGCGACGGCGAGCATCGCGTGTCCGTCGACGGCGGCGGGATGCCGGAGCCGGCCGACGGCCTCCCGCCCGATGAGAACCGCGAGGCCCACGAGGACGGCCGCGTTGACGAGCGCCGCGAGGACCTCGAACCGGCGGAACCCGTACGAGAAGCGTCCGGTCGGGGCTCTGCGGCCGAGGGCCCGGGCCGCGATCGCGAGCAGCAGGGATCCGACGTCGCTCGCGTTGTGGAGGGCGTCCGAGAGGAGGGCGAGGCTCCCGCTCGCGGTCCCGCCCACGATCTCGACGACCGTGATGAGGACGTTGAGGCCGACCCCCAGCCAGAGCCTCGCGTCCAGAGAGCGCTCCGGCCCGGAATGACTGTGCCGATGAGCGGACGTGATCGCCCCCGCCTTTCTCGACGCCCTCGGAGTCGGTCCCTGCGCTTCATGGTGTACCACGACCGCGGGGTCCCGATGCGCGCGGGCTCCCCTCGTGCCTCGGCGAGCGGCCATAATCGGCCCCGACATCGGAGACTCACATGCCGCTCGTCGATCTCGACGCCATCCCCCAGGTTCCGCTCGACTTCGTGAACGCCGACCACCGCGAGGAGGGTCGGCTCCTGAACGCGGTCGCGGACGCCGTCGACCGGCTCGACTCGGGGCGGGGCGACGCCGGCGCCGCCCTCGCGACCCTCGCGGCGCTGCGCGACCATACGGCGGCGCACTTCGGGCGCGAGGACGACGCGATGCGCCGCACGGGCTTCCCGGCGTTCCCGGTCCACCACGCCGAGCACGTGCGGGTCCTCGCCGAGCTCGACGACGAGATCCGCCGTTTCGCCGCGACGGGCGACGCGGCGCGCCTCAGGGCCTGGGTTCTCGGCGACGTGCCCCAGTGGTTCGTGAACCACATCGAGACGATGGACCTCGTCACGGCCCGCTTCATCGCCAGCCGGATCTGACCCGGGAAGACGTCGCGTCGCTAGGGTTGGACGTCGACGTCGGGGTCGAGGTACAGAGCAGACCCGTCCGGCAACGGGATCGCGATCCAATAGGGAAACTTGCCGACCTTGTTCGCCTTTCCCGTCTTGACCTTCTTGTCGGCGTGCTTGAACTTGTCGGGGAAGGGGTTCCCGCTCTTCTTCATTCCGATCAGCGCCTGGCCGTCCGCGTAGGACCACTCGATCGTGTCGCAGTTGACGCGGACCGGGACGGGATCCCGCGAGACCTTCACGTCGCCGTTCACCACCGAGATCGTCACGGGAACGACGCCGCACGGGGCCGGCGGCTGGGCGGCTGCCGGAAGGCCGATGGCGGCCCCGGCGACCGCGAGAACGAGGAGCACCCCGAGCCTTCGCAAAGTGGTCATGGTGACCTCCTTTTGGATGACCCGGAGATTCTGTCACGAGAAGGGACGCCGCAGCTCGCCCCCGGCGGCGTCCCCGGCCGCCTCTCGGGCCCGCGACCTGCGGGTTAGAATCAGTCGCACAAGAGGCCGAAGATGTCGCTGATCGTCAAATTCAACTTGATCCTTCTGCTCGTCTTCGCGGTGGCGCTCGTCCCGGCGGCGTACCTGTCGGACCAGCTCCTCCGGACGAACGCCCGGACCCAGATCGTGCAGAACGCGCGGATCATGATGCAGACCGCGCTCGCGACGCGGGGCTACACGAACAAGCAGATCAAGCCGCTCCTCGCCCCGCGGCTCGCGGACGAATTCCTCCCGCAGTCCGTCCCGGCGTATTCGGCGACGGAGATCTTCAACAACCTCCGGGAGAGCAACCCCGAGTACACGTACAAGGAAGCGACCCTGAACCCGACGAACCCGCGCGACCGGACGGTCGACTGGGAGGCCGACGTCGTGAACGCGTTCCGGGCGGACGGCAAGCTCGGGGAGATCATCGGGGAGAGGGAAGGACCGCTGGGACGGTCGCTCCACCTCGCGCGGCCGATCAAGATCACGGACGCGGGCTGCCTTTCGTGCCACACGACGCCGGAGGTCGCCCCCGCGTCGGTCGTGAAGGCTTACGGCACGAACAACGGCTACGGCTGGAAGCTCAACGAGACCGTCGGCGCGCAGATCGTCTCGGTCCCCATGGCGGTCCCGGTCGCGATGGCGAAGAAGGCGTTCCAGACGCTCCTCGCGACGCTCGTCGGCGTCTTCGTCTTCATCCTCGTCTTCCTGAACATCCTCCTGTGGTTCATCGTGATCCGGCCGATCCGGAACCTTTCCTCGATGGCGGACCGGGTCTCGACGGGCGACCTCGACGTGCCGGCGGTTGTCGTGCGCGGCTCCGACGAGGTGGCCGTTCTCGCCGGCTCGTTCAACCGGATGCGCATCAGCCTCACCAAGGCCCTCAAGATGCTCGAGGACGAATGACCGTGGAGACGGGGCCGCGATGACGCCCGGCGTCCTCGCGCCGGGCACGCGCTTCGGCGACTACGAGATCCTCGCCGAGCTCGGGGCCGGCGGGATGGGGCGCGTGTACCGCGCGAGGGACCTCACGCTCGAGCGGACGGTCGCGCTCAAGACGCTCGCGGCGCAGTTCGGGGGCGACGCCGGCTTCGTCCAGCGGTTCCTCAAGGAGGCACGAGCCGCGGCCCGCCTGAACCACCCGAACATCGTCCAGATCTACGACTTCGGCCAGGAAGGCGAGACGTACTACCTCGCGATGGAGTACGTGGACGGCCACTCGCTCGGCGCCTACCTCAAGCGCGGGCACTTCACCGAGCGCGACGCGATCCTCGTCGTCCGCCACGCCTGTCGCGCGCTCGCGGTCGCCCACGCCGAGGGCCTCGTCCACCGCGACATCAAGCCCGACAACCTCATGCTCACGGGCAAGGGCGAGGTCAAGCTCGTCGACCTCGGGATCGCCAAGCGCGTCGACGAGGACCAGGCCCTCACGCAGACGGGGCAGGCGGTGGGGACGCCGCATTACATCTCGCCCGAGCAGATCAAGGGCCTGAGGGACATCGACGCGCGCGCGGACGTCTACTCGCTCGGCGCGACGCTCTATCACCTCGTGACGGGGCACACGCCGTTCCGCGGGACGTCGGGCGCTCTCGTGATGTCGATGCACCTCGCCCAGCCGCTCGCCGACCCGCGGACGTACGTGCCCGGCCTCTCGGAGGGACTCTGCCGCGTGATCCGGAAGATGATGGCGAAGGACCGAAGCGAGCGTTACGCGGACGCGGACGCGCTCGACCGCGACCTCTACCGCCTGCAGACGGGCGAGATGCCGGAGGCGGCCGAGCCGGGGGCCACCGCCGTCGAGACGCTCGTGACTCCCGAGCCGACGGCGCCGCGCGGCCGGTCCGGAAGCGCTCCCGCCGTGACGCCCGCGCCCCATCCGGCGTTCGACTCCGGCGTGCTCAACCGCGTCGAAGAGCTCCTCGCGAACGACGTCGGGCCGATGGCGCGCGTCCTCGTCCGGCGCGCGGCGAAATCCTCGCCGACGCTCGAAGCGCTGTGCGGGGAGCTCGCCGAGCAGGTCGCGGCCGGGCCCGCGCGCGACGCCTTCCGCGCGAAGTGCCTCCTCGCGGGCCGCTCGGCCACGCCTCCTCCTTCGCACGCGACGCCTGCGCCGTCCCCTCCGCACGGCTCGAACGCGCCGCGCACGGCGCCGCCGCCCGGGCCGCAGGCCGCGCACCCGGCGCCCGCGCAGGCCGCCCCGGCCGCCGCCGGGACCGCGCCCTCCGTGACGGAGGCGAACCTCCACATCCTCGAAACCGAGCTCGCGAAGCACGTCGGCCCGCTCGCCCGCATCCTCGTGAAGAAGGCCGCGAAGGGCGCGGGGAACATGTCGCACGTGATCACGAAGCTCGAGCTCGAGATCGACTCCGACGACGCGCGCCGCGCCTTCCGCGCGGCCGTCAGGAACCTGCGGTAGGGCCGCCCGCCAGGCCTTCGCTCATGGCGTTCCCGCTCTCCCGGCGGCCACCGGTGGGACGCCGCCGACGAGGGCCCGATAATCCGGATCGTCCTTCAGGTTGAAGAGCTCGGGGTCCCGGGCGATCTGCGCGGGCGCGAAGCCTTTGCCGACGGCCTGCTCCAGGAGCCGCACGGCCTGCGGGCCGTGGCCGAGCGCGTTCTCGATCAGCGCCGCGCGGAAGAGGACCGTCGGATTCCCGGGCTCGAGGGCGAGGGCGCGTTGAAGGGACTGCGCGGCCTGCGCGGCGTGGCCGGTCCGCACCTCGGCTTTCGCGGCCACGAGGATCTCGGACGCGCCCAGCGGGTGGATGCGCTCCTCGGACGCGGAGAGCTCGAGGCCTTTGCCGTAGGCGAGCGCGGCCCGGTCCTTCAGCTCGGGCGCGAACCAGTACGCATCCGCGAGGTACACGCGATAGCGCATCTCGTGCGGCGCGAGGTCCACGGCCTTCTCGAACGACACGGCGGCGTCCGTGAACCGCCGCGCGAGGTACTGCGACGTCCCGAGGTTCGACCAGGCGTTCGCGTCCGGCGCGAGGTCGACGGCGGAGCGGAACGCCGCCTCGGCCTCCTCGACGCGCCCGAGGCGGAGAAGCACCGCGCCGACGTTGGAGTGGACGCGCGGGCTCGAAGGGTACTTCTCGGCCGCCGTCCGGAAGAGCTCGAGCGCCTTCGGCATGTCGCCGCGCTGGTAGAAGACGCCGGCGAGCTTGCTGTAGCCCGCCCAGTAGTCGGGGTTGAGCGCGATCGCCTCCCGATAGACGGCCTCGGCTTCGGCCGGCGCGCCCGACTTCGCGAGCGCGTCGCCGAGGAGAAGCGTCGCGTCGGCCGATCTCGCCTGCCGCTCGAGCGCCTTCCGGATCTCGTCCACCGCGTCCTTCGGCCGGCCGGTCTGGAGCAGGAGCTGCCCGAGCGCGAGGTGCGACTCGGGGAGACGGTCGTCCAGGGCAATCGCGCGCTCGACCGCCGCGCGGGCCCGCGACGCGTCCTCGGGATCCTTCGCCATGCGGTAGCGCTCCAGGAGCCCGCGCGAGAGCGCGGCCTGGACGAGCGCGGACCTTTCTCCGCCCGGAATGGCCGAGAGGACGTCGATCGCCGAGGCGAGCGCCTTCGGGTCGTCGTAGCGCTGCAGGAGGCCGAGCGCGCGGAAGTACGGCTCGCCCGCGGTCGGGCGCTGCGCGACGACGGCCGCGCTCGCGGCGGCGGGCGCGCCCGTGTGTCCGACCTGGAGTCGGAGCGACGAGAGAACGTTCTCGAACAGCCGGTCCTCGAGGGCGAACTGGTCCCTCGCCGCGCCCTCGACCTCGTCGCCGGCGAGGATTGCGAGCGACGACGGGGACAGGAGGCGGTACGTGAGGCGTACGGTGTCTCCCTGGCTGCGGTACGAGCACTGCAGGAGGAGGTTCGCGCCGCGCTCGCGCGCGAACCTCGCGATCTCCGCGTCGTCGCTCACGCCGCCTCCGCCGCGCCCCGACGACATGACCATCAGCCCCGGCACCTTCGTGAGCCGCGCGCCGAAGCTGTCGGCGATGCCGTCCACGACGACCTGCCCCTCCGGTCGGCCCGAGAGGTCCTTGAACGGGAGGATCGCGAGGTACTTCTCTCTGGGAAGGGCCCCGGCGCCGGGCCGCGTGCGCAGGGCGAGGTACGCGCCACCTGCGAGAACGGCGACGGCCCCCGCGGTCGCCGCGAGGCGTCCCGCCCGCGAGGCCGGGCGGGGCAGCGCGGGGAAGACGGCCGTCGACCGCGAGCCCGCCGCGGCCTCGAGAAACGCGCGGGTCTCCTGCACCTTCCCGGGCCGGTTCGCGGGATCCTTCTGGAGGAGCCGCTTCAGGAGGTCCAGCAGCGGCGCCGGCATCGGGGAAGGCAGCGCGGCCCAGCCGGGCTCCCGGTCGAGGATCGCGACGAGGATGTCCGAGACGGTCTCGCCGTCGAACGCCTTGCGGCGCGCGAGCATCTCGTAGAGCACGCAGCCGAACGCCCAGAGGTCCGAACGCGCATCGAGCGTGCGGCTCCGGGCCTGCTCCGGGCTCATGTAGCTCGCGGTCCCGAGGACGACGCCCTGGTGCGTCGCGTCGGCCGCGATCGTCGGCGAGTGCGAGATTTCGGGCGAGGCCGCCCCGAGGGCGAAGGCCTTCGCGAGGCCGAAGTCGAGGAGCTTGACCTTGCCTTCCGGCGTCACGTTGACGTTCGCGGGCTTGAGGTCGCGGTGGAGGACGCCCTTGGCGTGCGCGGCCTCGAGCGCGTCGGCGATCTGGAGGGCGATCCGGATCGCCTCGTTCACGGAGACGGGCGCGCGCGCGATGCGCTGCTTGAGCGTCTCGCCGGACACGAGCTCGAGGACGAGGAACCTGAGGCCGTCGACCTCCTCGAAGCTGTAGATCGCCGCGATGTTCGGGTGGTTCAGGGAGGCGAGGACGTGGGCCTCCCGCGTGAAGCGCTGGAGCCGGTCGGCATCCTGCGCAAAGGCCTCGGGGAGGACCTTGATCGCGACGTCGCGCTGGAGGCGCGTGTCGCGCGCCCGCCAGACTTCCCCCATGCCTCCCGCGCCGAGACGCGAGAGGACTTCGAACGTCCCGAGGCGGGAACCCGGCTCCAGGGGCATGGCCCGCTGATGATTATCTACAATCCGCCTCCTATGTCGTTTCATCGTGCGCCCGCGTCCGCCGCCGCTCTCCTCGTCCTCGCCGCCGGTCGCGCCGCCGCGGCGGACCCTTCGTCCGCATCCCTCTGGAACGCCTGGCCCGCGGCGCGCGTTTACACGGGCGATCCTTTCGCGTTGAAGTCCGCGGACCTCCGTGCCGAGCTCGCGCGCCTCGCCGGGCGCCGCCCCGGCCTTTTCCGAGTCGCCGAGGAGGGCGTCTCGTCCGAGGGCAGGCCCATCCCGCTGCTCCTCGCCGGCACCGGCCCGACGACGGTCCTCCTGTGGTCGCAGATGCACGGCGACGAGCCGACGGCGACGGTCGCGCTCCTCGACGTGCTGAACTACCTCGGCGCCATGCGCGAGACGCCCGCAATTCAGTCGCTTCTCTCGAAGCTGACGCTCGCGGTGATCCCGATGCTCAACCCAGACGGCGCCGAGCGCACGCGCCGGACGAACGCCCAGGGGATCGACATCAACCGCGATGCCCTGCGCCTCCAGACGCCGGAGGGGCGCTTCCTCAAGGCCGTGCGCGACCGACTGGAGCCGGCCGTCGGGTACAACCTCCACAACCAGGGGCCGAACACGCTCGCGGGCCCGGCGGGCGTCCAGGCCGCGATCGCCCTCCTGGCCGTCCCGTTCGACGAGGCGTTCACGGAGAACGACGGCCGGCGGACGACGAAACGGCTCGCGGTCCTCGTGCGCGACCTCCTCCAGCCGTGGACGCCCGGCCGCGTCTCGCGCTACGACATGGAGTACACGGCGCGGGCGTTCGGCGACTCGATGACGCGCTGGGGGACGCCGACGCTCCTGATCGAGTCGGGCGGGTTCGCGGCGGCCGGACCCGAGGAGTCCGCGGCGCTCGTCCGCCTGAACTTCGTCGCGCTCCTCGGGACGCTCGCCGCCCTCGCGGACGGGTCCGTCGCGAACGTCGACGCGAAGGCGTACGACGCCATCCCGCTCAACGTGCGCGACCGGCTCTTCGACGTCCTCGTGCGGAACGCCGTCGTGATCGGCGGAGGCGGGCTGCCGCCCTACCTCGCGGACGTCGGCTGGAACGTGCCGCCGGCGCGCCCGGGCTTCACGGGCCCGGCCGTCGGCCGGAGCCGCGGCGGCGCGGTCCTCGAGTTGGGTGATCTCGACACGTACCGGGGCAAGACCGAGGTCGACGCTCTGAACCGGCTGCTGTGCGTCGCGCCGAAGGGCGGCGCCGAGGCCTGGGCGAAGACCCTCGAGAGCCTGAGGGCAAGGGGGCTTGCGGCGGCGGACGGGACGCTCATGCTGTCGGCGGATGCGCTCTCGCACGAAGCGCAGGCGTGGCTCGAGGGCTCTCCCGCGCTCGCCCCGGGCTACAGCGGAGACTTCCTGCTCCTCGCGCCCGCCGGGGACGGCCGCTTCCGCGTGGAGCGCCGGCTCTCGACGACGAAACCCTGAGGGAGCCTCGCCCGGCGCGTCAGGCGCGCGCCGGGGCCGCGGCCGGGATGGACGCGCGCGAGGCGCCGCCGCAGGAGCGGGTCCAGACCGTCGCGGCGACGAGCGCCGCGACGGAGAGCGTCACGATGACGGCGAGGGCGACGGGCCGCGCGCGGCGCGCCGGCGCGACCGAGAGCGAGTGCGCGAGACGCTCCGCGCTCGGCGTGCGGGGCGTGGCGCCGGACGCGAAGCTTGCCTCGACGTCGCCGAAGCGCAGGGACGCGCCTGGCGCGAGCGACGCCTCGGAGACCCGCTTGCCCTCGACGAAGAGGCCATTCGCGCTCCCGAGGTCGCGCACGACCCAGCCCTCCCCCCGGCGTTCCACGATGGCGTGCCTGCGGGAAACGGAACGGCTCGAGAGGACGACGTCGCAGTCGGAGTCGCGGCCGACGACGGCCCGCGTCTCCACGACGACGCGCCGCTCGGCGCCTGCGTCACGCACGGTGAGCACGCCCGGCATCGTTCCTCCTGCCTCTTCCTGCGATCCTATGCCGCGGACCCGGCGAGCACGCCGGGCTGCGGCGCGAGGACGAAAGCGACGTCGCCGACGTTCGTGCCCGTCGGTCCCGGACGGAACGCGTCGCCGAGAGCTTCGAAAAATGGTCCCGTGTCGTTGTCGAGGAGCGCCTGCCCGGGGTCGAGCCCGAGTTCCTCCGCGCGCGCGAGCGTCGTGCCGTCGGCGAACGCGCCCGCGGCCGACGCGTCATGGTCGACTCCGTCCGTCCCCGCGCAGAGGATCGAGGCGCCGTCGACGCCCGCGACCGCGTGAGCCGCGGAGAGCGCGAGCTCCCGGTTGCGCCCGCCGCGGCCGCGGCCACGCACGGTCACGGTCGTCTCTCCCCCGAAGATCGTCAGGAGACGGCGCGCGTGGGCGTCCCGCCGCCTCAGGTTCCCGGCGCTGGCCCCGGCGAGCGCGAGGCGGCGCCCGGCCGCGCGCGCCTCGCCCGCGAGGAGCTCGGGGACGACGCGCGTCTCGAAGCCGAGGCGGTTCGCCTCGTGCCGCGCCCCGTCGAGCGCGGTCCTCACGTCCGCGAGAAGGACGCTCCAGCGCGGACCGCCGGCCGCCGGCGCGGCGGAGGCGGGACGGTCGAGAAAGGCGCGCACCGCCGGAGGCGCGAGCGGCCCGAGCCGGTATCGCTCGAGGATCGTGCGTGCCTCGGCGGGGCGCGGCGGCACGCCGAGCGTGGGGCCCGACGCGACGAGGTGCCAGCCGTCGTCCCCGAGGTCGGAGAGGACGAGGGTCATCACGTCGGCGGCGCCACACGCGGCCGCGAGCCGGCCGCCCTTGACGCGCGAGAGGGCGCCGCGCACGACGTTGAGTTCGGCGATCGGCGCTCCGGCCGCCATGAGGAGGGACGCGGTGCGGGCCTTGTCGTCGAGCGTGAGGTCGCCGGCGGGCGCCGCGAGCAGGCTCGAGCCGCCGCCCGACAGCAGGACGAGGAGGAGATCGCCCTTGCGTTGCCTCCGGGCGAGGTCCAGCGCCGCCTCGCCGGCGAAGAGGCTGTTCTCGTCGGGGAGCGGATGGCGCGCGAGGACGACGCGCGCGCCGGGCGGGAGTCCTTCCGGCTGCGATCCCGCGGGCGCGACGACGAGCGCCTCGTCGAGCCGGCGGCCGAGGCTCGCGGAGGCCGCGACCGTCATCGGGACGGCGGCCTTCCCGACGGCGAGGACGGTGACGCGGCCGGGCGCGAAGACGAACTCGCGCCGCGTGGGCGAGGACACGGAGCGGACGTAGACTCCGTCGCCGCGGCGCCCGAGGGCCTCCGAAACGAGCGCGGCCGGATCCACGGCGGCGACGGCGGCACGGTAGAGCCGCGTCAGGATCTCGCGGTCGTCCAAGGCGACCCGGAGTCTAGCGAAACGGGCCCGGCGCGGAGGGGTAAACTCGCCGGCAGGGAGAATCGCCATGGCACGCTCACGGATGGACGACATTCTCGGAACGGTTCGTGACGCTGGCGACCGCGGCCAGGAGATCGCTTCGCAGGTCGCCGCGCGCGTCGAGGACGTGCTCGACGAGGCCGGCGTCCAGGGCAAGCGCGTCCGCAAGGAGCTCGCCCGCCGCTGGAAGCAGGTGGATCGTGTCGGCCGCGACAACGCCTTCGTGATGGCGTTCGGCGCGCTCGCCGTCGGAGTCCTGATCGGCTGGCTCGTCGCCCGCGACGACGACTGAGCGCCGCCGCCGGCCTCAGGCGTAGTGGTCGGCGTTGATCTGCTGGTAGTGCTTCCACTTCTCGGGGATCGTCTCCTCCGTGAAGATGGCCTTCGGCGGGCACACGGGCTCGCAGTTGCCGCACTGGATGCAGGTGTTCGGGTCGATGTAGAGCTGCGTGGCCTCGGCGTGTCCGGCCTCGTCCTTCTTCGGGTGGATGCAATCGACGGGACACACCTCGACGCACGCGGTGTCCTTCACGCCGATGCACGGCTCCGCGATGATGTACATCCCCATGGCGCCACCCTCCGTTGAGAAAGCGTATCACCGTGCGGTTGACGCGGGACCCGCGGGCCGTGAAGATCCCCGGGCGTCTCCCCGAGGAGGACTCTTGGATCTCTCCGAACGGCTCCGGGTTCTCCGGACGGGCTTCACGCGCACGTTCTGGGTCGCGAACGTCCTCGAGCTGTTCGAGCGCTTCGCGTTCTACGGGTCGAAGGCGGTCCTCGCCGTCTACCTGAACCGCGCCGTGGGCCTCGGGACGACGGGCAACGACCTCGTCGGGCTCTACGGGATGCTCGTCTTCGGGCTGCCGATCTTCGCGGGCGTCGTCGTGGACCGCTTCGGGTTCAAGCGGAGCCTCCTCGCGTGCTTCTCGATCTTCTGCATCGGCTACACGCTGGTCGGCCTCGCGGGCCTGCCGGCGGGCCAGCCGTTCGTGGACGCGCTCGGGAAGAAAGGGTTCGTGATCCTCGCCCTCGTCGTCACGGCGATCGGCGGTTCTCTCATCAAGCCGTGCGTCGTCGGGACCGTCGCGCGCACCACGACGGAGGAGACGAAGTCCCTCGGCTACTCGATCTACTACACGCTCGTGAACTTCGGCGGCTTCCTCGGCCCGATCCTCGCGAGCGAGGTGAGGACCCGCTGGGGGATCGCGGAGGTCCTCCTCATGTCGGCGGCGGTCTCGGCGGCGCTCGTCGCCGGGACGGCGCTCTTCTACCGGGAGCCCGCGGGGCCGCGCGAGGGGCGAACGCTCGCGAAGGTCGTCTCGGACGCCGCGCTCGTCTTCCGGAACGTGCGCTTCATGGCCTTCCTCGTCATCTTCTCGGGCTTCTGGATCATGTTCTGGCAGGTCTTCTACGCGCTGCCGTTCTACGTGACGGACGTCCTGAAGATCGAGCGGTTCGAGCTCCTCGAGACCGTGGACGCGCTCGGGATCATCTTCCTCTCGGTCCCCGCGACGGCGCTCATGAAGAGGGTCCGGCCGATCCGCGCGATGGCGGGCGGCTTCGCGGTCGCGAGCGCGTCGTGGCTCGTGATCACCGTCACCCGGAGCTGGCAGGGGGTCGTCGTCGCGATGCTCCTCTTCGCGCTCGGCGAGTCCATGCAGGCGCCGCGGTTCTACGAGTACGTCGCGGACCTCGCCCCGAAGGAGCAGACCGGCACGTACATGGGCTTCGCGTTTCTGCCCGTCGCGATCGGCGCGTTCGTCGCGGGGCACCTGTCGGGATACCTGATCGAGCACTACCTCAAGGGCCCGGACCCCGGCGGGATGTGGATCCTGCTGTCGGCGGTCGGGTTCACCGCGACGGCCGGCATGCTCCTCTACGACCGGTTCCTCGCGCCGCGAAAGGCGGCCGCGTGACGCCGCGGCGCTGACGTGCTCGATCTCCTCGCGTTCCTCGCGGCGTTCCTCGCCCTCGGGCTCGCGGCGTGGCTGCGCGAGCGCGTCGTGCGGCTGGAAAACGAGATCTCCGCGCTCCGCGCGCGGGAGACCGACCTTTCTGCTCCCTCGCACGCCGCACCGGCGGCCTCGTCGCCGGCAGCGGCGCTGCAGCCCGAGACGGTGGATTTTTCTTCGAAGGTGAATGGGGCTGTGGAGCAGGCCGCGGCGGCCCAACGCGCGACGGATGCCCCGCCGGTTGCATTCCCCGCGCCGCCGGTCGCCTTTACCCCACCGCCCATTACACCTTCCAGGAAAAGCGCCGATGCCGCTGCTTCGCTCGTAGCCCATGAGCCCGGCGTGCCGGCGCGAGGGGGAGCAAGAGAGTCTTCGGTTGCGCCGCCTGCGGCGGCGCGCAAGGGGGAGCCCGTCGACTGGGAGAGCTTCGTCGGCGTGAAGCTCTTCTCGTGGATCGCCGGGATCTTCCTGACGATCGGCGCGATCCTCTTCCTGCGCTACTCGATCGACCACGGCTGGCTCTCCGAGCCCGTCCAGATGGCGATCGGGATCTCCGCCGGCGCGGGGCTCCTCCTTCTCTGCGAGCTCCGGCCCGCGCGCCGGTACGCCGTGACGGCGAACGCGCTCGATGCGGCGGGCCTCGCGATCCTCTTCGCGACGCTCTTCGCGGCGCACGCGCGCTGGGAGATCCTCGGTCCCGTCTCCGCGTTCGTCTCGCTCGCGGCCGTCGCCGCGCTCGCCGTGACGCTCGCGGTCCGACACGACTCGACGTTCATCGCGCTGCTCGGCCTTCTCGGGGGCTTCGCGACGCCGGCGCTCCTCGGGACCGCCGAGGACCGGCCGCTCGCGTTGTTCTCGTACCTCCTCCTCCTGAACGCGGGGCTCGCCTGGGCGGCCGCCCGGCGCGGATGGTCGCTCCTTCCGATGGCGAGCCTCGCGCTCACGGGGCTCTACGGCCTCTCCGTCGCCGTGAAGCCGGACGACGGGACGCTGTGGCCCGTCCTCTTCCCGTTCCTCGGCCTTCTCGCGGCCGGCCTCTTCGTCTTCGCCGTCCTGAGGAGGCAGCCAGCCGTGCACGCCCTCGCCGGCCTCGCGACGCTCGCCGTGCTCGGCGCGTGGTTCGTCCGCTCGCTGACGCCGGACCTGCTCCTTCCGGGCCTCACGGCGGCGGGGGGCCTCTCGCTGTTCTACTTCTTCGCGCCCGCCCTCGGGGCGCGCCTCGCCGCGGGCGAGCCGCTGCCCCCGGGCGCCGCCGGCCTCGGCCTCCTCGGCCACGTCCTCCTCTTCACGGTCGCGGTCCAGAGGGGGCTCGTCGTCCCGCCGGACGTTCCCGAGACGCTCGCCCTTCTCGGGCTCACCGCGGCCGCGACGCTCGCGGCGCGCCGCGCCGGCGCCGCGTGGGTGAACGCGGCCGGCCTCGCGCTCGCTCTCTTCTCCGTCTTCCTCTTCACGTTCACCTCCGGGCGCGCCCCGTGGCCGCTCGCGGCGCTCGCGGCCGCGGGGGCGATCGCGCTCTGGGGAGTCGCCGCGTGGGTCTTCGACGGGACGCTCGCGTTCGGCCGCGCCGCGGCGGTCGGCCTCGTCGGCGCGCAGGCGGTCGCGATCGCCGTTTCGCTGGTGCCCGGCTCCCCGCACCTGCGAGCCGTCCTCGCGGCGCACGTCCTCTTCGTCGTCGCGCTCTTCGCGGTCGCGTCCGGCGCTCCGGAGCCGCGCCTGTCCGTCCTCGCCGCCGGGCCCGCGATCCTCGCGGCGTACGCGTGGGGATCCGCGGGCCGCCGTCCCGCGGCGACGTGGGGCGAGGAGCTGCTCTTCGCGGGAGCGCTCGTCGCGCTCTTCGTACTGCACCCGCTCGTCCTCGGGCGGCGCGCGGGCCGCGAGCGGGCGCCGTACCTCGCGGCCGTCGCCGCGAGCGCGGGCCTCTTCCCGATCCTGCGCGGCGCGCTCGAGGACGGCGGCTACCGCCACGTCGTCGGCCTCCTCCCGCTCGCGCTGGCGCTCGGGATGGCCGCCCTGCTCGCGCGCCTCCTGACGCTCGACATCCCGCCGGAGGAGGACCGCTCGCGCCTCGCGCTCGTCGCGGGCGCGACGCTCGCGTTCGTGACGGTCGCGATCCCGCTCCAGTTCGAGAAGGAATGGCTCACGCTCGGCTGGGCGTTTCTCGGCGCGGCGCTCGCGTGGCTCTACGGCCGGATCGCGCACCGCGGCCTCGTCGTCTGGTCGCTCGCGCTCTTTTCGGCCGCGTTCGTCCGGTTCGCGCTGAACCCGGCCGTCCTGACGTACCACGCCCGCGCCGCCACGCCCGTCTTCAACTGGTATCTCTGGGTCTATGCGGCCGCGGCGGCGGCGTTCTTCGCGGGCGCGGCCCTGTTCCGGCGCACGCCCGCCGCGCCGTGGCCCGCTCTCGTGCAGCTGCTCCCGGCGGGCGGGATCGCGCTCCTCTTCGTCCTGCTGAACCTCGAGATCGCCGACGTCTTCGCCGAGGGACGGAAGCTCGCGGTGAACCCGTTCTCCTCGTCGCTCGCCGAGGGCCTCGCGTACACGCTCGGCTGGGCGCTCTTCGCGATCGCCCTCCTCGTGGCCGGGATCGCGCGAAAGAGCCGTGCCGCGCGCGCCGCGTCGCTCGCGCTCCTCGTCGTCACGATCCTCAAGTGCTTCCTGTTCGACCTCGCACGGCTCGGCGGCCTCTACCGCGTCGGCTCGTTCGTGGGCCTCGCGATCTGCCTCGCGTGCGTCGCGCTGCTCCTGCAGCGGTTCGTCCTCCGCCGGGACGAGGCCGGCGTCAGTACTCCGACGCCGGGATCATCCGGATGAAGCTTCCGTCGGACGTCTGCGAGTCGTTCAGGACGCCGTAGGCGAGCCACGTGTCGTCGCCCGCGACGCGCGACACGACGGCGTACGCCTGCGTGACGGACGCCGGGACGCCCGCGACGTCGAAGATGCCGGACCACTGCGTCCAGTCGCCCGGATGGAGCGTGACGGTGACGGCGGACCCGGCGGGCTGCGCGGTCGCCGCGTCGTAGAGCTGGACGGAGAGCGTGAGCGCGGACTCCGAGCCGCCGCCGAGGTGGACGACGGCGAGGTTCGAGCGGACGGCCGCGTTTCGCGCGAGGCCGGGGACGAGCGCCGAAGCGCGCGCCCCGCCGCCTTTCGCGGCCGCCGGGTAGGCCACGCCGAAGGCGCCGCCGGTCGCCGCGTTCGGGTTCGGCGTCGTCGTCCGCGCGATCGCGACGGTCCCCGGCGCGTCGAGGCTGAAGAGGTTGCGGAACTCGACGGTGAGCGAGCCGGCCTGCGCGCCGGTCGAGGCGTCCGGCACGTTCAGGCCGTGGCTCCTCAGGTACGCCATGACGTCCGGGATCGTCGCCTGCTGGCCGGCGGCGAGGTTCAGCGTCACGACGGAGACGCCGGTCGACGTCCCGAGAGACGGCTTGTAGAAGAGGTCGACGGGCGTCGCGAACGCGCCGTCGTTCGCGAGCGTGAGCTCCGTCGTGTAGTGAGATCCGGCCGCGCCGAACACGTCGAGGACGACCGGCACGACGAGGCGCCTCGCCGCCGCGAGGCCTCCGGGGCGGTAGAGCGGAAGGATCGAGCCGTCGGAGGTCCGCGCGTCGTTCACGACGCCGTATCCCGTCCAGGCTCCGATGCCGGCGGTGCGCGTGACCTTCGCGTAGCCGTACGCGGGCTCCGTCATCCCGGCCAGGAGCAGGACGCCGTTGAGCTGCTGGAAGTCGCCGGGAGCGAGCGTGACCGTGATGGGAGAGCCCGCGGCGGCGCCGGACTGGTCGTAGACCTGGACCGAGAGCGTGATCGGGAGCGCGCCCTTGGCCACGTGCGCGAACGCGAGGTTCGACCGCGAGAGGCCGGAGACGCTCCTCAGGCCGTAGACCGCGCCGGAGTCCTCGGCCGCGTCGAGGTCCGAAGGCCCGTCGAGAAAGACGCCGTAGCTCCCGCTCGCGTCGCTCGTGTACGTGCGCGAGAGGACGTAGAGCGCGTCGGTCCCGGCGTTTGGGAGCACGTTCGGGTCGACCGAGACCCTGAGCGAGCCCGCGGCGGGGGCGGCGCCCACCGTGACGCCGTTCGCGCGCAGAAACTGGAGGGCGTCCGCCGCACGGAACTCCGATTGCGGCGGGAGCGCGACCGTCGTCGTCCCGCCCCCGGAGCCGGGGAAGCCCGGGGCGCCGGTGAACGAGACGACTGCGTTCAGGGCGGAGCCGGAACGGTTACCGAGCGTCAGGTCGGAGTGGTAGATCGCTCCGGCCGCGCCCGCCACGTCGAGGACGACGGGAAGGAACTTCGCGGAGGAGTCGAGGTTCGCGGCCCAGAGGCCGTTTCCGGCGGTGCCTGCGTAAAGCGTCGTCCCGCCGGCGCGCACGACGCGTACGTCGGCTCCGGCGGGGAGGCCGGCGTTCTCGGGCTGCCAGCCGCCGTCCTTCTTCCGGAGGACTCCCGCGGTCCCGCCCGCGGCGAGCGTGAAGCTCCCGGCCGTGTCGAGCGACGAAACGAACGCCGTGTTCGCGCCGAAGTCGTCGCTGCGCCACGCGGCGGGGAGCGAGCCCCCCAGCGTCGCGGCCGAGATCCCCGTCGCGGGCGCGGCGAAGAGCGTCGCGGCGTCGCCGCCGAGAGCCTGCACGAGGGACGGCGCACCGGGAGCGAACGTCCACCCGGACTGCGCGCGCGCGAAGAGGGCCGTGCCCGTCGACGCATAGAGCGTCCCACCCACGGCCCGGGTCGCAAGGATCGACTCCGTGCCCGAGAGACCGCCGTTGTCGGCCGACCACGAGGACCCCACGTAGCGCCACATCCCGGCGCTCGGCGTGCCGCCCGCGACGCTTCCGTCCACCGGGACGCGCGCGAGCGTCGACGGCAGGACGCCGGTCGGCAGGCCCGCCGACGCGCTCGTTCCCGCGCCGATCGACGAGCCCGAGAGGGAGAACGCCGTCAGATCGCAGTTCGTCGACGCGAGAAGGCCGACGGGCGCCATTGCAAGGGCGCTCACGTCGCCACATCCCGTCCCGGCCGCTCCGCCGGAGGTCGTCGAGATCTCGGCGAGGCCCGCTCCGTGAGCGGACGCGAACGTCCCCGACGCTCCCTGGCCGGCCGTGGCGTTCACGACGTCGGAGATGCTCGCCGCCCAGAGGCCCGTGCCCGCCTCGGACCACGACGACCCCGTGAGGCGGACGACCGGCCCGCCCGCGGTGCCGGCATAGACGTCGCTCCCGGCAGCCGTGAAGCTGAGCGCGCCGGGCGCGAGGACGCCGGCGTTGTCGGGTCCCCACGAGCCCGACTTCTTCAGGATGCCCGCGTCCGCCGTCGCGGCGCGCAGGACGCCCCCGGCGCCCGTGATCGCGCGGACGTCGTGGTAGCCGAAGCCGGATTCCGCGATCCACGTCGCGCCGTTCCACGAGTAAAGCGTCTGGTCGGTTCCGGCCCAGAGGACGCCGCCCGCGGACGCGAGCGCCTGCACGTTCGCCGTGACGGGCATGCCCGCCGAGAGAAACGAAACCGACGAGCCCGTGTACCGCGCGACGTTGCCGCGCAGGCCGGCGACGAGGTCGCCGTTCCACACCACGGCCGAGAAGACCGCGCCGCCGGGGCTCGCGAGCGCCGTCCACGTCCCGCCGCTCTTCTTCGCGACGCCGACGCCCGCGGCCCAGAGGCTGGTGCCGTCCGTCGCGAGGGCCACGGGCTGCGTCACCGAGGCGGGCAGCGGATCCGAATCCCACTCCTGCCCGCACGGGCCGCCCGGGTACGGATACGGCAGGCAATTCGATGTCCGGCGGTAGACGTTCGTCCTGTCCGTCGCGTAGACGTCGCTCCCGACGACCGCGAGCGAGGAGATTGGCTGCCCCGGGAGGCCGTCGGGCGCCCACGCGCCGGCGGCGAGCCTCCAGACGCCGCGCGGCGTCCCGGCCCACACGCTCGTGCCGTCGGAGGCGAGCGCGGTCGCCGTGGCGCCGGGGAGCGTCGGGACCTGCTGGAACCTGAGACCCGCGCGTGCGGGCGACGCGGCGACGAGGGCGGCGAGGAGCGCGAGCGCGAAAAAGCGGCTCGCGGCGCGGCGGGCGGACGGGCGGCCGGTGTTCTTCACGACGAAGAGGATAGCGGGATTCGGACCGGACGCCGCGTCCCGGCCACGCAACCTTTGGCCCTCCCGGCACGTCTCACCAAGAATGCAGCGTCGTCGTCTCGCCTTCCTCCTCCCCTTCGTCTTCGCTCTCCCGGCCGCCGCAGGCGAGATCCGCGGCCGGCTCCTCGTCTCGGACAAGGCCGACAGGCCCGCGGCCGGCGTCACGGTCTCCGCGGTCGCCTGGGAGACGCCGGGCGACGAGGCGCGGCGCGAGGCGAACGCGCCGTCGGCGCCGGCCGCGCCGAGGACGCTCGCGACGGCGACGACGGGCGCCGACGGCTCCTTCGCGCTCGCGGTTCCGGCGGAGGCCGGCAAGGAGACGCTGTTTCGCGTGAAGGCGGAGGGCGCGGGAGTCGTCCCGGTCCTCTTCGAGAACGTCTACGACGCGTCCGAGACGGAGGACCTCGGCGAGCACCTCCTCGCTCTCGCCGGGAAGATCTCGGGCACCGCCGTGGACGCGTCGGGCGCGCCGCTCGCGGGCGCCGAAGTCCTCCTCGAGCCGGGCGGGGGAAGCCCGGGAGACCCGGACGTCCGCGCGCTCGCGCGCACGGCCGTGACCGGCGCCGACGGCGCCTTCCGCTTCGACGAGGCGAGCGCGGCGGGAAACCGGATCACCGTCAGGAAGGACGGCCTCGCGCCGGCCCTCTCGACGGGCCTCAACTCCGGCGGGGTCGCGAAGCCGATCGCGCTCTCCGCGGGGTTCCCGCTCGCGGGCGTCATCCGCGACGCCGGCAAGCGCCCCGTGGCGGGCGCGCTCGTGCGCTTCGAAGGCGTCAAGGCGGCGACGCGGTGGATCCTGACGGACGCCGAGGGCGGCTTCTCGATCCCGAACGCGCCGGACGGCCGGGGGTCGCTCGTCGTGGACGCGGGGGACTCGGGCCGGGCCGCGAAGCCGGACGTGAAGCTCCCGATGCCCGAGGGCCGCACGCTGGCCGTCACGCTCGCGGCGCCCTCTTCGCTTTCCGGGAAGGTCGTCGAGGACAAGACGGGCCGGCCCGTTCCGCGCGCGAAGCTCCTTCTCAAGGGCAACGCGTTCGCGCGCCTCGTGCGGGCGGCGCCCGACGGTTCGTACGCCCTCAAGGGCGTGCCGCCCGGGACGTACCGGCTCGCGGTGGACGAGGTGCGGCACGTGCCGTGGCTCCAGCTCGCGCTCGCGCTCGCGCCCGGAGAGGCGAAGAAGCTCGACGTCGCGCTCACGCCGGGCGCGACGCTCGCCGGAAAGGCCGTCGACGAGAACGGCGCGCCCGTCGCCGCGGCGCGCGGCACGCTCACGCGCGGCGGCGAGAACGCGGTCGCGGGCCTCCGGCGCATGCTGCGTGTCGCCGCCGAGGTCACGGCGTTCCGGACGCGGCCCGACGGCACGTTCACCGCCCCGCGCCTCGCGCCCGGCGACAACCAGCGACTCTTCGTGAGCCACGCGGACTTCGAGCGCGCGACGGTCGCGGGCCTGTCCCTCCCTTCGGGCGGGACGAAGAGCGGCGTCGTCGTGGTCCTGAAGCGCGGCGCCACGATCACGGGAATCGTGAAGGACGCGAGCGAGAAGCCCGTCCCGGACGTCGAGGTGGAGGTCGATCCGTCGGTGAACTTCCGCGGCGGCGCCGGCGGCGTCGCGGTGAACTTCCTGCGCATGGGCGGCCCGGGCGTGCGCCCGAAGACGAGGACCGGCGCGGACGGCGCGTTCGCGATCAAGGGGATCTCGGTCGGCGAGTACGCGCTCGTCCTGAAGAAGCCGGGCTTTGCGACCGAACGGGTGGACCCCGTCAAGGTGACGGAGCAGGGTGCCGAGCCCGTCCTCGTCGCGCTCGGTCCCGGCGCGAGCATCTCGGGCGCCGTCCGCCGCAAGAACGGCGACGGCGCCGAGGGATTCCTCGTGCGCGCGGGCGCCGCGGGCGGGGCCGGAGGCGGGAGAGGCGCCCGCGGCGGCGGAGGGCCGGGCGGCGGGGGCCCGGGCGGCGGCCTCCTCAGCGCCATCGGCACGGACAACCCGACGGGCGCGGACGGGTCGTTCGTCATCGACGGCCTCAAGCCGGGCCAGGCCTACGACCTCACCGCGCTCGGCGGCGCCGGCGTCGGGTCTCCGAAGCGCGGCGTCGTCGCGCCGGCCACGGGCGCCGACCTCGTCGTCGCGGGCACCGGACGCATCGCCGGCGTCGCGCTCGACGCGAAGTCCGGCCAGCCCTTGCGGAATTTCTCGGCCTCGTACGAACCCGACCGCGGCGGCGGGGCGATCATCCGGATCGTCGCGCGCGGCGCGGGCGCCTCGACGGGCATCGGCCAGAAACGCGACTTCCAGACCGAGGACGGCACGTTCACGCTCGAGGACGTGCCCGCGGGCACGTGGACCGTGGTCGTGGAATCGAAGGGCTACCAGACGGCCCGCGTGTCGAGCCTCGTGGTCGACGAGGACGGGACGAAGGACGGCGTCGAGGTGCGCTCGACGCCGGGCGCCGTCCTCAAGGGTCTCGTCACGGACGCGAAGACGGGGCGGCCCGTCGCGAACGCGACCGTGACGTGGGAGGCGGCCGGCGCCGGAGGGCCGGGCGGGCCGGGCGCCATGTTCGGCCGGGGCGGCCCGCTCGCGCTCGACACCGCCGACGAAATCACGACGGACGCCGAGGGCGCGTTCACGATCGAGGGAGTCGCGGCGGGCCGCGTGAAGGTCACGGCGAAGAACCCCGACTACTCGGACGGCAGCGAGGTCGCGACGGTCACGGAGACGGGCGGCCACGTCGAGATCAAGCTCGCGTCGGGCGGCTCGGCAGGCGGCGTCGTCGTCTCCGGCAACCAGCCGGTCTCCGGGGCGAACGTCATGCTCGCGGGCGCGGGGGAGACGGGGTTCGGCCGGATCCTCGGCGGCACGCAGTCGACGACGACCGACGCGACGGGCCGCTTCACGTTCGACCACCTCGCCCCGGGCCTCTATAGCGTGTCCGCGGGCCTCAACGGACAGTCGAGCAACCTCGCGGAGGTCGCGCTTCAATCGGGAGACGCCCGGAACGACCTCGTTCTCTCGCTGTCGTCCGGCGTGACGGTCCAGGGCGTCGTGAGCGGCCTCCCGGACGGCTGGAAGGGCGGGACCACGGTGGCGGCGACCGGCGTCCAGTCGTTCGTCGCGACGACGAAAGTCGGCGCGGACGGGTCGTTCCAGATCGCGGGCGTGCCCGTCGGGCCGGTCACGCTCCGGGCGACCGCGACCGACGGCTCCGGGACGTCGCGCGCGACGACGCAGCAGGTCATGGCGAGCGCCGACGTGCCCGTCCTGCAGGCCGACATCGTCTTCAACATCGGGTTCACGCTCTCGGGCCACGTGACGCAGGGAGGAGCGCCCGTCGCGAACGCGATGATCAACGCGAACCTCCAGGGCGGGGGCGGCCGGCAGGCGGCGACGACGACGGACGACTCCGGCGCCTACTCGCTCCAGGGCCTCCAGGAGGGCGCGTACGCCGTATCGGCCGCGACGAATCCCCTCTCGGGGGGCGTCGCGTCCGTCGTCCGGCAGACCGTGTCGCTCACGGGGGACCAGAACCTCGACCTGGCGTTCCCGATGGCGAAAGTCTCGGGGACCGTGACGGACGCCGACACGAAGCAGCCTCTTCAGGACGTGACGGTCGCGCTTTCGCCGGCGGCGGGCGGAGGCGGCGCGGGCGGCGGTCCGAGGATGGCCCAGACGGACTCGACGGGCCGGTTCCAGTTCGCGAGCGTCGCGCCGCAGGCGTACACGATGAACACCTCGAAGACGGACTACCAGTTCGACAACCGTCCGGTCACGGCCGCGGACGACGGCTCGAGCGAGAACCTCACGATCGAGCTCGCGCGCGGGCAGGGCATCGAGATCCAGGCGCGCGACGGGATCGTGGGCGTCCCGATGAGCGGCGTGACCGTGCGCGTCCTGAACGGGTCGCGCGCCGTCGTCTTCGGCGGCGCGATCGCGCTTGACTCGAACGGCATCGGCGAGATCACCTCGCTCAAGCCCGGCGGGTACTCGCTCTACGTGAGCGCGAGCGGCTACTCCACGATCTACGTTTCGAGCGTCTCCGTGCCGTCTCAGACGCTCCCCGTCACGCTCACGCCCGGCGGCGCTGCGGACATCACGGTCGGCCCGAAGTCCTTCGTCGCCGGGATCATGCGCGGCACGCTGCAGTCGGGCGGCCTGCCGTATCCGTACACGCCGTTCGCCACGGACGGGCGCCTCTCGATCACGGCGGACCCGACCGGTCTGAAGGGCTTCCGCCGGCTCACGAACCTCGCGCCGGGGAGCTACGTCCTCACGCTCGACGGCGGCGGCGGGACGACGTTCTCGGTCTCGGAGGGAGGCGTCACGCCGGTCGCGCTTCCGTGAGGGGCGCGCCGCTCAACCCAGGAACGCGCGCGCGAAGAACGCGAGCCCGACGAGGCCGAAACCGAGCGAGCCGAACCAGACGAGCCGGTTGCGCGTGAGCGCGGCGACCGCGCCGAGCGCGATGGAGATCTGGAAGAAGGCGACCGTCGTCGCGAAGCCGTGGTGGCGGTGGAGAAGGTGGTCGGCCTCGCTCGACTTCTCGTCGCGCGCGTGCTCCTTCTCCTCGGCCTTCTTCCGGATCTCGGCCTGCTCGTCCTTGTAGCGCTTCTGGTCCTCCGCGTACTTCGGCGGAGGCTCTTTTCCGGCGGCGGTCCATGACGTGGAGGAGGCCTCCTGGACGGCGGCCTTGAGGCCCTTGGCCTGGTAGTAGGCCCACTGGTCGGACGCCTCGGCCTGGAGCCGCGTCGCTTCCGTCTTGAGGACAAGGGCCTCATTCACGGTCGCGCCGGCTTTCAGCGACGCGATCGCGGCGAGCGCCGCCAGGATCGCCGTCGTGAGCGCGATCCGCCTGAGGAAAGTGCCCCCGTCGTGCTCGAGCTCTTCCTGGATCGCCTCGTGGAGCTTCTCGGTCTCGACCTCGGGGCCCTCCGGCATGATCCGCCTCCCTCGAGGGCGGATCCTAGACCGGCTGGCCCCGAAGCCCGGCGAGCACCTCCGCTTCCGGGATTCAGCGAGCGACCGTGCTCGGAAGGCGTGTCGGGACCGTCGGCGGCCCGATCGGGCCGCCGGGCGCTTTCACGGTGGCCGGCTGGTTCGTCCCGGCATTCGGCAGCGGGGAGAACGGGTTCGCGGCACATTTGAAGGAGTAGTTCACGGGCACGACCCTCGTCACGAGCGGCTTGACGTCTCCATACGGGAGTGCCGCCATGAGCACGACCTGGACGTTCTTGATGTCGACGGCGGGAATCTTGCCGTCGCATTCGATCGAAAAGCGTTTCGAGCCGGTCCCCGCACCCTTCGCATTGATCGTGAGAAGGGACTCGGTGCCCGTGGCCACGGGGTTTCCGGGGATCAAGGTATAGACGCCGATGAAGGCCGAGGCCGTGGACACGAGATTCCAGTGAACGGTGACCTCGACGGAGTTCGTCGAATTCATCGGTGTGGAGGGGTTGTGTCCGAACAGAGTCGAAGGGGAAGGGGGGCTCATCGACACGACGACCATCGTGTCGACCACGGCGCGCGCGGGACGCGCCGTGAAGGCCGCGAAGGCCAGACAGAGCACAGCCATGAAAAGGGGGCGTCCGGATCGGCCCATTTGTTTTCTCCTTGTGCCCCCACTTTGAGGCCTCGGAGAGGCGGGCACAAGGACTCGTTCAGCCCTGGATGATCCCGCGCCGCAGCGCGAAGCGGATGAGCTCTGTCCGGCCGTGGACGCCGAGCTTCTCCATGACGTGCTCGCGGTGCGACATCGCGGTTTTCACGGCGATGTCGAGGAGGGCCGCGACCTCCTTGTTCGCTTTTCCCTCCGCGACGAGCTTCAGGACCTGTTTCTCCCGGTCCGTCAGGAGGTCATAGGGGTCCTCGCCGCCGGCCCCGCCGGCGGGCGCGTCGCCCACCATCGCGTCGCGCGCGATCGAGGGGTCGAGAACGAGGCCTCCGCGCGCGACGCCGCGGATGGCCGAGACGAGCTCCGTGCCCGCGGCCTTCTTGAGGACGTAGCCCGCGGCGCCGGCCTTCAGGAACCGCGAGACGTACTCGCGGTCGTCGTACTGCGTCAGGACGAGGACGCGCGTATGCGGGCTCACCTTGCGGATCTCGAGCGCGGCCTCCAGCCCGCCGAGGCCGGGCATCGCGATGTCCATCAGGATGACGTCCGGCCCGAAGCGGCGGCAGGCCTCGATCGCCTCGAGCCCGTCGGCGGCCTCTCCGACGACCTCGATGTCCTCGGCCGTCTTCAGGAGCGCGCGGATCCCCTCGCGCAGGATCGCGTGGTCGTCGGCGATCACGACCCTGATGCGCGCCATCAGACGGGTCCCTCCTTCGGCACCGGCACGGTGAACGCGACGTGCGTTCCGCCGCCGGGCGACGAATCCAGCGTGAGAGTACCGCCGAGGATCTCGATCCGCTCGCGCATTCCGAGGAGGCCGAGCCCCTGCCCGGTCTCCGACGGCGTCGCGACGTCGGCCGGCGTGAATCCCCGGCCGTCGTCCTCGACGTCCACCGAGAGCGTTCCGCTCTCGCGGGACATCTGGACGAGGACCGTCTTCGCGCCCGCGTGGCGAAGGGCGTTCGTGAGGGCCTCCTGGACGGCGCGGAAGACGGGAATCTCGACCGTGGGCGGGAGGCGGTCCTCGAGGTTCTCGATCTCGAGGCGGGCCGTGATCCCGGCCGGCGTGAGGTGGCGCGCGACCCACCAGCGCACGGCCGAGACGAGGCCGAGGTCGTCGAGGACCGACGGCCTGAGGTCGAAGATGACGCGGTGGAGGCCGTCGAGCGTGCGCGACGCGAGGGCGCGCGCGTCCTCGAGCTTCGAGCTCGCCTCCTCCGGAGAGGCGGCGCGGCGGACCGTGTCGAGGCCGACGGCGAGCGCCGCAACCGTCTGGCACGTCTCGTCGTGCAGCTCGCGCGCGATCCTCCGGCGCTCGTCCTCCTGCGCGGAGAGGAGCTTCTTGACGAGGTCGGCGCGCCGGGCGTCGCGGTCCTTGAGCTCGGTGGTGAGCTTCTGCAGCTCCGCGGTGCGCGACGCGACCCGGCGCTCGAGCGTCGCGTTCGCCTGAGTGACCTCGTCCATCGAGGCCGCGAGCGCGACGCGCATCGTCTCGAACGCCCGCGCGAGCCGTCCCGTCTCGTCGTCGCGGCCCGTGTCCTCGGGCGGGAGAGGCACGGGGAGCGAGAGGTCGCCCGCCGCGAGGCGCTCGGCGGACTCCGTGAGCGCCCCGAGGGGCCGCCGGACGCTGCGAGCCGCGCCCCAGGCGAAGAGGGCCGTGACGACGAGGAACAGGGGAGTCAGGAACGCGAACCAGCCGTTGAGGGCGATCTCCCCGGCCCGGGCGTCGCGGCGCGGCTGGCGAACGCGCACGCGCCAGGGCGTCGAGGCGACGGGCGCCGACGCCGCGACGTCGTCGGGAGACTCGGGCATCGCGGAGCTCGCGGCGAGGATGCGGCCGTCCGCGTCGAGGAGCTCGACGGCGAGCGTGCGGTCGTCGCGGAACGTCCTGAGGACGAGTCCGGCGCGCGCTTCCTGGAGTCCCCGGCCGGGGAAGCCCGGATTCGAGACCGTCATCTCGACGGCGACCGCGACGGAGCGCGCGAGCATCTCGCGCTCCCTGACGAGGCGGCGGCTCTCGTCCTCGAAGCCCCGGCGCGCGATCGCGGCGAGGATCGCGATCGGGACGAGCATCCCGACGAAGGCGAGGACGACCGCCCGCCGCTGCAGGCCGTGGCGGTTCCAGGACCGCCTCTGCGGGGGAGCGGCGGCGTCAGGCATCCGCCGGAGGCGGTTTCTCCGGCGCGGGGGCCCTGGCGGCGTCGGCGGCCTCGGCGACCTTGGCGTCCGGGCCGTAGAGGCGGTCGTACTCGCGCCGGTGCTCGTGCCGCAGGCGCTCGAGAGGGATCTTCCCCGTGAAGATGGCGGGATCGAACGGGAAGATGCCGGGCGCCAGGTGGGCGTTGTAGATGTGCCACGTGATCACCACGAGGAAGGCCATCAGCCCCTCGTTGCTGTGCGCGACCTTCGCCATCGGGATGAGCTCGCCGGGCAGGAACCGCGCGATGAGCATCGGGAAGTAGAGGATGAAGCCCGTGGAGATCATCACGAGGCCCCCGAGGACGAGGCCCCAGTACTCGAACTTCTGCCGGTAGTCGAAGCGGTCGAACTTCGCCTCGGTGTCCGTGAGGCCGAGGTAGTAGCGCAGCTGCTGGACGGCGTCCTTGAAGTCCTGCTGGTCCGGCACGAGCGTCATCTTCATCCGGTTCTGCAGCGTCGAGAGCGTCGCGGCCGAGAGGTGAAAGAACGTGAGGGCCGCGAAGAGGAATCCCGAGACGCGGTGGACGAGGCGCGCGCCGTCGAGCCCGCCGAAGATCTTCACGAGGAAGCGCGAGGCGCCGGCCTCGTAGAATTTCTGGGGGAACCCCGTGAGGGCGAGGAGCACGAACGTCGTCATGACGACGAAGTGCTCGATGCGCTGCTTCTTCGAGAATCGGACGGCGTATTCGGTCATCGGTTCACCATGACGCGCCAGAGGTGCAGGAGGATCTGCAGGACGAGCCCTCCGATCAGGAAGGGGATGAAGATCTTGTAGAACACGGAGACCGCCCAGACGAGGGGCGCCCGCTTCGGGCTCGGCTCGTAGTGCGAGAGCCACGCGCCGGTGAAGTTCTTCGGGGCGCCCGGGTGGCACTTCGCGCAGGTCTTCTGGAGGTTCGCCTTCAGGACCTGCGAGTTGCCGGCGTTCACTCTCGTGATGCCGTGCGTCCCGTGGCAGTCGATGCAGAGGGCCGTGATGACGCGCGGGGTCTTGCCGGAGCTCGCGAGCGACGCGCTCATCCCGTGGAAGTCGTTCAGGTACGTGTTCACGACGTCCGTCGAGAGGTTGTACTTCGCCATCATGGCCTTGTTCGTGTGGCACTTCGCGCACGCGTCGACGAGCTTGAGCTTCCAGGCGGTCGTCGTGGGGTCCGCGATGTCGTGGGCCTTGTGGCAGTCGATGCAGACGGGGACGTCCTGGTTCCCCTGCGCGAGCGCGAGCCCGTGAACGCTCTTCCCGAAGACGTCCGCCACGTCGGAGTGGCAGGCGCCGCACGTGTCGGAGACCTTCGTGCGCGGGGAATCGGGCTTGGAGATGTCGTGCGACCCGTGGCAGTCCGTGCAGAACGGGGCCGCGCCACCCTTCTGGATGACCGCGAAGTGGACGCCGTCCAGCGCCTTCGTGTAGTTCTCGAAGTGGCAGGACTTGCAGAGATCGCGAAACGAGGAGGCGAACTCGGCCTTCGTCTTCGCCTTCACCTCGGGGTGCGGAACCTCGGTCTGCGCGGGATGGCAGCCGGTGCAGGAGATCTTCGTCCCGTGGACGGACCGGGAGAACTGCTCGGCGTCGACGAAGACGGACTGTGTCGAGCCGTCGGGCAGCTTGAAGGACGCGTCCTTGTCGCCGTGGCAGGAGAGGCAGTTTTCGACCTCCTCCTTCCGGTCCGCCTCGAGCGGTCCCGCGAGCAGGAAGGCGAACAAGGCGCCGGAAATGAGCCCTTTACGGCCGGTGATCACGCGAGCCTCCGGATCGCACGGTGCCCGGCGGGGGTTGGGGGGTCAATGAAGCAGAGTGACTAGCGGGAAATCCGGATAACCTAGCGCCGTGCCGGGGCGGGGGGATCCGCTCATCCAGACGGTCGCCGCCGCACCCGCGGTGGCGCGTCTTTCCGGGCGGATCGAGGCGGGGGTCCTCGGGACGTCGACGGGAGCGGTGTCTCTCACGGGGGCCCCTCCGGGCCTCCTTCCCTACCTTCTCGAGGCGGTCGGCGGCCCGCTCGGCCTGAAGTGGGCGGTCGTCTTCGCCCACGAGCGCGACGCGGCCGCGTTTGCGCGCGACGCGTCGGCCGTCGTCGGCCCCGCCGCCGTCGCGCTGTTCCCGGCTCCCGCGCTCTCGCCGTACCAGGGAATCGCCCCCTCCCTCAAGGTCCGGCGCGACGAGTTCGGGACGCTCCAACGCCTCGCCTCGGGCGAGGTCCGCGTCCTCGTCGTCCCGGCGCGCGCCCTCCTGCGCGCGCTCCCGTCCCCGGCGAACCTCGCGAAGCGGACGCGCCGCGTCGCCCCGGGGGACGAGGTCCCGCCCGCGCGCCTCGTCGAGGGGCTCCTCGCGGAGGGCTACGTGCGGGTGGACCTCGTGACGGAGACGGGCGACGTCGCGGTGCGCGGCGGGCTCGTCGACGTCTTCCCTCCGGACCGGGACGAGCCCGTTCGGGTCGAGTTCGACCTGAACGCGGTCGCCTCGCTCCGTTCGTTCGACCCGGACACGCAGCGCTCGACGGGCGCCCTCTCGGGCGTCGCGCTGCCGCCGATGGCCCTCACGCCGGACACGCGCGTGACGCGCGAGGCGGCGCAGCGCGTCCTCGCCGCCTGCCGGACGGCCGACGACGACCCGCCGGTTCCGCGCGACCTCTCGCTCGCGCGGCGTAACGACGGCCTCGAGGAGATCCTTCCGCTGCTGGACGGCGGCGACGCCGCCCACGTTCTCGACCACGCCGCCGCGTTCGTCGTCGCCGTCGACGACGCCGACGCCGTGGCGTCCGAGCTGGCCCGGGCGGCGGACGTCCTCTCGCTCGACTACGGCAAGGCCCGCGCCGCGGGCCGCGTCGCACCCGATCCCTCGCGCCTCGCGGGCGACGCGGACCGGCTTGCGGAGGAGGTGGCGGCGCGCGCGCTCGTCGCCCTCGCGCCCGCGGTCCCGGCGGGCGAGACGGTCGCAATCGGAGCGGAGTCCGTCCTGTCCTTCGAGGACCGCCTTCCGGACGCGCCCAGGGAGATCGCGCGCGCGCGAAAGGACGGCCTCGCGGTCGTCCTTTCCGCGTCCGCGAAGGGGGAGCGCGAGCACGTCGAGCGTCTCCTCGCCGAGTACGAGGTCGACCACCAGGGCGGCGGCTCGGATCCCACCTCTCCGCTCGCGCCGGGCGCGTGCCGCGTCGTCTCGGGCGGCCCGCGCGCCGGCTTCCTGTTCCGGGGCGCGGGCGTCCTCCTCCTGACGGCGACGGACCTCTTCGGCGAGCCGCGCACCGCGGCCCCGCGGCGGAAGTCGGCCTCGGAGGCGTTCCTCTCGGACCTGCGCGACCTCAACGTCGGCGACATCGTCGTCCACCGCGACTACGGCCTCGGCCGCTTCGCGGGCCTCGCCTCGATCGACGACGCAGGCGCCGTCCGCGAGATGGTCGACCTGCGCTACGCCGGCGACGCGAAGCTCCTCGTCCCGGTCGAGCGGCTCGACCTCATCCAGAAGTACGCCTCGGCGGGCGACGGGCCATCGCCCGCGCTCGACCGGCTGGGCGGGACCGGCTGGGAGAGGCGGAAGTCCTCCGTCCGGAAGGCCGTCAAGGACATCGCGGAGCAGCTCCTGAAGCTCTACGCGCGGCGTGCCGCCGCGCCGGGGCACGCCTTCTCGAAGGATTCGCCCTGGCAGAAGGAGTTCGAAGACGCGTTCGAGTACGTCGAGACGCCGGACCAGGCCGCCGCGATCCGCGACGTGAAACGCGACATGGAGTCCGACAAGCCCATGGACCGGCTCCTGTGCGGCGACGTGGGCTACGGCAAGACGGAGGTCGCGATGCGCGCCGTCTTCAAGTGCGTCCTCGACGGCAAGCAGGCCGCCTTCCTCGCTCCCACGACGATCCTCGCGGACCAGCACTTCCGGACGCTCAAGCGCCGCTTCGCGGCGTTCCCGGTCACGCTCGACCTCCTCTCGCGGTTCCGCTCGAAGGAGGAGCAGCAGGAAGTCCTGAGGCGCCTCGCCGAGGGCACGCTCGACGTCGTCATCGGAACCCACCGGATCCTCTCGAAGGACGTGAGGTTCAAGGACCTCGGCCTCCTCGTCGTGGACGAGGAGCAGCGCTTCGGCGTCGCGCAGAAGGAGCGGATCAAGGAGTGGCGGGCCTCCGTCGACGTCCTCGCGATGTCCGCGACGCCCATTCCCCGGTCCCTCCACCTCTCGCTCGCGGGCATCCGCGACCTGTCCGTCATCGAGACGCCGCCGAAGGACCGCCTCGCGATCGACACGCACGTGGTCGCGACGGACGACACCGTGATCCGCGAGGCGATCCGCGCCGAAGTCGACCGAGGCGGGCAGGTCTACGTCGTCCACAACCGGATCGAGTCGCTCGGCGCGTGGCGCGAGAAGCTCGCGGCGCTCGTCCCGGACGTGAAGGTCGTGAGCGCCCACGGCCAGATGTCCGAGGGCGAGCTCGAGCGGGCGATGCGCGCGTTCGTGACGCGCGCGGCGGACCTTCTCCTCGCGACCACGATCGTCGAGAATGGGCTCGACATCCCCTCGGCGAACACGATGCTCATCGACCGCGCGGACCTCTACGGTCTTTCCCAGCTCTACCAGCTGCGCGGACGCGTCGGCCGCAGCGACAAGGCCGCGAGCTGCTGGCTGCTCGTCCCGCCCGGGATGCCGCTCTCGGACGACGCGCGGCGGCGTCTCCGGGCGATCCAGGAGTTCTCGGACCTCGGTGCCGGCTTCCGGATCGCGGCGAAGGACCTCGAGATCCGCGGCGCGGGGAACGTCCTCGGCGGCGAGCAGTCCGGGCACATCGAGTCCGTCGGCTTCGAGACGTACGTGAACCTCCTCGAGGAGGCGATGGCCGAGATGAAGGGCGAGCCCGTGCCCGTGACCCGCGACGTGACGCTCCAGCTCGGCGTGCCCCTCGCGCTCCCGTCCTCGTGGATCCCCGAGGAGAGCCTCCGGATGGCGCTCTACAAGAAGGTCGCGGGCGCCGCCGACGAGGACACGCTCGCGCGCGAGGCCGCCGCGGCCGAGGACCGGTACGGCGCCGCGCCGCCCGCGTTCCGCGCGCTCCTCGAGCTCGCGCGGCTGCGCCTCCTCGCGCGCTCCCTCGGCGTGAAGGCCCTCCAGCGCCGCGGCGACGAGCTCGCGGCGACGCTCGAGAAGGACCACGCCCTCGACCCCGGGAAGGTCCTCGACCTCCTGAAGGCCGGCGTCCTCGCGGCCGCCGGGCCCGACGCGTTCCGGCTTCCGAAGGCCTTCGCGGGTGCCGCGCCGGACGGCCTCGCGGCGCGCGCCCGCGCCGTCCTCCTCTCGCTCGCCCGGAGGCCCGCGTGAGGCGGGCGGCGGCGGCCCTCGCGCTCCTCCTCCTCGCCGAGGCAGGGTGCTCGAAGAACGGCCGGTCCGGCGCCCCGGGGCCGTCCGTCGTCGCCACGGTCGGCGACCGGCGCGTGACGCTCGAGGAGTTCTTCGTCTCGGCGCGGAACGCGGCCGGCGAGGACCCGAAGAACGTCTCGCCGCGCGTCCTCTCGAGCCTCCTCGACCAGTACCTCGAGGAGGTCCTCCTCGATCGCGCGGTCGCCGCCGCGCGCCCGCCCGCGCCGGGCGCGCTGCCTGCCGAGCGCCGCCGGGCGTACCTCGCGCGCCGCGCCGGCCTCGAGGCGCTCACCGACGTCGACCTCAGGAAGGAGTTCGACGCCCACGCGGACCGGTACAAGCGCCCCGCGCTCGTGAGGCTCTCCCAGCTGCTCTTCCCGACGCGCGAGGCCGCGGACGCGGCGCTGAAGAAACTGAAGGACGGCACGCCGTGGATCGAGGTCTCGCGCGCCTCGAGCGCGGCCCCGAACGCGGCGTCCGGCGGCTCTCTCGGTCTTCTCGGCCGGTCGGACCTCCCGCGCGAGTTCGAGAAGGCGATCTGGGGGCTGCCCGCGGGCGGGACGAGCGGCGTCCTCCCGGCGCCGCACGGGTTTCACGTTTTCCGGGTCGAGGAGCGCCTCGACGCGCGCGACATCACGTTCGAGGAGGCACGGCCAGGCCTCCGGATCTCGCTCGCCGAGGAGCTCAGCGCGAAGGCCGTCGAGGACGCGATCGCCGAGGCGCGGCAGGCCTTCCCGGTCGCGATCCTCGAGGACCATCTCCCGTTCCCGTACGTCGGGACGAATCCGAAGGCGGCGGGAGCCCGCTGAAGGGGCCCGGCCCGGATTTCGCTAGACTCCGGCCCTGTGACGACATTCCGGCCACTTTTCAGACCGCTCGGCGCGGCGGCCCTCGCGCTTGCCGCCTTGGTCCCGGCGCCCTTGCTGTCGGCCAGCGAAGTCGTGAACCGGATCCTGATCCACGTGAACTCTCGGATCATCACGCAGAGCCAGTTCGACGTCCGGATCGAGCAGAACATCCGCGAGAACGGCGCACCCCCGGCCAACCGGCTCGAGGACTTCAAGAAGAGCGTCATGGAGGAGCTCGTCAACGAGGCGCTCCTCGAGGACCGGGCCAAGGAGCTCGACCTGATCACGACCGACCAGGAGATCGAGGACCAGATCAAGCGCCTCAAGGAGCAGAACAACGTCAAGAGCGACGAGGAATTCGAAAAGAGCCTCGCCGCGTCCGGGCTCACGCTCGACCGCCTGCGCGATCAGCTCCGGCATTCGCAGACGCTCCAGCGCGTCGTCGGGCGCGAGGTGCAGGCGAAGGTCGACCTGTCGGACGACGCTCTCCGGCTCCTCTACGAGCGCGAGAAGGACACGTGGAAGATCCCGGAGAAGGCGCACCTCGCGGAGATCCTCATCTCGAACGGCGACGACGCCGGGACGGCGGCCCGGAAGGCGAAGCAGGCCTCGGACCTCCTGAAGGGCGGCGCGAAGTTCGAGGCCGTCGTGAAGGACTTCTCGGACGGCGCGACGAGGAGCAAGGGCGGCGACCTCGGTTTCGTCGCGAAGGGCGAGCTCGCGGCGGACATCGACAGGGCCGTCTTCTCGCTTCCGGTCGGCGCCGTGTCCGACCCCATCCAGACGAGGTTCGGCTGGCACCTCGTGAAGGTCCTCGAGAAAGTGCCGGTCTCCTACAAGCCGTTCGCGGACGTGAAGGCCGAACTCCTCAAGCGCGAGCAGGACACGCAGTTCCAGAAGAAGCTCGCGGAGTATCTCGACAAGCTCAAGCGCGACGCCGTCATCAAGGTGAACCCGGAGGCGCTGGCCTACTACACGCCGCCGCCGCCGCCGCCCGGCGTGGAGCTCTCCGCGGGGCCGAGCGCGATCGACCAGTACGCGGGCGCCGTCGGGGTGGGCACGGGTCCGGTCACGAAGGCCTCGCGCGACCCCGTCCTCGAGATCACGCCGACGATTGGCTGGCGGTGGGGCGGCACCACGGCCTCCTCCGCGACGTCGTACATCGAGAAGGTCGACGTCCCGAACGCGATGAGCTGGGGGCTCTCGATCGAGTACGTGGTGACGCCGTGGGGCTCCCTCGAGGCCCTCTGGAGCCACCAGGACACGATTCTCCAGGCCAAGTTCAACGCCGCCACGGTCGGGTACGACGACAAGATCTCGCACCTGAACATCGACACGTTCCAGATCGGCGGCATGTGGATGTCGGGCGACTCGAGCAACAAGGCCCGGCTGTACTTCGACGTCCTGCTCGGGGTCTCGCTCCTGACGCCGTCGCCGGGGTTCTCGACGCTCTGGCGCTTCTCGGGGAGCGTCGGAGGCGGGATCAAGTACTACTTCGCCGACCACTTCGGCCTGCGCCTCGGCGCGCGCTGGATGCCCATCTACATCAACTCGTCGAGCAGCGGCTACGCGTCCTGCAGCCCGTACTACGGCTGCTACAGCTATTACGGGACGAACTACCTCAACCAGGGCGACGCCTACGGCGGCCTCATCCTGAGGTTCTGACCCGGCCGAGGGCCCGCCCGGGCCTCAGCCCGCGAGGAGCTCGGCCCGCCAGCGGGACAGACCGCCCTCGGACGCGAGGAGCTCCGGCGTGATCCGGCCGTGCGCGCGCTTGACGCGGGCCACGGCCGTGAGCGCCGCCCGGGACCCGAGGACGCCGGGGTCGAGGCCCAGAGCGACGGCCTTGGCGTCGCGCGCCTTCTTGAGCGCGTCGACCTCGCGCTCGAGCGCGGGGTCGGTCTCGGCGCGCTCGCCGCGCCGGGGCTTCGGCCAGTCGCCGGCGTCGAGCGCCGCCGCCGCGTCGAGCGCCGCCCTGAGGGCCTGCGCGAACGGCGCGGGGAGGGGCCGGGGCCCGGGGAAGAGCTTGCCGAGGTCGCGCTCGCCGGCCGCCGCGAGCTTCGCGGCCGAGAGGAGCCGTTCGTTCGTGAGGACGCGGAAGGGCGGGCGGTCGAGCGCCCGGGCGCGCGCCTCGCGGACGCCCCAGAGCGCGCGCACGAACGCGCGCTCCTTGTCCGTCACGCCGTTCGACCCCTTGATCCGCCAGTCGTCCTCCGAATCCGCGGCGCGCTCGCCGGGGAACGCGGTCTCGGCGAGGCGCGCGCACTCCTCGGCGTGCCACGCGAGGCGGCCCTTTGCCTCGAGGTCCCTCGTGAGGGACTCGACCAGCGCGGGAAGGTGGACGACGTCTGCGGCGGCGTACGCGGACATGGAGGGCGAGAGGGGTCGCTCGCTCCAGTCCGCGCGCTGGTGCGCCTTGTCGAGCGAGACCCCGACGCGCGCGGAGAGGAGCGCGGCGAGCCCGATCTCCTTCTGGCCGACGAGTTGCGCCGCGATCATCGTGTCGAAGAGCGACGACGAGCGGAACCCGTAGCCTCGAAAGAGGAGCCTCAGGTCGTAGTCGGCCCCGTGCATGAGGAGCGGCCGCGCGGCGAGGCGCGAGAAGAGGGGCGAGAGGTCGACGCCCGCGAGCGGGTCCGCGAGGAACGCCTCCGCGCCGAGGCCGACCTGCACGAGGCAGACCTTCTCAAAGTAATGGTGGAAGGAGTCGGCCTCCGTGTCCAGCGCGACCGGCGCGCCGCCGCCCGCGTCGAGGCGGTCGAGGAGCCCGGCGAGCGCGCCCTGGGACGCGACGAAAACCGGCGCGTGGGCGGGAGCGGGAGAGGGCGCCGTCACGGGCGGGGAGGGTACCACCGCCATGCGGTCGCCCGCCGGGACGCAACCTGCTTGGGCGACGGGATTTCTCTTGACGCCCGCTCGGGGGCCGCCGGATACTCGTGGTGGAAAAAAGTGGTCAGTAGTGGCGAATGGTGGACCCTCGGGGTCTGCCACCGCCTCCGCCTCCGCTTTTCACGAAAGGGATTATGGACCGCCTCCGGGGCAGCGCCGAGACGACCGTGGACGAGAAGGGCCGCTTCAAGGTCCCGGCCGTCTTCCGCGAGCCCGTCGAGGAGACGTTCGGCCCGGAGTTCTTCCTGACGTCGATCTCCGGTGCCGACGTCCTGATCTTCCCGATGCCGGTCTGGAACGCTCTCGAGGAGAAGCTCGCCGCCATGCCGGCGATCCATCGCGCGAAGGCGAAGTTCCAGGAACGCTTCAACACGTTCGGGCAGACGGCGCGGATGGACGCGCAGGGCCGCCTCCTCGTGCCCTCGCTCCTGCGCGAGGTCTCGGGCCTCTCGGGCGACGCCCTCGTCCTCGGCCAGACGGATCACATGCGCCTCGTCGACCGCGCCCGCCATCTCAAGACGCTCAAGACGGCCTCGATCACGGATGAGGACTACGACGAACTCGCACGCCATCTCGTCTGACGGTCCGCCATGGAAGGAGAACGTGCGGGTCACCTCCCCGTCCTCCTCCATGAGGTCGTCGCGGCGCTCAGGCCGGAACGCGGCGGCGTCTTCGTCGACGCGACCCTCGGGCTCGGCGGCCACGCGGAGGCCCTCCTCGCGGCGTCCGAACTCGTGCGCCTCGTCGGGATCGACCGCGACCCCGAGGCGCTGGCTCTCGCGAAAGTGCGTCTCGCGCGGTTCTCCGACCGCCTCGTCACGGTCGAGGGCCGCCACGAGGACCTCGCCGCGCACCTCGACGCCCTGGGGATCGGTCGCGTGGACGGCGTCCTCGCGGACCTCGGGGTCTCGTCGATGCAGCTCGACCGTCCCGAGCGGGGGTTCTCGTTCATGAAGGACGGGCCGCTCGACATGCGGATGGGGCCGGACGGGCCGACCGCGGCGGACATCGTCGCGACCGCCTCACGCGAAGAACTGACGCGGATTTTCCGCGAATGGGGGGAAGAGCGCATGGCCGGACCGATCGCGCGACGGGTCGTTGAGGCTCGGGAGACGGCTCCCATCCGGACCACCGGCGAGATGCGGCGTCTCGTCCTCAGGGCGCTCGGCCCGCGCCGGGAGAAGCACAAAGACCCCGCGACGCGCGTCTTCCAGGCGCTGCGCATCGCGACGAACCGCGAGCTCGTGGAGCTCGAGCGGTTCCTCGACGACGCGGTCGAACGCCTCGCGCTCGGCGCACGGCTCTCGGTCCTCTCGTACCACTCGCTCGAGGACCGCATCGTCAAGCACGCCTTCCAGCGTCACACGGCGGGCTGCACGTGCCCGCCCTCGTTTCCCGTCTGCGTCTGCTCGCGCCGGCGCGTGATGGCGCTCGTCACGAAGAAACCCGTCCGCCCGACGCTCGCCGAGCTCGGCGAGAACCCGCGCGCCCGTTCGGCGCGCCTCCGAGTCCTCGAGCGCGTTGCCGAGGAGTCCGGCCCGCTGACGCCACCGCGGTAGGAATTTCCCATGGCCTACGCGAACGCGGTCCGCCGCCCCGTCGAAAACGTCTACCTGGTCCGGGAGCGTGACCGCCGCCGGTCGCGCGAGCTCTTCGGGCTCGCGCTCGCCGCCGTGCCGCCCGTCGTCGTCCTGTTCGTCGCGATCTGGGCGAACGTCAAGACGGTCGAGCTCGGCTACCAGCTCGCCGCCGTGGCCAAGAGGCGGGAGGTGCTTCTCGAGACGAAGCGCAAGCTCGAGATGGACCGCGCCCAGGCGGCCGCGCTCTCGCGGGTCGAGGACGTCTCCCGACGGACGCTCGGCCTCGTGCCCCCGACGCTCGACCAGGTCGTGCTCGTGAAGGACGCGGCGCTCTCCCCGGCGCCTCCGCCCGCGCGGCCGCCCGCCGCGCGCCGGGAGGCGCCCTGAGCACCCCCCGCCGCCCCGATCCCTCGCGCCGGGCCTACGTCCTCCTGGGCTTCGCGGGGGTGTGGATCCTCTGCCTCTTCGGGCGGCTCGTGGACCTGCAGGTCCTCCGGCGCGCCGAGTTCACGCGCCGCGCGAGCAAGCAGCAGGAACGCATCGCCGAGCTCGCGCCGCGGCGCGGGACGATCGAGGACGCGGACGGCAGGCTTCTCGCCGTGAACGCGCGCGCGGACTCGGTCTACGCGACGCCGTCGGACGTCGTGGACCCCGCGGGCGAGGCGGCGCTCCTCGCGCCGATCCTCAAGCTGCCCGCGAAGGAACTCCTGCGAAAGCTGGGGGCGCCGGACCGGGAGTTCGCGTGGATCGCGCGGCGCGTCCCGAACGGCGCCGCGGACCGCGTGCGTGCGCTTTCGGCCGAGAAGCGCCTCCCGGGCGTCGCGCTCGTGCCCGAGTCGACGCGCCGCTACCCGGAGGGGCCGCTCGCGGCCGCGGTCCTCGGGTACGTCGGCACCGACGACCGCGGCCTCGGCGGGCTCGAGTTCCGTTTCGACTCCGAGGTGCGCGGCCGGCCCGTGCGCGTGACGCTCCTGAAGGACGCGGCCCAGCGGCCGTACGCCGTGCGCATGCGGGGAGGCGGCGACGCGCCGTCCGAGGGCATCGAGGGGACGTCCCTGAAGCTCACGCTGCGGGCCCCGATCCAGCATGCGGCCGAGCGCGAGCTCCAGCGCATGGCGGCCGAATACCACCCGCGCGGCGCGTCGGCGATCGTCGTCGACCCCGGGACCGGCGCCGTCCTCGCGCTCGCGTCGTGGCCGGCCTTCGACCCGAACCGCTTCGGTGACGCGGACGCGGACGCCCGCAAGTGCCGCCCGCTCACGGACGCCTACGAGCCCGGCTCGACGTTCAAGATCGTCGCGGCGGGCGCGGCGCTCGACGGCGGGACCATCGGCCTCGACGACCCGGTCGACTGCGGCGGCGGGACCCTCACGATCGGGACGACGACGATCCACGAGCACGGCGGCAAGGGCTGGAGTGCGCTGACGATCGGGGACATCCTCGCGCACTCCTCGAACATCGGGATCGCCCACGTCGCCCTCGGTCTCGGGCGCGGCCCCTTCTACAAGGCGATGCGGAGCTTCGGCTTCGGCGAGAAGACCGGGATCGAGCTCGAAGGCGAAACCGTCGGCCTCCTCAAGGACACGAGCCAGTGGAGCGCGCTCTCGCTCCCGATGATGGCGTTCGGGCAGGAGATCGGCGTCACGGTTCTCCAGATGGCGCGCGCCTACGCCGCGGTCGCGAACGGCGGTCTCCTCCCGACGCTCCACCTCGTGGAGGGCGTGAAACGGAGCGGATCTGCCGAGTTCCGGAGCATGCCGCGGACCGAACCGAGGCGCGTTCTCTCCGAGGGGACGGCACGCGAGATGCGACGCCTCCTCGCGAGGGTCGTCGAGATGGGAACGGGAAAAGCCGCCGCCATTCCGGGCTACGCCGCCGCCGGGAAGACGGGCACGGCGCAGAAGGCGATCCCCGGCGCCGGCTATTCGAAGGAGAAGTACGTCGCGTCGTTCATCGGCTTCGTGCCGGCGGACGCGCCGCGGGTCGTGATCGCCGTCGTCGTGGACGAGCCGAAAGGCAAGACGTACGGCGGAGACGTCGCCGCGCCGGTCTTCTCCCAGATCGGCGCGGAGGTCATGCGCCTCCTGAAGGTCGCGCCGCAGCGGCCCGACGGCGCGCGCTCGCCGATCCTGACCGCGGACCTCTCCGCCGGCGCCGGCGCGGCGTCCGTCGGCGCGCAGCTCGCCGCGGCGGGCGTCGTCCCCGCGTCGAACCGCAGCGGCCCCGAGGCCGACGACGACGCGCTCCCGGACCTCTCCGGCCGGACCGCGCGCGACGCCGTGCGCCTGCTCGCGACGCACGGGGTCGCGGCCCGCCTCCAGGGCTCGGGCTTCGTCGTCTCGCAGGACCCGCCCGCCGGCGCTCCCGCGTCCCGCGGGACGACGTGCGCGCTCGTCCTCTCGCCCTCGCCGGCCCGCGCCTTCGAGGGAGGGATGCCGTGAAGCTCTCCGCCCTCGCCGCCGGGCTCGAACACGTGACGGCGGGCGCGCCGGGCGACCCGGACGTCGCACGAATCACGCACGACTCGCGCGCGGTCACGCCGGGCAGCCTGTTCGCGGCGTTCGCGGGGCTGAGAGCGGACGGGCGGCGCTTCGTCTCGGACGCGGTCGCGCGCGGTGCGGTCGCGGCGCTGGGCCTGCCGCCCGCGCCGGAGAGCCTCGCGGTCCCGTACCTCGCGGTCGAGAACCCCCGCCGCGCGGCCGGGCTCATGGCCGCGCTCCTCGCGGGCCGGCCGTCGGCGCGCCTCGTGACGGTCGGCGTCACGGGGACGAGCGGGAAGACGACGACGGCGTTCCTCGTGGACCGCCTCCTCGGCGCGCGGCACGCAAGGCGCGGTCTTTTCGGGACGATCGTCTACCGCGGCGCCGGCGGCGACGCGGCCGCGGTCCCGTCCCCGCACACGACGCCCGAGGCGACGGAGCTCCAGCCGATGCTCGGCGCGCTCGTCGCGGACGGCGGCACGGCCGCAACGCTGGAGTGCTCGTCGCACGCGCTCGTCCTCGAGCGCCTCGCGGGCTGCACGTTCGACGCCGCGCTCTTCCTGAACCTCTCGCACGAGCACCTCGACTTCCACGAGACGATGGACGAGTACTTCGAGGCGAAGTCGCGTCTCTTCGGGCTGCTGAAGTCCGAAGGCAAGGCCGTCGTGAATCTCGGCGACGAATATGGAAGACGCCTCGCGAGTCGACTTGTCGCAGGGCGCACCGTTGGTTTCTTCTTAGAAGGTGAAGAGGGGGCGGAGCAGACGCGGCCGGCGGCCCTCGCGGGCGCGGTCGCCGTGGCGGCGGCGCTGGCGGCGAAAGAGGAAACCGGCGGCCTCTTCGCGACGGTTCTCGGGCGCGCGACTCTGGGGCTCGACGGGACGAAGCTCGAGGTCAAGGTCCTCACCCCATTCACCTTCGAAGAAAACAACACCGGTTCCGTAGCCCCACTGAAGCGTGAAGGCGCCGGCGAGCCTGCAACCCTATTCACCATAACGTCCCCTCTTCTCGGAAGACCGAACGCCGAGAACCTTCTCGCGGCGGCCGCGACGGGGATCGCGCTGGGCTTCTCGCCCGCGGAGATCGCGGCGTCGCTCTCATCCGTGGAAAGCGTCCCCGGCCGCCTCGAGCGCATCGAGAACGACCGCGGCCTGACCATCCTCGTCGACTACGCGCACAAGCCGGCCGCGCTCGAGGGCGTGCTGAGGACGGTCCGCCCGCTCGCGAAGGCGAACGGCGGGCGCGTCCACGTCGTCTTCGGATGCGGCGGCGACCGCGACAAGGGCAAGCGGCCCGTCATGGGCCGCATCGCGGCCGCGCTCGCAGACGACGTCGTCGTGACGTCCGACAACCCGCGCTCCGAGAATCCCGCCACCATTCTCGAGGAGATCCTGGCGGGCGTTCCGGCCGGCTCGGCGGCCGTCGCCCTCGCCGACCGCCGCGCCGCCATCGCCGAGGCGCTCGGCCGCGCGCGCCCCGGGGACGTCGTCCTCGTCGCGGGCAAGGGCCACGAGACCGAGCAGGTCGTCGCGGGCGTCGCGCACCCGTTCGACGATCGCGCCGCGCTCCGCGAGCTCCTCGCCGCGGGAGGGGCCCCATGATCCCGTGGCTCCTCCACCCGCTCTTCGGAAAGGTGCCCGTCCTCGGCGTCTTCCGGTACATCACCTTCCGCGCCGCGAACGCGGCGCTGATGGCGCTGCTCCTCGCCGTCTTCCTCGGGCCCGGCCTCATCCGGTGGCTGCGCTCGCGGCAGATCGGCCAGTCGATCCGCCAGGAAGGGCCGAAGGCGCACCAGGCGAAGGCGGGCACGCCGACGATGGGCGGCGTCCTCATCAACCTCGCGATCGTCGTCCCGACGATCTTCTTCGCGGACCTGACGAACCGCTACGTCTGGGTCGCGCTCGGCGCGACGGTCCTCGCGATGGCGATCGGCGTCGGCGACGACTGGCGGAAGGTCTCGCGCCGGGAGAACCGCGGCCTCACGGGCCGCCAGAAGCTGCTCCTGCAGTCGGTGATCGGCGTCGCGGTGGGATGGGCCTCGCTCCGGTTCTTCGAGGGGCGAACCGAGGCGACGCTCCTCTCCGTCCCGTTCCTCAAGAACGTCCACCCGGACCTCGGCGTCCTCTACGTGCTCTTCGCGGCCGTGGTCGTCGTGGGCTCCTCGAACGCCGTGAACCTCACGGACGGGCTCGACGGGCTCGCGATCGGCGCGACGCTGATCGCGTCGGGGACGTTCGCGATCCTCGCGTACATTTCGGGCAACGCGAAGGCGGCGAACTACCTCCTCGTGCCGCACGTGCCGGGCACGGGCGAGCTCGCCGTCTTCTGCGCCGCGATCGTCGGCGCGTCGCTCGGCTTCCTCTGGTTCAACGCGCACCCGGCCGAGGTCTTCATGGGCGACACGGGCTCCCTCGCCCTCGGCGCGGCGCTCGGGACGGTCGCCGTCCTCATCAAGCAGGAGGTCCTCCTCGTCCTCGTCGGAGGGCTCTTCGTCGTCGAGGCGGTCTCCGTGATCCTGCAGGTGGGCTCGTTCAAGCTCACGGGCAGGCGGATCTTCCGGATGGCGCCCCTCCACCACCACTTCGAGCTCGTCGGCTGGGCGGAGTCGAAGGTCATCATCCGTTTCTGGATCGTCGCGATCCTCTTCGCGCTCGTGGCGCTCGGATCGTTGAAGCTGCGATGACGCTGAACGTCGGACCCGATCTGCCCGAAATCCGCGCCGCGGCGGTCTTCGGCCTCGCGCGCTCGGGGAGGGCCGCGGTGACGGCGCTCGCCGAACGCGGCGTCGAGGTCGTCGGGACCGACGTGAAGGGCGCCGCGGAGCTCGGCGACCTCCCGGTCCTGGCGAAGGTGCGCTGGGAGCTCGGCGGGCACCCCGACTCGCTCCTCGACGGCGCGGACCTCGTCGTCGTGTCGCCGGGCATCCCCCTCACCCTCCCGGCCTTCGACGCGGCGCGCGCGCGGGCGATCCCGGTCGTCTCCGAGATCGAGCTCGCGTCGCGCCTCCTTCCCGGCGTCGTCGTCGGGATCACGGGCACGAACGGCAAGTCCACGACGACGGCGCTCGCGGCCGCCCTCCTGAAGGCGGCGGGCCACGCCGCGATCGCGTGCGGGAACTTCGGGACGCCGTGGATCGGGTTCGCGACGAAGGCGGGCGCGAACGGAAACGGTTCCGTCCCGAAGACGTGGGTCGTCGAGCTCTCGTCCTTCCAGCTCGAGGGCATCCGGCGCTTCGCGCCCGACGTCGCGGTCCACCTGAACCTCACGCCGGACCACCTCGACCGCTACCGCTCGATGGACGACTACGGCGCCGCGAAGGCGCGCCTCTTCGAGAACCAGCGCGAGGCGCAGGTCGCCGTCCTGAACGCCGACGACCCGCTCGTGGCGCGGATCCGGCCGCGCGCGCGGCGCTTCGAGTTCTCTCGCGCCGCGCAGCCCGCGCTCGGGGTGTGGCTCAAGGACGACCTCTTCGTCGCGGACGTGAACGGCAAGGGCCCGCGCGTGATCGCGAAGCGCTCCGACCTCGCGCTCCCGGGGATGCACAACGTCGAGAACGCGCTCGCGGCGCTCGCGGCGACGCTCCCGCTCGGCGTGACGCCGGACGCCGCCGTCGAGACGCTCCGGGGCTTCCGCGGCCTTCCCCACCGCACGGTCCTGGTCCGCACGCTCGCCGGCGTCACGTGGTGGAACGACTCGAAGGGGACGAACGTCGACGCGACGCTCAAGAGCCTCGAGGGTTTCGCCGACGCGCGCGTTCACCTCGTCCTCGGCGGGAAGGACAAGGGCGACGACTTCGGCCGCCTCGCGCCGCTCGTCGCGAAGAAGGCGCGGACCGTCCTCGCGATCGGAAAGGCCGCCCCCGCGGTCGCAAAGGCGCTCGGATCCGTCCCGGGCGTCGCCCTCGTCGAGGCGGGCACGCTCGAGAGGGCCGTCGAGGAAGCTGCGCGGCGCGCCGCGCCCGGCGATGCCGTTCTCCTCTCGCCTGCGTGCGCGTCGTTCGACCAGTTCCGGAACTTCGAGCATCGCGGCGACGTCTTCGAACGGCTCGTCCGCGGCCTGCCCGAGCCCGCGGGGAAGGAGCGCTAGATGGCCAAGAAGCTGGCCTCCGACCGCCTCCTCTTCGGCTCGGTCCTCCTCCTCGCCGGGACGGGCCTCCTCATGATCTACAGCGCGTCGTCGCTGCAGGTCTACCTCCCGTCCTCGTCGGCCCCGGCAGGCCCCTACTTCTTCGTCTTCAAGCAGGCGATCGCCGTGGCGGTCGGGGGGCTCCTCGCGTTCGGCGCGATGTCGATCGACTACCGGCGTCTGAACGACCTCCGCGTCATCGGTTTCCTCTGTGTCGCAGGCCTCGCGGCCCTCGTCGGCGTCCTGTTCCGCGCCCCGGTGAACGGGGCGCGCCGCTGGCTCGCGATCGGCTTCATGTCCGTGCAGCCTTCGGAGTTCGCGAAGGTCGCTCTCGCGATCGCGCTCGCGGCGCTCCTGTCCCGCCGCGAGCACGAGATTCACATCCCGACGCGCGGCCTCCTGCCCGTGGTCGGCATCGTCGCAGTTCCGGCGGGCCTCGTCCTCCTCGAGCCCGACTTCGGGACGGCCTTCACGTTCTTCGTGATCGCGGGGGCGATGCTCTTCTTCGCCGGGCTTCCGCTTCGGTGGTTCCTCGGCTCGGCGCTCCTCCTCGTGCCGACGCTTTCGGCCTGGGTCTGGTCGGCGCAGTACCGCCGCGACCGGCTCATCGCGTTCCTGCACCCGGAAGCGGACCCCCTTGGAAAAGGCTTCCACGCGATCCAGTCCCTCATCGCGGTCGGGACGGGCGGGCTCACGGGCCTCGGGCTCGGCGAGGGCAAGCAGAAGCTCTTCTTTCTCCCGTACCCGTACACGGACTTCATCTACGCCATCGTCGGTGAGGAGCTCGGCCTCGCCGGCTGCGTCGCCGTCCTCGCGCTCTTCGGCCTCGTCTTCGCGCGCGGCGTGAGGGCGGCCGTGAACGCGCCCGACTCCTTCGGCCGGCTCCTCGGGATCGGCCTGTCCGTCATGATCGTCGCCCAGGCCCTCCTCAACATCTCGGTCGTCCTCTCGCTCGTCCCCACCAAAGGGATCCCGCTGCCGTTCCTCTCGTACGGCGGGTCGGCGCTCTGGGCCGACCTCCTCGCGGTCGGGATCCTCCTCAACCTCTCGCAACACGCCTCATGACGACCCCGGCGCATCCCTCGTCCACGGGCGGGTTCCTGATCGCGGGCGGCGGCACGGGAGGCCACGTGTTCCCGGCGCTCGCGCTGGCCGGCGAGATCCGGCGGCGGCGGCCCGAAGCGCCGATCGTCTTCGTCGGGACGCGCCGCGGCCTCGAGACGGACCTCGTCCCGCGCGCGGGCTGGCCGCTCGAATTCGTGAGGGCGAAGGGCCTCGTCGGCAAGGGCGTGAAGGCGCGGCTCGAGGGGCTCCTCGCGCTCCCGCTCGCGTTCCTCGACTCGCTCCGCATCCTCGCGCGCCACGCGCCGAAGACCGTCGTGGGCGTCGGCGGATACGCCTCGGGTCCGCTCGTCGCGACGGCGTGGGCGAAGCGCATCCCGACCGTCATCCACGAGCAGAACGCCGTGCCCGGCCTCACGAACCGCCTCCTCGCGCGGCTCGCGACGCGGGTCGCGGCCGGGACGGACGCCGGCGCGTCACGCCTCGGCGGCGTGTGCGTCGGGAACCCCGTGAGAAGGGAATTCTTCGAAATTCCCTCGCTCGGGGAGCGCGAGGTGCCACGCCGGATGCGTGTCCTCGTTGTGGGAGGCAGCCAGGGCGCCTCGATCCTGAACCGCCTCCTCCCCGGCGCGCTCGCGCTCGCGGCCGCGAAGGGCCTGCGCTTTTCGGCCGTCCACCAGGCGGGGCGTGGCCGCACGGCCGACGTCGCCGCGCTCTACGAAAGGCACGGTCTGCCGGTCGAAAGCGAGGTGTCCGTCACCGAGTTCGTGATCGACATGCCGGCCGCGTACGCCGCGGCGGACCTCGTCGTCGCGCGCGCCGGCGCGATGACGGTCGCCGAGATCGCGGCCGCCGGCCGCCCGGCCGTCCTCGTGCCGTTCGCGGGCGCGACGCACGGCCACCAGGAGGCGAACGCCCGCGCCCTCGAGGCGCTCGGAGGCGCGGCGGTCCTGACGGAGGCCCGGGCGACCGAGGAGAGCCTCGGCGACGCGATCGCCGCCCTCCTCGGGGACCCGGCCCGCCTCGCCGCGTGCGGCGACGCCGCGCGCGGGTCCGCTCGGCCGGACGCCGCGGCGCGGCTCTGCGAGATCGTTTTCGAAGCGGAGGCGGCACGGTGAATTTCCTGAGGGTCAAGCGTCTCCACTTCGTCGGGATCGGCGGCATCGGCATGTCGGGCCTCGCCGAGCTCCTCAAGAGCGTCGGCCTTGCCGTCACGGGCTCGGACCTCTCCGAGGGCGAGCAGGTGCTCCGGCTCCGCTCGCTCGGCATCCCCGTCTTCCTCGGCCACCGCGCCGAGAACGTGCTCGGGGCCGACGTCGTCGTCTACTCGAGCGCCGTCCACGACTCGAACCCCGAGGTCGCCTCCGCGCGCGCGGCGGGCATCCCGGTCATCAAGCGGGCCGAGATGCTCGCGGAGGTCATGCGCGTCAAGCGCGGGATCGCGATCGCCGGGACGCACGGCAAGACGACGACGACCTCGATGACGGGCGCGATCCTCATGGAAGCCGGCCTCGACCCGACGATCATCGTCGGCGGCCGCATGCGCGAGGTCGGGACGGCGCGGCTCGGCCGCGGCGAGT
>CAWIUK010000011.1:0-124837 GCA_963839295.1 uncultured Acidobacteriota bacterium | reverse complement strand
ATCTCGTCGCCGAGGCGGACGAGTTCGACCGCTCCTTCCTCGCCCTCTCCCCGATGCTCGCGGTCGTCAACAACATCGACCTCGAGCACCTCGACACGTACCGCGACCTCAAGGACCTGCAGGAGACGTTCGCGCGGTTCGCGCGGAGCGTCCCGTTCTTCGGGGCCGCGATCCTCGGCCTCGACGACCCGAACGTCCAGGAGATCCGCCCGCTCGTCTCGCGCCGGGTCGTCACGTTCGGCCTCACGCCGCAGGCCGACCTCACGGCGCGCGACCTCGTGCTCGAGAGGTCCGGCTCGCGCTTCATCGCGTTCGCGGACCGCGAGTTCATGGGGCCCGTCTCGCTCCAGATTCCCGGGCTCCACAACGTCAAGAACGCGCTCGCGGCGCTCGCGGTCGCGCGGGAGCTCTCGATCCCGTTCGGGACGGCCGCCCGCGCCCTCGCGGAGTTCAAGGGCGTCATCCGCCGCTTCGAGAAGAAGGGCGAGCGCGGCGGCGTGATCGTCATCGACGACTACGCGCACCACCCGACGGAGGTCGCGGCGACGCTCGCGGCGGCCCGCCAGTCGTACCCGGACCGGCGGATCGTCGCGCTCTTCCAGCCGCACCTCTATTCGCGGACGAAGGACATGGCGACCGCGTTCGGCGCCGCGTTCCTGAACGCGGACGTTCTCCTCGTGACGCCGGTCTACGGCTCGCGCGAGGCGCCGAAGGAGGGCGTCACGGGCGCGCTCGTCGCGGACGCCGCGACGGCGCGGGGCCACCGGGCCGCGCGCTTCATCGCGGACCGCAAGGACATCGCACAGGCCCTGGAAGAGGAGACGAAGACCGGCGACCTCCTGTTGACGATGGGTGCAGGCGACGTCCTGCACTTCGGAGAAGAGTTTCTTAGAGAGAAAGAGAAGAAAGACGAAGAATTTCTTCGAATGAGTAAGAGCGGGAGTCCGGTCGCCGCTCCGCCGCGGGCCGATGCGCAGGCGGCACCAACAACCTCTAAGAAATCCTCTTCTTCCGAAGCCAAATTCGATCCCTCTTCCGGCGGGAGGACCACGAGCTGAGTTCGTTCTACCGGCCGCCTTCGTCCCGCACCGTCCGCCCCACCCGGCGGCGGCAGGGGAGGCGTCTCCTCGTCCCGGCGCTCACGGTCCTCCTCCTCGCGGCGCTCGCGCTCGGCGGTCTCGTCGTCCTCCGCACGCACCCGCGCTTCGCCGTGACGCGCGTCGTCCTCGAGGGCGTGCCCGAGGCGCGGCGCGCCGAGGCCGAGGAGCTCACGGACGGCTGGATCGGTCGGCCGGCGCTCTTCGTGGACCTCGAGGGGCCGGTCGCCGAGCTCTCGAAGCGATCCTGGGTCGCCGCGGCGTCCGCGCGGCGCATCGTGCCCGGCACGATCGCGGTCGTCGTCGTCGCGCGCCCGCCGGTCGCGGTCTCCGTGCGCGAGGACCGGGGCGGCGAGCTCTGGACCGTGGACCGCACGGGCAGCTTCATCGGGCCGTACTCCGGCCGCGCGCTCGGCACGGGCGACGACTTCGTCGTCCTCTCGGGCGCGGCGGACGACGCCGCCCGCGCGCGCGGCGCCGCGTTCCTCGACGTCCTGAGGACCGAGGATCCGGACCTCCTCGCGCGCGCGTCCGAAGTGGCCGTCGTGCCGGAGGGCTTCGCCGTCACGGACCGCGTCGCGTCGTGCCGGCTCCTCTTCGGGCCCGACGCGGCGGCTCCGGGACGCGCGAGCCCCATCTGGCGCGCGTACCTCGCGCTCCTCCCGGAGCTCGAGAGGAGCGCCCTCCCGACCTCCGACGCGGACCTGCGCTTCGCGGGCCGCATCGTCCTGCAGGCGCCCGGCGACCCCGGACGCGGAAAGACCTAGGGGACCCCCTCATGCCGAAGACCACTCCCTACCTCGTCAGCCTCGACATCGGATCGACGAAAGTCTGTGCCCTCATCGCGGAGTCGGACGCGGCCGGAAAGATCGACATCATCGGAAAAGGAACCGCCGCGCACAAGGGAGCGCGCAAGGGCGCCATCATCGACGTGCCCGCCACCGTCGACGCGATCAAGCGCGCGACCGAAGAGGCCGAGATCATGGCGGGAGCCCAGATCGAACGCGCCGTCGTCGGCGTCGCGGGGCCCGCCGTGAAGTCCTTCAACAGCCGGCAGGTCGTCGCGGTCGCCGCGAAGAGCCGCGAGATCTCCCGCGAGGACATCCAGCGCTCCCTCGACGCGGCGCGATCCGTGCCGATCCCGTCGGAGTTCGAGATCCTCCACGTCCTCCCGCGCGAGTTCGTCGTCGACGGCCAGGACGGCGTGGCCGACCCGCTCGGGATGGTCGGGAGCCGCCTCGAGGCGGACGTCCATGTCGTGACGGTCCCCGTCGCCACGACGCAGAACCTCCTGAACTGCGTCAACCGGGCGGGCGTCGAGGTCATCGAGATGGTCCTCGAGCCGCTCGCCGCGAGCGAGGCGGTCCTGACGGCCGACGAGCGGGAGCTCGGCGTCGTCCTCGCGGACATCGGCGGAGGCACGACCGAGATCGCGGTCTGGCGCCACGGCACGCTCGCGCACACCTCGGTACTCCCCGTCGGGGGCGACCACTTCACGAACGATCTCGCGGTCGTCCTGAAGACCCCCGTTCCGGACGCCGAGCGCCTCAAGCGCAAGCACGGCGCCGCCCTCGCGGCCCTCGTGAACGAAAGTGAGTCGATCGACGTGCCCCTCACCGGGGGGCGAGGGGTCCACCCGGTCAAGCGGCGCGAGATCGCCGAGATCCTCCAGCCCCGGGCCGAGGAGCTCCTGACGCTCCTCTGGGAGGAATCCGTCCGGGAGGTTCCGGCGAGCGAGCTGCGCGCCGGCCTCGTCCTGACGGGGGGAGGCGCCGAGCTCGACGGCCTCCTCGAGGTCGCCGAGCAGGTCCTCGGCGTCGCCGTGAGGCGCGGCGTCCCGCGCGGCCTCGGCGGCCTGACGGACATCGTCGCCTCGCCCGAGTGGGCCTGCGCGGCGGGCCTCCTCCTCTACGGGCGCGGCGCGACGGTCGCGTCCCGCCGGCGCGCGCGCGGCGCCTCGCCGGGGTTCCTCGACAAGATCAAGGGTTCCTTCCGAAACCTGTTCCCCTCGTCCACCGCTCTGTGATATCGATGGAGGAAAGACGATGATCCTTTTCGACGACGACGACGCCGGCTCCAAGCGCACGTCGCGGACGATCTCCTTCAGCGAGGACGCGGCTCCTCCCGCCCGCATCCGGGTCGTCGGGGTGGGCGGCGGCGGCGGCAATGCCGTCAACCGGATGATCCAGGCGGGGATCAAGGGGATCGAGTTCGTCGCGGCGAACACGGATCTCCAGGTCCTGAAGGTCAACCGGGCGCCCCTGAAGCTCCAGCTCGGGATCACGACGTCCCGCGGCATGGGCGCGGGCTCGAACCCGGACGTCGGGCGCAACGCGGCCCTCGAGGACGCCGAGAAGATCTCCGAGATGGTCGCGGGGTCCGACATGGTCTTCGTGACGGCCGGCATGGGCGGCGGGACGGGGACGGGCGCCGCGCCCGTCGTCGCGCGCCTCGCGTCCGAGGCGGGCGCGCTCGTCGTCGCGATCGTCTCGAAGCCCTTCGCGTTCGAGGGACGCCGCAAGCTCCGCTACGCCGAGGACGGGATCGCCGAGCTGCGCGAGTACGTCGACACGCTCATCACGATCCCGAACGAGCGCCTCTACTCGTTCGTCGACCGGAACGTCACGACGTGGGAGGCGTTCCGCATCGCGGACGACGTCTTGCGGCAGGCCGTGCAGGGGATCAGCGACCTCATCACGGTGCCCGGCGTCGTCAACCTCGACTTCGCGGACGTGAAGACGGTCATGGAGAACATGGGCATGGCGCTCATGGGCACGGGCACGGCGACGGGCGAGCACCGCGCCGTCGAGGCCGCGCAGCGCGCGATCTCGAACCCGCTCCTCGAGGAGCAGTCCATCCAGGGCGCCCGCGCGATCCTCATCAACGTCACCGGCGGCGAGGACCTCACGCTCGCGGAGGTCAACGAGGCCTGCGCGATCATCCAGCAGGCAGCCGACGAGGAAGCGAACGTCATCTTCGGCCTCGTGCAGGACAAGGACATGAAGGACGAGGTCAAGATCAGCGTCATCGCGACGGGTTTCGACGCGCCCGCCGCGCTCGCCTCGCGCCGCGAGGCGTCGCTGCCCGTCAGCCCGTCCGGCGCCCGCGGCGCCGCCCCCGAACGCGCGCGCCCCGCGGCCGAGCCCGCGGCGCCCGTGACGCCCGAGGACCAGGGCTACGGAGTGAACCTCATCAACATGCGGGACCCGCGCGAGGACATCTTCGACATCCCGACGTTCCTCCGGCGACAAATGGATTGAAACCGCGCGGCGCCTTCGCCGGCATCCTTGGGACGCTGTTCCTGGCGCGGGCCGCGTCCCTCGCGCTCCATTTCATCCTCGCCGCGCCCTCGGGGACGCGCGTCGCCCAGCATCCGCTCGACCTGATCCCGGCCGCGCTCGCGGGCGAGATCGGGACGCTCGCGGCCCTCGGCGCGCTCGCGGGCGTCCTCTCGTGGCTCTCGGCGCGCGCGGGCCTCCTTCTCCTCGCGGGCGGCGGAGTCTTCCTCCTCTTCCTCTCGCAGCTGGATCTCGAGCTCGTCCGCTGGACGGGCGAGCACCTCAACCCGCAGTGGATCGGCGCCTACAACCTCCTCGCGCACCGGCGCCTCCTGAAGGACGTCGTCTTCGGAGATTCCCTGGCGCTCCTCGCGGCCGTCCTCCTCGTCGCCGTGCCGGCCGGGATCGTCCTTTTCGTCGCGCGGCGCCGCGGGCCCGAGCACGTGCCGGCGCTCTCCGTCGCGTTCCTCGCCGCTCTCGCGTGCGGGGCGTTCGCGTCCGAGGGCCCGCTCGCGCCCTCGAGGCTCGCGCTCCGGCGCGCGCGCCCCGTCCTCGTCGGCCTCGTCTCGGAGTACGTCGCGGCGGTCGGCGACGCGCCGGCGCCGCGAGAGATCCGCGCGGGGATCGCGACGCTGCATCGTTTCCTGAGCCGGCCCGCGCGCTGGTTTCCGGACGCCGGGTACCCGGTCTGGCATCCCGTCGCGTCCGAGGACGCGTCGTACGCGGCGTTCCGCGCGCGGCCGCTCGGGAAGAGGCCCGACGTCCTCCTCGTCGTCCTCGAGTCGGCGCGAGGCTGGGAGACGGACGTCAGACGCGCGGGGACGGCGGCGCGCGTGCCGGAGCTCCACCGGCTCTGGACGGAACGCGGCGTCGCCTTTCCGCTCTGCGTCGCGACGGGCTACCCGTCCATCGAGGGCCGCGGCGGGATCCTCCTCGGGATCGCGGGCCACCCCTCGGGAATCCTCCTCTACAACGCCCGCGAGCTCCGCGTCCTGTCGATCGGCGAGATCCTCGCGCGGGCGGGCTACGTGCGCGAGCTCGTGGCCGCGACGAGCCCGGCCTTCGAGAAGATGGAGGACTGGTACGCGCGCTGGTTCGATGCCGTCCGGTACGACGCCTCCCTCACGACGGACGACGATCTCGCGAGCCTGACGATCGAGCGCCTCGAGGCGCCCCGCGAGGCGCCGCTCTTCCTGACGCTCTTCACGATCGCGACGCATCCGCCGCTCTACCGGCCGGCGGGCTCCGACCCGAGGACGCCGCGCGAGGCGTACCTCGCGGCGCTGGCGTACACGGACCGCGCGCTCGGCCGGATCTTCGAGGGCCTGAGGAAGACGCCGCGCGGGCGGGACACGATCGTCGTCGTCGTCGGCGACCACTCGACGACGAACCCGTGGCAGGCGATCCGCCTCCCGCGCCTCGGGACGCCGAACGCGGGCGAGAACTGGACGACGCTCCTCGTCGCCGCGCCGGGCCTGCCGGCGGGAACGGTCCGCGCGGAACTCGCCTCGCAGCTCGACGTCGGCCCGACGCTCCTCGGCCTCCTCGGCCTCGACGTGTCGAATCACTTCTTCGGGCGCGACCTTTTCGAGAAGCCGGCCCCGGCGCCGCAGGGCGTCCTCGCGCTCCGGTTCCACGGGCTCGCGGCGTGGGAGGGGCCGTTCCTGTACCAGGGGCGCCTCGACGACCCCGCCTTCCGGCAGAAGTGGCGCTGGGAGGAGTACGAAGAGGCGCCCGACCCCGAGAACGGGGACTACCACCACGGCACGAAGCTGGATCTCACCCCGGCCGACGCCGCGCGGATCGAGGAGCTCGAGACGATGGCGCGCGCGTGGGGCGCCGTCCTCGACGGCAACCGCGTCATGCCGCCGGGGAAGGGCTCGCTTTCCGGCGGCGCCGCTCGCGCAGCCACGCCCGGGCCCTGAGCCACGTCCGCTCGAACTTCGGGTTCTTCTGGCGGAGGCGCCGCACCTTGCGCTGCACCCAGCGGCTCTCGATGTAGAGGATCGCCATCCCGGCGACGCCGAACGGCCAGCCCTGGATGACGGGCAGGAGGCCTCCGACGACACCGAGACCGAGGAGCACCCACCCGAGCGCGAGGAGCGCGAGGCGCACGGGCCGGCTGCGGCGCCGCCTGAGACCGCGGGAGGAGGAGGTCCTGCTCAATCCCGGCGCGGGATGACGCCGCGCTGCGCGTCGCGCGCGATCCGCTTGGCCTCGTCCGGAAAGCTGCCCTCGACGATCCAGTCGAGGTAGGACGGGTTCTTCTCCGCGACGTCGGCGAGCCGCGTCCCGCGGTACTGTCCGAACGCGAACACGACCTCGCCGTCGCGCCACAGGAAACGCTTGTCGGGGTCGACGTAGCGGCCCTCGGGGGGCCGCGAGAGCTCGTGGAGCGCCGCGACGTCGCGCGGGAGGTCCGCGTAGCGGCGGAGCTGTCCGGCGAGGACTTCGGCCGAGGCGACGGCGTCCGCGAGCGCGGCGTGGGCCGCGACGTGCTCGCGCCCGGCGAAGAAGCGGACGGCGGCGCCGAGGTCGCGCGGCTCGCGCCGGAAGTAGATCGTCTGCATGTCCACGACGCGGCGCGAGTCCATCGAGAACGGCACCTTCGCGAGCTCGAACTCGCGGAGGAGGACGGGAACGTCGAAATTCCGGACGTTGTAGCCCGCGAGGTCGCAGCCGTCGAGGAACGCCGCGAGCTCCGGCGCGAGCGCCGCGAACGCCGGGCAGTCCGCGACGTCCGCGTCCGAGATCCCGTGAACGCGCGTCGACTCCCGCGGGATCCTCACGCCGGGGTTCACGCGGCGGTCGAACGTCGCGACGGCGCCCGCGGGGCCGAAGCGCACGACGGCGACCTCGACGATGCGGTCCGAGAGGCGATCGGTGCCCGTCGTCTCGAGGTCGAAAACGGCGAGCGGGCGCCCGGCGCAGAGCTCGAGGACGGGGCCGAGGGCGTCGAGTGGGAGGGGGGAGTCGGTCACGCCGGGATCATGGCCCAACTCGCGCGGGGCCGGGAGGTGCGGCCTCCCAGGTCCACGCGCCGCCCGGCGCGCCGGGCGGGTCCGCCCAGACGAGGCGCGCGGCGTGCAGCACCGGCGCGGGCGTCCCCGGAGTCCGCGACGCGTCGTAGAGCGGGTCGCCGAGGAGGGGCGTCCCGAGGTGGGCGAGGTGGACGCGGAGCTGGTGCATCCGCCCGGTCTCGGGCCTCAGCTCGACGAGCGCCGTCTCTCCCCGGTCCTCGAGGACGCGGTACGCGGTCCTCGCCTCGCGGCCGGCCGGGTGGACGGCCGTCCGGCCCGGAGGCGGGATCGGCGGGATCGCGCCGACGCGCCGGGCCGCGAGGAGGTGTCCCGTGCGGGCGGGCCCGTACGCCGCCTTGAGCGCGCGCTTCAGGAGCTCGGGCTTGCCGGTCCGGTTCTCGAGAAGCTTCTCCGCCACGACGCCTTCGGGCGGAGACGGCACGCCGCGCGTCACGGCGCGGTACGTCTTCGTCACGGACGTCGGCCACGCGTCGAGCGCGGCGCGGAGCGCCTCGGGCGTCTTCGCGAGGAGGAGGACGCCCGAGGTTTCCTTGTCGAGCCGGTGGACGAGGGAGAGGCCCTCGCCGAACGTCTTGCGCAGCGCGTGGAGGAGCCCGTTCGGCCCGTGGACGGCCACGCCCGAGGGCTTGTCCACCCCGACGTAGCCCTCCGCGCCGCGCGGCGTCGGAAGGAACCTCACGCCCGGAACTTCAGGGCGGACGCGACGACGGCGAGGCTCCCGGCGATGTTCGCGGCCATCCCGATCACGATCGGCGTCTGGCGGAACCGGATGCCGTAGAGGAGGTAGACGAGCTGGCCGCCGAGGAAGAGGAGGTAGGTGACGACGGAGACGTCGTCCGAGCTCCTCCTCTTCCAGATGCGGAGCGCCTGCGGGACGTAGGCCGCGCCGGTGGCGATCCCCACGACCGAGACGGCCCACGCGAGGAACGCGTCGAACCCCGTGGGCGCGCCGATGGACTTACCGCCGGTTCCCGAAGAAGCGAAGCAGCATCAGGAAGAGGTTGATGAAGTCGAGGTAGAGGGCGAGGGCGCCGGAGATCGAGGCGCGCTTGCCTTCCTCGGACGCGCCGTCGACGGCCATCGCCATCATCCGGAGCTTCTTCGTGTCGTACGCCGTGAGCGCCGTGAACACGAGGACGCCGGCGCAGCTCAGGACGAACCCGAGCATGTCGCTCCGCAGGAAGAGGTTCACGACCGACGCGAGGATGACGCCGACGAGGCCCATGAACGCGAACGAGCCGAGGCCGTCGAGCGCGCGCTTCGTGACGAGCCCGTAGACGCTCATCGCCCCGAACATCCCGGCCGCCACGACGAACGTCGAGACGATGGACGCGGACGTGTAGACGAGAAAGATCCCGGCCATCGTGAGGCCGTTCAGCGTCGAATAGAGGAGGAAGACCGAGGCCGCCGCACCGGACGAGAGGCGTCCGATGATCCCCGAGAGCCAGACGACGAGGCCGAGCTCGGCGAACATGAGCCCGTAGAGCACGATCCGGTTCCCGTAAATCGCCTGGAAGATCGCGGGGCTGGAAAGAACCACGAACGCGGCGAGGGCGGTCGTGAGGAGGCCGGCGGCCATCCAGACGTACACGCGGGCGAGGAACGACGGGATGGCGACCGCGGCCGAAGGGCTGATCGGCCGGGGGGAATCGAAGGGGCGGGGCGGAATCTCCGTGGGCATCTTGAGATCTCCTCTCGAACTCCCATCCTAACGCGCCTCCGCTAAGATTCATTCCTCATGAAACGCACCTCACCCGCCCTCCTCGCCGCCGTCCTCCTCCTTCCTTCGCTCTCCGTTCTCGCCGCCGGCAAGTTCGGCGCGCCGCTCGGGGACTCGCCGAAGGTCGCCCTCGCGGACCTCGTGAAGGACGCCGGCTCGTATTCGGGAAAGACCGTGAAGACCGAAGGGACCGTCTCGTCGGTCTGCCAGGAAAAGGGCTGCTGGATGGTCCTGAGGTCCGGCGACCAGTCCGTCCGCGTGACGTTCAAGGACTACGGGTTCTTCGTCCCGCTGGACTCGGCCGGCGCCACGGCCGTGATGGAGGGCGTCTTCACCGTGAAGACGATCCCCGAGGCGACCGCGAAGCACTACGCAAAGGAGACTCCGGACGGCAGGCCCGACGCGATCAAGGGCGACCAGAAGGAGCTCTCGCTCGTCGCCTCGGGCGTCGAGCTGGCGAAGCCGGGCCGCTGATCGCGTGACCCCTGACGCGAGGAGCGCCGAAGGCGTCGTCCCCGAGTGGCTTGCGGCGTTCGGCTTCCTCTCACGCGGGATCGTCTACCTCCTCATCGGCGGCGTTGCCGCCCGCGTCGCGATCCTCCAGCGAGGCCGCGCGACGGGACCGGGCGGCGCCCTTGCGAAGGTCCTCACCGGACCGGGCGGACGGTTCGTCCTCTGGGTCGTGGTGGCGGGCCTCTTCGCGTTCGTGCTGTTTCGCGTCACGCAGTGCGTGCGCACGCGCGGGTTGATCCCGCTCGCGGGGTTCGTCGGGAGCGCTCTGGGCGGGCTCGTCCTCGCAGTCACCGCGCTTCGCGTCGTCCTTCATTTCGGCGCGGGTGGCGGAGAGGCGGGGCTCCACGAGCTGGGCGCCCGCATCCTCTCTCAGGCCGGGGGTCGCATCGGGCTCGAGCTCGGAGGCGCAATCGCCGCAGTCGCCGGGGGAGTGCAGGCCGTCCGGGCGCTGATCGGCAAGCTGCCGGCCGACTTCACCGCCGCGATCCTGCCCCGCACGCCGCAGAGGTGGGCGCTGCTGCTCGCGCGCATGGGCGTCTTCGCGCATGGCGTCGTCGTCGCGGTCATCGGATACTCGATCTTCCGGACCGGTCTCCACGCGAACCCGCACGAGCTCGGCGGCACCAGCGGCGCGCTCCGCAGGGTCCAGACCGGCGGGGGCGGGCCGGCTCTTTTTGCTCTCGTCGCCGCCGGGCTCGTCGCGTACGGCGCCTCTTCGCTCGTCCTGGCCGCCTGCCGGCGCCGGGTTTCCCCGCGACGTCCGTGATGAGACGACTCGGCGCGTTCGCGTGCGTTCTGGCTTTCTCGCTTCCGGTCCGCGCCGAGGAGGTCCGCGTCTTCGCCGCCGCCAGCCTCACGGATGCCCTGAGGGAGATGGCACCGGCCTACGAGAGGTCGTCGGGGGACACGCTCGTCTTCAACCTCGGCGGCTCGAGCATGCTCGCGCGGCTGGTCCGGGAGGGCGCGCCGGCGGACGTCTTCCTCTCGGCCGACGAGGCGCAGATGGACGGGCTCGAAAAGGCGGGCCTCCTCGTCCCCGGCTCGCGCCGGGCGCTCCTTTCCAACACGCTCGTCGTCGTCGTCGCGTCGGAGGGGGGTCCGAAGATCGCCTCGCCGAGCGGCCTTCTCTCGATCCGGAGCCTGGCTCTCGCCGAGCCGAAGTCCGTTCCGGCGGGGGTCTACGCGAAGCAGTACCTCGAGAAAGTCGGGCTGTGGGTGGCGCTGGCACCCCGCGTGATCCCGACCGAGAACGTCCGCGCGTGCCTCGCCGCCGTCGAGGCCGGCAACGCCGACGCGGGGATCGTGTACGCGACCGACGCCCTCGTCTCGAAGAAGGTCCGCATCGCGTGGGCCGTCCCCGCGGCCGACGGTCCCGACATCTCCTATCCGGTCGCCATCCCGAAAGATGCGCCGCACCCGGAAGCCGCGAGGCGCTTCGCGGCGTACCTCGCCTCCGGGCCGGCGCGCGCCGTGTTCGTCCGGTACGGCTTCGTCGTGCGCGACGCCTCCGCCCGTTGAGGGCGCCGCCCCACCGCAAGACGCGGGGGCCGTGGGCTCACGCTCGGGGCTACTTGGACTCGGGCGCCTTGTCCATCTTCATCATCGGGCAGTCCATCGGGCCCTTCGCTCCGTGCATCTGCATGTGATGCGCCATGTGCGCCATCATCGGGGGCTGCATCTCCATCATCATGGTGCGAAGAGCCTTGCGCTGAGCGACCAGCTCGTTGAGGACCGCCGCCATCGGCTTCTCGAGGGCGTCGACCTCCTTGGATTCCTTGGCGGCGTTCATCTCCGCCACGAGCTTGTCCAGGATGGCGTCCATCGCCTGCACCTTGACCTGCATCTCCTGCTTCCGGGCCATCATCGCCGAACACTCGGCCTTCATCTGGGCGTCGCGCCCGGCCTTCGTGGCGCCGGTCCCATGGTGGTAGCCCGGCATCGTGGCCGTGTGAGGGCTCGTGGCGGCCGGGGTGGGACCGGAAGCCGGAGGCGTCTGGGCGCCGGCGCTCACGGCCAGCGCGAGCGCGGTCGTGGCGAGGACGCCGGGAACCAGGATCCTGAAGTGTCGCGTGTTCATGGTCGTGTTTCCTTTTCTGGCGGCCGCTGTGGCCGCGCGCTCGTACGAAGTGGAAATTGCGAGGCGGATGCCGGGACGCGCTTACGGCTTGGGGCGCAGGAAGAACAGGGCTCCGCCGACGACGATCGCGCCGACGCCCGCCCAGACGGGGATGTTGACCGTTTCCTTGTCTTTGACCGACAACTCGAGCGGCCCGATCTTCGTGTCGTGACTCGTCTTGGTGTAGGTGAAGCCGCCGTACAGGAGCGCCAGGACTCCGGCCACGATCAGAACGAGGGCCAGGGTTTGGACGGGTTTCATCCGGATGCCTCCTTTCAGAGGGTGACGCAGAGACCTGACTCCGCAAGGCCGGTGCCGCGCGTCCGATGTATCTCTTTCAATGCGGACTTCCGGCGGTTCAACCAGAGCGAGCGAATCGCCGTTGTCTGCGTGGCGGACGAACTGGCACGTCTCGTGCTCCCTGTTTCGCGAGAAAGGGAAAGATCATGGACACTCTCCTCATCATCGTGGTCCTGGTTCTCCTGTTCGGCGGCGGCGGGTTCTACTGGCGCAGCAGACGCGGGTAGGCGTCGCCATGGAACATCCTGTTGCGGTCGTTTTCGGCGCGCTGCTCCTCGGCGCGCTTCCCGCCTCGGCCCAGAGGTTCGAGGTGCCGCCGCTCGTCTCACCTCCGAGCGCGGAACATCACGTCGGCAAGGTGATCTGGACCGATCTCGCGACGCCGGATCTCGCGGCCGCGGAGAAGTTCTACTCGGGGCTCTTCGGATGGACCTTCCGCGAGCTTCGCGCCGGCGAGAAGGGCTACGCGCTCGCGCTTCTCGACGGCCGGCCGGTGGCGGGCCTGTTCCAGCGGCCCGAGCCGCCGGGCGAACGGAAGAGGCCGGCGTGGCTGGCCTTCATCGCCGTTCGTGACGTCGACGCCGCGAAGACGACGGCGCTGGCGCACGGGGCCAAGGTCGTCTTCGAGCCGAGAACGTACGCGCAGCGCGGCCGCCAGGCGGTCTTCTCCGACCCCGAGGGAGCCGTGTTCGCGGTCCTCGCCTCGACGAGCGGCGACCCCGGCGACTATCTTGCGGCGCCCGGAGACTGGATCTGGAGCGCTCTTCTCGCGAAGGATCCCGATACGGAAGCGGCCTTCTATCAGACGCTCTTCGGCTACGACGTCTTCGACCTGCCGACGGACGACGGGCTGCAGCACGTGATCCTCTCGAGCGACGAGTACGCGCGCGCGGGAGTGAATCACTTCCCCAGCGGCTCCGCCCGCCGCCACCCCCACTGGGTCAACTTCGTGCGCGTCGTCGACGCGGGCGCTTCGGCCGCGAAGGCGGTTGCGCTGGGCGGACGAATCCTCGTCGAGCCGCACGTCGACCGTCACGGCAGCAACGTGGCGCTCGTCGCCGACCCGGCGGGAGCCCTCGTCGGACTGATGGAGTGGTCGGACGCCGACGGCAAGGAAAAGGAGCCGAAATGAACATCGTGCGCCGACGCTGGAAAGAAAGCGCTCTCGGGCTCCTGGTGGTCGCGGTCCTGTACGCCTGCACTCTGACCGGCGAGGGTTACGTCGGGGGCTACTACGACCCGCCCGGATACGAGTACGGCTCGTGGGGGACCGGCTACTACGTGGCGCCGCCCATGGGCTACGGATACGGCGGCGAACGCGGCGGCGAGCACGGCGGGCAACGCGGCGGCGAACGCCGTCCGGAGCAGGCCAGGCAGCAGCAGCAACAGCACGCGTACAGGCCGGCGCCCCCGTCCCGTCAGGCCCCGTCGATTCCGAACCGTCCGCACGGGCACTGAGCTCCGAGCCCCGTGGGCAGGACCGACCCGGCCCGCTCCCGGGGCGTCCCGGGAGCGGGCGGACGCCGAACGACGCTCCGGCAGTGGCCCCGGCGCTTCTTCTCGTCGCTCGGCCCCGGGCTGGTCACGGGGGCGGCGGACGACGATCCGTCCGGCATCGCGACGTATTCCATCGCCGGCGCGCAGCTCGGCACGAGCCTGCTCTGGACGGCCCTCCTGACCTGGCCTCTCATGGCGGGGGTCCAGATGATGTGCGCGCGGATCGGCATGGTCCGCGGCGAGGGGCTGGCTGCCGCGCTCGGAAGGCGAATCCCGAAGCCGTTCGTGATCGCCGCGACCGTCGCACTCCTCGCCGCGAACACGATCAACATCGCCGCGGACCTCGCCGGAATGGCGGATGCCGCCGAGATGCTCACCGGGCTGAATTCACACGTCGGCGTCGTCGCGTTCGGGGTCCTCATCACGGTCGCGACGGTCGCCCTGCCGTATCACCGGATCGCGTCGGTGCTCAAGTGGCTCGCGCTCGCGCTCTTCGCGTACGTCGTCACCGCGTTCCGCGTCGGGGTCGACTGGGGGGACGTGGCGCGGAGCGCGCTCGTCCCGGCATGGCCCGCGAGCCCCGCCGCCTGGGCGACCCTCGTGGCGATCCTCGGCACGACGATCAGCCCCTACCTCTTCTACTGGCAGGCCTCCGAGGAGGTCGAGGAGGAGAAGTCGCACGGAGAGAAGACTCCCGCGAGCCGGCGCGGGGCGACGGGGAGGGAGCTCGTGAATCGCGGGCTGGACGTCGGGGTCGGCACGTTCTTCTCGAACCTTGTCATGTTCTTCATCATCCTCACGACCGCGGTCACGCTCCACCGCCACGGCGTCACGAACATCGAGACGTCCCGCCAGGCCGCGGAGGCCCTGCGTCCGCTCGCGGGGAAGTTCTCGGCGACGCTGTTCACGCTCGGGGTCGTCGGGGTCGGCCTCCTCGCGATCCCGACGCTCGCCGGCTCGGCCGCGTACGCCTTCGCGGAGACCTTCGGCTGGAAGCAGGGGCTCGACCGGAAGATGGCCGGCGCGCGCCGCTTCTACTTCGTCGTCGGGATCTCGACCGCGGCCGGCGTCGCGCTGGACTTCGCGAAGATCAGCCCCTTGAAAGCGCTCTACTGGTCCGCCGTCGTCAACGGGCTTCTCGCGCCCGTCCTTCTCGTCGGTGTCCTCCTCGTCGCGTCGAGCCGCAAGCTGATGGCGGGGCAGCCGAGCTCGGTGCTCGCTCGCGCGGTCGTGGGCGCAGCGACCCTTCTCATGTTCGGGGCCGCGATCGGGATGTTCGTGTTCTGAATCAGAACAGCGAGTCGGTCGTGATGAGGTAGACGGGCTTGTGGCCCTGGTCGGGAAACGCGACCTCGAAGCGGAGGATCTTCACGACCGACGCGCGGGTGAGCTCCATGAGGATTCCCGCGCCGACGTCGCCGCGCCAGCCCTCCGTCGACGGTCCGACCCGCGCCGCCCAGCTCTTTCCGGCGTCCGCGAACCCCGTGAGACCGATCGCCGCGATATGGAGGAGCTCCCCGGTGATGCGGTGCCTCCACTCGAGATTCGTGATCACGCGCGACGTGCCGTCGAAGGTGTTCGGGTCGTAGCCGCGTAGTCCGACGTCGGCGCCGAGCGTGAGCTGGCGTTCGCCGTCGAGGGCGTAGCCGAGGTCGGCGGCGACGCGGACCCGGAGGCCCGCCGCCCCGGTGAGGGCGCCCCCGACCTCGAGGTGGGTGATCGCGTTGGCGAGGGCGCCGCTCTCGAACCGACCCGAGAGGTCCGCACGCTGCCACGTGTACGTCCGGCCCGTGAACTGGCCCGACTCGAACACTCCGTGGTACCGGAGCCGGATCCGGTCGCCGCCGAAGACCGGCATCGAAAGCCCGGTCGTGAACGTCCAGTTGGGCCCGAGCGGAAGGTCCTCCTGGCGGAGCCAGGCCCGGAATCCCTGCACGAGCTTCCAGCGGAACGTCTGGTGGTCCCACCCCGCCTCGGGGCCGACGAGGTTGCGGTCCAGCGGCTGCGGGTAGGGCGGGCCGTAGAGGCTCTGCCAGTTGCGGAACAGGGCCTGTTCGCCGAAGGCTCCCACGAGGAGGCGGTTGGTGCGGATGCTGCCGCCCGGCAGGCGGATTCCGCCCCAGACCTCCCAGGTGCGGATGTTCGCGTCGCCCGAAACGCGCCGCTCCGTGTCCGACCAGAGGTACATCGTGCTCTCGTTCCGGTTCCAGTCGACGCCGCCGGCGCGCGGAGTCAGGAGAGAGAAGAACGGGTACTCGACCCGGAGGTGGTCCATCGAGCCGTCGGACGACGACTGGTGCTCCAGCGTGAGCTGCCAGCGGCTGTGAAAGAGCGTGAGGTCCTTGTAACGGAACGTGGTGGAGGTCCGCTCGGGATCCGACTTGACGTCGAACGCGAGGCTCTTTCCCATGCCCAGGAGGTTGTCCTCCGAGAGGCCGAAGCTGGCGTACCGGCGGTTCCCGGACACCCCGAGGCTGGCGGAGACTCCGGTCGTCCACTGGTCGTGCGTCTCGACCACGACCTCGGCCCCGCCGGGGACCGGCCGCGCCGAGATGGTCACGGGGTTCAGAAAGCCCGTGGCCCGCAGGAGGATCTCGCTCTCCGCCAGCTGCATGGGGTCGACGCGGTCGCCGACCTTGAAGAGCAGCAGCGAGCGGATGAAGTCCTCGCGCGTCACGATGTGGAGGGCGTCGGCCCAGCGATACGGCCACGAGGAGGTGGACGGGTCGTCGAGGTCGAACACGTCGTGCCGCTCGATGAGGACCGCCACGATCGGAGTGCCGGGCGCGACGTCCTCCCCTCCCGCGTCCGCGCGGGCGGCCGGGAGGGAGAGTGCGCACAGGAGGCCGGCGACGACGAACCGCAAGACGGGCTCGTGGACCCGGGTCTTCAAGGGGGGAGGGAGAGCCGGGCGTGCACGACGAACCGGCGGGGCGCGTGCCCGATGTACTCGAACGGATAGCACGTCACGAGCGTGAGGACGGCGTCGCGGGTCGCGGCGAGGACCCGCGTCTCGTCCGCCTGGACCACCTCGGTCGAGTCGACCAGGTACTCGTCTCCGCGCCCGGGGACGCGGACGCGGATCACGTCGCCGACGCGGACGTGGCGGAGCGCGCGGAAGAAGGAGTCCCGGTGGGCCGCGAGCGCCACGTTGCCCCGCTCGCCGGGACGCGCCGTCCCGGGAATGTGCCCGACCGCGATGGAGAGCGTCTCGTCGTCGTCGCCCTCCCGCACGATCGCCGAGACGCCCACCCTCGGGATCTCGATCCGGCCGAGGACGAGCGGATCGACGTCCGGGGCCGGAGCGGCCGTCGGCGCCGACGCGAACGGCGGCGCCGACGCGGACGGGCGCGCCGACGCCGTCCGCTCCGTCTCGAGAAAGGCGCGCTCCTGGCGCGCCTGATAGACCCGGGAACGGACGACCGTCGCGAGGGCTCCGCCGAGAAGCAGGACGCCGATCACCCAGAAAGCGGTCTCGGCCCGGCGAAGCCACCTCACAACGACCCCGTCTCTATGCGGACAGCCTGGTGAACGTGCGGACCGCGAGCGCGCCACCCAGGAACAGGAACCCGAGTGCGATGAAGGCCGGAACGTGGCTCGCCGTCGCCGGCAGCTCGACGGGACGGGCCTCGGCAACCACGACGGGCGCCGGAGCGGGCGCCACGTAAGGCGTTACCTGCTGTTCCGGCGTCACGACCGTGAGCGACGTCGTCTTGTATTCCGGCTCCTTCACCTCGTCCGGGATCGCGACCACGGGCGCCTTCGCCACGGCGGCGATCTCGAGCGCGCGCCTCTTCGGGTAGACGATGTCCTGCCCGTTCGCCGAGTCGCGCGGGAACCACGTCCGAAGCGCCTGGTTCTGTCCCGGAGCGGCCGTGTAATAGACGTACTGGCTCAGCGGGGCCTCTTCGCTCTGCCGGATCGGGTGCGGCGTCGCGAGGACGCTCGCGAAGACCTGCGTCTGGTCCGTGTTCGTGACCTGGACCATGTTGCGGTCGGACGAGAGCACCACGACCTTGATGAGGTACGTGCCCGGCTGCAGCGTGTAACTCCCGACGTCGACCGGCTGCGTCACCGTGAAGGTCGAGTTCTCGTACACGCTCTGCGCGCGCGCCTCGGGAGCCGACGCGACGAGGAGCGTCGCGAACGTGCCGAGGGCCAGACCGGTCATCAACTTCTTCATTTCGAGCCTCATTCTTTCTCCTGGAGAGTTGGGACGATGGTGGATTTCTTCGGGGCGTTCAGGTCAGCTGAGAAGGCTGACGACCTTCTTGACCCCCTTGATCGAGCGCGTCTTCGCGACCGCAGCCTTCGAGGTGTCGGGGTTGTCGAGCTTGCCGCGCAGGCTCACGACGCCGTCGACGGCCTCGACCTCGATCTTCAGGGCGTTCTCGCCGATCTCGGTCAGCAGGATGGTCTTCACCTTCATCTCGAGGGACACGTTCTTCACCGAGGCCTCGCTCGCGGCGACGGCGCCCTCGGCGTTCTTCACGGTGACCTTGTTGTCGACCTTCTTGATTCCCTCGACCGAGAGCGCGACCTCTTCGGCGAGGCCCTGGCTGGCCGACTTCGCGACCTCACCCGTGAGCGTCGCCTTCTCGCCCGAGACCGAGACCGCGATCCGCAGGGCGTCCGTGCCGAGCTTGTCGATCAGCTTGGACTTGACGCTCGTCGCGTGGAGCGCGTCCGTGACCTCGGCGGAGGCAGTCGCGGTCGCATTCGACGCGTGCGCGGGACCGGCGGAGAGAAGCCAGCCGAGAGAGAGGGCCGCGGTGAGGATGGGAAGTGAGTTCGTTCTCATTGTCAGATCTCCTGCCTGCATCAGAGCAATCCGGCTGCCAAGCGTCGATTCCCTCCCTCGGCACGCTTTACACGCTTTCGCTCCGGACCTCCGGCCCGCTCCTTGCAGTGACCGCCTCATGAGAACAGCCGGATTCGTCCCTCTTTCTGCCGCCCTCCTCATCCTCGCGACAGGCGTGCCCTTCGCGGGCACCGTGGCCGCGCAGCCTCATCCACCCATGCCGCCCGGAATGGACTCCATGCCGATGCCCGACCTGCACGTCCGCATCGTCGCGGAAGCGCCGCCTCCGCGCCGGCACGAAGTCGAGTCCGATCGGCCGGACCACAATCACGTCTGGGCGAGGGGCTACTGGCATCACTCGGGCGATGCCTGGGCCTGGAACGACGGTCGCTGGACCGAGAAGCGCGCGCACGCGCACTGGGTCAACGCCAGCTACAAGAAGGTGAAGGGCGGCACGCGCTACACGCCGGCTCACTGGTCCAACGAGAAGGTCATCTACAGCCACTGATCTCTCTCCGCCAGCCCCGGCTCACCGCGTCCTGTCGGCGTGAGCCGGAGCGGCGAGGACGCGTTCCCGCGCGCAGGCGAATTTGTCCGGCATCGCCCGATGTTCTAGTCTGACGACGCCCGATGCCTCCCGTGAACGCACCCCGGCCATTTCGCGTGCTCTTCGTCGGCGACGAGGACGAAGCCGAGGTCAGGCTCCGCGATCTCGTCGGCCAGCTCGAGGGCTTCCTCGAGCTCGAATGGGCGAGGACGTTCGAGGCCGGGCTCCAAAAAATGATCTCCGGGCGGCACGACGCCCACATCGTCGACTCCAGGCTCGGAGCGCGGAGCGGCGTCGACCTCCTGCGCGCGTACCGCGAAGCGGGCGACGGCGCGCCGGTGATCGTGATCGGGCCCGCGGACCGCGCGCTCGACCTCGCGGCGATGGAGAGCGGCGCCGCCGACTACCTCGTCCGGGGCCGCCTCGACGCCGCCCGGCTCGAGCGCTCGGTCCGGTACGCGGTGGAGGGTTCCCGGCGGGCGGCGGAGCTGCGCGGCGTCCGCGACGAGCTGGAGACCCGCGTGGCCGAGCGCACCGACGCGCTCGAGACGACGAACGAGGCCCTCGGGGCCGAGGTGGCCGAGCGGCGTGCGGCCGAGCGCGCTCTGCGCGAAGCGGACCGCCGGAAGGACGCGTTCTTCGCGACGCTGGCGCACGAGCTTCGCAACCCGCTCGCCCCGCTGTCGAGCGCGGCCGAGATTCTAGGACGAACGGCGGACACGCCCGAAGAACGCGAGAGGCGTGAGCGCGCGCTCCACGTGATCGAGCGGCAGATCGCGCACATGGTGCGCCTCATCGACGATCTCCTCGACCTCTCCCGCATCACGCACGGGAAGCTCGAGCTGCGCCGCGAGCGCGTGTCGCTCACGGCCGTCGTCGACAGCGCCCTCGAGACGGCCGGGCCGCTCCTCGCGCGCCGCCGGCAGGCGTTCGAGCGGATCGAGCCCGCGGCGCCGGTCTTCCTTTACGTCGACCCGATGCGCCTCGCGCAGATCCTCGCGAACCTCCTCTCGAATGCCGCCAAGTACACGGAACCGGGCGGGCGGATCCGGCTCAAAGCCGTGCGCGACGCCGGAGACGTCGTCGTTTCGGTCGTCGACTCCGGCATCGGGATCCCGGCGGCGCACCTCGGACACGTTTTCGAGATGTTCGGGCAGGGGCACCGGGCGCACGATCCGGTCTACGGCGGGCTCGGAATCGGACTGGCGCTCGCGAAGAGCCTCGCCGAGCTGCACGGCGCCAGCCTGACCGCGGCGAGCGACGGCGAGGGCAAGGGGAGCGTCTTCACGCTCCGCGTCTCGTGCGCGGCCGAGGATTCCGTCCCGGTTCCCGCCTCGACGTCTTCGCCGGGCGCGAAGCCGCCGCCGAGCCGGATCCTCGTCGTGGACGACAACGCCGACGCCGCGCTCACGCTCGCCGAGCTGCTGACTCTCGAGGGGCACGAGACGCACGTGGCGCACGACGGCCCGTCGGCGGTCGACGCGGCCCGGCGCCTGCGTCCCGACGTCGCGATCCTCGACATCGGGCTGCCCGGGTTCGACGGCCTCGAGGTGGCGCGCCGCCTCCGGGCGGATCCGGCGCTGAGGGACGTCCTCCTCGTGGCTCTCTCCGGCTGGGTCCATCCGGACGACCGGGCGCGGACGCGCGCGGCAGGCTTCGACCACCACCTCGCCAAGCCGGTCCAGCTCGAGAGCCTCGAGCTCGTCCTCCTGGGCGCGCGGCGGGGCGCAGGCCGTACCGACTGAGGCCGGGGATCAGGCCGCGAGCAGGCCGAGCATCGCCGAGAGCCCGGCGACGTGGCGCCGCTGGCGCGGGATCAGCTCGAGCTCGACGAGCTCCCGGGCGTCCGCGTCGAGGGACGACAGGGAGCCCTCGTACGCGGCGAGGCCGCGCTTCTCGACCTCGAGGAGCGCGCCGACGAACTCCGCGCTCTCCATCATCACCGGCGCGCCCTCCGCGGTGAGCGCGGCGGCCGGCGACCCCTCCCAGGCGCCCGCCGAGGTCACGGGCGCGCCACCTCGTGCCTGGACCGATCCGTGGAGAGCCGTGGCCGTCCGCTGGTGGTCCGCGGCGAGCTTCAGGATCTGGTCCGTGTCGGTGGCGGCCTTCCTCTTCAGCGCCCCGAGCGTCTTCTGGTAGCCGGCCACCGCGGCAAGTTCTACGCGCAGGAGGGAGTTGAGAGGTTCAATCACGGAGACGGAAAGAGCATGCCGCGTGCCACGCGCGGGGTCGAAAACCAAGTAACTCTTGCCGTGGCAGGGATGTTGCGCAGAGAGCTCGGCGGGAGCCTCAAACGATGAGCCAGACACCGGGCGTGATGGAAAGAGTCCGGTCCGGCACGCGGGCCACGACGAACATGAAGGCGCTCGTCTTCCACGGGCCGGGCCGGCGCGCCTGGGAGGACAAGCCGAGGCCGGCGATCCGGGACGCGACGGACGCCGTCGTGAGGATCACGACGTCGACGATCTGCGGCACCGATCTCCACATCCTGAAGGGCGACCTCCCCGCGGTCACGGACGGGCGGATCCTCGGGCACGAGGGTGTCGGCGTCGTCGAGCAGGTCGGGCCGGCCGTCACGAACTTCCATCCGGGCGACCGGGTCCTGATCTCCTGCATCACCTCCTGCGCCAAGTGCGAGTTCTGCAGGAAAGGGATGCCCTCGCACTGCCGGGACGGCGGCTGGATCCTCGGCAACACGATCGACGGAACCCAGGCCGAGTTCGTCCGAATCCCGCACGCCGACACGAGCCTCTACTCGATTCCGCACGGGGCCGACGAGGAGGCGTACGCGATGCTCAGCGACATCCTCCCGACCGGGTTCGAATGCGGGGTCCTGAACGGACAGGTGAAGCCGGGGGACGCCGTTGCCATCGTCGGAGCCGGCCCGATCGGCCTCGCGGCGCTCCTCACGGCGCAGTTCTTCTCGCCCGCGCGGATCGTGATGGTCGACGTCGACGCGAACCGTCTCGCCGCGGCGAAGTCGTTCGGCGCGACGGAGGTCGTCGACTCTTCCGGCGGCAAGGCCGTGGAGAGCGTCCTGGCGCTCACGGGCGGCCGGGGCGTCGACGTGGCGATCGAGGCCGTGGGCGTTCCCGCGACCTTCGACGTCTGCCAGGCGATCCTCGCGCCGGGCGGGCGGCTCGCCAACGTCGGCGTCCACGGCAAGCCGGTCACCCTGCATCTCGAGACGCTCTGGCAGAGGAACGTCACGCTGACGACGCGGCTCGTGGACACGACCACGACGCCGATGCTCCTCAGGGTCGTGCAGTCCGGCCGTCTCGATCCTGCGAAGCTCGTGACCCACCGCTTCGCGCTCGGGGACGTCATGAACGCCTACGAGACGTTCGGCGACGCCGCGAAGCAGCGCGCGCTGAAGGTCATCCTGAAGAGCGCCCGATCCTGACGGCGCATGCGAAAGGAACGTCGATGACCATGACCCTTCCGGCCCTCATCCTCCTCGTCGTGATCGCCGCCGTCTGCGGCGCGGTCGGAAAGGCGATCGCGGGCAGCGCCCGCGGCGGACTGATCGTCTCGACGGTCCTGGGCTTCATCGGCGCCCTCCTCGGGCCCTGGGTCGCCCGGGCGCTCAAGCTCCCGGAGCCCTTCATGGTCGTCATCGGCGGGCATCCGTTCCCGGTCCTGTGGTCCATCGTCGGCGCGGCCCTGTTCGTGGCGGTCCTTCACCTGATCTCCGGACGGAGATGGTGACCGCGAACGTGGCGGGCAACGCGCACCCGTCTCATCGAAAGGAGAACCCCGTGAGAAAGCAGGAAATCGGAGGAAAGGTGAAGAAGGCCAAGGGGCGAGTGAAGGAAGCCGTCGGGATCCTCTCCGGCAACAGGCAACTGGAACGGGAAGGTTCCGCTCAGAGGCTCGAGGGCGCGGTCGAGGAAGGCCTCGGCAAGGCGCGCCGCAGAGTCGGCGAGGTCCTCGCGAACCTCGGCAACGCCGTCAAGAAGTAGACCGGACGATCCACGCATCCAACCCGGAGGACACCCCATGAAAACGCTCGTCGCCTCGCTCGCTCTCGTCGTCGCCGCATCCGTGGGGCGTCCCTGCTCGGCCCAGCCGGAGGATCCGGCGCCGGCCGCCGCCGTGTCCGCGAACTCGGCGCTCGTCGAGGACATCACGCGGCTCTGGAAGGCCAACCTCTCCGAGGAGTTCATCAGCAAGTACGTCGCCCACTCGGATCTCGCCCGGGACCTGACGGCCGACGACGTCGTGCGTCTCCGGAACGCGGGCGTCCCCGAGACCCTCATCGCGTCGATCACGCTCCGGCGGGGTGACGCTCCCGCGAATGCGAAGGCGTCGGGCATGGCCTCGGCCCCTGCCGGCCCCCGGCGCTGGGACGGGCTCACGCGCAGGAATTCGGGCGTGGTCCTCTTCAAGGGCCGCTGGGACGCCGGCGTCCTCGAGTTCAAGGACGCGACGCTCCGCTGGGTGGACTCCCGCGACGCCGGGAAGAACGTCCTTCTCCCGGTCGCGCAGATCACGGAGCAGCAGCTCACCTGCCTGAAGAAGTCCGGGGGGAACGAGTGCTTCGAGTGGGTCGTGAAGACGCGGAACGAGGAATACCGCTTCCGCGACGTTTCCTGGCAGCAGGACGAGAACGCCAAGGTCGCGGAGCTCTACGAGTACTTCGCCGGCGCCTACCCGAACCTCATCTCGTCGCGACGGCCCGTCGACGAGAAGTGATTGGCGACGGGACCGACAGGCGCCGGATTCCAGGCACGGGCCGTGCGCGTCCGGGGACGGGAGCGGCGGCGGATTGAGGTAGTCTCTGTCGCAAGTGGCCGACCCGCCGGATTCCCTGATCGGGAGGACCGTCTCCCATTACGTGATCGTCCGTCGTCTCGGGAGCGGCGGGATGGGTGTCGTCTACGAGGCGGAGGATGGGCGCCTCGGCCGGCACGTCGCCCTGAAGTTCCTGCCGCCCGAGCTCGCGCGGGACGGCGCGTCCCTGGAGCGCTTCCAGCGCGAGGCGCGCGCGGCGTCCGCCCTGAACCACCCCGGGATCTGCACGGTCTACGCGATCGAGGAGCACGAGGGGCAGCACTTCATCGTGATGGAGTGCCTCGAGGGCCGGACGCTCGCGCAGATGATGGCGGCGCGCCCCCCGTTCGACCTTGAGGGGATCGTCGCGATCGGCATCCAGATCGCCGACGCCCTCGAGTCCGCGCACGCCCGCGGGATCGTGCACCGGGACGTCAAGCCGGCGAACATCTTCGTGAACGACCGCGGGCTCGTGAAGATCCTCGACTTCGGCCTCGCGCGGATCGAGGGCGGGCGGCGCGGGAACGAGGGCGCCGTCTCCCGCCTCGAGACGGTCGGCGACCTCACGACGCCCGGAACGGCGATGGGGACCGTGGCGTACATGTCCCCGGAACAGGCGCGCGGACAGCTCGCCGACGCGCGCACGGACCTGTTCTCTCTCGGGACGGTCCTCTACGAGATGGCGACCGGCGCCCTCCCGTTCCCCGGAGAGACGTCCGCGGTCGTCTTCGACGCGATCCTGAACCGGGACCCGCTCCCGGCCGCGCAGCTGAATCCCGCGCTCCCTCACGACCTCGGCCGCATCCTCGACAAGGCGCTCGAGAAGGAGCGCAACCTCCGCTACCAGACCGCGACGGACCTCAAGACCGACCTCTCGCGCCTCAGGCGCGACCTCGACTCGGGAAAGAAGCGCGCGGCCGAGAAGGCCGACTCGCGCGGCGGCGGGACGCGGCAAGTCGAGAAGTCCATCGCCGTTCTCTACTTCGAGAACCTCTCGGGCGTGAAGGAAGACGAGTACTTCCGCGACGGCATCACCGAAGACATCATCACGGAGCTCTCGAAGATCAAGGGCCTGAACATCTTCTCGCGCCCAACGGTCCTCGCGTACCGCGACAAGCCGGTGACGCCCGCGCAGATCGGCCAGCAGCTGAGCGCGGCGTACGTCCTCGCGGGAAGCCTGCGCCGCTCCGGGAGCCGGCTCCGGATCAACGCGCAGCTCGTCGACACGCACACGGACTTCCCGCTCTGGTCGGAGCGGTACGACCGCCAGATGGAGGACGTCTTCGAGCTGCAGGACGAGATCGCGCGGAAGATCGCCGAGGCGCTCCGCGTCACGCTCTCGCCGCAGGAGGAGGCGGCGCTCGCGAGCAAGCCCACGGAGAACCTGCAGGCGTACGACCTGTACCTGCGGGGGAAGAGCTACGCCCGCCGCCTCACGCGCCAGGACAACGAGTTCGCGCTCCAGATGTTCGAGAACGCCGTCGCGCTCGACCCCGGCTTCGCGCTCGCCCACGCCGCGATCGCGAACGTGTGCGCGCAGACGCACTACAGCTACGGGCGCGACCCGGTGTGGCTCGAGCGGGCGCGCGCGGCGTCGCGGAAGGCCGTCGCGCTGAGGCCCGAGCTCCCCGAGCCCACGGTCGCGCACGCGTGGAGCCTCTACGCCGACGGGCGGTACGACGACGCGGAGCAGGCGGTGCGCCAGGCCATCGAGAGGAAGAGCGACTGCGAGGGGGCGTACTACCTCCTCGGGCGCACGCTCTTCGCGGCGGGCCGGTACCAGGAGCTCGCGGACGTGGCCGAGAAGGCCATGGAGGCGGGCGGGCAGGACTACAACATCTTCGTCCCGATCCAGAACGCGCTCGGCGCGCTCGGCAAGAGCGAGGCGCTGAAGAACGTCCGCCAGCGCTCGATCCAGGCGCTCGAGAACCACATCCGGTCGGTCCCGGAAGACGCGCGCGCCCGGGTCCTCCTCGCGAGCGACTACGCGGAGTCCGGGCGGGCCGAGGACGCGATCCGCGAGGCGAACCTCGCGGTCGCCCTGCGCCCGAACGAGGCGACGGTCCTCTACAACGCGGCGTGCGTGTTCTGCGGCCTCAAGGATCGGGCCCAGGCGATGGACGCGATCCGGAAAGCCTGGAACGCGGGCTTCCGCGACGCGGACTGGGCGCGGCGGGACCCCGACCTCGCCTTCGTGCACGGGGACCCGGAGTTCGAGAAGCTCTACCCCGCGAGCATCGCGAACGGCGCCTGAGTCCGGCCGGCGCCCGCGAACGCCGCCGGGGCGTCAGAACCTCAGCGTCACCTCGCCCACGACCCGCCGCGGCGGCGCGACGTAGAACTGGCTGTCGCCGATCTCGCTCTCGTTCACGTAGCGGCGGTTGTCGCCGAGGTTCCGGCCGGAGAACGAAACGCGCAGCCACTCGTTCTCCCACGAGACGCCCGCGTCCCACTCGGTGAACGACGGGACCGACACCGTGTTCTCGGGGTCGAGCGGGCGCACGCCCTGGTGCCGCACGGCGGCCCAGGCGCCGAGGCCCGTCTTCGGCCCCCAGCCGAGGCGCACGTTCCACGCGTCGCGCGGGACGAGCTCGAGGCGGTTGCCGTCCACGACGACGAAGTTGCCGTCCGGGTCCGTGAACGAGAAGTTGACGTACGTCGCGTCGTGGTGCGCGTAGCCGGCCGCGAGCGACAGGGCGGGCAGGCGGCGGGGCGACCAGGTGAGCGCCGTCTCGAAGCCCTGGAAACGCTCCTCGCCCGCGTTCGTGAGCATCGGGAGGCCGTCGGCGCCGAGCGTCGAGACGACGACGTTCTCGATCGTCATGTGGAAGAACGACGCCCCGAGGGAGACGTTCCCGGAGAAGAAGGTCGACTTGAGGCCGAGCTCGCCCGAGCGCGAGCGCTCCGGCTCGAGGATGCGCGCGGCCTCCGCCTCGAGGATGTTCGGGGCCGCGGGCTTGAAGTTGCTCTTCGCCGCGACGTAGAGGTGGAGCGCGCTCAGGAATCCCGAGTCCGGGTGGTCGACGACGCGCACGAGCGCCGAGACGCCGCCCGACCACTTGCCGTCCGACCGGCTGTCCGAGGAGAAATCCGGCGCGGGGGCGCCGGTTTCCTGCCTCGAGGCCGAGAGGGACTCGGACGTGCGGTCGTAGCGCCCGCCGAACGTGAGCGAGAGAAACGCCCACGGCGTCCACGTGTCGTTCGCGTAGAGGCCCCAGAACGTCCGCTCGTCCTCGGCCGAGCGCGTGTCGCCGACGGGCAGCGAGTCCACGCTCGGGACGACGGGGTTCGGGCCGGTCGTGAGCGTGAAGTCGAAGCCGGTCCCCGAGGACGTCGTCCGGCCCCACGTGAGCGCGACGCCCGCCACGAGCCGGTGCGCTCCCTGGGTCGCCACGACGTGCGCGTCCTCGAAGAGCGTCGTCTCGACGGGGCGGAGGTTCGTTCCGCTCGCGGTCGCGGTGTTCCCGTCGACGCCGTCGATGAAGGAGCGGACCGCGATCTGTTCGTCGCGCGCGAGGCCGACCGTGTTCTCGACCCGAACGCCGTCCGAGACCTTTTGCGAGAGCGTCGAGGAGAGGGAGTACACGCGATGGTCCATCCGCGCGCCGCCGACGGCGTAGTTCCGGTCGACCTCGAAGCCGGGGACGGGGGCGCCGCCGTCGACGGGGAGGGGCGACCCCCAGTAAGACGTGTCGCGCAGGACGCCGAGCGTGAGGTCCCACGACGTGTCGCGCGTCTTCTGGCCGAAGCCGAGCGAGAGCCGGTCGACGGCGGAGCCGGCGCCGTCCTGGAAGCCGTGGTCGCGGAACGTGGAACCGTCGAGGCGCGTGAACCTGTCCCCGTCGTGCTTCTCGTACGAGAGCGAGGCGTGCCGGTCGTTGAAGGACCCGCCGCCGAGCGTCACGCTCTGGTGCGAGCCGTGCCGCGTGAACACCTGCACCATGCCCGCGAAGGCCGAAACGCCGTAGAGCGTGCCCTGCGGTCCCTTCGCGATCTCGATGCGCTCGATGTCCTCGATCGGGATCTGCGCGAGCTCCGGGTTGAACGGGCCGCCGACGGGGACGCCGTCCACCGTCACGAGGAGGGCGTCGAACTCCTTGAGGCCCCACATCCCGAGGTTCGGGAAGCGCGCGCCGTTGTCCGACCCGCCTCCGGCCTCGACGCCCACGACGTCCTGCAGGGCGTCCTGGAGCGTGCGTGCGCCGCGCCGCCGGAGGTCCTCGCCCTTCACGACCTCGACCGAACCCGCGACGTCGAGGTCGCTCTCCGGCACCTTCGCGGCCGAGACGACGACCTGCGCGGCCGCGGAGGGCGTCGGGGCGGGCGTCGCCTGCGCCGCGGCGGGCGAGGCGGCGGGAAGCCCGGCGGCGCAGAGAACAAGGGCGGAAAGGGACGCTCGAAGCCGCATCGGGCGATGTTAACTAAACTGTCCGCATGAGGCTGGGCGTCGACTTCGGCACGACACACACCGTCGTGGCCCTCGTGGACCGCGGGAACTTTCCCGCGGTCTCGTTCGAGGGAGGCGACTTCGTGCCGTCGCTCGTCGCGGCGCACGATGCGTCGGGGTCGCTGCGCTGGGGCTGGGACGCCGCGGCGGTGAGGCACGAGCCGGGCTGGACGGTCCTCCCTTCCCTCAAGCGCCTCCTGAGCGACGCGGGCCCGTCGACGGAGGTCGCCGTGGGGCCGCGCCGCCTCCCGATCGCCGCCCTCCTCGAGGGCTTCTTCTCGGCGCTCCACCGCGAGCTCGTCGCGCGCTCGAACGCGGGGGTCGCGGCGAACGACTCGATCACGGCGGCGGTCTCGGTCCCCGCGAACGCGTCGACGGCCCAGCGCTTCCTGACGCTGGAGGCGTTCAAGGGCGGCGGCTTCGCGGTGGAGGCGCTCCTGAACGAGCCGTCCGCCGCGGGGTTCGAGTACGCGCACCGCAGCCGGCGCGACGGGCGACGCGAGCACCTCGTCGTCTACGACCTCGGGGGCGGGACGTTCGACGCCTCGCTCCTGCGCATGACGGGGAAGACGAACGAGGTCGTCGCGACGCACGGCGTCCAGCGGCTGGGCGGCGACGACTTCGACGAGGCGATCCTCGCGCTCGTCCTCGGGAAGTCGGGCGCGCGGGACGCCGACGCCGACGCGCGGGACCTCGTCCGCGAGGAGTGCGTGCGCGCCAAGGAGTCCCTGTCGGCGAGCTCGCGCCGCTTCCTCGTGGACCTCTCGGCGCTCGGCAGGGAGCCCCTCGTCCTCCCCGTCGAGGAGGTCTGGGAGGCGTGCGTCCCGCTCGTCGCGCGCACGCTCGAGTCCGTCGCGGCGCTCGTCGAGGACGGCGGCGGCGTCGCGTGGGCGGACGTCGCGTCGCTCTACGTCGTCGGGGGCGGGGGCCTCCTTCCGCTCGTCCCGCGGCTCCTCAGGGAGCGCTTCGGCGAGAAGCGCGTCCGCCGCTCGCCCCACCCGTTCGCGGCCACCGCGATGGGCCTCGCCGTGTGGCTGGACCGCGAGGGCGGCTACGCGCTCGAGGACCGGCTCTCGCGGCACTTCGGCGTCTTCCGCGAGGGCGGCGCGGGGCGCGACGTCGTCTTCGACACGATCTTCGAGAAGGGGACTCCGCTCCCCGCGCCCGGCGCGCCGCCGGTCGCCGTGACCCGCCGGTACCGCGCCGCGCACGACGTCGGCCACTTCCGGTTCCTGGAGTGCTCGCGCCTGACGGACGGGCGGCCGGACGGCGACGTGACGCCGTGGGACGAGGCGTACTTCCCGTTCGACCCGACCCTTCGCGCCGCGGACCTCGCGGCGGCGCCGATCCGCCGGCGGGAGGTCGGCCCCGAGGCCGTCGAGACCTACGCGCTCGGGAGCGAGGGCGCGGTGACCGTGACGGTCACCGACGCGGCGGACGGGTTCTCGCGGACGTTCCGCCTGACGCGCTGACGCCGCCGAGGTCTCAACGTTCCTCGATCCTGAGCACGAGGAGCGTCCGATCGTCGTCCAGCTCGTCGTGGCCGGTGTGCGCGCGCTGCGAGGCGAGGATGCGGTCGCGCATCGCCGCGGCCGACCCTCCGGCGCCCTCGCGCAGGCACTGCTCGAGGCGCCCGAAGCCCCACGGCTCGCCCCCCTCCTCCGTCGCCGCCTCGACGAGGCCGTCCGAGTAGACGACCCAGAGGTCGCCGGGCTGAAGCGGCGCCGTCACGGTCCGCCATCCGGGCGGGAGAGCGACGCCGAGAGGCCGGGCGGCGTTCACGAGAGCCTCCACGGTCCCGTCCGGCCGCACGCGGTACGGGTACGGGTGGCCCGCGTTCGTGAAGGCGACCGTGCCCGCCGCGAGGTCGAACGCGAGGTACGCGAGCGTCACGAACGTGCGCGGGTCCGTCGAGCGGACGACCTCGACGTCGAGGAGCTCCATGAGGCGCGCTCCCGACGCGCCGGTCTTCGCGAGCGCCGAGAGCGAGGCCTTCGAGGCCGCCATCACGATGCCGGTCGGCAGGCCGTGCCCGGACACGTCCGCGACGACGACCGTCAGCGTCCGTGCGTCGCCCGAGAGGTCGTAGAAGTCGCCGCCGATCGCGGCCGCGGGCCGGAAGTCGACGGCGATCGAGACGCCGGGGAACGTGAACCCCGCGGGCGGCAGCAGCCTCCGCTGCAGGTCGCGCGCGACCGTGAGCTCGCGCTCGAGCGCCTCCTTTTCCGCGCGCGCCTCGACGCTCGCGGCGAGCCGCTCGGCCATGTGGTTGAAGCTGCCGACGAGGGCCGCGAGCTGGTCGTGCCCCTTGAGGACGACGCGGTGCGCGAAGTTGCCCTTCTCGATCTCGCCAAAGCCGATCCAGAGCCGTCGCGTCGCACGCGCGATCCGGGAGACGAGGAGGCCCGCGAGGAGCGACGCGAGGAAGAAGACGACGAGCGTCGTGATCCCGAGGCCGCCGAGGACGGCGAGGACGACGCGGCTCATCTGGAGGCGCCGGGAGCCCGCGACGGCGAAGTCGCCGAAGAGCTCCTTCGCCTCGCGTTCGAGCGACGTGCGGACCAGGATGAGGATCGGCCTTCCCTCGAGCGGCTTGCCGGTCGCCCAGTCGACGACGGGATCGGTCAGGAAGAGCGGGAAGGCCGTCCAGCGCGCCGACCACGGGCCGGAGCCCGCCGGCGCCGCCGAGGTCTCCCCGGGCGCCGCGTCCTCGCCCCCCGAGTCGGGTTCCTCGGAGATGTCCGTGTTCGTCTGCGCCTTTCCGCCGCTCTCCGAGACGGAGACGTGCATGCCTTTCCCCGGCGGGGCGCCGGCGGGAGTCTCCCGCACCGTGACCGCGCCGTGGAACCGGATGACGTTCGCCGTCTCCTTCTCGATCTCCCGGCGGAGGACGGAGCCGAGCCGCAGCGTCAGGACGAGCGTGCCCGCGGGGCGCGGCTCGACGACCGCGGCGAACACGCTTCTTCCGGACTTCGCGACGAACGAGGCGCGGGAGGTCATCCACCCCTGCGGCGCGAGGTCGGGCGCGGCCTGGGTCCCGGCCCGTTCGGCCGCCCCGCCCCGCGGCCGCCAGATCATGCCGAGCTCGGACGGCGTCGGCGATGCGGCGACGGCCTCGGCGAAGAGCCGCGCGCGGCCGGCGGCGTCCCCCGGGGCCCCGAGACGCGGCGCGAGGTCGTGCGCGAGGTCGGCCACGGTCGCACGCCTCCCGGCGAGCGCCGCCTCGACGCGCCGCGTCCCGAGCTGGCCGGCGACGACGAGGAGCCCGGCGTAGACGAAGAATGCCGCGAACACGACGGCGGAGAGGAGCAGGAGGTACGAGACGACGAGGCGGCTGCCGACGCGCCAGAGGAGGCCGCGGAGAAGCGCGCGGATCACGCTCACCGCGAACACGCAGCCCGCGAAGACGATGAGGACGATCCCGAGGGCCGAGGCGCCGCTGCCGTCGGGCGCGAGGGCGACGAGGAGGACGCCGGCCGCCGTCAGGAGGCCGCTGGCCTTGAACGTGCGGGTGAGCCTCATCGCGGCGCGCGCGGCGCCGGAGGGGCGCCGGGCTCGAGGGCCTTCGCCTCGGACGCGAGGTACGTCGTCTGCGTCGGGAACGCGAAGCCGCTCCCGGCGCCTTCGACGGCGTGCATGAGCGCGAGGAGGAGCTCCTCCTGCACGCCGAGGAACGCCACCCAGTCGGGCGCGAGAACGTAGGCGAACACCTCGACGTCGAGCGTGTACGCGCCCATCCTGAGGAAGCGCACGCGCGCGGTCGCGGGCTCGACGCGCGGGTCGGACGCGAGCCGGCTCCGGCAGGCGGCGAGGGCGGCGTTCATCTGCGCGTCCGTCGTCTCGTACGTGAGCCCGAACGTGTGCCGGAACAGGAACTTGTCGCGGCGGGAGAGGTTCTCGATGTTGGACGTCGCCATGGCGCCGTTCGGGATCGTGACGACCGTGCGGTCGATCGCACGGAGGCGCGTCGCGTAGAGCGTGACGTCCTCGACGTCGCCCTGGATCGAGCCGACGCGGATCGTGTCTCCGACGCGGACGATCTTCTCCGACAGGACGATGAAGCCCCCGAAGAGGTTCTCGAGGGTCTGCTTGGCGGCGAAGGCGACGGCGAGGCCGCCGATCCCGAGGCCCGCGACGGTCGCCGTGAGGTTGACGCCGAGGAGGCCGAGGATGACGAGGACGGTCCCGAGGATCACGGCTCCCTGCAGGACGCGCCGGCCGATCGTGAGGGACGACGTCGCCGTCTCGCCCGAGGCGATGAGGCGCATCGTCGCCCGTGACGTCAGGAAGCCGACGAGCCGGACGAGGAACAAGCCGATCGCGACGACGACGAGAGTCCGCACCGCGCGGGCGTAGGCGTACCGCCCGAGGAGGGGGAGGCCGAGCTGGGCGACGAGCGCCGCATGGAAGAGGGCGCCGAGGAAGAGAGCGACGGGCGCACGGAACGTTTCGAGGCGGTCCCGGAGGTTCTCGAGGATCGGGTTCCGGCCGGGTGCGCGCGGGACGAGACGCAGGCCGCCGAAGACGACGAGCCGCGCCGCGAGCCAGGCGACCGGGATCAGGGCGAGGAACGCGAGGACCTGCCAGAGGCGGACCGAGCCGCTGATGGGCCGGCGCAGCGCGGACGGCATCACGCGGTCGAGCTCGGGCGCACGAAGATCCTTGAACGCCGCGGGGACCTCGCGCAGGGTCTGGGAGGACACGAGCCAGATCGCCGGGCTCTCGGCGGGCTCGGTCCGCACGAGGAAGACGTCGAACGAGTCGTCTCCGTGCTCGACCGTTCCCGCCTTGTCGAGTTCCGCCTCGAGCCCGTCGTTGAGGTCGCCGAGGGGAGAGCGGCTGAGCTTCTCGAGGTCGCCCGTGAAGCGCTCGTCGAGGACGGCCTTGAGCTCTTTCGCGATCTGCTCGCGCGGCGTCTTCCCGCCTTTCGGCCACTGGAGATACTCGGCCGCGGTCGTCCAGTTCTCCCGGGCCGCGGCGTGCATGAAGCCCAGGAACGCGCTGTACGGCGTCTCGCGCTTGTAGGGGTCGCCCGGCAACTCGGCGACCGGCGCGGGCGTCGGGGAGAGGCCGGGGATCTGCGCCGCGAGCGGCGCGGCCGAGAGGAGGACGCCGAGGGCGCAGGCGGCGAGAGTCCGGCGGTTCGAAACGGCCATGCGGAGGGCCAGCCTACCGCAACGCGAACGGGCGGCCCCGCCGCCGGGCGTCAGAAGGGATCCGGCCCGTCCATCGCGCTGGCGGGCGGCTCGGGCCGGCGCGGCGGGCGCACGACCGTGACGGAGCAGTCGGCCTTGGCCGCGACCTCGGCCGAGACGCTCCCGAGGATCGAGCGGCGCACGGAGTCCGTGCGCGCGCCGATCACGACGTGGTCGACGTTGTTCGTCGACGCGTACTCGAGGAGCGCGTCGGCGGGCTGTTTCGCCTCCAGGACGTGGAACGTGAGCCGCGTCTCGCCGATCGCGAGAGGCCGGGCCCAGTGCTTGAGCTCGACGAGGCGCGTCACGTGCTTGTTGCGGCCCTCGTCGTCGAGCGTCGTGTCGATCCCGATGCGGCGCTGCCTGAGGACGTTCACGATCGCGAAGCGCGCGCCGGGGACGATCTCGATGAGGCGGCGGACCGTCACGCGCATCGCCTCGGAGAGCTCCTCCCCGCCGTCCGTGACGTCGACGGCGACCATCACGATCGGCGCGGACGCGAGCGGGGCCGCGATCTCCCGGAGCGCCGTGGGCCGCACCTCCGGATTGAAGCGCCGGCGCACGCGGACGCCCCACGGGTCCCGTTCGAGCTTCTCCGAGCGTGCCGTGAGCCTCACCTGGTCGGGGTGCGCGAGGTCGAATGCGAGGTGAGCGGCCGTCGGGTACCGGCGCAGGGGGTCGGCCTCGAGACACCTCAGGACGACCTCCTGGAGCCACGGAGGGTAGTCGAGCTTCAGCCGGCGGGGCGGAACGGGGTCCCACCAGATGCGCCTCTTCAGCCCACGCAACCCCTTCGGGTCGCCGAACGGGCGGACGCCCGTCGAGAAGAAGTAGAGGAGGACCCCGAGCGCGAAGATGTCGCTCCGCGGGTCGGTGCGGTTGCCGAGGACCTGTTCGGGCGCCATGTACGGCGCCGTGCCGTAGGGGACGCGGAATTCCTCGTCCATGAGGTCCGGGAGCTGGTCGTGGTGCGCGAGGCCGAAGTCCACGAGGGCGGCCTCGCCCGTCTCCCGGATGAGGATGTTCGAGGGCTTGACGTCGAGGTGGACGACGTTCTGGTTATGGAGGTCGCGCAGGGCGGTCGCGACCTTGATCCCGATCGCGGCGACCTCGGCGTACGGGAGCGGAAGGACGTCGAGCTTCGTCAGGAGCGTATGGCCCTCGATGCGCTCCATCACGATGTAGGGCTGGACGGCGAAGTCGCCGGAGGCGACGAACTTCGGCACGTGGATGCCCGACAGGCGCGGAAGGATCATCTGCTCCATCTCGAAGCCCACGATCGCCGCCGGGTCCTCGCCCTCGAGCAGCAGCGGGACCTTCATGAGGAGCGGCATCGAGATGCCGGGGCGCTCCACGCGGCGGAGCGTCGCCATCCCGCCCGTGTGCAGCAGGTCGCCGACGACGAAGCCGTCCACGACGGCGCCCTTCTGGATGCGGACGCGCGCGTTCACGGCCGGATCACTGCCCCCAGCTGAGGCGCTCGGCGTACATCTCGGGGAGCGCGGCGCGCCGGATCTTCTTCGCGGCCTCCTCGACCTCGTACGGAACGCGGAAGTACGTGATCTCCGCCCGCGCCGTGTCGACGAGCGCCCAGCACGCGGCCGGGTTGCCGTCGCGCGGCTGCCCCACGGAGCCGATCACGGCCAGCCAGCGGCGCTGCGGAAGGAGCGGGATCGCGATGCCCTCGACGGGCCGGAACGTCCCGAGCTTCAGCGTCTCGGACATGTTGAAGACCGTCGGGCGGTGGACGTGGCCGCAGAACGTGACGCGCCGGCGCGTCGCCTTGAGGCTCCGCGCGGCGGCGTGCGCGTCCGTCACGTACGTCCAGCGCGTCGGCGCGGAGGCCTCCGCGTGCACGAAGAGACAGTCGCCCTCCTCGAGCGTGAGCGGGAGCGCCGCGAGGAACGCGCGCTGTTCGGCGCCGAGCTGGTTCTTCGTCCACGCGAGGGCGGATTCCGCGGGGGAGTCCATCGTCCCGGCCTGCCCGTTCACGGCGGCGTCGTGGTTGCCCTGGATCGCGACGGCGACGCCCTTCTGCGACGCGGTCCATGATCGTCGCGACGACCCAGTCGGGGTCCGCGCCGTAGTTCACGTAGTCGCCGAGGAGGACGAGCCTCTCGGCGCGGCGCGACTCGGCGTCGGCGAGGCAGGCCTCGAACGCCTCCCGGTTGGCGTGGATGTCCGCCATGAGCGCAAGCCGCATTGGGTGAAGCCTACCGCGACCGGGGACCGGTCCGGGCGAGGGGGAAGGGGGGCCCGGCCAGCTGCCGGAAGAAATTGGTACCGCGTACGAGATTTGAACTCGTGATCTCCGCCTTGAGAGGGCGGCGTCCTAACCGCTAGACGAACGCGGCACGTTTCCCACCAACGGCTGTCCCCGCGTGCGGGGACGGGGAATCTAGCACGCCGGCCGGATCGGCCACAACATCGGGGTGGAGGAGAATCCCCCCATGGAATTCGGCATCCTCGGCCTCGAGCTCTCCGGCAAGACCACCCTCTTCTCGCTCCTGACGGGCCACGCGGCCGCCGCCTCGACGCACAAGCGCGAGGCCCACGTCGGCATCGCGCACGTCCCCGACGCGCGGCTCGACCGGCTCACCGCGATGTTCAAGCCGAAGAAGCACACGCCCGCGACCGTGAAGTTCGTGGACGTCCCCGGCGTGGCGAAGGGGGGCTCGCAGAGCCTCAACCTCCCCGAGCTGCGCCAGATGGACGGCCTCGCGGTGGTCGTGCGCGGCTTCGCCTCCGACGCGGTCCCGCACCCCGAGGGCTCCGTCGACCCCGCGCGCGACCTCGAGCTCCTCGAGACCGAGATGCTGCTCGCGGACCTCTCGGTCGTCACGAACCGCCTCGAGCGCGTCGAGAAGGACATGGTCAAGAAGAAGACGCCCGAACTCCAGACGGAGAAGGACCTCCTCGAGCGTTTCAAGGCCGCGCTCGACCGGGGCGAGACCCTGCGCGGCATGGACGTGCACGTGGAGGAGGAGAAGTACGTCAAGGGCTTCGGCCTCCTGACGAGAAAGCCCATGCTCGTCATCCTGAACGCGGGCGAGGGCGACGCGGGCGACCTCGCGGGCGCGCTCGAGAGGGCGAAGCTCGACGCGTGGAAGGGCAAGCCGCACGTCGCGTTCAGCGCCGTCTCGGCCCCGATCGAGCAGGAGATCGCGGCGATGGCGCCGGAGGACCAGGCGGAGTTTCTCAAGGGCCTCGGCCTCCCGGACCGCGCGCTCGACCGGCTCCTCTCCGCCGCCTACGACCTCCTCGGCCTCATGTCGTTCCTGACGGCGGGCGAGGACGAGTGCCGCGCGTGGTCCATCCCGAAGGGGACGCACGCCGCGAAGGCGGCCGCCGCGATCCACACGGACTTCGAGAAGCACTTCATCAGGGCCGAGGTCGTGCCGTTCGAGACGCTCGTCGAGGCGGGGGGCTCGCTCGCCCAGTGCAAGACGCACGGCACGCTGCGCGTCGAGGGCCGGGACTACGTCGTGAAGGACGGAGACGTCATCAACTTCCGCGTCAGCGCGTGACGCTCCGGCTCAGTCCGCCTGCCGCGCCCAGCGGAAGATCTCGGGCAGCGTCGGCTTCTTGCCGTACATGAGGATCCCGACCCGGTAGACGCGCCCCGCGAACCACGCGACGAGGAAGATCGTCGCGACGAGGAGCGCGACGGAGACCGCGATCTGCCAGAGCGGCGGAGTCTGGACGGAGATCCGCATGAACATCATGAGCGGCGCCGTGAAGGGAAAGAACGACAGCACCGTCGCGAGCCGGCCGTTCGGCTGGTTGAACGCGAAGAACCACGTCGTCGACGTGAGGATGAGCATCATGCCCGGGATCATCACGAACTGCTGCGCCTCCTGCTCCGTGTTGAACGGAGCCGAGAGCGCGGCGTAGAGCGACGCGTAGAGGAAGTAGCCCAGGATGAAGAAGAGGACGAACGCGCCGATCGTGGCGGGCGGGATGTGGGGGAGGCCTTCGCCCATCCCGGCGACGGCCGCGACGCCCGGGAGCGCGAGCGCGATCGCGAGGCCGGCCCACACGGCGTACTGCGTGAGGCCCACGAGGCCGATCCCGAGGATCTTCCCGAGCATGAGCGTCGTCGGCTTCACGGACGAGACGATGACCTCGACGATGCGGTTGTTCTTCTCCTCGAGGACGCCGCGCATGATGTACGCGCCGTAGATGAAGATCGAGATGTAGATCAGGAAGAAGAACGTCGCGGAGATCGCGAGGTTCATCCCGACGTTCTTCCCGCTCTCGCCGCTCTCGACTTCCTTCGCCTCGTGGGCCTCGAGGTCGACCCGCACGCGCGCGGCCTCGTAGAGGGCCGGGTCGACGCCGCGGTCCTTGAGACGCTCCTTCGTCGCGGCGCGCGAGAGGTAGTTCGCGATCTGCTCGCGCATGACGACCTCGGCCTTGACGCTCTGGGCGCGCCACTCGGCGGCGCCCGTCTCGAGCGTCTTCGGCGTCAGGACGATGTAGGCCTTGATCTTTTCGGACTGGACGTCCTTGTTGAGCCGCGTGCGCACCGCGGGCAGCGTCTCGGGCGTCGCGTCCACCTTGAAGAGGTCGAGCTGCGTCACGATCTTCTGGCTCCGGCCCTCGTTCATCTTCTCGGTGACGGACTTTTCGTCGACCTTCGCGGGCGTCTTCTCGTCCTTCTTCGGCTTCTCCGCCTCCTCGTCGGTGGGCCGCGCCTTGTACTCGGCGACGAGCGGCTCGTAGAGGCGGCCCGAGAGATCGACGACGGCGATGCGGCCCTTCGCGACGAGCGTCTTCGTCAGCGCGACCTGGATGAAGATGAGGCCGAGGCCGAGTGTCGGGATCAGGAACGTCGCGACCCAGAACGCCTTCGCGCGCACCTGCTGGAGGTACTCGCGCTTGATGACGGCGAACAGCTTGGGATCCATGGCTACTTCAGCTCCTCGGCGGTCGGCGCCGCGAGTCCGGACTCCTGGACGCACTTGATGAAGATGTTCTCGAGCTCGGGCTCGGGCTCGACGGGCGGGGGCAGCGGGACGCGGTCGCGGTAGGAGTGCTTGATGTCCTTGACCGTGCCGTCGAGGATCTTCTGCGCGCGGTAGAGGAGCGCGATGCGCTCGCAGAGCCGCTCGGCCTGCTCGAGGACGTGCGTCGAGAAGACGACCGTCTTGCCCTGCTTCTTGAACGCGGTCAGGAAGTCCTTCACGAGGACGACGTTGATCGGGTCGAGGCCGCTGAACGGCTCGTCGAGGATGAGGATCTCCGGGTCGTGGACGATCGTCCCGAGAAACTGGACCTTCTGCTGCATGCCCTTGCTCAGCTCCTCGGTCTTCTTCTGGAGCCACGGGCGGAGGTCCATCGAGTCGATCCACGGCGAGAGGCGTTTCATCGCGGTCGCCTTGTCGACGCCCTTGATCGCCGCGAAGAAGAGGAGCTGGTCGACGACCTTCATCTTCCGGTAGAGGCCGCGCTCCTCGGGCAGGTAGCCGATGCGCTCCTGGAGCTTCTCGCTCATCGGCTCGCCGAGGACGCGGATCTCGCCCTCGTCCGGCTTCGTGATGTTCATGATCATCCGGATCGTCGTCGTCTTGCCGGCGCCGTTCGGGCCGAGGAGGCCGAACGTGACGCCGCGGGGGACCTCGAGGTCGAGGTGGTTCACGGCGGTGAACTTCCCGAAACGCTTCACGACACCGTGGAGCGAGATCGCGGCGGTCATGGGTTCATTTCCTCCTGCGGCGGGCCGGAGAGTTATACGGGAGGGAGACGGCGAAGTTTATGGCCGTGGCGACCGGCGGCGCTAAACGCCATCCGGGGCAGGGACTTGCGCGGCGCGCCGGCTTCCGCTATGGTCCGCTCCCCGCGTTTGCCGCGTGCGCCCATAGCTCAACTGGATCAGAGCGTTTGACTACGGATCAAAAGGTTGCGGGTTCGACTCCTGCTGGGCGCACCACCTAACCCCGACGCGAACGCCCCCCAGACCTTCACTGGATGTTCGTCGCGCGGTTGATCTCGGCGATCTGGTCCAGCATCTTCCGGATCGAGTCCTTGACCGTCTTGTTGTGGTCCTGCGCGCTCTTCTTGTTCGCGTCGGCCTGGTCCGTGGCCGCCTGGAGCTGGCGCAGCTGGGTCTCGAGTTCGTTCGCCCGGGCCCTCAATTGCCGCTTGAACGCCTCGTTCTCCCGCTTGCAGGCCTGAACCTGCTCGTTCCAGTCGGCGTCCGTCTGCACGCGTCCCTCCTGCATGAGGACGCCGGCATAGTTCTTCCGCGCTTCGAACGTCCCGCCGGAGACCCCGGGGCTCTTCGTCGGCGTCGGGGTCTGGGCGGCGAGGACGAGCGGCACGGCGAGAAGCGCGGCGGCTCCGAGGGGGATCTTCATCGTTCTCCTCCGTTCCTCCCCGAGGATCATGAACCGGCCGGTGCGCCGCAGGAGTCTCCCCGCGTGAGATTGCGTGCGGACGCGCATGCGTCGGCGTCCGCCGTTGACTCGACGTCCGAGCGGGCATATACGGGCTGCACAAAACGCTGAACCGCAAGGAGTCTGAAGGTGACGTCACGCCCGACCTCCGTCTCGGTCCTTCTTCTCGCCGGCACCGCGCTTCTCGCGCTGGCTCCCGCCGCACAGGCCAGCCCGGTGAACAACCCGAAACTCGTCGGCCTGGCCGCTGCCGGCGCGCCCGTGACCTTTACGGCGACCGCGGCCCCGAATTCGACCGTCCGGATCGTGGTAATCCCCGGCGGGCTCGCGGCTCTCGGCGCCGTCCCGTCCCCGCAGGTGTTCTCGCTCGGGTGCTACCTCGGCACGCCGGCCGCCCTCGGCACCGCGGATGCCACGGCGAACTCCTCCGGAAACGTCGGCCCGGTCACGGTCTGGGCCTCGGCGACGGCCGGGTCCTACACGGCGCTCCTGCTGCAGGGGAGCTGCGCCGGGGCGAGCGCGGGCCGGACGATGGCGGCCTCCACCGACCAGGTGATCATCGGCGCGGCCGGCTTCACGATCGGCGAGCCGGTCCCCGCCCTGTCCGCGTGGGGCTTCGCCGCGCTCGGGCTCGCCCTCTCGATCGCCGGCTGGGCGTTCCTGTCCCGCGCCCGCGCCTAGACGCCCTCGCCCGGCCCGGAGCCCGCGCTCAGCGCGGGCTCTGGACCACCGAGAGCTCGTCGAGGTACGCCGTGAACGTCCCGCCGGCTTCGCGTTTCGTGACCTGGACCTCGACGGATGCGCTCTGGGCTCCCGCAGGCACGGGGCCGGTCGCGTCCATGGAGTTCCAGCGGTCGGGCGTCCACGCCTCGCCTCCGCTCGGGGTCCAGACGTAGCCGAGCGAGCCGCCCGTGCAGCCCGGCCCCGCGAAGAAGTAGGCCTGCATGTTTGCGATTCCGGTCGTGGACTGGGCGGACGGGATGAACGACCTGCCGCCGAGGGTCAGGACGCTTCCCGGCTGGACGGCGACGCACTGCGAGATCCAGTCGCCGCCGAAGCTCGCGGCTGCGGACGTGTTCGTGACCACGGCCGACCCCGACCCGGGGTTGCCCTCCGCGTCGGCCGGCGACCACGCGAGCGCGAGGCTGACGGTCGTCCAGCCGGCGACGCCCGTGTCGAACGACCCGTTCGCGAGGAGGGAGGTCGCGGGAGCGGCGGGCACGTCGTCCGCGGCCGGGACGAACACGGAATCGCCCGACTGGTTGTCGATGACCGTGACGAAGTGGAAGACGGGCCAGGCGGACGTGACGATCAGGTTCGCGTTCGACGAGACCGTCGTCCCGGAGCCCGTCGCCGCGAAGATGTCGTTGATCTGCACGGCGCTCGTGGCCGGGACGTCGGCCGAGGTCGAGCCGAGGACGGCTCCCGCCGCGGAGGCGAGGGCGAACGTCACGTGCACCGGGTAGGACCACGGGTTGAACACGCCGGCGTTCGAGCGGAATCCGGAGGAGAGGTCGCCGCCGTGATTCCCGAGGCCGAGGAAGAGCGCCCGCGCGCGCGCGTCGGCGATCGTGAGGGCCGGGATGGCGGTGCCGTTCGTGGGACTCGGGAGGCTCGGCGTGTACGTGCGGGTCGTCACGGCGAGGTCCTCGGTCGCGCTCTGGTACGCGAGCGTGATCGAGCCGGCGCCGTCGAGGCCGAACAGGCCCGCGACCACGTCGGGGTAGAGCTTCGTTTCGCGCGGACCGAGGGTGAGCGACTGGATGCTGGTCTGTCCGGCGCAGGCGCCCGCAAAGCAGGAGAGCGTCGCCGTCACCGTGATCGAGCCCGTGTAGGACCGGTTCGTGGCCCAGAGGTCCGTGTGGAAGAACGTGCCCGCGTTCCCGTGGATCGACGCGCTCGTCGGGACGTAGAGGGTCCGGGTCGGCGTCGCCGCGAGGCCCACGCGGGCCGCGAGGAGCGAGAACACGAGGATCCCGGCAGGGCACTTTCTCATGCGCATGGTGGCACTCCTGAGGGAGAATCCTAATCGCAGATGGGCGCGGCGACGAATCTCGCGGCAGAATGGGCGCCGAGGTGGCCATGAAGGGATCACTGCTCTCGACTCTGCTGGTCGGCTCCATCGTCGTGCTCGCGCCGGGATGCGGGTCCCGTCCGGTCGAGGTCAAGGCCGTGCTCGACCCCGGCGACTACGCGACGTGTTCTCCCGCGGGAGGCTCGCGGATCACCGGGACGTCCTTCGCGCGGACGAGAAACGGCGGCCTCGTGTCCGGAGCCGGGCGGCAGGTGTTCCTCGATCCCTCGACCCGGTACTCGACGGCGGTCTTCCGGGCCGTCGTGGACCGCCAGAACAAGATCAGCTACTTCGACTCGGAAAAGGACGCCGGGACGGTCGTGCCGGACGCGGCCATGCTCAAGTGCCGCCGGACCGCGGTCGTGGACGACGAGGGCAAGTTCAGGTTCGAGAACGTCGCCCCCGGCTCGTACATCGTCTCGTCGTACCTCTCGTGGCTGAGGCCGGACGGGAAGGGAGAGTGGGTCGGCAGCTGGAACGTGAGCGCGGTGACGGTCCCCGCGGACGGGAAGCCTCTCGACCTCGTGCTGAGCGGCGTCCCGGAGACGCTCCCGGACCCGCCCGCGCGGCACACGCCCTAGCGACGATTCCCGCGCCAATCCTGTCGCCCAGCGGCCAAAAGACCCTTCTGGCGCAGCGAGCAGGGCGTTCGTCGCCGCGAGTCCACGCGTGAGGCTTGCCGGGGGCACCGGTGAGACGCATCGTGACGGCCATGAAGGGGGCACCATGAAGATCCACATCCTGGCGGGCGTGACGGCCGTCACGCTCGCCGCCTCGGCCGCGCTCGGAAACGGTCTCTCGACCTACGGTCTTCCGGGCGATCCGGCCCCGCCGCCTCCCCCGGTCGTGAACTGCTCGATCGCGGACAGCAACGTCACCGTCACGTCGTTCGCGGACATCCTCGGTTACCAGTTCTCGGGGCCGTGCACGGTCACGTTCCCCGGCACGAACATCAAGCCCGTCACGTCCAGCTACGAGGGCGGCGGGTCCTGGACGGCGGCCACGGGCGCCGTCAACGAGTTCATCAAGGGCAGGGACGCGAAGGGCCAGTTGTGGGAGGTCCGGGGGAGCGCGAACTGCAAACTCGACCCCTGGATGACCGGCGTCGCGGCCGGCGGCTGCAACGGCAGGATCGCGAGCGCGACGCCGAACGCGCCCCACAACGTCTTCAAGACGATGAAGGTCCCCGTGACGGCCGACATCCTCGACCAGTCGACCCGGGCCACGCTGACGGCCAAGGCCCTGCAGGCCATGGCCCTCGAGCACGCGGCGCCCGTGATCGCCAAGCCGCTCAGCGGAGCGGACATCACATGGCCGCTCGTCCTCGTGATCGTCGTCGGCCCCGACTCGCCGGTGAAGAACTTCGCGCTCGAGTGGCAGGCCGTGGTGAACGGCGCCTGGACGCCGAGGACCGTGACGGATCAGGCCGGCCAGACGTCGTCGTTCACGGCGGACAGGTTCGGCGGCCTTGTCGAGTGGCGCGTCCGCGCTCGCGCTCACGAGTCGACGAAGGCCTCGTGGAGCCCGTGGCGGGAGTTCCAGCTGCCGGCAGCTCCGGCGTGCGCGAACAGCGCCGCTTACGGAGCGACGTACGACGTCTCCGCGACGCCGGTCACGCTGAAGGCAGGCGCTTCGACGACCGCCATGATCAAGGTCACGAACGGGAGCAACCAGACGTGGGGGGCGGGCTCGAATTTCCACCTCTCGTACCACTGGGCGCAGAACGGCGCGATCGTCATTCAGGACGGCAAGCGGACGATCCTCGCGGCCGCGATCGCGCCGTGCCAGAGCGTCACGCTGACGGCCAGTGTTCAGGCGCCGCCCTCGGCCGGGAACTGGACGATCGAGTGGGACATGGTGAACGAGGGCGTCACGTGGTTCTCGTCCAAGGGCGTCCCGACAGGCAACAAGTTCGTCTCGGTGACGCCTTGAGCGCCGGCGAAGGATCCGCGAAGCGTGTCTTGTTCCTGGTCGCCGCTTCGGCGCTCCTCGCGGCCTCCTCCGTGCACGCGGTCGGGCTCGACACCCACGGCACCGGGCAGCCCGTTCCGCCACAGGTCGTCGTGACGTGCGCCAGCTTCCAGGATTTCGCCGTGACCTCGTTCGCGGACGTCCTCGCCATCCGGTTCACGGGGTACTGCACGGCCTCGTTCCCCGGCACGAACATCCCGCCGACGAATGCCGCGAGTTACGAAGTCAGCGGGACGTGGGACTCGAAGAACGGGTCGGTGAAAGAGAGTCTGAAGGGCCCGGACGGCAAAGGTCAGAACTGGCAGGTCAACAGCAGCGGCGTGTGCCAGAAGGACCCGTGGATGACGGGGCCCGCGGCCGCGTCCTGCGGCGGCCCGGTCGTATCCGCGTCTCCGAACGCGCCGATGGCGGCGCTGCAGTCCTTCAAGTTTCCGATCTCGGCCGGGATCCTGGATGCACAGGCCCGCGGCGTGCTGACGGGCAAGACCCTCGCGGCCATCCAGCTCGAGCACGAGCCGCCGACGATCGGCGAGCCCCAGAACGGGGCGAAGGTCGCGTTTCCTTCCAACCTGGTGATCATTCCGTACCTCGGCGCAGGGGCGCAGAGCTACGCCGTCGAATGGCAGGCCCTCGTGAACGCCGCGTGGGTGCCGGAGAAGGTCTTCGACGAAGCCGGCCTGACGACGCCGCTCCCGGCCGACAAGTTCGGCGCCTCCAGGGTCTGGCGCGTGCGGGCGCGCGCGCACCAGTCGACGAATGCGAGATGGAGCGACTGGCACATGTTCGAGGTGCCTCTCCCCACGATCAAGCTGGGCTGTCTCGCCACCAAGCCGTACGGGGCGACCTACGACGTCACGGGCATGCCCGCGACGATGAAGGCGGGCGCGTTGCCGACGACGGTCCCGATCAAGGTCACGAACGGCAGCACCCAGACCTGGGGGGCGGGCTCGAATTTCCACCTCTCGTACCACTGGGCGCAGAACGGCGCGATCGTCATCCAGGACGGCAAGCGGACGGTCCTCGCGGCCCCCGTGGCGCCGTGCCAGAGCGTCTCGCTGACGGCCAACGTCCAGGCGCCGCCGACGCCGGGGACGTGGACGATCGAGTGGGACATGGTGAACGACACCGTCACGTGGTTCTCGGGGCAGGGGGTCCCGACGGCGAACAGGGCCGTCTCGGTCGCTCCCTGACGTAATCTCGGAGCGTGGACGCGAAGACGGACGCGCGATTCATGGCGCAGGCGCTCGCCGCGGCGCGGCGGGCGCCCGCCCACGCCGACGTGCCCGTCGGAGCCGTCGTCGTGAAGGACGGGACCGTGATCGCCCGCGCGCGCAACGCCCGCGAGAGGGGCGCCGACCCGACGGCACACGCCGAGGTCCTCGCGATCCGCAAGGCCGCGAAGGGCCTCGGCTCGTGGCGCCTCGACGGCTGCACGCTCTACGTCACGCTCGAGCCCTGCGCGATGTGCGCCGGCGCGATCGTCCTCTCGCGGCTGCCCCGCCTCGTCTACGGCGCCTCGGACCCGAAGGCCGGCTTCGTGGGCTCTCTCGGCGACCTCTGCCGCGATCCGCGCCTGAACCACCGGCCGTCCGTGACGGCGGGCGTCCTCGCGCAGGAATGCGGGAGAATCCTCGTGGAGTTCTTCCGTGAGAAACGCCGGGCCTCCCGCGCCGCCCGCTGAGGGCGCCTTCGACGCCCCCGAGGCGCCCGCCCTGCGGTGCCCGTCGTGCGGCGCCCCGGCGAGCGAAGGAGACCGCGCCTGCGCCCACTGCGGGTCGCTCCTCTCGACGCGGCGCTGCGTCGCGTGCTTCGCGCTTTCCCCGCGCGACGCGGAGAAGTGCGTCCGGTGCGGCGCGCTCCTGCCGGCCGAGGCGCTGAAGCCCTCTGCGGGGACGTGCCCGGACTGCCGGGCCGCGTTCGTCGCGCGGCAGGCGGGCGTGGCCGGTTTCTCCGAGTGCCCGCGCTGCGGCGGGCTCTTCCTCACGCGCGAGTCGTTCGACGCCGTCGTGAAGGACGCGGCGACGCGCGAGCGTGCGCGCGCCCTCGACGACGGTCCGGACCGGGCCGCGCCGGAGCACGGCTTCCACTACCGGCCGTGCCCCGTCTGCCGGAAGTTCATGAACCGCTCGAACTTCGGCGGAGGCTCGGGCGTGATCGTGGACGTCTGCGGGCCGCACGGCGTCTTTCTCGACCGCGGCGAGCTCACGCGCGTCGTCGACTTCATCGAGAAGGGCGGCTGGGAGAAGGTGAAGAAACGCGAGAAACAGAGGATGGAAGAAGAAATATCTGCTCTGGAAAGCAGGAAATCGGGAAGCCTCGGCCTCGAGTCGCCGACGAGCGGCGGGCTGACGGACGTGCTCGGGTTCCTCGCGTCGATCCTGAAGTCCTGAGAGCAGGCTCCTCGAGGCGAGCGGCTGCGCCCCCGGACCCTTTCCAAGAAATCTCCTCCGAAGTCCCCGTCTCCTTGACGCCCATCGCGGTTCGGGAGATCCTCCCCCTTCCGCCGCTCGCGGACAGGTGTCCGAGTGGTTTAAGGAGCACGGTTGGAAGCCGTGTGTAGCCGAGAGGTTACCGTGGGTTCGAATCCCACCCTGTCCGCCAGTTTTTCGTCCTTCGAAGTCAGGCCCGGCACACGGTGTGCACTCCCCTGCGGGGGTGTGTCCGTTCCGGCACCTCCGAAAGGGGTCCCCACGATGAAGCGCACGTCCGCCGCCGCCGTTCTCGCCGCGATCCTCGCCGCGCCGGCCTTCGCCGCCGGACCCCTCCTCGAGAAGGACGTCGACGTCCCGCGCGACACGCGGATCGCCGTCGGCATTGGCTGGGAGAAGTGCTCGCTGATCGACGTCGAGACGCACAACGCGCCGGACGCGAAGATGGTCGAGTCCGCGAAGGCGAACGACCCGAAGGACCTCACGTTCCTTCTCGTCCGCTTCCGCTACGCGAACAGCGACTGGGTCGACCACCGCGTCCGGCTCCGCGCCGTTCTCCTCGACGAGAGCGGCAACGTCGTCGGGGACGCGGGGCGGACCGCGACGATGGACAAGGGCCAGGAAGACGACACGATCAGCTTCCCGATGAAGATCAGGACCGTCGACTGGCCGGCCGCGAAGAAACTCCACGTCACGGCCAGTTTCCTCAAGTAGCGCGACGCTCGCATTCCCGCGAGCGTCCCCTATAATCCGCGGCTCCGATCGACCGGACACGCGGTGAGGTGCTGGAGTGGTTGATCAGGACGGTCTCGAAAACCGTTTTACCCGAAAGGGTAACGTGGGTTCGAATCCCACCCTCACCGCCATTCAGGCCCCGGGCGCCTCGCCGCCGGCGCCCTTCCACCGGTCGTGGAGCCAGAGCCAGTTGTGGGGCCGCCGCCTCACGGACTCCTCGATCCGCGCGGTCCAGGCCGCCACGTCCTTCTCCAGATCGCCCGTCGACGGGTAAGGACCCGAGAAGGCGGCCGCGTGTCGGCCCGTGCCCTCGCGCCAGAACTCGAGGAAGTGAACCGGGAGGCCCGTCTTCGCCGCGGCCACCGCGACCGCGGGAGACGTGAGCGCGAGGCGGCCGAAGAACGGCACCCCGACGCCGCTCGAGAGCCGCTGGTCGATGACGAACGTCACGGCGCACCCCTCGCCGAGGAGCTCGAGCGCCCGGCGCATCGCTCCGAACCTGTTCGGGATGAAGCCGAGGCCGTACGCGGTCCGGACGCGCTCGATGAGCGCGGCGACCGGTTTCGACCGCGGGATCTTCACGACGGCGTGGCCCCTGATCTCCGTGCGGCGCGCGAGGAGCGCGCCGACGAGGTCCCACGAGCCGAGGTGGCCCATGAAGACGACGGTTCCCTGCCCCTGCCGCCCGCGTTCGGAGATCTGCCTGTCGCCCTCGACGGCGAGCGCGACGCTCCCGGGAACGCGCTCCTCGCGGAACAGCTCGAAGTAGCCGAGAACGAGGCCGGCCATCATGCGGCGGAGCGGCGGCCCAGGGGGAACGTCCGGAAACGCGCTCCGGAAGTTACGGACGGCGAGGACCTTCCGGACCGGGACGACGAGCCACCAGAGCCACGCGGCGAATCTCGAGAACACCGCGGCCACGGCGAGGGGCGTGCGGGCCATGATCCACGCGACGAACGTCATGCGCCGGCGACCGCCGTCAGTGTCCCTCGAGCTCCGGCGCGAAGAGGCGGTCGCGGTCGTCGAGCTTGTCGAGGAAGGCCTCGTCCCGCGTCCCTTCGTCCGCCATCCGGGCGAGGCGCCAGAAGTCGCGGATGTGGCCCGCGATGCGCGCGTCGGCGTAGTCGCGCGAGACCTCGTTGTCGATCAGGAACGGCCAGTCGCTGGATTGCAGGAGGAGGGCCTGCCGCTCGAGCGCCGCGAACAGGCGCGGCGGAATCGTGCCGCGCGCGGCCTCGAACTTCTCGATCGCGAGCTCCGTGGCGCTCACTTCCTTCCAGTACGGCACGGTGTGCTCGTTCCACCAGACCTGGAAGTCGCCGCCGCGCCCCCACGTCCCGGCCGGCATCCGGATGCCTTCGGGGCGCGTCACGGCAAGGGCTTCGCTCGCCGTGCGGGGCACGATGCCGCTGCGGCCGGCCAGCTTCTCGAAGACGGTCGCGAGGAACTCGATGCCCTCGAACCACCAGTGCCCGAAGAGCTCGAAGTCGAACATCGCGACGACGGTCGCCCCTTCGCCGCTCGGGAGCGTGGGCGCGCTCTCGAGGAGGTGGACGAAGTGCGTCGCATGCGAATCCAGCGCTCCGGCGATCGCGGCGGGCTCGTACGGGAGCTTGGCGCCGAGGTCGAGGCTGGAATCCGTCACGCGCCAGTAGCGGTGCCCGCTGGGCGCGCGCTTCTTGTGGAACTCGAGGTACCGCCCGTCGCCCGGGTAGCCGACCTTGCCGGACCAGACCTGCTGCGAGGAGAGAGGGTCGCGCGCAAGGACGCCCACCCGCCCGCCGTCCGACGCACGGACGGCATGCAGCCGGTACGGCGTCGAGCCGCCCTCGGGGGTCTCGACGACGCCGCCGTACGCGGGCTCGTGTCTCCCGCCCTTCACGAGGTGCGTCTCGACGAAGAAGTAGCCGACGTTGCGCGCCGAGAGGAAGTCCTCGAGGCCGCGCCGCGTCTCGATGTGCCCGTCCGCGGGGGACACCCACGCGCCGGCGGGGCGGTACGCGCACTCGGGCAGCCAGATCCCGCGCGCCGCGCGACCGAAGTGCCGCTCGTGCGCGGCGAGGCCGACGTCCAGCTGGCGCTCGATCGCGCGGTCGTTCGGGAGGAGCGGAAGGAAGCCGTGCGTCGCCGCCGACGCGATCATCTCGAGCGCGCCGCGCTCGGCGAGCCGGCGGAAGGACGGGAGGAGACCGCCCTCGCGCGCGGCGAAGTCCGTGCGCGCGTCCTCGTAGAACTTCAACCAGAACCCGGCAACGGCGACGGCGCCGGCGTCGCCGAGGGACCCGAGGTGCTCGAGGTCCTTGCGGGCTGCGGCGGCGCGCTGCGCGAGGTACGCGTCGAACCCGGGGCCGAAGCGCGCGTCCGTGAGCTGCTCGCAGAGGATGGGCGTCATTCCCACGGTCGCCTTGAGCGGCACGCCGCGGTCGAGGAGGCGCTCGGCGACCCCGAGGAACGGAAGGTACGTCTCGGCGGCGGCCTCGTAGAGCCAGTTCGCGCCGTGCGGCCACGTCCCGTGCCCGAGGACGTCGGGGATGTGCCCGTGCAGCACGAGGACGAGGGTCGACGGCGGTCGCATGAAGGGCGGCGATTCTACGCCGCGCACACCTCGCAAACCCTTTCAGGCGGGGACGGTGCGCGTGAGGTCGTTGAACGGAATCGGGAGGAGCTCGGCGTGTCCGCCGCCGCGGATCACGACCATGTTCTGGGACGGGATCTTCTGCCAGTCGGCGTCGAGAGAGAGCGGCTCGGAGCACACGATCGTCGCGGCGCCCTCCTTTCCGGGCTCGCTCATGCGGCAGACGTCGCCGTCGCATTCGAACCGGCGGCCGTGGCAGCCCCAGAGGCTCGCGGGCACCCTCGGCGGCGTCGCGTAGCGCATGACGACCGCGCGCCGTCCGTCCGTCACGGCGAAGTTCAGGTACGAGGGTTCCGTCACGCCCGCGTCGTCGGCGGTCCATTCGATCTTCGCGACGGTCTCCGTGAGCGCGCCGACCATGCGTTCCGTCGCGTCCTCGGACCGGACGTTCGCATACGCGTCCAGAAAGAGCGCGAACGAGAGCTCGGAGTCCGTCGTGCCCTGGATCCCGGCGAAGGCGTCCTCCGTCAGGCCCGCCTCGAGGCGCCGCCGGATGCGGGGGAACCCGCCGATCGAGCCGTTGTGCATGAACGCGAACGGGCCGGACGCGAACGGGTGGCAGTTCGAGACGGAGACGGCCGTGCCCGGCGACGCCGCGCGCACGTGCGCGAGGATGCAGGGGCTCGTGGAGACGCGCGAGATGTGGAGGAGGTTCGGGTCGTTCCAGGCGGGCACCGGCGAGCGGTAGAGCGCGGGCTCCGGCCCGATCCCGGGGACGTACCAGCCGACGCCGAACCCGTCGCCGTTCGTCGGGTCCTCGCGCTCCTCGGCGTGCAGGCTCTGCTTGAGGATCGAATGCTCCGGGCGCGTCGTCAGCGAGTCGACGGTGATCGCCGGCCCCAGGTAGAGGGCGAAGCGGCACATGCCGGCATCGTACGCCGCGACCCGCGTCAGGACGCCGGCCGGGACTTCAGGAGGCTCATCGCCGACGACGCCGGGCCCGGAGGCGTGAAGCGCAGCCAGCCGTCGGCGGGGATCGCCTCGGCGATCCGGCCCTTCGCGTCGAGGAGGCGCGCGCGGAAGACGAGCGGTCCTGCGTGCGGGATGCCGAGCGGGAGGCGCGCCTCGAGGGCGGCCCCGAGCGCGATCCGTGCGCCGTTCACGTTCGCGACGCCGGGCGCGACCGCGGTCTCGAACGCGGCAGGCGCCCCGGCGCCCGCCGCGAGGAGCTCGATGCGCAGCGTCAGGCCCTGGAGGCCGGCGGCCCCGGTCTCCTCGGCCGGCTCGAGGCGGAGGAAGAGCGGGTCGCCGGAGGCCGACGCGCCGAAGAGCATCTCCTTCACGAGGCCGGCGGCGCGGTGCATCGTCCCCTGCGGCCGGACCGTCACGCGCCCGGCGCCCTCCCAGCCCGTGCCGTCGCCGCCGTCGACGGCGGGCCAGAGCGGCCGGAGCGGCGTCTCGTAGGCCGGCGCGTGCGCCGGGTCCACGGGCTCGAGGAGCTCGACGGGCACGGGGCGCCCTGCCGCGCGGTACGCGGCCGCGAGGTGCCGACGGAAGAGCTCGTCGAACACGGGATCGTGCGCCGAGGTGTGGTCGTCGCCGAACCACCAGAACCAGTCCGAGGCCTCCGCGGCGAAGAGAGCCGCCTTCGCGGCCGCCGCGGCGTCCGCCTGCCCTGCGACGACCTCGGCGGGCGCGACGACGGGGGCGGCCGCGACGAATCCGGCGAGGGCCTCGCGCGCGGCCCCGAGGAGCGTCCACGCGCGGTTCTTCGCGGGCGATCCGATCCACGTCGCGAGGTTGCCGTGCACCCACGAGCCCGCGACGAGGCCCTCGAGCGGCGAGGCGGGGACCTCGGCGAGGGCGGCCGACGGCGTCACGACGCGGATGTCGTCGCGCCCCTCGAGGGCGGCGGCGAGCGCGTTCAGGAACGGCTCGCCGTTGTCGGGGTACGTTTCCCACGCGTTCTCGCCGTCGAGGATGACGGGCACGGCGAGCTCGGCCTCGGGCGCGGCCGCGCGGATCGAAAGGAGGCGCGCGACGAAGTCCGCCGCGGCGTCCTGGGCGTCCCACGTCGCGTACGAGAAGCCGATCCGGTCCGAGAGGACTCGGTCGCGGAAGAAGATCGCGGGCTGGCCGGCGCCCGGGAGCCTCCATGGGCGGAAGAGGAGACGCGCGCGGTCGCCTTCGCCGAACTTCAGATGCGAGACCGGCGGAGACTGGAGGAGGAGCGCCTCGTCCGTCGCGACCCACGAAACGCCGGCCTCGCCGAGGAGCGCGAGCGCCGTCTCCGAGAGAGCGCCCTCCGGCGGCCACATGCCTTTCGGCCGGAACCCGAAGTGCCGCTCGAACGTCGTGAGGCCGAGCGCGATCTGCGAGCGCGCGTCTTCCGGGTGCGAGAAACGGGGGGAGGGAAGCGGGGCGTCGGGCAGCGACTGCCGCGCGACGTTCGAGTCCGCGAGGAGCGGGAGGATCGGGTGGTGGTACGGGCTCGTCGCGGCCTCGACGTTGCCGCTCGCGAACGCCGCCTTCCACGCGGGGATCACGTCCGACAGCGCGGCGCCCTGCCGGTCGAGAAGCGCGTCCTTCTCGCCTTCCGTGAAGGCGTGTCCGCGCTTCCTCAGGTGGACGAGGACCGGGTCCTTCAGGAGCTCCGGGCTCGACCACGCGAGGTGGAAGAGGACGACGAGATCGCGGAAGTCGGCTTCGGCGAAGGCGCCGCCCGCGTCGGCGCGGTTCTTGAGCTCGACGTAGCGCGGGAAGCGCGCGAGGACGCGGTCGTTCACGGAGAAGAAATTCTCGAGAACGTAACGCCGCGCGCCCGCGTCCCACTGCGAGGCGGGCGTCCGCGCGATCTCGAGGAACGCGTCCGGAGCCCCTCCCGCCGCCATCGCGATCTGGTCGAGGAGCCCGGGGACGAGGTTGACGGCGTGCGGGACGCGCGGACTCGCCGAGAAGAGCCGGGGGAGGACGGCGTAGTCCTTCAGGGCGTGGAGACGCACCCACGGCAGCGGGGCCGGCTCGCCGTCGAACGGCACGTACCAGGGCTGGTGGAGGTGCCAGAGGAAGAAGACGCGCAGCGGCGAGGCCAAGCCCGGGTGGTTTACCCCATGCGGGGCGGAGGGCACAAGGGACCCTGCGGCTGGTAGAATGCGCGTCCCCCGGGCCCCCGGATGAGTTCGGGTCCCGCGCGACGGTCCCCTCCGAACCGTGTCAGGTCCGGAAGGAAGCAGCACTCAGGAGCAAGGCCCGGGCGCCGCGGATCGCCCGGACTCATCGGGGGGCTCGGGGGTCTTTTTTTCGAGTACAGTCACCTCCCGTGAGCGACGCGAACTGGGTCCCCCTCGCCCGCAAATGGCGCCCGCGCACCTTCGCGGACGTCGTCGGTCAGGAGGAGATCGTCCGGGCCCTCACGAACGCCGTCACGGCCGACCGGCTCGCCCACGCGTACCTCTTCTCGGGCCCGCGCGGCGTCGGCAAGACGACGACGGCGCGCCTCCTCGCGGCCGCGATCAACTGCAACAACTCCGACCGGCCCACGGCGACGCCCTGCGGGACGTGCGCCTCGTGCACGGAGGTCCTCGAGGGCCGCTCGATCGACACGCTCGAGATCGACGGCGCCACGCACGGCAAGGTCGACCAGGCGCGCGACCTCATCGAGATCGTCTCGTACGCGCCCTCGCGGGACCGCCGCAAGGTCTTCATCATCGACGAGGTTCACGCGATCTCGTCGGCCGCGTTCCAGGCGCTCCTCAAGACGCTCGAGGAGCCGCCCGCGCACGCCGTGTTCATTCTCGCGACGACCGAGCGCCACAAGATCCCGGCGACGATCCTCTCGCGGTGCCAGCGGTTCGACTTCCGGCGCCTCACGGACGACGAGGTGGCCGACCGGCTCGCCGACGTCGCGGGACGCGAGGGATTCGCGGTCGTCGAGTCCGCGTCCGCCGCGAAGAAGGGGACGCCGTTCGTCGAGCGCCCCGCCCTCGGCGCGCTCGCCGCTGCCGCGACGGGCAGCCTGCGCGACGGGCTCTCGCTCTTCGACCAGGCCGCCGCCCGCTCGGGCGGCAACGTGACCGCGGCCGACGTGGCCGCGCTCCTCGGGGCGCCCGACCGCACGGCGCTCGTCGCGCTCCTCGCATCGGTCCTGTCGGGCGACCGCGCCGGCGTCCTCAAGGTCTGCGCCGAGCTGGACGCGGCCGGCGCCGACCCGCGGTCGACGCTCCACGACGTGACGGCCCTCGTGCGCGGCGCCGTGCGCCTCGCGGCCGACCCGAATGCGCTGCCGCCGCCCGGGCTTTCCGAGGACGGCGCCGGGCGCCTCGCCGGCTTCGCGCGCGTCACGCCGTACCAGACGCTCCTGCGCCTCCTGACGCTGCTCTCCGAGTCCGACGGGACGCTCCGCCGGTCCGACGTCCCCGCCCTCGCGTTCGAGGTCCTCCTGCTCCGGCTCGCGGAGCTGCCGAAGCTGGTCGGCATTGAAGATTTTCTTTCTGGCAAGACTCCCGTGCCCGCCGCGGAGCCGAAGTCGGGCGGCGCGGGTGGAGCGGGTGCCTCCGGTGGAGGGGGATTTTCTTCGAAGGTGAATGGGGCTGCCGAGCGCGGCGGATCGCCGGCCCGCGCGACAGAGGCCGCGCCACGCACCGATGCCGGCTCGCGCACGAGCGGCCCGCCCGCTGCCTCCGGATATTCACCTTCAAGGAAATCCTCTTCGGACGATGCGGCTGCTTCTTCGAGGCACGCAGCGGTCAGCCGGTCCGGTGCACCGTCCGAAGCAGAAGATTCCTCTTCCTCTTCCGACGAACCTCCCAGGTTCGTCGGCCTGACGCCGCTCGAGATCATCCCCGAGCCGCTCGACACTCCGGATCCCGCGGGCGCGTTTCGCGCGGCCGTGGAGAAAAAGCACGCCCAGCTCGGCGCCGTTCTCGAGGACACGTCCATCACGCTCGAGGGCAAGGTCGTGCGCATCCTCCTCGACCCGCCGAGCAAGGTCGTCGAGAGGCGCCTCGCCGAAACAGCGGTCGCGAAGGTGCTCGAAGACGCCGCGATCGTGGTCCTGGGCCGGGGCGCGCGCGTCGTCGTCGAGAGCGCGGCCCCCCCCGGCGGCGACCTCACCGCGGCGGCGGCCGCCGCCGACCCGGCGGCGCTCGAGAAGGAGCGCCTCCGGCAGAGGGTCACCACCGACGAGCGCGTCCGGAAGATGATGGACATGTTCGGCGGCGAGATCGCGGACGTGAAGCGCGACGACGGCTCCGGCCGGTCCAAGGGCCGCTGAGTGGCGTCCCTCCCGGCCTTCGACCGTCTCGTGGCGTCCCTCGAGAAGCTGCCCGGCATCGGCCCGAAGAGCGCCCGGCGCATTGCGCACTGGCTCCTCGCGGCGCCGGAGTTCGACGCGGCGGCGCTGACGTCGGCCGTCGCCGATGCGCGCGAGCGCACGCGCTCCTGCAGCCTGTGCCACGCGCTCACGGAGGTCGACCCCTGCCCCGTCTGCGCGGACCCGGCGCGCGAGGCGCGCCTTCTCGCGGTGGTCGAGGAGGCATTCGACGTGGACGTCCTCGAGCGGACGCACGAGTATCGGGGCCGCTATCACGTCCTGGGAGGCGCCCTCGCCCCCCTCCGGGGCATCGGCCCGGACGACCTCCACGTCGCCGACCTCATCGAAAGGGTCGAGAAAGCCGCCTCCCAGACCCCCATCGAGGAGGTTCTGATCGCGACGAATCCGAACGTCGAAGGGGAGGCCACGGCGCTCTACCTGGCCCGCCGGCTCAAGCCTCTCGGGGTCCGCGTGACCCGGCTCGCGCTCGGCCTGCCCGTGGGCGCCGCCCTCGAATTCGCCGACGAGGTGACGCTTTCGCGGTCCCTGACGGGCCGCCGGGACATGTGATCGGGTAAACTGCCCGAAATCAGATGTCCGATTTCGTTCTGTTCGACGAGGAGTTCCATCAGATCAAGGACGTCATCGGACGCCTGAAGGCGGACTCTCAGGCGAAGGTCGTCTTCATCGTCGACAAGAACGGGCAACAGATTGCGGCCATGGGCGACATGGAATCCCTCGACACGACGTCCCTCGCCTCGCTCACCGCGGGAAACGTGGCCGCGACGGACGGCCTGGCCCGTCTCATCGGCGAGAAGGAATTCCCCGTCCTCTTCCACGAGGGCGAACGCGACAACGTCTACATCTCCATCGTCGGGCAGAGGGTCATCCTCGTGGTGATCTTCGACGAGCGCTCGTCGCTCGGACTCGTGAGGCTCCGGGTCCGCAAGGCGAACACCGAGCTCGAACGGATCTTCGAGACCATCCAGAGGAAGGTGGAATCCGAGAAAGTCCGCCGGCAGGAGGGCTACGACTCGCCCTTCGCCGAGATCACCGATGAAGACATCGACAGCCTCTTCCGGGAGTAGCGCAGCTCGATGACGTTCATCAACTACGCGGCCCGCGAGATCAACTGCAAGATCGTCTACTACGGCCCCGGCCTCTGCGGGAAGACGACGAACCTGCAGTACATCTACGACCGGACGAACCCCGCCGCCAAGGGCAAGCTCATCTCGCTCGCGACGGAGACGGACCGGACCCTGTTCTTCGACTTCCTCCCGCTCGACCTCGGGACGGTGCGCGGCTTCAAGACACGCTTTCACCTCTACACGGTCCCCGGCCAGGTCTTCTACGACGCGAGCCGCAAGCTCATCCTCAAGGGCGTCGACGGCGTCGTCTTCGTGGCCGACTCGCAGGAAGCGCGCATGGACGCGAACATCGAGTCGCTCCAGAACCTCGAGAAGAACCTCGCCGAGCACGGCTTCGACCTCCCGAACATCCCGTACGTCCTGCAGCTCAACAAGCGGGACCTCCCGACGGCGATGCCCGCCGAGGAGCTCTACCGCCAGCTGAACTTCAAGGGCGAGCCGACGTTCGAGGCGACCGCTCCGTCCGGCCAGGGCGTCTTCGACACCTTGAAGGCCGTGGCCAAACAGGTGCTGATGGAGCTTCGGAAGAAGTAGGCGCGTGGACCCGCTCGCGCTCCGGGAAGCGGGGGATCACTTCGACGCGTTCGTGTCGGCGCAAGGCGTCGGCGACCGGGCCGACGCGTTCGTCCGCCTCGTGAAGTCCGCGCGGCTCGTCGCCGCGTCGCCGTCCGAGAGCACGCCCCTCCTGGACATGCTGGACGCGGACCCGGACAGGCGGGCCCGTTTCCATGCGGCGATCGCGGCGTTCCTCGCCGAGACGGACACGACCGCGCTTTTCGGCGAGACGGGAATCCCGGTCGAGCGGGGATTCGTCTCCGAGCTGTCGGACCGCATCTCCGGCCGCCTCCTGCCCGAGCCACGCGACGACCGGGACCTCTCGCGCATCGTGAGGCGCCTGTTCCGGAGCCAGGCGGACGTCGAGTCCCTGCGCGGGCGCGACCTGCGCGTCATCCACGGAGTCGTCGAGGCGTTCGCGGGCGCGGGCGCGGAGGCGTGGGCGCCGGCGAGGCAGGGCTTCGCGGACGGCTTCCGGCTTCTCGCCGCGCGCGTCCTCGGACACGGGCTCTCCCGCGACCTGCGCGCCCGCGGCACCGGCAAGCGCGTGGCCGACTCGCCGTTCTACCGGCAGAAGGGCTCGGCGGACGCGCTCCTCGACGCCTGGAGCACCGGCGGCGACATGCGCGCGGCGTTGGCCGCGTTCCGCAAGGACTCCGGCGAGTGCCGCAAGGAGGCGCGCGCCGTCCAGAAGGGCCTCGAGGAGGCGGGCGTCAGCATCCAGAGCGTCTTCGACCTCGAGGTCGTCGACCGGTGCCTGACGCGCATGGCCCTGATGGCCGACGTCCTCGAGGCGGCGCCCGGGATCGACACGTCGCGCGCGGTCCACCGCCTCCTCGTGCGGCTCGCGACCCTCGCCCAGCAGGACCGATCGGTGCGGCACCTCGTGAAGTGGAACCTCCACCTCCTCGACCGAAAGATCGTCGAGCGCTCCGGGGAGACCGGGGAGCATTACGTCGCGACGGACCGGAAGGACTACCGCCTCATCTGGGCCGCGGCCGCGGGCGGCGGCGCCCTCACCGTCTTCACGGCCGCGATCAAGATGGCCGTCCACGCCCTCTCCCTCGCGCCGTTTCCCGAGAGCTTCCTGTACGGCCTGAACTACGCCGTGAGCTTCCTCGCGCTCCAGGCGTTCGGCCTGATCCTCGCGACCAAGCAGCCGGCGATGACGGCCGCGACGCTCGCGAAGATCATCCGGACGAGCGAGGGGGAAGACCGACTCGAGCGGGTCGCGACGTTCTTCACGCGCCTCACGAGCTCGCAGATCGCGGCCGCGGCGTCGAACGTCCTCGTCGTCGGCGCGGGCGCCGCGGTCTTCGAAGGGCTGTGGCGCCTCGTGTCGGGCCACCCGTTCCTCGAGGCGGAAGACGCGGCGCACACGTTCGAGACGCTGAGCCCGCTCGACAGCGGGACGGTGTTCTTCGCGGCGCTCACGGGCGTCCTCCTCTGGATGGGGAGCGTCGCGGGCGGCTGGTTCGAAAACTGGGTCACCGTGCACCGCCTGCCCGAGGCGCTCGCGGAGAAGAGGCCGGGTGACGTCCTCACGAAAGCGCGCCTCCGCAAGATCGGCGACGGCCTGAGCCGCAACGCGGCCGGCTGGGGCACGAACGTCGCGCTCGGGTTCCTGCTCGGCTTCGCGCCGGCCGTCGGCCGCTTCTTCGGGATCCCGTTCGACGTCCGCCACGTCACGCTCTCGACCGGGACGCTCGCCCTCGCGGCCGCCGGTCTCGGGGAGCGCTGGTTCCTCGGCGGCTGGTTCCTGAAGGCGCTCGGCGGGATCGCCGTCATGTTCGTCCTGAACCTGACCGTCGCCTTCACGCTCTCCCTCGTCAACGCGGCGCGCGCGTTCGAGATGACGAACGACGACCTCTTCGGCGTCCTCCGGCACGTCCTCTCGCACTTCCGGAAGGATCCGCTCTCGTTCGTCCTGCCGCCGAAGGCGGACGCGGCGAAGTAACTAGCGCGCCGGCCCGCCCTCCGGCGCGCCCTTCTCGTAGACGTCCTCGTGGAAGCTGAGCGTGCCGTCGGGGTTCGCGACGACCGTCGTGTAGAGGAGCCAGACGGGGACGCGCGGCTTCAGGAGGACGACCTTCGGCCGGTCGGCCTCCATCGCCCGCGCGATTGCGGTGGCGTCCCAGCCGGGCGTGTCCCGGAGCAGGAACGCCGCGAGGGCGTCGGGATCCTGCACGCGCACGCAGCCGTGCGAGAAGTCTCGCCGGTCGCGCTCGAAGAGCGATTTCGCCGGGGTGTCGTGGAGGTAGACCGACTCGGGGTTCGGGAAGATGAACTTCACCTTCCCGAGCGAGTTGCGCGGCCCGGGCTTCTGCCGCACGCCGTACGTCGCGGCGCGGAGCTTCGCGACGTTCTCGGGCGTCGCGGGGAGGCCCGGCGACGCGTCGTCGTTCGAGGCGCACAGCTCGAGCTGGTGCTTGTCGAAGTACCCCGCGTCTTTCGCGTACGCCGGGAGCATTTCCTTGACGACGATGCTGCGCGGCACGTACCAGTACGGCCGGAAGACGAGGTGCGAGATCTCGCCGCCGAGGATCGGCGTCGCCGAGGTCGCGGACTTTCCGACGACGACGCGCATCGTGAGCGTCGCCTTCTTCCCGCGGTCGGCGGCCGTCCACGCGTAGAGCTGGAACGAGGGGATGTTCACGACGACGAAGTCGCCCGACGGCGGCCGGATCGGCGCGAGCCACGCGAGCGCCTTTTCGATCTCGGCGAGGCGTTCGGCATAGGGGTGGTTGAGCGCGGCGAACGTCGCGGCGCCGATGACGCCGTCGGGCGTGAGGCCGTGGCGGTCCTGGTACTTCTTCACGGCGTCGACGAGCGCGCCGTCGTACCGGCCTTCCGCGGCGGCGGGTGAGTCGCCCGGCAGGTCGCCGAGGTCGCGCAGGATGGACGCGAGCGCGGTCGTGCCGGGGTACGTGTCGCCGGGGGAGAGCTTCTTCACGGCCGGGAGCGGACCGGGCCAGGGCCTCGCGGCCAGCTCGCGGTAGCGCGGGAGATGCGCCGCGAGCAGGTCGTACTGAGGAACGTGGTCTGCCGAAGGTGCCTGCGCCCGCGCTCCGAGAGCGCACGCGCACAGCGCCAAAGTACTGAAAACAAAGGTGAGCCGTCGCATGCGTGGCCGCGAGGTTGTTCCTTACGCGCCCCACTGTCAAAATCCCCGGTCTTGAAGGGCCCCCTCGACCTTTCACGGCGCCGCCTCGTTTCGTCCTCGTTCGCCGCGGCGGCCGCCTTCCTCCTCCCGAGCCCGCTGAAGGCGTCGCTGGAAAGGCTCGCCCGCGAGTCGGCGGCGGAGCGCGACGTCCGCTCGCTCGCGTTCCACAACACGCACACGAACGAGAAGCTCGACGTGCCGTACTGGGTGAGCGGCGGCTACCAGGAGTCGGGGCTCACGGCGATCGACTGGATCCTTCGCGACCATCGCACGGGCGAGGTCACGCGCATCGACCCGAAGCTCCTCGACCTGCTGCACCTGCTCCGCGAGCAGGCGGCGCAAGCGGGCGCCGCGAACGAGTCGGCCGTTTACGAGATCATTTCGGGCTACCGCTCGCCGTACTCGAACGAGATGCTCCGCAACCGGTCGGGCGCCGTCGCGCGGCACAGCCTCCACCTCAAGGGCATGGCGGCCGACGTGCGCCTCACGGGCGTGCCCCTCCGCCGCCTCCACGCGGCCGCGCTCGACATCGCCCGCGGCGGCGTCGGCTACTACCCCGGCGACGACTTCGTGCACCTGGACACCGGGCGCGTGAGGAGCTGGTGACGGAACTCTGGTCCGCTGGCCCGCTGCGTTGACGGGCCACCCCGAAAGGGGTCAGAATGACCTGAGAGGTCATATGAGTGGCCGGTCGATTCGTCCCGTTTCCGTCGTCGAAGCGAAAGCCAGGTTCTCCGAAGTGGTCCGCGAGGCCGAGGCCGGCGCCATCGTCATGATCCGCCGCCATGGCCGGAACGTCGCGGCCGTGGTGCCTGCGAACGACGCGGAACGGATGAGTCGGCTTCGGGCCGCGGGGCCGGAAAAAGGGCTCGCGGCGGTCGCGGGCGGCTGGAAGGGCTCCGAGGAGCTCGTCTCGCAGGTCCGCGCGATCCGACGGACGCCTCCGCGCCGGCGGCCGCGTCTCGAGGGCTGAGTGGCCTTTCTTTTCGACACGGACGCGGTTTCGGAGGTCCTCCGAAAGCGGCCGGCGCCTCTCTATCTCGAGTGGCTGCGCAAGGTGCCGCGGGAAGACCAGTTCACGGGCGCGGTGGTCGCTGCCGAGCTTTACAAGGGTGCGTTTCGGTCTGAACGTGTGAGGTTCCATCTCGAGAACATCGAGAAGCTCGTCCTGCCGAGCGTTACGGTCCTTCCCTTCGACGTGGCGGTCGCCCGCGTCTACGGCGAGATCGAGGCGGGGCTGAGGAAGGGTGGCCGCCCGCTCGCCGACGCGGACATCCAGATCGCCGCCACCGCGATCCGCCATGGACTCGAGCTCGTGACGGGGAACGTCCGGCACTTCGAGCGGGTGCCTGGACTCGTCATTCACATGGCCCTCGCAAGCGCGCGGCTCGCCCCGACGCCCCCTCGCCGCGCGCGCGGCCCGCTTTCCGCGAGCGAAGCGCTCCGCCGGCAGCGTGAAGAGGATTGAAATGCTACCGCGCGAGCCTGTTCGCGCTCTTCGTTCTCGTCTCCTGTGCACCCGCGCCGGCGCCACGCACGACGGCGCCGGTCGCGTCAGAAGCGCCGGCGATCGCCACAGGCGTCACGCACCGCACGGTCGTCAGGACGCAGCCGACGCCGCTCGTCGCGCACATCGTGACCATCGACCTCGCGAAGTCGCGGGGCGGCCTTAAGGTCGTCGCCGAGCGTGGCCCGGACAGCTTCGTCGCCGCGACGGTGAGCCGGCTCGCCGAACTGAACGGCCTCGTCCTCGCAGTGAACGCGAGCTTCTTCCAGGTGCCGGCGGGGAAGTACCCGGCGGCAGGCGAGCGCGCCGACGCCGTCGGCGGGCTGATTTTGGACGGCGAGACCGTCGCGCCGAAGGGCCCGGGCCTCGATCTCATAAATGCAGGGCTCTGCATGGACGGGCGGAACGTCCGCGTCGAGAAGGGCTTCGAGTGCAAGGGCGCGCGCTACGGCCTCGCGTCGGGGCCGCTGCTGCTCTGGCACGGCGAGGCGGTCGACACGGAATTCGCGGACAGGATCTTCAAGTCCCCCCGCCACCCGCGCACGGCGGTCGGCGTGGACTCGGCGAAGCAGAAGGTGTGGCTACTCGTCGTCGACGGCAGGCAGCCGGGCGTCTCCGAAGGCGCGACGCTGGACGAGCTGAAGCAGTTGCTGAAGGACGAGGGCGCGGTCGATGCGCTCAACCTCGACGGCGGCGGATCGTCGGTGCTCGTCGCACGGAGTCCGGACGGCAGCCTGAAAGTGCTCAACGTCCCCGTCCACGACCGTGTTCCCGGCCGCGAGCGGCCGGTGGTGAGCGCGGTGGGATTGGTGAACTTCTAGCTGGGGGCAGATCAGCCGGCAGCGACGCGCGCGTCTCTGAAGAAGTCGGCGGGCATCGATCTCGCGAGCTTCCAGGTAATCGCCATGGGCCGTTCGCCCTGATGACTCTGGTACTGCATGGGGCCCAGGAACGTGTAGCCGCTCTCGTCGCGAGTCTGACGGGCGAAGAGAAGTACGTGGGTGCCTCCGGCCGAGTGGTTGATGTAACGCTGCCCCGTCTCGCCGGCCTCTCGCGTAGCGTTCTGAGATTCCCAGTGAAAGAGGTCAGGCGAAATCGCGTAGTCCCGATAGAGGGTCTGCGGCGAATAGTGCCGCTCGTCCTTTGCGAGCGTGACGAAGAAGACGTCGGCCCGGCATGACGGAACCCAGAGCACACCGGCCTGAGTACGGTAACGGGCCTCGAGCGAGGACCGGCCCAGCGCGGCGAGGATCTCGTCAAGCGAGTACTTGGCGTGCAGCGAAAGGGGAACCGGTTCTTCCCAACCGAGGACGGCCTCGATCGGCGTCGTGACGTGACGAATGCGATCTTCGAGGAGCGTCGCGAGTTCCTGCACTTCGCTGCAGATGTCGGGATTTCGGGCGAGCGTCTTGCGCATCTCCGGAACGCTCGCGGGCGTCGCCTGTCCGAACAGCGTAAAGGCGAGCCCGGTGAGGATGCGGGAGTCCTTCGCGGAGAACTGGTCCCTGCCGACGGAGGCTGCTTGGACGGCGAGCCTAAGAACTGCGAGCCACCGTGGGTCGTCGAGATGCTGGATCCGAGCGAGGCCGCGGCCAAGGGCCTCGCTCTCGGGCCCGGCTGCGGGCGCAGGCAATCCCGCCTCCCTTCTCAGCGACATCCACGTCCGGCCGTTTCGATAGAGACGATCGATCTCGACTTCGGCATCCGAGAGGAACTCCGCGAGAGACACATCTCGACCGAGATCGCGAAGGGCGGAGGTGAGGCTTTGGAATGTCGAGCCGACAGCCCGAGAGACGTTCTCGAGGACGATGTCCCGCGATACGCGGTCGAGTTGCATCGAGCAGCCGCCGGGCAGAAACGGGAAATCCTCCCGAATCTGTCGCGCCACGCCGGTCCCGGAGCCACGGAGGAGGGCGCGGTAGCGCGCGTCGAATCGGAAGTTCCGGTTCGGGGTGCCGATGAAGTCGAGGACGGTGAGGCAGTCCTTGCCGTCCGCGCGGCGGAGACCCCGCCCGAGTTGCTGAAGAAAAACGGTCGCACTTTCAGTCGGCCGAAGGAAGAGCACGGTATCGATCTCGGGGACGTCGATGCCCTCGTTGAAGAGATCGACGGCGAAGAGCACGCGCACGTCTCGAGCCTTCAGCCGATGGAGCGCTGAGCGCCGGTCCTCCTCGGTGGAATTCGCCGAGACGGCGAGCGCCGGGACGCCGGCCTCATTGAATTTGCGGGCCATAAACTCGGCGTGCGAGATCGTCACGCAGAAGCCGAGCGCGCGCATGGCCTTGATGTCGGCGTGCTTCTCGGCGACCTCTCGAATGACGAGGCGGGCGCGGGCATCGTCGGCTGTGTAGACCCGTTCGAGTGCTTCCGAGTCGTAACCCTTGCGGCTCCAGGCGACGTGCGAGATGTCCGTGTTGTCGTGGAGCCCGAAGTACTGGAACGGACAGAGCAGACCTGCTTCGAGTGCATCCCAAAGGCGGAGCTCCGATGCAAAACGGCCATCGAACCTCGCGAGTACGTCCCGTTCGTCGGAGCGTTCCGGGGTCGCGGTGAGCCCGAGGAGCTCCACGGGGTCGACGTGGTCGAGGAGCCTTCGATAGGTGTCGGCCTCGGCGTGATGGAACTCGTCGACGATCACGATCTGAAAGTGCTTCGGGGGCAAAGGCTCGAGCGCCCTCGTAAGCGACTGGATCGACGCGAAGATGTGGCGGTATTCGGTGGGCCTCCGTCCCTCGAAGAGTTCTTCGCCGAAGTTCGCGTCGTGGAGGACCGCGCGGAACGTCCGGAGGCTCTGCTGGAGGATCTCGCGGCGGTGGGCGACGAAGAGAAGCGTAGGGCGTTGGCCCTCCTTCGAGAGCCGGCGGTAGTCGAGGGCGGCCACGACCGTCTTCCCTGTTCCAGTCGCCGCCACGATGAGGTTTCGATGTCGGCCGTGAACCTCTCGCTCCGCCTGAAGTCTCTCGAGGATTTCGACCTGGTGGGGGAAGGGATGTACGTCGAGCCCGAGGAACACGACCGGGGAGCCCCGCCGCGTCGCCGCGATGGCCTTTTCGAAGCGCTGCGGGTCGTAATCCTCGAAGGAGGGGTCGGCCCAGTACGAGTCAAACGTTGCGCGGAACTTCGCGAGAAGGGCAGGAGTCTCCGCCTCCGAGATCCGAACGTTCCACTCGACGCCCTCGGAGAGTGCAGTGTGCGTGAGGTTCGAGGAACCGACGTAAGCCGTCGAATAGCCGGAGTCTCTCTGGAACAACCATGCCTTCGCATGAAGACGTGTCGCCTGAATTTCGTACGAGACCTTCACCTGCGCACCCAGCGCGGCGAGGTGATCCAATGCCTTTTGCTCGGTCGAGCCCGTGTAGACCGTCGTGATGATTCGGAGTGGGCGACCCAGCGCGCGGAACTCCCGAAGGGGTCTCGTGATGAGCCGGACGCCGTGCCAGCGGATGAATGCGCAAACAAGATCGATCCGGTCGGCGGAGGGGATCTCGGCCGCAATCGAATGCCCGATGCGAGGTTCGCCTCGCGCGTTCACGAGGAGGTCACTTGCGGTGAGCGGGACTTCCGGTCGTATCGGGTCCTCGACCTCGGCCGGGCTCGGAGGCCGACGGAGGATCGCCGTCAAGAGCCGGGCCGGCTCCGCGATGGCGTCGTCCGGCGCCGTGACTTCGCCGTCGAGCGCGCCGAGTGCTGCGTGCACGCGTCTCGCGACTTCAAGTTGACGGCCCGTGGCCTCGTCGCCGGTTGAGTCGGAGAGAGCCCGCGTGAGGAGTCGAAGCAAATGGCGCGCGAGAAGGACGCGCGCCTCGGCAGCCGTCGGTGTGGACTGAAGAGCCGTGAAGCCCTGGGATTCGAGCTCGGCCACCTCCCGCGTAAAGCCACGGGTCAAGAGCTCCTCGTAGAGCCCCGGCGGGCGCGACATCGAGCCCCTACTTATCTCTCTTGTACAGGTACGCCGACTCCAGCACCTTCACGCCGTCGTTGTCGCCGACGACGTATTTGCTGCCGCTCCAGAGGGCGGCGCCGGCGGCTCTGCCCTTCGCGTCGAGCGCGTAGAAGTTGACGTTGAACTTCGGGCGGCCCTTCTCGTCGCGGTGGCGGGGGACGCGGTGCGTCTTCTCGTCGATGCGCTTGAGCGCGAGAAGGCACGCCTCCTCCACGCTCTTGCCCTGCCGCATGGCCTCGACGACCGTGTGCGAGCCGCACGACACGAGGTTCGCCTCGCCGCGGCCGGTGGACCCGCAGCTCCCGACGCCGTTCTCCGTGTAGATCCCCGCTCCCACCACGGCCGAGTCGCCCACGCGCCCCGGCATCTTGAAGAAGAGCCCGGACGTCGTCGTGACGCCCGCGAGATCGCCCTTCGCGCTCCTCACGGACATGTGGATCGTGCCCTGCGGACGGAAGTCGGCGTCGCCGTACTTCCGGATGAACTCCTTGATGTCGGGGTCCTCGGCTTCCTTGCCGCTCTCGATCCAGTCGTCGTTGGCCGAGAGGCGCTCTTTCCAGTAGAGCCAGATCTTCCGCGTCTTCGTCGTGAGGAGGTCCTCCGGCGCGAAGCCGTGCGCGTTCGCGAACTTCGCCGCGCCCGCGCCGACGAGGAACACGCGGTCCGTGCGTTCCATGACGAGCTTCGCGACCTTCGACGGCGTCTTGACGCCCTCGAGCGCGCCGACGGCACCGGCGCGCAGCGTCCGCCCGTCCATGACGCACGCGTCCAGCTGGACGACGCCCTCCTCGTTCGGGATGCCGCCGTACCCGACGCTCATGTCGTTCGGGTCGAGCTCGTTCACGTTCACGCCCGCGATCGCGGCGTCGAGCGGGTCGTAGCCCTGGATGAGCGCCTGGCGCGCGGCCTTTGCGGCCTCGACTCCGTTCGCGGACGTCACGAGGACGTAGCCGTCCTTCGCCGGCGCGGAGGACGGAGCGTTTCCGGCGGGAGCCGTGCTCTGGCCCTGCAGCTTTTCTTCGAAAGGTGAAGAGGGGAGGGCGCCCGCGAGAGATGCGGCTGCGGCGGCCTGGAGGAAGCGGCGGCGGCTGGAAGTCATGTGGAGACGATAGTCGAGAACAAAAATGGTAGAATCACTACCATGAAGACCACCATTGATTCAGCCGGGCGACTCGTCATCCCGCGAGAGGCTCGCCGCGAGGCGGGGCTCGTCGCGGGAGCCACTCTCGAGGTGCGTGTTTCGGAGGGACAAGTGATCCTCGAGCCCGAAACGCGCCAGGTGAAGCTCGTCCGAAAGGGCCGGCTCATGGTCGCGCGTGCCGCCGACGGCGGGAAGGCGCCACACCTCACCACCGAGAGCGTCGAGCGGACGAGGTCGATCCTGAGGCGTCGGGGCTGACGTGCCCCGAACGAGCGGAGGATTTCTTCCCGATACCAGCTGCATCGTGGCGGCGCTCGTCGGCTGGCACGAGCGGCATGAGGCGGCCGCTCGTGAAATCTCATTCCGTCTCGACGCGGGCGAGCGGTTCATCGTCGCAGCTCCGGCCCTCGTCGAGACGTACGCGGTGCTCACGCGTTTGCCCGCACCCCATCGTCTTTCTCCGGGCGACGCCCTCGAACTCCTCGAGGCCAATCTCTTCGCACACCCGCTCGTCGCGCTCGACGCGAGCTCCTACCGCGGTCTCGTCGCGGACGCTCCTGCCCGGGCGATCGCCGGGGGGCAAACGTACGACGCAGTAATCGCCCGATGTGCAGTCATGGCGGGTGTCGACGCGATCCTGACCTTCAATGAACGCCACTTCCGCGGCCTCGCGGAGGGCATCGAGATCGTCACGCCGTCGGCCTGACCGAAGGCCTACTCCTCCGGAAGCTCCGTCTCCTCTTCCTCGGCGCGCATGGCGCCCGGAAGCGCGTAATTCAGGACGAGCTGGCCGAGGTTCTGCGAGAACGTCGAGCGCATCAGCACCTGGTCGCATCCGGACTTCTTCGCGCGCTCGATCAGTTCGAGCTGCTTGTGCTCGCAGTAGCCGACGACCATGATCCCCTTCGTCTTCGGGGCCTTCTTGAGCGCCGCGATCGCGGGCACCGGGTCCTCCTTGAGCGCGAGGTCGACGAGGACGAGGCCGACCCGGGTCGGATCGGCCCTCTTCTCGAGCTCCTTGGGCGAGTCGAGGAAGACGCCGGGCGTCTGGCTGGATTTCAGCGCGTGATCGATCTTCGTTCTCCAGAAGAGGTCGTCTGTCAGGACGAGAACGGTGCGATTCATGGTCCCTCCTCGGAGGAGGCAGACCCCGGACCCGGCGGTCCGGACCGTCTGCCAGGGACTGCGTCGCCCTGAAGTATAGCCGCCGGAGGCGTTTCCCGTTCGACAACCCGGCCGGGGGAGTGTCAGACTCCGCGCGTTTCCATGACCGATTTTCGCCGAATGCACCGGCCGGCCGGACCTGCGACCCGCGGTGCGAGGAGGATTCTTTCCGCATGAGCGACAAGGATTTCAAGCCCTACGTTCCCGCCGACTCCCAGATGCGGGAGTTCACGTGGAGGGCTCTCATCCTCGGCATCGTGATGTGCGTCGTGCTCGGCGCCGCGAACGCCTATCTCGGCCTGAAGGCCGGGATGACGATCGCCGCGACGTACCCGGCGGCCGTCATCGGGATGGCGGTCCTGCGCATCATGAAGGGCTCGCTGCTCGAGGAGAACTTCGCCCGAACCGTCGGGTCGATCGGCGAATCGGTCGCGGCCGGCGCGATCTTTACGATCCCGGCGTTCGTGATGCTCCAGATCTGGAAGTTCCAGCCCGCGACGATGATGAACGAGTACCTGACGGCGTCCGCGCTCATGATCCTCGGCGGCGTCCTCGGAATCCTCTTCGTCACGATCCTCCGCCGCGTGATGGTCGAGGACCCGGCGCTGCCGTTCCCGGAGTCCGTCGCGGCGGCCGAGATCCACAAGGCCGGGCAGCGCGGCGCCGAGGCGGCCAAGCAGCTCTTCCGCGCGATGGGCCTGGGCGCCGTGATCCGCCTGCTCGGGCGCCTCGACGCGGACACGCTCGACGGCCTCGGCGTCTACTACGCCGTGAACCGGTTCCAGGTGGCCGTCGGCAAGCTCAAGGACGGCTTCGTGCGCCTCGGCGGCGACCGAACGGTCACGGTGGGCGGCGTGACGACGCTCACGGCGCCCGCGGCGACTCCCGCCTACATCGGCGTCGGCTACATCATCGGTCCCGAGCTCGGCGCCCTGAACTTCGCGGGCGGCGTCCTCGCGTGGGGCCTGTTCGTGCCGCTTCTCGTCTACTTCCTCGGGCCCGGCCACATCGACCAGTTCGGCGGCGACTGGGCCGCCCTCACGGGCGCGCTCTACAAGCGCATCGTCCGGCCGATCGCGGTCGGCGGCATGCTCGTCGGCGCGTGCTTCACGCTCTTCAGGATGCGGAAGAACCTCGTCGCGGGCATCCAGCGCGCCGTGGGCGACGTCAAGAAGTCGGCCGGGGCCGGCGACGCGACGCTCCGCACCGAGAAGGACCTCGGCTTCCGGACCGTCCTCCTCGGGATCGGCGTGGTGTTCGCGCTCATGATCGCGCTCTACGCGCACTTCACGGGTTCGATCGCGGCCGCGGTCCTCGCGGCGGTCGTCATGCTCGTGACGGGTTTCTTCTTCGCGGCCGTCTCGGGCAACCTCGTCGGCATGATCGGGTCGTCGAACAACCCCATCTCGGGCCTCACGCTCGCGACGACGATCATCGCGGCCCTGACGATGTTCCTCATCGGCGCGCGCGGCGTCGGCGGCGTCGGCGCCGCGCTCGGCGTCGCGGCGGTCGGCTGCGTGTCGGCCGCGGTCGCGGGCGAGATGCTGCAGGACCTCAAGGTCGGGCACATCCTCGGCGGCACGCCGTGGAAGATGCAGGTCGGCGACTTCATCGGCGTCATCGTCGCGGGTCTCACGATGTTCTTCCCGCTCTACATCCTCCACCGCGCGGACATCGCGCAGAACCCGGCGACCGGGGGCTTCGGCGGCCCGAACCTCGCCGCGCCGCAGGCGGGCCTCATGGCGGCGCTCTCGCAGGGCATCGTGGGCGGCGAGATGGCGTGGCCTCTCGTCTTCGTCGGGATCGCGATGGGCCTCGCGCTCATCATGATCCGCGTCAAGAGCCCGATGCTCTTCTCGGTCGGGATGTACCTCCCGCTCGAAACGACGTTCGCGATCTTCATCGGAGGGCTCGTGAAGGGGCTCGTGACGAGGATGAGCGCGTCACGCGGCCACAACGACGCGCAGAAGGCGCGCGTGGAGAACGCCGGCATCCTCGCGGCGTCAGGCCTCATCGCCGGCGAGGCGCTGATGGGCCTCGTCGTCGCGGCCGTCGTCTTCCTGAAGGACCGGATGGGGCAGCGGCCGGAGTTCCCGGCGCTCAAGGCGTTCGAGCCCGTGGCCGGGTGGCTGGCCCTCGCCGTGTTCGCGGTCCTCATCGGCTATCTCGTCCTCGTGCCGCTCAAGAAGGCCGGCGCGGCCGACGAGCCCGCTCCTCCGACCGCGGTGATGTAAGGACGAAGTGGGGGGCCGGCTTCAGCCGTCGGCCCCCCACTCCTGCGCGCGTGAACTCGCTTCGCTCAAACAGCACGCGCGGGCCTCGCGAGGGGACCGACGGCCGCCGTCCCGCAGCGCGCGCGGGCGTCGGAGGGACGCCGGCCGCCCTCCTCCTCTTCTCATTCGCAGGAATTCTTCTTCTCTTCTCCTTCGACCCGGCGACGACGTCGTTCTACCCCCCCTGCCTCTTCAAGACCGTCCTCGGCGTCCAGTGCCCGGGCTGCGGAAGCCTGCGCGCCGCGCACCAGCTCCTGCACGGAAACCTCGCGGCGGCCTGGGCCCTCAACAAGCCTCTGCTGATTGCGCTGCCCCTGGCGGCTGCGTTTTCCCTCTTCAGCCTTCTGAGAAGTCCGAAAAACGGCGCAACGACCTGACGGGACGTCACGGGTTGGTGCACCGTCCCCTCCAAGCAACACCAAAACGTGCGGCGGGTGAGGGAAGTCACGGGGTTCGGGCTGGCACGGCCTTGCTCTTATCGAATCGTCCGGGGCGAGACGGCCCGGGGCAGAAAGAGAGGCCGGTCATGAACAGCACGATGCGCAGGCTGACGCTCACCGCCGCGGCCCTCGCGGCCCTGACGGTGATCGCTCCGAATGCCGCGGCCCAGGAGCGCGCGCGCGGAGGCGGGCACGGCAACGCTCCGCAGCAGCAGGGGTCCCGCTCCTTCGGCGGGGGCCAGCGCCACGGGGGCGGCCAGGGCGCCTACGGCGGCAACCGCCAGAGCTACGGCCGAGGCGGCTACGGCAACCACGGCAACTACGGCAACTACGGCAACTACGGCAACTACCGCAACTACGGCAACTACGGTGGACACGGTGGATACGGTCACGGGTACGGCCGCCCTTACGCCCGCTACGGCTACGGCTACGGCCACGGCTACGGATACGCCGCGCCGTTCCGGGTCTTCTCGGGCTTCCGGTTCTACTCGGCGTGCCCCGGCCCGAACTACGTCTACATCGCGGACTACGGCTGGGTCCTGCCCCCCTACCTTGGAGCGGTCTGGGTCCCCGGCCACTACGACATCGGCGGTTACTGGGTCGAGGGCTTCTGGCAGTGAACGTGCCCTGACCCGGCCGGAGCGGGCGGCCTCAGGGCCGCCCGCCTTCGCGTTTCAGGAGCTCCCGCTTCCGGGCGACGCCCCAGCGGTAACCGCCGAGCGCGCCGTCGCCGCGGACGATGCGGTGGCACGGGACGACGAGCGCCGCGGGGTTGTGCGCGCACGCCGAGGCGACGGCGCGCGCGGCCGAGGGCCGGCCGATCGCGGCGGCGAGCTCCCCGTACGAGCGCGTCTCGCCGCGCGGCACCTCGCGCAGGGCCTCCCACACGCGGCGCTGGAACGTCGTCGCGCGGAGGTCGAGCGGGATCGAGGACAGGTCGACGGATTCCGCGAGGGACCGCGCGATGCGCCCGGTCCATTCCGCGAGGGCGGCGGGCGCCTTCTCGAGAAGCGCCTCGGGGTACTCGCGCCTCAGGCCTGCCTCGAGCGCGCGCTCCGAGTCGCCGAGCGTCACGGCGCAGACGCCGCGGTCCGTAGCGCCGACGAGGAGGCGGCCGAGCGGAGTCGCGACGATCGCGAAGCGCACGTGCAGGCCCCTGCCGCCGCGCGCGTACCGCGCGGGCGTCGTCCCGAGATGGCGCGGGGCGCTCGCGTAGGCCCGGCTGGAAGAGCCGTATCCGGCCTCGAAGCTCGCCGAGGCGACGGGCGCGCCGTCCTTCAGGAGCGCCTTGAGGCGGTCGGCGCGCCGGGCGTCGGCGTACCTCTTCGGCGTGACCCCGAGGAGCTTCTTGAACGTCCGCTGGAAGTGGAAGGGCGACAGGCCGGCGACCCGGGCGAGCGTCGCGAGCGGGACGTTTTCCTCCGCGTGCGTCTCGAGGAACGCGACGGCGCGCCGGACGGCGCGGACGGCCTCGGGCGGCTCCGTCGCCCCGGGCCTGCACCGCAGGCAGGCGCGGAAGCCCGCGGCCTCGGCCTCGGCGGGCCCGGCGAAGAAGCGCACGTTCCCGCGGTTCGGACGGCGGGCCGCGCAGGAAGGCCGGCAGTAGACGCGGGTCGTCGCGACGGCGAAGACGAATCGGCCGTCCTGCGAGGCGTCGCGGGCGACGACGGCCTTCCAGGCGGCGCGGGGATCGGGGGAGGACGGCGCGGGCATCGCGGTGATCATCATGCCGCCAATGTGCGGCGGGGAAGGCCTTCCCTCTCCCCGGATCTTGCGGCCGAATTCCGGCAGGTCAGCGTTTGAAGAGCGGCAGGAGCGTCGTCTCGAGGCGCTTGAAGAGGGCCGCGGTGGCCTCCACGTCCCGGCGGCAGTACTCGGCCACCTCGGCGAGCCGTCCCTCGCGGTACGCGTCGCCCACCGCGTAGCCGTGCATCTCCTCGCTCTTCGGGGAGGGGATGCCGAACGCGACGCAGGCGCCGTGGAGGGAAGGCCACTGGTCGCGGGAAACGGTCCCGTAGAACGTCAGAACCTCGAGGAGGTCGATGTGCGATTCGACGGAATAACGATAGCCGGAGAGATTCTTGGAAGGTGAAAGAGCGTGGGCGGCGCTCCTCACCGAAAGGAAGGGACCGTCGAAGGCGCGGCCGTTGAAGGATACGAAACGTTCGAAGCGGGACAGCGCCGTCCAGAACTCGACGAGCATGTCCTTTTCGCTGCATCCGACATATTCGAAGAGTCCGTCCTCGGACTTCGCCTCACCGCGCACCGGCGCCTCGTACCAGACCTTCCCCTGCCCGCTCTCGGGATTCAGCATCGCGATCACGATGACTTTCCCGGCATAGGGAGACAGCGCCCCGCCCTCTTTCCTTCTCAGAAAATCCTCGTGGTCTTCGGCCCATCGCGTGAGCTTCCCGCGCTGGAGGTGATCCAGTTCCAGCCAGGGCCGCGACACCGTTTCGATGTCGAAGACGACCGTCTTCACGGGGCCGGAGCTTACTTCGGGGCGGGCGTGGGCGGGGCGGCCGACATCCCCTGCGGGGCGGGGGCCCCGAGGCGCTCGGCGAGCCAGCCGAGGACGGCCTTCTCGGCCTCCGGGTGCTCGCGCAGCACCGCGAGGTTGTGCGCGGCGCCCGGGAAGAGGAGGAGGCGCTTCGGCGGTCGCGCGGCCGCCTCGAGCCTCTTCGCGGAGTCGGCGCGGCCGGGGTCCGCGTCGCAGGCGAGGAGGAGGAGCGAGCGCGGGACGGGCGGCGCTGCGCCCGCGAGGGCGGCGACCCTCGGTTCGTTCACGGAGATCACGATCGCGGTGTCGACCTGCCCGCGCGCGGCCGCGAGGAGCGCGAGGTAGCCGCCCGTCGAGAGCCCGAGCGCCGCGGTCTTCGGCGCGCGGGCCTTGAGCCACGCGGCCGCGGCTTCGACGTCGCGCGGGAAGCCGTTCGGGTCCGTCAGGAGGCGCGGGGAGATCGGGATGGTCTGGCCGTTCTTCTTCGTCGACTCGCCGTGGGCGCGCAGGTCGAAGGTCAGCGTCGCGTAGCCGGCGGCGCCGAGGCGCCCGGCGAGCGGCTCGAGCTCGCGGCGCTCGCGCGAGAAGTCGTGGACGAGGAGGACGGCCGGCGCCCGGTCGTTTCCGGACGCGGGCCGCCACGACGCCGCAAGGGCGACGCCGTCGGCGGTCGTGATCGTCACGCGGTACGGGTCGGGCGGGCGCGGCACCGCCGTCGGCTCCGGCGCCTTCCGCTTCTTCTTCGCGGCGGCGGCGGGAGGAGCCGCGAGAAACGCGACGGCCGCCCCGATGGCGGCCGCGCGGCGCAGGCGGGACCGGGAGACCGTCACTTAGGGCGGAACCCGCTCCCGAAGGCGAAGAGCACGTGGTCGTGGGCGTAGTGCACGAGGAGGAACGAGAGGACGACCGCGTAGTAGCTCGGCTCGGACGGCAGCTTCAGGACGAAGGTGAGGAGGACGATCACGAGCGTCGCGCCGGTCGTCAGGAGGATGTTCCAGCCGTAGTAGCGGAAGAACTTCCCGGGCCGCGCGAGCTTCTTCGCGAGGGACTCCTTCGCGATCGTGTTGTCCTGCTGGAGGATGAGATACGTGAGGCCGAGGTACTGGAACGAGTGCCACGCGTTGAAGCCCTGGAAGCTGACGGAGAGCTCCGGCAGGCGCGGGACGAAGAGGGCGACGCCGACCGTGAGCGCCATGAAGAAGGTGTACGGGCCGCCGACTTCCCTCAGGCGGAGCTGGTTCAGCGTGTAGACGATCCACGCCGCGAGGAGCGCGGCCGTCACGACGGCGAAGCCGTTCGCGAACCACGCGTGCTTGAGGAACGCGGGGAACCAGAGCGTCGTGTCGCCGATCTGGAACGTCCCGGCCACGTGCCGGTACATCGCGTAGCTGTACAGGGAGAACAGGATGACGGCCACGTCGAGGCCGCGCTGCCAGGGCTTCGCGGCGCCGCCCTTCTCGCGGTAGAGGTAGGCGATGTACGAGGCCTGGTCGCAGACGTGGATCGAGGCCCACGTGAAGAAGACGGTGAGGAGCGCCTGGAACGCGAACAGGGCGCCGGAGATGACGATCAGGGGAATCACGACGACCGGCGCGAACGTGAGCGCGGGGTGGATCTTCCGGAAGTTCGGCTCGAAGACCGTCTTCAGGAACGTCGCGTACATGTGGGGGCCGCCGACGAGGAGCGTGATCAGGAGGTCCACGCCGCCGGCCGTCGTCTTCCCCAGGGAGTGGACGAGCGGCGGCACCGCCACGAGGACGGCGGAAAGCGAAAGGACGATCAGGTCCCAACGGGGATTGGCGATCCACGGGGACGAGGTCGGAGCCATGGACTCGGCGCGTGCGCTCATTCAAACCCCGCTGGCCGTCCGGCCGTTGGCGCGGCGAGTGTAGCAAAGGGAATTTTGCGTCCCCGCCCGGGCGTTAAGATGAGGCGGATGAGTGCGATCGATTCTCTTTTCGTCGCCAGGCCGGCGTTCCCGCCGGGGACCGACTTCGAGGCGGAGATCCGCCGCCTGAAGAAGGAGCGGAACGCGATCGTCCTCGCGCACTACTACCAGGAGTCCGAGATCCAGGACCTCGCGGATTTCGTGGGGGACTCGCTCGAGCTCGCGCGCCGCGGCAAGGAGGCGAAGGAGTCGGTGATCGCGTTCGCCGGCGTCCACTTCATGGCCGAGACGTCGAAGATCCTCACGCCGGAGAAGACGGTCGTCGTGCCCGATCTCGAGGCGGGGTGCTCGCTCGCGGACGGCTGCCCGGCGCCGCTCTTTTCCGAGTGGCTGAAGAAGTACCCGGGGCACACGGTCGTCAGCTACATCAACTGCTCGGCGGCCGTGAAGGCGCTGTCGGACGTCATCGTGACGTCGTCGTCGGCCGAGGTGATCCTGCGGCAGATCCCCGACCCGGTCGTCTTCGCGCCCGACCGCAACCTCGCGGCGTGGCTCGAGAAGAAGCTGGACCGGAAGTTCGTCGTCTGGCCGGGGACGTGCGTGGTCCACGAGACGTTCTCGGAACGGAAGCTGCTCGACCTCGTGACGCGCCATCCGGAGGCCGAGGTCATCGCGCACCCCGAGTGCGAGCCGCGCCTCCTCGCGCACGCCGCGTTCGTCGCGTCGACGTCCGGTCTCCTCAGGCACGTCGTCTCGTCGCCGAAGCAGGCCTTCATCGTCGCGACGGAGGAGGGGATCCTCCACCAGATGCGGCTCGCGGCGCCGCAGAAGACGCTCATCCCGGCGCCGCCGGACGCGGACTGCTCCTGCAACACCTGCCCGCACATGAAGCGCAACACGCTCGAGAAGCTCGCCCTCTGTCTCCGCGACCTCGCGCCGGCGATCGAGGTGCCCGAGGCCGTGCGGGGGAAGGCGAGGAGGTCGATCGACCGCATGCTCGAGATGACCGCGGGGCTCGCGCTCGCGCCCGTCGGCTCGCGGTCTTGAGCACGCGCCTCCCGCGCCGCTGGCTCTTCGGGGGAGGCGCCCTCCTCGCCGGAGGCATCGCGGCGGCGTTCGCCGTCCTCCCCGAGTGGCGCACGGTCCCGCCGCGCCCGGCGGGCGCCGTGGAGAACGCGCGCGCGGCGATGCGCGACGCCGGCGCCACGCTCACGCGGGCGACGCTCGCGTTCTCGGCGCGCCCGGATCATTCGTCGGACTTCGAGCGCGCGTACCGCCGGCTCGGGGCCGGCGCCCGCGGGTACCTCGAGTCCACGGGCGGCGCCTTCGCGTGGACGGTGAAGGGAACGGTTTCGGTGCCGGGAGGCGGGGCCGGGCCCGCCCGGATCGCGCTCTCGCCGGACGGGTCGATCCGGGCCGTGGACTGGTCGCCCGAAGGGTCCATCTTCGCGAGCCCGGACGAGAAGACGCGCGCGGCCCGCCGCGCGTTCTCGTCGAAGCTCGAGGATCTCGTGCGCGGCGGCCGGAAGAAGACGGGCGAGGAGATGAGCTTTCCCGCGACGAACGTCATGGTCCGCATCCAGCCGCTCGAGGCCGCGCCCGGGGCGCCGGCCGAGAACGTGCAGACCGTGGAGTCCGGCGGCATCGGCCTCTCCGTCTCGCGCCGGCTGCGCGATCCCGATGCGCCGACCCTTTTCAACGCCGAGGGGATCACGCGGCGGCTCTACCGGTTCATCCCGGCGGTCGTCGTCTTCCTCGCGGTCGCGGTCGCGTTCGGCCTTCTCCTTTACCGCCGCCGGCTGGGCTTCCGGATCGCGATCTTCCTCGCGGCGCTCGCGCTCGTCTACGAGGTCGCCGGCGGAATCCCGCGCGAGGAGATCGCGGGCGGGGGCTTCGTCGTTTTCGCGATCGGAATCCGGCTCTTCGCGCTCCTCTACCTCCTCGCGCTCTGGGCCGTCGCCGAGTCGCTCCTCAGGGAGACGGTTCCGGGCTTCACGACGAGCCTCGATTCCTTCGTCGCCCGGCGTCTCGGCCCGCGCGGCGGCGTCGCGATCCTCTCGGGGCTCGGCGCGGGCGCCGCGACGGTCGGGATCGCGCTCCTCGCGTTCGCGGCGGCGGCGCTCGCCGCCCCGTACGGCGCCCGGCCGTCGGGGCCGTCGTTCCCGTACCCGCTCTTCCAGTCGCAGAAAGGGCCCTTCTTCGAGGGGGTCTTCGACGCCGCGCTCTTCGTCCTCTTCGTCGCGCTCCTTCGCTTCGCCCTGCCGCGGCGGTGGGCCGGGACCGCGGGCGCGGTCCTGTTCGCGCTGTACCTGTCGTCCGCGATGCCGCTCGAGCCGTGGGGCGCGAGCCTCGCCCTGTGCCTCCTTTTCGCGCTCGTCTTCCGCAGCGTGTTCGACGCGCACGGCCTCGCCGCTCTTCTCGTCGCCGCGGTCTCCTCGTCTCTCCTGAGGGACGCACTCGTCGCGTGCCGCGCGCTGGACGGCAACGCGCTCGCGGCCGTCGCGACGATCCTTCCCCTCGCGGCGATCGCGGCGGCGGGAGTCATCGGCCTGAGGCGCCCGGATTCCGAGGAAGAGGGCCGCCTCGACGCGCCCGAGTACGTGCGGCGGCTCGAATCCGAGCGCCGCGTGAAGTACGAGATGGACCTCCTCTCGCGCATGCAGCTCGCGCTGCTGCCCGAGAGGCCTCCCGTCGTCGAGGGGCTCGACCTCGCCGTGAAGACCGTCCTCGCGACGGAGGCGGGCGGCGACCTCTTCGACTTCGTGATCGACGACGCGGGAACGCTCTGGATCGCGGCCGGCGACGTGTCGGGGCACGGCTACTCGTGCGGCATCCAGCAGGCGATGGTCATGGCCTCGCTCGCGAGCCTCGTGAAGGCGGGGCGCCGGCCGTCGGAGATCCTCGTCGAGATCGACCGCGTGCTCCGCATGGGGAGGAGCGGCCGCCTCTTCACGTCCGTCGCGCTCCTGAACATCGATCCGAGGACGGGGAAGGGTCTCCTCGCGAACGCGGGCCACCCGTACCCTCTCCTCCTCGAGGAGGGCGTCTGCCGTGAGATCGCGGGCTCGGGCCTGCCGCTCGGGCAGGGGCCGAAGCGCACGTACGACGACATCCCGGTCGAGCTGCCGAGGGGCGGCATCCTCATCCTCGCCTCGGACGGGCTCTACGAGGGGCCGGACCTCGTCGACGCTCCGTACGGCTACGACCGGCCGCGCGACGTCCTGACGGTCGCGAGCCTCTGGCGGCGGCCCGCCGAGGCGATCGTCGAGGCGCTCTTCGCGGACTGGCGGCGGCACGTGGGCGAGGGCACGCCGGCCGACGACACGACGATCCTGGTCGTCAAGCGCCCGCTGTTCTGACCATGCGAACGCCGCCGCTCGAGGGGATCGTCGTCCTCGACCTCTCGCGCGTCCTCGCGGGCCCGCTCGCGACGATGCTCCTCGCCGACCTCGGCGCGCGCGTCGTCAAGGTGGAGGACCCGCGCGGAGGCGACGTCTCGCGCGGCTGGGTCCCGCCGGTCCTCGACGGCGAGGCCACGTACTTCCTCTCCGTGAACCGCCGCAAGGAGTCGGCCGCCGTGGACCTCGGGACGCCCGACGGGCAGGAGTTCGTCCGGCGCTGGGCGCAGAAGGCCGACGTCCTCGTCGAGAACTTTCTGCCGGGCGCGCTCGAGAAGCGCGGCCTCGGCGTCGACGTCCTGCGCGCGCTCAACCCCCGGCTCGTCGCCTGCTCGATCTCGGGCGCCGGCGACGCGGGTCCGCAGGCGGGCGAGCCCGGCTTCGATCTCCTCGCGCAGGGCGCGACGGGCCTCATGTCGATCACGGGGCCCGAAGGCGGCGCGCCGCACAAGGTCGGCGTCGCGCTCGTGGACGTCCTCGCGGGCTGGGCGGCGCTCGCGGAGATCCTCGCGGCGCTGAACGCCCGCGCGCGCGACGGCGAAGGCGCCCACGTGAAGACGAACCTCCTCTCCGCGGGCCTCGCCGCGCTCGTGAACGTCGGAGGCGCCGCCCTCGCGACGGGGAAGGAGGCCGCGCGCCACGGGAACGCGCACGCCTCGATCGAGCCCTACCGCGCGTTCTCCGCCTCGGACGGCGGGTTCCTGCTCGCAGTCGGAACCGACCGGCAATTCGAGATTCTCTGCGAAAGGGTCATCGGGCGGCCGGACCTGGCTAGGGATCCGCGGTTCGCCACGAATGCGGGACGCGTCTCGAACCGCGCGGACCTCGTTCCGATCCTCGATGAAATCTTCGCGGGGGAATCCCGAGCCACGTGGCTCGCACGCCTCCGCGAGGCCGCTCTTCCCGCGGGGCCCGTCGCGGGCGTGCTGGAGGCGATCCGGTCGCCCCAGGCGAGCGCGCTGGAATCGGTCCTGCGGACGACCCGGAGCGGGCGCTCGGTTTCCACGATCCGGCCGCCGTTCTTCCTCGAAGGATTCCAGGATCCCCCGGCCGCCGCGCCCCCGCGCCTCGGCGAGGACACGGCGCGACTCTTCGCCGAAGTCGGACTCCGCGTGCCGGTCAGTCCGTGAGCGTGCGGACGAACACCAGGTCCGTGTAGAGGTCGAGCGGCGACCGGTCGTCCGTGAAGACGGCGCCGACCGGGTCGAACACGACGGGCCGGATTTCGCGGATGAGCTCCCGGCGGAACTCGGCCATGTCGTCCGGCACCGGGTTGTGTGCGAGGCGGGCCCCCAGCCCCGGCGTCTCGCTCCCGAAGAGAAACCAGTTGTCCGAGCCCTCCGGATGCCAGACCCACGTGTCGGCAAAGACCGACGCCATGGTGTTCAGGAGGCCGGCGAGGCCCCGGTCGCGACCGGACAGGGTCGCGAAGTTCATCAGGACCGCGCCGCCGGGCTCGAGGCGGTCGCGGACGAGCGCGAAGAACTCCCGGGTCGCGCAGGTGAAGGGCACGTGCGCTCCGCGAAAGACGTCGACGACGATGCCGCCGAAGCTCCGCGGCGTCCGGGCGAGGAAGACCCGCGCGTCCCCTTGGACGGCCGTGAGGTTCGGGCCGTCGAGCGCGAAGCGGCGCCGGGCGACGTCGAGGACGGCGGGGTCGATCTCGACGCCGGTGATCGCGACCTCCGGCTTCTGGATGCGGAAGTCCTGGACGATCGTTCCGGCCGCGAGCCCGAGGTCGAGGAGCGTGCGGATGCCCCCGTCCCGCGCGGCGTCGAGGAGGAGGAAGGCGTCGTAGCTCGTGCCGGCGAGCCGGTTGCCCGGCCTCCAGGAGGACTGGACGGCGCGCCCTTCGTCGAAGAGGAGAAGGCGCGTGCCGTCGGAGGTCTCCTCGACGCGGAGATGCTGGTACGCCGAATCCCTCTCTTCGAGGACGCCCGGCCCGGCGGCGGGGCGCGAGGGCGCGAACGTCAGGGCGAGAGGGAGCACCAGCGCGGCGGACGCGTTCCGGCCGAGGAGGAGCGCCGAGGCGAGGATGAGCAGCGCGCCGAGGAGGCGCAGCGTGGCGGCTGTTCCGAGAAAGGGGATCGTGACGAGCGTCGGGACGAACGTGCCGAGAAGCGAGCCGGCCGTTCCCACGCCCGAGAGGGATCCCGACGCGCGCCCGACCTCGTCGAGCCGCCGCGCGCGGAGCTTCACGAGAAACGGCGCGACGCCTCCGAGGAGGACGGTCGGCGGCAGGACGAGGAGCGAGACGGCTGCGAGCGACCAGAGGAACACGGAGGCGGATCCGCTCGCGAGGGCGCGCCTCGCGGCGTCGAGGAACGGCCGCGCGAACGCCGGGAGAAGGACGACGAAGACGCCGGCTCCGAGCATCAGGGCGCCGGCGAAGCGCGGGTCCGGCCGGCGGTCGGCCCGGCGCCCGCCGACGAGGGCGCCGGCGGCGAGGCCCGCGAGGACGACGCCGACGACGTTCGAGAAGACGAGGAGGTTCGAGCCGAACGCGGGCGCCAGGAGGCGCAGCGCCGTGATCTCGAGGCCGAGCGTGGCGAAGCCCGTGACGAACGCGCTCAGGGTCAGGCGCATGGCGTCACGGGCCGTCCGCCGCTCAGTTCTTGATCTTCGTGCCGTCCGCCGCGCCGGCGGGCCGCTGGACCGCAGGGAGCTGGACCGCCGGCACCTGCACGGCGGGGAGGAGGAGGCCGATCAGGACCTCGTTCGTCCCCGGCGCGCTGACGGCGCGCGTCTCGCCCTTGCGGACGCCGCCCTGCGAGAGGATCGCGTGGACCGAGCCGTCGGCGAACGTCGAGACGCGGACGTCGTAAGCGCCCGGCTCGAGCCTGGTTCTCACCGAACCGTCGCAGAAGCCGGCCTGCGAGAGCGTCATGTGCGCGTTGAATCCGCTCTTCTCGAGGAGCACGAAGGGGGCGCCGGGCCGGGCCGTGAAGAAGGCGGCGAGGCCGAGGGCGGCGACGAGGAAACGCGTGCGAAGTCTCATGAGGCTCTCCTTTTCGAGGAATCTGTTGATCGAAGCGCCACTTTCCGGTCTGCGGGCCAGACTCGTTCTCCGGCCAGGAACTTAGGCGGGATCCGCACGGAATGCCACACCGCCGCGTGGCACGGGAACGCCAGAGCATGGCCTGCGCGCGCCGCCGTGAGGGCGATCACTTCCGGGTGGGGTAGTCTCGGCGCTGCATGAAGGTCGCGTTCATCGGCACGCACGGGGTCGGCAAGACGACGCTCTGCTACGACCTCGCCGCCGCCCTCAAGAAGAGGGACCTGACCGTCGAGATCGTCCGGGAAGTCGCGCGGGAGTGCCCGCTCCCGATCAACCAGGAGACGACGCTCAAGGCCCAGTCCTGGATCCTCCACACCCAGATCGCCTGGGAGCTCCAGGCCGAGGCGAAGGCCGACGTGGTCTTCTGCGACCGCGCGGTCCTCGACAACTACTGCTACATGAAGCGCGCGTTCTCCGGTGCGGCCGAGGAGGCGGTGCTCGAGAGCCTCGTGAGGAGCTGGACGCGGACCTACGACGCGCTCTTCAAGGTCCCGATCGTCGGGGATCCGCGGTTCGACGGCGTGCGCGACACGGACCTCGCCTTCCAGCACGAGATCGACCGCTCGATCCAGCAGATGCTCGGCGCGTGGAGCGTGCCGCACGTCGCCCTCGACCCGGCGCGCCGCACGGAATGGTCCACGCGCGTCCTCGACACCCTGCTCGCGCGTCTCAAGCCGCAGGAGCTCCTGTTCCCGGAGCTCGACAAACCGCTCAACGGCGTCCGCGCCGGCTGAGGAGGCCCCATGGAAGACTTCGAACGCCGCCGGTTCTTCGAGACCCTCGCCACGACGCCGCAGACGCTCAAGGCCTCGCTCAAGGGCCTCTCGAAGAAGGTCCTCCTCTGGACGCCCGCCCCGGGCAAATGGTCGATCCTCGAGATCCTCTGCCACATGCGCGACATGGAGCGCGAGGCGTACATCGAGCGCTACACGCGCATCCTGTCCGAGAACGAGCCGAAGCTGCCGGACCTGAACGGCGAGGCGTTCGCGGTTCTGCGCGCCTACCGCGGCCAGAAGGCGCCCGAGGTCGTGCGCGAGTGGGTCGCGCTCCGGCGCCAGACGCTCCAGCTCCTGCGCAAGACCGGAAAGGCGCAGTGGGCGCGGGCGGGCGTCCATGCGACCGCCGGCCGGCTCACGATGGAAGACCTCATCCAGCGCCACGCGGTCGGAAACGACGAGGCGCACCTTCGCCAGATCGAGGCGATCAAGCGGCGCTTCGCCGTCCTCGAGCGGCTCGCCGCGGCTCCCGCCGCGATGACGGCGGCGCTCAAGGGCGCGCCCGACGACGTTCTCCGGCGCAAGGCGGCCGGCGGGAAGTGGTCGATGATCGACAACGCCGCGCACGTGCGCGACATCGAGCGCGTCTACCAGAGCCGCTTCTCGCGGATGGCATTCGGCGACAGGCCGGCGTTCTGGATGCTCGACAACGAGGCCGCCGCCGCGGCGCTCAAGTACTCCGAGGCCGACCCCGCCGAGGTCGCCAAGGAGTTCAAGCGCCTGAGGGAGGACACCGTGTCGGGTCTCAGGGCCCTCCCGCACGAGGCCTGGGAGAAGACCGGCCTGCATCCGGAGGCGGGCGAGATCACGGTCGAGCAGCTCGCCGTCCGCCTCGCGAACCACGACGACGCGCACATCGGGAGGATCAAGGCCCTCCGCGCGTAGCCCCTTGACATATCAAAATTTCTTTATATATTAGCGGCATGGCGGTCTCGCGTCCGACCCGCGCCCCCGAGAAGACCCTCGAGCGGTCGGCGGACCTCGCACGGCTCTCCCGCGTCTTCCACGCCCTGTCGGACGAGACCCGCCTGAAGATCGTCGGGAAGCTCCTGACGGGCGAGAAGTGCGTCTGCGAGCTCACGGACGCTCTCGAGGCGGGGCAGTCCCGCCTCTCGTTCCACCTGAAGGCCCTCAAGGACGCCGGCCTGGTGTCCGACCGGCGAGCCGGCCGCTGGGTGCATTACTCCCTCCGCCCGGACACGCTGTCCGAGATCACGCGTTTCGTCGGGTCCGTCCAGGAGGGCGCGGCCCGCTGCTGCTGAACGTCGTCGTCCTCTACCCATCAAGAACTGTTGATCAGTAAGGAGTTTTCATGGCGGATCCCGGCATCAAGGACATCGTGAAGGAGCGCTACGCGGCCGCGGCCCTGAGGGCGACGGCGGGGGGGAGCGCGTGCTGCGGCGGCGCGTCGGCCATCGCCGGCGCCAAGGACCCGATCACGTCCAACCTCTACGGAGCCGACCAGACGCTGGGCCTGCCGGCCGCGGCGGTCTCGGCCTCGCTCGGCTGCGGAAACCCGACGGCGCTCGCCGAGCTCCACGAAGGCCAGACGGTCCTCGACCTCGGCTCGGGCGGCGGCATCGACGTCCTCCTCTCGGCGCGGCGCGTGGGCGTGACCGGCAAGGTCTACGGCCTCGACATGACGGACGAGATGCTCGCGCTCGCCCGCGAGAACCAGCGCGTCGCGAAGGTCACGAACGTCGAGTTCCTGAAGGGCGAGCTCGAGCACGTGCCGCTGCCGGACGGCGTCGTCGACGTCATCATCTCGAACTGCGTCGTGAACCTCTCGGCCGACAAGGACCGCGCGCTCGCGGAGGCGTTCCGCGTCCTGAAGCCCGGCGGCCGCTTCGCCGTGTCGGACGTCGTCGTGCGCGGCGAGGTCCCCGCGGACGTCCGGAAGAACGTCGAGCTCTGGATCGGCTGCCTCGCGGGCGCGATGGAAGAGAAGGAGTTCGAGGCGAGGCTGAAGAAGGCGGGCTTCACGGACGTCTCGATCACGCCGACTCGGGTCTACGAGCTCGAGGACGCGCGCGACTTCCTCACGGCCGCGGGCATCGACGCGGACGTGCTCGCGCCGCAGGTCGAGGGCAGGTTCATGAGCGCGTTCGTCCGGGCGGTCAAGCCGGCGTGACGCGTCCGCCCGGAATCCTCTTCCTGTGCGTCGCGAACTCGGCGCGCAGCCAGATGGCCGAGGGGCTCGCGCGCGCGCACTTCGGGGACACCGCGCGGGTCCAGAGCGCAGGGTCGATGCCGTCCGCCGTCCACCCCCTCGCGGTCGCCGCGCTCGCCGAGGTGGGGATCGACGCCTCGCGCCAGAGCTCGAAATCCGTCGACGAAATCGACGCCGGCTCGGTCGACCTCGTGATCACGCTGTGCGCCGACGAGGCCTGCCCCGTCTTCCCGAGGCGCGTGAGAAAGCTGCACTGGCCGCTTCCGGACCCCGCCGCCGAGCCGTCGGCCTTCGCCCACCCCCTCGACGCGTTCCGCGACGTGCGCGACGAGCTCGCGCGGCGGGTCGCCGAGCTGGAGCTGCCGCACCCGCAGGGCTAGGCGAGAATGGGTCGCCGGAGAGGGGGGCCCATGGACGGTTACTACAAGACCGAGCATCTCGCGCACTTCGCCTCGATCGCCGAGGGCAACAAGGAGCTCGCGGACCGGTTCTTCGCCTGGTACGGCGCCGTGTTCGCCGACGGGGCGCTCTCGGCGCGGGAGAAGGCGCTCATCGCGCTCGCCGTGGCCCACGCGGTCCAGTGCCCCTACTGCATCGACGCCTACACGCAGGAGAGCCTGAAGAACGGGGCGGACCTCGAACAGATGACCGAGGCGCTCCACGTCACGGCGGCGATCCGCGGGGGCGCGTCGCTCGTGCACGGGATGCAGATGCTCGAGCACGCCAAGAAAGCCTCGATGTGACGCTCTCGCTGCACGCCCGGGGCGCTCCGCTGGCCGCGCCGGAGACCCAGCTCGCCGCGGTCGAGTCCGTCGACCTGTCGGCCTCGGCCCACGGCGGAGACTTCGCGCGCGCGCTCGCCGCGAGCGGCCGCGACGCGCTTCGGCCGGGCCCGGTCGAGATCTTCCAGATCAACCTCGGCAAGCTCTGCAACATGACGTGCCGCCACTGTCACGTCGACGCCGGGCCGGACCGGACGGACGAGATGATGGACCGCGCGACGGCCGAAGCGTGCCTTCGCGCTCTCGACCGGACGGGCGCGCACACCGTCGACCTGACGGGCGGGGCGCCCGAACTCAGCCCGCACTTCCGCTACGTCGTCGACGAGGCCGCCGCGCGAGGCCGGCACGTCATCGACCGCTGCAACCTGACGATCCTCCTCGTGTCCGGCTTCCGCGACCTGCCGGCGTGGCTCGGCGAGCGGGGCGTCGAAGTCGTGTGCTCGCTCCCTCACTGGAGACAGCGCGGCACCGACGCCCAGCGCGGGGACGGGACGTACGAGAAGTCGCTGCAGGCGCTCCACCTCCTGAACGAGGCGGGCTACGGCGCCGGAGATCCCCGCCGCAGGCTGACGCTCGTGTCGAACCCGGTCGGCGCCTTCCTGCCCGCGAACCAGCAGGCGACGGAGCGCGAGTGGAAGGACGGGCTCCTCCGCGAGCACGGAATCGCGTTCGACCGGCTCATCTTCCTGAACAACATGCCGATCTCGCGTTACCTCGAGTGGCTCGAGTCGAGCGGAAACCTCGCGAGCTATCTCGAGCTCCTCGTCGCGTCGTTCAACCCGGCAACGATCGACGGCCTCATGTGCCGGAACACGCTCTCGATCGGATGGGACGGCCGCGTCTACGACTGCGACTTCAACCAGATGCTCGACCTGCCCGCGCTCGGCCCCTCGGGCGGCGGTTTCCACGTCCGGGACCTCGACGTTGCGGCCCTCGCGGAGCGGCGCGTCGTGACGCGCCGCCACTGCTTCGGCTGCACGGCGGGCGCGGGGAGCTCGTGCGGGGGGGCGCTCGGCTGATCGTCAGCGGCCGTCGAGGGCCATCAGGACCTCGTTCCGCCTGAGGAACCAAGGCGTCCACGGCGGGTTGTAGCGCGCGAAGACGGGCGGGGCGTCGGCCGGAACGAGCCCGCTCGCGCGCGCGTCGGCGGCGAGCTTCGCCGCGACGGCCTCGAACTTCTCCACCCCCCACGTTCCCGAGAAGCGGACCGCGGCGACGCGCCGCGCCGGGACCTCGCGGAGCCGCACGCGCGCGTCGTCGGGGACCGGTAGAGTCTTCAGCGTGAAGGCCGCGGGCATCGTGAAGCTCACGACCCATCCGGCCGCCGTCTTCTCCGAGCCGACTGGCAAGGTCATCGCGATCTTCGACCCCTTCGCGCCCTCTGCGCCCCGGTCCGGCTCGGCGCCGACGGGCGCCGTCATCGCGATCTTCCGGCCTCCGTCGTTCCCGCCGAAGATGTACCCGGCGACGCGGCGGAAGCCCTCGTTCGACCCGTCGCCGAACGAGCCCGTCACGGACGTCTCGGCGACGACTACCGGCCCGTAGACGCGGACCTCGAACGATCCGTAATCCCTTTCGATGCGATACTGCGGTTCTTCGGTGGCCAAGGCGGCTCCTGCCGCCCCGAGCAGAACGAACCCGATCGGGGCGAGACGCGACAGCGTCATGCCTCCTCTACGCCGGCGCACCGTCCTCCGGTTTGCCCGTGAAACTTTTCCGCGCGAACTGCGTCTTCTCTAGGCAGCAGGCCCTTCGGGGCCGAAAGGAAAGGGGATCGGGGAGTCATGGAATCCGCGGCGGAACTGCACGAGGCGAGAGTGTTGAGGGCGCAGATCGAACTCCGGGAGGGCGAGCTCCAGGCCGCCCCGCCCGAGGACCGCGTCTTCCTCGCCGAGGAGATCGTCCGCCTGAAGCGCGATTACCGCCGCGTGCTCGCCCGCCAGGCGGACGCCGACTACGAGCGCCGCCGCGCGGAATGGCGCGCCGACGCGGACCGTTCCTCTCCGGCGGCGCGGCGCGCCTGCGCCTGACCTCGGAGGTCTACTTCCGCCAGATCTCGAAGGAGATCTTGATCGTCTTGGCGACCTTGTAGTCGTTCGTGACCATTTTCACGAACATCGAGTTCGTGTCGTCGATCTTGCCCTTGTCGAGCGTGGCCGTCCGGTCGTTCTCGCCGAACGGCTTTTTGTCCTTGCCGCCCGGGACCGTGACCACGTACTTGCACTTGTAGTCCTTGTCGCGGTCCCTGTTCGAGTAGCGGAACTCCACGACCATCGTGTGCGTGTCGTTCAGGTCCTTCCGGGCCTTCTCGAAGTCGTCCGAATCCGGCCAGTGCCGGATCCGGAAGGACTCGATCGTGACGTCGCCGACCTTGATTCCGATCTTGATGTCCTTGTCGCCGACGAAGGGATAGCTGCGGTCGAATTTCTCCGTCTCGGCGGACGCCGCCGGGAGCGCGAGCGCAACGACAGCGAGGACAGCGAGGCGAATCCGGTTCATGCGACCTCCGTCGGAAAGGGACCGGTCCCTGGCGTCCCGGTCCCGATTGCCTTCAAGGAATATCCGAACCCGAGTCCGAGCCCAATCTTAGCGTCCGCCCGCGAGCTTCTCGTAGACGTTCAGAAGCGCCTGCGTGCCGTCCTCGCCGCGCCCCTCGGCCTCGAGCGACGCGAGGAGCTGGTGGACGAGGGCGGCGCCGGGCAGCGGCACGCCCGCGGTCCGGGCGTTCGCGAGGACGATCGCGAGGTCCTTCTGCTGGTGCTTCACCGCGAACGCCGGCTTGAAGTCGCGGTCGATCATCTTCCGCCCGAGCACCTCGAGCGCCCACGAGCGCGCGGCGCCGCCGACGAGCGCCTCGTGCAGCGGCCCGAGCGGGAGGCCGGCCTTCTGGGCGAACGCGATCGCCTCGGCCACGGCCATGAGGTTGTTCGCGACGAGGATCTGGTTCACGGCCTTGCCGAGCTGCCCGGCGCCGGACGGGCCGAGGTGCGTGAGCCGCTTGCCCATCGCCTCGAAGACGGGGCGCGCCTTCTCGAGCGCGGCCGCGTCGCCTCCGATGAAGAACGTGAGCGTTCCCTCGACGGCGCCCTTCTGGCCGCCGGAGACGGGGGCGTCGAGGAGGGAGATCCCCTTTGCAGCGAGCGCGGAGGCGATCCGCTTCGCCCTCTCCGCGTCGATCGTCGACGAGTCGATCACGACGGCGCCCCTCGGCGCGGCTTCCGACGTGCCGCCCGGCCCGAGGTGGACCTCCTCGACCTCGGGCGCGTCGGGCACGCACGAGACGATCACGGAGGCGCCGCGCGCGGCTTCGGCGGGCGTCGCGGCGGCGCGCACGTCGCGGCCGCCTTCGGCGAGCTCCTTCGCGACGGCGGCGGCCTTGCCCGGAGTCTTCGTGGCGAGGGAGAGCGGGAACCCGGCGCGCGCGAGGTTCGCGGCCATGGGGCGGCCCATCGTGCCGAGTCCGACGAAGGCGACGCGCGGAAGAGAGGTGTTCGTCATGGTGCGCCGAGTCTAGATCCTGCTACCATTCGTTCGTGGAGCCATCGGAGAGACGCGCTCCCGCGCTCGCGGCCGGTGCGGCCCTCGCCTTCGCCCTCGCCGCGCTTTCGTACCTTCCCGCGGCGCGCTTCCTCCACTACGCCTCGTTCTCGGGCGACGTCGACGCCGCGCGCCTCGCGTGGCTCGTGCCGCTCGCGGTCGCCGGCGCGTTCGCGTTCGAGCGCGTCGTGCGCGGATCCTTCTACGCCTGGCTGCGCGCGAAGCTCCCCGCGGGGCTCGCGGCCCCCGCCGTCGCGGCGCTCGGCGCGGTTCCGATGGCGGCCGCGCGTCTCGCCTTCGGATCGCGGTTCGACGGGCCGCCGGTCCTCGGGCTCGTCCACGCGTACCTCGTCGCGTTCGCGCTCGGCCTCGGGCTCGCGTGGCTCGCGCTCGGGACGCGTTCGACGGTCCCGGGCGGCGCCGCGCTCGCCGCGGTCTGGGCCGTCAAGGCCGCCGCGCCCGTCGTCTCGCACGGCCGGCCCGTCCCGCTCCTCGAGCTCCTCGCCGCGGCGCTCGCCGCGGTTGCCGCCGCCTTCGTCCTCTCGAAACCCCTCGCCCCCCATCGCGACGCGATGTGGGGAGCGTGACGTGGAGGCCCGCCGATGGACGCTGTCCGTTCCGGCTCTCTCGTCCAGCTCGACCTCTTCGACGACGACGCGCCTCCTCCCGAGGAGGACCGCGCCGGCGAGCGCGACCTCCAGGCGCGCTACGACGCGCTCGCGAAGGCGCACGGCCTTCCGCGCGCGCGCGTGATCCTGTCGGGCCGCCGCGCGACCGGCGGCGTCATCCAGTACGGGACGCGCGGGGAACCGCACGTGATCCGCGTCTCGAGCCACATGGGAGCGGACGACCGCCTCCAGACCCTCCTCCACGAGACGGCGCACGCGATCTGCGCCGCGCGCTGGGGAGCGGAGGAAGGCCACTCGCCGCGCTTCTGGGCGGTGGCCCGCGAGCTCGGCGTCGTGCGCACGGCGGCGCCCGAGACGGAGCGCCTGCGCCGCGTCCGAGAGAGCAACGCGCGCTACGCCTACCGCTGCCCGGGCTGCGCGGCGGAGTGGACGCGCCGGACGGCGTTCGGCCGCGCGCGCCTGTGCGCCGCGTGCGAGCGGGCGGGCCGCCCGGCCCGGCTCGTCCTCGTGCGGCGCCCGAAGCCGGCGCGCGGGGACCGGCCGTGAGACGCACGGGATTCCTCGCTGCGGCCCTCGCGGCGGCGGCGGCGCTCCTTCTCGCGGCCGCGGCCTTCGCCGCGGGACGGCCCTCCCTCGAGTGCTACTTCCAGACGACGCTGAAGGACGCGGCCTACCAGAAAAGGACCTACGAGAAAGTCGCCGCGAGGTGGAAGACGCCGAAGGCCGCCGAGATCCCGGCAGTCGGGAAGAAGACGGTCGTCCAGGCGGTCATCACGAAGGACGGCGCGCTCGCGACGACGGAAGTCTCGATGTCGTCGGGCAAGAAGGGCTGGGACCAGGCCGCCCTCGCCGCGGTGAGGTCGGCCGCGCCGTTCGACCCGCTGCCGGCGGGGTTCAACTCCCCGTCCGTGCAGGTCCACTTTCACGTCAGCGTCGTGCCGTAACGCACGAACGGCCTCAGACGACGCCGAATTCCCTGCCGACGGCGACGAAAGCGTCGACGGCTTCCTGCAGGTCGTCGTCCGAGTGGACGGCCGAGATCTGGCACCTGAGGCGCGCGTGTCCCTGCGGGACGACGGGGAAGCCGAAGCCCGAGACGTAGACGCCCTTCGCGAAGAGCGCGTCGCTCATCGCGAGCGCCTTCGCGGTGTCGCCGACGATGACGGGGACGATCGGGTGGATGCCCTCGGGGATCCGGAAGCCCGCCGCCTTCATCTTCGCGCGGAAGGTCTTCGCGTTCCTCTGGACCTTCAGGGCGGGCGCGGGGTCTTCCATGAGCATCCGGAACGCCTCGAGCGACCCGGCCGCGACCGCGGGCGGGAGCGCGTTCGAGAAGAGCGAGGTCCGCGAGCGCTGGCGCAGGAGGTCGACGACGGGCGCCGGGCCCGTCGTGAAGCCGCCGGCTGCAGAGCCCATCGCCTTGCCGAGCGTGGACGTAAAGATCTTCACCCGCGACAGGACGCCGAGCTCCTCGGCCGAGCCGCGGCCCGTCTTCCCGAGGACGCCGGTCGCGTGCGAGTCGTCCACGACGAGCGTCGCGTCGAATTTCTCGCACAGGTCCGCGAAGGCGCCGAGCGGCGCGATCTCGCCCTCCATCGAGAAGACGCCGTCCGTGATGAAGAGGCGGCGGCGCTGGGCCCCGGCCTCCTTCAGGGCGTTCTCGAGCGCCGCGAGGTCGCCGTGCGGGGCGAGCGTGCGCCTGGCCTTGCAGAGGCGGACGCCGTCGATGATCGAGGCGTGGTTCAGGGCGTCCGAGAGGAGCGCGTCCTCCTCGCCGAGGAGCGGGGCGAACAGGCCCTCGTTCGCGTTCCAGCAGGACATGTAGAGGATCGTGTCCTCCGTCCCGAAGAACTTCGAGATCGTGGCCTCGAGGTCCTTGTGGAGCTGCTGGGTCCCGCAGATGAACCGCACGGAGCCGAGGCCGTTTCCCCAGCGCGAGAGCGCCTTGCGCGCCGCGTCCACGACGCGGGGATGGTTCGCGAAGCCGAGATAGTTGTTGGACGTGAGCATGAGGACGCTGCGTCCGTCGACCTGGACGCGGGCGCCGGTCGGCCCTTCGAGGATGCGTTCCTTCTTCCAGGTCTTCGCGGCCTTCAGAGACTCGATCTCGGTGCGGCAGTAATCGATGAGGCTCGTCATGCGGCGAGCCTACCCGAAAAAGAAGCGGCGGGCCGCGCGGCCCGCCGTGGAGGAAGGAGCGGGCGCCTCGCCCGCGGCTAGAGCTTCGTGATCTGGAGCGCGACGATCTGCGGCGTCGCGGTCGGCGCGAGGATCGAGATCGGGAGCGTCAGGCCGACGACGTGGACGGAAGAACCCTGCACGATCCCGGGGTCGACCTTCGTCATCGGCGTGACGAGGACGTCCTTGCCCGAGATCGTCCAGTGGCCGAACGGGACGCTCGACGGTCCGGCCGTCGGGGGCAGGGCGGTGACCACGCCGTCGAACGCGACCGAGCGGCCCGGCGTCGGAGGCGGAGTCAGGAAGATCTTCGTGATCGAGATCGCGACCGGAAGCATCGTCGGGGCCATCGACCCCGGCGGCAGGATCTGGACCTTCTCGACGACCTCGACCTCGTCGCCCACCTGCGGGTTGCCGACGATCTTCGTGTCGGGAGTCACCTGAACGAGGTTGCCCCCGATCGACCACTGCGTCGCTCCCTCGGAGTCGACCTTCCCGCGGAACGTCACGATGCGCGTCGTGGGGATCGCGTATGCGAACACGTTCTTCGCGGTGACGCCGCTCGGGTCGGCCGTGATGGAGACGTTCGCGTGCATGCCGGCGGAGAGGTCCGTGAGGCCCTTCACGGGAGTTCCGTCGGCCTTGAAACCGGACCACGTCGTGGCGGCGTTCGTCTTGACCGTCACGTCGAGCAGCATGAACGTGCCCTGCGCCACGCCGACGCCCTGGATGATTCCCGAGAGGTTCCCCGCGTTCGCGAGGAAGACGACGACGGATGTCGCGACGAGACGCGGCGGGAAAACCGCCGGGATGACGTCGGGGACCGTCACCTGCGCGACGACGCGCGAGCCGGGGAGGATCGCCGTGACGGGGAGCGGGGCCCCGGACGGGTCGTCCCCGAGCGTGATCGTCGCGTTCGTGACGTCGAGCTGGAGCGCGCCGTCGAGGACGTCGAGGATCGGACCGTTCACCTTCGAGACGACCGAGTCCACGGCCGGCGGGAAGTAGGCCACCGGAGGAAGGATCGCGGCCTGCGCAAACGCGGGGGCGGCGCCGAGCGTCAGGGCCGAGAGGAACAGAGCCACGACGACCGAGGCGGCGGGGTTGGTGCGGATGGGGTGGCGGGCCGGTCGAGGCGGGGTGGGGACAAGCGTCATGGCTCCTCCTGTCGGACGTTTCGGAGTGACGTCCGGAGGAGCCATCCCACGCGGGACCGCGTCTCAGCGCCGGCGGACCGGTTTCTTTTTCGCGGGCTTCTTCGGCGTCTTCTTCTTTGCGGTCTTCTTCGCCGCGGCTTTCTTCGGTGCCGCCTTCCTGACGGGCGCCTTCTTTGCGGGAGCGGCCTTCTTCGCGGGCTTCTTGCCCGTGCCGCGGGCCTGCTCGCGCTTCTTGCGCGCGTGGAGCTTCTGCTTCACGAGCTCGTCCACGCCCGAGGACGGGACCCACTCCTCGTCCGGATGCAGGTCTGAAGCCTGGAACAGGATGATCCGGTAGCCGTCCGGATCGAGGATCTCGGCCGAGCGGCCGGTGAACTCCTCGGCGGGAGGCCGCGTCACCGTGACGCCGCGCTCCTTGAGGCGTGCAATCGACTCGTCGAGGCTGGCGGTCGAGAAGACGGCGGCGACCTGGTTGCGCGCGGGGACCTCGCCGGGGCGGAGCGGGGTGAGCTTCAGCAGGAGGGGTCCAAGAGCGAACTCGACCCAGTCGCTTTCGAACCCGCCCGCCTCGGGGAGCGCCAGCGTCTCACCGTAGAACCGGCGTGACCGCGAGAAGTCGCTCGCGAAGACATGGATGCGCCTGAGGGCGAGAAACATCGTTCAATCCTCCGAAACGGGCGCCGGAGGATAACAGGAAGTCCCTGAATTTTCAATGGGTTTCAGGCAAATCCGAAATCCCGGAGGACGCGTGGCGGGGGTCGCCGCAGGGCTCGACCCACGAGCTTCCATCGGGTCCGAACTCCTTTTTCCAGATTGGGACCCGCGCTTTGATCGCCTCGATTCCGGCCCGGCAGGCGGCGAAGGCCTCCTCCCGGTGGGGCGCCGCCGCGGCTACGCCAACGGCGACGTCCCCGATCTCGAGGCTGCCGATCCGGTGCCGAAAGGCCACCCGGGAGCCGGGATGAGTCCTCGCGATCTCCGCAGCGATCCGGTCCATCTCCTTCTCGGCCATCGGGTTATACGCCGAGTACTCGAGCCGGATGACCGCTTTCCCCTCGTTGCGGTCCCGCACCACGCCGACGAAGAGGGCGAGCCCGCCGTCGCCGTCGCGGCGCACGGCGAGGAGGAGCTCGGCGGGCTCGATGGGGCGCTCGGTCAGGTGCGACACCGACTCATGATAAGACCGCCGCCGCCATGACCGTTCGGCGCCGGAGGATCCTGGCCGTCTCGGCCCTCAAGGGAGGCGTCGGCAAGACCACGACCGCGGTGAACCTCGCGGCCGCCGCCGCCCGGGCCGGGCACAGGACCCTCCTCGTGGACGTCGACCCGCAGGGGAGCGTCGTGACCGCCCTCGGCCTCCCGCCGTCGGCCGGCCTCTCGGCGTGGCTCGTGAAGGAGGCGGACTTCGCGGAAGCCGTCGTGCGGGGCTCGCGCGAGAACCTCGACGTGCTGCCCGCGGGCGAGGACCTCCTCGGCGCCGAGGACGCCCTGCGCGAGAAGGGGAAGGACAAGCGCGTCGGCCGGCTCGCGCGGCGCTTCGCCTCGCTCGAGGACGAGGGCTACGAGGCGATCATTCTCGACTGTCCGCCCGCGGCGGGCCTTCTCCTCGAGAACGTCTACCACGCGGCGGACGAGCTGATCCTGCCGGCGAAGCTGGACTTCCTGTCCCTCCCCGCCCTCGAGAAAACGCGCGTCTTCGTGCGGCACGCGAACGAGACGCGCGAGAAGGCGCTGAAGATCGCCGGCGTCCTCCCGACGTTCTACGACCTGCGCACGGCCGTGTCGTCCGAGCTCCTCGACACGCTGCGCGAGCGCTTCACGAAGATCCTCACGCCGATCCGGATCAACGTCGCCCTCGCCGAGGCGCCGTCCGTCGGCAAGACGATCTTCGAGTTCGACGGCTCGGCCCGCGGCGCCGTGGACTACGCGCTCCTCGCCGAAGAGCTGAAGCTGGACTAGCCGCCCGCGACGGGCGGGAGGAGCGCGACCGTGTCGCCGGGCTTCACGGCGTCCGTCTCGCGGGCCCACGTCTCGTTCACGGCGGCCTTCGCGCGGTCGCCGAAGCGCGCGATCACGGGGTGCGCGGCCGCGAGCGCGCGGCGGAGCGACGCGACCGTCGCGGGCTCTTCGACCTCGACGGACACCTGCGGCCCGAGCGCTTCCCTCAGGGACGCGAAGAGGAGGACGTCGACCTTCATGGCGCCTGGACCCGGTAGACGAAGCCCGCCGCGCGGGCAAGGTCCTCGGGCAGGGCGGAGGCGGCGCGCCGGGCGTCCTCGGCCGTCGCGAACTCGCCGAGCATCGTCCGGTACCACGTGCCCTTCGCTCCGAGTTCGACTTCGACCGGACGCGCGGGCAGCTTCAGCCGCTTCGAGAGGGTGGCGGCGTCGCGCGCCGAGTTCTCGCGCTTCTGGAAGGACGAAAAGTGGATCGCGTAGACCGGTGCTTTCCCGGCCCAGTCGCGGGTCTTCAGGACCGGGATCCGGCCGGTGTCCGCGGCGGCCGCCTGCGCGGGCGAGGGCTTCGGCGCGGCGGCGACGGGAAGCGGGGCGGGCGGCGCGGCGGCGACCGCGGGCGGCGCGGCGACGATCGGCCGCGGGACGTACGCCGTCGGCAGAGGCGCCGGCGCGGGCGTGGCCGCCAGCGTGACGATCTCGGGCTCCGGCGGTTCCGCCGGCGTCGGGGCCGGGACCCGCGGCGCCGTAGCCTGGGCCGCGAGGAGCGAGGCGAAGAGGATGCCGCCGGGGAGCACGCGGCATCTTAAAACGCCCGGGTCGGGCGGCGCCTAGAATCGCCGGCCGGAGGATTCATGGCCGACGGACGTCTCGTGGGGAAGAACGCGCTCGTCACGGGCGCGAACAAGGGGATCGGACGGGCGATCGCGCTGCGCCTCGCGGCCGAGGGCGCGCGCGTCGCGGTCTGCGCACGGAAGGAAGCCGAAGCGGCGGCCGTCGCGGCGGAGATCGAGAAGGCGGGCGGCGACGCCCACGCCGTCGTCCTCGACGTGACCGACGCCGCGTCCGTCGCCACGGGAGTCGAGCGCGCCGCGCGCCCGGACCGCCGGATCGACGTTCTCGTGAACAACGCGGGGCTGGGCGGCCCGTCGCCCCTGGACGGCGACGCGCGCTCGGACGAGGCGTGGCGCGCGATCCTCGACGTGAACCTCACGGGCACGTGGCGCGTCCTGCGCGCGGCCTCGCCGTTCCTCGCGAACGGGGGGCGCGTCGTCAACGTCTCGTCCGTCACGGGGCGCTTCGGCGTCGCCGGAATGGCGGCCTACTCGACGACGAAGCACGGGATCATCGGCCTCACGCGCACGCTCGCCCTCGAGCTCGCGCCTCGGAAGATCACGGTGAACGCCGTGTGCCCGGGCTGGGTCGACACGGAGATGGGCCGCTCCGGGATCGCGCGGATGGGCAAGGGGCTTGGAAAGAGCTTCGACGACGCGATGGCGTTCGCCGGGAAGATGGCGCCGCTCGGCGAGGTCCTCGTGCCGGACGAGATCGCGGGCCTCGTCGCGTACCTTGCGTCGCGCGACGCGCGGAACGTCACGGGCCAGGCGATCGTGATCGACGGCGGGCAGGTGATGCCCTGAGCCCGGGGGGCCCGGCGGCGCCGCGGATCCGCGCCGTCTTCCTCGACGCCGGTGACACGCTGCTCCGGGCCGAGCCGCCCGTCGAGAGCGTGTACCGCGAGGCCTTCGCGCGCCACGGCGTCGCGGTCGACGAGGAGCGCGTCCACGCGGCGGCGCACGCGACGTGGCGGGACGTCGCCGCCGCGCGCGAGCGCGGCGAAGAGCGCTGGGGCAGTACCGGCGGAGAGGCCGGGTTCTGGCGACGTTTCGTGGGGACCGTCTTCTCGCGCGTCGGGGGCGGCGCGCTGCCCGAGCCGATGCTCGCCGAGCTCGTCGCGCATTTCCGCGAGGAGGGGCACTGGGCGCTCGACCCGGACGCGCTGCCCGTCCTCGAGACGCTCCGCGCGGCCGGCCTGCGCCTCGCGATCGTCTCGAACTGGGACTCGTCGCTCCCGCCGCTCCTCGAGCGCCTCGGGCTCGCGGCCGCCGTGGACGAAGTCGTCGTCTCGGCGCTCGTGGGCGTCAGCAAGCCCGCCCGCGGCATCTTCGACGAGGCGGTACGGCGGGCGGGCGTCGTGCACGCCGAGGCCCTCCATGTCGGCGACTCGCTGACGGACGACTACCACGGGGCGCGGGACGCGGGCCTCTCGGCGCTCCTCCTCGACCGTCGCGGGCGGACCCGGGAGGGCGTCGAGGCCATCTCCTCCCTCGGCGAGATCCCGCGCCGGGTCCTCGCCCGTTAGACTCCCGCGACCGCGTCGCGAAAACGGGAGGGAGGCCGCGTGCTGAACCAGCTCCTGCGGACGAAGACCATCGAGCAGCTCAAGGCGAGCGTGGACGAGCCCGGTCACGGGCACCTCAAGCGCGCGCTCTCCGCATGGGACCTGACGTTTCTCGGGGTCGGCGCGATCATCGGCGCTGGAATCCTCTCGAGCCTCGGAACGGGCCTCGCGGGCGGCTTCGACTCGTCGTACGGCGTCACGCGGCCGGCGGCGGGCCCCGCGCTCGTCGTGAGCTTCATCCTGACGGCCGTCGCGTGCGGCTTCACCGGGTTCTGCTACGCGGAGATGGCCTCGATGATCCCGGTGTCGGGCTCGGCGTACACGTACGCCTACGCGACGCTCGGGGAGCTCATGGCGTGGATCATCGGGTGGGACCTCCTCCTCGAGTACGCGATCTCGAACGTCGCGATCGCGATCTCGTGGGGCAGCTACGCGAACAATCTCCTGCTCGGGATGGGCGTCAACCTGCCCGGCTGGCTCGCGATGGACAGCCGCACGATGCTCCAGGTGACCGCCGATTTCCTGAAAGCGCACCCGGACGCCGCGAGCCTCTCGGCGCGGCTCGGATACCTCGCGCAGGCGAAGGCGGGAACGCTCGCGGGCGCGGACGCCTTCGCGAACTGGACCACGCTCCGCGGAGCGCCGCTCGTCGGCGGGCTCCCCGTCGGGATGAACATCCTCGCGATGCTCATCACGATCGTGATCACGGCGCTCTGCGCGTGGGGAATCAAGGAATCCACGCGCTTCAACAACGTCATCGTCGGCGTGAAGGTGCTCCTTCTCCTCGGCGTGATCGCGATCGGCGCCTTCTACGTGAAGCCCGCGAACTACCACCCCTTCGCGCCGAACGGCCTCAAGGGCATCCAGGCGGGAGCCGCGATCATCTTCTTCGCCTTCATCGGCTTCGACGCCGTCTCGACGACCGCGGAGGAGACGAAGAACCCCGGTCGGGACCTCCCGCGCGGGATCCTCGGGAGCCTCGCGATCTGCACGGTCATCTACGTCGGGGTCTGCGCCGTCGTCTCGGGGATGCTCCCGTACACGGCGTACCACGGCGTCGCGGACCCGATCGCCCACGCGTTCTCGTCGATCGGGATGACGAAGGTGGCGGGGGTCGTGTCGATCGGCGCCGTCGCCGCGCTCTCCGGCGCCCTCCTCGTCTTCCAGCTCGCGCAGCCCCGCATCTTCATGGTCATGGCGCGCGACGGACTGCTCCCGCGCTGGTTCGAGAAGGTCGGGCCCCGCGGCACCCCGGTGAACGCGACGTGGGTGACGGGCGTCCTCGTCCTCCTGCCCGCGGGCCTCATGAACATCGACGAGGTCGTCGAGCTCACGAACATCGGGACGCTCTTCGCGTTCATCCTCGTGAGCGCGGGCGTCCTGATCCTGCGCGTGAAGCGCCCGGACGCCCCGCGCAAGTTCCGGACGCCGCTCGTCTGGTTCAGCGCACCCGCGGGGATCCTGTTCTGCCTCTGGCTCGCGCTCGGCCTCCCGCGCACGACGTGGGAACGGTTCGTGATCTGGCTCGTGATCGGGCTCTTCCTGTACTTCCTCTACAGCGTCCGGCACAGCCGGCTCTCGAACGCGGCCGGCGACCGCTGAGAGAGAGCGGAAACGAAAAGCGCCCGGTGGCCGTGGGGCCGCCGGGCGCGCATTCAACCGGAGAGGAACCGGCTTACTTCGAGGCCTTGTCGCCGGGGTTCGTGCCCTTGTGGATCTCGTCGATGTTCGACACGCCGTCGCCGTCCGAGTCCTTCTTCTCGATCGCGGCGAAGTCGTACTTGCCGTCCTTCTTCGTCGCCTTGACGTCGAGGCCGTAGGCGTTGTTCGTGTGGTCGCCGTCCTTCTTCGGGAGCGACATCGTGTGGCACGTCGAGCACTTGGTGTTGAGGGTCTTGGCCTCCGGGTACTTCTCCTTGAACGCCTTCTGGATGTCCATCGTGGCGAGCAGGCTTGTCCCGAGGCCGAGCGTGAGGAGAAGGGCGAGAACGGAAAGGGTCGTCTTCTTCATGGATCCTCCTTGAGGCCGCGTATTTAACCAGAAGGCGCGCGGGCGCCGGCGTTGAGAATACGTCTTAGTCGAGCGGCAGGCCCAGCGCGAGATAGAAGCTGTGGAAGCCGCCGTCGGCGAGGCCGTACGCGACGTAGAGCGGCCCGAGCGACGTGTCGGCCGCGAGGAAGACGGAGCCGGCCAGACGGAGGTCGGAGAGCGTGAGGCCCGTCGTCCAGGCGTCTCCCGTCTCGAGCGACAGGCCGGCGTAGACGCCCGTCCCGAGGAGCGAGTTCATCTTCGCGAGACGCTGGTACGCGACAAGGCGGCCGATGAACGTGTTGTCCGCGTAGAGCTGGCCCGGCGCGAGGCCGGAGAGGTTCAGGAACCCGCCGAGGAGGGCCTGGTCGTACACGGGCCGCACGTCGGGACCGATCCGGACGTCCGCGCGGGCGTTCAGCACGATCGTCGTCTCGCTGAAGCTCTTCGCGAGCCCGGCGTTCAGTTTGAGCTTTCCGTACCGGTCGTCGCCGCCGGCGCTGTCGAAGGCCTCGAAGATCTGGAAGCCGGCGGTCCAGCCGCTGCGCGGGAAGGTCACGCTGTCGAGCTGGTCGAGGACGGTCCGAAGCCGCAGGGCGGCCGTCTGCGCGGTGCCGGAAACCGGCGCGCCCGAGTAGATCTCGGTCCTGTAGTTCGTCTGCGCGCGGTACGCCCCGAGGCGGACTTCGCCGTACCTTCCGAGCGCGAGGCCGAGATCGAGCGCTCCCGCGAACTCGTCGGTGCGAATCTGCGCCACGTTCGTGTCGTCGACGTAGAGGTCGCGCGGCAGACGCGTGAACGAGACCGTCGGGGACACGAAGAACCGACCGCGAAAGTCCGTCGGCTGGTAGAACTCCAAAAGGACGCTGTTCTGCCGGCCGACTTCGACCTTCGTGCGCAGCTCGCCGCGCAGCGCGTTCAGCCTCGTCAGGTAGAGGCCGAGCCGCAGGCCGAACGAGCTGGTCGACGCGAAGTCGGTGTTGAGGAGGAGGCCGAACCGCACGCGCGTCGGGGCGGGAGGCCTCGGCGCGCCGCCGAGGACGAGGACGTTCCGTCCCGCATCGGGCTCGATCCGGAAGTCGACGGTCTCGTAGTCGCCGAGCTCGTAGAGGCGGGCGAGGTCGCGCTCGAGGAGCGGCCAGTCCACCTTCCCGGGCTTCGACCGGATGCGGCCCTCGAGGAGGCGCTGGTCGACGCCGGAAGGCGCCTCGACGCGGACCTCCTGGACGACGGGGTCGACGCGCGGGTCCCGCTGCTTCTTGAGAAACGCCGCGTACTCCGCCTCGGAGACGCTGAAGCGCGCAAGCGTCTCGCGCATCGCGTCCGCGGCCTTGAAGCCCTGTTCCGAAGCCTTCGGGAACTGCTTGAAGTCCAGCGTCGCGACCTCGTCGAGGTTCGGCGTGATCAGGACGTCGTGGCCCTTCTTCAGCGTCGCGATCTGCTGCTCGACGTTGAGCCGCGTGAGGAACCCCGAGGTCTGGCCCGCGATCGAGAGGAAGCTCGTGATCTCGTCGCGCTTCTTGAGCGGCGTCGAGATGTCGATCGCGATCACCACGTCGGCGCCCATCTGCCGGACGACGTCCACGGGCAGGTTGTCCGCCGTACCGCCGTCCGTGAGGAGCTTCCCGTCCCACTCGACAGGCGAGAAGAAACCCGGGATCGCCATGCTGGCCCGGACGGCCCGCGCGAGGTCCCCCTTGTCGAGGACGACCTTCCCGCCCGTCACGATGTCGGTCGCGACGCAGCGGAAGGGGATCCGGAGCTTGTCGAAGTCCCGGACGTTGGATGCGGGCAGCGTGAGTCGCCTGAGGAGATAGTTGAGCTTCTGGCCCTGGACGAGGCCCTGCGGGAGGACGAGCTTGCCCTTGTTGAAACCCAGCTCGGCCTTGATGAGGTAGAGCTGGTCGTCCTCCTTCTGGCGGTACGGCTGGTCCTTGCGCCCCTGGTCGTCCTTGAGCGCGTCGTCCCAGTCCGTCGACGCGAGGACCTTGTCCATCTCGTCCGGCGACATGCCGGAGGCGTAGAGCGCCGCGACGATCGAACCGATGCTCGTGCCCGCCACGTAGTCGACCGGGACGCGCAGCTCCTCGAGGACCTTCAGGACGCCGACGTGCGCGCCGCCGCGGGCGCCGCCGCCCGCGAAGGCGATCCCGATCTTCGGGCGGCGGGCGGGCGCGGGCGCGTCCTGGGCGGCGGCGGGAAGGGCGAGCGCGGCCGCGAGTGCGGCGGCCGCGGCGGCGCGGGCTCTCACGGGATCACCGCCTCTGCTGCTTGAGCAGGTCGCGAATCTCCGTGAGGAGCACCTCCTGCGGCGAAGGGCCGGGAGCCGGAGCGGGAGCCGCGGCGAGCTTCGCCGCGAACCGGCCGAACGGAAGCACGATGAGGAAGTAGAGGGCCGCGGCCTTGATGAGGAACGAGACGACCGCGTTGAGGAAGTTGCCGAGCTGGACGGCGCCGATCTTGATCGCGGAGAAGTCCGGCTGGCCCCCGAGCATTCCGATGATCGGCGTGATGACGTCCTTGACGAGCGAGTCGATGATCCCGCTGAACGCCACGCCGATGATGACGGCTGCGGCGAGGTCGATGACGTTGCCCTTCATGATGAAGTCGCGGAATCCCTTGAGCATGCGTTCCTCCTTGTCCCGTGGAGTCACATGAAGTCTATCGAAACAGGCCGAGGCCGCCCGCACCGGCATAGCCGGTCATTTCGACGTACGCGCGCCCGGCCGGCGCGCCGCCGGGCGTCTTCACGTCGCATGCGCCCTCCCAGTACGTGACGCGGGTCGACTTCTCCGTGACGAGCTCCTGGTCCGGGAGGAGCGGGACCACGTCGAGCGCGAGGCCGGCCTTCGGGACGCGCAGGGTCCAGCGCGCAGGGTAGGCCGCGCCGCTCCTCGGGCTCTTCCAGCGGGCGGTCTCCTCGATCGCGAAGTCGGCCGCCGCCAGCGGGACGGCCGCGCCGTCCCTTTCGACGAGCGTGCCCGACGAGAACGGCGTGCCGTTCCCGGCCGCGCCCCGCAGCCGGTAGAGCATGAGGTCGCGCCCGTCGAGGAGGTGCAGCGCGAACCAGTCCCAGCCCTGCGTCTCCTTCCCGATCGAGCCCGGGCCCCACTCGTGGTCGAACCACGAGAGCCCGGTCACGGCCTCGCTCGCTCCCCCCGTGGTCCACCAGCCCGCGCTCGAAAGGCGCGTGAGGCTGACGTATCTGCTGACGGCGTCCGGTTCGGGGCCTTTCCGCGAGATCCCGTTCGGGCCGTGGAGGACGGGCGGCTTCTCGGGCGAGAGGAGGAGCGAGAGCTCGTCGCTGCCGTCCTTCGCGAGGAGGATGAGCCTGCCGCCCGCCTCCTCGAGGCGCCAGTCTTCGTTCGCGACCGAGAGCCGTCCGGTGCGGGCGTACGCGGCGCCGGGGCCGTCGCGGTGCAGGCGCTCGGCGAAGCGGAACGTCCCCTTCGAGACGTCCGTCCGAGCGAAGTGCGCGAGGTGGAGGTCGCGCGCGGCGAAGGACGACGCGCGCGGCGCGGGGTCGTCCGTGACGCCCGTGCGGAAGAACGTGAGCTGGTAGCCGAGTCGCTTGCCCGAGGCCGTGTCGAGCTGGCCCGTCACGTACCACCACTCGACGCGCGCGTCCTCGTGCGCTCCGTGATCGCGGGGGAAGGAGAGCTTCTGGTTCGGATCGAGGGCTTTGAAGCGGGCGCCGTTCGTTTTCGTGGTTTCGATGCGCGAATCGAGAGCGGAGATTTCTTTGAAGGTGAAGAGGGAGACCGCGGCCACAGCAAGGGCGAGGCCCCCGGCCACAACCTTCAGCGCAGTTCGAGCGCGCATGGCGGTCCCGGCGCCGGGCCGCGCCTCGAGCGCGAGTCGCCCATTCACCCTTCTAGGAAATCTTCTCTTCATTCATTCCTCTTTCAGCGCGGCCGCGGCGTCGGTCGCGGCGGCGAGGCCGGCGGGGCGGGCGGCCGCGAGGAGCGTCGTCGCGAAGACGAGGACGAGCGCTCCCGCGAGGAACGCCCAGGGCCAGCGCATCGCGATCGTCCAGCCGAAGCTCTGGCGGTTGATGACGTGGACGAGGACGAGTGCCATCGCGGCGCCCGACGCGAGGCCCAGCGCGATGCCGAGCCCGCCGATCGCGGCGGCCTCGTACCGCACGGCGCGCTTCACGCGCGCCGCCGACGCGCCGAGGACCCGCAGGAGCCCGATCTCGCGCCGCCGCTCGAGGACGAGCGCCGTCAGCGTGTTGAAGACGCCGAGGACCGCGACCGCGATCGCGACGGCCTCGAGAGCGTAGGTCACCGCGAACGTCCGGTCGAAGATCCGGAGGACGAGCCTGCGGAGCGTCGCGTTCGTGCGCACGCGGACCGCGAAGCGGCCGGCGAGCGCCTGCTCGACGCGCCGCGCGCCTTCCTCGGGCGAGACGCCCGGCTTCAGCGTCACGGCGGCCGAGACGGCGCCGTTCAGTGGCCAGATCTCCTGGAATCGCGCGCGGTCCAGCGTGATCGTCCCGCGGTCGTTCGAGTAGTCCGTGTAGACGCCCGCGACGCGGACGCGCACGGGCCCGCCGGGCCCCGGGAGGTCGACGGAGCCGCCCGTCGTCACGTGGAACTTCTCGGAGAACGGCTCGGACACCATCGCCTCGCCGTTCGCGAGGGCGTCCGCGAAGACGCGCCTCGGGTCGCGCCCGTCCACGAGCGGGAGGTTCCCGTGCTTGACGATGAAGGAGAAGAGGCCCGAGCCGATCGTGTACGGCGCGCCGTCCCGCGTCGCGGAGAAGGCGAGGAAGGGGTCCACCTCGTCCACGCCGGGGACGGCGCGGACCGCCTCGAGCGCCTCTTCCGGGATCCGGCCGAGCGAGGGGCCCGAGCGCCCGCTCGCCGGGCCGATGAAGAGGTCCGACGAGAGCGTCTGGCCGACCCACGTCGCGACCGTCGTCCGGAACGAGCCGACCATCACGGCGACCGCGACCATCATCGAGAGGCCCATCGTGAGCGCCGCGACGGCCACGGACGTGCGCGAGAGGCTGCCCGTGAGGTTCGCGCGGGCGAGCCGCGCCTCGACGCCGAAGAGGCGGAGCGCGATCCCGTCGAGGCGCCCGGCCGCGAACGTGACGGCCGCGGGCGCGAGGAGCGACGCTCCCGCGACGACGAGAAAGACCGAGAGGAAGCCGAAGAGGGGGAGAGAGCGCACGGGGCCCGGGAGCGTCGCGGCCCACGCGAGGACGAGCAGGACCGCGCCCGCGAAGGCGAGCGGCCGCGTCCGCCGCCGGCGGGCGGCCTCGACGGAGCCGTGGCGCATCGTCGCGGCCGGCTCGACGCCCGCGGCTTCGAAGGCGGGGGCGAGCGCCGAGAGCGCCGACGTCGCGACGCCGAGCCCGAACGCGAGGCCGAGGACGAGCGGGTCGAGACGGAGCGTCGGGTGCGCGGACGGGACGTAGAGCTCCGTCGCGGTGCCGCCGACGACCTTCAGCGCGGCCGCGGCGAGGCCGGAGCCGAGGAGGAGGCCGAGCGCGCTCCCGGCGACGCCGAGCGCGAGCCCCTCGCCGAGGAACGCCGCGAAGACCGCGCGGCGCGAGGCCCCGAGCGCGCGCACGACGCCGATGTCCGCGCGGCGGCGGAGGACCGAGATGGAGAGCGTGTTGTAGACGAAATACATCCCGACGAGGAGCGCGATCGCGCCGAGCGCCGAGAGGTTCACGCGGAACGCGCGCACCATCCGGTCCACCGTCTCGGTGCGCCGCTCCGGCCTCCCCGCGGTGACGCCGGGCGGGAGTGACGCGGAAACCTCCTCGAGGACGCGCGCGCGGTCGGCCTCGGAGAGCGATGCGGGGAGGACGATGTCGATGCGATCGAGGCGCCCGATCTTCCCGAACGCCTCCTGCGCGGCCGCGAGGTCCATGAAGACGATCGAGCCCGACGCCGCGCGCGCGGCGCCGGCCGGCCGCAGCACCGCCGCGACGCGGAACGTGCGTTCGACGGAGTTGGTCACGAGCGTGAAGGGCGAGCCGGCACGCAGATGGTGCCGCGAAGCGAAGGCTTCGGTGACCAGAAGAGACTGTTTTGCGAATACCGAGAAGAGACCGGGAGACGATTCTTCGAACGTGTGGGTTTTCTCGCGGCGCGTCGCACTGCCGCGGTGACCGGGTGCCCCGGCGCGCTCCCTCCCCTCTTCACCTTCTAAGAAAATCTTCTTCTCGTCCCTCTTTCCCTCTTCAGCAAACGAATATTCCCGCGCGCTCGCGTCCGCGAGCGGGTCGATGCCGAGGACCTCGACGACCTCGCCGTCCTTCGCGCCCGCTGCGGCCGTCTCCGTGATCGCCGGCGCGAGCGTCGCGCCGAGCCCGCGCAGCCACGCGAGGCGCTCGAGCGTCTCCTCGGGGATCCCGGGGCCGTCCGCGAGGATCGTGATCGAGGCCTTGCCCGCCACGAAGTCGACGGTGTCCGAGAACGACGACAGGACCGACGCGTTCGCGAGCCGGATCGCGGCCATCGTCGCGACGCCGACCGCGATCCCGGAGACCGTGAGGGCGAACCGGAGCCGGTCTCTCCCGAGCGGCCGGAGGACGAGCGGCGCGAGGAGGTGGCGGATCACGGGACGAGCCTGCCGTCGAGGAGGTTGAGGACGCGCGACGCGCGCGCGGCCGCGTCGGACGAGTGCGTCGCGATCACGACCGTGATTCCCTTTTCGGCGACGAGCGCCGAGACGAGGTCGAGGACCTGCGTGCCCGTCTTCGAGTCGAGGTTGCCGGTCGGCTCGTCGGCGAGGAGGAGCGTCGGGCGGTTCGCGAGCGCCCGCGCGACGGCCACGCGCTGCATCTGGCCTCCCGAGAGCTCGTACGGATACGCGCGCTCCTTCCCCGAGAGTCCGACCTCGGCGAGGAGGGCGGAGGCGCGCGCGTCCGCCTCGCCCGGCGCGGCGCCGTCGAGGAGGAGGGGCAGCGCGACGTTCTCGAGCGCGTTCATCGTGGGCAGGAGGTTGAAGAACTGGAACACGGTGGCGGCGGTCCTGCGGCGGTACGCGTCGCGCCCGCCCTCTCCGAGCGTCGCGAGGTCCCGTCCGTCCACGAGGACGCGACCCGCCGTCGGCCGGTCGAGCGCGCCGAGGAGGTTCAGGAGGGTGGACTTTCCGCAGCCCGAGGGCCCGAGGAGAGCCGTGAAGGTCCCCGGCTCGAGGACGAGCGAGACGTCCACGAGGGCATCGACGGGGGCGGCGCCCGGCCCCGGAAGGTAGGACTTGGAGACGGATTCGGCGGCGACGCGCGCTCCCACGGCGCCCATCCTACGTATCATCGGTCTCTCGGGATGGACGCGACGTGCTGAAGAACCTCGCCGGCCTCTGGCGCCACCGGGCGCTGGTCGGCGTTCTCGTCTCGAGGGAGCTCAAGGCGCGCTACCGCGGGAGCGTCCTCGGGTTCTTCTGGTCGCTCCTGAACCCGCTCCTCATGCTCGCGGTCTACTCGGTCGTCTTCGCGTTCATCTTCCCCGGCCGCAGCGCGTCGACGAGCCCTTACGCCCTGTTCCTCTTCACGGGCCTCCTGCCGTGGAACTGGCTCGCGGGCGGCCTCACGGACGCCGCGTCGTCGCTCACGACGCACGGCGCGCTCCTCAAGAAGATCCTCTTCCCGGCCGAGGTCCTTCCGCTCGTCGCCGTCGCGGCGCAGGGGGTCCACTTCCTCCTCGCGCTGCCCGTTCTCGGCGCGGGCCTCGCGCTCGGGATGGCGGGCGTGCTCGGGCCCGCGGTCCCCGTCGGCTGGCCGCTCGTCCAGGCCGTTCCTCTGTTCGTCCTCGAGGGCGTGTTCGTCGCCGGCCTCGGGCTCCTCCTCGCCGCGCTCACGGTCCACTTCCGCGACGTGAAGGACATCCTCGCGACCGGGCTCACGCTCTGGTTCTTCGCGACGCCCGTCCTCTACGCCCTGCCGGACATCAGGTCCGAGCGCCTGCGCACGGCGCTCCTCTGGAACCCCGCGACGCCGTTCTTCGAGGCATGGCGCGACGCGTTCTTCCGCGCGACGTGGATCGCACCGGAGCGTTGGGGCGTTCTGGCCGCGCTCGCGCTCGGGGCGTTCCTCCTCGGGTACGCGTTCTTCGACCGGTTGCGCGACTCGTTCCCGGAGGCGGTGTGAGCGCGCCGCCCGTCGTCGTCGCCTCGCGGCTCTCGAAGTCGTACCGGAAGTGGGGAAAGACGCGCGCCTTCGGCACGCTCAAGTCGGCGTTCCTCGGCCGCGGGCTCTCGGCCGCGCTCTCTCCCTCGGAGGTCGTCCACGCGCTCTCGGACGTCTCGTTCACGGTCGCCCGCGGCGAGACGTTCGGCGTCGTCGGCCCGAACGGCTGCGGCAAGTCCACGCTCCTGAAGCTCGTCGCGGGCCTCTTCAAGCCGACGGGCGGGACCCTCGAGGTCTCCGGCAAGGTCTCGGCCCTCATCGAGCTCGGCGCGGGCTTCCACCCGGAGATCTCGGGCCGCGAGAACGTCGTGATCAACGGCGTCATGCTCGGCCTCACGCGAAGGGAGATCGAGCGGAAGCTCCCGGAGATCGTCGCGTTCTCCGGCCTCGACGACTTCATCGACGAGCCCGTCAAGACGTACTCCTCCGGCATGTACGTGAGGCTCGGGTTCGCGGTCGCCGTGCACGTCGACCCCGACGTCCTCGTCGTGGACGAGGTGCTCGCCGTCGGCGACGAGGCGTTCGCGCACCGCTGCCTCGACACGATCGCGGACTTCTCGCGCCGCGGCAAGACGATCTTCTTCGTGTCGCACTCGCTCGCGCTCGTCGAGGAGCTGTGCGACCGCGTCCTCTACCTCGAGCACGGGAGGACGAAGGCGCTCGGCGACCCGCGCGAGACGCTCGCGCGTTATCGCATGGACGTCGCCGTCGAGGAGGGCGCGCGCCTCGCGCGCGCCCAGGGAGAAAACCAGGCGGCGCTTCGCGCCGAGAAGAGAGAAGAGAAGATTTTCTTGGAAGGTGAAGAGGGGGTGGGGCGCGCCGCGGCGCCGGGCTCGAGCGGGGAGGCTCCGGCGCGCCGAGAGGCCCAATTACCATTCGAAGAAAAGCCACCGGTACACGAAGAGAGCGTGCAACAGGCGACGAGTGTCCGCGCGCCTGTGCCTCTGGAACAGAAGAATCCCTCCCCGGCGCCCGCGGAGAAGCCGCGCCGGTGGGGGAGTCGAGCGGTGGAGATCACGGGCTGCCGGATGCTCGACGGCTCCGGCGCCGAGCGCTACGCGTTTCGCTCCGGCGAGAGCGTGACGATCGAGATCGCGGTGACGCCGCGCGTCCCGACGTCCGACTTCGTCTTCGGCATCGGCATCTTCACGCCCGAGGACGTCTGCGTGCACGGGACGAACACGGAGCTGGACGGATTCATGCCGTCTCGCCTCGACGGCCCCGCCGTCGCGCGCGTGACGCTGCCCGAGTGCGACCTCGGGGCGGGCGCGTACCTCGTCGACGTCGCCGTCCACTCGCGGCGCGAGGCGCCCTACGACTACTGGCGGGGCGCGTGCCGCTTCCAGGTCGACACGCCGGACCGCGCCGCCGGCGTCTACAGGCCCGAGCGCCGCTGGACGTTCGAGGGACCGCTCGCGCTCCGGAACACGAGAGACGGGAGATGACGCTCCGCCTTCCGAAGGACGCGGGGGAGAGGACGCTCCTCGTCCTCCTCCTCCTCGCGACGTTCCTCCTCGTCCTCGAGCCGGGCCGCGTCCCACTCTTCGAGCCCGACGAGGGCCGCTACGGCGAGATCCCGCGCGAGATGCTCGCGACCGGCGACTGGGTCACGCCTCGCCTGAACGGCGTCCTCTACTTCGAGAAGCCGCCTCTCTACTACTGGTCCGTCGCGGCCTCGATGGCGGTCCTCGGGCCGACGGAGCTCGCGGTGCGCCTGCCGGGCAAGCTCTCGGCGGCCGGCATGGTCCTCCTCGCGGCCGCGTTCGCGCGGCGGCGTTACGGGGCGCGCACGGGCCTCCTCGCGGGTCTCGTCCTCGCGTCGTCGCTCCTCGTCGTGGCGCTCGCGCGCATCGCGATCATCGATCCGATGGTGTCGCTCGCGCTGTCGGGCGCGGCCTTCGCCTTCGCGGCGTTCGCGGAGGCCGACGCCGCGGGAGACGGCCCGCGCGCCCGCCGCGCGCTCTACGCGTTCCACGTCGCGGCGGCCGCGGCGGTCCTCCTGAAGGGGCTCATCGGCGTCGTCCTTCCGGGCGGCGCGATCGTCTTCTGGGCGATCGGCACCGGCCGCGGGCGGACGCTCGCGCGCGTCTTCGCGCCGGGTCCGCTCCTCGTCTTCCTCGCGCTCGCGGTCCCCTGGCACGTCGCGATGGCCCTGCGCCACCCCGACTTCCTCCAGTTCTACTTCGTCCACGAGCACTTCCAGCGCTTCGCGACGACCGAGCACCGGCGCGAGGGCCCGCTCGTCTACTTCGTCCCGGTCCTCCTCGCGGGGTTCCTGCCGTGGACGGCGTTTCTCGGACGCTGGAGGGAGACGTGGCCGGGCCTCTCGCGCGCCGCCTGGAAGGAGCGCGCCACCGAGGGCTTCCTCTGGATGTTCTCCGGCCTCGTCTTCGTCTTCTTCTCGGTCTCGCGCTCGAAGCTGATCCCGTACGTCCTTCCGATCTGGCCCGCGCTCGCCGTCCTCCTCGCGCTCGGGATCGAGCGGGCCCGCGCGCGCGGCGCCTCGTTCCGGGCCGAACGCGTGGCGACGGCGGCGCTCTTCGGAGCGCTCGTCGCCGCCGGCGCGGCCTATGGGTTCGGCTCGGGCTATCTCGAGCGGTTCGGCGCGGCGGCCGCGGGCGGGTGCGCGCTCTTCGCGCTCCTCGCCGGGTTCGTCCTGAACGTCTCGCCGCGCCTGACGGCGCGCGCGGAAGCGGTGCCCCTCGTCGCGGCGCCGTGGCTCGCGTTCACGGCCTTCCTTCTCGCCGCCCTGCCCGGCGCGGCCCGCTGGGTCACGCCGTGGCCGGTCGTCGAGCCGGCGCTCGCGGCGCTCGGGGGAGACGCCGTCCTCGTCCAGCGCGGCCACTACCTCGAGGTTCTGCCGTTCTACGCGGCGCGCACGACGCCGGTCTCGGGGCTGGGCTGGAGCGAGCTGGATTTCGGGCGGTCGCACGCCGGCACCGAGGCGACCTTCCCCTCGGACGAGGCCTTCGCGGCCCTGTGGAACGGCCCCCGGAAAGTGGTCGTCATGGTCCACCGGGACCACCTCGCCGGGTTCGGGAAACCGCCTCTTTCGACGACTCCCGCAGGCGTTCTCGGGCGCGAGAACAACGGCAAGCACGTCGCGCTCACGAACCGGATTACGGAATCATTCTCCAAATGATTGGATTGAGATCGGAAATCAGGCAGAGTGCCCCGAATCGTCCCCTTTGACTGCAAAGGCTTAGATTGAGTACGCTTGAGCCCCTTGACGGCAGAGCCTTTGCACCCAGGGATGTGGGATTGGTCACACGACCGTGTGTCCGGCGTGAAAACGCCGGTTGAAACACGTTTAGAAAGTCCGGCAAAAAAGACGATGAGCAGGATTCCGATGAGGCCCAGACGACACACAGGAAAGGAGGATTCCCGAATCGATTCCCTCCAGCCTTGTTTACGGGAAACCGTCGACGAAGTTTTTCCGATTCCCTTTAAATCAGGAGGTAGATAGAGATGAAATCTCGCTGGCTGAGCACATTCATGGTGCTCGCGCTCGCCGTCGTCGGTCTGACGGCGAACGTGGCTTATTCGCAGACCACGGGTGACATCGCCGGTACGGTCACCGACACGAACGGCGCGCCCCTTCCGGGCGCCTCGGTCACGCTCACGTCGCCGGCCCTGCAGGGCCCGCGCACGACGGTCACCGACGCCGCGGGCCGCTACCGCTTCCCGGCGCTGCCGGTCGGCACGTACTCCGTGACGGCCGCGCTCTCCGGCTTCACGAAGGTCCAGAAGAACAACCAGGTCGTCACCCTCGGCGGAACGGTCACGCTGCCGTTCCAGCTCGGCGTGTCGGTCAAGGAAGAGGTCGTCGTCACCGGTGAGGCGCCCGTCGTCGACACGACGCGCGGCGACACCGGCACCGCGGCGTCCTACGACACGATCTCCAAGCTCCCGCTCGCGCGCAACTTCACGGCCATCGCCACGACGGTCGCCGGCACCGGCACGTCGATCGGCGGCGGCATCTCCGTGTACGGCGCGACGGGCCTCGAGAACCAGTACATCATCGACGGCGTCAACACGACCGGCATCAAGATCGGCAACCAGGGCAAGGCTCTCAACCAGGAGTTTGTCCAGGAGGTCGAGGTCAAGACCGGCGGCTACGAGGCCGAGTACTCCCGCGCCCTCGGCGGCATCATCAACGTCGTCACGAAGTCCGGCGGCAACGAGTTCCACGGCGACGTGTTCGGCTACTACGACGCCTCGGGCCTCGCGGCCAGCGACAAGAACGCGGGCCAGAAGACCTCCGAGGGCCTCGCGCCCCTCGTCCTTCCGACGCGCAAGGAATTCGGCGCCGACCTCGGCGGCTACTTCATGAAGGACCGGATCTGGTTCTTCGGCGCGTACGACCGCATCAACACCGACCAGGACGTCAACCAGCGCATCGCATACAGCTGGGCGACGAAGCTCACGACGACCCAGGGCGGCACGGCCGAGACCCGCAACAACATCTTCTCGGGCAAGCTGACCTTCCGCCTCGGCGAGTCGAACACCATCCAGGTGTCGGCCTTCGGCGACCCGGGCACGTACACCGGCCAGCTGTCGGACATCATCGCGCCGCTCGCGACGCAGAACGGCTCGATCGACACGGGCGGCACGGACTTCACGGCGAAGTGGGACGGCATCTTCGGGACGCAGTTCCTCGCCCAGCTGCAGTACGGCCACCACCAGGAGAAGAACGACACGAGCCCGAATTCCACGGGGCTCTCGGTCCGGACGGCGCGCTCGGGCTACCTGACGTTCTACAACGCCGGGTCGGGCTACCCCTTCTGGACGAACGAACAGTACAAGCGGGACGCGGGCACGCTCGCGCTCACCGGCTTCTTCGGCAGCCACGAGGTCAAGGGCGGCATCAACTACGAGTCCCTCGACTCGTCCTTCGAGGAGCAGTACGGCGGCGGCGCCCTCGTCCAGGACCGGTACTCGGCCGGCTCGGGCGCGTACGCCTACTCGTACAACCGCTACTTCGCGAAGGTTCCCCTGAACTGCACGACGGCGTACGGGCCCGGCGGCTCGATCATCACGGGCAACTACGGAACGCCGGGACCGGGCAACGCGAACGTCAGCAGCGTCCAGAACTGCCTCGGCTACACGCCGTATGACTCGCTCTCGAACAACCCGAAGACCGAGAACATCGGCTTCTTCCTCCAGGACTCCTGGAAGATCACGCGGAGCCTCACGCTGAACGTGGGCGTCCGCTACGACGACCAGAAGCTGAAGGACGCGTCGGGCGCCACGGTCGTCCACATCACGGGTGAGTGGTCGCCGCGCGTCGGCGTCGTGTGGGACTTCACGAACAACGGCAAGTCGAAGCTCTACGCGAACTACGGCCGCTACTACACGACGATCCCGCAGGACATCCAGACCCGCGCCCTCGGCAACGAGTACACGACGTTCGCGTACAACTACACGAAGGGCGTGCGGAACCCGGTCACCGATCCGAGCGGCTTCGGTTACGCGTACATCCAGGGCGGCGAGCTCACCGACCCGAACCTCAAGGGCATGTACTCGGACGAGGTCATCGGCGGCGTCGAGTACGAGATCTTCAAGAGCTGGTCTCTCGGCGTGAAGGGCATCTACAAGGCCCTCGGGCGCGTCGTCGAGGACCGCTGCGACCTCGCCGACCCGCGCGTCGGCCTCGCCAACTACATCCCGCCGGGCGCCCTCACGACCTGCGCCCTGACGAACCTCGACGGCTCGAGCCCGCTGACGAGCCTGCATGACCCGAACGACCCGGCCTGCGCCGCGCCGGCCCCCGGGACGTTCACGGGCAACTGCGCCGCGACGCAGCCTCGCCGGTACTACCGCGGCGTCGAGCTCGACCTGCAGCACCGGTTCTCGAACAACTTCTACATGCTCGCGAGCTACGTCTACTCCAAGCTCGAGGGCAACTACGACGGCAACGAGAAGCAGTCGACCGGCCAGGCGGACCCGAACATCAACGCCGACTTCGACTACGTCGACATGCTGCCGAACAACTTCGGCCGCCTCTACCTCGACCGGACGCACCAGTTCAAGCTGTCCGGCATGTACAGCTTCCCGTTCGGCCTCTCCGCCGGCGGCAACTTCCACCTCGCGACCGGCGCGCCGATGATCGTCGGCGGCTACGCGCGGTCGGGCTACTTCCAGGAGAGGTACCTCACGGCCAACCGCGGCTTCCTCGACACGATGCCGACCGTGTGGGAAGCGGACCTTCACCTCGAGTACGCCCTCCGCATCGGGCAGGTCGCGATCACGCCGATGATCGACGTGTTCAACCTGTTCAACCGCCAGGGCGTCTCGTACATCAACACGAACTTCAACGCGGTGAACACGGCGAGCAACGACCCGCACCACCAGATCGGGAGCCCGAGCAACCCGAACTGCACGGCCGCGACGGCGAACTACGCGTCGGCTGCCTGCGCCACGAACCCGCTCTACCTCCAGCCCACGACCTGGCAGAACCCGACGCAGGTCCGTCTCGGAGCCCGCGTCTCGTTCTGATCCTTCCCGGTACCGGTATCATCCGGGGGAGGCCCTTCGGGCCTCCCCCTTTTTCTTTATGACGAAGCCTCTGCGCACGCCGGCCGCGCTGATCGCGGCCCTCCTCCTCGTCCCGCCTCCCGCGTTCTCCGCGCCCGCGAAGGGCGGCGGAAAGGCGGCCCGCCCGGCGCCTCTCATCGTCGTCGGCTGGGACGGAGGCGACTGGAAGCTCCTCGACCCGCTCATGCAGCGCGGCCTCATGCCGAACCTCTCGGCGTTCGTCGCGCGCGGCCGGACGTGGAACCTCGAGACCGTGAACCCGATGATCTCGCCGCTGATCTGGACGACGCTGGCGACGGGACGGACGCCCATGGACCACGGCGTCGCGGACTTCCAGGAGCTCGACCCGAAGACGCGCGCGCGTCTCCCGATCTCGGGCTGGTCGCGGAAGGTCCCCGCGGTCTGGAACGTCGCGAGCGACAGGGGGCTCAAGGTCGGCGTCGTCGGCTGGTGGGCGACGTGGCCCGCGGAGAAGGTCAACGGCTTCTTCGTCTCCGATCGCGCGTCGCCCGTCCTCTTCCCCGCCGAGGTCCTGAGCGGCTCTCCGGCCCTGACCTGGCCCGACGGTCTCGCCGACGGGGTCCGCCTCGTCGGGCGGCGCGACGGGACGCCGGGCTTCGACGAGGTCTCCCGCGCCCTGCACGTCACGAGGGCGGAATTCGACGCCGCGGTCGCCGCGAAGAAGGACCTCTCCGACCCGATCACGGGTTACCAGAAGATCCTCGGCTCGACGCGCGTGTACGCGCGGACGGCCCTCGAGCTCTACGACCGGGAGAAGCCCGACCTCACGATGGTCTATTTCGAGGGGACCGACGAGATCGGGCACCTCCTCGCGCGCTTTTACCCGCCGAAGCTCCCGAACATCTCCGAGGAGGAGTTCCGGAAGTACCAGGACGGCGTCGCCGCGTACTTCCAGGAGGCCGACCGGATCCTGGGCGAGTTCATGAAGCGGGCCGAGAAGGCCGGAGGAAACCTGGTCCTCATGTCGGACCACGGTTTCAAGTGGGGGGCCGACCGGCCGTCGTTCTACTCGTCCATCCAGTTCGACACCGCGTTCCTGTGGCACGAGTCGCCCGGGATCCTCGCGGCCGAGGGGCCCGCGTTTCCCGCGGCGGCCGCGCGCGGGAAGGCGGGGGTCTTCGACGTGACGCCCACTCTCTGCCGCCTCCTCGGCCTCCCGGCCGACCCGGCGTTCGAGGGCCGCCCGGTGGCGGGGCTCGCGGCGGGCCGCGTGCCGGCCGCGCCGGCGCCCGTCTCGTGGACGAAGGCCTTCAAGGTCGAGCGCCTCGCGGTCCGCTATTCCTCCAGCGAGGCCGACAAGAAGGCGGGAGAGGAGTTCACGAAGAAGCTGATCTCCCTCGGGTACCTCACGGGGGCCGAAGCGGCCGCCGTGGACGCGCGCCCGCCCGAGCGCGCCGGCACGGAGACGGCGGGCACGTTCCAGAACATCGCGACGTTCCTCCGGGCCCGCGGCAAGGTGAAGGAATCCCTCCCCTGGTACCGCAAGGCGCTGGAGGTCAACCCGAAGGCGCCGACCGCGCTCTTCAACTACTCGGTCACGCTCCAGATCCTCGACCGGTGGGACGAGTCGGACGACGCGCTCCTCGCCGCCCTCAAGAACGGGTACCACGACCCGGAGGTGGCGGTCTACCGGCGCGTCTCGTCGTACACGGAGCGCGCCGCGAAGGACGCGAAGGCGCGCCCGCAGCTCGTCCGGTTCCTGCGCAAGGCCGTCGACACGTTCCCGGAGAACGCCCGTTACCGCTCGTCGCTCGGCAAGGCCCTCTTCGAGGTCAAGGACTGCACGGCGTCCCAGGCCATCTTCCGGGACCTCACGGCGCGGAACCCCGGCGACGCGGAGGCGCTGAACCTGATGGCGCTCACGTCCTGGTGTCTCGGCGACCTCCCCCTCGCCCGCGAGTACTTCAACCGCTCGCTCGCCGTGAACCCGAACCAGCCCGTCGTGCGCGAGGGGCTCGCGACGGTGGAGCAGGGGAGACCGATGGAATGAGCGTTCCGCGCAAGGTCTCGGTCGTGGTCCCGGTCTACAACGAGGAAGCGAACCTCCCGCAGCTCCTCCCGCGCCTCCTCCCCGTTCTCGCGGGGCTCGGGAGGCCGACCGAGGTCGTCTTCGTGGACGACGGCTCGCGGGACCGCTCCCTCGAGATCCTGAAGGCCGCGGCGGCCGCGAACCCGGGGCTCGTGAAGGTCGTCGAGCTCCTGCGCAACGCGGGACAGCACATGGCGATCCTCGCCGCCTTCACGGCGACGGACGGCGAGTACGTCATCACGCTGGACGCCGACCTCCAGAACCCGCCCGAGGAGATCCCGAAGGTCGTCGCGGCGATGGACGCCGGGCACGACGTCGTCGGGACCGTGCGGCAGAACCGGCAGGACACGTTCTTCCGGCGAGCCGCCTCGCGCCTCGTCAACCGGACGACGGCGGCGATCACCGGGATGAGGCTGAACGACTACGGCTGCATGCTCCGCGGCTACCACCGGGACGTCGTGGACGTGATGTCCGCCTCGGACGAGGCCGCGACGTTCATCCCGGCCCTCGCCCAGCAGTACGCGAGGCGACCGGTGGAGATCGCCGTGGCCCACGCCGAGCGCACGGCGGGCGAGTCGAAGTATTCTCTCTACAAGCTCGTGCGCCTGAACTTCGACCTCATGACCGGGTTCTCCGTCGTGCCGCTGCAGCTCTTCGGGCTGCTCGGGTTCGTGACGGCGGTCTCGGGAGTCGGCTTCGGCCTCTTCCTCCTCGTCCGGCGGTTCGTCGTCGGCGCCGAGGTGGAGGGCGTGTTCACGCTCTTCGCGCTCGCCTTCGTCGTCATGGGGGTGCTCATGGCGGGAATCGGCATCGTCGGCGAGTACGTGGGGCGCATCTACCAGCAGGTGCGCGGCCGGCCGCGCTTCCTCATCCGGAAGGTGTGGGGGGCGGACTGATGGGCGGACTCGTCGTCTGCGCGTACTCCGACGTCGGTTACAAGTGTCTCGAGTGGCTCTTCGACCAGGGGGAGAGCGTGCGCCTCGTCTTCACGCATCCCGACGCGCCCGGCGAGGAGCGGTGGTTCGGCTCCGTGGCGGACCTCGCACGAAAGCACGGCGTCGAGCCGCGCATCGTGAACGACCTGAACGACCCGGCCGACGAGGAGCGCATCCGCGCGGTCGCGCCGGACTTCCTGTTCTCGTTCTACTTCAAGAAGATGATCCCCGAGCGCGTTCTCGCGCTCGGGAAGCGGGGCGCCCTGAACATGCACGGCTCCGTCCTTCCCGCGTTCCGCGGCCGCTCGCCCGTGAACTGGGCGATCCTGAAGGGCGCGACGGAGACCGGCGCCTCGCTCCACTACATGACGGGCAAGCCGGACGCCGGCGACCTCGTCGACCAGGAGCGCGTGAAGATCGGCCCCGACGACGACATCCTCGGCGTCTCGCGGCGCGTGGGCGACGCGGCCGTCACGGTCCTCGCGCGGGCGCTCCCGAAGCTGAAGGCGGGCTCGGCCCCGCACGTGCCGCTCGACCTCTCGAAGGGGAGCTACTTCGGCGGGCGCAAGCCCGAGGACGGGGAGATCGACTGGACCAAGAGCGCGAAGGAGATCCACGACCTCGTCCGCGCCGTGACGAAGCCGTGGCCGGGGGCCTTCACCGACGTGTTCGGGAAGACCGTCACGATCTGGAAGACGCGCCTCGCCCCGTACGCGGGCCACGACGTCTTCCCGGGCAAGGTCGAGCCCACGGAGAGCTCGGTCGTCGTCTACGCGGGCGACGACCGGACCGTGGAGATCCTGTCGGCGCGGCCCGAAGGGGAAGGCGACCTCGACGCGGCCGGCTTCCGGAACTGGATCCTCCGGAGCGTCTGAAGGGAAGTTCATGCGAGTCCTGATCCTCGGAGTCAACGGCTTCATCGGCAACGCCCTCACCCGGCGGATCCTCACGACGACGCCCTGGGACGTGTTCGGACTCGACGTCGGCAGCGAGCGCATCGAGGAGTTCCTCGCGGACAAGCGGTTCCGGTTCCTCGAGGGCGACATCTCGATCAACCGGGAGTGGATCGAGTACCACGTGAAGAAGTGCGACGTCGTCCTGCCGCTCGTCGCGATCGCGACGCCGGCGACGTACGTCAAGAACCCGCTCTCCGTCTTCGAGCTCGACTTCGAGGAGAACCTCCGGATCATCAAGATGGCCGGAAAGTACGGCAAGCGCGTCGTCTTCCCGTCGACGTCCGAGGTGTACGGCATGTGCCCGGACAAGGAGTTCGACGAGGACCGCTCGCCGCTCGTCTACGGGCCCATCGCCAAGCCGCGCTGGATCTACTCGGCCTCCAAGCAGCTCCTCGACCGCGTCATCTCCGCGATGGGGACGGCGCAGGGCCTCCAGTACACCCTCTTCCGGCCGTTCAACTGGTACGGGCCGCACCTCGACAACATCGACGCCCCGAAGGAAGGGTCGAGCCGGGTCCTGACGCAGTTCCTCCACAACATCCTCTACGGCGTTCCGATCAAGCTCGTCGACGGCGGCTCGCAGCGGCGGTGCTTCACGTACATCGAGGACGGGATCGACGGCCTCATGACGATCCTGGAGAACCCGAAGGGGAAGGCCGACAGCCAGATCTTCAACCTCGGGAACCCCTCGGCCGACCTTTCGATCGAAACGCTCGCGCACGCGCTCATCGACGCCGTCGCGACGTACCCGAAGTTCGCCGCCGCCGCGAGGAAGGCGAGGATCGTGAAGGTCTCGTCGAAGCAGTACTACGGCGAGGGCTACCAGGACATCACGACGCGCGTCCCGTCCGTCGCGAAGGCGAAGAGGCTCCTCGGGTGGACGCCGAAGACGGACTTCCCGACGGGCCTCAAGAAGACGCTCGACTTCTACCTGAAGGGGCGCAAGCCGCCCGAAGTGTGAGCGGTCCGCGTCTCGCCCTCAAGGTCGACGTCGACACGTACCGCGGCACGCTCGAGGGCGTGCCGCGCCTCCTCGACCTCTTCGCGAAGGAGGGCGTGAAGGCGACGTTCTTCTTCTCGCTCGGCCCGGACACGAGCGGCAAGGCGATCAAGCGGATCTTCCGGAAGGGCTTCGTGAAGAAGGTCCTCTCCGCGAGCCCCGCGGCGTCGTACGGGCTGAAGACGATGCTCTACGGGACGCTCCTGCCGGCGCCCGACATCGGCGGGCGAAAGGAGACGGTCGACCGCATGCGCGAGGCCGCGAAGGCGGGGCACTCCGTGGGCATCCACGCGTGGGACCACATCGACTGGCACGACCACCTTCCGCGGATGTCGCGCGACGAGATCGAGGCCGTCGTCGCGAAAGAGCACGCCCGGTTCCTCGAGGTCTTCGGGGCGCCGGCGGCGTTCCAGGCCGCGCCGGGCTGGACGGCGACGCCGCTCTCGGTCGAGGTGCAGGAGGCGCACGGAATCCTCGCGACGTCGGACACGCGCGGCGGCGGACCGTTCCACGCGCTGCGGGCGGACGGGTTGCCGAGTCGCGTCCTGGAGATTCCCTCGACGCTGCCGACGCTCGACGAGCTCCTCGCCCTCCCGCTTCGTGGCGCCGGGACTCAGGCCGAGAGGGCCTGCGAATTTCTTCGAATGAGTGTGAGAGAGGACGTGGCGGCGGGAGGCGGCGGTGCGCGTCCGGCCGCGGCGGAGTCCGCCGGGCCGCTTCACGTCCACTCGATCCACACCGAAATCGAAGGCGCGACGTCGTTCTCCGCGCCGTTCGCGTCGCTGGTCGCCGCCTGGAAGAGCGACGGGACTCTCTTTAGGACCTTCGAAGAAATTTGCAGACCGTTGCTGTCTGCCCTGGCGCCTGCAAGCGCGGAGAGGGAGCAAAAGGAAATTCCGGTCAAGGCCCTCGGCTGGACGACCCTCCCCGGGCGTGCGACGCCGGTTGCGACTCAGGCATCATCCCCCGCATGAAAAGCCTCCAGGAGACCTACGGTCCGAACACGGTCTGCTTCGGCTGCGGCCCCTCGAACGAGAAGGGCCTGCGCATCCGGAGCTTCGCCGAGGGCGACGAGGTCGTCGCGACGTGGAAGGCCGAGCCCCACCACCTCGCGTTCGAGGGCGTCGTGAACGGCGGGATCCTCGGCGCGCTCCTCGATTGCCACAGCAACTGGACGGCCGCATGGCACCTCATGCAGAAGGCCGGGGACGGGGTGCTGCCCTCGACGGTCACCGCGGACTTCCACGTCGTTCTCAAGCGCCCGACGCCGATCGGAGAGCCGCTTCACCTCCGTGCGAAGGTCGTCGAGTCGACGGACGACCGCGCGGTCGTCGAGGCCACGGTCGAGGCCGGGGGGAAGTTCACGGCGACGTGCCGCGGCACGTTCGTCGCCGTGAAGGAAGGCCACCCCGCGTACCACCGCTGGTGAGAAAGCGCGGCGGGGTCCGGCGCCCTCAGGGGGCGAGGTCGACGACGACGCGCGACCGGCCGGCCGGCACGGGAATCCCGATCAGGTTGAGGTCGGCGGCGTAGACGGTCGCCGGCCTGCCGTCGACGGCGGCCGTGACGCGCGGCGTGAAGCTCCGGTCCACGCGCAGGATCCCCGGCCGCTCGCCGGACGTCTCGACGACGAGCCGGTCGGCGCCGTCCTCGGTCGCGCGCGCCCCGGCCGAAGGGTCGCGGACGGACGAGGCGACGGCGACGGCGTCCTTCGCGTGCACGACGACGTCCGTCGCCGGGTCGAAGCCGGGGTCCTCGAACGCGTCGACGGTCGCGTTGACCGAATCCGCGACGACGACGCGGCCCGCGCGCCGGAGGCCCGGCAAGGAGTCTCCGACGCGCCAGAGCGTGACGGGCACGCCCGCGGAGCCCTCTACGTAGACGGGCGAGAGGCCGGGCGTTTCGGGCGGCACGTCGCCCGCGATGACGGCGGTGACGCCCGCGGCGCGCAGCCACTTGACGCGCTTCGCCCAGGGGCGCTGCCGGAGGACGTCCGCGGCGTACCGGTTCAGGATCGTGTAGCTGCCGTCGGGATCCGGATCCCACGCGTACTTCAGGCCGTGCGGGGCGCCCGAGAGGGCCCAGCCCTGGCGCGCCTGCGCGAGCGCGAGGTCCAGGATGCCTCCGGTGTCGAGGCGGCCCTGCGCCCCGCGCCGGACCGCGTCGAAGTCCTTGCCGGCCCGTTCGAAGACGCGGCCCCCGAGCGCGGCCGCCCGGGCGACGAGCGGGGACGGCTCCGAGAAGACCGAGGCCGGGACGCGCGGGATCGCGGCGGGCGTGTACGCGAGGAGGGAGACGGCCGCGGACCCGAGAAGAAGAGAGCCGCCGCGCGCGTCCCCCGCCCCGCGCGCGAGGAGGAGGCCGAGGACGGCGAGGCCGGCGCCCGCGAGGGCGGCCTCCGACGGAAGCCGCGCGAGGACGGGCGCGAGGACCACGTCCGGCGGCGAGGCCCACGCGGGATCCCAGAGCCTCAGGAGGAGTCCGAAGACCGCGCGCGGAAAGAGGCGCGCGGCGATCGCAGCCGCGGCGAAGAGAACCGCGAGGACGAGCAGCGCGCCGGAGGCCCGCCGGCGGAAACGCGGCAGGGCTTCCTGGACCAGCAGGCGGTCGGCCCCGTACGCCGCGAGGACGGCGAGGGCCATCGTGAACGGGAGGAGCGCCTTGACGGGGTACCTCAGGACGTGGAGAAACGGCAGCGCCTCGTAGACGGCGCGCGCTCCGGGGATCCACGGCGTGAAGGAGGCGGCGAGGGCGATCCCCGCGGTCGCGATCCAGAAGCGGGCCTCGCTCCGGCGTGCGGAGAGGACGAAGACGAGCGCGAGCGCGGACGGGACGACTCCGAACGCGAGCGAGGCGTGGTACGGCGGGTTTCCCTGCGTGGCGGCGAACCCCCAGAACGCGCCGGAGACGACGCGCGACGGGTCGCCGAAGAGCTGCGGGAACGGCGTCTCGAGAAAGCGCAGCGGGTGAAATCCGACGGCCGCGAACTCCGACCACGAGAAGCCGCGGATGCGCCGCGACGCGAAGAGCGAAGCCCTCCAGACCTCGAGGAGCCACGGGGACGCGAGGACGGCCGCGACGAGGCCGCCGCCCAGGAGCACCGCGGTGCCGCGCACGCGCGCGGGAGAGGGCCCGCGGAGCGCCCACGCGAGGGCGAGAACGAGGGCGAGGGCGGCGAGGGCCGGCTCGCCGCCGAGGACGAGAAGATACGCCGCGAGGACCGAGAGGAGGCCCGCACGGGACGCGGCCCGCAGGCCGTCCGCGGCGCGGGCGCGGGCGACGGCGAAGAGGAGCCAGGGCGCCCAGGCGAGCGTCGTCGCGGCGTTCAGGAACGCGGCGGACGACAGGGCGAAGCCCGAGAGGCCCCAGGCGAACGCGCCGAGGAGGGCGGCCTCGTTCGAACGCACCTCGGTGCGCAGGAAGAGGAACGCTCCGAGCAGGCCGAGCCCGATGTGGAGGAGGAGATGGACGCCCAGCCAGCGCGGCGAGACCGGGAAGGGGTACGCGAGGACGAGGTTCGGGTTCCCGCGGTACGCCTGGCCGAACGAGGCGGCCGGGTCGAGATTCGCCGCGCCGAGGCTGGAGGCGAGCGCGCGGGAGGGCCGCTGCGTCGTCGCGAGGTCGCGGTACGCGGGCGTCGAGGCGCCCGTGAGGAGGTCGCGGTGCGCGAGGAGCACGGCCGCGGCGAGGACGAGCGCCGCGGCGAGCGCGGGAGAGGGCGCGACGCGCCGCATGCTCACGCGAAGAGGGGGTCTTTCCGCCAGCCCCACTTGTGCATCTTGTACCGCGCCATCACCCAGAGGATCGAGAGCCCGTAGACGCACGAGCGGCGGAAGTTGATCTGCGAGGCGTCGTCGAAGTACCGCGTCACGATCGGGACCTCGCGGATGCGCATCCCCTTCCAGATGCCGGCCGCGATGATCTCCGTGTCGAAGACGAAGTCGTCCGAGAACGCCGCGAGGTTCACGGATTCGAGGTACTTCCTCGAGTAGGCCCTGAGGCCCGAGTGGTACTCCGTGAGGTAGAGGTAGAAGGTCGCGTTCTCGATCGCCGTCAGGAAGATGTTCGCGAGGTACTTCCACTTGGGCATGCCGCCTTCGAGCGGCCGCCCGCCGAGCATGCGGCTCCCGAACATCGCGTCCTCGAGGCCCTCGGCGATGGGGCGCACGAGCTCCGGGAGGACGGAGGCGTCGTACTGGTGGTCCGGGTGGACCATGACGCAGATGTCCGCCCCGCGCGCGAGCGCGGTCTCGTAGCACGTCTTCTGGTTCCCGCCGTAACCGCGGTTCCGCCCGTGGACGACGACGTGGACGCCGGGGATCGTCCGCGCGACCTCGACCGTGCGGTCCCTCGAGGCGTCGTCGACGAGGATGATGTCGTCGACCCACTCCTTCGGGATCTCCTGGAACGCGGCGTGCAGCGTCTTCTCCGCGTGGTAGGCGGGCATCACGACGGCGACGCGCTTTCCGAGGACAGGCATCAGGTGATTCTAGGGGGACTCGACCCGGAAGACGCGGAACCGGGGCAGGAAGCGGCCGTCGGGCCGGCGCGAGCCCGTGCGCGAGTCGAGCACGCGGACGAGGAACGGGACGGGACGCTCGGCGTCGGACTCGTGCACGCGGCGCGCGAACATCGCCGCCGTCGGGCCCGGCGCCCGGCCCGCGGCGGCCGCGTAGGCGGGGAGCAGGGGCGCGAGGTCCGCCGTGACGAGGTAGCGGCACTTCGCGCCGCTCAGGATCGCGGCCGCCTCGGCGTCGTCGGTCGAGGTGAGAAGGCGGCACTGCCGGCGCCAGCCGTACACGAACGGGTCGGCCGCGGAGGGCCGCTCGACGATCGCGGTCACGAAGTGGCCGGCCGACCACGGCGGCATCACGCCCGCGATCTCTCCCGGCGCGGGCGGCGGGAGGCGGGACGCGTCGAAGGGGGGCGGGTCGAGCGCCCGCAGGCGGGCGAGGAGGTCGAGGAAGTCGTATCCGGGCCCGTCCGCGAACGCGCGGGCGCGGGCGAGGTACGGCGCGCCCGTGAGGACGACGAGGGTGAGGGCGACCGCCGCGGGCGCGAAGCGGCGGCCCCGGCGCGGGAGCCGCCGCGGCGCGATGCGCGCGAGGCCCTCGGCGAGCGCGAGAGCCGCGAAGATCGAAAGGTAGTAGACGTTGCGCTGCTGGAAGAGCGCCATCCCGAGGACGGCCGCCGCGAAGAGGGCGACGAGGGCGCGGGTGGCCGCGCGCGGACGCGGGGGCAGGCGAAGACGGCGGGCGGCCGGGCGGAGCCACGCGAGGATCGCGAGGGGGACGAGGAGGACGCCCGGGGACACCTCGCGCACCGCGCGCTCGAAGGATCCCCACCCGCGCACGAGGGGCTGGCACTCGGCGACGAGGCGCAGGAAGTCGGGCGGGTAGGACAGGAAGCCGCCGTCCGCGAAGTCGTCCGCGCGCGCGCCGGCGCCCTCCTTGAAGAGGTACGTCCCGCCGCGGAACACGGCGTCGAGGATGCGGCTCGTCAGGGGCAGCGAGACCGAGAGAGCCGCGGCCGCGCCGAGCGCCCAGAGGGCCCGCCGGCGGGGCGTCGGCGCGCGCCACGCGGCGAGCGCGAGGAGCGGGCCGGCGGCCAGCGCGAGGAGCGCCGGCTGGAACCAGCCGAACGACACGAACGCGAAGGGCACCGGCTCCCTCGGGAGCGTGAGCGCGGCCCCGGCCGCGACGAGGAGCGCGGACGCGAGGGCGGCGGCGCCCACCCCCTCGCCCAGCGCGACGGCGGCCCAGGCGAGGCCGAGGGCCGCGACGAAGACGGCGCCCTGCCACGTGAGGACCGCGAGCGCGATCGCGCCCCCGAAGACGGCGGCGCGCCCGAGCCGCGAGCCCGGCGGCGCGTCGGCCGCCCACGCTCCGGCCGCGAGGACGAGCAGGAGGTTCAGCGCCTCGGCCACGTGGTGGTCGAAGTGCCCGAACCCGCCCCACAGGACGGCGGCCGGGATCGCGACGTACGCGGCGACGGCGATCCTCGCGCGGCGGCGGCCGAACGCCCGCCGCGCGAGGAAGAAGAGCGGGACCACGTGCAGGGCGCCGAGAACCGCCGGGAGCGTGGCGGCGACGCGCGTCACCTGTTCCGTCGTCGCCCGCGCGCCGTAGAGGGCGCGCGAGATCCCTCCCGCGAGCAGGTCGAACGCGGGCGGCCAGATGAAGATGCCGCCGTCCGGGTGGTTCAGGTACGGGTCGTGGAACGGGACGCGCGGGAAGTTCCGCGCGACCGAGACCGTGCGCCGGAGGTGCCCGTAGCAGTCGGGGGACAGGAGGCGCCACCCGCTCTCCGTCGCGGCCCGGAACGGGGCGAGCCGGAGGGCGAGCGCCACGAGGAAGAAGAGGAGCACGGTCCGCCCGTCCCGGCCGGCGTCGCGCGCGCGCGTGCTCACGCCGCGAGCGTAACAGCCCGCCGGAGGGCTCGCCCCCTACAATCGCGCGATGCGCTCTCCCGGGCCGCTGCGATTCTGGCTCGGCGTCTCGACGCTCGCGGTCCTCGGCGTCCTCCTCGTGGCGGACCACGCGCGCGACGACAGCCCGACGATGGACGAGCCGTTCCACACGCTCGCGGCCGCCGAGT
>CAWIUK010000010.1:425000-442984 GCA_963839295.1 uncultured Acidobacteriota bacterium | reverse complement strand
CGAAGACCTTGTCGAGGACCCACCCGAGTCCCGCGCCGGCCGCGATCGCGGCGGGCAGGACCCATCCGAACGTGAGGACGTCGGAAAGTAGCGCGCTGAACCCCGGTCGCCGCCTTGAGGGGCATCGCCGCCGGGGCCGGGGGCGTCGCTCATCCGGCCACCGCCGGGCTCACGGGAGGAGGCAGCTCTTCGCGAACGCGACGAACGGCCCCGGCAGGATGCCCATCGCGAGGGTCCCAGCCGCGCAGATCGCGATCGCCGCGGTCACGGCGGGCCCCTCGCGCCAGTGGAGCTCGCCTTCGCCGTCCACGAGGTACATCGCACGGGCGATGCGGAAATAGTAGAAGAGCGACACGGCCGACATGAGGACCGCGAGAAGCGAGAGCCAGAACCAGCCCGCCTTCATCGCCGCCGAGAAGAGCAGGTACTTCCCGACGAAGCCCGCCGTCGGCGGGATGCCCGCGAGCGAGAGGAGGAACACGAGCATCGCGGCCGCGGCCCAGGGGTTCCGCTTCGCGAGGCCGTTGAAGTCGTCGACGCTCTCCCCCGCGTAGCCCTTCGCTTCGAGGAGGATCACGAGGCCGAAGGCGCCGAGGTTCATGAACGCGTAGGCGAGGAGGTAGACGAGGATCGACCAGAGGCCGATGCCGGTCGCGTCGCCGTAGGCGAGCAGGCCGAGGAGCGCGTAGCCCGCGTGGCCGATCGACGAGTAGCCGAGGAGCCGCTTGACGTTCGTCTGCTGGAGCGCGCCGACGTTCCCGACGACCATCGTGAGCGCGGCCGAGGCCGCGACGATCGCCGTCCAGTCGCCCGCCCGCGGCCCGAACCCCGCGAAGAAGATGCGCGCGAAGATCGAGTAGGCCGCGAGCTTCGGCCCGACCGCGAAGAACGCGGAGATCGGCGTCGGGGCGCCCTCGTACACGTCGGGCGCCCACACGTGGAACGGCGCGGACGCGATCTTGAAGAACATGCCGCACGCGACGAGGATGATCCCGACCATGAGCAGCGGGGTCGCCGGAGCGGCGCCGAGGGCCTTCGCGATCCCGGCGAGCGAGAGGTCCCGGTCGCCCCGTAGACGAGCGAGATCCCGTAGATGAGGACGCCGGAGGAGAACGCGCCGAGGACGAAGTATTTCGCGGCGGCCTCGAGGGACTTCGCCTCGCGCTTGAAGTAGCCCGCGAGGACGTACTGCGAGAGGGCCATCAGCTCGAGCGCCACGACGATGGACGCCAGGTGCGTCCCGGACGCCATGAAGAGCATCCCGACGGTCGCGAAGAGGATGAGGCCGTAGTACTCGCCCGAGGGGTACGGCGAGGTCCCGACGAACCGCAGAGAGAAGAGGATCGTCACGATCGCCGCGAGGAGCATGAGGACCTTGAAGTAGATCCCGAAGCGGTCGAGGACGAGCATCCCGCCGAAGCCCGACTGCGGAAGGGACTTCGCGGTCGAGACCGAGACGACGAGGAGAAGGCCGGTCACGACGAGCGAGCCGATCGCGGCGAGGGCCACCGTCCGCTCCTTCTCGCGGCCGCCCACGGTCGCGGCGAGGAGCAGGACGAGTCCCGCCGCCGTGAGGAACAGCTCCGGCAGGATGAGGAGCGTGTCGGCGGCGGCGAAAGGCATCGCTTACTTCGCTCCGGCGGCGGACTCGGCGGCCGGCACCGGCGCCACGGGCACGGCGGCCGCGAGGCGCGGCGCCGACTCAGAGGGCGCGGGGGGGTTCACGGCGACGACGATCTTCTCGGCCGACTTCGCCGTCATCTCGAAGAACGGCTTGGGGTAGAGGCCGATCCAGAAGCACATGACGATCAGCGGCGCGAGCGTGAGGATCTCGCGGAGGTTCACGTCCTGGAGGCCCTTGTTCTTCTCGTTCGTGAGCTCTCCGAAGAAGACGCGCTGGTAGAGCCACAGCATGTACGCCGCGCCGAGGATGACGCCGAGGCTCGCCCACGCGGCCCAGCGCCAGTTCGCGAGGAACGCGCCCGTGAGGATCGTGAACTCGCCGACGAAGCCGTTCAGGAGCGGGAGGCCGATGGACGCGAGGAGGACGACCATGAAGAGCATCGCGTAGACGGGCATGACGCCGGAGAGGCCGCCGTAGTCCGCGATCATCCTCGTGTGCGTCCGCTCGTACACGATCCCGACGAGGAGGAAGAGCCCGCCCGTCGAGAGCCCGTGGTTGATCGACTGGAGGATGCCGCCCTGGATTCCCGCGTTGTTGAGGGCGAACAGGCCCAGCATGACGAAGCCGAGGTGCGCGACCGAGGAGTACGCGACGAGCTTCTTCATGTCCTTCTGGACCATCGCGACCATCGAGCCATAGACGATGCCGACGATCGAGAGGACGACGACCGTGAGCTGCACCCACGACGTGCGGGACGCCCCCGGGCAGATCGGGAGGGAGAACCTCAGGAAGCCGTACGTCCCCATCTTGAGGAGGACGCCCGCGAGGATCACGGAGCCGGCGGTGGGCGCCTCGACGTGCGCGTCCGGCAGCCACGTGTGGAACGGGAACATCGGGACCTTGATCGCGAACCCGACGAAGAACGCCCAGAACAGCCAGATCTGGAGGTCCGGCGGGATCTGGGAGGCGATCGAGTGGAAGTGAACGATGTCGAACGACGGCGCGTTGCCGAGGCCCTTCCACCACAGGAAGCCCGAAGTATTGAAGAAGTAGAGGGCGATGATCGCGAGCAGCATGACGACCGAGCCCGCGAGCGTGTACAGGAAGAACTTGATCGCCGCGTAGAGCTTCCGCGGCCCGCCCCAGATCCCGATCAGGAAGTACATCGGGACGAGCATGACCTCCCAGAACACGTAAAAGAGGAAGAAGTCGAGCGCGCAGAAGACGCCGACCATCCCCGTCTCGAGCAGGAGGAGGAACGCGTAGTACTCCTTCTCGCGCTTCGTGACCGCCGTGAACGACGAATACACCGAGATGAAGGACAGGAGCGTCGTCAGGAGGATGAGGAGCCCCGCGATCCCGTCCACGCCGAGCGCGTACTTGGCGCCGAGCGAGGGGATCCAGTCGTGGGTCTCGCGGAAAAAGAACCCGCCGGACGTGCGGAAGCCCGTGAAGGTCCAGAGCGGGAGGGAGAGCAGGAACTCGGCGCCCGTGAAGAGCGTCGCGACCCAGCGGATGACACCCGTCTTCTCGCGCGGCACGAGGAAGACCGCGAGGGTCCCCACGACCGGCAGGAAGATGAGCAGCGAGAGAAGTCCGTTCATGCGGCGTCCTTCTTCATCTCAGGAAGAGGTAGAGGCAGACGAATCCGAACACGCCGGCCGCCATGGTCAGCGCGTAGTTCTGTGTGCGCCCGGTCTGGACGCGGTGCATCCCGCGCCAGGCGGTCTCGAGCGTGTTCGCGACGCCGTTCACGGCGCCGTCCACGAAGGTGCGGTCGAACCAGGAGGAGAGCCGCGAGAGCCCGATCGTGAGGCCGCTCGAGCCGTTCGGGATCAGGTCGACGACGCGGGCGTCGATCTCCCACAGGAGCCGGCCGCCCTTCTTGATGAGCCCGTTCACGAACACGGCCTCGTAGAGCTCGTCGACGCGGTACTTGTCGCGCACGAGGCGGTAGAACCCGCCGAGGGAGGTCGCGATTCTTTCCGGCATCCTGAACGGGTATGCGCCGGAGTAGAACGAAACGGCGAGGAAGATTCCTAGAAAGGCGACGAGGACCGAGGAGCCCATGAGGCCCCACTCGGTTGCGTGAGTCATCTCGTGCGCCTCGACCTGCCAGCCTGCCGCCAAAGGCGTGATGACCGGCTCCAGGAATCTTTCGAAGGAATTCTCTCTTCCGAGAATGAAGCTCGGAATTCCGAACCAGCCGACGATCGCCGCACCGGCCGCGAGGAAATAGAGCGGCACGACCATCGACGCGGGCGACTCGTGGACGTGCTTGAGCTGCTCCGCGGTGCCGCGGAACGTCCCGTAGAACGTCATCCGGATGAGCCGGAACATGTAGAACGCCGTGATCCCGGCCGTGAGGACCGCGAGGACCCAGAGGACCTTGTAGCCCGCGCCCCACGTCTCGGCGAGGATCGCGTCCTTCGAAAAGAAGCCCGCGAGGCCCGGGACGCCCGCGATCGCGAGAGTCGCGACGAACATCGTGACGAACGTGTGCGGGATCAGCTTGCGGAGCCCTCCCATCTTCGTCATGTCCTGCTCGCCGGAGAGCGCGTGGATCACGGAGCCCGCCCCGAGGAAGAGGCAGGCCTTGAACCACGCATGCGTAAAGACGTGGAACATGCCCGCCGAGAACGCGAGCGCGCCGCAGCCGAGGAACATGTAGCCGAGCTGCGAGACCGTCGAGTACGCGAGGACCTTCTTGATGTCCGTCTGGGCGAGGCCCATCGTCGCGGCGAAGAGCGCGGTCGCGCCTCCGACGCACGCGACGACGAACGACGCATCATGGGTCAGGAGCCCCCAGACGGTCGAGTTCTCGCCGAGCGTCCGCATCGCCCACTCGTGCGAGATCCGGTAGAAGACGTTGCAGCGCGCGACCATGTAGACGCCCGCCGTCACCATCGTCGCCGCGTGGATGAGCGCGGAGACGGGCGTCGGGCCGGCCATCGCGTCCGGAAGCCAGACGTAGAGCGGGATCTGCGCGCTCTTGCCGCAAGCCCCGATGAAGAGCGCGATACAGACCGCCGTCATGAGGCCGCCGGCCGCGTATTTCGCCGGGTCGCCGGCCGCGAGCGAGAACATCGCCCCGAAGTCGGTCGTCCCGAACAGCGCGAAGCAGCCGAAGATCCCGAGGACGAAGCCGAAGTCGCCGATCCGGTTCACGACGAACGCCTTCTTGCCGGCGTCCGCCGCGTAGTCCTTGTTCCAGTAGAAGCCGATCAGGAGGTACGAGCAGAGTCCGACGCCCTCCCAGCCGACGAACATGACCGGCAGGCCCGCGCCGAGGACGAGCGTGAGCATCGAGAACATGAAGAGGTTCAGGTACGAGAAGTACCGGCCGTACCCCGGGTCGTGCCCCATGTACCCGACCGAGTAGACGTGGATGAGAGACCCGATCGCGGTCACGAAGAACAGCATCAGCGCCGTCAGCGCATCGATGCGGAAGGCCGCGTCCACGACGATCGCCTTGCTTCCGAACCACGTCGGGCTCGCGCCGAGCGGCATCCACGTCCACAGCGTCGCGACGACACCCTCGTGGCCGTGCGTCTCGCCCCACCACGCGACGATCGCCGCCAGGGACGCGAAGAACGAGAGGATCGTCGTGGCCGGGCCGATCACCGAATGGACGGCCGCGAACGGGATTTCGTGGTGCTCGTCGTGGCCCCCGTGGCCGCCGCCGTGCCCGGCATCGCCCGCGGCATGGGCCTCCGCGTGGGCGCCGTCGCCGTGCGGGCCCTTCGGCGCGTCCTTGTCGCCGAGCTTCGCGTGCGAGACGAGATAGAGGAGCCCGTTGACGAGGAATCCGATCAGAGGAAAGACCGGAATCCAGGGCAGAATCGCGGCAGCCGTCATCGGCGCGCTACCCCTTCAGCTCCGACACGTCGTCGAGGTTCACGGAGCCCTTCAAACGGTAGAGCGAGATGATGATCGCGAGGCCGATCGCGGCCTCGCCGGCGGCGAGCGTGATCACGAACACCGTGAAGAGCTGCCCGTTGAGGTCGCCGAGCTGCCGGGAGAAGGCGATGAGGTTCAGGTTCGCCGCGTTCAGGATCAGCTCGATCGACATGAGGACGGTCAGGAGGTTCCGGCGGATCAGGACGCCCGTGACCCCGATCGCGAAGAGCAGGAACGAGAGGGCGACGTAGTGCGTGACCGAGATCATCAGTCCACCCGCTCCATCGTCCGCTTGCCGAGGACGACCGCCCCGATCATCGCGACGAGCAGGAACACCGAGGCGACCTCGAACGGCAGGAGGTAGTCGCGGTAGAGACCCCACGCGACGGCCTGGCTGTTCCCGGCGACCTGCTCCGTGACGGACGTCGTGACGGGCTTCCCGTCGACGGTCCGCGTCACGGTGCGCGAAATCGTCGTCGTCGACAGGCTCGTGGGGTCGGCCGCCGCGCCGGCGTTCTCGAGGCCGCTCCTGCGCGAGGACGCGACGATCGTCCCGCCCACGACTGCGAGGAGGAGGAACGTGACGACGAGCGCCGCGCCCGCCTGCCGGTGCAGGAACGGCTCGCCCGCGGTCCGCCGGACGTTCACGAGCATGATCGTGAAGAGGAACAGGACCATGATCCCGCCGGCGTAGACGAGGATCTGGACCGCCGCGAGGAACTCGGCGTTCAGCGTGATGAAGAGCGCTGCGACGCCGAAGAAGGAGAGAAGGAGGAAGAGCGCCGAGTGGACCGGCTGGCGCATCGCGACGACGCCGACGGCGCCGAACACGACGATCGCCGCGAAGAACCAGAAGAAGAACGGAACCGTCACCGGCCTTCCTCCCCCTCGACGACGGCGAACGGCTTGACGTTCTCGTCCCACTTCGTCAGCTTCTTGATGTCGAGGTAGAGGGCGTCGTTCCGCTCGTACGTCCCGAGCTCGTACGTCTTTGTCCGGAGCCAGATCGACTTCGGGTTCGTCGGGCAGGCCTCCTCGCAGAGGCCGCAGAACATGCAGCGCTTGAGATCCACGTCGAACCGGTCGAGGACCTTCTCGTTCTTGCCCTGCGCGTTCTTCTCGTTGTGCCAGTCGATGAAGATGATGTTGATCGGGCACTCGATCGCGCAGAGCGTGCACTTGATGCACCGCTCCTCGTCGAGCCGGAACATGCCGCGGAAGCGGTCGCTGGGCTCGCGCGCGGCCTCGGGATACTCGACCGTGTCGGCCTTCCGGAAGAAGTGCCGGCCCGTCATCCTCAGCCCGCCGAAGATGTCGAGGAGGAGGACGTCGTCCCAGAAACTCATCTCAGGCCTCCGCCGCGCGCGTGCCGGCCGGGGCGGGTCCCGCGCCCTGCGGCCACCTCTTCGACGCCCGCATCCGCGTCACGACGAGGAAGGCGCCGACGGCGGCGACCCACAGGATCGCGCCGAGGATCCGGAGCCCGCGGAACCCGCCGAGCGCCGCGAGCGCGACGAGGACGAGGTTCACGAGGGAGATCGGGATCAGCGTCTTCCATCCGAGCGCCATGAGCTGGTCGAACCGGTAGCGCGGGAACGTCCCGCGGAACCAGATGTAGACGAAGAGGAAGCACGCGACCTTCAGGACGTACCAGAGGACGCCCGGGATCACGTCGAGGAACGCGAGCGCCGCGACGTTCGGGAACGGCCGCAGCCAGCCGCCGAAGAACAGCGCCGTCGCGACCGCCGAGATCGTGATCATGTTCGCGTACTCGGTCAGGAAGAAGATCGCCCAGCGGAAGCCGGAGTACTCCGTGTGGAAGCCCGCGACGAGCTCGCTCTCGGCCTCGGGAAGGTCGAACGGGATGCGGTTCGTCTCCGCGACCCCCGAGACGAAGTAGAGGAAGAACGAAACGAGGCCGGGCAGGATGAACCACATGTGGTGCGTCCGCTGGGCCTCGACGATCTCGACGAGGGAGAGCGAACGCGCCATGAGGATCGCGCTCACGACCGCGAAGCCCATCGGGACCTCGTAGCTGATGAGCTGCGCGGCCGAGCGAAGGCCGCCGAGGAGCGCGTACTTCGAGTTCGACGCCCAGCCGCCGAGGATGATCCCGTAGATGCCGACGGACGTGATCGCGAGGAGGAGAAGAAGCGAGACGTTCACGTCCGTCGCGTACCAGGCCGTCGTGAACTTCCCGAGCCCGGGGATCCTCGTCGTGAACTCCGGGCCCCACGGCAGGACCGCGAAGACCGCGAGGCCGGGGACCATCACGAGGACCGGCGCGAGGAAGTGGATGACGTGCCGGGCCTTGGCGGGGACGACGTCCTCCTTCGTGAGGAGCTTCACGACGTCCGCGACGAACTGCAGGATGCCTTCCGGGCCCACTCTGTTCGGACCTTTCCTCACCTGGAGGAACGCCAGGGTCCGGCGCTCGATGTACGTCAGGACGCCCGCCGCCGTCGCGACGAGGATGACGACCACCACGGCCTTGACGGCCGGGATCACGACGTAATTCAGGACGCTCTCGGAGATGTCCATGGTCATCGGTCGACCTCGCCCAGGACGATGTCAATCGTGCCGATGATCGCGACGAGGTCCGAGACCATGTGGCCCCGCGCCATCTCCGGCAGCGCCTGCAGGTTGATGAAGCTCGGCGGACGGACGCGCAGGCGATACGGCTTGTTGCCGCCGTTCGAGACGAGGTAGAAGCCGAGCTCACCCTTCGGCGACTCCACGCTCGCATACGCGTCGCCCACGGGCGGCTTGATGACGCGCGGGACCTTGCCGCGGATGTCGCCCGTCGGGTTCGCGGCGAGCCAGTCGCAGCACTGCAGGAGGATCCGGCGGCTCTGGCGCAGCTCGGCGATCCTCACGAGGTAGCGGTCGTACGTGTCCGCGTTCTTCCCCGTCGGGATCTCGAAGTCGAGCTCGGGATAGCACTCGTACGGAATGGCGCGCCGGATGTCCCACGCGAGGCCGGCGGCGCGCAGCGGCGGGCCCGTGACGCCCCATTCGATGCAGCGTTCCGTGTTCAGGATTCCGACGCCGATCGTCCGGAGCTTCCAGATGCGGTTTTCGGTGAGGAGGTCCTCGTACTCGTCGATCTTCGAGCCGAGGTCTTCGGTAAACGCGCGGAGCTTCTCGATCCAGCCCGGCGTCAACTCCTCCTGGAGGCCGCCGACGCGCATGCAGTTCAGCGTGAGCCGCGCGCCGCAGTAGTCCTCGAAGAGGTCGAGGATGACCTCGCGCTCGCGGAACGTGTAGAAGAACGGCGTGATCGCGCCGAGGTCGATCGCGGCCGTCGCGAGCCAGAGGAGGTGCGAGGAAATGCGCTGCATCTCGTCGAGGACGACGCGGATGTACTGCGCGCGCTTCGGGACCTCGACGCCGAGGAGCTTCTCGACCACGAGTACGTAGGCGTGGTTGTTCGTCGCGGCCGCGACGTAGTCCATGCGATCCGTGTGCGGGATCACCATGGGGTACGTCTCGGTCTCGAAGAGCTTCTCGGTGCCGCGGTGGAGGTAGCCGACGTCGGGCCGGGCCGAGACGATGCGCTCGCCGTCCACCTTGAGGACGATCCTGAGGACGCCGTGCGTGGAGGGGTGCTGCGGCCCGAAATTGAGCTCCATCTCCCGGAGACCGAGCATCGTCTCCTCGGACTCGGGCACGGCGCCTGCGGTTCCGACGAGGTCGCTCATGAGACGGTCTTCCGGTTCTTGTCGTCGGGCGCGGGGCCGCCGCCCTCCGGGTAGCGGTCCGGGTAGATCGCGGCGCCCGTGTCGATCCCCTCGACCGGGAAGTCCTTCCGGAGCGGGTGGCCCTGGAAGCCGTCCCACGTGAGGATCCGGCGCAGGTCGGGGTGCCCCTCGAAGGCGATCCCGAACAGGTCGAACACTTCGCGTTCCATCCAGTTCGCCGTCTCCCAGACGCCGCTCACGGTCGGGCAGGCCGCTCCGTCCGCGACGCCGACCTTCAGCCGGACGCGCTCGTTGTTGCGCGCGAAGGAATGCGCCCAGTAGACGACGTCGAAGCGCGCGGCGCGCTCCTTCCAGTCGACGGCCGTGAGGTCGACGAGGAACGTGAAGGTCTCCTTGTCTTTCAGGTAGCGGCACGCCTCGACGAGCTTGCCGGGCGCGAGCTCGATCGTCGTCTGGCCGACCATCTTCCTGGCGCCGAGGACCGCGCCCGGCACGGCGGCCGCGAGCGCGGCAACGAGCGGCTCACCCATCGCGTCGACCGGAGCCGGGACGGGCGCCTTCGGCGCCGCGGCCGGCTTCGGCGCTGCGGGGGCCGCGGCGGCAGGTGCCGGCGCGGGCGCCGCCTTCGCGGGCTCGCCGGCGGGGGGCGCGGCGGGAGCGTCCTTCGGGTCTTCAGCCAACGGCGAGCTCCTCGGGGGCGCGCCGGACCACACGCATCTTCTGGATCTTCTTCTGAAGTTCCATGAGGCCGTAGAGAAGGGCTTCGGGCCGCGGCGGACAGCCGGGAACGTAGACGTCCACCGGGATGACCCGGTCGACGCCCTGCGTGACGGCGTAGCTCCGGTAGGGACCGCCGCACGTCGCGCACGAGCCCATCGCGATGACCCACTTCGGGTCGGCCATCTGGTCGTAGAGGCGCTTGATGATCGGCGCCATCTTCTCGGTGACGGTGCCCGCGACGAGCATCATGTCGCACTGCCGCGGCGAGCCGCGAAACACCTCGGCGCCGAAGCGCGCCATGTCATGGCGGCTGTCGACGACCGCCATCATCTCGATCGCGCAGCACGCGAGGCCGAACTGCATCGGCCAGAGCGAATTCTTGCGGCCCCAGCCGATCAGGGCGTCGACCGTCGTCGTCAGGACGTTGTCCGGGAACGCGTTCTCGATCAGGCCCACGAAAGCGCTCCCCTCCGCCACGCGTAGACGTATCCCACGACGAGGATCACGAGGAACACGAGCATCTCGACGAGGCCGAACAGCTGCAGCTTGTGGTACATGACCGCCCACGGGAAGAGGAAGATCGTCTCGACGTCGAACACGACGAAGAGGACGGCGATCAGGTAGTAGCGCACCGAGAAGCGGTGGTCGAACGCCTCGGTCGGGGACGCGACGCCGCACTCGTAGGGCGCGAGCTTCGTCGGCGTCGGCCTTGACGGCCGGAGCAGCGACATCGCCGCGAGGCCGGCGACCGGAACGATCGCCGCCATGATCGCGAAATAGAGGATGGGCAGGTAGGCCGCCATGGACGGATTCATGAGCACACCCCTCGCGGTCCGCCCGCGCCTGCGCGCCACCCGGGTTCGGTCAAGACGAGAGGGATTCTCTGTGCCGATCCCGACGAAGTCAAACGATGCAAAGGCATCAAGCGGGGCGTGCCCACGACGCAAGAACGGGCCCGATCGCGGTGCCGCGGGACGCGACGAGGACGCGGATCGACTCGCCCATCCCGCCCGGCTGGACGAGCGCGGCGGCGGCGCGGCGGTCAGCCTCGCGCGCCGCTTCGGGGGGCGCGGCGGGGTCGAGCGCGAGGTCCTCGAAGATCCCGCCCGCCGCGAGAACGCGCGACTGGCTCACCAAGGGCTCCACGGAGAGACCGGCGGCCGCGAGGACCTCTGCGAGCTCCGAAAAGTCGACCCACGCCGTCAGATCCCGGCTGCCGGGCTCCGTGAGGACGTCGCGCGTGACGCCGTGCGAGAGGAACGCCTCGAGCGTGCCGTTCGAGCGCGCGGCCGAGTAGAGGGCGCGCGCGGGCGCGCCGTAGTCGAAGACGAGGATCACGCCCGAAGAGAGGCGCGCGGCAAGAGCCGAAGCAAGACCTGCAGCGCCGGAGCGGATCTCCAGCTTTTGATTTCTTTGAAGGTGAATGCCCCTCTCTCGGAACCCTCTCAGCAGATCCTCGCCGTCCAGGCATTCCGCGAGGCCCCACGCGAAACCCTCGCCGTCCGGCCCCAGCGTCACGACGCGCTCCAGCAGCTTTTCACCTTCGAAGAAAAGCGCCCGGACGGGGAGCGCGTCGAAAAGCTCGTAGCAGACGACCAGTCCGGAGAGAGAGGAAGAAGGGATTTCTTCGAGTGAAGAAAGCCATGAGGCGCTCGGGCACCGACTTTGCGCCACCTCCCGCCGTGTCGCCGAGCGCTCGACGCCGGCGAGACGGAAGTCGTCGCGGACGCCCCACCCCCGCAGCGCAGCGTCCGCCGCGGCCAGGAGTTCCCCTTCTCCGGACCCGACATCCACGAGGTCCGTCGTCACGCGCCGGCGGTCCGCCGCGCCCTCTTCCCCTTTCAAGGAAATCTCCTCTTCTCTTCTCCCCTCTTCTCCCAGCTTTCTCGCGATCCGCGCGATCGTCCGGCCGAAAGCCGGGTGCCAGGTGGGGCCCGTCACGAAGTCGCCCGCGCGGCCGACGCGCCCCGCGCGTTCGTAGTACCCGCCCTCGGGGTCGTAGAGAGCCGCCTCCTGGAACGCGTCGAAGCGCATCGGGCCCTCCCGGCGGATGCGCGCGGCGAGGCGCTGAGCAAGCGGCATCATCGCCGCGAGACTAGCAGCCGGTTAAGATCGCGCGCCGGAACGAGGAGGGGCACGACGTGACGTACGGGATCTCCGAGACGCCCTCCGGGCTCACGATCACGCTCGCCGCGAAGACCCGCGACGAGCTCTACCGCGAGGCCGTGAGGGCCGCGCTCGAGGCCGTCTACGGAGGCGCGCCGCCCGCCGGCGAATCCGACGGCCAGACTTACCCGGTGCAGGGTGCCGGCCTCGACGACGCCGCGATGCTCCGCACGCTCTTCGAGGAGTGCTTCGTCGCGGCCCGGCGGGCGGAAGGCACGCTGCACCCGCCGCGCTGGATCGCGTTCGACGAAGGCCGCGTCACCGCGAACCTCGCGCTCTCCACGCCGAAGGCGCCCGCCCGGCCGCTGACGCCCGCGCTCCACGGCTCGCTCCAGACAGCCGGAACGTTCCCGGACTTCCGCGCGACGCTGGCGTTCTCCCTCGCCTCAGACTGAAAGGATCGCGGCGCCGGCTTCCCCGCGGGCCTTCGCGAGGTCCGCGTCCGCCATCATTTCGACGAGTCCGGCGAACCCGACGCGCGGGGACCAGCCGAGGACGCGCTTCGCCTTCGAAGGGTCGCCGAGCAGGGCCTCCACCTCCGCCGGCCGGAAGTACCGGGGGTCGACGCGGACGCGCGGCGTTCCCGTCGCGGCCTCGACGCCCGTCTCGTCCTCGCCGGAGCCCGTCCAGCGCAGGGAACGGCCCACCCGGGCGAACGCGCGGTCGCAGAACTCGCGGACGGTGTGCGTCTCCCCGGTCGCGACGACGAAGTCCTCCGGCGTGTCCTGCCGGAGCATGAGCCACATCGCCTCGACGTAGTCCCCCGCGAAGCCCCAGTCGCGTCTCGCGTCCAGGTTCCCGAGCCACAGGACGTCCTGCTGGCCGCAGGCGATCCGCCCGGCGGCGCGCGTGATCTTGCGCGTCACGAACGTCTCGCCCCGCCGCGGCGACTCGTGGTTGAAGAGGATTCCGCTCGTCGCGTGAAGCCCGTAGGACTCGCGGTAGTTGACGGTGATCGCGTGTGCGTACAGCTTTGCGACGCCGTACGGCGAGCGCGGGTGGAACGGGGTCGTTTCCGTCTGCGGCGTCTCGGCGACCCTGCCGAACATCTCGGAGGAGGAGGCCTGGTAAAAGCGCGGCCTCAGGCCGACCTCGCGGATCGCCTCGAGGATGCGCGTCGCGCCGAGCGCCGTCACCTCGCCTGTGTATTCCGGGACGTCGAAGGACACCTTCACGTGACTCTGGGCGCCGAGGTTGTAGATCTCGTGCGGCTTGACGAGCCTCAGCACGCGGTTCAGGGACGACGCGTCGTTCAGGTCGCCGTAGTGGAGGACGAGGTTTCTCTTCGGGACGTGCGGGTCCTGGTAGAGGTGGTCCAGGCGCTCCGTATTGAACGACGAGGACCGGCGGATGAGGCCGTGCACCTCGCAGCCCTTCGCGAGAAGGAACTCGGCGAGATAGCTGCCGTCCTGGCCCGTGATGCCCGTGATGAGAACGCGGTCCGTCGTCATTGCCGAAAGTTTCTCACGACGTCGTCGGCGGGCGACGGCGGAACGAGACGGCGGGCGCGATCACGAGGGCCGCCAGGCCCGCCAGGGAGACGGTGACTCCGGCGAGAACCCAGGGATCCTCGTAGACGAGCGAGACGTGGTGACGCCCTGCCGGCACGAAAAGTCCGCAGAGGGAGAGGTCCGTCCGGACGACGCGCACCTCCACGGCGTCTGACCGCGCGCTCCAGCCCTCGTCCCACGTCTGGTTGACGGCGACGAACGCCGGTTCCGGCCCCGTCACGTCCACGTCGAGTTCGACCCGGCCCGGCTCGACGAGGAGCCTCTCGACACGTCCCGCGGACACGTCGCGCGGGAACGGCTCCAGGTCGTGCGGATCCACGACGGCCGCCGTCGCCGCGTCGCTTCCGAGACGCTCCACGGCGTCCCGCCAGCCCCGTTCTCCGGCTGCCGGAACCAGACGCCGCGCGCAAAAGGCGAACGGGGAAGGGTCTGCGGTGGCGAGGAGCAGGAGCGGGCCTTCGGGACCAACCGGCAGCCGGTCTCCCGCCGCTCCCGAGAGACCCGGACGGAAGCGGAGAACGGAGGTGACGCCTCTCCGACGGAGGAGCGGAGAGAAGAGGGCCGGATCCGCGTGGACTGCCTCGAGGAACATCTGCGTCGCCCGGCGGCTCCAGCGAAGCTCGGTGAGGTCGAAGTCCTCCTCCAGGGTCGTGGAGATCCCCCACTGTGCCGGAATGGGAGGCTTGCAGATTCCCGACGTCGTCCCGAGGTGGTCGTCCCACGCCGCCCAATGAAAGAGAGGCCCCGTGGGCCCTGCATGGGCGAGAGGGGCAAGGAACGGGGGGACGCCCGCGAGCACGGCCGAAGGCCTCGTCGGGACGAGCGGCCGTCCGGCCAGGACGAGATCGGCGGCCGCGACCGGGATCAGAAGCCAGGCCGCGCGGCGACGGAAGACGAGGACGCCGAGCGCGACCGCGGCGGTCGCTCCGATCCGGATCGCGTCCCGGGCGGCCACCGAAGCCCAGGAGCCCGCGATGGCAGGCGCGAATCCCATGTTCGCCCACAGGCGTTCGCCGCGACGCAGGTCGAGGCCGAGGAGGATGACTCCGGAGAGGGTCGCCAGGATGCCGACGACGCCGAGGGAGAGGACGAGGCGGCGGCGGAGGGCTTTCGCCTCGCTCTGGAGTTCCTCGAACGCGACGCTGGCGAGGACCACGGTCGCGAAGACCGTGAGCAGAATGAACTTCTCCGGGTAGCGAAGGCCCTTCAGTCCCGGGATCACGCTCCGGGCGAGATGCCAGAAGGGAAGGTGCGTTCCGACCGCGAAGAGGATCCCGAGAACCGCCGTGACGACCCAGACCAGGCGCCTCGGCTGGCGGCGGGCGAGCGCCGCGCCCGCGAGAAGCGAGACGAGGAGCCCGGGGTAGATCGAATAGAGGAACGGGTAGTTCCGGTCGGGGTAGAGCTTCCCGCCCCAGTACCAACGGGCGTCGGCCTCGTCGACGTGCCCGAGGATCCTCGGAGCGACGAACTCGAGGAGACGGGCGGGTGGAAACGACCATCGGTCGGCCACGCCTTCGGGAAGCCCACCGGCCCGAACGGTCTTGGAGGCGTGATGTAGGCCCGGTATCAAGGCCGCGGCGCCGACGGCTCCGCCGAGGACGAGGCCGAGCACGAGCCTCGGAGCGGCCCGGCGGAGACGCGCGGCGCCGTCGGTCCCCAGCGCGACGTGCACGAGCGACGCCGGGAGGAGGAGAACGGTCATCAAGAGCGTCGACGGCTCGCCGGCCAGGCACTCGAGTCCGATCGTGATTGAAAACAGCGGGAGGTCCCACCGCCCCGGGCCGCTCGCCAGGCGGACCCCAAAGGCGAGGATCGCGGGGAGAACCGCGGTCGCGAACAGGATGGGAGGGAGGTTCGTGGCCGAAAGGGTGTACCCCCCGAACCCCCACGCCAGGGCGCCGAAGGTCGCCGATTCGAACCCGAGCCCGAGCGAGACGAGGAGGACGTACATCGACAGGGCCGCGACGATCACCGGGAGGATGACCTGGAGCCGGAAGGCCCACTCGAACGGCAGAAGAAAGTAGAGCGCCGTCAGCGGGTGAAAGAGCTCGTGCTGCGGATTGGCGGCGAACGGCTGGCCGGACGAGAGATAGGGGTTCCACAGGGGCAGGCCCGACGAGCCTCGGGCAAGCGGAACGAGGAGCGACCTCAGGGGGCGGTAGAAACCCTGCAGGTCCCGCTCGAAAAAGGTCTCTCCGGAAAGCAGGGCTTTCGAAAAGAGAACGATCGTTCCGAGGCCCAGGGCGAACGCCAGCAGCCCGAGCCCCCTCCTCCGGTGCCGTTCGGTCACGGCTGTCGAGTCTGACAGAGACCCCGGGCGCGTTTCGCCTCCCCTGAAAAGACAAGGGCCCGGACCTTTCGGTCCGGGCCCTTCAAATTTCCCGGCAGCGTCCTACTCTCCCACACAGTTTCCCGTGCAGTACCATCGGCTCCGAGGGGCTTAACGGCCGTGTTCGGAATGGGAACGGGTGGGGCCCCCTCGATAAGGCCACCGGAAACTCTATTTCGTTTCCGTACAGAACCGAGCGATGCAAGCCGCACGTGCGAATGTCTTTGGTACGTTCGCGCCTCAAGAATTTTATGGCCAAGCCGCACGGACGATTAGTACCGGTCAGCTTCGCGCCTCGCAGCGCTTCCACACCCGGCCTATCAACGTGGTCATCTCCCACGGTCCTTCAGGGGGCTTGCGCCCCGGGGAAATCTCATCTTGGGGTCGGCTTCACGCTTATATGCCTTCAGCGTTTATCCAAACCGAACTCCGCTACCCGGCGTGTGCCGCTGGCGCGACAACCGGTGCACAGGAGGTTCGTCCAACCCGGTCCTCTCGTACTAGGGTCGGGGCCCCGCAAATTTCCTGCGCCCACACGAGATAGGGACCGAACTGTCTCACGACGTTCTGAACCCAGCTCACGTACCGCTTTAACCGGCGAACAGCCGGACCCTTGGGACCTGCTTCAGCCCCAGGATGCGATGAGCCGACATCGAGGTGCCAAACCTTGCCGTCGATGTGAACTCTTGGGCAAGATCAGCCTGTTATCCCCGGCGTACCTTTTATCCGTTGAGCGATGGCCCTTCCATACAGAACCACCGGATCACTAAGTCCTGGTTTCCCACCTGCTTGAGATGTCCCTCTCGCAGTCAAGCACTCTTCTGCCTTTACACTTAACGGCGGGTTTCCAATCCGCCTAAGAGTACCTTTGAGCGCCTCCGTTACAATTTAGGAGGCGACCGCCCCAGTCAAACTACCCGCCTGACCGTGTTCCCGCCCCGGATAACGGGGCTAGGTTAGAACTCCAGTGTCGTCAGGGTGGTATCTCACCGTCCGCTCCCCCGAGGCCGAAACCCCAGGTTCAAAGCGTCCCACCTATCCTGCGCAGACAGCACCAAAGTTCAGGGCCAGGGTATAGTAAAGGTGCACAGGGTCTTTCCGTCTACGTGCGGGTATCCGGCATCTTCACCGGAAGTACAGATTCGCCGAGCGCGATGCGGAGACAGTGCCCAGATCGTTACGCCATTCATGCAGGTCGGAACTTACCCGACAAGGAATTTCGCTACCTTAGGACCGTTATAGTTACGGCCGCCGTTTACTGGGGCTTCGGTTCAGAGCTTCGCCTTGCGGCTGACCCCTCTCCTTAACCTTCCAGCACCGGGCAGGCGTCAGACCCTATACGTCGTTTTCGACTTCGCAGAGTCCTGTGTTTTTGATAAACAGTCGCCTGGGCCTTTTCATTGCAACCCCGCGGCGCTTCAGGAGTAAATCCCTACACGCCATGGGGCACACCTTATTCCGAAGTTACGGTGTCAATTTGCCGAGTTCCTTCGCATCGCTTCACTCGAGCGCCTGAGGATTTTCTCCTTGTCTACCTGTGTCGGATTGCGGTACGGATTCCCTCCGGATTCCTTAGAGGTTTTTCTCGGCAGCGTGGCATCAGTGGGTTTGCGGCCTTGCGGCCTCCCCGTCGCTTCTCGGCGTCGGCTGTGAACCAGGGAGACGGATTTGCCTGCCCCCCTCGCCTACGAGCTTGGCCCATCACGTCCAGTGGATGGGACCACTTAGCCTCCTGCGTCACCCCATCGGTCTTGATCACCCGAAAGGAAGTACAGGAATGTTGACCTGTTGTCCATCGGCTACGCCTCTCGGCCTGGCCTTAGGATCCGACTGACCCTGAGCGGATTGACCTTGCTCAGGAAACCTTAGACTTTCGGCGAGCAGCGTTCTCGGCTGCTTTATCGCTACTTGTGCCGGCAGGGTCTCTTCTGTGCGCTCCAGCAATCCTTTCGGTCTGCCTTCGACGCGCACGGAATGCTCCTCTACCCCGCGACCAGGACGCATCCTGATCGCAGACGCAGCTTCGGTAT
>CAWIUK010000010.1:0-420000 GCA_963839295.1 uncultured Acidobacteriota bacterium | reverse complement strand
GAGGGGTAAGACGGGCGAAAGGTAGCTTCGGTGGACCGCGAGGAGCGCCTCGGCAACCGTTTGGCCGTTGAGCTCCGGCACCGCCGTTTGCGGCGTCATTCCCAGACCTTCGAAGAAAATCTTCCTGGCCAGAGAGTACCCGTTGGTGTGCAGGCCACTCGATGGCAGTCCGATCAGCAAATCGCCTTCGGTGACCCTGCTCCCGTCGAGGAGCTTGGGCCGGTCCACGACGCCCACGATCGTGCCCGCGAGGTCGTAGTCGCCCTCCGCGTACATCCCGGGCATCTCGGCCGTCTCGCCGCCGAGGAGCGCGCAGCCGTTCTCGCGGCAGGCGAGGGCGAGCCCCTCGAGCACCTCTCCGACGACCTCGGGCCGCATCTTCCCCGTCGCGTAATAGTCGAGGAAGAAGAGAGGGCTCGCGCCCTGCACGAGAATGTCGTTCACGCAGTGGTTCACGAGGTCCTGACCCACCGTGCGATGAATGCCGGCGGCGATCGCGACCTTCACCTTCGTCCCGACGCCGTCGGCCGAGGCGACGAGGAGCGGGTCCGACATCCCGGAGAAGTCCGGCCGGAAGAGGCCGCCGAAACCGCCCACGTCCCCCACGACGCCCTTCGTGAACGTCGAGCGGATCGCCGCCTTCGCCCGCGCGACCGCGCCCATCTTCGCGTCGATGTCGACGCCGGCCGCCGCGTACGAGGACGTGTCCTTGAGATCGCCCGCCATCGCGGGCGCATCCTAGCCGATCGGGAACGGAAAGGGGTCGCGGGTCGCCCGGCGCTACCCGCGGCGCGCGGCCCAGCGCCGCGCCGCCTCGGCCGGGGCGAAGGGCAGCCGGACGATCTTGTCGGGCGCCGTTTCCCCGGAGACGATCGCGACGTCCGAGGGCGCGACGCCGAACGTCTCCGCGACGAGGGCGAGGGCCTCGCGGTTCGCCTTACCCCGCTCGGGCGGCGCCTTCACGGAGAGCTTCAGGGCGCCGCCGTGAATGCCGAGGATCCGCGAACGGGAGGCGCCAGCCGAGACCCTCAGGCGCAGCCGCGCGCCGGGGCCGTCGGCGGCGAGTTCGAGTTCTCCCTCGTCCACGCGCTCAGGGCCGCGGGACCGGCGCGGACTTCGGGATCTCGTCCTCGGCGGTCTCCGCCGCCTCTTCGGCCGGGAAAAGCGTCGCCTGCGGATCGGGCGCGCGAAGCGGCACGGGGTAGTGGCCCGAGAAGCAGGCCGAACAGGTCTCGTGATCGCCATGGCCGAAGGCCGCGAGCATGCCCTCGAGGCTCAGGTACCCGAGGGAGTCGGCCTCGATGAAGGCCCGGATCTCCTCGATGGACTTCGCGGACGCGATGAGCTCCTTGCGCCGCGGCGTGTCGATCCCGTAGTGGCAGGGGTTCACGGTCGGCGGCGACGAGATCCGCATGTGGACTTCGCTCGCGCCGGCGGCCTTGAGCATCCGCACGAGTTTCTTCGACGTCGTCCCGCGGACGATCGAGTCGTCCACGAGGACGACGCGCTTTCCGCCGACGACGGACCGCACGGCGTTGAGCTTCACCTTGACCCCGAAGTTGCGGATCGACTGCTTCGGCTCGATGAACGTGCGTCCGACGTAGTGGTTGCGCACGAGGCCCATCCCGTAGCGGATCCCGCTCTCCTCGGCGAATCCGAGGGCCGCGAACATGCCGGAGTCCGGCACCGGCACGACGACGTCCGCCGGGACCGGGTGCTCCCGGGCGAGACGCTGGCCGAAGGCGCGCCGGGACTCCGCGACCGACTTGCCGAAGATGGTCGAGTCGGGCCGCGCGAAGTAGACGTGCTCGAAGACGCAGAAGGCCGTGCGCTGCCCCATCGCGAACGAGGCGGAGGCCGTGCCCCCGGAGTCGAAAACGACGATCTCCCCGGGCTCGACGTCGCGGAGAGGCTCGGCGTCGATGAGGTCGAAGGCGCACGTCTCCGACGCGACGACCGTGGCGTCCGGCTGCCCCGGAACCTTGAGGCGGCCCATCGTGAGCGGCCGGATCCCCTGCGGGTCGCGGGCCGCGAGGACGCGGTCCTTCGCGAGGAGGACGATCGAGTACGCGCCCCGCACCCGTGCGAGGGCCTCGCGCAGCGCGCCGACGACGTCCTCGCGGCGGGAGCGCGCCATGAGGTGGAGGAAGACCTCGGTGTCGGAGCTCGTCGTGAAGATCGAGCCCTCCTGCTCGAGCTCGCGGCGGATCTCGTCGGCGTTCACCAGGTTGCCGTTGTGCCCGATCGCGAGAGGGCCCTTGTTCGTGTTGTAGACGATGGGCTGCGCATTCTCGAGGCGCGACTCGCCGGTCGTCGAGTAGCGGACGTGGCCGATCGCGGAGTGGCCCGGCAGGCGCGCGAGACGGGTCTCGTCGAAGATGTCGGCGACGTACCCCATCTGCTTCTCGACGGCCATGCGCTGGCCCGTCCACGTCACGATGCCCGCGGATTCCTGCCCGCGGTGCTGCATCGCGTAGAGGCCGAGGTACGTCAGGTTCGCGGCGTCGGGATGGCCGAAGATGCCGAAAACCCCGCACTCGTCGCGGAACTTGTCCCGCGCCTCGTCCCGGAGATGCCCCGCCACGAGAGGAGTCTAATGGAACGGGGCCGGCGGCGGGAGCCGCCGCACGTCAGAAGAAATCTCTCGTTCTTCTCAGAACCGCGTCCAGCATCTTCGGCGTGAGCCGCCCCGTGAAGGTGTTCTGCTGGCTCACGTGGTACGACGCGAGCAGGCGGATCCCGCCGAGCGCCGCCTCGGCGCCGTGCGCGAACCGCGGCAGGGGCTTCGGCCTCGGCGCCCCGTTCACGAGGAGCGCCTCGATCGCGGCCCGCCAGCCAAGCGCGCCGAGCGCGAGGATCACGGCGAGGTTCGGCAGCGCCGCGATCTCGCGGACCAGGAACGGGAGGCAGCGCGCGAACTCTTCGGGGGCCGGCCTGTTGGCCGGCGGGGCACAGCGCGCCGCGGCCGCGACGTACGCCCCCGCGAGAACGAGCCCGTCGTCCCGCGCGACCGACGTCGCCTGGCTGGCGAAGCCCGCGCGGTGCAACGCGGCGAACAGGAAGTCGCCCGAGGCGTCGCCCGTGAAGACGCGGCCCGTGCGATTGCCGCCGTGGGCGGCAGGGGCGAGCCCGACCACGAGGAGGCGCGCCAGCGGATCTCCGAAACCCGGCACGGCGCGGGCCCAGTAGCGCTGTCCGCGGAAGCGATGCGGAGGGTTCGCGGCCGCCTTTTCGCGCCACGCGACGAGGCGCGGGCAGGCGCGGCAGGCCGCGATCTCGCGGGCGATCTTCCCGAGGGAATCCGCCAGTCGGCTTACTTCCTGGGAGCGACGGCCGTGCTCGTGGCCTTCGCGGCGGAAGTGGCGGCGTCCTTCGTGGCGGCGGCGGCCTTGTCGGCGGCTTCCTTCGTCGCCTCGACGGCCTTGTCCGCGGCTTCCTTCGTCGCGGCGACGGCCTTGTCCGCGGCCTCGCTCACCGACTTCGCGGCTTCAGCCGTGGCGTCCCTCGCCTTGTCGATCGCCTTGTCGGCGGCGGCGCCGGCCTTCTCGAGCGACGGGGTTTCCTTCTTCGAACATCCCGCAAGGGCAACCGCGCAGGTCAGGGCGACGACGACGGTCCCGCCCAGCGCACGACGGAAATGGAAGATCATCCGGCCTCCTTCAGCGGTTCCGATTGCGGTCATCCCGCGAGCGCCGCTCGATTTCGAGCAGGAACGCGGCGCGCAGAAAGTATGACGACGCGTGCAGGAACGCAACCGACCATCCGACGACGCCGTCGAGGAAGCCGCGTTTGACGACGAGGGAGCGGAAGAACTCGAAGGCCGGCCTGAAGAAGAGCCCCATGGTGCTCCCCCGCATGCCCCTGTCGTAGCGGTCCTCTGCGCCGAGCTGGGCGTACCGGGCGGCCTTCCGCAGCGCATCCGAGAGGTCGCGGTACGGGTGGTGGATCAGGGGCGCGGTGAAGCGCCCGAGGCTCCCGTCCACGACGAGAGCTTCGTGCACGCGCCCGCCCTCGGCACGCAGGCCGCACGAACGCCGCCCGAGGCGCATCTTGTAGTCCGGATACCAGCTCCCGTGACGGATCGGACGGCCGAGGAAAGACGAGAGGCGCGGCATGCGGTAGCCCGCGAACGCGGCGTCCTCGACGTCGAGCGCCGCGAGGATCTCGTGACGGAGACCTTCCGGGATGCGCTCGTCCGCGTCGAGGACGAGGACCCAGTCGTGCCGCGCGAGGGCGAGCGCCCGGTTCCGCGACCCGACGAAACCGTCCCAGCCGATCGGGACGAAGCGCGCGCCCGCGAGCCGGGCCCTCTCCTCCGTCGCATCCGTCGAGCCCGTGTCGGCGACGATGACCTCGTCCGCGAACGTGACCGAGGCGAGCGCGGCCGGCAGGCGGTCCTCTTCGTTCTTCGTGAGGATCACGACGGAGAGCGGCGCGGGCACGCCGCCGACATTAGCAGGGCGCTATCCTCCTCGACCGTGAGGCTGCTCGCGCTGGACCTCGGCCCCGGGATGCGCGGGGGGCAGCGCCAGACCGCGCTCCTCCTGGCCGGCCTCGCCGCGCGCGGCCACGACATCCGGCTCCTCGCGCGCCGCGCGGCGCCCCTCGCATCGGCTGCGCGGGCGTCGGGACTCGCCACCGCCGAGGTGCCAGCCGGCTCGGAGGCGTCCCCCGCCCTGCTCCTCGCGGTCGCGCGCGAGGCGCGTGCCTTTCTCCCCGACCTCGTATACGCCGGCGACGCCCGCGGCCACGGCGCCGCCGTCTTCGGCCGGGCGACCGCGGTCGCGCCGCTCGTCGTCCATCGCCGCGTCGTCTTCCCGCCGGGGAGGGACCCGCTTTCGCGACTCAAGTACCGGGCGGCCGCGCGGTATCTCGCCGTCTCTCGTGCGGTGACAGCCTCCCTCGAGGCGGCGGGCGTTCCGGCCGGAAAGATCGCCGTCGTCCTCGACGGCCTTTCGCCCGATGCCTTCCGGGACAGCACCGCCCCGGCGCCGCCGCCTTTCCGCCTCGTCCACGCGGGAGCGTTCGACGGGATGAAGGGGCAGGACGTCGTCGTGGAAACCCTTGCCCGGCTCGTCTCGGGAGGCATCGACGCGACGATCCTGTTCCTCGGCGACGGCCCGACGCGCGCCGGCGTCGAGGCGCTCGCGGCCGCGCGTGGCGTCTCCGGCCGCTGCGCGTTCCCCGGCCAGGTCGAGGACGCCGCGGCCCGATTCGCTTCCTGCCACCTCATGCTCCTCCCGTCGGCGAGCGAGGGCGGGCCGCTCGTCCTCGTCGAGGCCATGGCGGCGGGGTGTCCCGTCGTCGGACACGACGTCGGCGGCTCGCGCGAGATGGTCGCGGGCGGGATCGCGGGCGTCCTCGTGTCGTCGCTCGACCCGGCGGAGTGGGAGGACGCCGCGCGCGGCGTCCTCCTCGATCCCGGACGCCGCGAGCGCCTCGTCGCCGCGGGGCACGCGGCGGCCCGCGAACGGACGATCGAGAGGACGGTGGGCCTCGTCGAGGCGGAACTCCTCCAGACCCTCGGAGAGGCAGGGTGAAGACCCTCGTCCGCGCGACGAACTGGGTGGGCGACGTCGTCATGTCGCGCCCCGCGCTCCGTGCGCTCAAGGCCGCCGATCCGTCCGGGAGGCTCGCCGTCCTCGCGCGCCCGTGGGTCGCGGAGCTCTACCGCCTCGCGGACGAGGTCGACGACGTGCTCGTCGACGATGCCTCCGGACGTCACGCGGGAAGCGCGGGCCGCGCGCGGCTCGCGGACGAGGTTCGCGAGGCCGGGTTCGACCGCGCCGTGATCCTCCCGACGAGCTTCTCGACGGCCCTCGTCCTCGCGCGCGCGGCAGTGCCCGAGCGCATCGGCTACCGCGGCGACGGGCGCGGCCCGCTCCTCACGCGGGCGATCCGCCCGCGCCTCGCGCCGGGCGAGCACCAGGTCTGGAAGCACCTCCGCCTCGCGGCTGCCGCGGGCGCGGAAATTCCCGCGGCGCCGGACGTCTCGTGGGAGGCGGCGAAGGCCGTGCGGGAGGCCGGACGCGCACGCCTCGCCGAGGCGGGCCTCGCCGGTCCGTTCGTCGCGGCGCACGTCGCGTCCTTCGCGCACGCGGCCAAGCGCTGGGACCTCGCACGTTTCGGGGAGGTCTTCGACGGCCTCGCCGGGCGCGGGCTACCCGTCGTCCTCCTCGGGAGCGCCGGCGAGAGAGCCGTCAACGCCGAGGCGGCCTCGCTCGCAAAGAAGGCGCGCGTCGTCGATCTCAGCGGAAAGACCACGCTGCCCGAGGCGCTCGGCGTCCTCGCGTCCGCTCGTCTCTTCGTCGGGAACGACTCGGGCCTCGCGCACCTCGCGTCCGCGGCGGGCACGCCGTCCGTCGTCGTCTTCGGTCCGACCGACCCCGACGCGACGCGCCCGTGGGACGGGCCGCGCCCGGACGGCCGGCCCGTGCGCCTCGCCCTCGCGCGCCGGAGGACGCCGTGCGCGCCGTGCGGCTTCTCGGTCTGCCCGATCGACCACGCGTGCATGGCGGCCGTGACGCCCGCCGCCGTCCTCGCGGCCGCGGAGTCGGTCCTTCCCTAACGGTACCGGCGCGTCCCGATCGTCACGGCGCGGACGAAGAGCGTCTCGCAGGCGCCGGGGCCCGTGTCCGTGCGGGTGAGGCTCGTCCTCCACAGGAAGCCGTCCGGGCCGTCCACGTCCACGAGGTCGCCCTCGAGCCTCACGACGTCGCCGCGCCTCACGTGCGCGAGCGCGGACGCGACGCGGACGCTCGCCGGGATGAGGTGCGTGTTCGCCGTGTGCGACGCGACGTACGCCGGGTCGAGCGTGTCGTCGCAGCGCCATGCATAGAAGCGTCCCGTCTGGAGGTAGGAGACGTGCGACCACGCGGGCTCTTTCGTCACGGCGCCCCACGTGAGGACGAAGTCCCACGGGATGAGCGAGCCGGACGCCCCCGACCGGTAGCGCTCGGTCGCTCCGACGCGCGCGGCGACGTCGTACGCGGCCCGCGGCGTGATCCGGAAGGTCCGCCGTCCACGCGTCTGGGTGAAGGGCTCGCGCGCGGGACTCTCCTGTACGGGCTCCCTGAGCGCGTTCGGTCGCGGGGCCGTTTCGTGCGCGAGGAAAGTGAGCGGGATCCCGGGCAGGAAGCGATCGACGGCGAGGAGGGCGACGACGGCGAGCGCCGCTGCCTTCAGGACGGCCGCCGCGCGTCCGCCCATGTCAGGCGCGGCGGGCGCGCTCCTCGTCCACGAAACGGCACATGAGGTGGAGCGCGGCGAGGTGCAGCTCCTGGACGTGGGCCGTCTCGGTGGAGGGAACGACGATTCCGACGTCCCAGTTCGCGGCTTCCGCGCGCCCGTTCTCGCCCGTGAGGAGCGCGGTCGAAAGGCCGCGTGCCTTCGCCGCGGCGAGCGCCTTGAGGACGTTCGGACTCTTCCCGGACGTCGTGAGGCCGACGGCGACGTCCCCCGCCTTCGCGAGCGCCTCGATCTGGCGCGAGAAGACGACGGAGTAGTCGTAGTCGTTCGTGCACGCGGTGAGGATCGCGATGTCCGAGACGAGGGCGATCGCGGGGAGCGCGGGGCGGTCGTCCTTGTAGCGCACGACGAGCTCGGCCGCGAAGTGCTGCGCCTGCGTCGCGCTGCCGCCGTTGCCGAACGCGAACGTCGTCCGGCCGGCCAGCGCGGCGTCCGCGACGAGGCGCGACGCCTTCGCGACGCCGGCTCCGATCGACGCCTCCGCTCCGGAGGCGAGCGCGGCGAGGTCCGCGAAGTACGAGCGCATCAGGCGTCTCCCTTCATCCGCGCGACCATCGACGACGTCGAGCGCCCCTCGACGAGGGGCACGAGGACCACCGTGCCTCCGGTCGAGCGCACGAACGGCGCGCCGACCACGGTCGCCTCCGTGTAGTCGCCGCCCTTCACGAGGACCTGCGGCCGGATCTCCTCGATGAGGGCCTGCGGCGTGTCCTCGCCGAAGACGACGACGAAGTCGACCGCGTCGAGGCCGCCGAGCACCTGCGCGCGGTCGGACTCCGAGAGGATCGGCCGGTTCTCGCCCTTGAGCCGCCTCACGGACTCGTCGCTGTTGATCCCGACGACGAGGACGTCGCCGTGCGAGCGCGCCTCGGCGAGGAGCTTCACGTGGCCCGGGTGCAGGAGGTCGAAGCAGCCGTTCGTGAAGACGACGCGCTTGTGCGCCCGCCGGAGGACGGCCGCGACGGAGGCGACGTGCCCGCGCCCGAGCACCTTTTCGTGCGGCGAGGCGACGAGGCCCTCGAGGAGGTCGGCCCAGTGGACGGGCGCCGTGCCGGGGCGCGCGACGGCGCAGCCCGCCGCGCGGTTCGCGACCTCCGACGCGGCGGCGAGGTCGAGGCCGCAGCCGAGGGCGAGCCCGAGCGTCGCGAGGACCGTGTCCCCCGCGCCCGTCACGTCGAACACCTCGCGCGCGCGCGCCGCGATCCGGACGGGCTCCTTCCCGCGCTCGAGGAGGAGCATCCCCTCTTCGGAGAGCTTGACGAGGAGCGCTTCGAGGCCCAGGTCGTCGCGCAGCTTCGCGCCGAGCCGGGCGACCGCGGGAAGGTCGCGCGCCGTCTCGCCGGTCACGGTCTCGAGCTCCCTGCGGTTCGGGGTCACGACCGTGGCGCCCCGGTAGCGCGAGTAGTCCCTTCCCTTCGGGTCCACGAGCGCCGGGATCCCCTTCGCGCGCGCGGCCTCGAAGAGCGCGGCCATGACGGCGGCCGTGAGCGTCCCCTTCGCGTAGTCCGACACGAGGAGGACGTCCGCCGCGGCGACCGCGCTCCTGCCGGCCTCGACGAGCGCGGCCTCCGCCGCGGCCGAGAGGCCGGCGGGCACCTCCTCGTCGACGCGGAGCATCTGCCGGCCCTCGGAGACCATCCGGCGCTTGACGGGCGTCGTGCGCCGCGCGTCCACGACGATCGTCCCCGACGCGCCGGCGAGAGACGTGAGGCGCCGCGCGAGCCACGCGCCCTCCTCGCCCGGCCCGACCGCGCCGAGGGTCACCGTCTTCGCGCCGAGGCACGCGAGGTTCTCGACGACGTTGCCCGCGCCGCCGGCGCGCCGGCTCATGGACGTGAGCGCGAGAAGCGGCACCGGGGCCTCCGGCGCGACCCGCTCGACTCCGCCGATCCACGTCTCGTCCAGCATGAGGTCGCCCGCGACGGCGACGGTCACGCTGGGGGACGCGGCGGCGAGGACGGCGATCTCACGCGGGGTCAACGGGATTCCTCCGGCGAAGCTGGTCGAGCGCATCGGCGAGCGTGGGCGCAAGTATCGCACCCGGCGCGCGCGCGACGACGGCTGCCCGGTGCTCGCGCCCATGCCCCGTCAGGACGTGGGCCTGCGCGGCGCCGAGCGCGACGCCCGCGCCGACGTCGTCCCACTTGTCACCGAGGACGGCCGAGCGCCGCGCCGAGAGGCCGTGCGCGGCCAACGCGCGCGTGTAGAGGAGTGTGCCCGGCTTGCGGCACCGGCAGCGGATGGACAGCTCCGGGACGATGCCGCCCGGGTAATGCGGGCAGACGAGGACGCCGGCCACGGGCACCCCGCGCGCCGCGAGCCTCCGGACGACCTCGGCGTTCACGGCGTCGACCTCCGGCCGGGTCAGGACGCCGCGCGCGAGGCCGGACTGGTTCGTCACGACGAAGAGGCGCGTCCCCTCGTCCGTGAACGTCTTCAGGCGCGCCGCCGCGCCGCGCGCGAGGCGCACGCCGCGCGGATCCCTCAGGAAGCCGCGCTCGACGATGAGGGTCCCGTCCCGGTCGAGGAACAGCGCGTCCCAGCGCGGGCGCCGGCGGGAACGCGCGCCCCTCAAGGGCCGCCGGCGAGGGCCTTCTTGACGGCCTCGCCGAACGTCTCCTGCGTCTGCGGTCCCGCGAGCTTCGCGACGACGGCGCCGCTCCGGTCGTAGATCAGCGTGTACGGAACCGCTCCGCTCCAGCTCTTGTCGACCGCCTCGATGAACTTCTGGTCGTCGTGCGTCTTGGCCTGCCAGCAGACGAACGGGACCTTCTCCTTCGCGAGGAACTTCACGACCTCGGCGCTCTTCGCGAGTGAATCGATCGAGACGAGGACCACCGCGAGATCCTTCGACGGGAACGCCTTCGCGGCGGCAGCGAGCGCGGGCATCTCCTCGCGGCACGGGTCGCACCAGGTCGCCCAGAAGTTCACGAGGACGACGCGCCCCGTCTTGGGCGCGACGACGCGCGTGTGGTACTGCTCCGGCTTGACGAGCTTCACGGGCTCGGCCGCCGCCGGGAGGACCGTACACGCGAGCGCCACGGCCGCGAGGAGACGCGCGCCGCCCCTCACACGCGCTTGATCGAGCACCCGAACGCCTTCGTCACGGGGGCCGGAACGGGCCTGCCGGCGAGGACCGCGTCCAGGGCGTTTCTCAGATCCGGGGACCGCACGTTCCTCGGGTCGTCCTGCGATTCGTCGATGCGCCCGTGGTACAGCAGGTCGCCCTTCGGCGAGACCACGTAGACCTCGGGCGTGTGCGTGGCTCCGTAGGCGTCGGCGACCTTGTTTCCCTCGTCCTTCACGACCGGGAACGTGAAGCCGTGCTCCTTCGCGTGCGCGGCGACCTCGGTCGCGGGCTCCGTCCTGTTCGAGTTGATCCCGACGAGAGCGATCCCCTTCGCCGCGTATTCCTTCCCGAGCGCCGCCATGCGGTCGTTGTAGGCGTTCGAGACGGGGCACTTCGTGGCGATGAAGAGGACCGCGACGGCCTTGTGCGTCGCGAGGAGGTCCTTGAGCGCCACGTTCTTGCCGCCGTCCGCGGCGGACAGCGTGAAGTCGGGCGCCGGGGCGCCGATCTTCAGGTCGGCGGCGGTTCCCGTGGCGCCGAAGACGAGCGAGGCGGAAACGGCGGCGACCCGGAGATTCATGTGCGGCCCTCCACGAGGCGGACGAACGCCCCTTCCGAGGCGGCGGCAAGACGGGACAGGGGCAGGTCGATCGCGGGCGCGCCGTTGACCGTGACGAACAGGCGGTCCGGGACGACGCGGCCGAGGAGCGAGACGGCCACGCCATGCCGGCGCGCGGCATCCACGAGGTTCCGCTCGCGGCCCGGCGGGAGCGAGACGAGCGCGCGGCCCGCCGACTCGGCGAACAGCGCGCGCGTCGCGGAGAGAGGTGATTCGACGTTCACGACCGCGCCGAGGCCGAGGCCGGAGGCCTCGGCGAGCGCGATCGCGAGGCCGCCCGAGGAGAGGTCGTGCGCCGAGGAGATCATGCCGTCGCCGGCGATCTCGACGAGAAGGTTCACGGCGGCGCGGGCCGACGCGAGGTCGAGCGACGGGCACGGGCCCTCGTCGCGGCCGAGGACGGTCGCGAGGTACTCGCCCGCGCCCATTTCGTCGCGCGTGGTCCCGAGGAGGGCGACGACGTCGCCCGCGCGGACGAAACGCGCGCCGAGGGCCGCGGATACGTCCGGGAGGAGCCCGACCATGCCCACCGTCGGCGTCGGTAGGATCGAGACGCCGTCCGTCTCGTTGTAGAGCGACACGTTGCCGGAGACGACGGGCGTTTCGAACGCGCGGCAGGCCTTCGCGAGGCCCCGGATGGCGGCCACGAACGCGCCGAGGACCTCGGGCCGTTCGGGGTTGCCGAAGTTCAGGCAGTCCGTGATGGCGAGCGGGCGCGCGCCGACGCAGGCGAGGTTCAGCGCCGCCTCGGCGACAGCGTGGGCGGCGCCCGTCTCGGGGTCCGCCGCCACGTAGCGCGGGGCGACGTCCGTCGTCGCCGCGATGCCCTTCACCGTGCCGGGCACGCGCAGGACCGCGGCGTCGCCGCCGGGCCCCGCGACCGTGCTCGTTCGGACGCTCACGTCGTACTGCTCCCAGATCCAGCGCCTGCTGCAGAGGTTCGGGGAGGCGAGGAGCGTCAGGAGCGCGGCCTCGTCGGCGGGCGCGCCGTCGAGGGCGACTGGAGTCGAGGCCGGCAGCGGCTTCGGGAGCGCGTACGGGCGCTGGTAGACCGGCGCCTCCTCGACGAGCGGGCCGATCGCGAGGTCCGCGACGACCTCGCCGTTCCACAGGAGGGTCATTTTCGGCTCGGCCATGACGACGCCGATCGTCTCGACGTCCACGCCCCACTTGCGGAACACGGCGGCGACCTCGTTCTCGCGGCCCTTCCTCACGACGAGGACCATCCGCTCCTGCGACTCGGAGAGCATGAGCTCGTAGGGCGTCATGCCCGTCTCGCGCATCGGGACCTTCGAGAGGTCGAGGCGCATCCCGACGCCGCCGCGCGAGCACATCTCGAACGTGGAGGACGTCAGGCCTGCGGCGCCCATGTCCTGGATCGCGACGACGGCGTCGCCTTCGAGGACCTCGAGGACCGCCTCGAGGACGAGCTTCTCAACGAACGGGTCGCCCACCTGCACCGTGGGCCGCCGCTGCGCTTTTTCGTCGTCGAACACGTCCGAGGCCATGGACGCCCCGTGGATCCCGTCGCGGCCCGTCTTCGAGCCCGCGTAGAGGACCGGGTTCCCGGGGCCCGACGCCTTCGCGCGGAAGATGCGGTCCTGCCGCACGAGGCCGACGGCCATCGCGTTCACGAGGATGTTCCTGCTGTACGCCGGGTGGAAGAACGTCATCCCGCCGACCGTCGGGACGCCGATGCAGTTTCCGTAGCCGCCGATCCCGCGCACGACGCCGTCCACGAGGTCGCGCATCCGGGGGGCCGAGGGGTCGCCGAAGAACAGCGGGTCGAGGATCGCCACGGGCCGCGCGCCCATCGTGAAGACGTCGCGGAGGATCCCGCCCACGCCGGTCGCGGCGCCCTGGTACGGCTCGATGAAGGACGGGTGGTTGTGCGACTCCATCTTGAAGACGACCGCGAGGCCGTCGCCGATGTCCACCGCGCCCGCGTTCTCGCCCGGACCCTGGAGGACGCGCGGACCCGTCGTCGGGAATTCCTTCAGGAAGGGCCGCGACGACTTGTACGAGCAGTGCTCGCTCCAGAGGGCCGAGTAGATCCCGAGCTCGAGGAGGCTCGGCTCGCGGCCGAGGATCGCCTTGATGCGCCCGAACTCGTCCGGCGAAAGGCCGTGCTCCGCCACGATGGCGGGGGTCAGAGGCGCGGCCGCGTTCCCCATCGAGGCCGTAGTTTAGCGGCTCGGCATCTTCGGCGGGCCGGGGTCGGGCCCCCCGGGCTTCCAGCCCCGGAGCGGGCGCACGACGACCTCCGCGTCGAGCAGCGCGGCGCGCACGGCGCGCCCGATGGCGCGGGCCCCCGGCGTGTCGCCGTGCAGGCAGAGCGTGTCGACCGTGATGTCGTGGAAGCTCCCGTCCGTCGTCTTCACGCGCTGCTCGCGGACGATCGAGAGGGCCTGCGCGACCGCTGCCTTCGGGTGCGTCACGAGCGCGTCGGGCTCGGTGCGCGGGACGAGGCCGCCATCGGGCCGGTACGCGCGGTCCGCGAAGCCCTCGACCGCGACGGGCATCTCGAGCGCGGCGCCTTCCTCGAGGAGCTTCGAGCCCGGGGACGTGATGAGGACGAAGCGCGGCGAGACCGCGTACGCGGCCCGCGCGACCGCCCGGGCGACTTCCGTCCGGCGCGCCGCCTCGTGGTAGAGCGCGCCGTGCGGCTTGACCCCCACGAGCTCGCCTTCCTCCTGCCGCACGATGTTCCGGAGCGTCTCGATCTGGCTCGCGAGCGAGAGCTCGAGCTCCTCCGGCGAGACGTCGACGGCGGCCCGCCCGAAGCCCGCGGAGTCCTGGTAGGACGGGTGCGCGTTGATCGCGACGAAGCGGCGCAGCGCAAGGCGCGTCGCCTTCCGCATCGACCGCTCGTCTCCCGCGTGGCCGCCGCAGGCGATGTTCACGCTCGCGACGTATTCCATGAGCGGCTCGTCGTCGAAGCCCTCCCCGCCGTCGAAGCTCAGGTCGACGGCGAATCGCGGCTTCTTGCGGTAGTCGACGGCGTGCAGGGTCATCGAGCGCTCCCGGCCCGGACGCTCGCCTCGCGCTCGGCGAGGATCCTCCGGGCTTCGTCGACGGAGATTCTCTCAAAGCGCACGGTCCGGCCCGGCGCTGTCCGCGCGAGGAGGCCGATGTCGGCCTCGGCCACGCTTGCGATCTTCGGGTAGCCGCCGGTCGTCGGCCGCTCGGCAAGGAGGACGATCGGCTGTCCCTCGGCGGTGATCTGCACCGCCCCGACGGTCGTGCCCTCCGAGGGAAGCGCCGCCGTCTCGACGAATCCGAGCGATTCGCCGCGCAGGCGGATCCCCATCCGGTTCGACTCCGGAAGGATCCGGTACGCTCCCGCCCAGAACGCGGCGCGTGTCTCCGGATCGAAGAGGTCCTCCTGCGGCCCCGGCATCGCGCGCAGGACGACGTCGCCGGCGGGCGGCCGCGGCACGTTCGCGCGTCCCGGGAGGGGGGGGGCGAACGGTTCGCCGACGGCGAGGACGTCCCCCTTCTGCAGGCGGCGCCCCTGGAACCCTCCGAAGCGCGCCGAAACGCACGTCGAGCGGCTGCCGAGCACCCTCGGGACGTCGATCCCGCCCGCCACGGCGACGACGGCGCGCACGGCGCCGGGTCCCGCGGCGAGCGCGAGCGTCCTCCCGTCCGGGATCGGAAGCACTTCGCCCGGAGCGGGCCCGAACGGGCCACCGACGACCGCGAACGCGAGGTCCCCGATGGCCTTGAAGACCGGGCCCGCGAGCGTGATCTCCAGCGCCGCCGCGTCCTCGGGATTTCCGACGAGGCGGTTCGCGAGCCGGAGCGCTTCCGCGTCGAGCGCGCCCGACGCGGGCACGCCCCACGCGCCCCAGCCCGGGCGGCCCAGGTCCTGCACGGTCGTCAGGACTCCCGGCTCGACGACGAAGAGGCCGCGCGTCACAGGGCGAACCTCACGGTGTCGCCCGGAGAGAAGAGGAAAGGCGGCTCTCCCCGGAGGTCGAAGAGGCGCCTCGCGGTCGTCCCGAGGAGATTCCACCCGCCGGGCGTCGCGGCCGGGTAGATCCCGGCGTACGGCCCGGCCAGCGCGACGCTCCCCGGCGGCACCGCGGAGCGCGGGCTGGGCCGGCGCGGGAGACGGAACGCGGGCGGGAGCCCGTAGAGGTACGCGAAGCCCGGCGTGAAGCCGAGGAAACCGACGGTGAACGTGAGGCCGGTGAACGCGCGGAGGAAGCCCTCCGGCGTCAGGCCGCAGCGGGACGCGACCTCGTCCACGTCCGGCCCGTCCGGCGTGAAACGGATCTCGTGCGCACGCGGCGGGGGACCGGGCGGAAACGCGGGCGGATCGGCTTCCAGCGCCGCGAGGGGCGAGGCGTCGAAACGAGGGCCTCCGAGGACGAGACACGTGCGCGCCGACGGCACGGCATCGAGGAGTCCCGGCGCGTTCGCCGCGCGCAGGGCAGCCGCGGCGGCGCGCGCCTTCGCGTTCGCCTCGCGCTCGTCGCCGGCCCACTCGAGGAGCCACGCCCGCTCGCCCGCCGGCCTCACGTCCCCTTCCTCCGCAGGAGATAGACGGGGACGCCGAGGAGGACGAGCCCGTAACCCGGCCACGTCGCCCGCGGGCTCGCGACGGCGAGGACCGCGACGACGGACGTGGCCGCTGCGAGGAAGAGCCCGGTCGTCACCGGGTGCCCCCACGCACGGTAAGGCCGGAGTGCGCCGGGCCGCTTCTTTCTCAGGACCGGCACCGCCGCGACGAGGAGGACGAGGACGACGAACTCGACGGAGACGACGTAACGCAGGAGGTCCGAGTACGTTCCGGAGAGGACGAGGCAGACGGCCCACGCGCCCTGCAGCGCGAGCGCCGCACCGGGCACGCCCGCGCCGTTCATCCGGGCGGCGGATGCGGGGAGGAAACCGTCGCGGGCGAGGGCCCAGAAGACGCGCGCGCCGGAGAGGACGAGGCCGTTCGCGCAGCCGAACGTCGAGACGAGGATCGCCGCGGCCATCGCGGCGCCGCCGCCGCCCGGCAGGAGGCGCTCGGCGGCGGCCGTGCCCACGCGTCCGTCGGGAGCCGCCACGACGCCGTGGAGGCCGAGCACGTTGAGGTAAGCGACGTTCGCGAGGACGTAGAGGCCCACGACCAGTGCACACCCGGCGAGGAGCGCGACCGGGAACGTTCGCCCGGGGTCCTTCACTTCGGCGCCGGGGAACGTCACGTTCGTCCACGCCGACTGCGCGAACGCCGGCCCGACGAGCGCGAGGACGAACGCGACGCCGAGGGCCGCTCCCGCCGGAGCGGGCGCGCTCGCGGCCGCCGGCGGTGCCACGCGCGACCCTGCGAAAAGGAGCCCGCCCGCCGTGAGCGCGACGAGCGCCGCGACCTTCACGACCGTCAGGACGTTCTGGACGCGCGTCCCGGCCTTCAGGCCGGACGCGTTCGTGGCGGTGAGGACGAGGACGACGAGCGCCGCGGCGGCCTTCGCCGTCCCGCCCGAGACCGAGGGCGCGAGGACGCCCAGGAACTTCGAGAACGCGACCGCGACGGCCGCGATCGTCCCGGTCTGGACGACGAGGGCCATCGTCCATCCGTAGAGGAACCCGGCCATCGGCCCGTAGGCCTCGCGGAAAAAGACGTAGGGGCCGCCCGCCTCCGGGAACATCGTGGCGAGCTCGGCGCAGGCGAGCGCCGCGAGGAGCGTGAGCCCGCCCGCGGCGCCCCAGACGAGGAGGAGGCGCCCGGACGTCCCGACGAGCCGCGCGGACTCCGCCGAGACGATGAAGATGCCCGAGCCGACCATCGACCCGACGACGAGCATGGTCGCGTCGAAACGGCCGATGAGGCGGCGGGGGACGGCGGACGGGGTCATCTTGTTTGCGGGACGTTAACCCAGCGGCGGAATACGGCCCATGCGTGCCCCGTTCTCCAGGGGTGGCCCGCGCCGACCTGCGACTCCCCGCGAACGTGCCCGGAGACCTCTACGTCGACTCGACGTGCATCGACTGTGCGACGTGCCGGCGGATGCAGCCCGAGGTTTTCGCGCAGGGGGACGGCCACTCCTTCGTCGGCCGCCAGCCGGAGACGCCCGACGAAGAAGCCCGCTCCCTGCAGGCCCTGGTCGCGTGCCCGACCGGGTCGATCGGGACGCGGGGCCGCGCGGAAGGGACGCGGCAGGCATCGACGTCCTTCCCCGAGCCGGTCGGGGACGGCGTCTTCTTCTGCGGCTACACGTCGGAGAAGTCGTTCGGCGCCTGGAGCTGGCTGATTCGGCGCGACGCGGGCAACGTCCTCGTGGACTCGCCGCGCGCCGCCGCGCCGCTCCTGGCGCGCCTCGAGGCGCTCGGCGGCGTCGCGACGATGTTCCTGACTCACCGCGACGACGTCGCGGACCACGCGGCGATCCGGAAGGCCTTCGGCGCGACGCGGATCATCCACGCGAAAGACGCCGCGGCCCTCGGTGAAACGCCCGAGCGGACGCTCGAGGGAACCGAGCCCGTTGCCCTCGCGGACGACCTCCTCGCGATCCCGACGCCGGGCCACACGCGCGGGCACACGGTGCTCCTCTGGAAGGAGGTCCTCTTCACCGGCGACCATCTCGCATGGTCGGCGCGGCGCGGGCATCTCGTGGCGTTCCGCGACGCGAACTGGTACTCGTGGCCGGAAACGATCCGCTCGATGGAGAAGCTGCTGGACGTCCCGTTCACCCGCATCCTGCCCGGCCACGGGGCCCCGTACCGGTCGCACTCCCCCGCCTCGATGCGCCGGGAGCTCGAGAAGTGCGTCGCGTGGATGAAGACGCGCTGAAACGCGCCTACGGCGCCTGCATCGCGAGGCGCGTCGTCGCGAACGACTTGAAGAGCCGTGCGCCGTCCGTGCCGCCGAGGAGCGGGTCCGCCGCGCGCTCGGGATGCGGCATGAGACCCACGACGTTCCCCTCCACGTTGCAGATCCCTGCGACGTCGTCGAGGGACCCGTTCGGGTTCGCGTCTCCGCCCTGTGCGCCGTCCGCGCTCACGTACCGGAAGACGACCTGGTCGCGCGCCTTCATCTCCGCGAAGTCGCGCGGGTCCGCGGTCCAGTTCCCGTCGCCGTGCGCGATCGGCATCCTCAGGACGTCGCCCCGGTTGATCGCGAGCGTGAACGGCGTCCGCTTGGACTCGACGCGCAGCCACACGTCGCGGCACACGAAGCGCAGACCCGCGTTCCGGAGCATGGCGCCCGGGAGGAGGCCCGCCTCGCACAGGATCTGGAAGCCGTTGCAGATCCCGAGGACGGCGCCGCCCTTCGCCGCGAACGCCGCGACGGACTCCATCACGGGCGAGAAGCGCGCCATCGCGCCGCTCCTCAGGTAGTCGCCGTACGAGAAACCGCCCGGCAGGATCACGAGATCCGGGTCGCCGAGCGTGCGCGTGTCGTACCGGACCATCGTCACGTCGGCCGCGAGCGTCGTCCGCGCCGCGAAGGCGGCGTCCTCGTCGCAGTTGCTGCCCGGGAAGACGACGACGGCGACACGTGCCCTCTCCGCGCTCACCGGGCGCTCCCGGCGGGAGCGGACGCCTCGAGCGAGACCTCGAAGTCCTCGATGACCGGATTCGCGAGGAGCTGCCGCGCCATCTCGCGGCCGACTTCGCGGGCATGACCGGGATCGGCCGTGTCGACCTCGATCCGGAAGAGCTTCCCGGCGCGCACGTCCGCGACGGACGTGTACCCGAGGCGGTGGAGGGCGTCCGCGATCGCCTTGCCCTGGGGGTCGAGCACCCCGGCCTTGAGCATCACCTTCACGAGAACCGTCATGCCGCCTCCTGTGAGACCGTGGTCCATTCCGTCGGCACGTCGTGCCGTGCGACCGCGAGCGCGACCGCTCCGCCGACCTCGGCGAGCGCCTCCCGGAAGACGCGCTCGGCGAGAGGATAGGTGTTGTTGTGCCGCGAGACGTGGAGGGCCGCGACGGCCCGCGTGCGCGGCCCCACGAGCGCGCGAAGGCCCTCGGCGGCCGCCTCGTTCGACAGGTGCCCCACGTCCGACAGGATGCGCCGCTTGAGGACGACCGGGTACGGCCCTTCCCGGAGGAGGTCCTCGTCGTGGTTCGCCTCGAGGCCGAGCACGTCGCAGTCCCTGAGCGCGTCGAGGACGGGCCGGGAGAGGTGGCCGAGGTCGGTCGCGACCCCGATGCGGCGGCCCGCGGCGTCCGCGAACGCGTAGCAAACGGACTCGACGCCGTCGTGCGGCGTCGACGTGACGCGCACGTGGAGGTCGCCGATCACGAGGTCCCGCCCGCCGCGCACGGTCCTCACGTCCGCGAAGAGCGGCCCGGGGAAGCCCGCGGCGTCCGCGGTGCCGGCCGTCGCGTAGACGGGGAGGCCCGCCTTTCTCGCGAGGGAGAGCGCGCCGTGGACGTGGTCCGAGTGCTCGTGCGTCAGGAGGACGGCCGCGACGTCCTCGAGGGCGACGCCGCGGAGCGCGAGGCGCCTCTTCGTCTCGCGCAGGGAAAGGCCCGCGTCCACGAGGACGGCGGTCTCCCCGCAGCGCACGACCGCGCAATTGCCCGAGGAGCCCGAGCCGAGGAACGCGACGGAGAGGACGACCGGCGCGCTCACGAGCCGGTGCTCCCGAATCCGCCCGAACCCCGGGCGCTTTCGTCGAGGCGGGAGGCGCTCGCAAAGACCGCCCGCGCGACCGGCGCGAGCACGAGCTGCGCGATCCGGTCGCCGCGCGCGATCGTGACGGGCTCGGCCCCGAGATTCACGACGATCACGCCGACCTCGCCGCGGTAGTCGGCGTCGATCGTCCCGACGCCGTTCGCGAGCGCGAGGCCCTTCTTGAGAGCCAGCCCCGAGCGCGCGCGCACCTGTGCCTCGAAGCCGCGCGGGATCTCGAGCGTGAGGCCGGTGGGCACGAGAGCGCGCGCCCCCGGCGCCACGACGATCGGCTCGGAGACCGCGGCTCTGAGGTCCGCCCCTGCGGCGTCCGGCGACGCGTAGAGAGGCGGCGCGAGGTCGCGGAACTCGTCGGCGACCGTGAAGCGCACCGCGACCGCCTCGCCCGGCCTCACGCGGCGATCTCCCGGGCGAAGGCGTCGGAGAGCGAGCGCGCGAGGTCGCCGGCCTTCGCCTCCGGGAGCGGCCCGGCGATTCCGAGGCCGAGGCGCCCGGCGCCGCCCCACAGGAGGCGCGCGGCCGCGGCGACGCCGTCGGCCGTCACCTTCGCGACGTCCGCAAGGTACTCCTCCGTCTCGTAGGGACGGCCGCGCGAGAGCCACGCGCGCGCGGCCGCCTCGCGGCGCGACGCCGTGGACTCCTGCGCGAGCGCGGCCTCCGCCGCGAACTGGTTCTTCGCGCGCGAGAGCTCCGCGCGCGTGATGCCGTCGCGGAGCAGGCGACCGAGGACGCGGCCCGTCGTCCGGACGAGGCGCGCGAGGTTCATCGGGTGCGTCGCGGCCGTGATGAGGGCGAGGCCCGCGTCGCGGTGAAGCGAGACATGCGCGCCCACGTGGTAGGCGAGCCCGCGGCGTTCGCGCACGTCCCGCCAGAGGCGCGACGAGACCCCTCCTCCGAGCACCTCCGCCGCGATCCACGCCGCGGGGACGCGCGGGTCGGCCCACGGGAGAGGCGCCGGCGACCCCACGACGAGGTGCGTCTGGCCGAGGTCGGCCCGCGGGAGCACGACGGAGCAGCGCACGGAGCGCGGAGCGCGGCCACGCGGGCGGACGGGCGCGGGAGCCGTCGCCGGCCGGCGCGCGCGTGCCCGTTCGAGGATCTCCTCGAGGCGGTCCGCGTCGAGGGCCCCGGCCGCGACGACGAGCATCCGCTCGGGCCGGAAAATCGCGCGGAACCGCGCCGCGAGGCGGGTGCGGACGAGGGCGGACACCGACTCCTTCGTCCCGAAGATGGGCGCACCGAGGTCGTGCGCGGGCCAGAGGGCCCTGACGAGCGTGTCGTGGAGGAGGTCGTCGGGCACGTCGTGGGCCTCGGCGATCTCCTCGAGGATGACGCCGCGCTCGACCTCGACGTCGGCCGCCGTGAACGCGGGGGCGGCCGTGAGGTCGAGGAGGAGGTCGACGGCCTCCGCCGCGCGAGAGGCCGGGACCCGAGCGTGGAACGCGACGCACTCCTTCGTCGTGTACGCGTCGCAGTCCCCGCCGAGCCGGTCCGTGATCCGCGCGATCGCCGCGCCGGAGCGCCGCCGGGTCCGCCTGAACAGGAGGTGCTCGAGGAAGTGGGTCGACCCGCGCCCGTCCGGCTCCTCGTCGGCGGAGCCCGCGGCGACGTAAATCCCGAGGGCGAGGCTCTTCACGTCGCGCATCGGATCCAGCCACACCGCCGTCCCGTCCGAGAGCCTCCGCACCTGCACGCCCGATTCTAGTCGGCGGCGCTTGTCCCGGACGCCCCGCCGCCCGACAATCGCGGCGAGGGGGTCTTCCGGGCTTGAACCTCAGCCGACGTGTCTTCGCGAACGCCCTCCTGACCACGGTCTCCCTCGCCGCGGCCCTCGGGGCGGCCGAGGCCGGGCTGCGGACGTTCTTCCCCCAGCCGCTCCGCGAGGCCTATCGCGCGACGGACGCGGGCGGCCCGATCATGCGTCGCGACCCGGAGATCGGCTGGGCGCTCAAGCCCGACCTCGCCTGGGCCACGGGCTCGGCACCGTGGGAAAGCGGGCTCACGACGAACGCCGCGGGCTTCCGCGACGGCGCCCACGTCCAGGCGAAGGCGCCCGGCGCGTACCGCGTGGTCGTGCTGGGGGACTCGTTCGTCTTCGGAAGCGGCGTCCCGCAGGACGCGACGCTCACGCGCCGCCTCGCCGCGCACCTCGGGCCCGGCTTCGAGATCGTGAACCTCGGCGTCCCGGGCTACGGGACGGACCAGGAGCTCCTGACGCTGCGCCGGTGGGGCCGCGCGCTCTCTCCCGACCTCGTCCTCCTCGGCTTTTTCTGGAACGACGTCATGGAGAACGACAGCGACCGCATCTACGGCCTCCCGAAGCCCCGCTTCACGCTCGAGGCCGGCCGCCTCGTCCTCCACCCGCCCTCGGGCTTCTCGGCGCCGTCGGCGTTCGCCCGGCTCCACGCCACCCTCGCGTCGACGTCCCACCTCTGGTCTCTCCTCGAGAACGGGCTCTCGTCGGCGGGACGCGCCGTGGGCGACGTCCCCGAGGAAAGGCCCGTCTCCATCGACCTCTCGCTCAGGAGCCCGCCCCCATCGCGCGAAAAGGAGTTCGCGCTCACGTTCGCGCTGCTGGGCGCCGTCCGCGAGGAGACGGCCTCGCTCGGAGCGCCGTTCGCCGTCTTCTCGGTGCCGCCGCGCTTCCTCGCCGAGCCGGGAATCGGCGCGCGCCTCCTGAAGGTCTACGGCCTCCCGGAGGACGCGTTCGACGAGGACGGCTTCCGTCGCGTGCGCGAGGCGTGCGAGGCCCGCGGGATCCCGTTCGTCGACCTCCTGCCGGGGTTCCGGCGCGAGGCTGCCGCGGGCGCCCGCCTCTTCCAGTCGACGGGAATCCACTGGACGGAGGCCGGGCAGGACCTCGCGGCGCGGCTCCTCGCTGCCGCCGTGCGCGGCGGTCTTCCGTCCGTCAGTGCGGGAACCCCGGCCCCGGCGCCGTCGACACCGGCGTCCCCGGCACCTCGTTCAGCAGGCTCTGTTCGGTGAACTGCCACTGGTTGTAGGTGTCACGACCGTTGAAGAGACGCAACGCCTTCTTCTTCGAGAGCGAGTAAACGCCCGCCACGGGCCCGGTCGGCGTCGACGGCGGCGCGCCGAATCCGGGCGTGGGCACGGCCGTCGGGACCGGCGTCGGGGACGCCTTGCTTCCGCCGCCTGGGGGCGCGGGCGACGTGGTGCCGGGAAGCGGCGCGCCCGTCGTCAGCGAGACGATCCCCCACGTGTCCGAGTTCGTGATGGGGTCCTTCCAGAGCTTGCGGAGCGTTCGCGGGCGCATCTCGTACATTTCCTTGAGCGTGTTCGGATAGCGCCCGTAACGGCGGCGGAACGTGCGGATGCCCTCGGCATACTGGAGGCCGCGGAAGATGAGCTCGTCCTCCTTGTCGCGCTGCGCCTGGGTGGACGCGAGGGGAAGCACCGCCGCGATCAGGATCGACATGACCGTCAGCCCGACGAGGAGCGCGACGAGCGTGTAGCCCCGGGAGGACTTCGTCACCATGTGTTGTACGGCGTCTTGTCGATCCGCGAGATTTCCTTCGAACCGCTCTTGACGTCGATGACGCCCGGCTGCTGGTCCGGCGAGGCGGTGTCCGAGGAGTCCGGCTCCTCCATGACGGCCTGCCACGTTTCGGCCGATTTCGTGAACGGGTCCACCGGGATCTTTCGGATGTACTTCTCCGTCACGAGCGTCTGGATCGTCTCGGGGTAGTGGCCCTTGTCCGCGTAGAACTGGTCGAGGCAGGTCCGGAACGTGAAGAGGTCCTCGCGCAGCGCCGCCTCCTTGGCGCGGATGGGCGCCAGCTGCAGCTGCGGTACGGCGATCGCCACGAGGATCCCGAGGATCGCCATCACGACGAGGAGCTCGACGAGCGTGAAGCCTTTCCCGTGTCTCATGCTCACCAGTCCTTGTACTTCGTCTTGTCGAGCGCGGTCAGGGGCGAGAGCGAGTACACGTCGTACACGTTCTGACGCCCCCACGAGCGCGCGTCGGGTTCGTCCTGGTAGCTGCGCAGGCCCCATTCCGCCGTTCCCGTCATCGGATCGACCGGGATCTTCCTCAGGAACCTCTTCTTCTTCTTGACCTGCCCGACGAGATCGACGCCCTCCACGAGCTTGTCGAGCGTCTTCGGATAGCCCTCCGTGTCGAGGTCGACCGGGATGAGGCCCTGGTCGGACATGCGCTTGAAGTCGTCGATCGCTCCCCGCATCGTCCGGAGCGCCTCGCGAAGCTCCATCTCCTTCTGGCGCGTCACGCCGAGCCGCGTCACGGGGACGATCATCGCCGTCAGGATGAGGATGCACGCGCAGACGATCACGAGCTCGACGAGCGAGTAGCCGCGGCGCGAACGGGCCGTGTGGATCATGACGCGGGCTTCACCGTGAGGGCGGTCGGGTCGACGACGGGCGCCGCCGCGGGCCCGCGGGCCGTGGAGGCCGCTCCCGCCGTCACGCGAACGAGCGTCATCCCGGGCGCGACGCCCCGGACGTCGAGCTTCGCGAGGACGCCGTCCGGGAGTCCGCCCGAATCGGCGCGCGCAAAGTGCAGGTGCGCGCGGCCGGCGGTGCGGTCCGCGTCGAACCGGATCGACGCGGCGTCCGAAGCGTTGCGCCAGGCGCCGGGCGAGATGCCCGTGACCTCGGCCACGGAGGGGTCCCACTCCACCGTCAGCTCGAGGGCGGAGAGCGGCGCGAGGCCCGAGACGCCCGTCAGGCTCACGACGGACACCTCGCCGGGCGCGACCTGCGCGGACGTCGCCTCGAGAGAGAGGGTGGCGCCCGCCGGAGCGGCCGACGCCGCCGCGGCCGGCGCGGCAGCGGCCGCGGGGGCAACGGCCGCCGCCGCGGCGGTCGAGGCCTCGGCCGCGGCCGCCATCGCCGACGAAGCCGGCGCCGGGGCGGCCATCGACCGCGTCTGCGGCACGGCCGGGGCGGGCGTCGGCGCCGGTGCCGGCCGCCTGAACGGGTCGCTCGGCATGCCGCCCTGCGGGATGTTCAGCGTCGGGACGGGCGAGGTGACGGGCCGCGGCGCCTGCGGCGGCGCCACGGGCGGCGCGTCGAACGGCGAGCCCGTCGCGTTCGGGGACTCGAGACGCGTGTTGAGGCCGGAGAACGAGACGTTGTTCTCCGTCCCGACCCAGATCGGGATGAGGTCCTCGTCCGTGATCTGCGGGGACCGGATGATGTGCGGCGTCAGCGTCAGGAAAAGGTCCGTCCGCGTGCTGTCCGTGTTCGTGTGCGTGAAGAGCTGGCCGATGAGCGGGAGGTCGCCGAGGATCGGGATCGTGGTCCGCGTCTTCGACTTGTCCTTGCGGATGAGGCCCGCGAGGAAGTTCGTCTCGCCGTCTTTGAGGCGGATCGTGGACGTGATCGTCCGCGTCCCGATGATGGGCTGTTTCGACCCGTCGCCGGCCGTCACGTAATTGACGATCTGCGAGACCTCGATCGTGAGCTTGAGCGTGACCTCCTTGTTGTGGTGGACGCGCGGCTCCATGTCGATCTTGATCCCGACGTCCTGGTACTGGAACGACGTGATCGGGATGACGCCCGTCCCGCCGATGGCCTGCTGCGTGTTGATCGTCGTCACCGGGATCGGGACACGGTCGCCGATCACGAGCTGGGCCTTCTCGCCCTCGGCGATGCGGAGCTGCGGCTTGGCGAGGAGCTCGGCGTCCGTGTTGTTCTTGAGGAAGTAAAACGACACGGTCGGGATCGTGAACATGAAGTCGTTGATCCCGAGCGACTTGATCGCGTTCCACGGGAGCTGCGTGGCGGCTGTCGTCCCGCCGCTGCCCGCGCCGGGGACGACCGTCGCGGTCGTGAGGGGCTGCTGATTCGAAAGCTGGGCCCCGAGGTCGATGAGCTGCTCGGTGTTGATCTGGAGGAGCTCCACGTCCACGACGACCTCGGACTTCGCCTTGTCGTTCACCTCGATGAGGCGCTCGGCGACCGCCACCTTGTCGGCCGTGTCGCGGATGACGACGGCGTTCAGCTGCGGGATCACGGCGAGGCGCCGGAGGTCGAGGATGGAACGGACCATCTGCGAGACGTCCTTCACGTCCCCGTTCGACAGGAAGAACGTCCGGATGACGAGGTCCTCGTACTCCTTGCGGTTCTGCTGCGTGTCCTGCGCGATGAGGATCGTCCTCTCGTCGATGACCTTGTAGAAGTGCCCCGCCTGCCGCATCGTCGTCTCGAGGGCCTTCTGGAACGTCATGCCCCGGAGCTCCACGGTGAACTTGTCGTCCTTGAGCTGCGGGTCGTAGATGATGTTGATGCCCGCGGCGGCGCCGAGCGCGGCGTAGATCTTCTTGATGTTCGAATCGGGCGGGAACGTCACGTCGATGGGCTTCGTGGACGACGGGACCAGCATCGGCGGCGCGCCTCGCGCGCCGCGCGTCCGTGCCTTCGCCTTCTCGACCGGCGTGCCGCCGGCGTTCTCCCGCGCCCGCGCCTCGATGTCGGCCTTCGTCTTCCGGAGCTCCTGCTGGGCCGCGTCGCTCGTCGGATCGAGGGCGACGGACTGTTCGAGCTCGGCGAGGGCCATGTCGAGCTGACCCGAATTGCGGTGGATGCGCCCGCGCTCGTAGTGGACCTGCGCGCCCTTGATCCGCGCGCGCTGGAGCCCGACCCGGATGTTCGTGTTCCCGGGCTCCATCGCCACGGCTTTCTCCCAGGCGAGGATCGCGACGTCCCAGTGTTCGCGCGCTTCCTCACGCTCGGCGTCCTTGATGGCCATCGAGGAGGCGCAGCCGGAGGCGGCGATGGCGATCGCGATCGTGGCGAGCGCCGCGAGCGCCCGGTGAAGCGTGCGGCGGCGGGGGTCGCGGTCGGTCGGGGTCGTCGTCATGCGAAGTCCTTCGGCGTGCCGTGTCATGGCAGCGGGATGGGAATCCTGCGGGTGATCTCGGGCGGAAGGTTCGGGAACGAGATGTCGACGGACTCGCGGTTGATCCGCTGGATCCGGAAACGGCCGTCGACGACGTCGCCCTCTCGGGCGTTGATGATGCGTTTCCCGTCCTCGAGCGCGACGATCGGGCGGTCCCGCTCGCCGAACTTCCCGATCACCTTGAACGGAATCGCGGGAGGGACGATCGGGGTGGGCGTCGGGGTCGGCGCGATCGGCATCGGACCGACGAAGCGCGGCGAGCCCGGGAGCACGGGCGTCGGGCGCGGCGTCGGCAGGGGCGTGGGAGTGGGAGTGGGCTTGTCGTAGAACCGGAAGACGTTGCGGCTCACCTCGCCGGCGGCCGCGCCGCGCGGCGGGACCTGCGCGAGGTCGGGGACCGAGGACGGGTCGGACGGACCGCGGGCGACCCGCGCGCGCTCGGACCCCGGGATCCCGGACGGCGTGTCGTCCGTCTTCGTCGGCCACCACGTGAGGGCGGCCGCGACGGCGGCGGCGGCGAGCAGGACGAGGAGCAGCCGCGTGTTCGTCTTCGGCCGCGGCGCGGACGCGCTCACTCGGGCACCCCCGCGTTCGGCGCCGGCTTCGCGGGCTCGGCGGCCGGGTGCGCGGCACGTGCCGCCGCGGCCCGGGGTCCGCGGCGGGCCGCGGGGTTTTCGGGGCGGAAATAGTGGGAGACGACGACGTTCAGCCGGAGGGAGTCGGGCTCCCGGTCGTCCGTCGCGACGCCGATCGACTCGACGAGGAGGAAGCGCGGGTTGTTCTCGAACGAGAAAAGAAGCTTCTTGAGGTCCGCGTACCGGCCCTGGACGTTGAAGATCAGCCCGAGCCGCTCGACGCCCGGCGAGTCGTCCATCACGTACGAGATCTGGCCCGGCACGAGGCCGGCCTTCTGCGTGAGGGCATAGACGTCCTCGATGATCGCAGCGAGCCGCTCCTTCCGCGTCCCCAGAATGTCCTTGTTGAACGACTCGAGGTCGCGCTGCACCGCGTGCAGGCGCTGCTCGGTCGCCTTGACCTTCTCCGCGGCGGCGGCCGCCTCGTCGCGGCGCGCCGACAGCTCGACGCGCGTCGCCTCGAGGGCGCGAACGCGGACGTCGTAGAACCCCTGGTACGTCACGAGGACCGCGATCCCCGCGGCGAGGACGACGGACAACGCCGCGATGAGCGGCGCCCTCATCCCCCACGCCGACGCGTGCGGGCCGCGGATGCGGTCGAGCGCCGTCCGCAGGAGCGAGGACGCCCGAGCCCAGGCGGCGGACACGGCCGCGGGGGCCGCCGGGGCGCTCACGGCGCGGCTCCCGGACCGGCCGGGCGGCCCTCGACGTCCCGGTAGCGGACCTTCAGGACGAGGCGCCGGCCCTCCGGCACGCTCTTCTCGCCCCGGTCCTCGCTCGACGGCGCCGGCCGCTCGAACCACGGCGACGCGTAGAACGCGCGGATCGTCGTCGGCAGTCCGTCCGGGTCGCGCGAGATGAGCGTGAGGCCGACGAGCACCGTCTCGCCGGAGGCGCTCCGGAGCGACGGGGCCGCGCCGGCCGCGGCCGCGGACTTCTGCAACGAGATCGACGCGATGCGGACGCTGGCCGGGAGCGTCTTCTCGAGACGCGTCAGGAACCGCGTCCACGAGAACGCGCGGCGGAGCGCGATCGCGTTCGCGTCCTCGACGTCCGCCGTGAGACCCGCGACGTCGACGCGCGCGAGCGAGGCCTCCGCCCGCTCGCGCTCACCCTCGAGGCGCGCGATCTCGGTCTTGAGGGTCGCGATCGCCTCTCGGGTCCGGCGCGAGTCGTCGAAATAGCGGAAGACCGTGCGCGCCGCGACGAACGAGACGACGAGGACGAGCGCGGCCAGGACGCCCGCCGTGAGGTTGGCCGGGCGCGTGTCGACGAACGGGCGGCGGGAAAGGTTGAAACGGCGGGCCATCTCAGCGGTCTCCCGCGAGGGCGCCGAGGCCCATGAGAACCGCCGGGTCGGACGCGGAGGCGGCCGGCGCGACGCGGACGCCCGGGACGAGGGCGGAGAGCACGAGGGGCGCGGCGCCGTCCAGGCCCCGGCCCTTGCGGAAGGCGTCGAGCGCCTCGACGACGGAGGACCCGGCGGGCCCGGCCGCGCAGGGCGCCGCGAGATCGTCGCCCCCGCCGCCCTTTCCGAGATACGACGCCGCGAGCCGGATCTCGTGGAGGGCCTCGCCCGCGTCGCCGAAGACGCGCCGCGTTCGCGCGAAGCGCAGCGCGCCGTCCATGTAAAAGAGCGCGGTCGCCGTGTCGCCGTCGTCCCAGACGAGGAACGAGTCGCCCGCGGGGGCCGCCTTTGCGAGCGCCGAGATGGCGAACGCGCCGGTCTCGAGCGCGCCGATCCGGATCCCGGCCTTCTCGAACGGCGCCTCCCAGGAGGCCGCCGCCGGCTCGGGCACCGCGAGGGCGAGGACGCGCGTCCCGGCGGTGCCGGGACCGACCGAAAGCCAGGAGAGGCGCAGCGGCGGGGCAGGCTCTCCGAAGGTGCGGCCGAACTTCCACGCGATGACCTCTTCCGTCTCCCGGGGGTGCGCGTCCGCGTCGTCGACGTCGACCGCGAGGAGCTTCGCGAAGCCGTCGGGCACGACGAGGGACGCGGCGGGGATCTTCACGGCGACCTCCGCGAGGAGGCGCTGAAGGGCGCCCGCGACGGCCGCGCCCGCGACGGGGACGTCGCCGGGCCCGGAGGCGAAGGCCTCCTCGGGAAGCGGCCGGGAGACGACGCGGAGCGCCGGCGCGGCGCCGAGCGCCGCCTTCTTCTCGGGCTCCTGCGGCCCGACGTACACGAGGCGGTCCCGCCCGAGCACGAACGCGTGCGGCGGGCGCGGCGAACGCCAGAAGGACCTCGAGAACGGGTTCTTCTCACTCAACGAACGTCACCTTGTTGATCTCGCGGAGCGTCGTCTCCCCTGCGAGGACCTTCTTGATCGCGCTCTCGCGCAGGAACGCCATGCCCTCGCCCTGCGCGGCCTTCTTGATCTCGGCCGCGGGGCGCTTGTCGAGGATGAGGCCGCGGATCTGGTCCGACAGGTCGAGGAGCTCCGTGATCGCCATCCGCCCGAAGAACCCGGTCCCGTTGCACTCGATGCACCCGCGCCCCTCGTAGAGCGTGACGCCCTTGAGCCGCTCCGGCGTGAGGGCGGATTCCTCGAGGAGCTGCGCGGTCGGGACGAAGGGCTCGCGGCAATGCGGACAGATCTTGCGGACGAGGCGCTGCGCCAGGATGCAGTTGAGGGCCGAGACGAAGTTGTAGAGCTCGACCTTCATGTTCAGGAAGCGCCCGAGGACGTCCACGACGTTGTTCGCGTGCACCGTCGTGAAGACGAGATGGCCCGTGAGGGCGGCCTGGACCGCGATCTGCGCCGTCTCCTCGTCGCGGATCTCGCCGACCATCACCTTGTCCGGGTCGTGACGCAGGATCGACCGCAGGCCGCGCGCGAACGTGAGCCCCTTCTTCTCGTTCACGGGAATCTGGGTGATGCCGCGAAGCTGATACTCGACGGGGTCCTCGATCGTGATGATCTTGTCCTCGACGGACTGGATCTCGGACAGGCACGCGTAGAGCGTCGTCGTCTTTCCCGAGCCCGTCGGCCCCGTGACGAGGACCATCCCGTAGGGCTCCCGGATGAATTTCCTGAGCCTTCTCATGGTCTCGGCGTCCATCCCGAGGACGTCGAGGCGCAGATTCTTGAACTCGGCGTTCGCCGACTCCTTGTCGAGGATGCGGATGACGGCATCCTCGCCGTGGACCGTCGGCATGATCGAGACGCGGAAGTCGATCGTCCGGCCCTTGACGCGCACCTTGAAGCGCCCGTCCTGCGGGACCCGCTTTTCGGCGATGTCGAGCTCGGACATGACCTTGATGCGGCTGATGATCGTCTGGTGGTGCTTCTTGTCGATCGGCTCCATCGCGGGGTAGAGGACGCCGTCGATGCGGTACTTGATGACGACGACGTGCTCCTGCGTTTCGATGTGGATGTCCGACGCCCGGCGCTGGATCGCGTTGAAGAGGACGGAGTCGACGAGCTTGATGATCGGGCTCGCGTCCGCCGTGATGCGGTCGATCGAGAGGACTTCCTGGCCCTCCTCGTCCTCGCGGACGACCTGCATCCGGAACTCCTCGGTCGCCTCCTCGAGGACGCGTTGCGTCGACTCGGACTTCTGGAGGATGTCCTGGAGCGCCGCGCGCGACCCGACCTTGACCCGGAGGCGCGCCTTGAGCAGGGCCTCGAGCTCGTCGCGCTTGACGACGTCCGAGGGGTCGGCCATGACGACCGAGAGAGTCCCGTCGTCGCGGCGCTCGGGCACGAACTCGAACCGGAGCATCCACTCCAGCGGGATCGACCGGAAGACCTCGGCGTCGATCCGGAACGTCCAGAGGTCGATGTACGGGAGGCCGAGCCGCTCGGCGAGCTGCCGGGCGCGGGTCTCCTCGGAGGCCGCGTCCAGGAATCGCGGGATGGCGGCGTCGGGGGAACCGGCTCGGGCGGTGCTCATGCTCAGGCCTTGATGTTCGAGAGGATCGTGAACATCGGAAGGTAGATCGAGAGGAGCAGCGTCGCGACGACGCCGCCCATGACGACGAGAATGATCGGCTCGATGAGGCTCACGATGCGCCCGAGCTGCGCGTCGATGGCCTCGTCGTAGAAGTCCGAGACGTTCGTGAGCATCTCTTCGAGCGCGCCCGTCGCCTCCCCGACCTTGATCATCTCGATCGCGAGCGACGTGAACGTGCCCGTCGCCTCGAGGCTCCGCCAGACTTCGGCGCCCTCGCGCACGCGGGGGACGACGGACGCCACGGCGTCCGAGATCCGCCGGTTCGCGACCGCGCCGGCCGCGATGTCGAGCGCCGGGACGACGGGCGTGCCGGCGCCGACGAGCGTCGCGAGCGAGCGCGCGAACTGCGAGAGCGCAAACATCCGGAGGATGCCCCCGATGAGCGGCATCTTCAGGAGGAGCGCGTCCCATCCGAGGCGGCCGGCGTCGGTCGCCTTCCAGCGCGTGAAGACGACGACGCCCACGACGAGCGCGATGACGACGAAGAGAATGTTCGCCCTCAGGAAGTCCGCCGTCCCGATGACGACCCGCGTGATGATCGGGAGCTGGCCCGCCTCGAAGCCCGCGAAGAACTCGCGGAAGCGCGGGATCACGTACGTCATGAGGATCGTGACGAGCCCGATCGACAGCCCGATCAGGACCGCCGGGTAGACGAGCGCCCCCGTGACCTTGCGGCGCAGCGCCGCGAGGATCCTCTGGTACGAGAGGTAGCGCCTCAGGACCTTCTCGACCTCGCCGGAGCGCTCGCCGGCCTTGAGGGACGTCGCGTAGAGGCGCGGGAAGACGTCGCCGTGGGAGAGGAACGCGTCCGAGAGCGCGACGCCCGAGACGAGCTGCTCGCGGATGTCCACGAGGATCCGCTTGAAGCGCGCGTTCTCCTGTCGCTCGAGGAGGATCTCGAAGCCGGCCACGATCGGGAGGCCGGCCTTCAGGAGCGCGACGAGCTCCTGGTTGAAGACGACGAACTCGGAGGCTTTCACCGGCCGGCGCGCTCCGAAGGACAGGCGTGAGAGCGCGGCCCCGCGCCCCGGCGCGAGCGCCTTCGGCGCGTCCCCGGCGACCTTGACGGAGAAGAGGCGCGCGTTCAGGCGCGCGATCTCGGTGCGGAGCGCGCCCTCGTCGGCCGCCTCGATCGTGCGCACCGCGATCGCGCCGTCCGGCAGCCCCAGTCGGCAGACGTAGGTCGCCATCAGTTCGAGATGATTCCCGGGCCCGGCTTCGTCCATTCGGGCGACAGGACGAGGAAGAGCGCGCCCTTCGCGGCCTCGTCCTTGCCCACGCCGACGATGTGCGTCCGGCCCATGCTCGCGTTGATCGACGTGTGGAGGATCTCGCCGCGCGTCTCCTTGGCGCCCTCGCGGTGGATGCGCTCGAGGGAGAGGTCCCGGAACTGGAGATTCTTGCCGTCGCGCGACGGGTCGAGGACGAACTGGAGACGGTAGCCCCCGCCGATCACGTACGCGACACGCTGGCCCTCGACGCCGCGCACGATGACCGAGTCGAGGCGCGTGAACCCCGTCACGTTGAAGCGCTTCTTGAGGTTCTCCCCGATTCCGCGGATTTCCGCGGGCGCGTCCGCCATCGACGGCGCGTCCTTCGGGTCCGACGTCTCCTTCAGGAGAGTCACGGCCACGTCGACGCCCCGCATCGGAACGTCGTACGCCGCGATCGCCTGCGCGGCGCGCTCGACCGAGGCGGCCGTGTCGCGGATCGTGAGCTCGTTCGTCTTCGGCTCGAGCATCACGGAGCCCGCGTCCGAAAGAACCGGACGCACGAGCATGAGCGCCTCGTCCGCCTGGCGGTGCTTGAGCGCGAAGACGCGGACGACGACGACGGGCGGGGAGCCCGAGACCGGAGGCGCGAACAACGCGAGGAGGGCCACGGCGGCGACCGCTGAGGCGGCAGCGCGCAGGACGAGCGGGCTTCGCACGGTCACGTCACAGGTCCGCGTTCGGGTTCGCGACGAAGACGATCGTCGGCTCCTGCGGCGACGCCGCGGCGAACTCGTAAACGCGGGCTCTCGGGTCGCGCACGCTCTCGATGAGCGGACGCGCGGGGACGTCGGGCGGGGCCGTGGTCGCGGCGCCACGCGCCGTGGACGCCCCGGCGATCGTGTTCGCGGGGTGCGTCCGCTCCCAGCGGACGAGGCCCGCGAGGCCCGCAGCGAGGGCGGCGAGCGCGGCCGCCTGCGCGAGGCGGCGGGCGCGCCGCGCGAACGGCGCGGTCGCGGCCGGAACGGGCAGCGTCACGCGCGAGCGGCGCCGGACTTCCTCGAGGACCGCGTCCGCGACGCCGCGCGCGTCCTCGGCGACGGGCGGAACGGGCCGGCGGCCGGCGGCCCCCGGCTCGGGCGAGACGGACGCGGCAAGGGGTGCGAACAGGAGCGTCGGGTCGAGCGCGGCGGCCTCTGCGGCGCACGCTCCGCACGACGCGAGATGCGCCTTCAGCTCGGAGGAAAGAGAAGGAAGAAGAGGAGAAGAGGACGACGAAGAGGAGGAATCTTCTTCTGAGAGGGAAAGACGGACGGCGGTGACCACGCGGGCGGACTCGGGGCAGACCAGGACCCTCATCGGCCGCCTCCGGCATATTCGGGGTACCGCTTCCGGATCTCGTCGCGCAGGAGGCGGCGGGCCTGGAAGAGGTGGTTTCGGACCGTGGATTCGCGGCACTCGAGGATCGCGGCGATGTCCTTGCCGTCCCTCTCCTCGAACTCCCTCAGCACGAACACGAGCCGCTGCGTCCCGGACAGGACGCCCGCGCAGGCCTCGAACACCCGGCGCACGTCGTCGCGGTGGAGCGCCGCGGGAGCGTCGGACTCGCTCGTCCGCGCGCCCTTCACGAGGCGGAAGCTCTCCGTCTCCGTCCGCTGGCGCGTGCGGCGCGCGCGCAGCGCGTCGATCGCGAGGTTCCCCGCGATCCGGAACAGCCACGTCGAGAACGCCCACGCAGGGTCGTACCGGCCGATGTTCTCCCAGACCCTGAGGAACGTGAGCTGCGCGACGTCGCGCGCGTCCTCGGCGTCGCCGAGCATGCGCCTGAGGAACGCGACGAGGCCGGCCGTCCGCCGCTCGACGAGGGCCGCGAAAGCCTCGACGTCCCCTTCCTGCGCCCTGAGGGCGAGAGCGGTCTCGACGGCCCGGGACTCGGCGCCGGCGGCTCCGGGCGAAGACACACCTTCTCCAAGGGCGTCGGACGCAGGCTCCAGGGGGCGCGGGGAGGCCGAGACGAGACGCATCGCTTCAGCCTCTCTTACGTTTGAGGGATCGTCTTCGTCTATCAGGAAGGGGCCTCCAGGCCGCTCGGCAGTATAATCTGCTCCCGCGTGGCGACGCACCATAAATTCTTGTCCGGACTCGATTTGAGCCTCGCCATACCCGCCCAGGCCCCGCTCTTTCCGCTTCTCGTCTCGCGCCTTTTTCCGTCCGGAGCCGCCCGCGCCAAGGACGGCGCGTGGATCCAGGGCGTCTCCCTCGGAGAGGTCGAGGTGGCGCTCACGCTGGCTGCCGAGTTGTCCCGGGCACGGCCGGGGCTTCCCCTCCTCATGAGCGCGACGACGCCCGCGGGCGTCGGGCTGCTCTCCCGCCGCCTCGCGCCCTCCGGCCTTCCGTGGCGGCCCTTCCCGCTCGACCTCCCGTTCGCCGTGCGCCGTTTCTTCGAGGTCGAGCGGCCGCGGCTCCTCGTCCTCGTCGAGACCGAGCTCTGGCCCGTCGTCCTGAACGAGGCGCGCCGCCGCAGCGTCCCGATCCTCCTCGCGAACGCGCGCCTGTCCGCGCGGTCCGCCGAGCGTTACCGCCGCGCGTCGGCCCTGTTCGCCGGGCCGCTCTCGGCGCTATCGCGCGTCCTCGCACGCACGGCGGGCGACGCCGAGCGCTTCGTCGGGATCGGCATCCCCGCCGCGCGCGTGACCGTCGCGGGCGACCTCAAGTTCGACAGGCCCGAGGCGAAAGAGCCCGCCTTCGCTCCCAAGGCGCGGGCTCTCGCGGAGGGACGCCCGATCCTCGTCGCGGGCTCGGCGGCCGGCGACGAGATTTCCCTCGTCCTCGACGTGCGGCGGCGCCTCGCGGAAAAAGCGCCGCTCTTCCTCGTCCTCGCGCCCCGCCAGCCTGAAGACTTCGACGCCGCCGCCCGGCTCGCGAGCGAGGCGGGCCTCCGCGTCGCCCGCCGGAGCGCGCTGGAGCGGCTCCCGGCGGCCGGCGGGGCCGACGTCCTCCTCCTCGACACGGTGGGCGAGCTCGCGGGCGCGTACGCGCTCGCCGGCGCCGCGCTCCTCGGCGGGACCTTCGCGCCCAAAGGCGGGCACAACGTCCTCGAGCCGCTTCGGGCGGGCACGCCGGTCGTCGTCGGGCCGTCCGTCGAGAACATCCGCGAGACGGTCGACGCCGCGGCCGGCGCCGTCTTCCCCGCGGGGGACGCCGCGGCGGCCGCCGCCGCGCTCGCCCCTCTCCTCGCGGGCGGCGAGTTCCGGGAGCGGGCGGCCGCCGCGGCCCGGGCTCTCTTCGCGGAGGGCACGGGCGCCTCGGCCCGCGCCGCCGCCGCGGCTCTCGAGCTCCTCGACGGGAGCGCGCCCGCGTGATGCCGCTCGACGCCCTCGCCGCCCTGTACGGCGCGGCCGTTTCGGGGCGGCTGGCCGCCTACCGTCGCGGCCTGCTGCCCGTCCGGCGCGCCGGCCGGCCGGTGCTCTCGGTGGGCAACGTCGCCGCGGGCGGCACCGGCAAGACGCCGTTCGTGCGCTGGCTGGCCGGCGAGCTCCTCGCGCGCGGGCAGCGGCCGTCGATTCTCACGCGGGGCTACGGCCGGAAAAGCCGCGGCACCGTCGTCGTCTCGGACGGAGCCGGCGGCTTCGCGTCCGTTCGCGACGCCGGCGACGAGCCGGCGCTCCTCGCGCGCGCCCTTCCGTCCGTGCCGATCGTGGCGGCCGCCCGGCGCTCGCGGGCCGCGAGCGCCGCGGAAGCGCTGGCGCCCGCCACGACCCTCCATCTCCTCGACGACGGCTTCTCGCACGTCGCCCTCGAGCGCGATCTCGACGTCGTCCTCCTCGACGCGACCGCGCCGGATGCCGGGGGCGCGCTCCTCCCGGCCGGGCGGCTGCGCGAGCCGCTCGCCTCGCTCGCGCGCGCCGACCTCATCGTCGTGACGAAGACCGAGCAGGCCGACGCCTCTCGGGCCCGCGAGCTCGCCGCCCGCTGGGCGCCCGGCGTCCCCGTCTTTCACGCCGCCACGCGCGTCCTCGGCATCCGGGACGCCGCGGGTCTCGCCGTCGAGGCCGCCGACCTGCCCGGCGCGACCTGCGTCGCCGTCGCCGGCCTCGCGCGCCCCGAAGCGTTCTTCGCGACGCTCGCGCGCCTGGGGATCGCTCCCGCGGCGGCGCTCGCCTTCCGCGACCACGAGCCCTATGGCCCGATGGCGCTCGGCCGTATCGAGAAAGCCGCCGAGGAATCCGGAGCGACGGCCGTCGTGACGACCGAAAAGGACGCCGTCAAGCTGGGCGGGAGGCTCGCGCTCCCGGTCTACCGCGTCGCCGTGGACATGCCCGTCCTCGAGCCCGGGTTCGTGGCCGAGGCGCTCGCGCGTCTCGCGCAGCGCCCGTCCTGATCCGCCGCCGGGAAAGAAAAAACGCCCGGGCACGAAGCCCGGGCGCTGAAGCTCGAAGCTGTTTTGACGAAGGTTACTTCGTCGAGGCAGGTGCGGCGGTGGTCGGAGCCGCGGAAGCCGTGGCCGGGGCCGTCGACTTCTTGGACTTCTTGTGCTTCTTCTTCGAGTGGGTCGCCGTGGACGCCGTGGAGGCCGTCGTGGCCGTGCTGGCGGCAGCCGAGGTCGTCTTGGCGGTGGCCGGCTTGTCCTCGGCGAACGCGGCGCCGAGAGACAGGACGGCGACAGCAACGAGAGCGGAAAGCGTCTTCTTCATTTCTTCCTCCGTTTTCCCCTTTCGTTCTGTGGCCGGTCCGGGGTCGACCGACGGAACCCCTAGCGCAACCCTGCTGCCATCGCTCCGGGGCAGGCCCGAAGAGAACCGTAAAGAGATTTGCTTAGAAGGGTTTAGGAGGCGATGCGCCTTCGACTTGGGCTGCGGCGCCGGGCGGCGGCTGCACGTTTCCGTGCATTGGCTGAACGTGAAGCGTGGGATTCAGCGTGGCGCCTGCCCGCGCCCCTCCCCTCTTCACCTTCCAAGAAATCTCTCTTCTCATCCTCTCGGTTTCCGGCGGCGTCACTTCAGCTCGACGTTCCAGTACGCCATGTCGAGGAAGTTCTTCCAGGTCGGGTGGATCCGGTGCGGCGACATGAGGCCGAGCGGCGTCGCCTTCGGCCTGGCGGCCGGGCGGCGCAGCCGCATCCCCGCCTCTTCCGGAAGGCGGTTTCCCTTTTTCACGTTGCACGGCAGGCACGCGCAGACGATGTTCTCCCAGTTCGACGGGCCGCCGCGCGAGAGCGGGGTCACGTGGTCGAGCGAGAGGTCGGACGTCGAGAACCGCTTGCCGCAATACTGGCAGCGGTTGCCGTCGCGCATGTAGATGTTGTGGCGAGAGAACTTCACCTCGTGCCGCGGCGAGCGGTCGCACGACAGGAGCTGGACCACGCGCGGCACCTTCAAGACCAGGTTCGGCGTCGTCACGACGTCGTCGTCCGGCTGGACCGGGACGTCCTGCCACTCGTCCCACGCGTACGTCGTGTAGTCCGGAAGGACCGCGCGCACGTGACCCTTGTAGAAGAGCGTGAACGTGCGCTTCACGTCCGTCAGGGTCAGCGCCGCGAACCCCTTGTTCAGGACCAGCACCGGCGAGTCGAGCATGGCCAAGCATAGCCCAACCGCTGTTAACGTAGCGCGCGGATGGAGATCCTCTTCGTGCGCCTTTCGTCGTTCGGCGACGTGCTCTTCGCGCTGCCCGCCGCGAAGGCGCTCGGGACGATCCCCGGCGCGCGACTGACGTGGGCGATCGAGCCGCCGCTCGCGCCGCTCGTCGAGGGCGCCGCGTACGTGGACGACGTCCTTCCCGTCGACACGCGCGGCTGGCGGCGCGCCTGGCGCGCCGCGAAGACGAGAGAAGAAATTCGGGAATTTCTGAGAAGGGTAAGAGGGCTGGGGCCGCGCCTCGTTGCGCCGGCGGCCCCGCTGCCGCATTCACCTTCAAAGAAATCCCCCGTCTTCGATCTCGTCGTGGACGCACAGGGGCTGTTCAAGTCGGCGCTCGTGACCGGCCTGGCGCGGGGCGCGGCGCGGAAGGTCGGCTTCGGATCGCGAACCGCGACCGAGCGGATCAACTGCCTCGTCACCGACGAGCGCGTGGACGTCGACCGCGACGCCCGCCCGCACGTCCTCGACCAGATGCTCGCGCTCGCCGAGCACGTGACGGGCAGGAGCGGCTTCGAGCGGACGCCGGACGTGCGGCACCTCGTCGACCGGCCGGACCCCGCTGTCGATGAGTGGCTGGAGCGCTTCGGGTCGCGCCCGTTTGCGGTGCTTCAGCCTTTTTCTTCGAAGTTGAACAAAGAGTGGGGCGCGGACGACGTGGCGGCGTTCGCCGCATGGCTGGGGTCCGAGGGGATCCAGCCCGTGCTGCGCTGGGGTCCCGGTGAAGAGAGCCGGGCGGAATCCCTTCTTACCCTTTCCAAGAAAATCTTCTCTTCCTCTTCGTCTTCTTCTCTTTCCCCCTCAACCTCTTCTCTTCCTCCTCCTCTTCTCCTCGCCCCACCCACGAATCCGGCGTCCACCGCGCGCCTCGCGGCGCGGGCGGCGCTGTTCGTCGGGGCGGACACGGGGCCGACGCACCTCGCCGCGGCGGCGGGGACGCCGACGCTCGCTCTCTTCGGGCCGACGCCATCCGAGCGTTTCGGACCGGTCGGCCCGCGCGCGGCCGTCCTCCGGGAATCAACCGCGACCTACAATCGTTCGGTTGGACGATGGCCAGTCGAGGACGTCCGTGAAGCCGCCCGCCCTCTCCTGGCATAGGCGCGCCCGGGCGGCCGCCGCCCTCGCCGCGGGCCTCGCGGGCGCTCTCGCCTTCCTCGCTCCGGCCCGCCGCTCCGGGGCCGACCGGCCGCCCGTCGTCGTCGCGGCGCGCGAGGCCCTCCCGAAGGACCGGCTCTTCGCCGTGCCGTTCGGAGACGGGGAGACCCTCGTCTACACGATCGCGTGGCTGAAGATCGAGGGCGGCGGGATGACGCTCAAGACCGCGCACGAGACGACGTCCGACGGCGTCCCGATTCACCGGATCACCCTGACGGCGACGTCCAACGAGTACGTGTCGAAGTTCTATCCCGTCCGCGACCTGTACGAGACGTGGGTCGACGCGCGGGACTTCCAGCCCCTGCGCTTCGAGAAGCACGCCCGCGAGGGCCGCTACGAGTCGGACGAGGTCGAGGAATTCGACCTCGCGAAGAGGATCGGGAGCTGGCGCGACGACCGGACGCCCCTCCCCGACCGCATCCAGGACATCATTTCGTCCTTCTACTTCCTGAGATCCCAGCCTCTCACCGTCGGGACGGACGTGCGCGTCGACATGTTCTCGCGCGGGAAGGTCTACAAGCTCAGGGCCGCCGTCCTCGAGAAGGAGAACGTCGAGACCGAGGCCGGCGTCTTCGCCGCCGTGAAGGTGCAGCCTCAGCTCCGCGAAAACGAGACGGCCGAAGACCGCAACCGGGGCAGGCTCTTCCTCTGGTTCTCGGACGACGAGCGCCGCCTTCCGGTCATGGCCAAGACGGTCATGCCGGTCGTCGGCTCGGTCACGGCGCGCCTCACGAAGGTGATCCCCGGAACCCGCTAGAATCCCGCCATGGCCGTGAAGCTCGGGGATCTCCTCGTCAAGGCGAAGCTCGTCACGCCCGAGCAGATCCAGGAAGCGCTCGTCGAGGTCCAGGCGTCCGGGATGAAGCTCGGCGAGGCCCTCGTCAAGCTCGGCTACGTCTCCGAGGACGACATCACGGAGACGCTCTCGGCGCAGTTCGGCGTCCCGTCGATCAACCTCACGCACTTCGAGATCGACCCGAACGTCCTGAAGCTCGTCGCCCCCGAGGTCGCGCGCAAGTACAACATCCTCCCCGTCAACAAGACGGGCGCCACGATCACGATCGCGATGGCGGACCCGACGAACGTGTTCGCCATGGACGACATCAAGTTCATGACGGGCTACAACGTCGAGCCGGTCGTCGCCTCCGAGGTCGCGCTCCAGCAGGCGATCGACCGCCACTACGGCGCGACTCACGCCCTCGAGCTCAAGAAGGTCATGGAGGAGATGTCGGTCGTCGACACGGCCGACACCTCGCTCGAGGTCGTCGAGGAGTCCGAGCAGGAAACGATCGACCTCGAGAAGCTCGTCGACGAGGGCGAGGAAGCTCCCGTCATCCGGCTCGTGAACATCATCCTGACGGACGCGATCAAGCGCAGCGCGTCCGACATCCACATCGAGCCGTACGAGCGCGAGTACCGCGTGCGCTACCGCATCGACGGCATCCTCTACGAAGTCATGAACCCGCCTCCGAAGCTCAAGGAGGCGATCGCCTCGCGCATCAAGATCCTCGCGAAGCTCGACATCGCCGAGAAGCGGCTCCCCCAGGACGGCCGCATCAAGATCAAGATGAAGCTCGCGGGCAAGGTCAAGGAGCTGGACTACCGCGTCTCCGTGCTCCCGACGCTCTTCGGGGAGAAGATCGTCTGCCGCCTTCTCGACAAGGACAACCTCATGCTCGACATGACGAGGCTGGGGTTCGAGAAGGACTCCCTGCTTCGCTTCGAGAAGGCGATCCTCCGCCCGTGGGGCATGGTCCTCGTCACGGGGCCGACCGGCTCGGGAAAGACGAACACGCTCTATTCGGCGATCTCGCGCATCAACACGCCCGAGACGAACATCATGACGGCCGAGGACCCGGTCGAGTTCAACCTGCCGGGCGTCAACCAGGTCCAGATGAAGGACGCGATCGGCCTGAATTTCGCGGCCGCGCTGCGCTCCTTCCTCCGGCAGGACCCGAACATCATCCTCGTCGGCGAGATCCGCGACTTCGAGACGGCCGAGATCGCGGTGAAGGCCGCGCTCACGGGCCACCTCGTCCTCTCGACGCTACACACGAACGACGCGCCGTCGACGATCAACCGCCTCATGAACATGGGCATCGAGCCCTACCTCGTGGCCACGTCCGTCGTCCTCATCGCGGCCCAGCGCCTCATCCGCCGCGTCTGCGCGAGCTGCAAGGCGCCGACCGAGGTCGCCCCGCAGGTCCTCGTCTCCCTCGGGTTCACGCCCGAGGACGCGAAGACCGTGCAGGTCATGAAGGGCAAGGGCTGCGAGAAGTGCAACAACACGGGCTACAAGGGCCGCGTCGCGCTCGTCGAGGTCCTCGAGATCTCGGAAGAGGTCCGCGAGCTCATCCTCTCGGGCGCCTCGTCGATCGAGATCAAGAGGAAGGGCCTCGAGGAGGGAATGATCTCCCTCCGCCGGTCCGGCCTGCAGAAGATCAAGGACGGCCTCACGTCGATCGAGGAAGTCGTGCGGGAGACGGTGCTGTAGGTCCAAGGCGAAAGACCCGGACGATCTTCTTAGAGGACGCGGGCTGCGCCGACGCAGCCGGTAGCGCACCGGCCGCGCCCCGACCTCCGAACCACTCGAAGAAATCTCCCCTTTCCCTCTCCTTCCCGTTTTCGTCGCGTTCGTGATGCAGACAAGTTGCTGCTATTATCTGCATCCAGAGGCAGATCGTGCGGACGACACTGAACATCGACGACGAGGCGCTCCGGGCGGCGCTCGCAGCCGACCCCGGGAAGACGAAGACGGCCGTGATCAACGACGCGCTGCGCGACTATGCGCGGCGGCGCGCGCTGCGCGGGCTGAGAAAGCTCGCCGGCAAGGTCGGCTGGTCCGGGGATCTCGACGCCCTCCGCAAGCGGAAGCCCCGGCCTTCCTGACGCGTGCGGGTCCTCGTCGACACGTCCGCCTGGGCCGAGTTCCTGAACGGCACGGGCTCTCCGGAGGCGAAGGCGGTGGACCGTCTCCTCGCCGGAGAGGACGACGTCGTGACGTGCGGCCTCGTCGCCGCCGAGGTCTTCCAGGGGATCCGGCGCGACCGCGAGGAGCTCGAGGCCTTCTTCCGGAAGATGACGTTCCTCGAGCCCGCGGGCATCGACACGTACCTGAAGGCGGCGGACCTCCACCGGAACCTGCGCCGTCGCGGCGTCACGATCCGTTCGACGATCGACTGTTTCCTCGCGGTCCTCGCCGCCGAGAACGGCTGCGAGATCCTCTTTCGGGATCGGGATCTGAGCCAGATCGTCGAAAGCGGCCTCCTCGACCTTCGCTCCCGGGCCTGACGGCGGCCCGCCGCGACGATTTCTCAGCCCTCTGGCGTATCATTTCGGGGTACTCGGGAGGGACAGCTCTATGGCGGTGACCCTGCACCAGCTCCTCAAGACGCTCGTCGAGAGGGGTGGGTCCGACCTCCACCTGACCACGAATTCTCCGCCCATGATCCGGGTGGACGGGGACCTCATCCCCCTCGACTACCCGCCGCTGACCGTCCCCGAGACGAAGCAGCTGGCCTACTCGATCCTCACGGACGTCCAGAAGCACCGCTTCGAGGAGCAGCTCGAGCTCGACCTCTCCTTCGGCGTGAAGGGCCTCGCGCGTTTCCGCGGCAACTGCTTCATGCAGCGCGGCGCGGTCTCGGCCGTCTTCCGCCAGATCCCCTACGAGATCCTCGGGTTCCGCGAGCTCGGCGTCCCGAACGTCGTCGAGACGCTCTGCAACAAGCCGCGCGGCCTCGTCCTCGTGACGGGCCCGACGGGCTCGGGCAAGTCCACGACGCTCGCGACGATGATCGACAAGATCAACCGCGAGCAGCCCCGCCACATCGTCACGATCGAGGACCCGATCGAGTTCCTCCACACCCACAAGCGCTGCATCGTGAACCAGCGTGAGCTGCACGCGGACACGCACTCGTTCCCGAACGCGCTCCGCGCCGTCCTCCGCGAGGACCCGGACGTCGTGCTCGTCGGCGAGATGCGCGACCTCGAGACGATCGAGTGCGCGCTCCGGATCGCCGAGACGGGCCACCTGACGCTCGCGACGCTCCACACGAACAGCGCGGTCCAGACGATGAACCGCGTGATCGACGTCTTCCCCGCGAGCCAGCAGCCGCAGGTGAGAGCGCAGCTCTCGTTCGTCCTCGAGGGGATCCTCTGCCAGAGCCTCCTCCCCCGCGCGTCGGGCAAGGGCCGCTGCATGGCGATGGAGATTCTCGTCCCGACGCCCGCGATCCGGAACCTCATTCGCGAGGACAAGCTCCACCAGGTCTATTCGATGATGCAGACCGGACAGAACAAGTACGGCATGCAGACCTTCAACCAGTCGCTCGCCACGCTCGTCCACCGCCGCGTGATCTCGCAGGAGCTCGCGATGACGGTCTCGTCGCTTCCGGACGAGCTTTCCGAGATGATCGCCCGCGGCGCGGGCGTCGTGACGACGACCGCCGCCGGGGGTACCGCTCCCCCGCCGGCGAACGTCGCGCGGCGCGCCTGATCCAGAGGAGGAACCCGATGGCTCAATTCGTCTGGAAAGGCCGTACGCGTCAGGGCGCCACCACGGGCGGCGTCCTCGTCGCCGACTCGAAGGACCTCGCGATCGCGGACCTCCGTCGCCGCCAGATCGACGTCACGACCGTCAAGGAGAAGGGCAAGGAGCTCGCGGTCCCGAAGATCGGGATGGGGCGGGTCAACGCCCGGCGCCTCGCGATCTTCACCCGCCAGTTCTCGGTCATGATCGACGCAGGCCTGCCGCTCGTGCAGTGCCTCGAGATCCTCGGAAACCAGCAGGACAACCGCCTCTTCCAGAAGATCATCCTCGCCGTGCGCCAGGACGTCGAGGCGGGCTCGTCGCTCGCCGAGGCCATGCGCAAGCACCCGAAGGCCTTCGACGACCTCTTCGTGAACATGGTCGCCGCCGGCGAGGCGGGCGGAATCCTCGACACGATCCTCCGCCGGCTGTCGACGTACATCGAAAAGGCCGTCAAGCTGGCGGGTCAGGTCAAGACGGCGCTCATCTACCCCGTCTCGGTCCTCCTCGTCGCGGCGATCGTCGTCTTCATCATCCTCTGGAAGGTCATTCCGACGTTCGCCGCCCTGTTCGCGGCTCTCGGCGCGGAGCTCCCGCTCCCGACGCGCCTCGTCATCAAGGCCTCGAATTTCGTCGCGAGCTACATCATCTTCATCCTCGCGGGCATCTTCGCCCTCGGGTATGCCCTCAAGCGCTACTACGCGACGTACCGCGGTCGGCGCGTGATCGACGGCATCGTCCTGAAGATGCCGGTCATCGGCGACATCATGAAGAAGATCGCGGTCGCGCGGTTCTGCCGGACGCTCGCGACCCTGACCTCCTCGGGCGTCCCGATCCTCGACGGCCTCGAGATCACGGCGAAGACGGCCGGCAACGCGATCGTCGAAGACGCGATCATGGGCGTACGCAAGTCGGTCGAGGCGGGCCGCACGATCGCCGAGCCCCTCGGGGAGACGAAGGTCTTCCCGTCGATGGTCGTCCAGATGATCGGCGTCGGCGAGCAGACGGGCGCGCTCGACGCGATGCTCAACAAGATCGCGGAGTTCTACGAGGAAGAGGTCGACAACGCGGTCAACGGCCTCATGAAGCTCATGGAGCCGATCATGATCGCGATCCTCGGCACCGTCATCGGGACGATCGTCGTCGCGATGTACATGCCGATGTTCGACCTCATTTCGAAGATCAATTAGGAAAGGCGGCAGGGGGGCGTCGCCCCCCTGGCCCCCCAATTCCTTCGAAGAACTAAAATCCAGAGGTGTCTTCCTCTCGCACGCGCGCGTTCGAGCCGCTGCATTCGATGCTGCGGGGGTTCGTCGTCCTCAGGGTCGTCGTCGTGTCGACGATCCTCCTGTCCGCGTTCCTGATCCAGTTCACGTTCTCGACGGCCCTTCCCCTCAACGACATCTACTACCTCGCCGCCTTCGCGTACTCGATCTCGATCGCCGCGATCCTTTCCCTCGACCGGGTCCCTCCCGAGGCGAACGCCGGAATCCAGCTCCTCGGCGACCTCGTCGTGATCACCGGGCTCGTCTACATCTCGGGCGGCGCCGACTCGAGCTTCTCGTTCCTCTACCTCGGGACCGTCGCCGCCGGCGCGATCCTCCTCGGGCGACAGGGAGGCCTCGTCGCGGCCGGGCTCGCGGCGGTGTTCTACGCGGTGCTCGTCGACCTGATGTACTTCGGGGCCCTCCGCCCGCTCCCGTCGCCCGAGCGCACGCCCCACCTCTGGACGCCGGCCGGCCTCGTCGGCCAGGTCGCGCTGCACGCCGGGGCATTCGTCGTGACCGCGCTCCTCGTCTCGTATTCCTCGGACAAGCTACGCGAAGCGCGCGCGGACCTCGAGCGGCGCAAGTCCGAGATCGCGCGCCTCCAGGCCCTGCATACGTCCGTTCTCGGCTCGATGTCCTCCGGCGTCCTCACGACCGACCCGGACGGCCTCGTGACGTTCGCGAACCGCGCCGCGCAGGACCTCCTCGGCGTGCCGTCCGTCGACTTCGTCGGGCGGCCCGTCCAGACGCTCGGCCTGGTCGGCGAGGCGGCGTGGAAGCGCATCGCGGCCGCCGGCTCGGAGATCCTCCGCTTCGAGACGGCCCGCCGGATCCACGACCAGGACGCGTACTTCGGGGTCTCGTCCTCGGCGCTGCGCGATGGCTCGGGATACACGGTCGGCCGCATCCTGATCTTCCAGAACGTCACGCACGTCAAGCGGCTCGAGGGCGAGGTTCGCCTCAAGGACAAGCTCGCGGCCGTCGGCGAGCTCGCGGCCGGCATCGCGCACGAGATCCGCAACCCGCTCGCGTCGATCTCCGGCTCCGTCCAGGCGCTGCAGGGCTCCGTGCCTTCCGAGTCGCCGGAGCACCGGCTCATGAAGATCGTCGTTGCCGAGTCGCACCGGCTGAGCTCGATCCTCGAGGACTTCCTGCGTTACGTGCGTCCCAAGGAGCGCGCCGTCGAGCCCGTGGACGCGCCCGCGGCGCTCCGCGACGTCCTGACGCTCCTCCAGCACTCGGACGAGGTCTCGCCGCGCCACGCAATCGACGTGAGGACCACGCCCGATTCGGCCATCCTGCCCGCCGACCCCGGCCAGCTCCGCCAGATCTTCTGGAACGTCGCGCGGAACGCCCTCGCGGCGATGCCGGGCGGCGGCACGCTCACCGTGACCGCCACGCTCGAGGGGCCGTTCTGGAAGGTCTCGTTCGCGGACGAGGGACACGGAATGACGGACGAGGAGCGCGGCCGCCTCTTCACGCCGTTCGCCCACAGCTTTCCGGGCGGAACGGGGCTGGGCCTCGCGATCGTGCACCGGATCGTCGAGGAGCACGGCGGGTCCATCGAGGTGGAGAGCGCGCCGGGCCGGGGGGCGACCGTCGCGATCTCTCTCCCGCGCGATCCCGCGTCGCCTGGCGTGCGATCCTCGGAGGCGGCGCTCACCGCTGCGGAGGTCCCATGACGGCCGAAACCGGCCCCCATCTCCTCGTCGTCGACGACGAGGCCGGAATCCGGGAGATGCTCACGATCGTCTTCCAGAAGGACGGGTACCGCGTGTCGGCGGCGCGCGGCTGCGTCGAGGGCCTCGCGCTCCTCGACGGGGAGGCGCCCGACCTCGTCCTCACCGACCTCAAGATGCCGGATGGGACGGGCTTCGACATCCTGAAGAAGGTGAAGGACACGCACCGGGATACGCCCGTCGTGATGATCACCGCGTACTCCTCCACGAAGACGGCCGTCGACGCCCTGAAGCAGGGCGCGTACGACTACATCGCCAAGCCCTTCGACGTCGACGAGCTCAAGCACGTCGTGGCGAGGGCCCTCGAGCGCAAGCGCCTCGTCGAGGAGAACGTCGCCCTCAAGGAGCGAGCCGACGGCCGCGGCATGGGGCCGGTCGTCGGCGTCTCGCGCAAGATGCGCGCCCTCTTCGACCTCGTGGACCGGATCGGGAAGACGACGTCGACCGTCCTGATCACGGGGGACTCGGGCACGGGCAAGGAGCTCGTCGCGCGTGCGATCCACGCGGCGTCGGCGCGCACCGCCCGGCCCTTCATCTCGATCAACTGCGGCGCGATGCCCGAGAACCTGCTCGAGTCCGAGCTCTTCGGCCACGAGCGCGGCGCGTTCACGGGCGCGGTCAAGGAGAAGAAGGGACTCTTCCACGAGGCCGAGGGCGGCACGCTCTTCCTCGACGAAATCGGCGAGACGTCGCTCACGATGCAGGTCAAGCTCCTCCGGGCGCTGCAGGAGCGCGTCGTGCGCCGCGTGGGCGGCAACACGGAGGAGCCGATCGACGTCCGCATCATCTGCGCGACGAACAAGGATCTCCAGAAGCAGGTCGCCGACGGCGCCTTCCGGGAGGACCTCTATTACCGGATCAACGTGATCCCGGTCCTCCTGCCGCCGCTGCGCGAGCGGCGGGACGACATCCCGCACCTCGTGAGGCACTTCCTGAGGAAGGTCTCCGTCGAGCAGGGGATCCCCGAGAAGCGCATCACGACCGAAGCCATGCGCCTTCTGGAAGCCTGGGCGTGGCCCGGCAACGTCCGCGAGCTCGAGAACCTCATCGAACGCACGGTCGCCCTCGAGCCCTCCGACGTGATCACGACCGCCTCCCTCCCCAACACGTTTCTCCATCCCGCGGGCCTGCCGCCCGCGTCGTCGCTCGAGGGCTTCGACCTGCCCTCGGACGGCCTCGACCTCGAGGCGTACCTCGAGTGGCTCGGCAAGCGCCTCATGCAGCAGGCTCTCGAGCGGACGGGCGGCGTCCAGATCCGCGCGGCCGAGCTCCTCCGGATGTCCGAGCGCTCCTTCCGTTACTACGCGAAGAAGTACGGGATCCGCCGGGAGGGCGAGGAATCCCAGTCGGCGCCGCCGGAAGTCGTCGAGGAAGCCGGGTCGTGAGGCGGCCCGGTCGGCTCGTCCTCGCGACGCTCGTCCTCGCCGCGTCGGCCTGCGCGGCCGACCGCGGGTCGAAGTCCGCCGCGTCCGGGGCCGCGAAGCCCTCGCCCTCCGAGGCTTCGGGGCCGCGCGTCGTGATGCCGAACGGCACGGTCATTTCCGTCGAGCTCGCCCTCACCGACCCGGAGAAGGCCCAGGGCCTGATGTTCCGCGAGTCGATGCGGAGGGACGCCGGGATGGTCTTTCCGTTCGAGGGACTCGAGATCCGGCCGTTCTGGATGAAGAACTGCCACTTCCCGCTCGACCTCGTCTACGCGACGAAGGACGGGACCGTCGTGGACCTGATCAAGGCACTCCCGCCCTGTCCCCCCGACCCCGCGCCGTGCCCGAGCGCGGCGCCGAAGGCGAAGTCCGACACCGTCCTCGAGGTCAACGCGGGCGTCGCGGACGCGACGGGTGCCGTCGTCGGCGCGAAGCTGAAGTGGGTGGAGATCCCGGGGCGCTGATCAGCGCGCCGCCGCGGAGGCGCCCGCCGAGGCCGTCCCGGCCGGGCCTGCCGGCGCCGGCACGAACCTGAAGAGGCCGCGGCCCATCGTCGCGAGGTAGAGGCCGGCGGCCGTGCGCGGGTCCCCCGCCCAGCCGGCGACCTTCAGGCCCGTCTCGGGCAGCGTGAGGGCTACGCCGCCGTCCGCGTCGTCGCCCGACCGGTAGACGAGGATCGACTTCTCCACGTCCACGGCGACGCCGATCGGCTCCGGCGCGAAGCGCGGCTGCGCGCGGGGGCGACCGAAGCCGCCCGAGAGGGTCCGGCCTCCGCCCGGGAGCGGCCGCCGCGCCCAGTCGTGCCCGTCCCACCAGAGCGTGACGCCCTCGGCGTCGGCCGCCCACGTCTTCAGGCCCGCGTCGTCGAGCCGGCCCCGCCGCACGTCCTCGACGCGCGACCTGAGCGTCCCGAGGCGCGCCCACGTGCGCCCCGCGTCGCGAGATTCGAAGACTCCGGCGTCCGTCGCGGCGAGGGCCCTCCCCGCGCCGTCGTGCGCGAAGGCGCGGGTCCCCCAGGCGAGCACCCGGCGGAACGGCGCATCCGCGGCATCCTGCCGGTAGACGCCGTCCGGCGTCCCGGCGAGGAGGCCGCGGTCCGCAGGCGCGAGCGCGAGGACCGTCGACGGCGGGAGGAGCGCGAGTCGCGTCGCCTCGCCGGACGCGGGGTCGACCTCCCAGAGGCCGCCGCTCCGCCCGTCGGCCGCCCGCGCGACGACGACCCGGCCGTTCGCACGGAGCGCTACGGCCGAGACGCGCGCCTCGGCGAGGCCGCGGTTCGACTCGGTCAGGGTGACGCCACCGTCCTCGCTCCTGAGGATCCCCTCGGCCTCGGTCGCGACGAGGAGGCGCGAGGGCTCATGCGGGTCGAAGACGAGCGCGTTCACGACGACGTCCGGGGAGAGCCGGCGGAAGGACTTCCCGCCGTCCCGGCTCTCGAAGACCCCGCCCGTCGTCCCCGCGAGGATGCGCGACGGGTCCCGCGGGTCCACGCGGACGGCCTGCGTGCGGCGGTCGAGGAGGCCTTCCTTGAAGCGCGTCCACGTCCCCCCGCCGTCCGTCGTCCGGTAGATCCACCCGCAGGTCGCCGCCCAGAGCTCGTCGGGCGACGCGGCCGGGAAGTCCATCGCGAAGACCTCCGTGTCCTCGACCATCCCGGCCGCGATCCGTCTCCACGTCCGACCGCCGTCCTCGGAGCGGAAGGGGTGGCGGAAGCTCCCGCAGTAGAGGACACCGGGACGCGAGGGGTGGAACGCGAGGAACGAGATGCCGCTCCCGGAGTCGAGCGGGGGCGCCGACGGACGCCACGTGAGCCCGTCGTCCTCCGTGATCTCGATGCCGTAGTCGCCGCCGACGGCGACGACGCGCCGACTGCCGGACGCCGCGAGGGCGACGACGCGCGAGGCGGCGCGGTCCTCCCACCGGCGCACGGTCTCGAAACGCCGGCCGCCGTCGGTCGAGAGCGCGAGGAGCCCGCCTCTCACGACGCCCGTGAGCGCCGCCCAGACGGCGCCGGGGCGCAGGGGATCGGGCGCGAGCGACGTGACCGCGTACCCCGGGAACGCGAGGCCTTCGGGCGGGCTCTGCCACGTGGCCCCCGCGTCCACCGACCGGTAGATGCCCCCCTGCGCGGTGCCCGCCCAGAAGAGCCCCGGCACGGCCGGGTCCGCGACGAGGGATTTCACCTCGGCGCCCGGCAGCGGGTAGCGGTACCAGAGGCCGGCGGTCCCGCGCGGCGCGTCCGCCGCGAACGCGGCGGACGCCGGCAACGAGGCGGCAAGGGCAAGAGCGCCGAAGAGGGCGCGAAAGGACATGAGAGAGTTTACCGGGAGAACCGTCGCGCCCTCGCCGCGCGAGCCCTGGCGGGGCTATTTCGGATCGCTGGTCTTCTTCTTAGAACGCGCGGGGGAAGGCGTCGCGGCGGGAGTCGACGGAGCCGCGCTCGCGCCGCCCTCGCCCCCGTCTTTCTTACCCTTCGAAGAATCTTCTCTTTTCTTCGTCTCCCCCGCTTCGGCGGCCTTCGAGTCGCCCTTCGAATCGGACTTCGACTCGCCCCTGTCCTTCGCCTCTTCGCTCTTCCCCGCGCTCCTCTTCTCCTTCTCCCCGGCCTGCGAGCTTCCCGACTTCCCGTAATCCGTCAGATAGAAGCCCGAGCCCTTGAACTGGAACGCGGGAGAGGAGAGGAGCTTCGTGAGCGCGCCGCCGCAGTTCGGGCACACGGTGAGCGGCGGATCGGAGAAGCTCCGGATCACCTCGATCCTCTCGCCGCACTTCGTGCACTCGTACTCGTAGAGGGGCATCGTCGATCTTCCTTTCGTCCGCTCCGGAGCCGCCTCAGCCGGCGCCGTCGCCGCCCGCCGAGGGTACCCCGCCGGACGTCTTCCACTGGATGCGGCGGATGCCGCTCGCCTGGATCTCGCGCCGCTCGATGAGGCGGAGGACCCAGAAAGCGTAGAGAAGTTTCGCGTTGGAGCCCAGGTCGCCCGGCCCCATCGTGATGAGTTCGCGCAGCGTGCGCCGGCCGTCCACGAGCGTCAGGAGCGCGACCTCGGCCGGCGTGAACGCGACGTCGCGCGTCTCGGGCGGGGCCTCGGCGCGGTCGAAGAGCGTCCACGACGGGCCGAGGCGCGCGACGCACCGGCGCGGGTCGGACATCCGCCGGATCCCGTCGACGATCGCCTGGGGGGTCGGAAGGTCCAGCCGGATGAGCTCGTCCGTCCGGAACCGGCCGACCTCGAACGTCACGGAGCCCTGCTCCCACGAGAACGCCGCGTAGAGGAGCGCCTTCACCTGCTCGGACACGATCTGGCGCAGCTGCGCCTCCGTGAGGATCCCCATCTCGACGAGGAGCTCGCCGTGCCGCCGGCCCTGGCCCTCGGCGAGGTCCAGGCGCCCAATGGACGCCTTGAGCTCGCCCGACGAGATGAGCGCGCTGCGGCGCAGGTACTCGCCGAGCGACTCCGAGCGGTCGGTCGACGTGGCGAAGGTGATGTTCCCGCCGAGCAGGTAGACCTTCTTGGAGACGCCGCCCGACTCGACCGTGAGCACGCCCGGAGCGCGATAGAAGTGGATCGTCCGCAGGACCTCCGGGAGAGGTTCCTGCGCGAGATCCCCCGTGTACTGGAAACGGTCCTCCACGGTCCGCGGATTCTACCCACGCGCCGGCGGGGCCGCCTTGCTAGCATGCCGGCCGTGATCGAGTTCGCCGAGGCGCTCGCTCGCGTGCTCGAGGCGACGACGCCCATGCCCGCCTGCGCGGTCTCCCTGGAGGATGCCGTCTCCCGCGTCCTCGCCGAGGACGTGCGCGCCGACCTGCCGGTGCCGGGATTCGACACGACCGCGATGGACGGGTGGGCCGTGCGCGCGGCGGACGTGGGGCGGGCGCCCACCCTGCTCGCCGCGGCGGGCGCCTCGGGGGCCGGGTCCGTTCCGGGCGTCCTCCCGCCCGGCTCCGCGTGGAAGGTCATGACGGGCGCGCCGATGCCGCCCGGAAGCGACTCCGTCGTCCCCGTCGAGGACGCCGCTCCCGTCGAGGGCGGCGCCGTCCGGCTCGACGCCGTTCCGAAGCCGGGTGCGCACGTGCGCCGCCGCGGCGAAGTGATCGAGCCCGGCGCGCTGCTGCTCGCGGCGGGCCGGCGCCTGACCCCCGCCGACCTCGTCCTCGCGGCCGCCGCCGGCCGGGAGACGCTCCGGGTCGCCCGCGCCCCGCGCGCCGGCGTTCTCGTGACCGGCGACGAGCTCGTGCCGCCGGGAACACGCCCGGGCCCCGGGCAGCTCCGCAACACGAACGCGCCGCTGCTCCTCGCCGCGCTCCGCCGCGCGGGGGCCGAGCCCGTCTCCCTCGGGATCGCTCCCGACGACGCCGAGGCGCTCGCGCGGGCCCTGAAGGAGGCCTTCGCCGCGAAGGTCGACGTCCTCCTCACGACGGGCGGCGTCTCGGCCGGCGACTACGACTACGTCGGCGAGGCCCTCGCGGCCGCGGGGGCGCGCGTGCGCTTCCACAAGGTCGCGATCCGGCCGGCGAAGCCCGTGCTCTTCGCGACGCGTGGGACGACGCTCGTCTTCGGCCTGCCCGGCAACCCGGTCTCGGCGGCCGTCGCGTTCGACTTCTTCGTTCGGCCCGCGCTGCGCGCGGCGGCCGGTCTCCTCCCGCCCCTGCCCCCGCCCGTACCCGCGCGGCTCACGGCGCCCGTCCGCAACAGGGGGCCGCGCCTCGCGTTCCACCCCGCGCGCCTCGCGTGGGACGAGGCCCGGCTGCTCGCCGAGCCGCTCGCGACGCGCGGCTCCCACGACATCCTGACGCATGCGCGGGCCGACGCGTTCCTCGAGCTCGCCGCCGAGTCGGCCTGGGAAGCGGGCGACACCGTGCCGGTTCACCGGGGCACGGCCGAAAGCACCTTCTAGCGGCGCTTCGCCTTCGCGGGCCGCTTCTTCCCGGCGGCCTTTCGCGACGCCGTGCGCTCCGCCTTCGGGAAGAGGCCCGTGCGGATCGTCTCGACCTGCGCGAGATGGATGCGGTCGTGCCCCGCGTACATCGTGACGAGGCGGCCGAGTGACTCCTCGCCGCGCTCGGCGTGGAGTCCCACGCGGTCCCACGCGTCCTCGCCGATGCGCTCGAGGAGCCCGAGGTTCACGGCCCGGGCCATCGCGAAGTCGTCGAGGAGGTCGGACGTCGTCGCCCGATGGACGCCGAGGTTCGAGACGAACGCGTCCTGGTCGAAGCCGGGCAGCGGGGGACGGTCCATCGCCGCGATGAAGCGGTAGCGGCCGCCGAGGACGACCTCGCTGTCGGCGAGGTGCGCGACGATCTCGTGGATGCTCCACTTCCCCGGAGCGGGCTTCTTCGTCAACTGTCCGGCCGTCAGGCCGCGGATGAGGCGCCTCAGGCGATCAGGCGCTTCGGCCATCGACGCGACGGCGTCGGCGTCGCCCAGGGCCTCGAGGTAACGGTCGGGGACGACGTGACCGGGAGATCCGGCGGCCATGCGCTCCTCCTTCGCGTCAGCGAATGGCGGAGGCCACGTCGGCGGCCGTCACCGGTTCCTCGCTGCGCAGCCGCACCTTACCGCCGGTGCGCCAGGCGATCCAGTACGGAGCCTTCTCGATCCCGGAGTCCTTCGCCCACTCTCCGCTCGGGTCGAAGACGACGGGCCGCCGGACCCCGCGGGCGCGCTTGACGGCTTCCGGAATCGGCTCGCCTCCGATGACGAGGAAGCACTCGATGCCCTGCTCGGCGAGCTCACCCGAGAGCGCGACCGCCGCCGGGATCGCATCGGACGACTTTCGGCCGACGGTGGGCGTCAGGTACACGGCCGCGCAGCCCGGAGGCGCGCAGTTCTTCAGGACGACGCTCTCCATGTTCGTCTCGAAGCCGACGTACCGCTGGAGGCTTTGATCGCCGACCTTGGAAGGCGCCTTGAAGTACAGCCAGGCGCCCACGGCGGCGGCGACGAGCGGCAGGACGATCGCCGCGCCGGAGGGGCCCATCGAGACGGGCCGGTCGTCGAAGCGGAAGCGCGATGTCGTGCTCGCCCCCGGCCCGGCGAGCGGAGGCGACCCGCCCGCCGGCGTCGCACCCGGGGCAACGCGCCCGTCCGGCTGCCGGGGCGGGTTCGAAGGAGAGGACACCGTACCCATCTTCGACCCAATTCTACGCAAATCCCGTCCGAACCGCAGCTTTTTAGACACCGAGTCTCGGGCGCAAAGCGCGCCCGGTCCGTCAGGCGGCGGGGCCTTTCTTGATCGTCACGACCCCCGAGGACGACCGGATCACGAGCTTCGGCCCTCCGCCGTTGAGCCGGGCCTCGCCGAAGAGCTGCCCGGACCGCCGGGACACCGAAATTCCCGGGAACTGGGAGACGATCGAATCGGAATCCAGCTCGCCGCCCGTCACGTGGATCTCGACGTCGGCTTTGTAGTTCGCGGGCAGCGTCACCGTCACGTCTCCGCCGCTCGTCGAAAGGTCGCCGCCGGGACCGGCCGTGCCCGAGATCTCGCACGTGATCGACCCGCCCGACGTGCGCGCCGTGACGGGGCCGCGCACCTTCTTCAGGACGATGTCTCCGCCGCCCGTCCGCGCGCTCACGGAGCCTCCGGCGGAGCGGACGACGACGTCGCCGCCGCTCGTCTCGAGGCGCGCGTCGCCGCTCACGTGGCCCGCGCGGATGTCGCCGCCGAACGTCGTCGCCTTGAGGTCGCCCGTCACGGACTCGACGCGGATGTCGCCGCCGGCCGTCGAGACCTCGGCGCCCTTGCCCGCCCCGGCGAGACGGATCTGGCCGGAACGGCTCGTGATCGTCACGCGGCCGGAGACCTTCCCGACCGTCACGTCGCCCGAGGCGATCGCCGGCGCATAGTCCCCCGCGACGTCGCCCACGACGATCGAACGGCCCCACGGGTCGGGCGGGATCGGGGCGGCCGGGGCCGCTGCGATCGCAGGCGGGGCCATGGCGGTGACCGGAGGGGCCGCCGCCACGGGTGGCGCCGGCATCACGTGCTCGCGGACGACGATGCGCGGGATGTTCGGCACCGGCGGAACGGTCACGACGCGGGTCGAGCGCGGCGACGTGAGGCGCTTCGCCTGGGCCTCGGTCGTCCCCTCGGCGAGGACCAGAATGCGGCCGTTCAGGTTCGAGACGTGCACCGAGGCGCCGCCGTCGCCGACCGTGCCTTCGTAGGCGCGGTTCAGGTTCACCGTGATGCTCCGCGAGATCTCGCGGCCGAGGTTCTCCATCTCCCGGTTCAGCTCGCCCATCGCCTCGTTCAGCTCCGAGAGGTCGATCACGACGTCCTCGTCGCCGGACTGGTCCTTCAGAGACTTTTCCTGGTCCTTCCGGGCCCTTTCCTGATCCTTGCGGGCTTTCTCCTGGTCCTTCCTGCGCATCTCCTCGCGGAGCTTGCGCTGCTCGGCCCGGATCTTCTCGCGCGCGGCGTTCACCTCGTCGCGCTCGACGGACTCGTCGGACGCGGTGGCGACCGGGAAGCCGAAGCTCGAGAAGATCTCGCCGCTCATCGTGTGCCCCTCGAGGTGGAACCCCGCCTTCGCCGGCAGCGTCAGGACGATCCCGCCGTTCACGGTCCGGACGTCGAGGATTGCGCCCTTCGGCAACTCGGAAAACGCGGCCTCGATCGCGCCGTTCACCGTGTTGAGCTTCGCGTCGCGCCGGCCGCCCGCGACCGTGATCTTCCCGTTCACCGTGGTGAGCTCGAGCGGCGCCGCGACGCCGGTCACGTTCACGGCGCCGTTCACGGCGGAGACGTCCACGCGGAGCGACGCCGGCACCGTGATCCGGTACTTCGTCTCGCTCCGCCAGTCGCGGTCGTCGTGGCTCTGCACGTTCCAGCCGTGGCCGGAGCGTCGCACGTGGATGCCCGGCTCCTCCGTGTAGAGGGAGATGTTCCCGTTCTCGTTTTCGAAGCGGACCTTGACGTCGCCGAGATTCTTCTTCGCGTCGGCGTCGGTCGCGCCCCAGGCGACGACGTCGACGTCGGCCCGGAACGCCGGCCCGGCGACGACCTCGACGCGGCCGTTGACCGTCTCGACGGAAAGGGACTTCAGCTCGCCGGACGCGTTGAACGTCTCCGTGCGGCTCGCCTTCGCGGCCCATTCCTTCGCCTGGGCCCTGAGACCGGCGGCCAGCGAGAAAAGGACGAGCGCCGCGATCGCGAGCGCCCAGACGAGGGCGCGCCCTTCGCGGCGCGGGTGTTCGGGAGCGGATTCGGGTTTCGTGCTCATGTCAGGGAGACGCTCCAATTCCGGAAAGGTGTCTTCAGATCTCGATCTTCGACAGGGCGAGCGCGGCCTGGCTCCGGACGTAGCCGTTCTCGTGGTCGTCCGCGGCCTTCTGCCGCAGGCTCTCGATGGAGGACGCGTCCTTGAAGACGGCGGCCGCCTTCGCGAGGCCTTCGACGGCGAGGATGCGGACGGCGGGGTTCGTGTCGGTCTTCAGCGCCTTCGCGAGCGCGTCGCGCGTCTCCGGGGTCGGCGGCATCTGCGCGAGCGCCTCCGCGGCCTTCTTGCGGACGCCGGGATTCTTGTCCGTCTCGAGCGTGCGCCTGAGGAGGGCGACGACCTCAGGCGAGACCGGCGCGCCTCCGCGCGTCCCTTCGGACACGAGGTCGAGCGCCCCGCCCTTCGCGCCCTCGGACCCGGCGGACCCGGAGACGAGCGACACCAGCAGGTTCGCGACGGCCTGGTCCTCGGGCTTGCCGACGACCGTGTAGCGCGTCGTGACGTCGAACGAGACGGCGACCCGGCCCGCGGCGTCCGCGGGCGTGTACGTGACGTTCGCGAGGCGCGGCTTGGCGGAGAGGTCCAGAGCCGCACGGGACGCGTCCAGCGTGCGGTTCGCCACGAGGGCGACGTTCTCGCCTCCGCGGAACGGGGACGGCGTGGGCTGGAAGCCGGCCGCGCCCGGGAGGGCGCCGCCGCCCGACGCGCGCGCGAGGAAGAAGCCGGCGACTCCGGCCATGAGGACGGCCGCGACCTTCAGGAGCGGGGACTCCACGCCGCGGGGCCGGAACGGACGCACGTTCGCCCTTCGCCGCGTCGCGGCGGCGAGCGCCGCCGACGCGCGCGCCTCGAAGGCCGGCGTCACCGCGAGGTCGCCGCCGTCGTCGTCGGCGAGACGCCCCCACACGGTCTCCATCGCGGCGGCCATGTCCGCGCACGCGGCGCAGCTCGCGACGTGGGCTGCGAGGGCGGCGGCACCGTCCCCGGCGCTCTCGCCCGAAAGGCGGGCGAGGACGAATTCACGGACCTTCAGTGACTCGCGGCATTCCATGGGGAATCTCCTTCGGAGAACAGGGACTTCAGCGTCTCCATCGCCCGGAAAATCCGGGTCTTGACCGCGCCCTCGCTGATCGAGAGGGACCGGGCGATCTCGGCGTACGGGAGCCCGTGGTAGCGGGCCAGGACGAGGACCTCGCGCTGCTCGTCGGACAGGCGCGCGAGCGCGCGGCGCACGGCGGCGCGCCGCTGCCGCTCGACGAGCCGGACGTCCACCGGCAAGTCCGGTCCGGCGGCCTCGGCGACGGCGTCGAGCGGCACGTTCTGGCGCCGGACGCCCTGGCGCATCCGGTCGCGGCAGGCGTTCGCCGCGATCGCGAACAGCCACGAGGCGACGGGCGCCCGGCCGTCGTACTGGCCGGCCCGGGCGATCACCTTCAGGAAGACGTCCTGCGTGACCTCCTCGGCTTCGGCCGCGTTGCCGAGCATGCGTCCCGTGAACCTCAGGAGGGGGCCGGACCAGCGCTGGAAGAGCCGGGCCGCACCGGACTCGTCGCCCAGCCGAACCAGCTCCAGCGCCTCGAGATCCGCTTCCTGGTCGGGGCTGATCCCGTCCGGCTCCACGTACCCCTCCCGCGTCTCGGCGACAGCGTCCACGCCAGTATGACGGGGGACGAGCCGGAAGGTTACGGCGGCCGTAGGCTGTTCAGCCCTTGCGGATCGCGAGGCTTCCCTTGTCGGTCTTCAGGCTCACGCGCGGCCCGCCGCCGTTGACGGCGCCCGAGGCGTAGAGACCGCTCCGGCGCCCGCGCGAATCGGCTGCCGTCCCGAAATCCGAGCGGAAGTCGCCGCGGCGGCCGGTCTCGGCGGCGATCTCGAAGCCGGCGTCGCCCGGCAGGTGGACGACGATGGATCCCTTGTACGTCTCGGCGCGGACGTCGCCCGCGAGGCGCACGATCCCCGCGTCCACCACGCCCTTGTACGTCTCGACCTTCAGGCCGCCGGCGAGGCCGACCACGTCGAGGCGGCCCTTGTACGTCTCGACCTCGAGGTCGGCCGCGAGGTCCTTCACGATGAGGTCGGACTTGTAGTCCTTGATCTTCAGCGCCGCGTTCTTCGGCATCCGGATCCTGTAGTGGATGAACGGGCGGGCCGTGCAGTTGCCCCACCACGACGTCGACTCCTCGAGCGCGTCGTAGTCCGACGTGATCGCGACGCCGCCCGGGACCTTCTCGATGACGACCCGCGTCTTCTCCACCCACGTCGCCTGACGCTCGGCCGAACCGCAGGAGTCGTCGGTCTCGATCCGGGCCTCGACGGCGACCTCCTCGCGATCCCACACGGCGACCTTCACGCTGCCCTTGTACGTGTCGACCCGGACGCTCTCCCCTGCCGCGAGCGGCAGGGTTTTCGAGACGTCCCGGGACGAGGGGGCGGCGGCGGCCGGAACGGCGGCGAAAACGGACAGGGCGACGGCGGCAAGGAGCTTGCGCATGGGGGCCTCTCTCCCCTTAAACGCCCGGCGCGGCGAAAGGTTCCGGTCAGCCCGGGAAGATGAAGCGGCGCTGGCGCGCGGCGGCCAGGAGTTCGCCCCGGAAGTCCGGGTGCGCGATCCCGATGAGGGCCATCGTGCGCTGGCGGATGTTGCGTCCCCAGAGGTCGGCGACGCCGTATTCCGTGACGACGTAGTGGATGTCGCCCCGGCTGGTGACGACGCCGGCGCCCTCGGCGAGGACGGGCGTGATCCGGCTGACCGTGCCGTCCTTGGCCGTCGAGGGGAGCGCGATGATCGGGCGGCCGCCCTTGCTGCGCGCCGCGCCGCGGATGAAGTCCACCTGCCCGCCGATCCCCGAGAAGAAGCGCGTCCCGATCGAGTCCGCCGCGACCTGGCCCGTGAGGTCGACCGCGAGCGCGGAGTTGATCGCGACCATGTCGTCGTTCCGGGAGATCTGGAACGGATCGTTCGTGAAGCTCGAGGGGCGCATCTCGATGCCGGGGTTGTCGTGCACCCACTCGTACATGGCGCGCGAGCCCATGATGAAGGACGTCACGGCCTTGCCCGGGAGCAGCTTCTTGCGCCGGCCGGTCACGACGCCGGACTGGATGAGGCGCATCGCGCCGTCCGACATCATCTCCGTGTGGATCCCGAGGTCGTTGCGGTCCGCGAGCGCGCTGATGACGGAGTCCGGGATGCGGCCGATGCCCATCTGGAGGCACGCGCCGTCCGGAATCAGGCTCGCGGCGTGGAGGCCGATCTGACGGCACACGTCGTCCGGCGCTTCGGAGGCGAGCTCGATGAGGGGTTCGTCGACGGGGATGAGGTGCGCGATCCGGTCCACGTGCAGGAACGAGTCGCCGAGCGTCCGCGGCATCTGCGGGTTCACCTCGGCGAGGACGAGCGGCGCCGTGTCCACGGCCGCCCGCACGACGTCGACCGAGACGCCGAGGCTCACGTAGCCGTGGCGGTCCGGCGGGCTGACCTGGATGAGCGCGACGTCGATTCCCACGCGCCCGCTCGAGATCAGGGTCGGGATCTCGGACAGGAAGACGGGCAGGAAGTCCGCGCGCCCTTCCTGCACCGCGCCGCGCACGTTGGCCCCGATGAAGAAGGCCATGTGGCGGAAGCGCTGCTCGAGGCCCGGCGCGACGTACGGCGCCTTGCCGAGCGTCATGAGGTGGACGATTTCGTTGTTGCGCAGATGCGTGCCGTGCTCGACGAGCCCCTCGACGAGCTTGCCCGGCTCGCCGGCGCCCGAGCCGATGAGGATGCGGCGGCCGGGAGGGATCGTCCGGATCGCGTCCTCGATCGTCGAGATCTTCCAGCTGAAGCGGTCTTTCCAGTCGGTGTTCATACGGTTTGAATGTAACTCCCGGGTACATGAACGGGTACCGATGCGTTTGAATCCCCCCGGGGACGGGAAGGTCAGCGCTTGAGGCCGACGAGCAGGCCGTCCAGCGTCGGAAGGCACGCGGTGTCAAACGTTTCGGCGGCCTCTTCGTGGAAGCGCCGCATGGCCGCGGCCTCCTCGGAATCCTCCAGGAGCCTCCCGAACAGGAACGCGTTGTCGCCGATCAGAAGGCCGCCTTTTCGGACGTTTCTCGCCGCCCAGCGGCCGTAGCCGTCGTAATTGCGTTTGTCGGCGTCCACGAAGACCGCGTCGAACGGGCCAAGGGGCTCGAGCGTCGGCAGGACGGCGAGGCCGGCTCCCTCGAGAACCGTGACCTTCGGCCCGACACCCGCCGCTTCGAGGTTCTCGCGCGCGACGCGCGCGTGCTTCGGGTCGAACTCGACCGTCCAGACGTGCCCGTCCTCCGGCAGCGCCCGCGCCATCACGAGCGCCGAGTAGCCCGCGAGCGTCCCGACCTCGACGACCTTCCGCGCGAGAGCGAGCTTCAGGAGGAGGGCGACGGCCTTCGCCTCGGACGCGCCGAGCTGGATCGCCGGCATCCCGTGGAGCGCCGGCGCGTCGAACGCCCGGGCGGCGCCCGCGTCGTGCGGCGCGTGCGTATTCGCGAGCCAGTCGAGGATCTCGCGCGTCGCGTACGAGAGGCCCGCGCGGGAGTCCTGGTCGGCCATCAGCGTCCGGTCAGCGGACCGCGGGCTCCAGCAGCGTCAGCGTGCCTTCGTCGCCGTCCAGCTCGGCCATGACGCCGAGCGGGAGCGTCGTCTTGTCCGGCACGTGGCCGAAGACGAGGTTCGCGACGACGGGGATGCCGAGCTTGCCGAGGCGGTCCTTGCAGACCTCCTGCCACGTCCACTGCCCCTGCCCGCCGTAGCTCGGCTTGTAGTCGCCGGGCGTGCAGTGCGCGAACTTCCCGAGCGCGACTCCCGCGAGGCCGGAGAGCTTGCCCGTGAGGAGAAACTGCGTCAGCCAGCGGTCGATGCGGTACGGGTCCTCGCCCACTTCCTCGAGGAAGAGGATGCGACCCTTGAGCTCCGGCTCGAACGGCGTCCCGACGAGCGTCGAGAAGACGCTGATGTTCCCGCCCACGAGGCGGCCCTTCGCCTTGCCGGGCGCGAGCTTGTAGATCCAGTTCTCGCGGTCCACGAAGATCCCGCGCTCCCTCTGCCCGGGCCTCGGCTCCGGCGGGGCGCCGACGCGGCCCGCGGCCTGGGCCGTCATGAGGACGCGCCGGAACTCGGCCAGCGTGTAGTCCGTCTGGACCTCCGAGCCGACGGGGCCGTGGAACGTCACGAGTCCCGTCAGGCGGTGGATCGCGTTCAGGAGCGCCGTGATGTCGCTGTACCCGCAGAGGACCTTCGGGTTCTTCCGGATCGCCTCGTAGTCGAGGAGCGGGAGGATGCGCGACGCGCCGTACCCGCCGTGCAGGCAGAGGATCCCGTCGACCGACGGGTCCGCGAACGCGGCGTTCAGGTCGGCGGCGCGGTGCTCGTCGGGACCCGCGAGGTAGCGCGTCGCCTCGCCCACGTGCGGGAAGACCTTCGGCTTGAAGCCGAGGGCTTTGACGATCTCGACGCCGAAGTCGGTGTCGCCGAGGCCCGCCCCGGGGGACGACGGCGTCACGAGCGCGACGGTCATCCCGGGCTGGAGCGCCTTCGGGAAGACGGGCTCCGGCGGCTTCTCGGCGTACTTCGTGAGCGCGGCCTGTGCGGAGAGCGGAAACCCCGCGATGAGGGAGGCGAAGGAGACTTCCTCGAGGAACGTGCGGCGGCTGGTCGGCATGCCCGGGATTCTAGGCCGCGGCCCCGCGACGCGGTCCCATCAGAGGAGGTTCAAACAAGAAACCTCTAGAATTCGCGCGATGCCCCGAATGAAGGTCACCGCCGCAGCGCTCATGCTCGCCCTCGTGGCGGTGGCGGCCGTCCTGCCGCTCGTGGCCGCGGGCGCCGCGCGCCGGGGCTGCCACTGCGCCATCCGCATGGCGTGCTGCGAAGACGGCACGTGCGCGATGGGCAGTGACGAGGCGACCGCCGACGGACCAGAGTGGCGCAGTTGCCGTCGCGAGCCGCCGGCAACCGCGGCGACGCCCCTCGACGCCTTCGAGAGGGCGCTGGAGAATTCCCTCGAGGGAGAAAACAGGGAGAGCGCAACCCGGAGCGCAGAGCTCCAGCCCACCCGGCCGCGCACGGGCGTACCAAAACCAGAAGCGCCCCCTCCCCGCACGTTCTCTTTCTAAGAAATTCTTCCTCCGAATTTCCCCAGAAGGAGACCTGCTTCGTGAAAACGTCCAGCGTGTTTCGTTTTCTGTGCCTCGTCTTCACCGCTTTTCTCTTTCTCGCCCCGAACGCCGTCCTCGCCTGCGCCTGCGGGTGCAGCGTCTTCGACGTCGGCGCCGGCACCATGATGCCGGTCAACTCCGAGACCGGCTTCTCGCTCTGGTTCCGCTACAGCTACGTGAACCAGAACCAGAACTGGGCGGGCAGCTCCAAGGCGCCGGCCTCGGACAACCCGGACGTTCAGATCAAGACCAGCTTCTACACGTTCGGTGGCAACGTCATGATCAACCGCTCGTGGTCGGTGATGCTCGAGCTCCCGATCTACGCCCGGCAGTTCACGTCGACCGACGACGGCAGCGTCGCCGGGCCGGCAGGCAGCCTCTACACCGCGAATCTGACCGACCTCGGCGATATGACCCTCATGGGGATTTACACGGGGCTTTCCGAGGACCGCTCGACCGGACTGAGCCTTGGGGTGAAGCTCCCGACGGGCAACTACACGGGGCCGAACGGTCCGCTCGGCGGGTCGGAATTCGACCGCGACACGCTGCCCGGCACCGGCAGTACCGATCTCGTGCTCGGCGCGTATCACGTAGGCGGAATCAACGCGGACGACTCGCTCGCGTGGTTCGTGCAGGCGAGATACCAGTTCGCGTTCCTCCCCCGGAACGACTATCGGCCCGGCAACGACCTCAACGGCGCCCTCGGGCTGACCTGGAGCCTCGGGACGAGAGGATCGCAAACGAGGATCACCCCGGTACTGCAGCTGATCGGCAGCTACCGCGAGCGCGACAGCGGCGCCGCATCCGACCCGGACAACTCGGGCTACAAGCGCCTTCTGCTCGCACCCGGCGTCGAGGCGCGGCTCGGGAAGGTCCGGCTCTACGCCGACGTCGAATTCCCCATTTACCAGTACACGAACGCCGCGCCAAGCGGGAGCGACAAGTCCGGGCAACTCGTCGCGCCGGCGTTCCTGAAGGCCCAGATCTCCTACGATTTCTAGGTTGGCGGTGGAGCCGCCGCGCGGGCGCGATAGAATCTCAACCGTGACCCGGCGGCGGCTCTTCCGGATTCTCGTCCTCGCGGCCCTCGCACCGCTGGTCCTCGGCGGCGCGTTCTCCCACGTGGACGGCTTCGAGGTCCTCTCGCACGGCACGTTCTTCTTCCCGCCCGATCATCCGGCCCACGCTCCGTTCGTCCCCGAGAAAGAGCATCCCTGTGCGGCCTGCGCGGTGGCGAACCTCGTGCCGCCTGCGGCCGCTCCCGTGTACCTCGTTCCGCCCCAGATCCGCCTCGCTCCGGCGGTTGACGTCGAGCGCGCGGCGCCCCCCCTCACTCTTCCCGAGCTTCCCGGCCGTTCTCCTCCTGTCCTTGCGGCGTAGCCGAGTCACCCAGAGATTTTCCTAGAAGGTGATTTCCGCGCTTCGCGGAGCCCGCGGCGTTCGCCGCTGGCGACGCGCAGCCCGCACGGCACAGGAGGCCGCATTCTCATGTTCATTCGCAGAACGGCGCGAAGCGCCTCGTCTCTCGTCATTCTTTTCGCGGTCGCGTCGCTCGCAATGGCCGCGCGCCTCGCGTCCGCCGCGCCGACTCCGAGCCAGGTGCGCGGCCGCGTGACCGGTCCCGACGGCCAGCCGATGCCCGCTGTCGTCGTCGTTCTCGCCAACGACTTCAGCGGGCACCGGCAGGAGGCGAAGACCGGGCCGGACGGAATGTATCTTCTCTACAACGTTCCTCCGAACCCGTACCACCTGACGGTCCAGGTACAGGGCTTCGAGCCCTACCACGCGGACATCGACGTGCGCGGCGGCGCCCCCGTCGTGAAAGACGTCGTCTTGAGGTTCGGCGTGACCGCCACCGAAGCCGTCCACGCCGAGGCGGAAGGTGTCGAGCTCGAGAGCGACACGTCCATGACGCACACCGACATCGACAAGTCGCTCATCCGGCAGACCGCCGCGGCGATGCCGGGGCGCGCCTTCGAGTCGATCGTGACCTCGGCTCCCGGATTCTCGGCCGACGAGAACGGCCGTTACCACTTCCAGGGCGGCCACTCCCAGCAGCTCCTCGTGATCGACGGCCAGCCCATCGGCGACCAGGTCGGGATCACGTTCTCGAACTCGCTCAACCCGGACATCGCCGAGGGCATCGAGATCATCACCGGCGGCATCCCGGCCGAATACGGGGAAAAGGCGAACGGCGTCATCAACCTCACGACGCGCTCGGGCCTCGGCTCGGGCGGGACGAAGGGAGAGGTGTCGCTCGGCGCGGCGAGCTTCAAGACCGCGTCCGGCTCCGCGTCCGCGGGCGGCGGCGACGACCGGTTCGGGTGGTTCACCGACGTCGATGCGTCGCGCTCCGACCGCTTCCTCGACCCCGTGTCGTTCGACAACTTCCACAACACGGGCAGCACGCTGCGCGCGTTCCTGCGCCTCGACGGCGTCGCCGCGGATTCGGCGAGCAACTGGCGCCTGACAGGGAACATCGGCCGAACGGATCGCGACGTGACGAACCTCCCCTCCCAGGAAGCGGCGGGACAGGACCAGAAGGTCGTTTCGAACGACTGGAACCTGAACCTCGGGTACGAAAACGTCCTCGGGAACGGGCTCATCCTCGACGGGCAGGTCTACGCCCGTGACAATAGGCTCACGCTGTATTCGTCCCCGTACGACACGCCCGTCGAGGCGTCCCAGAACCGCTCGCTCGCGAACCAGGGGATCAACCTGTCGCTCTCGGACGCCGTCGGAATCCACGAGCTCAAGGCGGGGGTCCAGCTCAAGCGCTTCCCGATCAAGGAGCAGTTCTCGTTCCTGATCACGGATCCCTCCTACAACGACCCGACCATGGACGGTTACAACCCGAACCTTCTGCCCTACGACGGCTCGCGCGGCGGGAGCCCGTTCCTCTTCACGGGCTCGGACACCGGCACGTATGTCGCCGGGTTCGTCCAGGACAACATCCGTTGGAAGGACCTGACGGTGAACGTGGGCGTCCGGTACGACCACAACGACCTTTTTGTGTCCGAGCACCAGCTCGCCCCGCGAATCGGCGCTGCCTATTTCCTGAAGGCCACGAACACCGTCTTCCGCGCGTCCTACAACCGGATGTTCATCACGCCCGAGTACGAGAACATCCTGATCTCCTCGTCCGCGCAGGCGGCGTCGATCACGCCGCCCGATATCCAGGACAGCCAGGGTCTCGGGAACGGCCAGCTCTACAACGTTTCCGAGCGCCACGACGTGTGGAACTTCGGCGTCCAGCAGGGAATTGGGTCGAAGCTGCGATTCGACGGCTCGCTCTGGTACCGGCGCGTCCACAACGCGGCCGACCAGGACCAGTTCTTCAACACGGGAATCGTCTTCCCGCTCAACTTCGCGACCGGCTACCTGCAGGGCTGGAACCTGCGCCTCGACCTCGCGCCCGTCCTCGGGGGGCTGCACGGGTACGCGTCCGTCGGCCACGTGCACGCGGAGTACTGCAACCCCTTCGTCGGAGGCCTCTTCCTGTCTTCCGACGCCCTCAGCTCCTTCCAGGGAGGCTGCTTCCTCATCGACCACGATCAGGACATCCAGGAGCAGGTCGGACTCTTCTACGACCTCGGAAAGACGGGCTTCTGGGCGGGCATGACCCAGCGTTACGACTCCGGTCTCGTGACGGACGCGGGTGCGCCCGCGGACGTTCTCTCGAGCCCGGACACGGCCTACGCGGACCCCTACATCCGCTACAACGAGGATCCGCAGCGGGTCAAGTCCCGCACGGTCTGGAGCTTCTCCCTCGGAGCCCGGCTCCAGAAGTACGGGATCCCGGCCGAACTCCAGTTCGACCTCCTCAACGCCTTCGACGCTCAGGGCCTCTACAACTTCCTGTCCACGTTCGGAGGAACGCACGTGATCCCGCCGCGCACGTTTGCGGGACGCGTCAAGTACGCATTCTAAGAACGAGAGGCTCTCTGGGCCGCCGCGGCCGTGCCTCCTAGGCTGCGGCGGTCCTCCACGGACCGGGGACGAACCGGCGGACGGCCGCGAGGACCAGGAGGGCCGCCCCGAACGTCGCGACGATCGCCGCGCCTGTCGGGAGGTCGAGCGTGAACGAGAGCCAGACTCCGACAGCAGACACGATGACGCCCATCGTCCAGCCGATCGCGAGGCGCACGCCCAGGCGCTCGGAGAAGAGCATCGCGGCGACGGACGGCACGATCAGGAACGAAAACACGAGGAGAACGCCCGCGATCGCGACCGAGCTCGTCACGACGAACCCGAACGACGCGTAAAAGAGGAAGTCCCAGAACCTGACGTTCCAGCCCCGTCGGACGGCCTCGGGCTCGTTGCGCGAGATCAGGAGGAAGCGCTCGCGGAAGACGAAGTGGAACGCCCCGACGAGCGCGTACAGCACCGCCGTCTTGCCCAGGTCGGACCAGGACGTCGACAGGATGTTCCCGACGAGCATCTCCTTGAGGTGCTCGGTCTCGCGCGTCGCCTTGGACATGACGAGGACCGCGAGCGCCGCCGAGACCGCGTACGCGATGCCGATGATCGCCTCCTGCGGGATCCGCGTCTTCCGGTGCGTCTTCGTGAAGGCGAAGATCGCGGCGCCGAGGAGCGTGAACGCGAGCGAGAACACGTACGCGCCGTTCGAGTGCATCTCGTAACCCGCGAGGTACCCGACCGTCCCGCCGAGCGCCGCGATCTGCGCGAGCGAGAGGTCGACGAAGATGACGCCCCGCTCGACGACGTGGACGCCGAGGTAGGAGTGGATTCCGGTCAGGATGAGGCTCGCGACGAACGCGGGCAAAAGGATCTCGAAGACGGTCATTTCCTCTTCTCCAGCGCGGTGGCGATCTTCTCGACGTCGACGTCGAAGAGCGAGATGTAGTCCTTCGCGGCCGGCACGCCGCCGACGGACGGCGGGATCACGACGACCGTCGCGCCCGTCTTCGACGCGACGAAGTCCGGGTCTTTCTTGTCGAAGTAGACCTCCATGAGGATGATCGGGACCTTCTGCGCGTTCATGAGGTTGATGATCTCGAGCTTGTGCTGCGGCGTCGGCGGGATGCCCGGCTTCGGCTCGAGAAACCCGACGACGTCGAGGGAAAACGCCTTCGCGAAGTTCGGCCACGATGCGTGGTACGTGACGATCTTCGTCCCCTTGAACGGGGCGAGGCGCGCCGTCCAGCGGGCCTCGGCGGCCGTCAGAACCGCCTCGAAGTCCGCGAGGTTCTTCGCGAATGCCGCCGCGCCCGACGGGTCGAGCGCCGTGAGCTTCGCGGCGATCGCGCGCGCGATCACGCGCCCGTTGTTCGGGTCGAGCCAGTAGTGCGGGTTCCCGTACGGGTGCACGTCGCCCATCGCGCGAGTGACCTGCCCCGTGGGCCGGTCGAGGATGTCGCACCCGACGGACGCGTCGAGGTACCCCGCGCCCGTCGGCCGGATCTTCTCGTTGCGCGCCTGGTCGAGGAGCGGCGGCAGGTAGCCGATCTCGAGCTCGAGGCCCGCGACGACCAGCATGTCCGCGTCGTGCAGCTTCAGGATGAAGGACGGCTTCGGCTCGACGAAGTGCGGATCCTGGTAGCCCTTCGCGATCGACTCGGCCTCGACGCGGTCCCCGCCGATCGTCGCCGCGAGCGACGCGAAGTCCGACAGCGTCGTGACGACCTTCAGCTTCTTCGCCTCGGCGGCAGGCGCGAGGAGCGCCGAGACGATGAGCAAGAGGGAGAACGAGAGAGGGAACAGGGAGAGATTTCTGAGAAGGTGCCCGATGCACGCCGCGCCGACGGCGCCGCCTGGCGCTGCCTTGGCCTGTGCGAGCGGCCCCATTGACCTTCTCGGAAAATCTTCTCTTTTCTTCGTCTTCATCTTCATCTTCTTTCTCCCTAGAACGGATGCGCGCCGTGCGCGCCGATGACGAACTGGAGCTGGATGAGGAGCTCGGTCGCCGTCACGGCGCCGTCCGTGCGCTCGTACCGGTTGCGGCGGAGCTGGGTGCGGACCTGCGAGAACTCCGACGGCCAGAACGTCAGGATCGCCGAGTCGCCCCGGTCGTGGAGCGAGGCGTCGTCGCCGTGGTCGCACTCGTCGTGGCGCCAGCCCGCGAACCAGCGCCTGCCGAGCTGGACCTGTCCGAGGAGGTACCCGCCCGCCGCGTGGACCGTCGTCCCGGAGGCCATCTGGCGATCGGAGAGCATCCACTCGCCCCGCACGAGGACGGAATGGTAGAGGCCCTGCTGGAGGGGCTTCCAGTGGAGCGTCGCGTCGACACCGGTGAGCGCCGTGGTGAAGCCCGGCCCCTCGAGGTTGTTCGCGCGCGTCCATGAGCCCCCGATCTCGAGGTTCGTCGACTCGGACAGGTCGCGGTACGCCTTGAGATGGAAGAGGGGCTCGACGTCGTTGCGGCTGTGCGCCTGAAAGAGTTCCGTCGACGTCCCCTGGAAGAGCTGCGCGGTCGCCTCGAGGAAGATCTCGGCCGGCATCGGGATGAGCCGCGAGACCGAGACGCCCGCGTCCTCGATCCCGTCCTCCGTGCCGAGGAGGTTCGTCATGAAGAGGGGCGTGTCCGCGAAGAGGCGGACGTGGAGGTGTTCCGTGTTGACCTTCCCGAACGCGCCCTTGAGCTTCCCGGCCTTCACGAGGAAGTCGCCGGGGAGGTTCAGGAAGGTGATGTAGCCCTCCTCGATGGAGACGTCGCCCGTCTGGCTCCCGAACGTCACGAAGAAGTCCGCGCGGGCGTATGGGTCGACGATCGCCTGCAGGCCGATCTCGGCTTCGTGCAGTTCGAGGCTCGGCTGGTTGTCGACCGGGTTGTGCCCGACCCAGCCGAGCACGTCGCCGATCACGGAGATGTTCGGGTTGAAGACGTTTCCCGTCTGGGCGGTCTGGGCGCCCGCCGAACCGGCCGCAAGCGAGAAGAAGAAGATTTCTGCGAACAGGACGAGGCGCGGAGCGGAGCGCCTGCTTCTCTCTACTTTCAAAGGAATTCCCTCCGAGGCGTTGACGAAGGCCCGGGCGTGTTCGCACGGGCGGGAAGACGTCTACGCGACCGGGGGAGGCGAGCGGCCGGAAAGGGACGGGGGTGCAGGAGGGGGGGCAGGCAGTCCGCGCGCGCCTCGGAAGAAGGGCGCGACGCGGGTGGCGCCAGGAAGACGGGGGCGGGGGCGGGCGCCAGGAGGTTCGCGACGGCGCACGCGGCGCACGCGTGCTCGGGCTGCGGGACGAACGGCGCATGGTTCGGATGGTCGGGCGCGAAGAGCTGGGTGCCGTGCGAGAGCGCCTCGATGCCGTCGACGTGGCCGAACGCCCCGCCCAGCGCCAGCGGCGCGACCAGGACGAAGACGGCGGCGCGGCTGAGAAAGCCTCTCACGGACGGAAGTCTACCCCCCCGGCCCCGCGGACCTTCCTAGGCGTAGTGCTGGAGGGCCGCCGTCTCGTCGTCGAACACGTCGAAGACGGGAAGGAGCTCGGAGAGGTGGAGGCTCTTGCGGACCCGCTCGTGCAGGTTCAGGAGCTTGAGGCTCGCGTCGAACTTTTCGCAGATCTTGAGGCTCGCGACGAGCTCCCCCGTGCCGGCGCTGTCGATCGCGGTCACGCCGGAGAGGTTCAGGAGGATCTTCTTCCAGCCCTCCGCGAGAAGCTCGTTCACGACGTTCCGGAGGATCTCGTCGCCGATTCCCGCGAGCAGGCGACCCTGCAGATCCACGATCACGACGTCCCCGAGCCGACGGACTTCCACGTGCATCGCCTTCATCCTACCCCGAACGCCGGCGGTGGCAGAATGCGGCTCCCGATGCCGCAGCACACGCTCCACGAGGGCCTCGAAGCCCTTCGCGACGACCGCGCCTCCGACCCCGCCGCCCTCTCCGCCGTCGCCCGGCTCGCCGGCGAGTTCGGGACGCCGCTCTACGTCTACGACGCCGCCACCATCTCGTCGGGGTTCCGCGCGCTGAGGGACGCCTTCGCGCCGCGGTTCCCGAAGCTCAGGCTCCACTACGCGCTGAAGGCGAACGGGAGCCTCGCGATCGGGCGGATCCTCCGCGCCGAGGGCGCCTTCCCCGAAGTCGTCTCGCTCGGGGAGATCGAAACCGCCCTGCGCGCCGGATGGCGGGGCGAGGACGTCCTCTTCACGAGCTCGTCGAAGACGCCGGCCGAGATCGCCAGGACGATCGAGCTCGGCGCCGGTCTGAACGCGGACTCCCGCGACGAGCTCGAACAGGCGTCCGCCGCCGCCGTGAGGGCGGGCCGGACCGTCCGGCTCTCGTTCCGGCTCAACCCCGGCGTCGACCCGGACACGCTCCACCACATCAACACGGGGATTCCCGAGTCGAAGTTCGGCGTCCACCTCGACGGCGGCGACGCGCTCCGCGCCTACGCGCGCGCGAAGGATCTGCCGGGCATCGCCATCGCCGGCATCCACTGCCACATCGGTTCGCAGATCGCAGACCCCGCGGGCTACGAGAAGACCGCCCGCAAGATGCTGGCGTTCGTGAAGGAGCTGAGGGAGGCGCTCGGGATCCGGCTCGAGTTCGTCGACCTCGGGGGCGGCATCGGCGTTCCGTACCGGGACGGCGAACGCGTGATGAGCCCCGAGACGCTCGCGGCCGCCCTCCAGCCGATCTGGAAGGAAGGCGTCGCCGCGGCCGGGTACGAGCCGGCGCTCTGGCTCGAGCCCGGGCGCTTCCTCGTCGCGCCGTCGGGCTTCCTCGTCACGCACGTGAACACCGTCAAGACCACGCCACTCCGGACGTTCGTGAACGTGGACGCGGGATCGAACACGCTTCTCAGGCCCGCGCTCTACGGCGCCTGGCACCGCGCGCGGGTCGTGAGCGCCTCGCCGGCCCCCCGGCGTCTCCTCGACGTCGCGGGCGACGTCTGCGAGACCGGCGACATCCTCGCCGAGGCCCGCACGCTCCCGCTCCCTTCGGCGGGCGACCACGTCGTCTTCCTCGACACGGGCGCGTACGGCTTCGCGATGGCGTCCACCTACAACGCCCGCCCGCTCCCCGCCGAGGTCCTCGTGGACGGCGACGCGGCGACGCTGATCCGCCGGCGGGGCACGCTCGGCGATCTTTTCCGCGATGAGATTCCCGCGTGAACGAGGTGCCATGCGCCGACCCGCCCTGACTGCCGCCGTCCTCCTCGCGGCGCTCGCGGGCGCCTGCGTCGCGCCCCCGGCCCCGATGCGGGCGCCGGGTCCCGTCCCGCCGCTCCGCGTCTCCGCGATGCCCCTCGCGGACAAGGTCGGCCAGCTCTTCGTCGTCGAAGCGAGAGGGGCGTTCATGAGCGAGGATGCCGCCGCATTTCAGACGCTCCGGCACTACGTCGTGGACAACCGCGTCGGCGGCGTGATCCTCTCCTCCCGCTCCACCGTCTACGGGGCCGCGGTCCTGATCCAGAAGCTGCAGGAGATGGCCCCCACACCTCTCCTCGTCTCGGCCGATCTCGAGGCCGGGTCGGGCATGCGCTTCGAGGACGCAACATATGGCCCCTGGGCGATGGCGATCGCCGCGACCGGAGACCCGTCCCTGGCCGAGCGCCAGGGCCGCGCGACTGCCGAGGAGGCGCGCGCGATCGGCGTCGCTCAGGTCTTCGCCCCGGTCGCGGACGTGAACGTGAATCCCGACAACCCGGTCATCAACGTGAGGAGCTTCGGCGAGGATCCGGCCGACGTCGCGCGCTACGTCGCGGCGACCGTTCGCGGCCTGCAGTCCGGACACGTCCTCGCGACGCTGAAGCACTTCCCCGGCCACGGCGATACCGCCGAGGACTCGCACCGTTCGCTCGCGACCGTGTCCGCCGACCGGGCGCGGCTCGAATCCGTCGAGCTCGTCCCGTTCCGCGCCGGGATCGCCGCGGGCGCCGGCTCCGTCATGATCGCGCACGTCTCCGTCCCCGCCCTCGATTCCACGACCGTGTCGGCTCTCGCGCACCCGCCGCGGCCGGTCGACGCGATCGGGGACGTCGTCGCGGCCCCGTCCGGCGCGGTCCCCGCCACGCTCTCGGCCCCCATCGTGACCGGAGTCCTGCGGAAGGAGCTCGGCTTCGAGGGCCTCGTCGTGACGGACGCGATGCGGATGGGCGGCATCACCTCCTACTACGAGCCGGGCGAGGCCGCGATCCGCGCGATCCTCGCGGGAGCCGACCAGATCCTCCTGTCGAGCGACACGGACGCCGCCGTCAAGACCGTGATCGCCGCCGTCCGGTCGGGCCGCATCCCCGAATCGCGGATCGACGAGAGCGTCCGGCGCATTCTCGACGCCAAGAAGCGTCTCGAGCTCTACGACAAGGGCGTCCCGGCCGTCGCGAAGATCGCGACGATCGTCGGGACGCGCGCGCACGAGGACCTCGAGGCCGAGATCGCGCGCCGCTCGATGACGCTCGTGCGCGTGGACGCGGGCGTCCTCCCGCTCGGGAGGGACGGGAAACTCCTCTCCCTCGTCGTCGCGGACGAACCGACGCTCAACGGGCCGGCCGGGACGCTCAACAGGGAGATCAGCTCGCGCGTCCCGGGCGCGAAAATCGTCCGCCTCGACACGCGCTCGACGCCCGACGAGGCGAAGGCCGCCGGTGCGGCCGCCGGCGACGCCGACGTCGTCCTCCTCTCGCTGTTCGTGAGGGCGCGCTCCGGGCAGGGCAGGTTCGTGATCCCCGACGCCGCAAGAATCGCGATCCCGGCCCTCCTCGCCTCCGGCAAGCCCGTCGTGGCGGTCGCGTTCGGAAGCCCGTACCTCCTGCGCGACTTCCCCGCCCTCCCGACGTACCTCTGCGCATGGGGCTCGCAGGACGTCGTTCAGGTCGCGGCCGTCCGGGCGCTGTTCGGCGAGGCCGCGATCGAGGGGCATCTCCCGATCACGATCCCGGGCCTCGCAAAGCGGGGGGACGGGATTGCCAGACCTGCTGCGCCCCTTGAACCCACGGCAGTTCTTCTTAGAAGGTGAAGAGGGACATCGGCGGCGGGAGACGCTGCGGCTTGACGCGCTGCACGCGCCCCACTCACCTTTCTAAGAAATCTCCAATAATCCCGCACATGAAACGTCTTCGTCTACTCGTGTGGGCATTCCTCTGTGCAGCGTCCTCCTCAATCCTCGCCTCCGACGTCGACGATGCGCGGGCGCTCTTCGAGCGGAATCTCGCCGCGATCCAGACACGCGACAAGGCCGCGTACCTCGCGTGCTACCTCGACTCGGCGCAGCTCGTCCGCGTCGCGCCCGAGGGGCCCGTCCTCGGCTTCGCGGACTTCGCGAAGCAGGCGGGCGAGAAGTGGCCCGACACGCTCGTCGCGGAGGACCTCAGGCTCACGCCGGTCTCCCCCGGCGTCGTCGCCGGAACGTACCGGTATCGCGTCCGGTACGGCGCCGAGGAGCATTCCGGCCTCTCCGAGCGGCTCTTCCTGAAGACGCCGAAGGGCTGGCGCATCGCCGTGACGTCGGCCTTCGAGTCCCCGGCCGGCACGCCTCCGCCGCCCCGCGCCTGGACGGGCGCCACGCTCGTGGACGGCACCGGCGCGCCTGCCGTGAAGAACGCCGTCGTCCTCGTGCGCGACGGGCGAATCGCGTGCGTGGGCCCCGCGTCCGCGTGCCCCGTCCCGGAGGGCGTCGCGGCCACGGACGCGAAGGGCTCGTGGATCGTGCCGGGCCTCGTGGACGCGCACGTCCACTTCGCGCAGACGGGCTGGGCGGACGGCCGCCCCGACGCGTTCGACGTCCGCGCGGCGCACCCTTACGACGCGGTCCAGAAGGAGCTGCGCGAGCGGCCGGAGCGCTTCTTCCGGTCGTACGTGTGCTCGGGCGTGACGTCGGTTTTCGACGTCGGCGGGTACGCGTGGTCGCTCGATCTCCCCGCGCGCGCCGAGAACGACTCGCTCGCGCCGCGCGTGGCCGCGGCCGGGCCGCTCCTCTCGACGGTCGACCACTGGGTGACGCTCCCCGGCGAGCGCCAGTTCCTCCTCCTGAAGGACGCCGCGAGCGCGAAGGCCGAGGTCGCGTACCTCAAGGCGCGCGGCGCGAAGGCCGTGAAGGTCTGGTACCTCGTGCGGCCCGATCTGCCCGTCACGGTGACGTCGGACGCGGTCCTCGCCGCGGGCGAGGAGGCCAAGAGGAACGGCCTCCCGCTCATCGTCCACGCGACGGGCCTCGCCGAGGCCAAGGTCGCGCTGAAGGCCGGGGCGAAGCTCCTCGTCCACAGCGTCTCGGACCTGCCCGTCGACGACGAGTTCCTCGCGCTCGCGAAGGCGAACGGCACGATCTACGACCCGACGCTCGTCGTCCTGGACGGCTACGTCGCCGTCGCGAGGGGCTTCGCCGCACACGCGCCCGTCGCGTTCGACGACCCGAACGGCTGCGTCGATCCCTCCACGCGGGCCCGGCTCGCCGAGACGGCCCATCTGGAGCTGCCGAAGGAAATCGACCTCTCCCGCTTCGAGAAGCGCGCGGCGTCCACGAGGACCGTCGCGGCCGCGAACCTCCGGCGCGTGCGGGACGCGGGCATCCCGATCGCGATGGGAACGGACGCCGGAAATCCCGGGACGCTCCACGGGCCGTCGGTCCATGCCGAGATGGAGGCCATGCAGGCCGCCGGCCTCACGCCGATGGAGGTCCTCGTCGCCTCGACGAGCGTCGCCGCCCGCGCGATGGGACGCGACGACGTCGGAACGATCGCGAAGGGCAAGCAGGCGGACTTCCTCCTCGTCGGCGCCGACCCGCTCCTCGACGTCGCGAACCTGAGGAAGGTGAACGCGGTCGTCCGCGGCGGCGTCTCCCGCACGCAGGCCGAGCTGCGCGCGATCGTCGCGGCGGAGAAATAATAGAAGAGGAGTTTTCTGCTATCGGCGCGCGCGACAGATTCGTTCCGGAGCGGCCGCGGGAAGCGGCCGCTCTCAGCAGAAAATCAATCTCTCTTCCTTCGCCGCACGAGCCGCGACACGAGGAGAAGAGTGATCCCGTAGATCGCGAACGCCACGAACAGAGCCGCCGGCTGGCCGGCGCGCAGGTCCTCGAAGAGGAGCTTCAGCCCCGCCGCGGCGAGAAGAGGCAGCGCGAGGAGCGCCAGCGTCGCGAGCCTCGGCCAGCGCGCCGTGAAGGCCGCCGCGAGCGCGGCGGCGCACAGGACGGCGGTGCGGACGAGCGCGATGCCGGACGGCGTCGACGTGAACGGCGCGAGCCCGACCGCAAACGCGAGGATGCCGCCCAGCGCGACGGCCGCGCTCACGAGCGCCGGCCCTCCCCTGAGGACGGGCGCGGAGGGAACGCCAGCCGCCGCGACGACGTAGGCGACGAGCGCCGCGATGCCGGCGAACACCGCCGGACCCGACGCGGACGGGAACGCGTCCGGCGCCACGACGAACGCGAGCACCTCGTCGCGGAAGAGACCCGAGAGCACGGACGAGCCGAGGACCACTCCCCCGGCGAGCCAGGCGATCCACCCGCGCCCGTCGCGGGGCGCCCGCGCCGACAACACGATTCCGAGGAGGCTCCAGAAGATGGCCACGGCCGCGCCACCCCAGAGGATCCCGACGACGACCGTGATGGCCCCGGCAGGCTGCAGGACGTCCGTCGCCGTCGGCATGAGGCCTCGAGACCAGGCATCGTGAATCGCCCCCGCGAACGCGAGAAGGACGAGCGCGGCCGCCAGCACGGCGATGCCGGCCGGGCCGACCGCGCTCCAGTTCTCGGGCGTCCCGCCGGAGCGCGTGGAAAGCCAGGCGCCGATCGCGAGAGTGATCGCCGCGGCGACGCCCGGGATCCACTCGATCCGGGTCGCACCGGGCCCCCGGCGAAGGACGAGCGACGCGGCGTAGAGCGCGAGAAGGAACGTCACGAACGTCGCGATCGACCCGGTCGCGACGAAGAGTCCGCCGGCCGTTCCGGCGCCCGCGAGGACGCCGATCCAGACGAGCAGGGGCAGGCGCGCGAGGACTCCCGACGCGCAGAACGCGGCCGTGACGGCTGCGAGGGCGATCGCCGCCGCGGCCGGCGAGAACGCGGACAGCCGCGTCGCGGCCTCGCCCACGAGGGGGAACGCGATGATGGCCGCCGTCACGCCGTGCACGCTCGCGCTCGCCCGCGCGCCCCGGGTCCCCGTACGCCACGACGCTCCGATCCAGAGGAGCGCGTACGCGAGGCCGAGGAGCGCGCCGGAGAAGGCGGGCACGCGCCCGCCTTCCGTGATCGCGCGCAGCAGGAACGCGCCGCCGAGAACCAGGAAGCTCCGCCCCGCGAGGGTGAGAGCGTTCGCGACCGGCGCGCCGTCCTCGCCTGCCTCCGGGACCGGCGCCGACGGCTCCGACACGGCGAGCGCCGCCTCCGGACGCGCGGCCGGGGACGGGGCCTCGGACGCCGGGAGGACGGCCGGAGCCACTTCGCCGGCTCCTGTGCGGGCGGTCTCGAGCGCGGCGAGCCGCGCGGAAACGTCCCTGAGGGCGCCCTCGAGGAGCGCCACGCGGCCTTCAAGATCGACGCGCCCGCCGTCCGTCACGCGGTTTCCTCCCGTCAGGCTGCGGGCGGCTCCGTTCGCGCGCGCGCCCTCATCGCCGGTCCACCTGGCGGATCTTCAGGTAGAGGAGGACGCCGAAGAGCGAGATGAGGACGGTCGCGAGGAGCAGCCCGTTTCGGCGGAACCGATACTCCTTCCACACGTCCCCGACACCCTTCTTCAGGCCGTCGAGGGCCCGGCCCGTGGCGTCCGCGTCGCGCGCGAAGTCGCTCCGGTCGAACGTGTGGATGCCGAGGCGCGTCTTGCGCAGCGCGTCGCTCACGGCGCTGGACTGGAAGCGCAGCTCGTCGACGTCGAAGCCGCGCTCGAGCAGCTCGTCGACGTCCTTGTCGAGCGCCTCGTGCGACCCGGCGAGGGACGTGATCGACTTGTAGAAGTAGCGCGCCGTCTCGTCGCACTTCGGCTGGCCGTACTTCCCGTGGCAGTCGTGGCAGAGAGCCTTCGGGTCGTCGTTCAGCATCTCGTCCGTCGGCCGCGCGATGTCGTGCTTGCCGTGGCACGTCTCGCACTCGGGCCAGCCGTGCTTCTCGAACGCCTTCTTGTGCGGGCTGCCGTCGAAGAGGCCGCCGTTCGCGGCGTGACACGTCCGGCAGACCTGCGAGACGAACGAGACCTGCGGCGGGAGCGCCGCATGGTTTCCGTGGCAGCTGTTGCAGGCGGGGGCGCCGGCATCGTGCCTGACGAGGAGCGCGAGGCCGTGGACGCTCTTCTTGTACTGCTCGAGCTGGTTCGTCGGCAGAGGCGTCTTGCCGTCTTCCTTCGTGTACCCCTTCATGTAGTCCGCGTCCGCGTGGCACCGGCCGCACGTCGCGGGGATGTTCTCGCGGTAGACCATGGAGTTCGTGCTGTCGGGCGGGCGGATCCCGTGCACGCCGTGGCAGCTGACGCACTGAGCGGCCTTGGAGTCCTTCTTCTCGAGGAGGAGCTGGCCGTGCTTGGACGTCCGGTACTTCAGGAGCTGGTCGACCGGAAGCGAAGGGTTGTAGGCCCGCATGAACTCGCTCGAGGAGTGGCAGGTCGCGCAGAAACCGGGAATCCACGAGCGGTCCTTGTGGCGAACCTCGGACGAGGGCCAGCGCTTCGCGATCTCGGGCGACATCTCCGTGTCCGTCGGCTTGCCGCCGTGGCAGCCCGAGCACATCAGTCCGCCGCGGATGTGGACGTCCGCGACGACCTCGCGGATGTCGAGGTGGGCGAGCGGGTCGCCCTTCTCCCTCTTGCGGAAGAGGATCTCGTCCGGGAGGTCCGGGTTCGAGTGGCAGAGGAAGCAGTTGTCGCCGAGGATGAGCTCGACCTTGCGGTCGTCGACGTCGAGCGCGAGGAGGGCCGCGAGGTGCGTCCCCCCCGACAGGGTCCCGGCCTTCGCGGCCGCGAAGAACAGCTCCTGAGCATGCGTCGGCAGCGCGTTGAAACGTGCGCGGGCCTTCTCGTCGAGGACCGGGACGTTCTTCTCGGTCGCGTCGAACATCTTCCGGAAGTCGGCCGGCCAGGCGTCCTCGGCCACGTGGCCCGCGGGCGCCGAAGCGGTCGCCGGGGCCGCGGGGGCCGCGGCCTTGCCCGTCTTTTCTTCGGCGCGCGCCGGCGGCGCGAGGAGCGCTGCGAGGACGAGCACGGACGCGGCGACCGCGCCGGACGCCTTCACGCGCCGGAAGATCGCCATCGCCGCGAGCGCCGCGAGCGCGATCCCGCCGGACACGAGCCAGGTGAGGTGCGCAAAGCCGTTCAGGGTGGCCTGCAGGAGGACGGCGATCGTGAAGTCGAACGCGGCGTGCTTCCACTTCAGGCGCCGGAGGGCGGTCACGAGGAGTCCGATTCCGAGGATCCAGATCGCCGCGGTGCGCGCGATCGTGTTCGCGAGGACGGGATCGGCGGTCGGGTCTTTCCCCTTCGGGACCGTCACGCCGAGGTCCCATGCCTTGAGCGTCAGGAACCCGAGGAAGAGGATGCCCGCGACGCCGAGGTCCGTGAAGAGCGGGCTCGGCTTGCCCTTCGCCGCGTTGCGGTCGAGGAGCGGCACGAAGAACGCGATGCCCATGAGAACCGTCGCGACCAGGAGACAGGCCTGCGGCCCCTCCATCCCGAGGAAATGCGCCGGGAACTCCTTCAGCATCTGGTAGACCCACAGGAAGTACCACTCGGGCTTGATGCCCGGGTACGCGGGCTTGAGCGGGTTCGCCTTGTCGCCGAGCACCCACTCCGCACCCGGGATGCCCGGGCCGAACGGGAGGACGACGGCGAGGAGCGCGAGGACGTTCAGGACGATGACCCACAGGAGCAGGTCGCGCAGGGCGAAGTTCGGGAAGAACGGCATCCCGCTCTTCTTTTTCGGCGGCTCGTGACCGGACACCATCGGGTCGGCCATCCCCTGCCTCTGGATGAAGAGGAGATGGGCGCCGATGAGGCCCGCCATCACGAGCGGCAGGATGCAGACGTGCAGGGCGAAGAAGCGGTAGAGCGTCTGGACGGAGACTTCCTCACCGCCGCGCAGCACGCGCAGGAGCCACGGCCCGACGACGGGAACGGCCTTCACGGAGTCCGTGCCGACCGCCGTCGCGAAGTAGCTCAGCTCGTTCCACGGTAGGAGGTAGCCCGAGAAACCGAAGCCGAGGACGAGCCCGAGCATCGCGAAGCCCGAATACCACGTGAGCTCGCGCGGCTTGCGGTACGCCTTCGCGAACAGGACGCTGAACAGGTGCGCGAGGACGGACAGGCTCATGAGGTGCGCCGACCAGCAGTGGATCGACCGGACGAGCCAGCCGAAGGGGACGCGGCCCACGAGGACCTTCATGGACTCGTAGGACGTGTTCTCCCCGACCTGGTAGTTCATGAGGAGGAGGATGCCCGTGCCGATTTGAACCACGAAAAGGAAGAGCGACAGGCCGCCGAGGTAGTACCAGACGATCGAATGGGAGGCCGGGACCTCCTTGTGCGAAAGGAACGTGACGAGGCCCGAGAGCTGGAAGCGCTCGTCGATCGCCTGCCAGGCCCGGCTCGCGAGGTTGCGGGGGGCAGTCGTCGCGCTCATGCGGCACCTCCGCGGGACACGGTCACGGAGCCCTTGAGGTCTCCCTCGACGTTGAAGGCCGCGAGCGGCCGCGGCGGCGGCCCGGAGATCACGCGCCCGTCCAGCGCGAACTTCCCGTTGTGGCAGGCGCACCAGACGATCTGGTCGGCGCGCACGAACTGGACGGTGCACCCTTCGTGCGTGCACTTGGCCGACATCGCCCGGAGCTTCTGGGCCTTGTCCTTCAGCAGGAGGACACGATCGCTCCCGATGCGCACGATCAGGAAGCCGTTCGACCCGAGCTCCCCCTTCTGCGCGTCCGTCAGCGTGATCTTGTTCGCACCGCCGGCGTCCTTGCGGGGCGTCAGGTAGCGGAGGACCGGATAGACGACGGCCCCCGCCCAGGCGACGAAGCTCGTTCCGAGCAGGACGTCGATCCAGCGGCGGCGCGAAAACGCGGCGTTCGGGTCACGACTGAGGCTGCTTTCCACCGATCCTCCCGTTTCTTCGTCCCAGAAAATCGATGCACGAATCCCGCGAGCGGCGCTCTCGTGGCGCACGCGGAATGCGAGCGTATTACGGGAAGGGTGCCCGTTGGGGAAGGGATCGTTCCATGATGCGATTGCTTCAAGAGAGCCCCCGGGGGGCGGCTAGACTCAGACGCATGCTCCTTGCCCCCATGCTCCTCGCGGCCGCGGCCGCCCGCCCCCTGCCCGCAGCCCCCCCCGCCTCCGCGGGATTGTCCGCGAGCCGCCTCGCCCGGCTCGACGCCGCGATCGACGAGTCGATCGCGAAGAAGGAGTGCCCCGGGGCCGTCGTCCTCGTCGGGCGGCACGGCGAGGTCGTCTACCGAAAGGCGTACGGGAATCGCGCGGTCGCGCCCGCGGTCGAGCCGATGACGGCCGACACCGTCTTCGACATGGCCTCGCTCACGAAGGTCGTCGCGACGACGACGAGCGTCATGACGCTGGTCGAAGACGGGAAGATCCGCCTGCAGGACCGCGTCGCGAAGTTCATCCCCGAGTTCGTCTCGGGCGGAGGAGCGAGAGACCAGGTCACGATCGAGGAGCTCCTGACGCACCGCGCGGGACTGGCGGCCGACGATCCGATGGCGCTCTACACGGGGACGAAGAAAGAGATCTTCGAACGGAAATACAGGCAGCCGCTCGCGAACGCACCCGGAGCACGCTTCGTGTACTCCGACGTCGGATTCGAGGTGCTGGGCGAGCTGGTCGAGCGCGTCTCCGGTCTTCCCCTCGACGAATACGCAAAGAAGCGCGTGTTCCTGCCCCTCGGAATGAAGGACACCGGCTTCCTCCCGCTTTCTTCACCTTCTAGGAATCTCTCTCTTCCTCTTCCCCGCATCGCTCCGACGGAGAAAATCAACGGCGTCGTGAGGCGCGGCGCCGTCCACGACCCGCGGGCGTACGCGCTCGGCGGCGTCGCGGGGCACGCGGGCCTCTTCTCGACCGCCGACGACCTCGCCCGCTTCTGCGCCGCGATGCTGAAGGGCGGAGGCGGCATCCTCTCGCCCGCGGGCGTCGCGTCGATGTGGCGGCCCCGCTTCTACGGCGACGGCGTCCTGCGCGGCCTCGGATGGGACGTCGGAAGCTCGTTCTCCTCGAACCGAGGCGACCTCTTCCCGCTCGGATCCGTCGGGCACACGGGCTGGACGGGAACCTCGATCTGGCTCGACCCGGCGACGGACACGTTCGTCGTCCTCCTGACGAACCGCAACCACCCCGACGAGTCCGGCAACGTCGTCGCGCTGCGCGGCAAGGTCGCCTCGATCGTCGCGAGCGCGATCACGGATATTTCTTCGAAAGCGTTCGCCGACGCTTCGGCGCGCGTCGCGGAGCTCGCGGCGATCGGCTCGGCACGGGCACCTTCGCAGAATTCTTCCGCGCCTTCGGCGCCTTCTTCGAAGGTGAATGGGGCCGCGGCTGCGCCGGCGCGCCTCGTGGGGCAGGTCCGGCCGGGCATCGACACACTCGAAGAATCTTCATTCAAGGCCATCGCGGGAATGCGCATCGGCCTCCTCACTAATCACACAGGGCTCACGCGGGACGGCCGGCCCACCATCGACGTCCTCTCCTCGGAGAAGGCTCGCGCCGCGGGAGTGACCCTTTCGAAGCTCTTCTCTCCCGAGCATGGAATCAGGGGCGCCCTCGACGAGAAGGTTTCCGACTCGATCGATGAAAAGACGGGCTTGCCCGTCCGCTCGCTCTACGGCGACACGCCCGAGTCGCGGCGGCCTCGCGCCGAGGACCTCGCCGGCCTCGACGCCGTCGTCGTGGACCTGCAGGACGCCGGCTGCCGCTTCTACACGTACCTGACGACGGTCGGGTACGTCCTCGAGGAGGCCGCGAAGGCGAAGGTCAAGGTCGTCGTCCTCGACCGGCCCGACCCGATCCGGGCGGACGTCACGGAAGGACCGCCGGCCGACCTCGACGCGCTCTCGTTCGTCGCGTACCACGCGATTCCGATCCGGACGGGCATGACGATCGGCGAGCTCGCCGGCCTTTTCAACGCCGAGAGGAAGATCGGCGCGGACCTGACCGTCGTGAAGATGGCCGGGTACTCGCGCGACCTCTGGTACGACGAGACGGGCCTGCCGTGGGTGAACCCGTCGCCGAACCTGCGCTCCGTCACGGAGGCCGCGCTCTACCCAGGCGTCGGCCTCCTCGAGACGACGAACGTCTCCGTCGGGCGCGGGACGGACGCGCCGTTCGAGCAGTTCGGCGCGCCGTGGATGGACGGGCCGCGCGTCGCGGCCACGCTGAACGCGCGCGGGATCGCCGGCGTGCGCTTCACGCCCGTGAGATTCACGCCGTCCTCGTCCGTCTTCAAGGGGGAGGCCTGCTCGGGCGTGAGGATCACGCTCGTCGACCGCAACGCGCTCGACGCCGTCGCCCTCGGCTTCCACGTCGCGACGGCGCTCCGCGACCTCCACCCGAAGGACTGGAAGTCCGAGCGCTTCAACCGCCTTCTCGTGAACGCCGCCGCCCTCACCCGCTTCACGCGGGGCGAGACGGCCGGCGAGATCACGGGCGCATGGGCCGCCGGCGCGATGGAGTTCGAGACGACCCGGGCGAGGTTCCTGCTTTACTGAGCCGCCGCCTTCGGCGCCTCCTTCAGGTGCTCCTCGAGGAACTTGAGGACGTGCCCGACCCAGAGAGCCTGGTCCGCACGTTTGTTGGTTCCGTGGCCGGCGTCGGCAAAGAGAATCAGCGGAGACTTCACGCCGCGCCTCTCGAGCAGGTCGTGGACCTGGATCGCCTCGCCGACCGGGACGCGCGGATCGTTCACGCCCTGGATCACGAGGAGAGGCGCGTTCACGCGGTCGAGGTACGTGACGGGGCTGAGCTTCCGGAGAGCCTCGGCGTCCCGATCGGGATCGCCGTACTCCGTGATGCGCAGGATGCGCCGGTACGGCGCCGTGTTGCGGAGGAACGTCGCGATGTTGCTGAACGCGACCGACGCGGCGCCGGCATCGTACGTCCCCGCGAACATCGTCATCGCGACGAGCGTCGAGTAGCCTCCGTAGCTGCCTCCCTCGACCCCGACGCGCGGGGCCTTGCCGTTGCGGCCCCAGTGCGCGCGGATCCACTTCCCCGCGTCGTCGATGTCCGTGATGACGTCGAGGCGTTTCGGGCCGTTGTCGGCGTCCAGCCACGCCCGGCCGTAACCGTCGCTCCCGCGGACGTTCGGCTCGACGAAGACGAACCCGGCATCCACGAAGAGCTCGGCGTACGGCGAGAATCCCGGCGTCGCCTGCGCCTCGGGCCCGCCGTGGAACACGACGACGACGGGGCACGGATCCGCGGAGGGGTTCTCGTCCGGCGCGCAGCCCTTCGGGAAGCGCACGAACATCGGGATCTTCGTGCCGTCCCGCGCCGGGTACGTCAGGAGTTTCGCGGAGACGAACGTCGAGAGGTCCACCTCGGGCGCGGACGGGAGGACCCACTGCACGAGCGTCTTCTTCTCCCAGTCCCACACGTAGCTCACGCGCGGGGCACGGGCGGTCTCGACTCCGATCGTCACGAAGCGGCCGTCGGCCGTCGCGCCGCCCGCGTACACCTGTTCGGCGTCCTTCGGGAGCGGGATCTCGGCGGGCGCGAACGTCTTCGCGTCGAGGACCTTCAGGCGCGCGTAGCCCCCGTCGTTCAGCGACGCGTAGACGTGCCGGCGCGGGAGGTCGACCGAGAACGCGGCGACGTCCATCCCGGCCGGCGCGAGGACCTCCGTGAAGCTCTTTGCGGTCGCGTCGCCGCCCTTCTTCCAGCGATAGAGGCGGCGGAAGTCCGAGAACTTGTTCGTCCTCACGAGGAGCTCGTCCGGCCGGGCCGCGTAGGCCGCGTCCCACTCCGTCGCCTCGCCCGCGCCGAGGAGCGGCGTGAGCGTCTTCGTCGCGGGCACGTATTCGGAGTATTCGGTCGAGAACGAGCCGGTCGCCTTCACGAGAAGAAGGCGCAGGTCCGCGCCCTTCCCGACGTGGTCCGCGACGGACCAGAGGCCCTTCTCCCCGAAGACGAGCGTCTTTTTCCCGCTCGCGACGTCGTACCGGTAGATCGCGTAACTGTCCGGCCCGACGTCGTTCGCGTGGAACCAGATTTCCCGGCCGTCCTCCGAGACGAAGTCGAGAAACGTCTGGACCTTCGGGGTCTTCTGGATCGTCCTCAGCGGGCCGCCTTCGACCGACTGCAGGAAAAGGCCGGGGTTCTCCTCGCCGCCGGCGTCGCGCGACAGGACGAGAAAGTGGCCGTCGGGCGTGACGGCCTCGACGCTCGTGGCGTCCTCGCCGCCCGTCATCTGGACCGGGAAGCCTCTCGGCTCGCTCAGGCGGAAGACCTGCGGCGTGCCCGTGATGCGCCAGCCGAAGTAGAGGCGCGAGCCGTCCGGCGCGGGAATGCCGAGCCCCGGCGCCCGGACGTCGAGCATCGTCTGGATGCGCCGCGACACGGCCGGGTCGAGCGGCGGAGGCGCGAACTTCGCGACGAGCTCGGGCGGGACGCTCCCGGCGCCGAGGCCGGAGTACGTCTGTGCCAAGGCCGGGGACGCCGCCAGGAGGAAGGCCAGGAACGCGCGAGAGAGCTCACCCTTCATCGACGACTCCTTGAAGATCTTCTTAGAAACTAAATACGGCGGCGGAGCCACCGGGTTTCGCCGCCGCGCGAGTCACCGCGGCTTCGGCAGCCGCTTCTTCTCGATCTTGACGAGGACGGTGTACTCCGGGTCCACGAGCTGGACGATCGGGGCGCGGGCGTTCTGCGAGACGAACTGGTAGGCGTCCAGCTCGGAGAGGCCCGTCGTCCCGCGCACCCAGCCCACCATCGCCTTGAACGCCATGCGCGCGGCGTCCTCCAGCGGGCGGCCGGAGCCCACGAACATGACCTCGTCCGCGTTCTCGATCCGCGGCACCGGGGTGAACTTCCCCTTCACGAGGTCCACGACGATCTCGACGTCCATCGCGCCCTCGACCGCGGCGCCCATGATCTCCCCGTCGCCCATCGCGTCGTGGCCGTCGCCGAATGACACGAGGCCGCCCGGGACGTTCACGCCCAGGTAGACCGTGTTCCCCGCCCGGACTTCCGGGCAGTCCATGTTTCCGCCGAACGTGCCCGGCACGATCGTGGACCGCGCCTCGCCCATCGAGGGCGCGACGCCGAGACAGCCGAGGAACGGCGCGAGCGGCACTTCCCAGGCCTGCTTCCCGTCGCCGGACGTCGTCCGCGCGACGCCCTTCTTCGCGTCGACCTCGTACCGCCACACGGTTTCGGGGAACTCGGGCCCGAGCATTGCCGTGCGGTCGGTCCCGACGAGGGCGCCGAAGCCCGGGCCGAACGCGGACACGGCCCACGTCCTTGCGGGCGCGAGCTTCAGGATGTGGATCGCGAGCGTGTCGCCCGGCTCGGCGCCCTCGACGAAGAACGGTCCGGTCTGCGGGTTGTCGTGCCCCGGCGCCATCACCTTCGAGGGCAGGTCGGCAGCCGTCTTCACGGCGCCGTCGAAGCAGTCCTCCGTCCACGCGACGATTCGCGTGCCCGGCTGGATCCGCCAGCGCGGAGGAACGCCACCGAACGTGTAGACGAGCTCGTCGTGCTTCGGGACGGCGTGGAGGACGGGCGGCGCGGTGGCCGCGGCCGCGGCCTGGAGGAGGAGGACGGAAAGCAGCATGGTGCGGACGCTATCAGGCCGCGCGGCCCGCCGTCAGCCTCCGAGCTTGGCCCGGATCGCCTCGACGCGCTTGCGGTTGACGCCGAAATCGGAACGGCCGACGCGCGAGGCCGACCGGACGTTCACGACCTTCGCGGCCTCGTCCACCTCGAGCTCGACGTCGTCCACGAACCGGAAGACCGCGCTCGTGAACGTGAGGTGGACGTATCCCGGCTCCTCCGCGACGACCGCCGTCCGCGGGAACGAGAGCGCCGCCGCCTTGACGCGCGCGAGGGCGTCCGCCGCCTGGCCCGTGAAGGGAAACGGCGCAACGCGGTGCTTCTCGTCCGCCGCCGCCGTCGACAGGACGCAGTTCGGGCTCGACGGGCACGCCTTCAGTCGGCTCACGGGTTCCTCCCCGCGCGCGACCGCCGAGAGGACGATCAGGAGGGCGAGACCGCGGCCGCGCACGCGGAGACTCTACGCCGGCCCGGGCCGGTCACGGGTTCTGGGGCTTCGAGGTGGACGCCGGGTGTCCGCCGGGGAAGTCGCGCGTGCCCAGGCACACCTGGTAGCCGTCGGGGTCCTGGTCCATCACCTGCTTCAACATCCTCAGGGAATACTTCGCGCTGCACAGCGGCGGCACGTAGGAGTGCGTGTGTGCGTCGTACGCCGTCTTGAGGGCCGCGAGCTTCTGTTCGAGCTGGTTCGCGCGCGCCTCGAGGCCCTGGATCTTGCCGTCCGTCGAGTTCGCGAGGACGACCTGGGACTGCTGGCTCACGGACGGCCTGGTCTGCGCGTCCGCCCGGTGGAACGCGCCGGAAAGGGCCCCGCCCGCGAAGCCCGCGAGCGCCGACAGGAGGGCGACCCCGAAGTTCGACGATCGACGCATATGAGACTCCTTCTCGGGAAATCCTATCAGGCGGGCGCCCGGCGTCCGGGGCTCAGGCCGGACGGGCGAGCGCGGGTCTCTCCGCGGGAGCCGGCTGGACGAGGGCCGGCGCGGGCTTCGGCGTCACGCGCCGGAACGCGGAGCGCGCGCCGGGCCAGCCGGACAGGATCGACCGGGCAATCGCGCTGCCCGTCCGCTCCGCGTGCGCCACGAGAAGGGGCACCAGCGTCGCGTCGTCCGCGCCGGAGAGCTCGTCGACCGTGACGAGCTCCGTGTTGCAGCGTGTCGCAAAGAGCGCGTCCTCGTCGAGGACGTAGGCGAAGCCGTTCGTCATCCCCGCGCCGAAGTTCGCACCCGTCCTCCCGAGGACGACGACCGTCCCGCCCGTCATGTACTCGCAGCCGTGCGCGCCGACGCCCTCGACGACCGCGACGGCACCCGAGTTGCGCACCGCGAAGCGGTCGCCCGCCCGACCGGCGGCGAAGAGGCGGCCCGCGGTCGCGCCGTAGAGCGCGGCGTTCCCGAGGAGCGCCTGCTCCCGCGCGCGGGCGATGTATCCCGCGCGCGGGTAAGGCCGGATCACGATCTCGGCGCCCGAAAGGCCCTTGCCGACGCCGTCGTTCGCCTCGCCCTCGAGCTCGAGCGTGAGGCCGCGGATCGCGAACGCGCCGAAGCTCTGCCCGGCCGGGCCGCGGAACTTCAGCCGCACGGCGCCGGGCGGGAGCGACCCGAACGTCCGGACCAGCTCGCCGGAGAGATGCGTGCCGACCGAGAGGTTGTGGTTGCGCACCTCGAACGTGCCGGAATACGCGCGTCCGGTTCCGAGACTGACCGCGACGTGAGACACGAGCTCGCTGTCGAGGGATGGAAACTGCGGGCCCGTCCGCGGCCGGTCGTTCCGGTTCTGCATCCGCCGGCGCGGGGACGTCTCGTCTCCCGCGCGCTGGAGGAGCAGCGACAGGTCGAGGAGGCGCGACCGGGGAGACTCCGGCCGGTCGACGCGCCGGAGGAGGTCCGGGCGGCCCACGATCTCGTCGATCGTGCGCGCCCCGAGGGAGGCGAGGAGCTCGCGCACGTCCTCGGCGAGGTGCATGAAATACGCGACGACCATCTCGGGCGTTCCGCGGTATTTCCGCCGGAGGTCCTCGCGTTGCGTCGCAATGCCCGTCGGGCACGTGTTGAGGTGGCACTGCCGGGCCATCGCGCAGCCGGCCGCGACGAGCGGCGCGGTCCCGAAGCCGAACGCCTCGGCGCCGAGGCAGGCCGCGATCACGACGTCCTTCGCCGTGCGCAGGCCGCCGTCCACGCGCACCTCGATCCGCCGCCTCAGGCCATTCTCGACGAGCGCCTGCTGCGTCTCGGCGAGGCCGAGCTCCCACGGCGAGCCCGCGTGCTTGATCGACGAGAGCGGTGAGGCGCCGGTCCCGCCCGAATGCCCCGCGATCAGGACGTAGTCCGCGAACGCCTTCGCGACGCCGGCCGCGACGCGCCCGACGCCGGCCTCCGAGACGAGCTTCACGCCGACGCGCGCCTTCGGGTTGACCTCCTTCAGGTCGTGGATGAGCTGCGCGAGGTCCTCGATCGAGTAGATGTCGTGGTGCGGCGGCGGCGAGATGAGGGCGATGCCGGGCACGGCGTGCCTCAGGCGCGCGATGAGCGGAGAGTTCTTGTGTGCGGGGAGCTGCCCCCCCTCGCCGGGCTTGGCGCCCTGGGCGATCTTGATCTCCAGCTCGTCGGCGCGGACGAGGTACTCTGCCGTGACCCCGAAGCGCGCCGAGGCCACCTGCTTGATCCTGTTGTCCTTCCGCTCGGCGCCGGAGCCCGTCCACGTCGCGGGGTCCTCGCCGCCCTCGCCGGAGTTCGACCGCGCGCCGAGGCGGTTCATCGCGACCGCGAGCGTCTCGTGCGCCTCGGGCGAGAGCGCCCCGAGCGACATCGCCGAGACGATGAAGCGCTTCACGATCTCAGAGGCGGACTCGACCTCCTCGACCTGAACGGGCTGGCGCGGGCTGAAACCGAGCAGGTCGCGCGGGACGGACGGCGCGCGGGCGTCCGCCTTCGCCCGGAACTCCGCCCACGCCTCCTCCGAGCCCTTCGCGGCCTTCTGGAGGGAAACGACGACCGGCGGCGCCCACGCGTGCTCCTCGGCGTCCTTGCGGTAGCGCACGCGGCCGTGGTCGGGCAGCGCCGTGCCGTCGAACGCCGCGCGGTGCACGGCGAGGACGTCTTCGGCGATCTCGGCGAAGCCGAGGCCGCCCAACGGCGACGCCGTGCCGCGGAAGCACTTCTCCATGACCTCGGGAGAGAGGCCGAGCGCGTCGTAGACCTGTCCGCCGCAGTACGACGACAGGGCCGAGATCCCCATCTTCGCGAGAACCTTGCGCAGGCCCTTCTCCGCCGAGGCGCGGAACGCGGCGGCCGCGTCGCCCTCGATCCCGTCCTTCGCCGCGAGCGCGCGGACGGAGGCGAGCGCGAGCCACGGGTGGACCGCCTCGGCCCCGAAGCCGTGCAGGACCGCGAAATGGTGAACGTCACGCGCGTCGCCCGCCTCGACGACGAGGCCGACGCGGTAGCGGAGCCCCGCGCGCAGGAGGTGCTCGCGCACGGCGCCGAGCGCGAGGAGCGCCGGGACCGCCGCGCGCTCTCTCGTCATCCCCCTGTCCGTGATGACGAGGATTTCCGACCCCGCGCGCACGGCCTCCTCGGCCCGGGCGGCGAGCGCGTCGAGGGCGAGGACGAGCCCCGCGGCTCCGGACGCGGCGTCGAACGTGGCGTCGAGGACGCAGGGCCGGAAATCGGCGGCGGCGCGGATCGCGGCGACGTCGTCCTCGAGGAGGACGGGGTGCTCGAGACTCAGGAAGTGCGCGTCGCCCGGCTCCTCGAGCAGGAGCGAGCCGCCCTTCCCGAGGTCCATGCGCAGCGACATCACGGCCGTCTCGCGCAGCGAGTCGATGGGCGGGTTCGTGACCTGCGCGAAACGCTGGCGGAAGAACGCGTAGAGAGGCTGCGGCGACTTCGAGAGCGGCGGCATCGGCGCGTCGTCGCCCATCGAGAAGACGGGCTCCTGCCCCGCCGCCGACGGCGCGAGGACGTAGCGCAGGTCCTCGACGCCCCAGCCGTGCGCCGCCTGCCGGAGCGCGAGCTCGGCCTCCGAGACGGTCTCGCGAGGCCCCGGCGCGGGCGCCGCGTGCCGGACGTGGCGGCTCGCCCATTCCGCCCAGGGGCGGCGCGACGCGAGACGCGCCTTCACGTCCTTGTCGAGAAGGATCTCGCCGGTCGCCGTGTCGACGGCGATCGTCTCTCCGGGGCCGAGGCGGCCGCTCGCGACGACGTGCTCGTGGTCGAGATCCACGATGCCCGCCTCGGACGCCGCGACGACGTGCCCGTCGTCGGCGATCTTCCAGCGCAGGGGGCGCAGACCCGAGCGGTCGAGGTGCGCGCCGGCGACGATTCCGTCCGTGAAGGCGACGGCCGCCGGGCCGTCCCATGGCTCGATCAGGCCCGCGTGGAAGTCGTAGAACGCCCGGAGCGCCTCGGGCAGGTGGCCCTGCGGCGCGTCCGGGACGAGCATCGTGAGCGCGTGCAGCGGGTCGCGCCCGGAGCGCACGAGGAGCTCGAGCGCCTCGTCGAGGCTCGTCGAGTCGCTCCCCTCGTCCGTCAGGACCGGCAGGAGGCGCCGGATGCGGTCGCCCCAGACCGGCGAAGAGAGCTCGGGCTCTCGCGCGCGCATCGCGTTGCGGTTGCCCCAGAGCGTGTTGATCTCGCCGTTGTGCGCGAGGAGGTGGAACGGCTGCGCGAGCGCCCAGCTCGGGAGCGTGTTCGTCGAGTAGCGCTGGTGGAAGACCGCGACGCCCGTCGCGTAGTCGGGGTCCTCGAGGTCCGGGTAGAAGGACTTGAGCTCCGTGCCCGTGAGGAGCGCCTTGTAGACGACCGTGCGGTGCGAGAGGGACACCACCCAGAAGCCCTCGAGGCCCTCGGCCTTCGCGCGGCGGGACGCGACGCGGCCCGCGAGGTAGAGGCGGCGCTCCCACTCGTCGGCATCGGCGCCGGCGGGCGGCGCGAGGAGCGCGTGGCGGACGGACGGGCGGGTCTTCTCGGCCCAGTCGCCGAGACGGCCGAGCCGCACGGGCACGTCGCGCCAGCCCGCGAACGGGAGCCCCTCGTCCGCGAGCGTTTTCTCGACGACCGCGGCCGCCTTCTCCTCGGCGCCGCGCGGGAAGAAGAACGCCCCGACGCCGACCGGCGCGCCGTCGGGCAGCGGGGCCCCGCGCCGTGCCGCGTCCCGCCGGAGCAGGGGCTCGGGGATGCGCGTCAGGATGCCGGCCCCGTCGCCCGTCCGGTCGCTTCCGGTGGCGCCGCGGTGGGCCACCCGGGAGAGCCCTCCGAGGGCGAGACGCAGGACGCGATGCGACGACTGACGCGGGTGCGCCACGAAGCCGACGCCGCAGGCGTCGTACTCGCGGTACGGGTTCCGGCCGGCGTCCACGCCGTCCGTCCAGAGCCGCCGTCGCGTCTGTCGTCCCTGCGGGCCCTCGGGCATCCCGGCTCCTTCCCTCTTTCTTACTTAGTGCCCCGCAAACGAAAAAGCCCGCTCGGGTGAGCGGGCTTGGGGGGTTACCGTTCGCTTCTCTGCGGCTAATCCCCTCGCCCGTTCGCCCGCGTACGCTTGACGAGGACGAGGCGAATGGCCCCATCCCCGGTAAGGATCGACGCGATGACGGAGGCGGCGAGGGATTTCATGACGCGCGGAGTATGGAGAGCGAGAGGCCCTGAATCAAGATAGATTCGAAAAAAGAAATTCCGACGAAGGAGGCGAAGAAAATGCTCGACCGCCCCCACAGGACCTCGCGGCGCGCGTTCGCGAAGACTCTCGCGGCGGCGGCCGCGGCTCCCGCGCTTCTCCCGGCTGCAGCCATCGGTCAGGCCACTGCGCCCGCCACGGCGACGCCGCCCGCGACGCCCCCGCCGGCGCCCGTCCCGACGCCCGAGGCCCCCTCGTCGGTGGCCGAGGCCCTCACGGAGGTCGTCCGGATCCGCTGGGGCAAGCACCTTTCGGGCGAGCAGCTCGGCGACATCGCGAAGTCGCTGGACGGCCGGCTCCGGGGCGCCGAGGCCATGAGGAAGGTCAAGCTCACGAACGCGGACGAGCCGGACGTCGTCTTCTTCGCCGAAAGCCCGGGAGGCCGCTGATGGCGCCCCTCGCCGAAGACGTCTTCTTCCTCCCGGTCGCAGAGCTGTCGAAGAGGATCAAGGCGAAGCAGCTCTCTCCGATCGCCCTCGCGGACGGATACCTGGACCGTCTCGAGCGGCTCGGGCCGAAGCTCGGGGCCGTCGTGACCGTCACGCGCGACCTCGCCCTGGGGGAGGCGAAGGCCGCGGAGGCCGAGATCGCCGCCGGGAAATGGAGAGGGCCGCTCCACGGCATCCCGTATGGCGTGAAGGACCTCCTCGCGACGAAGGGGATCCCGACGACGTGGGGCGCCCAGCCCTTCCGCGACCAGGTCTTCGATTTCGACGCGACGGTCGTCGCAAAGCTGCGCGAGGCCGGCGCCGTCCTCCTCGCCAAGCTCGCGATGGTCGAGCTCGCGGGCGGCTTCGGCTACAACAATGCGGACGCGTCCTTCACCGGTCCGGGCCGCACGCCGTGGAACACGGACTTCTGGTCCGGGGGCTCGTCCTCCGGACCCGGCGCGGCCACGGCCGCAGGCCTCGTCGCGTTCGCGATCGGGTCCGAGACGTCGGGCTCCATCGTCACGCCCGCGGCGTTCTGCGGCGTGACCGGACTCCGTCCCACGTACGGCCGCGTGAGCCGGCACGGCGCGATGGCCCTCTGCTGGACGCTCGACAAGCTCGGCCCCATGTGCCGCTCGGCCGAGGATTGCGGTCTCGTCATGGCCGCGATCGCGGGCCGGGACCCGAAGGACGCGACGTCCGTGAACCGCCCGTTCCGCCCCGCCCCGGCGGCCGCGAAGACGAAGCGCCAGCGCGTCGGCGTCGTCAAGGGCTCGTTCGAGAAGGCGCAGCCCGAAGTCCGGAAGAACTTCGAGGAGTCGCTGAAGGTGCTCGGGACGTTCTGCGACGTCGTCCCCGACGTCGAGTTCCCGGACTTCCCTTACGGGCCGGCGGTCGGGACGATCGTCTCGGCCGAGGGCGCGAGCGCGTTCCGCGACCTCGTGGAGAGCTCTCGCGCGAAGGAGCTGAAGGTCCCCAACGACCGCTGGGGCGGCTACGCGGCCTCCATGGTCCTCGCGGTCGACTACATCCAGGCGCTGCGCCTGAGGGCGCCGATGAAGAAGGCGCTCGACGCGCTCTACGCGAGGTTCGACGCGCTCGTCTCTCCAGCGCGCGCGACCGTCTCGTACCCGGTCGGGCCCGACTTCGACAAGGTCTACCCCGGGATCAGCGGCGGGCCGGGCGTCATCGCGGCCGGCAACCTCGCCGGCCAGCCCGCGCTCGTCGTCCCGAACGGTTTCGGCGAGAACGGCCTGCCGACCGCGTTCCAGTTCACGGGCCGCGCGTTCTCGGACGAGAGCCTCGTCGCCCTCGGGACCGCCGTGCAGGCGCGGACGGAGTGGCATCGCAGGCGGCCGCCGCTGTGAGGGCCCGCGCGTTCACCGCCGCGTTCGGCATCGCCATTTCCCTCGTCGCCTCTCCGCGCTCCATGAAGGCGGAAGACGGCGTCGCGTACACCCTCGACGCGACGGGCGCCGCGACCTCGGGCCGCGTCCGGATCGAGATCGCGCTCCCCTCTCCGGTCGCGGCCCCGGCCGCCTTCGTGATGCCGCGTGGCTATCCCGGGGGCTACTCGCTCGTCCCCTACGACGGCACGGTCGACCACGTGACGGGCGTCGCGCCGGACGGAACGGCTCTCGCCGTCGCGCGCGACGCGTACGGCCCCCGCTGGGCCCTCGGAAAGGCCGGCCAGAGCGTCGCGCGCGTGGCCTACGAGGTCGACGTGGCGCGGATGGAGCTCGGAATCCACGACGCCGTCGCGACCTCGAAAGTCCGGCCGGGTTACGCGGGCTTCCTCGGGTACTCCGTCTTCGGATACGTGGACGGCGAGGAGCGGCGACCGGTCGCCCTCGAGGTCCGCGCGCCGGAGGGCTGGCCCGTCCTCCCGACGCTCGCGCCCGCCGTGCCCGCACCCGTCGGCAGGGCCTCTGCGCGGGCTCCCGACTACGACACGCTCGCGGACTCTCAGGTCCTCATGGGGCCGGACATGAAGCTCTCGCGCCTCCCGGGCACGATCCCGCTCGTTTTCGCGGCCTACGTCGAGGGCAAGGCCGACCTCTCGCTCGAGAGCGCGCTCGCGCGCACCGCGCTGGACCGCGTCCAGGCCTACTTCGGCGACGTCCCGATCCGGCAGTACACAGTCCAGCTCGAGCTTCTCAGGCCGCTCGCGGGCCACGGCTACGGCTTCAGCCAGGAGCACGTCGACAGCGGGACGTTCAGCCTCTCCGTCGACCCTGCGATCGAGGTGAAGACGGGCGAGGACGCGCGGGACCGCAAGCTCGTGAACTACGCACACCACATGGCGCACAGCTGGATTCCCAAGCGCGCGTACGGCGCCGGCTATTCCCCGTACACGTGGGAGGCGCCGCCCGTCCTGGACACGATCTGGTTCAACGAGGGCTTCGGCCGGTACGCAGCGGTCCAGGCGCTCGCGGACGGGATGCCGCCCGCCGAGGGCGCCGCGTTCCGCGCCCGCACGCTCGCGCGGCTGAAGGCGATCCTCGGCGAGGCGCCGCCTTTCATCCGGAAGATGCCGCTCGCCGACCTTTCCCGATCCGCCTCGTTCCTCTACGCGGCCGATTTCCGCTTCGGCATGAGCACGTTCTCGCGGGGCGCGCTCATGGCCGCCGAGATGGACGAGCGGATCCGCGCGGCCACGAACGGAGCGAGGAGCCTGAAAGACGGGATCCGGGCGCTCCTGAGGACGCCGCAGCCCTTCAGGACCGGCGACTTGCCCGACATCTTCCGCAATGGCACGGGCACGGACGTCCGTGAGATTCTCGAGCGCTGGCAAAAGGAGACGACACGATGAAAAGAGCCCTCACCCTGCTCCTCGCGGCCGCGGCCCTCGCCGTCGGCTGCTCGACCCTCTCGATCTCGACGGACTACGACAAGGCCGCCGACTTCACCGCGTACAAGACCTTCACGTGGAAGGACACGGGCGACGGATTCGACTCGATCTGGACCAAGCGCATCCAGGGCGTGTTCTCGGACACGCTCGCCGCAAAGGGCCTGAAGCAGGTGGACTCGGGCGGAGACCTCTGGGTCGCCGCGCACCCGCGCCTCACGAAGGAAACGCAGATCAACACCTACAACACCGGATGGGGCTACGGCTACGGCTGGTACGGTTACGGCGGCATGGGGATGGCGACGACGACGGTGACCGAGATCCCCGTCGGCACGCTCATGATCGACCTCGTGGACGCGAAGAAGAAGGAGCTCGTCTGGCGCGGCGTCGCGAGCGACACGCTCAACACCGACCCGAACCGCACCGCCGAGGACCGCGAGAAGAAGCTGCGCGACGTCGCGGCGCAGATGTTCGCGGGCTACCCGCCGAAGAAATAGGCGTCCCGATCCGGCAGCCCGACGGGCACCGTAGAGAGGGCATGGACGCGCCCCGGCGCTCGTCGGGGCGCCCCGGTTCTGGTATACGCCTTCGCACATGAGACGCTTCTTGCGCGAGCCGCTCGTCCACTTCCTCGCGATCGGGGCCGCGCTCTTCCTCTTCTTCGCCCTCCGCGGAGGCCCGGCGGCGTCGTCCGGACGCATCGTCGTGACGCGCGCGCGCCTCGAGTCCCTCGCCGCCGGCTTCGCGCGCACGTGGCAGCGGTCGCCGACCTCCGACGAGCTGAAGGGCCTCGTGGACGGCTGGGTGCGCGAGGAGATCGCCGTCCGGGAAGCCATGGCGACCGGCCTCGACCGGGACGACACGATCATCCGGCGCCGCCTGAAACAGAAGGTCGACTTCCTCGCCGAGGACCGCATCGACGCGGCGCCCCCGACGGACGCCGACCTCGCCGCGTGGCTCGCCGCCCATCCGGACCTCTACCGCGCCGAGGAGCGCGTCTCGTTCCGGCAGGTCTGCCTCGCACCCGAGAAGCGCGGCGGCCCCGCGGCCGCCGAGGCCGAGGCGCGGCGCCTCGCGGCCGCGCTCGAGAAGAGGGGACCGGACGCGGACGCCGCCGGCGACAGCCTGCTCCTTCCGCCCGACATGCCGCTCGCCCCGAAGAGCGAGATCGCGCGAGTCTTCGGCGCCGACTTCGCCGACGCCGTCGCGAACCTCGAGCCGGGCCACTGGACGGCGCCCGTCCCGTCCGGCTTCGGCGTCCACGCCGTCTTCGTCCGCGAGAAGACCCCCGGCCGCGCGCCCGCGCTCGCGGACGTCCGCGCGACCGTCGAACGCGACTTCACCGCCGACCGGAGGACGCGCGAGCTCGACGCGCTCTACGCGCGCCTCCTCGCGAAGACGAAGGTCGTGATCGAGACGGCGCCGGAGAAGAAGTGAGCCTCAGGCGCGCGCGTCTCCTCCTCGCGGCCGCTCTCGCCCTCGCGGCGCTTCCCGCGCTCTCCCACGAGAACCGGCCCGGCTTCCTCGAGATGGAGGAGAAGTCCCCCGGCGTCTACGCGTTTCTCTGGAAGGCGCCGTTCGGCGGCGAGACCGAGATCCGCATCGCGCCGGTCCTCCCGCGGGGCTGCGCGCTCGCGACGCCCGACCGCCAGCAGCTCACGACGAGCGCGATCCTCGTGCGGGGCACGCTCCGCTGCGAGGGCGGCCTCGCGGGGAAGACGATCGTGATCGAGGGCCTCGAGTCCACGGCCACGGACGTCCTCGTGCGCGTGAGACACGCGGACGGGCGGCTCGAGAGCCATCTCGTCGGCCCCGCGGCCCCGTCCGTGACGCTCGGGGGCGCGACGACCGCCGCGCAGCGCGCCGCGTCGTACCTGAAGCTCGGCGTCGAGCACATCCTGATGGGCGTCGACCACCTGCTCTTCGTCCTCGGCCTCCTGCTGATCGTGTCGGATCGCTGGATGCTCGTGAAGACGATCACGTCGTTCACGCTCGCGCACAGCCTGACGCTCGCGGTCGCGACGCTCGGCTTCGCCTCCGCGCCGCTCCCTCCGCTCAACGCCGCGATCGCGCTCTCGATCCTCTTCCTCGGCCCCGAAATCGTGAGGACGTGGCGCGGCGAGACGAGCTTCACGATTCGCCACCCGTGGGTCGTCGCGTTCGCGTTCGGCCTCCTTCACGGCTTCGGCTTCGCGAGCGGCCTCTCGGCGATGGGCCTCCCGAAGGCGGAGATCCCGCTCGCGCTCCTCCTCTTCAACGTCGGCGTCGAGATCGGCCAGGTGATCTTCGTCGCCGTCATCCTCCTCCTCGAGCGCTCGTTCCGGACGCTCGAGATCCGCTGGCCGCGCTGGGCCGAGGCTCTGCCGGGCTACACGGTCGGCTCGCTCGGCGCGTACTGGACGATCCAGCGGACCGTCATGCTCTTCGGGGGCGCGCGATGAGCGCAAAGACCGCGCGGCGCCGGCCGTCTCCCGAGGGGCTCCTCGCGCTTCTCGTCTTCGCGCTCGCGATGGCACCCGCGCGCGCACACGTCCAGGCCGGCGAAGTGGGCGGTTTCCTCTCGGGCTTCAGGCATCCGGTCTCGGGCCTCGACCACGTCCTCGCGATGGTGTCCGTCGGCCTGTGGGGCGCGCAGCTCGGCGCGCCGGCCGTGTGGCTCCTGCCGGTCGTCTTCCCGATGGTCATGGCGTTCGGCGGCTTCCTCGGCCTCGTGGGCGTGCCGCTGCCGGGCGTGGAGATCGCGATCGCGCTCTCGGCCGTCCTCCTCGGCCTCGCCGTCGCGCGCGAGGCGCGACCGCCGCTCGCGGTCGCCGCGGCCCTCGTCGGCGTCTTCGCGATCTTCCACGGGCACGCGCACGGCACGGAGCTTCCGCCCGGGCAGAGCGGCCTCCTCTACAGCATCGGCTTCGTCGTCGCGACGGGGTGCCTGCACCTGACCGGAATCGCGATCGGCCTCGTCCACCGCTGGGCGTGGGGACGCGTCGCGCTTCGTGTTGCGGGAACGCTGGTGGCGATCGCCGGATTCGGATTTCTCTGGAAGGCGATCCGATGAGGACGCGCGTGCCGGGTGCGGGAGCACTCGCGTTCCTCGCTCTCCTGATCTCGCGGCGCGCCGAGGCACACCTCGTGACGACGGGCCTCGGGCCCGTGTACGACGGGATCGGCCACCTCCTCCTGACTCCCGAGGACCTCGTCCCGATCCTCGCGCTCGCGCTCTACTCCGGCCTGCGGGGCGCGCGCGCGGGCCGCCTCGCGCTCTTCATCCTGCCGGTCGCGTGGATGGCCGGCGGCCTTCTCGGCCTTCGCGCCGGAGCCGCCACGGCGGCGCCCGTCCCCGCGCTCTCCTTCGTCCTCCTCGGCCTCCTCGTCGCGGCAGACCTCAGGCTCTCCGACGGCGCGGTCGCGGCGCTCGCGTCCGGCCTCGGCCTCGTCCACGGGTTCCTGAACGGCCCTGCCCTCGCGGGCACGGGCCCCGGCGCCCTCGGCCTCCTCGGGATCGCGGTCGTGGCGTTCGTGATGGTGGCCCTCGCCGCGGCACTCGTCGTGTCGCTCCGCGCGCCCGCGGCGCGCATCGCGGTTCGCGTGGCCGGGAGCTGGATCGCCGCGATCGGCCTTCTCCTCCTCGGCTGGGCCCTGCGGACGCGCGGGGTGCACGTCTGACCCGGTTATCCTTCCCGAATGCCGCACCTGATCGGAGCCGTCGTGCTTTTCGTGATCGCCTGCCTCGCGACGCTCGCGTGCGTCGAAATCGGAAGGCGTCTCGGGCGCCGGGACTTCGTGGCGGACGAAACCGCCCGCCCCGCGGGACTCGGGACCGTCGAGACCGTCGCCTTCGGTCTCCTCGGGCTCCTCCTCGCCTTCACGTTCTCGGGAGCGGCCGCGCGGTTCGACATGCGCCGCGCCCAGATCGTCGAGGAAGCGAACGACATCGGAACGGCCTGGCTTCGCCTCGATCTCCTCCCGCAGGCGGCCCAGCCGAAGCTGCGCGACGCGTTCCGCCGCTACGTGGACTCCCGGCTCGAGACCTACCGGGCCGTCGCGGACTCCGACCTCGCGGCCGCCCGGGCCGCGTACGTCCGGTCCGGCGTGATCCAGAACGAGATCTGGGCGGGCGCCGTGGCGGCGTGCCGCGAGGCCCCCTCCCAGGCGACGATCGTCCTTCTCCCCGCCCTCAACGCGATGATCGACATCACGACGACCCGCATGGCCGCCACCGACATGCACCCGCCCAAGATCATCTACGCCGTCCTCGCCGTGATCGCCCTCGTCTGCTCCCTCCTCGTCGGATACCAGATGGGCGCGAGCGCGGCGCGGAGCTGGCTCCACGTGGCCGGGTTCGCGGTCATTCTCGCCTTCACGCTCTACGTCATCCTCGACTTCGAGTACCCGCGCCTCGGCCTCATCCGGATCGACGACTTCGACAAGTTCCTCGTCCAGGTCCGCGCGTCGATGAAGTAAGTTCCCGCGCGTCCATGCCGCGCCCCGCCGTCGCTTCCGTCCTCGTGCTCGCCGCGCTTGCGTCCGGCCCGCCCGCCGCCGCCGGGACACGCTTCCGCGGCGTGAACCTCCATTCCGCGACCGGTCCCGAGGTCGACGCCGTCCCCGCGATGCACATGAACTTCGTCCGCATGGATGTCTTCTGGAACGCCGTCGAGACGGCGAACGGCGTGATCACCTGGGACGGGCTCGACCGGATGGTCCAGACGTACCGCTCGCGCGGCCTCGCCATCTACGCGACGATCTCCTCGACGCCGAAGTGGGCTTGCCGGATGGGCGTCCCGCCCATCGAGGTTTCGTGCGTCCCGCAGGAGGGGTACATCGGGCGCTTCGTCACGGCGCTCGCGACGCGCTACCGGGGCGCGATCGCGGTCTACTCGATCTGGAACGAGCCGGACGAGCCCGTGTTCTTCCAGGGCGAGCCCCTCTCGTACGTCGATTCCCTGCTGGTCCCTGCCGCCACCGCGATCCGAGCCGTCGACCCGTTCGCGAAGATCGCGGCGCCCGAGCTCTCCGGCTCCTTCGGCGCCCCGCGCTCTCCCGGCGCGTTCTTCGACGCAATCGCCCAGCGGGGCGCCGCAGGCCTGGTCGACATCGTGAGCCAGCACGTCTACGAGGAAGGGTCCTTCACGGGCCCGAACGGGATCCTCAACAAGTTCTTCAACGGCGACACGTTCCATCGCTCGCTCCTCTACTGGATCGACCGGAGCGTCCTCGCCTCGCGCGACGTGTGGATCACCGAGTTCGGCTTCAACGGCGGCGGCGACGCGGGAGGCGGCGACGACGTCCTGCGCGTTTTCCAGCTCTACGCCCCGCGCCCGCGCGTCGCGGCGCTCTTCGACTACGAGCTCATGGACTGCGGCGGATGCCTGACCCCCGTCCTCGGCCTCCTCGAGCCGGATGGATCGTGGAAGCCGGGGGCCCACGCCCTCACGAACGAGCTGGCCGACCTCGGCCCGGCCCCGCCCGCGTTCCGCGACCGCTTCGACGGGGCGTGGAGCGCGATCCTCTGGCGCTGGGCCCTCCCGAACGGCGGCGCAGCCGTCTCGGCCGGCAGCCTCGTGAATTCGGTCCCCGATTTCCGGGCCAAGGTGCAGGGCCTCGAGGTCACGGACTTCGAGATCTCGAGCACCGTCCGGATCACGGACGACCTCGGGAGCAGCTTCAACTGGATCGGGCTTGCGGGGCGGACGCTGGCTCCCGCCGACGGCGGCACCGAGAGCGGCTACCTCGCGTTCCTGCGCTCGAACGGCGACGTCGGCCTCACCTGCAAGAGGAGCGGCCTGAACCTGTCGGCCCGCACGGGGCTCGACCCGAAGGCCGCGCCCGTGCGCCTCGCCCTGAGCGCCGCGGGCGACCGCATCGCCGTCTCGGTCGACGGCGTCGAGGTCCTCGTCGCGCACGATGCCACCTACGCGAACGGCGGCGTCGGCCTCCAGAACCACTCCCTCGGCGCGCACGCAGACGTGATCGTGAAGACGTCCCCGCTGCAGGAGGTCCCCTCGCACGAGCCGGTCGGCACTCTCGCGCCGTCGGTCCCCGCCACGCGCCGGCAGCCCTAGAATCTCCCGATCGAACCGGGCTTCCGCTCCCGCCGCGTCCTCGTCTGGGGCGTCCTCGCCCTCGTGTACGTCGTGGCGTACTTCCACCGGATCGCGCCGGCGGTCCTCGCGAAGGACCTCATGCGGACGTTCGCGGCGACCGGCGTCGAGGTCGCGACGATGTCCGCGCTCTACCTCTACGCGTTCGCCGTGATGCAGTTCGCCGTCGGCGCCGCCGTCGACGCGTGGGGACCGCGCAGGGCCGTCGCCGCGGGCGCCCTCGTCATGGGCCTCGGCGGCGGGATCTTCGCGGCCGCGCAGGTGCTCCCCGTCGTCTACGCCGCGCGCGTCGTGGTCGGCGCGGGCGCGTCGGTCGTCTTCATCGGGACGCTCAAGCAGGTCGGCGCGTGGTTCCGCCCGGACGAGTTCGGGACGTGGTCCGGCCTCACGCAGGTCGCGGGCAACCTCGGCGGCCTGATGGCGGCCGCCCCTCTCGCCCTCGCCGTATCCCTCGCCGGGTGGCGCGCGACGTTCGGGGGCGTCGCGGCGGTCTCCGTCGCCCTCGCCCTCCTGACGCTCGCCGTCGTGCGCGACCGCCCCGAGGACGCGGGATTCCCGCCGCCTCTCCCGCGGGGCCCGGCGCCGAAGCTGAGCGTCGCGCAGGGCTACCGCACGGTCTGGGGGAACCGGAACACGTGGCCGATGTTCCTCGTCTTCTTCTGCCAGTACGGAACGCTCATCTCCTTCTCGGGCCTCTGGGCCGTCCCGTGGATGCGCGATGTGTACGGGCTCTCCGCGAAGGACGCGGCGCAGCTCGTCTCCCTCGTCGGGATCGGCGTCGTCTTCGGCGCGCCCGCGGCCGGGTTCCTTTCCGACCGGGTCTTCCGCGCGCGGCGCCTCCCGTACGTCCTCTTCACGCTCGTCTACACGGCCGTCTGGGCGTGCGTCGCGGTGCCCCCCGCCGGGCCGCCGCGCGCCCTGCTCGGCCCGCTCTGCTTCCTCGTCGGCCTCACGGCGAGCTGCTTCACGCTCACGTGGGTCCTCGCGCGTGAGGTCAATCCGCCGCGCTTCTCCGGGATCGCCACCGCCACCGTGAACGCCGGCGGCTTCCTCGGCGCGGCCGCCATGCAGAACGTCCTCGGGCGGATCCTCGACGCCCACTGGCTCGGGACTCTCGAGCTGGGCGCCCGGCGCTACCCCGCCGCCGGGTACCACGCGGCGTTCCTGGCCTCGCTCGGGACGCTCCTCCTCGCCTCGGCCGGGACGTTCCTCGTGAAGGAGACGTTCGGGAAGCACGCGGGGGATTGAGACTCCCCCTCTAGAATGCGGCGCATGACGCGCCGCTTCCCCCGCGCCCTCGCCGCTTTCGCCGCCCTCGCCGTCTTCGCCTGCGCCGCCGGAACCTCCCGCGCGGCGGCTCCCCGGGAAAACCTGAGCGCTTCCGAGATCGAGCTTCAGCTGAAGAAGCTGAACGTCGTCGGAAGCGTCCTCTACGTCGCGGCCCACCCGGACGACGAGAACTCGGCCTTCCTCGCGTGGGGCGCGAAGGGCCGTCTCCTCGAGACCGGGTACCTTTCGGTCACGCGCGGCGACGGCGGCCAGAACCTCATCGGCAACGAGACCGGCGACCTCGTCGGCGTCCTGCGCACGCAGGAGCTCCTCGCGGCGCGGCGGATCGACGGCGCCCGGCAGTTCTTCACGCGTGCGATCGACTTCGGGTTCTCGAAGAACCCCACCGAGACGTTCGCGATCTGGGGGCACGACCAGGTGCTCTCGGACGTCGTCTGGATCATCCGGTCCTTCCGGCCCGACGTGATCGTGACCCGCTTCCCGACGACCGGCGAGGGCGGCCACGGCAACCACACGGCTTCCGCGATCCTCGCGAAGGAGGCGTTCGCGGCCGCCGCCGACCCCAAGGCCTTTCCCTGGCAGCTCAGGTGGGTCGCTCCCTGGCAGGCGAAGCGCCTCCTCTGGAACGTCTTCCGCTTCGGGCCCGACGCCCCGCGCAACGCCGCGCCGGACGAGATCGCCGTCGATCTCGGCGCCTACAACGCGCTCCTCGGGCGCTCGTACACCGAGATCGCCGGGCAGAGCCGCTCGATGCACAAGAGCCAGGGCTTCGGCGCCGCCGAACGCCGCGGCACGTGGATGAACGACTTCAAGCCCATCCTCGGCGACCCGGCCAGGGAAGACCTGTTCGAGGGCGTCGACCTCACATGGGCCAGATACGGCGCACAAGGAAAGGCAGTCGGGGAGATTCTGAGAAAGGTGGAGGGAGATTTTCGCCCGACGGACCCGGCTGCCTCCGTCCCCGGGCTGGTCCAGGCCTGGACCGCAATCGGGCAGCTGCAGGAAGCGGCGACCGATGCCTCCCCCTCTTCACCTTCTAAGAAATCCGAATCTTCGTCTTCCTCTCCCTCTTCGATCCCCGATCCTCTTCTTCGCGCCAAGCGCGCCGAGGCCGTCGAGGCGATCCGCGCGTGCCTCGGGCTGTGGATCGAGGCGATCGCCGCCGAGACCTCGGCCGCTCCCGGCACGGAGTTCAAGGCCGCGACGATGATCCTCAACCGCTCGGCGTTTCCCGCGACACTCGAGCGGGTCGAGATCACCGGCGCCGCTGCGCCGCTGGCGGGCGGTGCCCTCGCGACGAACGAGCCGCTGCGCGGCACGGCGACTCTCGCCCTCCCCTCGGACGCCGCGATCTCGCAGCCGTACTGGCTCCGGGAGCCTGCGGGGAAAGGCCTGTACGGCGTCGCCGACGCGACGCTCGTCGGACGGCCCGAGAACGCGCCGCCCCTCGTCGCCCGCTTCGTCGTATCCGTCTCGGGGGCCTCGATTCCGTTCGAGACCCCCGTCGTCTTCCGCCGGACCGACCCCGTGAAGGGCGAGATCTACCGTCCGTTCGAGGTCGTCCCGCCGGTCACCGCGAACTTCGACGACAAGGTCTACGCGTTCGGAAGCGACGCCGCCAAGACCGTGCGCGTGACGCTCATCGCGGGCGCTCCGAAGGTCTCGGGCGCCCTGCGCCTCGTGGCGCCTTCCGGGTTCCACGTCGCGCCCGCCGAGATCCTGTTCGAGCTCGCGACGAAGGGCGAGGAGAAGGCCGTGTCCTTCACGTTGACGCCGCCTCGCGGCCTCGCGTCGGGAACGCTCGCGGCCGAGACGAAGGTCGCCGGCAAGACGGACTCGCGCAGCGTCGTGCGCGTCGACTACGCGCACATCCCGCTCCAGACGCTCTTTCCTCCCGCCGAGGCCCGCGTCCTCAGGATCGACGTCAAGGCGCCGCACGCCCCGGTCGGCTACATCATGGGCTCGGGCGACACGGGGCCGGAGGCGCTCCGCCAGATGGGCTACTCCGTGACGCTCCTCTCGGACGACGAGCTCGAGACCGGCGACCTCTCGCGCTACTCCGCGATCGTCGCGGGCATCCGCGCGTACAACACGCGCCCGCGCCTCAAGCAGGCGACGAAGCGCCTCGAGGCGTACGCGGAGGGCGGCGGCACGGTCGTCGTCCAGTACGACACCACCGGCGACCTCGTGACGGACGCGCTCGGGCCGTACCCGTTCAAGCTCTCGCGCGACCGCGTGACCGTCGAGGAGGCGCCCGTCACGTTCCTCAAGCCCGGACACAGCCTTTTGAACTTCCCGAACAAGCTCACCGCCGCGGACTTCGACGGCTGGGTGCAGGAGCGCGGCCTCTACTTCGCGGGGTCGTGGGACCCGAGGTGGGAAACCGTGATCTCGTCGCACGACCCGGGCGAGTCCGACAAGCCCGGCGGCCTCCTCTTCGCGAGGGTCGGGAAGGGCGCCTGGGTCTACACGGGCTATTCGTTCTTCCGGCAGCTGCCCGCGGGCGTCCCGGGCGCCTACAGATTCTTCGTCAACCTCGTGTCCGCGGGAGCAGGGCTGGAACCGAAGGCGCTGGAGATGCCCAGGGCGAAATAGGCGGGGGGCGCCCCGCGCCCCCCGGGCCCCCCTACTTCCAGCCGGCGACCGACTTCTCGAACTCCCCGACGGCCTCGGCCGACGGCTTCGGGTCGGTCTTCGCGGCGGCGAGGGCCCTGTCGGCCCACGCGCGCGCGCCCTTCTTGTCGCCCGCGGCGGCGAGGACGTTCGCCTTCAGCGAGAGGTTGCCGAACGTCTCCTTCGTCGCGAGGGACTTGTCGAGGAACTTCGCGGCGTCGTCGAGCGCGAACTTGTTGTCGTACAGGTAGCGCGCCGCCGTCGCGGGCGTGCGCCAGTCGTCCGGCTTCGCCGCGGCGACCGCATCCTTCGCCTTCGCGAGGAACGCGCCGTTCGTGTCGACGGCGACCGCGAGCGAGAGCTTCAGCTTCTCCCACGCGAGCTGCAGCGTCGCGCCGTTCGCCGAGACGGCCGGGAAGGAGATCGTGAAGAGCTCCTTGGGCTCGGAGAGGGCGGCCGGCTTCACCTTGACGCGCAGGGCGTCCTTGTCGGCGGCGTAGTCGAAGGGCGACCCCGTGGACTGCCTGTTGAAGATCACGATCCACTCGGCTCTGCCGGGGATCGTGAAGAGGCCGTACGCGCCGGCGGGAAGCTTCTGGCCCTCGACCGTGACGTCCGTGTCGAACGAGATCTTCGTGACCGAGTTGGCGCCCGTGCGCCAGACCTTGTCGTACGGGACGAGCTCGCCCCAGATCACGCGGCCCTTCACGGACGGGCGACTGTAGACGACCTCTGCTTTCGTGATGCCGATCGTCTGGGCGACGGCCGCGTTCGGACTGGGAAGCGGCGTCGTGAGCTGTGCGAACGCCGGAGCGGCCGCCAGGGCGAGGGCCGCGGCGGGAAACCGGATCATCGACATCGGTGTGTCCTCCACTGTTCTTCTTCGGGGCTTTCCCGGGCGAATCGCACCCGGGTCCGCGAATTCTACGCGGATGGATAAGATGCCGTCTCAAAGGAGACCCTGCCATGAAGAAACTCGCGTCCGCTCTCGCCCTCGTCGCCTTCGTCCTCACCGCCTCGGCCGCCACGGCGCAGGCTCCCACCAAAGGCTTCCGAGCCGATTTCCTCGCCCAGCAGGACGGCGTCGAGAAGGAGCTCCTCGGCCTCGCCGAGGCGACCCCCGCGGAGAAATTCTCCTGGAGGCCCGCCGAGGGCGTCCGCTCGATCAGCGAGGTCTACATGCACCTCGCCGGCGCCAACTACCTGCTCATGTCGTTCGCGGGGGTGAAGCCTCCCGCCGGCTCGTCCGCCTCGGAGACCTCCATGGAGAAGACGGTGACCGAGAAGGCCGCCGTCATCGCCGAGCTCAAGAAGTCGTTCGCTCACCTGCGCGCCAGCGTCCTCTCGATCCCCGACGCGGACCTCGAGAAGCCCGTGACGTATTTCGGCCGCAAAGGCACGATCGGCAGCCTCATCCTCGTGACGGCCAACCACGAGCACGAGCACCTCGGCCAGTCCATCGCATACGCGCGGATGAACGGGATCGTCCCGCCGTGGTCGATGCCGAAGCCCGCGAAGTAGCGCGCCCCGTTTGACGCTGCTTTCGCCGGTCCCGCTCCTCCCGGACGCCGTCCTCGCGTCGCGGGACCTCCTCTTCGCGCTGCCGCTCGGCCTCGCGGGGCTCCTCGCGCTGCGCCTCGGCCTGCTCCGCGGGCCGGGGCGCGCACTGCCCGGCCCGGCGCGGTCCGCGTGGCGCCGCGCCCTGGCGGGCGCGGCCCTCGCGCTCGCCCTCCTCGCCGCGACGATCCTCCCGCCGCTCGCCGCCGGTGCGTTCCGGAGCGGGTCCCCGGGCTGGGCGGCGTTCGCACCGGCGCCGCCCGCCGCGAACCCGGCCGCCGTGCCCGCCGCCGTCGGCTTCTTCGGAGTCCAGGCCCTCGTCGAGGAGCTCCTCTTCCGCGCGGCGCTCATGGTCCTTCTCGGCGCGCTCGCCCTCGGCCTCGCCCGCCTCCTCTTCGGGCCTCTCCCGGACCGCAGCGACGTCGCCGGCCTCTCGCGGTTCTCCCGCCGCTGGCTCGCCGCCGGCCTCACCGCGAACGCCGTCCAGGCCGCCGCCTTCGCGGTCCTCCACGGCGGGAACCCGCACGTGACCCCGCTCGCGCTCCTGAACATCGGCCTCGCGGGCGGCGTGCTCGGCTGGCTGTTCTGGTCGGGCGGCGGCCTCGCGGGCGCGTGGGCCTTCCACGCCCTCTGGAATCTGGGCCTCTCGGCGCTCGGCCTGCCCGTGAGCGGGATGGCTCTCGAGACGCCGCTCGTCGCGACCGGTCTGGCCGGCGCCGGGCGGCCGCTCCTCTCCGGCGGCGCGTTCGGGCCCGAGGGCTCGCTCGTGAACACGGCCGCGCTCGCCTTCGTCCTCGTGGTCCTCGTCGCGCGGAGCGCCAGGCGCCTTCCGAACGGGTAGGATCGACGGCATGAACGGCGATCGAAAACTGTTTTCCTGCGGCACGTGCGGCAAGAAGTTCTGGTACTGGGTGCTCGACGACGTCGCGCAGCCGAAGATCAAGTGCTACTACTGCTCGGCGGAGGCGTACCCGAACGGCGAGCCGCCGAAGCCTCCGGCCCCGGCGCCCGCGGCGCCCGCGCCGCCCGCGCCGGCACCCGCTTCCTGACGAAGCGTCAGTTCGCCCGGTAGACGATCTCCCCGCCGACGACGGTCATCACGACCTTCGCCTTGAGGATTTCGCCGGCGGGCGTGCCCGGCGCGAAGATCTCGCGGTCGAGGACCGTGAAGTCCGCGTCGAAGCCGGGCTCGATCCGCCCGCGGCGCTTCTCGGCGAACTCCGCGTACGCGTTGTCGGACGTGAAGAGGCGCAGCGCCTCCGCCCGCCCGAGACCTTCCTCGGGACGCCAGCCGCCGGGCGGCTTGCCGTTCGGCTCCTGCCGCGTGACGGCGGCGAAGATCCCGAGCCTCGGGTCCTCGGATTCCACGGGAAAGTCGCTGCCGCCCGCGAGGTGCGCGCCGGCCTTCAGGAGCGTTCGCCACGCGTAGGCGCCCTTCACGCGCTCCTTCCCGAGGCGCGCCTCGGCCCACGGCCAGTCGGACGTCGCGTGCGTGGGCTCGACGGACGCGATCACGCCGAGCTTCGCGAAGCGCTCCGCGTCGCCGGGCGCGAGAATCTGCGCGTGCTCGATGCGCGGACGCGGGTCGGCGGGCCTCGCGGCCTCGAGCCCCTTCTCATAGGCGTCGAGCGTCGCGCGGTTCGCGCGGTCGCCGATCGCGTGCGTCCACACCTGGAAGCCGCCGCGGAACGCCCTCTCGGCGACCCGGGCGATCTCGTCGGGCGGCGTGACGTCGAGACCGCGATTGCCGGGCTGGTCCGAATAGTCGGCGAGGAGGGCCGCGCCGCGCGAGCCGAGCGCGCCGTCCGCGTAGAGCTTCACGGCGCGGATCGTGAGACGGCCCTCCGAGACCGGGCCGCGCGCGATCGCCGCGGCGAGATCCTTCGGACCGACCGTCGCGTAGACGCGCACCGGGAGCTTTCCGTCCTTCGCGAGCCCCTCGAGGATCGCGAGGTCCGCGAGCGACGAGCCCGAGGCCTCGCCCACGCCCGTGAGCCCGGCTTTCGCGCAGGCCTCGAGGCCCGCGACGAGGTCCTTGCGGACTTCGTCGGGGCCGGAGGCCGGAATTGCCTTCCACACGAGGCCCATCGCGTTGTCAACGAGGACGCCCGCGGGCGACCCGTCCTTCAGGCGCTCGATCCGCCCGCCGGGCGGGTCCGGCGTGGCCTTCGTCACCCCCGCCGCCCTGAGCGCGGCGCGGTTCACCCAGATGGCGTGGCCGTCCACGCGTCTCAGGACGACCGGCGTCTTCGGCGAGGCGGCCTCGAGGTCGGCGGCCGTCGGGAACGCGGGGTCCGTCCAGCGGTTCTGGTCCCACGCACGCCCCTTGATCCACGTTCCCGGCGCCGCCGAGGCCGAGAGCGCCCGGACGCGCAGGAGGATCTCGTCTTTCGTGAGGCCGCGGCAGTCGATCATCCGGTGCAGCGCGCCGAGGGACTGCACGTGGCCGTGCGCGTCCGTGAGGCCGGGGACGAGGACGGCGCCCGCGAGGTCGACGACCTTCGCGGAGGGCGCCGCGGCGCGGGCCTCGGCCTCGTTGCCGACGGAGACGACCTTCCCGTCCTTCACGAGGATCGCGGCCAGGCGCGGGGTCTCGTCCCACGCCGTGTACACGGACGCGCCGCGGAAGAGGGTCCCGGAGTCGGGCGCCGGGTCGGCCGCGAACGCGCGCGCGGAGAAGGCGGCGCAGAGCGCGAACGGAGCGATCCGGCTCATCGGGACACCACGACCTCTCCGCCCTTCATCACGAAGGGCACCTTCTCGAGGATCGTCACGTCCTTCAACGGGTCGCCGTCCACCGCGACGAGGTCTGCGAAGCGGCCGGGCGCGATTGCGCCGACCTTGTCCCAGCCGAGGAGGTCGGCCGCATTCACCGTGGCGCTCTGGATCGCCTGCATCGGCGTCAGGCCGCCCGCGACCATGTACCGGAACTGACGCGCGTTCAGGCCGTGCGGGTAGACGCCTGCGTCCGTCCCGTACGCGACCTTCACGCCGGCCTTCACGGCCTTCGCGAAGTTCTCGCGCTGGAGCCGGCCGACGGACCGCTCCTTCTCGATGATCTTCTCGGGGTAGCCCATCCTCGCGTACTCCGCGAGGATCCAGTCGTCGTCGTAGACGTCCGCGACGAGAAACGTTCCCCTCTCCTTCATCATGCGGATCCCCTCGTCGTCGAGGAGGCTGCCGTGCTCGACGGACGCGACGCCCGCGGCCACGGCGCGCTTGATCGCCTCCGCCCCGTGCGCGTGCGCGGCGACCTTGCGGCCCCACATCGCGGCCTCGTCGCAGATCGCCTTCATCTCCTCGAAGGAGTACTGCGGAGCGCCGACGGACTCCTCCTCGGAGAGGACTCCCGCCGAGGCGATCATCTTGATGACGTCGGCGCCGTACTTCACGTTCTGGCGGACCAGCTTGCGGACGGCGTCGACGCCGTCGGCGACGCCCGAGAAGCGCTCGAACCTCAGGTACGGCGAGAAGCCCGTGAGGTCCGCGTGTCCGCCCGTGGAGCCGATCGCGAGGCCCGCGACCTTCAGGCGCGGCCCGGCGACCCTGCCGGCGTCGATCGCGTTGCGGAGCGCGACGTCGATGTACTCGGAGGCGCCCAGCACGCGCAGCGTCGTGAACCCGGCCTCGAGCGTCCGGCGCGCGTAGACGTGGGCCGTGACGGCGACGTCGATCGGCGAGCGCCGGAACCGGTCGGCGTAGTAGTCCTCGGGCTGCGACGTCACGTGCGTGTGGACGTCGATGAGGCCGGGCAGGACCGTCCTCTTCGAGAGGTCGACGACCGTCGCGCCCGCGGGCGCCGCGAGTGCGGGGCCGACCTGCTTCACGATGCCGTCCTCGATCAGGACGTCCTGGCCCGTGAAGACGCGGCCCGCGAGAACGTCAACGAGGGCGCCCGTCTTCACGAGGACGACGTTCTTCGGCGCGGCGGCCTTCGGGGCGGGCGTCTCGGCGCGCAGCGCGAGCGCCGCGAGGAGCGCGGCGGCGGCCGGGGCGATTCGGGGGATGCGGGATCTCGGCACGGGACCTCCTGGCGGACGCGCGAACCTTACCAGCCGCACGGCCCGGCGACGAGAGTCCCTACAATGCGGGAATGTCCGCGGACCGCGGCGGCGCGACGCCCGAGAGACTCCAGGCCCACATGCGCGCCGTCGCGCGGCAGCAGTACGACTCGGTTCGCGTCCCGCCGTTCACGCTCTTTTTCCACCCGTCCGACCCGCTCCCGTACCTCAACTACGCGATTCCCGACGAGGTCCCGGGCGACGCCGCGTCCCTCGCGGCGCCGCTCGAGCGCCTGAAGGCCGAGTTCGCACGGCGGGGACGCAGGCCGCGCTTCGAATTCGTGGGCGCGGTCTTCCCGGCGCTCGCGGGCGCGCTGGAGACCTCGGGATTCGAGATCGAGGCCCGCCCGCAGCTGATGGTCGCGACTCCCGAAGGCCTCCGGGACGTCCCGCCCGTCCCGGGTCTCTCGGTGGAAACGCTGCCGGCGACGTTGCCGCTCGACGCCTTCCGCGGGTTCCTCCTCGTCCAGCGGCGCGCGTTCGGGCTCGGGGGCGCGACCGCCGTCTCGGACGAGGACGCCCGGTGGCTGCGCGACGGCCTCGGCGCCGGCCTCTGCTTCGTCGGGCGGATCGAGGGCGAGGCCGTGGCCGTGTCGATGTACCTCGACCCGCAGGACGGCCTCACGGAGCTCGTCGGGATCTGCACGCTCGAATCCCGCCGCAGGCGCGGCCTCGCGGGGGCGCTCACGCACGCGGCGCTCCGCTCGGCGTTCTCTCGCGGCGTCTCCGTCGCGTTCCTCTCGGCCGCCGACGCTCGCGCGGGCCGGGTCTACGAGGCCGCGGGGTTCACGCCGTTCGGGAACACCGTCTTCGCGATCGCGGCCGCCTGACTCACCGGATGCGCCGGAAGACGCGCACCTCGCCCGGCCCCCCGAAGGCGCGCGCCGGAAGCCGGGCGACCTCGGTCCAGCGCCCGAGCGCGCCGGGGTCGGCCGCGAGCGTCGGGTCGAGGAAGCGGTCGAGCGCGACGAGCGCGTTCGCGCGTGTCTCGCGGAGGAGCCGCGGCGGGATCGCCCCGCCCTCGTCGAGCGGCCGGTCGAGCCACTGCAGCGCGGCCGGGGAGACGAGGCCGACCGTGTCGAGGACGCGCGCGCGCGTCGCCCACCCGAGGGCGCCGATCTCCGGAGCGGCGACGGTGTCTTCGGGCCCGAGGCCGAGGAGAGAGGCCGCGCGGGCGTAGACGTCCTCGCGGCCGGACGGGTCGTACGGCCGGAACGTCGCGACGTGGATGCACGCGGCCGTCGCGAGAAGGACAGCCGCGGCCGCGCACGCCGGCCGCGGCAGCCGCGCCGCGCAGGCCACCGTCACGAACGCGGTCGCGAGGGCGAGCGGCGGCCGGTACCACGTGAAGACGAGCGGGTTCGCGAAAGCGAAAGCCAGGAAGTACGCACCTCCGAAGAGAGCGAACGCGAGAACGGGCGGATTCGCGACGGCACGGCGGCCGAACGCGAGGACGAGCGCGAGGGCGACCGCGGCGGCGAGCACGATCAGGGCGGGGGCCACCGGTGTCGCGTATGCGACGAGCGTGTCGAGGACCGTCTCCTCGAGACGGACGAGTGCGTGGCCCGGCGGCATCGCGTACGCCAGGCGCTTCGCGACGACGCTGTGCGGCAGCGGCGAGCCGTACGCCGCCGTGAGCGCGGCCGCGGCGGCCGCGGCCGGTGCGAGCCCGACCGCGAGCGCCCGCCACGGCCACCGGCCGCGCGAGGCACGCATGGCGAGGGCGAGAGCGGGGACGAGGACGGCGGCGTCGGGGTGCAGGAAGAAAAGGGCCGAGGCCGCCGCGAAAGCCGCCGCGTCCCGGCCGCGGCACGCGAGCTCGAGCGCGACGAGGAGGCCGAGAAGGTAGAGCGGCGTCTCCATGCCGGAGGCGAAGACGTCGAGCGAGGCGTGGGGCGAGAGCGCGGCGGCGACGAAGAGCGCCGCGAGGAGCGGGCCGGCAACGCGCCGCGCGAGGCGGTAGCCGACGACGGTGCACGCCGGAAGGCTCGCGGCGCCGAGGGCGAACGCGACCGCGGGGATCGCAGCGCCCGTGACCTTGCCGAGGACGGCGAGGACGGCCGCGAAGAGCGGCGCCGACGTCCCGAGGACGCGCTCCCCCGCGTTGTAGACGAGCCCTGCGCCCCCGGCCAGGTTCCGCGCGTAGCGGAAGGTGATGTACGCGTCGTCCACGGCGCGCGCGCCCGCGCGCAGGGCGACGAACCCGAGGACGGCCGCGAGCCCGAGGGGGAACAGGAGCTCGCGGGCTCGGAAGGGCGCCGGAGGCGGGTCAACGCTCGAGGAGTCGATGGCCCATGTTACCGGCCCCGCGCCGGCGCGATCGGCACGCCTGCGCGAGGGTCGCGTTCCCGGCGATCAGCTGCGGGATCTACGGCTACCCGGTCGCCGAGGCCTGCGCGATCGCCGTGCGCGAGACCACCGCCTTCCTCGACGTGCACGCCCTCCCCGCGCGCGTCACGTTCGTCGCGTTCGGGGAGGACGTGTGGGAGGCGTTCCGGGCGCTCCCGGAGTTCTCCTAGGGCATCGGGGTACGGTCCGCCGGGAGCTTCGCCGGGTCTCCGACGTACGCCGTCTGCATGTTGACGAGGTACTTCTTCGCGAACGCCTGGACCTGTCCCGGCGTCACCCCGCGGATCCGCTCGGCGACCTTTCGCGCCTCGCGGAAGTCGCCCGCGTAGACCCGCCATGCCGTGAGGAACAGGACCTGCGAATCCGTCGTCTGCGTGGCGTTGTAAAGGCCGCTGAGGTACTGCTCCTTCGTGTCCGTCAGCTCCTTCTCCGTGACCTTTCTCCTCTTGAGGCGCTCGACCTCGCCGGCCATGACCTTCAGGGTCGCCGCCGGGTCCACGGCCGTGACGTAGAGCTGCCCGTACGCGACGCCGCCGTTGTTCAGCCAGGCCCCGGGCGCGTACGAGAGGTTCCGTTTCGTGCGCACCTCCTCGAAGAGGCGGTATCTCAGGAGGTCCATCGCGACCCGCGCGGCCGGGTACTCCGGAGCGCCCGCGTGAGGGGCCGGGAAGAGGCTCGCGACGTAATTCGTCTCGAGCGCACGTTTCTCGGACACGACGGCGGGCTTCGCGAAGGTCGGCGGCGCGGGAAGCTGGTCGTGGAAGGTCCCGCGCGGAAGCGCGCCGAACGCGGCGCGGGCCTTGCGGTACACCTCCGCCGGGTCGACGTCTCCCGCGACGACGACGAGCAGGCGGCCGGTTTCGCGCAGCCTCGCGAGGTGGCGGGCGGCGGCGTCCCGCGTCAGAGAGGCGACCGACTGGAGCGTGCCGCCGGCGCGCCGCTCGTAAGGCTGACCCGAGAAGAGCGCCTTCTCGCCGAGGAGCGCGAGCTGGCCGTCGGGGCTCTCGAGCTGGCGCTTCAGGCCCGTCAGCATCCGCTGCTTTACGAGATCGATCTCGGATGCGGGCAGCGCCGGCGTGAGGAAGGCGTCCGCGAGGAGGTCGAACGTGGCCGGGTACGAGCCCTTCAGCGCCTTGACGGACAGGACGCCGAAGTCGTTCGTCGAGAGAACCGAGATCGTGCTCCCCATCGTCTCGAGGCGGCGGGCGAACGCGTCCTTGTCGAGACGCTCCGTGCCGCCGGTCGAGGCGGCCTCGAGCGCGAGCTGCTCGATCCCCGCCTCCGGCAGCGTCCAGTTCGCGACCCCGCCCTTCACGACGACCGACGCGGCGACGAACTCCGCGCCCGGGACGCGCTTGACGAGGACCTCCATCCCGTTCAGGTCGTACGCCGTGACGTCCCCGTCGACGGCGACGGGCGCCGGAACGGGCGCCTCGGCCGCGGCCGGGGCGGCAGCCGCCTTCGCGACGAGCGCCTCCACCTGCGGCCGGCCGATCAAGGCCTTCGCCGTCTCGGGCGAGACCATCACGCCGAGGACGTACGGCTTGCCGAGGACGTACGCGTCGAGGAAGTGCGCGATCCCGGCCCGCGTCGCCTTCGCGACGTTGTCCTCGTACGTCTCGTAATAGTCGAGCCCGGCCGACGCCCACCAGTACGTGAGCGTGTGGGCGTACGTGCTCGGCTGCTCGCGCTGGTTCGCGAAGTCGATCCTGAGCGCGAGGGCCGCGTTCTTCATCTCCTCGTCGGAGAGGTAGTCCGGCTCGCGCATCTTCGGGAGCTCGGCGAGCGCGGCAGCGAGGCAGGCCTCGCCCTTCTCGGGCGCGGCGGAGACGAGCAGCGTGACGGGTCCGACGTTGCGCTGCGTCGCCCAGTTGAACCGGGCGGCCACGCAGATGCCGGAGTCGACGAGGGCCTTCTGGAACCTCGACGAGGGCTGGGCGACCGCGTACCCGAGCAGGTCGGCCGCGTACGTGGACGCGAGGTCCGCGCTCTCCGTCGAGGGGCCGTGCCAGTTGAACGAGCCCGTGAGCGTGCGCACCGGCTGCTCGACGAGGACGACCTCGGTTTTCGCGAGCGCCGGGTGGACGACGAGCGGGAACTTCACGAACGGGTCCTCGGCGCGGGGCCAGCCCGCGTAGAGCGCCGCGGCCGACGCGAAGACCTCGTCCGCCTTCACGTCGCCCGTCACGACGAGGATCGAGTTGTTCGGGACGTAGTACCGCTTCTGGATCGTCCGCATCATCTCCGGCGTCGCCGCAAGGACGGTCGCGCGCGTCCCGAGCGGATCCTTCCGCGTCGGGTACTTCCACCAGAGCTTCTCGTTCACGTCGTGGAAGAGGTGGAAGTACGGGTTCGAGAGGTTGCGGTCGATCTCGCCCGTGACGACGACGCGCTCCTTCTCGAGCTCCTTCGCGTCGAACTTCGGCGAGACGACCGCGTCGCGCATGAAGACCATCGCGTCGGCGAAGTGCCTCGACGTCGTCGTGAAGAAGTAGTTCACGCGCTCGGTGTTCGTCGTGCCGTTCCACTCGAGGCCGAGCTCGCGGCCCCGGGCCATGAAGGCCTCCTGGCTCGGGAGCGCCGCGTTCGCCTTGAAGAACATGTGCTCGTAGAGGTGAGAGAGCCCGTTGTACTCGGGGCTCTCCGTCATCGAGCCGTTCTTCGCGGCGATCTCGACCGTGACGAGGGGTTGCGCGTGGTTCTCGGCGACGACGACCGTCAGACCGTTCGGAAGGACCTTCTGGACGGACGTCGGCGCCGCGAGGGCGAGGGCCGCGAGGAGGAACGGGAGGAGGAGGAGCCGCACGAGGAGCCGGAGCAGGCGCATGGGAACCTCCAGTCGTTTTGCCGATTATCGACCCGCCGCCCGCCGCGCCCCGCCTCCCCGGTAAAGTACGCCCATGCCGAAAACCCGAAGGGACTTCCTGACCGCAACCGCCGCCGGCGCCCTCGGCCTCGCCGCGGGCCCTCGCGCCGACGGACAGACGCCTCCTCCCCAGGCGACGCCCGCGGCCGGGACGCCGCCCGCGTTCGGGACCGCGCCCGCCGTGGGACCGGAGATCTCCCCCGCGACGATCGCCGAGGCCGAGAAGCTCGTCCGCGTCACGCTCGCGCCGAAGGACCGCGCCCAGGCCGCGGGCAACTGGCGCGAGGCCATGGCCGGCACGATGGAGCGCCGCACGGGCCCGAGGAAGGTGGCGCTCGAGCCGTCGCTCGCGCCCGCGTCGCAGTGGAACCCGGTCCTGCCCGGACTTTCCGCCGGCCCCGCGCGCGACGTCTTCGTGCGGAGCAAGTCCGACCCGGGACCGCTTCCGAAGCGCGACGAGGACATCGCGTTCGCGCCGGTGACCGCGCTCTCGCGCTGGATCGAGTCGAAGGCGCTGACCGCCGAGCGCCTCACGCGCCTCTACCTCGACCGCCTGCGCCGCTTCGACCCGCAGCTCCAGTGCGTCATCACGCTGACGCCCGAGCTCGCGCTCGAGCAGGCCAGGCGCGCCGACGCCGAGATCGCGGCCGGGCGCTACCGCGGCCCGCTCCACGGCATCCCGTGGGGCGTGAAGGATCTCCTCGACACTAAGGGCATCCGGACGACGTGGGGCGCCGAGCCCTTCAGGGACCGCGTGCCGGACTCCGACGCAACCGTCGTCAAGCGGCTCCACGAGGCCGGCGCCGTCCTCGTCGCAAAGCTCAGCCTCGGCGCGCTCGCCCTGAACGACGTGTGGTTCGGCGGAGACACGAAGAACCCCTGGGTCCCCGAGGAAGGGTCGGGCGGGAGCAGCGCGGGGCCGGGCGCCGCGACGTCCGCGGGCCTCGTCGGATTCGCGATCGGGAGCGAGACGGAAGGCTCGATCATCGACCCGTCCATGCGCTGCGGCGTCACGGGTCTGAGGCCCACGTTCGGCCGCGTCGCGCGGACCGGCGCGATGACGCTGTCGTGGTCGATGGACAAGCTCGGGCCGATCACCCGCGGCGTCGAGGACGCGCTGCTCGTCCTCGCCGTGATCTCGGGCGCCGACGCGGGCGACGTGTCGAGCGTCCCGAGCCGGCTCGCGTTCGAGGCGGACGGGCCGGTCGCGGGCCTCAAGGTCGGATACTTCCCGGGCTGGATGAAGGAAGCCACGGACGTCGACCGGGCCGCGCTCGGGACGGCGAAACTGATCGGTATGGTCCCGGTCGAGGTGAGCCTGCCGGACTGGCCGTACGGGTCGCTCAACACGATCCTTTTCGCCGAGGCCGCGGCCGCGTTCGAGGAGCTCACGCTCTCGGGCGGCCTCGACCAGCTGAAGATGCAGGTCCCCGACGCGTGGCCGAACACGTTCCGCCAGGCGCGTTTCCTCTCGGCCGTCGACTACGTCCAGGCCGACCGGCTGCGCCGCAAGGTCGCGCAGGAGATGGCGCGTCTCTTCGAGAAGGTCGACGTCCTCCTCGTCCCGTCGTTGCGCGACGAGATGATGACGATCGGGAACTTCACGGGCCACCCGTCGGTCACGCTGCCCGCCGGCTTCGTCGAGATCGACCAGGCCCGCAGCGACTGGGCGCCGGACCCGCTCCGGCCGCTCCCGAAGCTGACGCCGAAGCGGCGCGTCCCGCACGGCGTGACGCTCGTCGGCCGCCTTTTCGACGAGGGGACGATCGGCCGCGCGGGGATCGCGCTCGAGCGGGCGTTCGGGGTGCGCGGGGAGCGGCCGAAGGGGTTCTGAGGGCGGTCAGGCCGGCGCCACGGGCGCGAAGTCGTACTGGATGTCCGAGTCGGCGCCCGTGTCGGCCGCGACGACCGGCGACGAGACGATCTGCGGGAAGGCCTGGAAGGCCTCGAGTTCCTTCCGCTTCGCCATCAGGAACCAGTCGATCGCGATCTGGATCCCGTCGCGGTCCACGAGCGCGACGAGGCGCCGCGCGCCCTCGGCGGACACGAGGTACGCGAACGTCCCGCCGAGGTACTTCTCCCACTCCATCGGGAACGGCTTCGGCGGCAGGTGCCCCGCGTGGAAGACGCGGTCGAACCGGCGGTCCCAGAGCTGGTAGCCGAGGAGCGCGATGTGGAAGCCGGGATGCGCGTCCGCGAGGCCGCCGCACAGCTCGACGCACCGGCCCGGGAAGCCTTCCGCGAGGCGCGCGTCGTCCTCGAAGACGAGGCAGGCGCGGTCGCCGCGCGCGACCTCGCGCCAGATCGCAAGGTGGCTCAGGGCGCACGCGGCGATCCCGCACCGGTTTTCGAAGCCGTTCCCGCGGAACAGGTGCCCGAGCTCCGGCGTCAGGACGAGCGCGCGGCCGTCCACCGCGGGCGTCCGCGTGCAGCGCGCGAGGAACGCCTCGCCCGCCGCCTCGCGCGCCGCCTCCCGGAAGGAGGCCCAGCGGTCCGGCCGCCGGTCGAGGTTCACGACGCGCACGTCGAGGCTCTCGAACACGCGGTGGCCGTGGATCGTGCGCGCGAGCGAGGGGAAGAGCTGCGCCTCGTCGAGGAGGCGTCGCTTCTCCTTCAGGATCGCCGGGAGGCGCCGCTCGCGTTCCCCGTCCCGGATCGCGTTCTCGACGATCCGGCGGCTTTCCTCGAAGTCCTCGAGCGGGAGGCGGACGAACGCCTCGGGGTCGAGGAGCTCCTCGAGGTTCGGGCAGCCCCAGTAGAAGCAGAGGCACTCGGCGAGGATCGCGTCCCAGATCTTCTCGGTCGCGTAGTTCGTCTCCGCGTTGTTCTCGGCGGCGATCGTGTACCGGTACGGGAAGAGACCCGGGCGCTTGTCGTTCGGTGGCAGGCTCCCCCGGAAGTTCGCGAGGCCGTGCCGGTTGTCCGAGCCGAAGACGTCGAGCGCGACGCCGCGCGCCTCGAGGTGCCTCAGGAACCCGATGCGCAGCCGGTGCCCCGGCTCCTCGATCTTCCCCGACGTCACGGAGGAGAGGAGGCGCGTTTTCCCGACGGGCGCCCGCCGCAGCTCCTCCCACGTCGCGCCGAGGTGCCACTCGACGGGGTTCGGGAAGCGCGCGTGGCTCCTCACCTGCAGGAACTCCCGCGGGTCGGGCGAGGCCCAGGCGCCCCACCCCGCGACGACGGACGCCGGCTCCATCTGGAAGACGATCGTGCGGTCCGTCCGGAAGCCGTCCGCGCCGCCCGGGTGGTTCACGACGGCCCAGTAGTCCGCGCCCTCGTCCTCGTGCGTGAGTTCGACGTCGTCCCAGCGCCCGGCGCCCTTCGACTGCCGGCTCCAGAGCGCGCAGACCTCCGCGGAAGGAGCCCAGTTCGCGAGGAGCTTCACGCGGACCGCTCGCGGAGGGCCGGGACGCCCGACCGGCGGGGAACCGCCCGGACCGGACGCGGCCGGAGACTCCGAGAACGCGCGGTTCGCGAGGATCCGCTCGCGGTCGGCCTCGGGCACGTCCGGGAGGCCGAGGATGCGCGTGCAGAGGTCGACGCTCTCGCGGTGCTTCCCGAGCCGGGCCGACGTGACGGCGAGCTCGTCGTCGAGCTCCCAGCGGTAGACGTCTTCCTCGACGAAGAGGCGGTCTCCCTCGGGGAGCGGCAGCTCCCTCCCGCGGCGCGCGAACAGCTCCGCGAGGGCCCATCGCCCGTCGAGCCGGCAGCGCCGTGCGAGCCGGTGGAGCGGCTCGGCGCGGGACGGGCGGGACTCCCATGCGGCGAGGTACGCCGCGAGGACCTGCTCCCATGGCTCCCCGAGCGCCTCGAGGCATTCCCCCGCCCGGAGGAGCGACCAGAAGACCTCCTCGGCGAAGCCGCCCATGCCCGCGCGACGCCGGTTCGCCTCCAGCGCGGTCCGGAGGTTCCCCGCGCACTGTTCGCTCTGCGCGAGATAGAACGCGCTCCGCGCGTCGGACGGGTCCGCCTCGAGAGCGGCGCGCAGGAGCGCGGCGTCCCGCGCGTACTTGTCCGCCGTCCGGCTCCGGCTCCCGAGATGCCGCGCCTCGATGTGGTACTCGCCCTCGAGGCGCGCCTCGTCCGCTCCCGGATCGAGGCAGACCGGGACCTCGTGGACGACGCCGCGGTACGCCCAGCGCAGAGCGCTCCGGAAGATCTGGCGCCGCCAGAACCGGAGCCCCGACCGGATCTTCAGGAGGTACGAGTCGTGCGTGAGGGCCGAGAGGTCCGGCGTCCCGACGAGGACGTCGTCGGCGTCGAGCACCCAGATGTAGTCCGCACGCCGCCCGCACAGCTCGAGCGCCTCGCTGCGGTTGGTCCCGAAGTCGCGCCACGGCCGCTCGAAGACCTCGCCGGGGACCCCGTGCGACGCGAACGCACGCCGGACGGCGTCCGGCGTGCCGTCTCTCGAGCCGGTGTCGACGACGACGTACGCGTCGAGAAACGGCGCCACGCTCGCGATCGCCTCGGCGACGACGTGGGCCTCGTCGCGGACGATCATGTTCAGGCAGATCGTCGGCCGGGTCCGGCCCTCCCCCACCCGCGGCCTCAGCCGGGGCCGGTCGGTCCCGTCGGCCCGGTCGGGCCAGGGCCGGTCCCTCCGGACTGCGCGGCGGCGGGCCTCGGGACGGTGATGGAGGCGATCACGGGCAGCGAGGCGGCGATCGCACCGAGGTGCTTCAGCATGCTGCGGCGGGACGGCGCCGTCGGCGCCTCCGCTCCCGCCGGCTCGAGCAGCGCGAGGCGCCTCAGCTCGTCGAGCGCGAGCGCGACGATCTCCTCGTCCGCGGGCAGGCCGTGGCGCGCGGCGAGCTCCTCGGCCATGCGCGCAGGCGACGTGCGCCCGTCGGCGAGCCGGAAGACCGTCGCCGCGGACGCGTTCAGGCAGTGCGCGCGGTGGCGCACGAGGTCGTACACGAGAAGCTCGTCACCGAGCTCCTCGACGCGTAGGGTCGTCCGATCCGCCTTCGGATAACGTCCCGGCATGTTTCCTCCCGCTTCGCGTTAACCTGATTGAGACGATGTCGCGCGCAAGCCTATCAGAGGCGGATCCCGCCGAACGCACGGCGTGGCCCCTGCCCGGGGAGCGGCTCCTGCTCGCCGCCGGCACGGCGCCGGCCGGGCGCGGGCTCGACGCGTTCCGCGCCTGGGCGCGTCTGCGGCCGGGGCCCGTCCCGACCGCCGAGCGCCGCCTCCTCCCGCTCGCGTGGTGGAACCTGCGATCGCTCTCCGGCGGCGAGCCCGCGCTCGCCGCGGCGGGCGAGGCCTTCCGCGCGGCGTGGGCGGAGTCGGCCGCGCGCGAGGCCGCGGCGGCCGGGATCCTCGAGTCCCTCGGCGCCCGCGGCGCCGGGCCGGTCCTCCTGAAAGGAGCGGCTCTCGTCGCGTCTGGCGTCGTCCCCGCGGGCGCGAGGCCGATGGCGGACGTCGACGTCCTCGTCGAGGCCGGCCGGCTCGAAGCCGCCCGCGCGTCCCTGCTCGGCGCGGGCTTCACGCCCATCCTCCAGACGTCCGAAGGCGCGCGCGCGCGGCTCCACAGCGAAGGCCTCCGCCGGGGCGACGGCCTCGCGTTCGACCTTCACGCTGCGGCGTTCGCGTCGCACCGCGCGCGAGGCGCGGACGATCCCCTCTTCGCTCGGGCGACCGCCGCCTCGTACGCGGGCGCAGCCGTGCGGGTCCCCGCGGCGGAGGACCACCTCCTCCTCGTCTGCTGGCACGGCCTGCACTGGAGCGACGCGCCCGCCGTCCACTGGGTCGCCGACGCGCTGCTCCTTCTCCGGCACGCCGGAGACCGCTTCGACTGGGACGTGTTCACCTCGGAAGCCGTCCGGAGGAGCGTTGCCGCGTCGGCCGCGCGCGCCCTGCGCTTTCTCTCGGCCGATTTCGGCGCGGACGTCCCGCCGGGCGTCCTCCGCGCGCTCGCCGCCTCGCCAGGAGGCCTCCTGGGCCGGATGGAGGCCGCGACGATCGTCCGCCCCCCGTCCCTCGCGGGCGGCCTCCTCGTCCACTGGCTCTCGCACCGGCGCGCCCGGCCCGGCTCCGGCCTCTGGTCCTCCCTCGTCCGGTTTCCACGCCACCTCGCGGGCATGTGGGGCGTCGACACGCTCGCCCGCCTTCCGGGAGAGGCCGCGGCGCGCATCCGGAGCCGGCTCCGGAAAGCCCGCGAGTCCCGCGCGTGACACCGCCTCTCGACGTTTGCCTCTCGGGCCTCACGGCGCGCGTCCTCGCGCCCGACGCGGGCCTTCTCGCCGCGGTCGCCGAGCGCCTGCCTCCGCCCGCTCCGGCGAACGCGCGCCGGCGCGCCGACGTCACGTGGACGCTGGAGTGTTCTCCCGGGGGCCCGCTCGTCGGGATCCGCCGGGACGGCCGCGCGCCGGGCCGCGCGCAAAGCCGCGCAGACGCCGTCGAGCGCGTCGCGTTCCAGCTCGCGCTCTTCTTCGCCCGCCGCGCCGAAGGCCTCGCGTTCTTCCATGCCGGCGCCGTGTCGTGGCGCGGAGGGGCGATCCTCCTGCCCGGCCGCTCGATGAGCGGCAAGAGCACGCTCGTCGCCGCCCTCCTGCGGGCCGGTGCGGGCTACCTCTCGGACGAGTTCGCGCCCGTGGACGCGGCGGGGCGCGTCCACGCCTGGGCGCGCCCTCTCGCGCTCCGGGTTCCCGGGCGCGGTGCCGACCGCATCGCCCCGGCGGCGCTCGGCGCGCGCACGGCGAAAGGTCCCGTGCCCGTCGCCGCGGTCGTCTTCCTGCGCCACCGGCCCGGGGAGGTCCTCCGCATCGAGGCGTTCCCGCGCGGCGCGGCGGCGCTCGGCCTCCTCGACAACGCGCTCGCCGCGCGCTCGCGCCCCGAGGCGTCTCTTCGCGCCGCGCGCGCCGTCACCGCGCGCGGCGCGCTCTTCCGGGGGACGCGCGGCGAGGCGGCCGAGGCGGCCGGCGCCCTGCTCGCCGGCGTCCTCACGCCGCGCTGACCGCCCGCCTCAGCGCGCCGCGAGCTGCTCGCCGAAGAACGCCTCCGCCCGCCGCATCGCGTCCTCGGCGGCCAGCGCGTTCGCGGCGACGGATTGCTTCTTCTTCCCCGGATCGTCGAAGTTGTGCTCCGCGCCCGGGTAGACGTGCCAGTGGATCTCTGCGCCGTTCTCCTTCGCCCTCTTCGCGAACTTCTCGCAGATCTGCGGGCTGACCTCCTCGTCCGCGCCCGCGAGGAGCATCGTGAGCGGCGCGTACGGGCGGTACTCACCCTTCACCGAGTCCATGCCGCAGCCGGGATAGAGCGCGAGCCCGGCGCGGAACCCCGTCGCAGGCGTGGGGTTCGTGATGCCGGGCGCCCGGTCGCTCATCGTGACGAGGACCGTCATGCCGCCGTTCGACCAGCCCTGCACGCCGATGCGCGCAGGGTCGACGTCGGGCCGCGACCTCAGGTAGCGCAGGCCGCCGTAGGCGTCGAGGGGCCGGACCGTCTGCTCGCTGACCTCGGCGGGGCGCTCGGAGTAGCTGCCGCGGCCGAATCCCCCGGAGTAGCCGCGCGGCCCGAAGCTGTCGACGAGGAGCGCGACGTAGGCGCGCGAGGCCCAGAACGCGCCCCACTCCTTGTGCCGCTTCGAGAGGGTCGAGGCGTTGTACCTGCCCTTCGCGAGGGACGAGTACGGGCCCGCGCGCCCGTGCAGGAGGACGACGGCCGCGTGGCGCCCGCCGCCGGACGGACGGAAGAGGTAGCCGACGAGCTTCGTCTTTCCGTCCTCGCTCGGGAAGTGCACCGTCTCGGCGTCGGCGTTCGTGCGCCGGGAGACGGCGCACGCGGCGGCGGCGAGAAGGAGCGTGGAAGCGATCCGCGATGCGCGCATGGGCCCTCCGGATGCGGGAGGGTATCGCGGCGGCGCGGACGACGCGACGACAAAATGAGATCCGTTCTCATGTGTCGTATCCTCCCCGCATGTACGACTCCCTGGCCATCCAGCCCCTCCGCGACGAACTGACCACGGCCGGCTTCTCCGAGCTCCGCACGCCCCGCGACGTGGACGCCGCCCTCGCGGCCGGAGGCCTCGCGCTCGTCGCCGTGAACTCCGTGTGCGGCTGTGCGGCCGGCCAGGCGCGGCCAGGCCTCGCGCTCGCCGCGAGGCACCCGAAGGCGCCGAAGCTCTACACCGTCTTCGCCGGGGCGGACGTGGACGCCACCGCCCGCGCCCGCGCTTACTTCACCGGCTATCCGCCGTCGTCGCCCGCGATCGCGATCCTCCGGGACGGGAAGATCGTGTTCATGCTCGAGCGGCGCGAGATCCAGTCGATGGACGCGCGGCGCGTCGCGGAGGCGCTCGGGGAAGCCTTCGACGCCGTCGCGGCGGGCGCGGAAGCCCCGCCGGCGACGACGGCGCTCGGCCTGCCGGCGCGCTGAGCGTCGGGGCCCGGCGCCGGGCTCCGCGCAGGCACGACGAGGACGGCGCACGGAGCCCAGTGGACGATCGACTCGACGACGCTTCCGATGAGCAGCGTCCGGAGCGAGCTCTCGCCCGGCGAGCCCACCACGACGAGCTCGGCCGGCAGCGTGTTCGCAAGCTGGAGGACGGCCGCTCCCGGCGCTCCGTTCACGACGAGCGCGTCGCCTTCCGCGTCGTACCGGCCGAGAGCCTCCGCCATCCGCTCGCGAGCCGCGCGCTCCTGATCTTCCATGAGCCCGTCCGAGAGGATCTCGACGAGCGCCGTGAGGACGCCCCAGGCGAATCCCGTGATCCGGGTGTCGACGTCGTGCACGAGCAGGAGCGTCGCTCTCCGGCGACGCGCCTCGTCCACGGCGCTGCCGACGGCCGGAAACGACGGCTCGACGAGGTCGCTCGCGACGAGGATCTTGCCGCTGTGCGGCGAGGGCCGGGCGACGAGGACGGCGCACGGGGAGTGACGCACCACGGCCTCCGCGAGGCTGCCGTCCGGGCCGTCCGGCTCCGCCGCGTTCACGACGATGAGGTCCGCGCCGAGCGCCCGGGCCCGACCGAGCAGGGCCGTCACCCGATCTCCCGGCGCGACGAGGAAGAACGACAGCTCGGCGCCGTGCGTCCCGGCGATCGCCTCGGCCTCACGGACGGCCTCGCTCCGCTCGGCGCCCCGTTCCATCGCGCAGAGGACCCTGCGAATTTCCACCATGGCCCCGGACCAGCAAGAACGGGACCGGTCCGGGCGCGCCACGTCGGCGCGCCCGATTATTGGAATCCGCGAATCCCCGTTTCAGCGCACGGCGAGGTCCCGGCGTCGCGCCTCACTCCGCCTTCAGCGGCTCGAGGCCCGCGCGCCGGAGAGCTTCGTCGGCCCTCGGCTTGTCGGTCGTCAGGACCTCCTCCCAGCGGGCGAGGCCTTCCTCCGCCATCTTGCGGCGCACCTCGAGGCCCGTCCGGGCATCCTCGGTCGGCGCCGCGTCGGCGCTCTCGACCGCGGACTGAAGGCCCGCGAGCGACGTCGCGAGCCGGCGCAGCGTCGTCGGCGCGATCTCCTCGGTGTCCCAGAACTCGTCGCCCGCCGACGCGACCGGCGGTCCGGCGGCCCGGTTGACCGCTTTCGCGAGAGCGTCGAGTGCGGGAGCCGCGGCGGGCGACTCCTTGCGCCGGGCCGCGATCTGCGCCCGCAGGTCGGCCGCCTGCTTCTGTGCGGCCGCGACGCGGACGCGCTCCGCCTGGATCTCGCGCGCGACGTCGTGCTGGCGGACGAGGTCTTCGTCCCGGACCGACGCCGGCAGGCGCGGGTCCTTCACGACGGCGAGCGGCTGCGTGAGCGTCTTCCCCGCCGCCGTCAGGCGCACCGTGTATCGGCCCGGCGGGCACCAGATCCCGGCCGCGCCGCGGCCGCCGCCGGCCGCAAGCTCCTTCGGCGGCGCCTCGTGCAGGTCCCAGACGAACCGGTGCATCCCGGCGGACGAAGACGGCGGCTCGGACACGACGACCCAGTCCGGCGTCGTGATCATCCGGGAAGCGTCCGGCCCGCGCCGCGCGTCGTCGCTCGCGACCCGGCGGACGACGTCTCCCCTGGCGTCGAGGATCTCGAGGACGACCGGGCCCCGCGCGGCGGCCTTCAGGACGTAGTCGAGGGCGGCGCCGCTCTTCGGGTTCTCGCCCATCGGCTCGTCCTTCGGCTCGGGCGTGCCCTGGAACCCCGCCGGGTGCAGACGCACGGCCTCGCGCGGCGCGAAGAGGATCACGTCTTCCGCCGCGGTTTTCGCGTCGAGCTGGCGCAGCGGCGAGAGGTCGTCGAGGACCCAGAACGACCGGCCGTGCGTCGCGACCACGAGGTCGCCGTGGCGCGCGTCGAGGTCGCGGATCGAGCAGTTCGGAAGGTTCAGCTGGAGGGGCTGCCAGTTCTCCCCGTCGTCGAACGAGACGAAGACGCCCGTCTCCGTCCCGGCATAGAGGAGGCCGCGCCGGGCCGGGTCCTCGCGCACGACGTTCACGTAGCTGCCCGCGGGGATTCCCTTCACGATCGCCGTCCACGTCTTTCCGCCGTCGCGCGTGCGGTAGACGTAGGGATCGACGTCGTCGAGCCGGTGGCGGTCGACCGCGGCGTACGCGGCGCCCGCGTCGACATGCGACGCTTCCAGCATCGTGACCTTCGACCACGGCCCGAGCGCCTTCGGGGTCACGTTCTCCCAGTGCGCGCCGCCGTCCTTCGTGAGCCAGACGAGGCCGTCGTCCGTGCCGCACCACACGCGCCCGGCCTCGAGCGGCGAGGGCGCGATCGCGTAGATCACGCTCCGGCGCGGACCCTTCACCTCCGAATCGTCGGCCGTCACGGCGTCGAGGTTCGGGGGCACGCCCGCGTTCTCGCGCGTGAGGTCGGGGCTCGCCTTCGCCCAGTGCCGGCCGCCGTCCGTCGTCTTCCAGAGGAACTGGTTCCCGAACCAGACGGTCCCCGGGTCGCGCGGGGAAATCGCGAGCGGCAGCGTCCACTCGCCGCGGTACTCGCCGGGGACCGCGAGCGTCGGATCGACGTTCTGCTGCTGGAGCGTCTTCCAGTGGAAGCGCGCGACGGTCCCGCCCCAGACGACGTCGGGGTCGGCGGGGTCCGGAACGATGTAACCGTTCTCGCCGCCCGCCGCGATCTCCTTCCAGTCGCGCTGCGTGATCGAGCGGTAGTCCGTGCGCGAGGGCGTCGCCGCGGCGCCGCTGTCCTGCTGCGCGCCGTAGATCCAGTACGGAAACCGGTCGTCCGTCGCGACGTGGTACATCTGCGCGGTCGGCTGGTTGTACCAGGAGCTCCACGTCCTCCCGCCGTCCACCGTCACGACCGTGCCCTGATCGCTCGCGACGACCATGCGCCGCGAGTCCGCGGGATCGATCCAGAGCCGGTGGTAGTCGTCGCCGCCCGGCGCACCCTTCCACGGCACGAACGACTTGCCGCCGTCCGCCGACCGGTAGATCGCCGTGTTGCACGCGTAGACGACGTCGGCGTCCTTCGGGTCGACCGTCACGCCGGCGAAGTACCAGCCGCGCCCCCAGATCCGCGGGTCCGAGCTCGCTTTCCGGAACGTCCGGCCCGCGTCCTCGGAGACGAAGAGGCCGCCGTCCTTCGCGTCGGCGATCGCGTAGACGCGATCCGGCGCAGACGGGGCGAACGCGACGCGGATGCGCCCGGGCTTTTCGGATGGCAGGCCCGCCGACACCTGCTTCCACGTGTCGCCCCCGTCCTCCGAGCGCCAGAGTCCGCTGCCGGGGCCGTTCGAGGGCGGATAGACGTTCCACGGCGGCCGCCGCGTCTGCCAGAGCGCGGCGAGGATCGTCCGGCTGCTCCCCGGCCGGAACGCGAGGTCGACCGCGCCCGTGTTCTCGTCCCGGAAAAGGACGTGCGTCCATGTCCTTCCGCCGTCCCTCGAGCGGAAGACGCCGCGCTCGCGGTTCGGACCGTAGCCGTGCCCGAGCGCGGCGACGAAGACGAGGTTCGGATCGCGCGGGTCGACGAGGATCCGCCCGATCTGGCGCGTGTCCGCGAGGCCGAGGTGCGCCCACGTCTTCCCGCCGTCCGTCGACTTGTAGACGCCGTTTCCGTACGAGATGTCCGAGCGCATGTCCGCCTCGCCCGACCCGACGTAGAGGACGTTCGGATCGGACGGCGCGACCGCGATCGCGCCGATGGACGCGACGGGCTGCGAGTCGAAGATCGGCTCCCACGTCCGGCCCGCGTTGTCGGTGCGCCAGACGCCGCCGCCGACCGCGCCGAAGTAGAAGCGGTCCGGCTCGCCGGGGACGCCCGTCGCGGTGACCGCGCGCCCGCCGCGGAACGGTCCGACGAGACGCCACCTGAGGCCGGAGAAGAGGCTCGGGTCGAAGGGCTGCGCGGAGGCTCCCGAGGAGACGGCGGCCGCGGCGCCGAGGACGAGGGAAAGGACAATTCGCTTCATGGTGCCCGAAGTCTGCCTCAGCTCGCCCCCGGTGGCGCCCGGGCGTGACAGAATTCCGCCCTCTCCATGAACGTCCTTCCCCGAAGGGGGTCCCCCATGCGCATGCGTCTCGCCGCCGCCGGCCTGTCTCTCGCTCTCGCGTCCCCCGCGTTCGCGGCCTCGCCCGCCCCGCCCGCGGGCCCGTCGAAGATGCTCACGGACCCCGCGCTCTCGCCCGACCGCATCGCATTCGTGTACGGGAACGACGTCTGGACCTGCCGCCTCGACGGCACGGCCGTCGAGCGGATCACGTCCGGCCCCGGCGTCAAGATGCGCCCGTCCTTCAGCCCCGACGGCTCGCTCCTCGCCTTCAGCGCGGAGCTGGACGGCAACCTCGACGTCTACGTCGTGGCCGCCTCCGGCGGCGTCCCGAGGCGCCTCACGTGGCACCCGGCGCGCGACGTCGTGACGGGCTTCACGCCCGACGGCAAGTCCGTTCTCTTTGCGTCGTCGCGCGCCGTCTCGAACACGCGCCAGACGCAGCTCTTCACGGTGCCGGTGGACGGCGGCCTCGAGACGCAGCTGTCGATCCCGTACGCCGCGCGCGCCGCGTGGTCCGCGGACGGGAAGACGATCGCCTACAACCCGAACGCGCCGGCCAACCTCCAGTGGAAGCGTTACCGCGGCGGCACGGTCTCGACGATCTGGCTCTACGCCGTCGCGACGCACGCGACCGTCAAGGTCGGGCAGCCCGCGACGCGCTGCAACGACGCGGACCCCATGTGGCTGAAAGACGCTCTCTTCTTCCGGTCCGACCGCGACGGCGAGTTCAACCTCTACGCCCTCAAAGAGACGGCCGACGCACATGGCCCTTCCATGAAATCGCTTTCGGCCCTCACCCACTACACCGACTTCCCTGTCCTGAACGCGTCCGCCGCGGCCGGCCGCATCGTCTTCGAGCAGGCCGGCACGCTCCACCTCCTCGACGTCGCCTCGAACAAGACGACCGACCTCTCGATCACGGTGCCCGGCGACCTCCTCGAGACCCGCCCGCGCTGGGCGAAGGGCGCGAAGTGGATCCGGGGAGCCGCGCTGTCGCCTTCGGGCGCGCGCGTCGCGTTCGATTTCCGCGGCGAGATCGTGACCGTGCCCGCCGAGAAGGGCGACCCGCGGAACCTCACGAACACCGTCGCCGTCCACGAGTCCGACCCGGCCTGGTCGCCGGACGGGAAGGACATCGCGTACGTCTCCGACGCGAGCGGCGAGAACGAGATCGTCGTCCGCCCGCAGGACGGGACGGGAGCGCCGAGGACGTACAAGGTCCCGGGCGCGGGCTTCTACGAGGAGCTGGCCTTCTCGCCCGACGGGAAGAAGCTCGTCCTGACGGACAACTCCCTGAGCCTGTGGCTCCTCGACCTCGCGACCGGCGCGTCGAAGAAGATCGCTTCCGAGCGCCTCTACGCGCCCGCGAGGTACAAGATGCTGCGCGGCTCGTGGTCGCCGGACTCGCGTTGGATCGCCTACACGCTCTCGGGGCCCACGTACATCCGCTCGGCGTTCGTCTACTCCGTCGAGGACGGCACGTCCCACGCGCTCACGGACGGCCTGTCGGACGTCTCCGACCCGGTCTTCGACAGGGGCGGCAAGCTGATCTTCCTCCTCGCCTCCACGGACGCCGGCCCGCAGCGCAACTGGTTCTCGCTCCAGAACACCGACGCGCGCATCACGAACGCGATCTACGTCGCCACGCTGAAGAAGGGAACGCCTTCGCCTCTGGCCAGGGAGAGCGACGAGGAGAAGGGCGACGCGAAAGACGGAGAGAAGAAAGACAAGGAGGAAGATTCTTCGAAAGGGGACAAGGGCGGGCGGCCGTCCGAGGCGGCGCGCGGCGAGGCGGCGGGCAGGGCCGACGGCAAGGGCGGCGATGCGAAGGCCGCCGCCGCGAAGCCGCCGAAGAAGATCGAACCCGTCGTCATCGACTTCGACGGCCTCGACACGCGCATCGTCGACCTCCCGGTCCACCCGGCCGAGATCTCCGATCTGCAGGCCGGCAGCGCCGGCCAGGTGTTCTTCCTGCGCGACGCGGACGGCAAGACGTCGGTCCAGCGTTTCGACCTGAAGGACCGCAAGACGGAGACCGTCGTCCCCGAGGCCGACCGGTACGAGGTCTCGTTCGACGGCAAGAAGATCCTCGCGCGGCACAAGGAGGTCTGGTCGATCGTCGCCTCCTCCGGCAAGAAGCCCGAGGGCAAGGACGGCGGCGACGGGAAGCTCAAGATCGACGCGGTCGCCGTGAAGGTCGACCCGCGCGCCGAGTGGCCGGAGATCTTCGACGAGGCCTGGCGCGTGAACCGCGACTACTTCTACGACCCGAAGATGCACGGCCGCGACTGGGCGGCGACGAAGGCGACGTACGCAGCTTTTCTTCCTTACCTCTCGTCTCGGGGCGACCTGAACCGGCTGATCCAGTGGATGTGCAGCGAGCTGGCCGTCGGGCACCACCGCACGACGCCGGGCGACTCGTACCTCGACGCGACGCCGGTCCCGGGCGGCCTGCTTGGCGCGGACTACGAGGTCGCGAACGGCCGCTACCGGTTCCGGAAGGTCTTCGGCGGCCTGAACTGGAACCCCGAGCTTCGCGCGCCGCTCTCGGAGCCGGGCGTCGAGGTCAAGGCGGGCGAGTACCTGCTCGCCGTGAACGGAAAGGATCTCGCGCCGCCCGAGAACCTCTACGCGCGCTTCGAGAGGACGGCCGGGACGATCGTCTCGATCACGGTCGGGCCCTCGCCCGACGGGAAAGGCTCACGTACGGTTTCGGTCGTCCCCGTGAAGGACGAGGTGCAGCTGCGCGTGCGCGACTGGGTGGAGGGAAATCTCCGCAAGGTGGACGCCGCGACCGGCGGCCGCGTCGCGTACGTCTACGTCCCGAACACGGCGGACCTCGGGCACACGTACTTCAAGCGCTACTTCTACCCGCAGGCCGCGAAGGACGCGATCATCGTGGACGAGCGGTTCAACGGCGGCGGGAGCGTCGCGGACTATTACATCGAGGCGCTCACCCGGCAGCCGATCGCGTGGTGGACGATGCGCTACGGCGAGGACCTCAAGACGCCGTCCGCGTCGATCCAGGGGCCGAAGGTCATGCTCATCAACGAGAACGCGGGCTCCGGCGGCGACCTCCTGCCGTGGATGTTCCGCAAGTTCAAGGTCGGGACGCTCGTGGGCGAACGCACGTGGGGCGGCCTCGTCGGCATCCTCGGCTTCCCGACGCTGATGGACGGCGCCGTCGTCACCGCGCCGAACCTCGGGTTCTGGACGCCGGAGGAAGGCTACGGCGTCGAGAACGTCGGCGTCCCGCCGGACGTCGAGGTCGAGCAGACGCCTGCGGACGTCATCGCCGGCCACGACCCGCAGCTCGAGAAGGCGATCGCGATCGTCATGGAGGAGCTGAAGAAGAACCCGCCGGTCCGGCCGAAGCACCCGCCGCTGCCGGTGAGGTAGGGCCGTGGAACGCATCCGCACCGCCCTCACCCTCGCCGCGACGCTCGCCTCGGTTCCTGCCGCCGCCCAGCCCCTCACGGAGCGCTATTCCGACATCGGCACGACGATCGTGACGACGTCGGACCACACGATGTTCCCGCACGAGAAGCGCGCGCAGGGGCACACGTACGAGGGGAAGACGTACCCTGCCGACGTCCATTACAGCGACCGCACCGTGGCGATCTTCGTCCCGAAGGGTTTCCGCGCCGGGGACGAGACCAGCCTCGTCTTCTACTTCCACGGGTGGCGCAACAACGTGGACGACACGTTCCAGAAATTCAGGGTCGCCGAGCAGCTCGCAGCGAGCGGAGTGAACGCGGTCCTCGTCCTCCCCGAGGGGCCGAGGAACGCGCCCGACTCCTTCGGCGGGAAGCTCGAGGAGACGGGCGTCTTCGCGAGCCTCGTCTCCGACGTCCTCTCGACGCTGAAGGCGCGAGGCGTCGTCACGAGCACGAAGCCCGGGTCGATCGTCCTCGCCGGGCACAGCGGCGCGTACCGGGTCATGGCGTTCATCCTGGCGCGCGGCGGCCTGACCGCGAACATCCGCGAGGTCTACCTGTTCGATGCGCTCTACGGCCAGACGGAGAAGTTCGCGCACTGGATCGACCGTTTTCCCGGGAAGCTCGTCGACATCTACACGCCGGACGGCGGCACGCGGGACGAGTCGCTCTCCCTCATGGACGACCTTCGCGCGTGGGACATCCCGTTCGCCGCGGTTCCGGAGAGCGCCGTCACGCAGGACCTCCTCCGGAGGAACCGGCTCGTCTTCATCGACTCCGCGCTCGAGCACAACGACGTCGTCGCGAAGAACGAGCAGTTCCGGGCTTTCCTGACGGCCAGCTCGCTCCTGCGCCGCTGACGCTCAGGTCGCGCGAAGCCGCGCGTCGGACGATCACGGCCGGAAGGCCTCCACGACCCCGTCCATCCTCTCGCCTTCGTTGAGCAGGCGGATGCGCACGAAGCCCGCGCGCCCGAGGCCCGCACGGATCTCCTCGAACGTGTACGTGCCGCCGTGCGCCGTCCCGACGAGCATGTTGACCGCGAAGAGGGCGCCGGCGCGCGGACGCGTCCGGCCCGGGTCCATGACGTGGTCGCGGATGACGAGCCGGCCTCCGGGCGCGAGCGCGCGGAAGATGCGGCCGAAGAGCGCGTCGTTCTCGGCCGGGCCGTTCTGGTGAATGATGGCCGACAGCCACGCGAGGTCGTGCCCTCCGGGGAGCTCGTCCGACTCGAAGTCTCCGGCGGCGAGCGTGACCCGATCGAGGAGGCCGGCGGCCGACAGGCGCTCGCGGGCGATCTCGACGACCGGCGGCAGGTCGAAGAGCGTCGCCTCGAGCCCCGGCGCCGCGCGCAGGAATGCGGCCGTGTACGTCCCGGGCCCGCCGCCGACGTCCAGGAGCCGGCGCGCCCCGCCGACGTTCACCTCCGCCGCCAGCCTCGCGGCCTGCGGCGCGGACACGACGTGCATCGCCTCGATGAAGGCGCGCGTCGCGGCCGCGGGAGGGCGCTCGGAGAGCGGCGTGCCGCCGACCTTCCGCGTCAGGCCGGTCCAGCGGTCCCAGAGCGCCGCGGCGTGGAGGAGCATCGGAAGAATCGAGTCCGGCGCGTCCCCGGAGAGGCAGGAGGCGTCCTTCGCCGTCCGGTACGTCTCGCCCGTCTTGTCGAGAACGCCCATCGCCGCGAGCGCGTCGAGCTCGGTCGCGAGCGCCCGCGGGTCCGCGCCGAGACGCGCGGCAAGCGCGCCCGCGGTCAGGGCCTCCTTCGAGAGGTGCGTGAAGACGTTCAGCTCGGCGCCGGTGAGAAGGACGCGGCTTTCCTGGAACGCGCGGGACAGGGCGAGGAGGGATTCGGGCGTGTTCACGGCCGGCGGACCTTTCCCACCTCGACGGTCTCGCCGATCGCGATCGTCGTCAAGTCCTCCCCGACGAGGAGAGGCCCCGCGTACGTCTTGCGCGTGGGTCCCTCGAGGTCCTGCGCCGTCGCGGGCGACGGGACGACGTGCGAGTAGACCGCGAGGCGCGGCTTCACGGCGGCGAAGACCCGCCCCGCGTCCTCGGGCGTCGCGTGGTGGTCGATGATGCGCTGCGTGATCGTTGGGTCACGCACCTGGGAGAGGCGACGCTCGACGTCGGGCGCGACCACTTCGTGGACGAGGACGTCGCAGCCCTTCGCGTGCGCGATCAGGTTCTCCGAGTACCGCGTGTCCCCGGAGAGGACGACCGACCTGCCGGCGTATTCGATCCGGTACCCATATGCGGGCTTCACGGGGCCGTGGTCGACGAGAAAGGCCGTGATCTTCACTCCGGAGACTTCAAAGGGTGCGTCGGGGCGCACGTCGCGCGCTTCGACGGCAGCCCCCGCGCCGGGCAACCTTTCGTCGAGGTCTCTCCTCGTCCTGACGTCGAAATCGAAGGCCTTCTCGATGTGTCCCATCATGGCGGCGGTTCCCTCCGGACCCTTCACGGAAAGCGCCCTCGTCCGGCCGAAGAGCCAGCCCGTCAGCCACACGTCCGGGAGCCCAACCACATGGTCGGAGTGCAGGTGCGTGAGCAGGACGAGGTCGATTCGCGACAGGAGCTCGCGCCCGCCCACGGTGAAGAGGCGCTCCGCCGCGCCGCGCCCGGCGTCGACGAGGATGCGCGTGGGCGGGACGGTCGCGGCCTCGACGAGGGTCGCGGGCCCGTAGCGCTCCGGCACCGGGCGCGGGTTGCCCGTGCCGAGAAGGGTGATCTTCAGCGCGACCGCGAGAACGACCGCGCCCGTCATTCCTTCACCTTCGGCGTCACGCTGATCGAGCCGTTGTTCTCGAGGACCGCGGAGTGGACGTCGTCCACGGCCGCGCACCCGCCCCGCCGGAGCGCGGCGCTCAGCTCGTGGTGCGTGAGCTTCGCGCTCTTCAGGACGTCCTCGAAGAGCTGGCCGTTGTGGATCAGGAGCTGCGGGCGCCCTTCGATGAGGGCTTCCAGCCGTTTGCTCCGGTACGTCAGCGTCCCGACGGCGTAGTTGAGCGCGACGAGCGTCGCGGCCGAGATGAGCCCGCCCACGAGCGAGTTGTCGCCGCCGTTCATCGAGTTCTGGACGGCGTTCGACAGGACGAGGAGGAGAACGAGGTCGAACGGCGCGAGCTGCCCGACCTGACGCCGCCCCGTGAGGCGCAGCAGGACGAGCAGGAACACGTAGACGACGACGCCCCGGACGATGAACTCGGTCCACGGAATCGCGAGGTTGAACATCCGGAAACTCTACCGCGGAGCCCCGCGACTCCGGGGTCGAGCCCGGCGCCTCAGGCGGGGGGCTTCACCCTGAGCTCGGGCTGAGGCGTCGCGTCGGAGGACGGAGGCAGGACGGGGTTCGGAACCCTCGGCTGCCGCCCCGTGAGCGATCGCAGGAAGGTCGTGACGCTGGTGGCCTCGGCGTCCGTGAGCGTCTCTCCGAGCTGGGCCGAGCCCATGACCTTCACGGCGTCCTCGAGTCTCCAGACTCTGCCCGAATGGAAGTAGGGTTGCGTCTCGGCGATGTTGCGCAGCGGAGCCGCCCGGAAGACGTACTTGTCGGACTCCGTGTTCGTCACCTTGATGCGGCCGACGTCGCCCGGCGGGCGCACCGCGTCCGAGGGAGCCTCGGCGACCCCGAAGGGGTAGTACTCGCTTCCGCCGACGTTGATGCCGCCGTGGCAGTTCGCGCAGCCCTTGTCGAGGAAGAGCGCGAGCCCCGCCTTCCCGGCAGGCGACAGCGCCTTCGCGTCGCCCTTGAGGTAACGGTCGAACGGCGCGCCGGGCGTCAGAAGCGTCGCCTCGAAGACCTCGATCGCTCTCGCGACGTTGTCGAACGAGATCGGGTCCGCCTCGCCCGGGAACGCCTTGCGGAACGGTGGCCCGTAGCCCGGGATGCTCTTCAGGGTCGCGACGAGGCGCGCGGGATCGTTGTTCATCTCGACGGAGGCCTGTAGCGGCCCCTTCGCCTGCGCCTTGAGGTCCTCGGCCCGACCGTCCCAGAACTGGGCGACGTTGAAGACGGCGTTGAGGACGGTCGGCGCGTTGCGCGGACCCTTCTGCCACCCGTGGCCGACCGAGGTCTCCTGGAGGTCGGCGCCCGCGAGGCCGACGTTGTGACACGTGTTGCAGCTGATGAGCTGCGAAGACGAGAGGCGCGGGTCGAAGTAGAGCATCCGTCCGAGGTCGACCCGGGCGGGGCTGGCGGGGTTCCCCTTGAGCACCGGGGCAGCCGCCGGGATCGGCTTGAACGCCGCACGGGCCTGGGCGAGGAGGTCGTCCCCGGCGGCCGCGACCGGGGAAACCAGCGCAAGGGCGACGACGGCAACGACGAGCTTCATGGCGCGTCCTCCATGCCCCCGAATCTAGGTCCGCCAGCCCGGCCGCGCCGCTCCCCGGGCGCCCGGTCTAGCCGGAGCCGGCCTCCGCCATCTTCGGGCGCGACATGAGGCTCGCCTTGAGGAAGTCGCGGTTCAGCTGGGCGATGAACTCCTGCTTGATCTCCTTCGGGCAGGCGCGCGAGCACTCCCCGTGGTTCGTGCAGGTGCCGAAGCCCTCGGCGTCCATCTGCGCGACCATCGAGAGCACGCGCTCGTAGCGCTCGGTCTGGCCCTGCGGGAGGAGCGCGAGGTGCGAGACCTTCGCCGCGACGAAGAGCATCGCCGAGGCGTTCGGGCAGGCGGCCGCGCAGGCGCCGCAGCCGATGCACGCGGCCGCGTCCATCGCGCGGTCCGAGCAGCTCTTCTTGACCGGGAGGGCGTTGCCGTCCGGCGCGCTGCCCGTCGACACGGAGACGAAGCCGCCCGCCGCGATGATGCGGTCGTACGACGAACGGTCGACGATGAGGTCCTTGACGACCGGGAACGACGCCACGCGCCACGGCTCGAGCGTGATCGTGTCGCCGTCCTTGAACCTCCGCATGTGGAGCTGGCACGTCGTCGTCCCGCGGCGCGGGCCGTGCGGGTTCCCGTTCACGACGATGCCGCACATGCCGCAGATGCCTTCGCGGCAGTCGTGGTCGAACGCGATCGGGTCCTCGCTCTTGAGGATGAGGCGCTCGTTCACGACGTCGAGCATCTCGAGGAAGGACATGTCGGGGCTGATGTCCGCGGCGTCGTACGTGACGAACCGCCCTTCGGACTTCGAGTCCTTCTGGCGCCAGACGTTCAGCGTCAGTCTCACTTGTAGCTCCTCGTGGCGAGGTGGACGTTCTGGAACTCGAGCTGCTCGACGTGCCGGATCGGCGTCTTGCCCTCGCCCGCGTACTCCCAGGCGGCCACGTGACAGAACTTCTCGTCGTTACGGAGAGCCTCGCCGTCCGGCGTCTGGAACTCCTCGCGGAAGTGCCCGCCGCAGGACTCTTCCCGCGTGAGCGCGTCGCGGCACATGAGCTCGCCGAGCTCGAGGAAGTCCGCGACGCGGCCCGCCCGCTCCAGCGACTGGTTGAGCTCCTCGGGGTGCCCGGCGACCGTGACGTTCTTCCAGAACTCCTCGCGCAGGGCCGGGATCCTCTGGAGCGCGGTCTCCAGGCCGGCCTTGTTGCGGGCCATGCCGCAGTACTCCCACATGATCTTGCCGAGATCCTTGGAGAAGGAATCCACCGTCCGGTGGCCCTTCACGGCGAGGAGCTTCTTGATGCGGTTTCCGACCGCGTCTTCAGCGTCCCGGAAGGCCGCGTGCTTCGTGTCGAGGCTGTCCTTCTTGTTCGACGCGAGGTAGTTGCCGATCGTGTACGGCAGGACGAAGTAGCCGTCCGCGAGGCCCTGCATGAGCGCGCTCGCGCCGAGGCGGTTCGCGCCGTGGTCGGAGAAGTTCGCCTCGCCGGCGACGTGGAGGCCCGGGATCGTGGACATGAGGTTGTAGTCCACCCAGAGCCCGCCCATCGTGTAGTGCGACGCCGGGTAGATGCGCATCGGGACCTTGTACGGGTTCTCGGCCGTGATGCGCTCGTACATCTCGAAGAGGTTGCCGTAGCGTTCGCGGATCGTGTCCTCGCCGAGGCGCCCGATCGCGTCCGCGAAGTCGAGATAGACGCCGTAGCGCGTCTCGCCGACGCCGCGGCCCTCGTCGCAGACCTGCTTGGCGGCGCGCGAGGCGATGTCGCGCGGCGCGAGGTTGCCGTACGAGGGGTACTTCCGCTCGAGGTAGTAGTCGCGCTCGGCCTCGGGGATCTGGTCCGGGGGACGCATCTCACCCTTCTTGAGCGGGACCCAGATGCGCCCGTCGTTGCGGAGCGACTCGGACATGAGCGTGAGCTTGGACTGGTGCTCGCCCGTGACCGGGATGCACGTCGGGTGAATCTGCGTGTAGCAGGGGTTCCCGAACGCGGCGCCCTTCTTGTAGGCGCGCCAGATCGCGGTCGTGTTGCACCCGGTCGCGTTCGTGGAGAGATGGAAGACGTTGCCGTAGCCGCCCGTCGCGAGGATGACGGCGTCGGCCGCGTACGACTCGATCGCGCCCGTGACCATGTTGCGCGTCACGATGCCGCGGGCCCGCCCGTCGACGACGACGAGCTCGAGCATCTCGTGGCGCGGGTACATCGTGACCTTCCCGAGTCCGATCTGGCGCTCGAGGGCCTGGTAGGCGCCGAGGAGGAGCTGCTGCCCCGTCTGGCCCCGGGCGTAGAACGTGCGCGAGACCTGCGCGCCGCCGAACGAGCGGTTCGCGAGGAGGCCGCCGTACTCGCGCCCGAAGGGCACGCCCTGCGCGACGCACTGGTCGATGATGTTCACGGAGACCTGCGCGAGCCGGTAGACGTTCGCCTCGCGCGCCCGGAAATCGCCTCCCTTGACCGTGTCGTAGAAGAGGCGCCGGATGCTGTCGCCGTCGTTCTGGTAGTTCTTGGCGGCGTTGATCCCGCCTTGCGCCGCGATCGAGTGCGCGCGGCGCGGGCTGTCCTGGTAGCAGAAGCAGGAAACGTTGTAGCCCAGCTCGGCGAGGGACGCGGCGCCTGCGCCGCCCGCGAGGCCCGAGCCGACGACGATCACGGTGTACTTCCGCTTGTTCGCCGGGTTCACGAGCTTCATCTCGAAGCGGTGCCTGTCCCACTTGTTCTCGAGGGGGCCGTCGGGGATGTTCGATTTCAGTTCCATGTCGATCCCTACTTCAGGATGCCCGCGAGGACGGCGAGCGGCACGAGGACGAAGCCGCCCGTGACGAGGAGCGTGAAGACGATCGCGAAGACCTTTCGCGCCCGAAGGTACTTCGGGTGCGAGAGCCCGAGCGTCTGGAGCATCGACCAGGCGCCGTGCCAGAGGTGGAACGCGAGGCAGCCCATCGCGAGGATGTAGAAGAGCGCGATCGGGACCGGCGCGAGACCCGTGACGAGGTTCTGGTAGACCTTGCCCTCGACGAAGTGCGGGTGCACGTTGCCGATCGTCAGGTGCATGAGGTGAAAGACGATGAAGGCCGCGAGGATCGGGCCCGTCCAGCGCATGGAGCGCGAGGCGAAGGTCGCCTCCTCGTAGTCCGTGACGTTGTAGCCCTTCGGCCGGGCCGCCCAGCTCTTCTGCGACAGCGTCAGGTACGCCCAGATGTGCAGGCCGACCGCGAGGAGGAGGCCGCCCCGGACGAACCAGATGCCCGTGCCGTGCAGCAGCTCCCTCAGGAAGGCACCATAGTGATCCAGCGCCTCGGCGCCGTTCGGGAGGAACGCCTGGAGGTTGCCGGCCATGTGGCCGAGGACGAAGAGCGACAGGACGATCCCGGTGACCGCCATGACGATCTTCTTTCCGACCGAGGAACCCAGGAGAGTTGCGGGCGCAGCCATTCGAGCGATTCTCCTCCCTCTGAGACGGGTGGCGGGATCAGGCTTTCAGGAGTCCGACGAGCTCATGGACGGCGGCGGCGGACTTCTGCAGGGCGGCGGACTCCTCCGGCGTGAGCTTGAGCTCGATGATCTTCTCGATGCCCTTCGCGCCGAGGACGACGGGGACGCCCACGAAGAGGCCCTTGATCCCGTACTCGCCCTCGAGGTACGCGGCGCACGGGAGGATCTTCTTGCGGTCGTTGAAGATCGCCTCGGCCATCTCGACGGCGGCCGCGGACGGAGCGTAGTAGGCCGAGCCGGTCTTGAGGAAATTCACGATCTCGGCGCCGCCACCGGCGGTGCGCTTGCAGATGGCCGCGACGCGCTCGGGAGACATGAGCTCCGTGATCGGGACGCCGGCCACGGTGGAGTAGCGCGGGAGCGGGACCATCGTGTCGCCGTGGCCGCCGAGGACCGTCGCGTGGATGTTCGACATCGAGACCCCGAGCTCCATCGAGATGAACGCGCGCATGCGCGCGCTGTCGAGGATACCCGCCATGCCGATCACGTTCTGCTTCGGGAGCTTCGTGACGCGGCGGACGACCTCGCACATCGCGTCGAGGGGGTTCGTCACGACGATGACCTTGAGGTCGCGCGAGCCGCGGGAGGTCTTCGCGATGCACTCGCCGACGATCTCCTCGTTCTTCCTCAGGAGGTCGTCGCGCGACATGCCCGGCTTGCGGGCGAGGCCCGCCGTCACGATCACGAGGTCGGAGCCTTCGGTCTCGTCGTAGCCGTTCGTGCCGACGATCTTCATGTCGAAGCCTTCGACGGCTCCGGACTGGAACATGTCCAGTCCCTTGCCCTGCGGGACGCCGTCGATCACGTCCACGAGGACGACGTCGGCGAGGTTCTGCTCCACGATGCGCTGGGCGGTCGTGGCGCCCACGTTTCCAGCCCCGATCACGGTCACTTTGCGTCGCATGAAAGGTTCCTTCCTCGCTTCCCGCGTTTCCGGCGGAGGCGTTGGTGCGCGAGGCTAGCACCCGCGAAATGGCCCCCGATATGAAGCAAACCCATCAGTCCGCCGGGGTTTGGCCGGCCGGACCCCGGACCGGCCGGAACGTCCCGGCGGTCCCCGGCGTATAAGGGGGGATATGGGCGGCGACTACAAGAACCTCCCGCTCTGGAAGAGGGGGATGACCCTCGCGCATACGGTCTACGCGGCCGTGGAGGCCGCCGGGGCCAAGGGGACGGACGCCGGCAACCGCCTGCGAAAAGCGGCCGTCTCCGTGCCGTCCCTCGTCGGGGAAGCCTTTCTCGACATGTCCGGCAAGGACGTCGGGGAGGCCCTCGCGCTGGCCGAGGCGAAGCTCGACGAGGTCGAGCAGATCCTCACGTCCGAGCCTTCCCTGAGGGCGATCCCCCAGGGGGACCTCGAAGGCCTCCTCGGGGACCTCGAAAGCCTGAAAGCCGAGCTTGCCGAGCTGAGAGTGAGCCGGACGGGCGAAACGACGCACTGACCCGTCCGGCCGGCGGCCGCGCCGACCGAGCGTCCTACGGGCTGATCCGGTGCCTTCTCAGAAGCTCCCGGACCTCGTCCGGCGTCTGCCGCGGAAGGTCCGGCCCGGCGTCGTCCGCCGCCCCCCACGCGAGCGCCGCGGCGAGCGCCGCGGTCTCGCGGGCCGCCGCGAAGTCCAGCCTGTCGGCCGTGTCGGACGCGGTGTGGTGGATCGCGGAGTAGCCCGGGTCGACCTGGAACGCCGTCAGGACGGGAATCCCGGCCTTGACGAACGGGAACGCGTCGCAGCCCGCCCAGACGTCGTACGTCCCGAAGAGGGCGCGCCACCGCGGGTCGGGCGCGAGCGCGCGCTGGAAGAGGGCGCGCAGCGCCTGCTTGCGCCCGTTCATGTAGAAGCCCTTCGTGCGCCCGGAGCCGAGATCGAAGACGGCCGCGAGGGCGTGCGGCTCGCTTCCGTGCGAGGCGACGTAAGCGGACGACCCCGCCATCTTCTGCTCCTCGCCCGTGAAGAACGCGAAGCGGATCGTCCGGCGCGGCCGGGGCGCGAGGGCCTTCAGGGTGCACGCCGCCTCGAGGAGCACGGCGACGTTGACGGCGTCGTCCGCGGCGCCCTCGCCCACCGCCACGCCGTCCAGGTGCGCCGCGAGGAGGACGACGCCACGCGAGGCGTCCGACCCGGGGAGGTCCGCGAGGACGTTGCGCGCGGGCGCGTCGAGTGCCGCCCCTTCCGGGCGCGGGTACGTCTCGAAGGCGGGCGTGAGCCCGGCGCCCGCGAGGCGCCGGGCCGCGAACTCCTCGCCGTTCGCGCACGCGGCGCTGCCCGTGACGCGCGGGCCGAGGGCCGCGAGGGCGCGCGCGTCGGCCTCGACGGCGGCGGACGCCTCCGCCTTTGCCGCGAGGCGGGCCTGCAGGGAGGGCGCGGGCGGCTTCGCGCAGCCTGCGAAGAGAAGCGCGAGCGCCGAAGCCGCGAGCCGCCTCACGGCCCGCTCATGCCGCCGGCCCCGCCGCTTGACGCGTTCGCCCGCGACCGATAGTTTTCCCGACCATGAAACGTCGCTCCGCGCTCCCCGCCGTCCTCGCCGTGCTTCTCCTCGCCTCGTCCGCCGGGTTCGCCCAGACGACGGCGAGCCCCGCCGCGCCGCCTTCGTCAGCAGCCGCGCCCGCAACGAGCGTCTCGGCTCCCGAGACCGCCGCGCCCGCGCCCGCCACCACCGCGTCCGCCGCCCCCGCGGCGACGACGGCGTCCGCCGCTCCGGCCAAGGCCGAGGCACCCGCGTCCGAGCCGCCCGCCGGCTCCTCGCGCACGACGACGATCGTCATCGGTCTCATCGTCCTCCTGCTCCTGATCGTCCTCGTGGTGCTGGGCACGAAGAAGGAAGACTAGGCCTTCAGCTCTTCGAGCCGCTTTTCCAGCGTCTCCACGATCCCCGCGTCGTTCGCGAGGGGCGCGAGCGGAGGGAGCATCTCCCGCGCGCTCGCGGCCGACGCCTCGAGGCCCGCGCGCGCCGCCTCGCGGTCCTTCGCCGGGACGTCCGGGTCGACGAAGGCCGTCGCCCACGTCGTCGCGTGGACGAGCGCGGCGTGGAGCCGCGTCGCGTCGGCCTTCGCCGACGCCGGCACGTCGCGCATGAGCTGGTAGGCGGCGTGCTGCGCCGCCATCGCGGAGCGGTAGAGCGGATGCTCGCGGACGCTTTCGCGGGGAGGAATCTTGGGCATGAAGAGGATTCTAGAGAAAGAAGGAGAAACAGAAGATTTCTGAGAGGGTGAAGAGGGACCGGGCGCGCGCAGGCTCCGCCTCTCTCTCTTCTTCCTCCTCAGCAGATCCACGCGACGCCGATCGACAGGACGTCGACGCTCGCCGCGCTCGGGACGACCTCGACCTTCTCGAACCGGCTCGCGTCCGGCGGGGCGAGCTTGGCCTCGAGATCGGCGATCTCGGCTTTCAGCCCCTCCACCTTCGCCTCGGCCGTGCCCTCCATGCGCTTCTTCGTGAGCACGGACCCGACCTTGCTCACGCGGATCGTCTTCCGTTTCCCGAGAAACCCTCCGAGAACGTCGAGAGCGGCCGTTCCGATCGACGCATACGTCTCCATCGACCGTCCCTGCTCGGCGCTTTCCGCCGCCGCGAGGTCGCGCTTCTTCTTCTCCAGCTTCTCGCGCAGCGCGGCGGGCGCCTCGGCGCCCGAGGCCGCCCGCGCCGCGAAGTCCGCCGGTGACTCGCCGGGCAGGGAGAGTGCGCCCGTGACCGGGTCGCGCAGGAGCGTCGTCGCGAGCTTGTCGGGAAGGCGCGAGCGGACGGCCTTCTCGGCGGCCTTCACCCCGGCCGGGCCCACCCACGCGGGGAGGTCCGGGTAGCGCAGGGCGCGCGGCGCCTTCTCGAGGAGACCGTCCGCCGCCGTGTCCGTCGCCTCGCCCTCGACGACGTCGCCGGGCGTGGACGCCGACAGCGGGAAGAGCTTGACGCCCTGCGCCTCGGGCGACGTCCCCTTCGCGGTCCTGTAGCGGACGGCGTACTTGACGTAGAGCGCCGCCGACGCGAGGTCCGCGCCGCGCCTGTCGACCCATCGTGCGGGCCACTCGGGCGGGAGCGGCGGCGGCGCCGAGCCCGCCGCCGGGCCCTCCGCCTTCCTCGTGGAGGCGGGCGCGGGGCCGCGCAGCCGCGCGAGGTCCGCCTTCGTCATCGGGCCGCGCAGGTAGCTCATCGCCCAGCGCGTCTCGACGAGCGCCGGCTCCCTGCGGTGGACGTCGTGGAGGAGGAAGACGCGCTTCCGGGCCTTGTCGAGAAGCGCGGAGGCGTCCTTCCCGCCCGCCTCGACGAGCCCTTCGGAGAGGCGCGCGCGGTCGCGCTCGGTCTGGAGCGTGCCGACCCACCAGCACCCGCAGTTCGAGAGGCCCCGGTAGTCGAGGTCGACGGGGTTCTGCGACGCGAGGACGACGCCGACGCCGAACGCGCGCGCCTGCTTGAGAAGCGTCAGGAGCGGCTTTTTCGTCGGCGGCTCGGCCGTCGGCGGGAAGAAGCCGAAGATCTCGTCGACGTAGACGAGCGCACGGAGTGCCGGGCTCCCCGGCAGCGTCCGCATCCACGCCTTGACTCGCGCGAGGAGCGTCGCGACGACGAAGAGGCGCTCGGCGTCGCCGAGGTGCGCGATCGACACGATCGAGAGGCGCGTCCTGCCGTCCTTCGCGGGGGCGAGCATCCGCGCGACGTCGAGGTCGTCGCCCTGCCGGAAGGCGGCCGTGGCCGGGGACGCGAGGAGGCCGTTCAGGGCGAGGACGAGCGCCTGCCGGTCCTTCGCCGGGAAGAACGTGTCGAGCGCGAGCGCGCCGACCTTCGCGAACGGCGGGGCCGAAGCGGTTTCGAGGAGCGTCTCGAGCGTGGCCGTCTTCCCGTCCGCCCAGAGCGCGTCCACGCAGGCGGCGAGGAAGACGAAGTCGCGCGACTTCACCGGGTCGGCGTCGCGCCCCGCGAGGCCGAGGAGGCCGCCCACCCACGAGCCCACGAGGTCGCGCCCGTCCTCGTCGTCGGCGCCTTCCGGCGGCGGCGTGCACGCCCCGAAGAGGTCGAGCGGGACGCCCGCCGTGGAGCCGGGCGTGTAGACGACGGCGTCGCGGCACTCACGGAGCGCCTTCACGTCCGCGGCGCCGAGGCCCCAGCCCGCGAGGCCGTCCGTCCATTTCTTCGCCTCGGACTCCGGCGTGCCGGCGGACGGGTCGACGTACGGCGCGAACTCTTCGGGCGCGAGGCCCGGGAAATCGAGGAGCAGGTTTCCGAGGTCGCCCTTCGGGTCCACGGCGAGGACGGGGACCCCGCGCTGGAGGAGTTCCTCGATCAGGACGATCCCGAGCGCGGTCTTGCCGCTGCCCGTCATCCCGACGATGAGCGCGTGCGTCGTCAGATCGGAGGGGTCGAGCCGGAAGTCGTCGCCGCCGGTCTTTCCGGTCACGGCGTCGACGGCCCGGCCGAGGAAGAGCCCGGAGTCCTTCGGCGACATCGCGCGATCTTAGCGCCGGAGTATCGTCGCCCCATGGACACGAACGCCCACGAGCCCGCGATCCGCGTCTCGATGCTGCCCCGCGACACGAACGGGCACGGGACGATCTTCGGCGGGGTCCTCCTCGCCTACATCGACCAGGCGGGCGCGATCGCGACGCGCCCGTATTGCGACCTCGTCGTGACGGTGAAGATGAACGAGGTCGTCTTCCACGCGCCCGTGTACGTCGGCGACGTCGTGAGCTTCTACGCGAAGGTCGTCAAGATCGGGACGACGTCGATCACGGTGAAGGTGACCGTCACCGCGGAACGCTGGCGCGAATCGGGAAACGTCGTGAAGGTGACGGAGGCCGAGGTCGTCTACGTGAACGTCGGCGACGACCGCCGGCCCGCACCCATCAGGAAGTCCGCCCCCGTCGAGAGGGCGTGAGCCTCACTTCTTCCTGAAGAAGCGCTCGCAGCCGGCGGGCGGGCCCATCGTGAGCGGGCCTTTGGTGTTGTTCGTCTCGTCCGCCTCGTCCACGAGGTTGCCCGGGTCGACCGTCGCGAGGAACGGGTGGTTCGCCTTCACCATGTAGGCCGGGTCGGCCGCGAGGAAGAGGACGTCGGCGGTCGCGTTGACCGTCTTTCCCGGCCCGATCTCCGGGAGCGGGACGTTCGCCTGCCAGCCGGCGCGATCCTGCGAGGCGACGGTCAGGAGCGGCTTGCCGCCGAGCGCCGCGGAGGACGGCGACGGGCCCGTCCCGGCGTTCGTGACGGCGACGAGGAAGCTGTAGACGACCGTGTTCGGCTCGCACGTCGGCTTCGGGACGCTGTTCGCCGTGGGGCCGCTGAAGCCGAAGGCCGTGATCTGGAGGTCCGGCTTGCCGGGCGTCGGCGCCGGCGCGGGGACGGCCGTGGGAGCGGGCGTCTTCGCCGGCCTCTTCTGGGCGAGCGCGGGGGCGGCCGCGAGCGAGGCGGCGAGGGCGAAGGCGAGCGTCCTGTCCATGTCGTCGTCTCCTCCGGTCAGTCGTCTTCGTGAACGAGGCGGCGCGCCGCCTTCACGGCGCCCGTCCTCTTCTTCGAGGCGAGGCGTTTCTCTCTCACGGCGCGCGACGGGCGCGTCGCGCGGCGCGACCGCGGGGCGACCTGGGCGGCCTCGAGAAGGTCGCGCGCCCGGTCGCGGGCCTCCGAGAGGTTGCGGTACTGGTCGCGGCTGCGCTGGGCCGTGATCCGCAGGATCCCGTCCGCGCCGAGCCTTCGGCCCGCGAGCGTCGCGAGGCGGCGGCGCGCGAGGCCGTCCAGGCCGTCGACCTTCGAGAGGTCGATCTCGAGGAGGATCTTCGACGCGACCTTGTTGACGTTCTGTCCGCCCGGACCGGAGGCGCGAACGGCGTGGACCTCGATCGCCGAGGGCGGGACGAAGACGGCGGGCGGGGCGTTGATCGGGTCGGCCACGACGCCGAGCATAATCCTCCGGTGAACCGGCGCGACCCCGTCCGCCTCGTCTACTCGACGGCGTCCGGCCGCGTCTGCGCGACGTGCGGCTGGCCGGCGGACGAGTGCAAATGCTCTTCGAAGGAGGAAGAGAAGGTTCCCCCGAAGGTCGTCGTGAAACTGCGGCTCGAGACGAAGGCGCGGGGCGGGAAGGCAGTCACCGTTCTGGACGGGTTGCCGAAGAATTCGGATTTCCTAGAAGGTTTGGGGAAAGAGCTGAAGAAGATGCTCGGAACCGGCGGCACCGCGGGGGAAGGGTTCATCGAGCTCCAGGGCGACCACCGCGCGACCATTCGAAGAATCCTCTCCGAACGAAATTTCCTGGTGAAGGGCTGATGCCGACCCGCGTCTTCCTCGTCCGCCACGGCGCGACGACGCTCTCGGCCGAGGACCGCTTCGCGGGCGAGACGGAGGTCGAGCTCTCCGGCGAAGGGCGCGAGCAGCTGCACCACCTCGCGGCGCGGCTCGCGCGTGAGCCGCTCGCGGCCGTCTGCGCGAGCCCGATGAAGCGCACGCTCGAGAGCGCGAAGATCCTCGCGGCCCCGCACGGCCTGTCGGTCCTCCCCGTGGACGGCCTGCGCGAAATCTCGCACGGACGCTGGGAGGCGCGGACGCGCGCCGAGGTCGAGGTTCTCTGGCCCGACGAGTACGCGTGCTGGGAGCGCGATCCGTACACGTTCGCGCCGAAGGGCGGCGAGACGGGCCTCGCCGTGACCGCGCGCGCGCTGCCCGCCCTCATCGCGCTCGTCAACGAATACGCGGGGCGGTCGATCCTCGTCGTCTCGCACAAGGCGACGATCCGTCTCCTCCTCTCGGCGCTCATCGGCTTCGACCCGCGCACGTACCGGGACCGCCTCGACCAGAGCCCGGCCTGCCTGAACGTCCTCGACTTCAAGGGGCCGTCGCAGGCGCGCCTCACCCTCTTCAACGACGTGTCGCACTACGCGCACGCGGGAACGTCCACGCCCGGCCTGCCCACGGGACGTCTCTCGAAGTGGTGGGACGAGCCGCCGATCTGACCTAGGGCCGCGCGGCCGACTCCCCCGCCGTCCAGCCCGTGCCCCACGCCCACTGGAAGTTGAAGCCGCCGATCGGGCCGAACGCGTCGAGCACTTCGCCCGCGAGCCACAGCCCGGGGACGACCTTGCTCCTGCCGCTGCCGGGGTCGACCTCGTCGAGCGCGACGCCGCCGCCCGTGACCTCGGCCGTGCGGTAGCCCTCGGTTCCCGTCGCGGGAATGGGGAACGCGGCGAGCATCTCGGCGACCCGCCGCCGCGCGTCGCGTGTCAGCCGCGCGAGCGGCTGATCCGCGACGCCGCTCGCGTCCAGGATGAGTTGCGAGAGCCGGTCGGGAAGAGCAGAAAAAAGAGGAAGAGAAGATTTTCTTAGAAGGGTAAGAAGGGAAATGCCGGAGCGCGCGCCGGCGACGAGGCGCGCATCCCAGGCGGCCGCGATCGCCGAGGCATCCGTCACGGGCTTCGCCGCCACGGCACGCACGGGACCATTCGAAGAAATCTTCTCCTTCTCTTCTTTCCTTCCCTCGTCTCCGAATCCGAAACAAACGTGAACTTCCGCGGGGCGCGCGGCGCGCGCCGCCTTCTCGACGACGTGCGAGACGTCGAGGACGGACGGGCCGCTCCAGCCCTTGTGCGTGAAGAGGAAGCCGCCCTCGGACCCGGCGCTCTCGGGGCTCGCCAGGCTCTTCGCGGTGACGCGCGCGTTCACGCTCACGCCGGCGAGCGCGTGGTGCGCCGGCGCGTCGCCCGTGAGCGGGACGAGCGCGGGGTACGTCGGGACGAGCGTGTGTCCCAGCGCCTCGGCCCACGCGAAGCCGCCGCCGTCGGCGCCGCCGCCGAGGACGGAGAGGCCGCCCGTCGCGAGGATCACGCGCGAGGCGCGGACGTCGGCCCCCTGCGCGAGCCGGATCGAGAAGCCGCCGGCCGACCGGCCGATCTCGCGCACGGCGGCGCCCGTCCGGATCTCCGCGCCGGAGGTGAGGGCCCGCGCGACGAGGGCGTCGCGCACGTCCTTCGCGCGGTTCGAGGGCGGGAAGAGCTTGCGGCCATCCGTCTCCTCGCGCAGAGGACCGCCGAGGAGGTCCTCGAAGAACGCGCGCTGCGCCTCGAGCGGGACGCGCGCGAGGTACCGGCCGACGACGCGCGCGGACGCGGCCGAGACGAACCGCTCGCGGGCCTCCTCCATCGGCAGAATGTTGCAGCGCCCGCCGCCGGAGACGAGGATCTTGCGGCCCGGCTGCGGCGCCGCTTCGAGGACGACGACGCCCGCAGCGCCCGCCCCGGCGGCCCGGATCGCCGCGAGGAGGCCGGCCGCCCCTCCGCCGAGGATCGCGAGGTTCACCGTGTCCGCCATCCCGTCGATAATGCGGCATGCCCTCTGCGTCCGGCGGGCCCGGCGGGTTCTTCCGCCGCCTCGCGTACCGCGTCTGGTTCGTCCTCGCCTGCGCGGTCGGCGGAATTTCCTTCATCCTCTTCGCGGCCGTCGCTCTCCTCCACTACGCGCTCTTCCGCAACGGCGAGAAGGCCGCGCTCGTCTGGATCCGGAGTTTCGGCTTCGTCATGACGCGCTTTCTGTTCTGGAAGGTCGAGGTCTCGAATTTCGACACGCTGCTCGCGACGCGCCCGGCCGTCGTCGTCGGGAACCACCAGTCGAACCTCGACATCGCGACGTGGTCGACGTTCTTCCCGGACCGGAGCGTCGCGGTCGGAAAGAAGGAGATCCTCAAGATCCCGGTCTTCGGCTGGCTCTGGAAGGTGTCGAAGCACATCCTCATCGACCGATCGAACGCGGTCGCGGCGCGCGATTCGCTCGCGGCCGCCGCGGCGCGCATCCGGAGCGAGAACCTCAGCGTCTGGGTCCTGCCGGAGGGGCACCGCAACGCGAAGCCGGAGATGCTGCCCTTCAAGAAGGGCGCGTTCCACCTCGCGATCGCCGCGCAGGTACCCGTCGTCCCGTTCGTGACGTCGCCGATGTGGACGGTCCTCGACGCGCACCGCTGGATGGTCCGGCCCGGGAACCGTGCGCGTGCGGTTCCTGCCGCCGATCCCGACGGCCGGGATGACCGACGCCGACGTCGACCGCCTCAGCCTCTCGGCGCGCGAGGCGATCGAGGGGGCCCGCCGGGACTTCCTGAAGACCGCGGGTCCCCGGATCGGCTGACCGGGGCGCGTCAGACCCGGAAGAAGTCCGGCCGCCAGTCCTTCACGCGCTTCTTGATCGCCTCGCCGCTGAGGTTCTCGTCGAGCGCGGCCTGCACGAGGCCCGCGGCCTCCGCGTCGGACGCGAAGCGCAGGCCGATGAGCTGCTGTTCGGTCAGCGAGCCGATGCGAGAACGCAGCGGCTCGGGGAGGAGGGCGCCGAGACGCTGGCGCTCCTCGAGCCGGATGATCCGGTCCTGGACCTTGAGCGCGAACGTCCGGGCCTTGAGGGCGAGGACGACGAGGGCGGCCGCGACGATCGTTTCCCAGATCGTCCAGCCCGACGGCGCCTTGATCGCCTGCCAGAGCTGGACGAAGAAGGCGATCCCGAGGACCGGGAACGCGAAGAAGTGGTACCAGGGATCCCAGCGGCGGTGCGTCCTGAAGTCCTGCGCGGGCGTTTCGGGCATTGGATCCCCTCCGTGCAATCCGTCACAGCTCCGGATACGGATTCCCGATAAGCTCGGCCTTCCGGGGCTCCGCCCCACTCTACCGAAAAGGAGACCCTCCCGCATGTTCCGACGCCCCGCCCTCGTGTCCCTGGCGATCGCCCTCGCCTTCTCCGCCGCCTCCGCGCGCGCCGAGAAGGAGACGTTTCTCATCGACAAGAACCACACCCAGATCGGCTTCAAGGTCCGTCACTTCGTGTCGAAGGTCGGCGGCCACTTCGGGAGGTTCGAAGGGACGATCGTCCTCGACCGCACGAAGCCCGAGGAGAGCTCCGTCGAGCTCAAGATCGAGTCGGCGAGCATCGACACGGGCGTGCCGAACCGCGACAAGCACCTCAACTCGCCCGACTTCTTCGACACGGCGAAGTATCCCGAGATCATCTTCAAGTCCACGAAGGTGGCCGCGAAGGGCAAGGACGCGTACGAGGTCACGGGCGACCTCACGATGCGCGGCGTCACGAAGCCCGTCACGCTGAACGTGACCGCGAACGGCTTCACGGGCGACGGCCGCGGCGGCCAGAAGACCGGCTTCGACGTGACCGGCAAGCTCAACCGCAAGGACTTCGGCGTGAACTGGAACGCGACCGTCGACCAGAACACGATGCTCTCGGACGAGGTGGACCTCGAGATCTCCGTCGAGGCGAACAAGCCCGCCCCGAAGGCGGCGATTCCCCCTGCCCCTGCTCCCGCCGCCACTCCCGCCCCGGCCGCCCCGGCCACGAAATGAGCCATTCCCCGCTTTGTGCGGGGGCTTCAGGAGCTTAGGATTGATTTGCCCGGCTCTCCCGCCGGGCGATTTCCCTTCGAAGGAATCCTCCGATGTCCGAAACGATCACTCTCGCCTCTCCGCCTCCGCGCAGGCATCACGTCCGCCCGGTCGCGGCGTTCGGCTTCGCCTTCGTCCATGCGGCCGCGATCGCGGGCGTCGTGCTCGTCGGCCTGTCCTGGAAGGGCGTCCTCCTCTGCCTCGCGTCCTACTACCTGAGGATGTTCGCGATCACGGCGGGCTTCCACCGCTACTTCTCGCACAAGTCCTATCGCCTCGGACGCGTGCCGCAGTTCCTCCTCGCCTTCCTCGGGCAGACGGCGGCGCAGAAGGGCGTCCTCTGGTGGGCCTCGAACCACCGCCACCACCACAAGTACTCCGACACGCCGGAGGACATCCACAGCCCGAAGCAGGACGGTTTCTGGTGGAGCCACATCGGCTGGATCCTCTCGGGCAAGTACGACGCGACCGACTTCACGCGCATCCCCGACCTCGCGAAGTTCCCCGAGCTCGTCTGGCTGGACCGGAACCAGTACGCCGCGACGATGCTCTACGGCCTCCTGACCTTCGCGCTCTTCGGCTGGACGGGTCTCGTGTGGGGCTACTTCGTCGCGACCGTGCTCCTCTGGCACGGGACGTTCACGATCAACTCGGTCATGCACGTCTTCGGGCGGCGGGCCTTCCCGACCGCGGACACGAGCCGAAACAGCATGCTCTTCGCCCTCGTGACGATGGGCGAGGGATGGCACAACAACCACCACTTCTACCCGAGCTCGGCCGCGCAGGGTTTCCGCTGGTGGCAGCTCGACGCGAGCTTCTACCTCCTCTGGGCCGGCGAGAAGCTCGGCATCGTGACGTCGCTGCGCCGCGCCCCGACGGCCGCCGTCATCGCGCGCCTGACGTCCGGCGCCGGCGCCGTCGCCTCGCCGGCGCACCTCGCCTCCGACGCCGCGGACGCGCTCGCGGTGCGCTGGGAGGAGATCCGCTCGGCCGCGAGCGTCGCGGCGTACGCGGCCCTCGTCGAGCTCGAGGCCGCGCGCCTCGGGGCCTCGGCCCGGCTCGAAAGGCTCCAGGAGGACTACGCGGCTGCCCGGACGCGCGCGGGCGCAGCCGCCGAGGCGAAGCTCAACGAGATCCGCGCGGAGATCGAAAGCGCGCGGCGCGAGCTCCACGACACCCTCCAGCGCCTCGTCGAGCAGGCGGAGGGCCTGGGCCTCGCGCCCGCCTGAGGAGAACCATGGCCGACCTCTACGCCGAGCACCTCGCCCACCTCGCGGCCACGACGGCGCGGGCCCTCGAGGAGACCGGCTTCGACCGGATGGTCGTCCACTCCGGCGCCCCGTTCACGTATTTCGCGGACGACAACGACGCGCCGTTTCACCCGACGCCGACGTTCGCGCACTGGGCGCCCGTCGAGGGCCCGTACCACCTCCTCGACGTCGTCCCCGGGAGGAAGCCGCGCCTCGTCCGCGTCCAGCCGCGCGACTACTGGTACGCACCGCCGGCGCCGGCGCCCGCGTTCGTCGCGCGGGAATTCGACGTCGTCGACGTCACGACCTCCGAGGCCGCGTGGAAGGCCGCCGGCGACGGCTTCGCGCGCACCGCCTTCGTGGGCGGGCCCGCCGACGAGGCCGCCGCGCACGGCTTCCGCCCCCAGAACGTGAACCCGAAGGGCCTCGTCGCCCGGCTGGACTGGGAACGCTCCTACAAGACACCGTGGGAGGTCGAGCAGGTCGCCGTCGCGAACGCGAAGGCCGCGCCCGGCTACCGGGCGATCGAGAAGGCGTTCCGCGCGGGAGCCTCCGAGATGGAGCTCCACCACGCGTACCTCACGGCGATCGGCGACGTGGAGGAGGCGCTCCCGTACACCTCGATCGTCGCCCTCGACGACCGTTCGGCGACGCTCCATTACCACGGCAAGCGCGGGAAGCTGCCCGCCCCGTCGAAGGTCCTCCTCGTCGACGCGGGCGCGACCGTGAACGGCTACGCGTCCGACATCACGCGCACGTGGGTGCGAGAGGGCGTCGAGCCCGCTTTCGCGCGCCTCCTCGACGGGATGAAGGCGCTGCAGGCGAAGCTGTGCATCGAGGCGCGCCCCCCCCTCCACTACCGCGACTTCCACCTGCGCGCGCAGCGGTACGTCGGCGAGCTCCTCAACGAGGTCGGCGTGCTCAAGGTCTCCGCCGAGGAAGCCGTGACGACGCGCCTCACGTTCCCGTTCTTCCCGCACGGCCTCGGCCACTTCCTGGGCCTGCAGGTCCACGACGTCGCGGGCCGGCAGGCCGACCGCGCCGGCACGCCCGCGCCGCCCCCCTCCGACCATCCGGCGCTCCGGACCGTCCGGCCGATCGAGCCGGGCATGCTCTTCACGGTCGAGCCCGGCCTGTACTTCATCCCGATGCTCCTCGACCCCGTCCGCCAGGGCCCGCACCGCGCCGCGGTCGACTGGGCGCTCGTGGACCGTCTGATCCCGATGGGCGGGATCCGCGTCGAGGACAACATCTTCGTCGGGAAGGACGCGAACCGGAACCTCACGCGGGAGTCGCTGCCCGAGTAGGCCCCCGCGCGGATCCTCGCGTCCGAAGAGCACCCCGGGAGAATTTCTCAGAAGGTGAAGAGGCCGGGCGCCGGCACAAGTCGGGCGATCGGGACGCCGCGGCGGGCCGTCTCCCCGCGCGCCGCGCGAGGACCTTGACAAGCGGGCTCCCGCGGAACAATATTTCCGTGTTGTATTAACTATTCTAAGAAAGCTTAACTAGTTTCCTTCTCCTCCGGAGGCCCCATGAGACCGACGAAACCGACCCCCCCCGGCTGGCCGCGCATCTCGTCCTCCCTCTACTACGACGACGCCGCGCAGGCGATCGACTGGCTCTGCGACGCGTTTGGCTTCGAGGTGCGTTTGAAGGTCGAGGGCGAGGGCGGCCGCATCGAGCACTCGGAGCTCGTCTTCGGCGACGGCGTCGTCATGGTCGCCGGCGCGGAGAAGGCCGACACGTTCGCGCAGATCAGGAGCCCGAAGCAGGTGGGCGGCGCGAACACGCAGAACATGTTCGTGTACGTGGACGACGTCGAGGCGCACTGCGAGAGGGCCCGCGCGAAGGGCGCGCGGATCGTCGTCGAGCCCAAGGTCTCGGACTACGGCGAGGACTACTGGTCGGACCGGAGCTACGAGTGCGTGGACGTCGGCGGCCACCACTGGTGGTTCGCCGAGCGCCTCCGCAGCCCGAAGCCGAAGGCATGACCGCCGTCGACCGCACGCTCGCCGCCCTCTCCGACCCGGCGCGGCGCGGCGCCGTGGACCTCCTCCGCGTGAAGCCGCGGCGCGCGGGCGAGCTCGCCGCGTCGCTCGGCCTGAGCGCGCCCGCGATGAGCCGGCACCTGCGCGTCCTCCGGACGACCGGACTCGTCGAGGAGGCGCACGGCACGGAGGCTCTCGACGCGCGCGTCCGCGTCTATCGGCTGAGGCCCGAGCCGTTCGACGCGCTGCGCGCGTGGATCGTCGAGGTCGAGAGCTACTGGGCGCTCGAGCTCGCCGCGTTCAAGAGGCACGCCGAGCGCGCGGGCCGGCGAAAGAAGAAGACGCGGTGAGCGCGGCGCGTCCGGGGGACTCCGCGAAGGTGTCCGTCTTCGTGGACGTACCTCCCGCGGCGGCCTGGGACGTCTTCACGCGCGAGACGGACCTGTGGTGGCGGCAGGGCCCGCGCTTCCGCATCGCGGGCGCGCGGCGGGGCGTGCTCTCCTTCGAGCCGGGGCCCTCGGGACGACTCTTCGAGACGTGGGGTGAGCCGCCGGAGGCGCGCACGCACACGGTCGGGCGCGTCCTGACCTGGGAGCCGCCGTCCCTCCTCGAGCTCGCGTGGCGCGGCGTGAACTTCAAGCCGGACGAATCCACGCGCGTGACGGTCCGCTTCGCACCGCAGGGGGGCGGCACGCTCGTCACCGTCCAGCACTCGGGCTGGAGCGCGCTCCCCGCGAATCACCCCGCGCGCCACGGCCTCGAAGGCGCCGCGTTCGCGAGGATGATCGGCCTCTGGTGGGGCGACCTCCTGACGGCGCTGCGCGAGCACGCCGCGGGCCGCGGGGAACCGCGTCCTTTATAGTCCGGCGCGATGTCCGCGCCGCCGCGGCCGCCCGGGGAGACGCCCCGCGCGGCCGGCTTCCGCCAGCCCGCCGAATGGGACCGTCACGAGGCCGTGTGGCTCGCGTGGCCGAGCCACGAGGACCTCTGGCAGGACGCCCTGCCCGGAGTCCGCGACGCCTTCACGCAGTTCGCCGCGGCGATCGCGGACCGCGGCCCGTCCGGCGCGCCGCGCGGCGAGCGCCTGAACGTCCTCGTCCCGGACGAGGCGAGCGGCCGCCTCGCGGCCACCGCGCTCGCGGGCCTCGAGGCGCGCTTCTTCGTGATTCCGTTCGGCGACATCTGGCTGCGCGACACGGCGCCCGTATTCCTCGTCGGCCCGGGCCGCGAGCGCGCGGCGGCCTGCTTCGCGTTCAACGGCTGGGGCGGCAAGTACGTCCTCCCCCACGATGCCGAGGTGTCGGAGCGGATCGCGGCGGCCTCGGGCCTGCCCGCGTACCGCTTCCCGTGGGTCCTCGAGGGCGGCTCCGTCGAGGTGGACGGCGAAGGCACGTGCCTCACGACGCGCCAGTGCCTCCTGAACCGCAACCGCAACGGGGGAATGTCCCTGAAGGCGATCGAGGACGGCCTGAAGGACGCGCTCGGCGTCTCGACGGTCCTCTGGCTGGGCGACGGGCTCCTGAACGACCACACGGACGGGCACGTCGACACGATCGCGCGCTTCGTCGCGCCCGGCGAGGTCGTCTGCATGGCGCCGTCCGGGGCGGACGACCCGAACGTGCGCGCCCTCCTCCAGATCGCACGCGATCTCGCGAGGATGCGCGACGCCGCGGGGCGGCCGCTGAACGTCACGACGGTCCCGTCGCCCGGCCTCGTCGAGGACCCGGACGGCGAGGTCATGCCCGCGAGCTACGTCAACTTCTACGTCGCGAACACGACGGTCGTCGTGCCCGCGTACGGCGTCCCGAACGACGAGACCGCTCGCGCGGCGATCGGGCGTCTGTTCCCGGGCCGCCGGGCCGTGTCCGTCCCCGCCCGCCAGCTCCTCGAGGGCGGCGGGGCCTTCCACTGCATCAGCCAGCAGGTGCCCGAATGACGGAACTCCAGAACGTGACATTCGCCGCCGTCCAGTGCGCTCTCGGCGGCTCCGTGGACGAGAACGTCGCGAAGGTCGAGTCCCTCGTCCGCGCGGCCGCGAAAAGGGGCGCGACGGTGATCCTCCCGCCCGAGCTCTTCGAGGGGCCGTACTTCTGCCGCGAGGAGCGCGACCGCTATTTCGCGTGGGCGAGGCCCGCCGAGGGCCACCCGACGATCGCGCGCTTCTCGGCCCTCGCGAAGGAGCTCTCGGCCGTCATCCCCGTGTCCTTCTTCGAGAAGGCCGGCCACGCGTACTACAACAGCCTCGCGATGATCGACGCGGACGGGACCGTGATGGGCGTCTACCGCAAGAGCCACATCCCGGACGGCCCCGGCTACGAGGAAAAGTTCTACTTCCGCCCCGGCGACACGGGGTTCCGCGCGTGGGACACGAAGAGCGCCCACCTCGGCGTCGGGATCTGCTGGGACCAGTGGTTCCCCGAGGCCGCGCGCGCGATGCTCCTCGCGGGGGCGGACGCCCTCCTCTACCCCACCGCGATCGGCTCGGAGCCCGAAAACCCCGCGCTGGACACGTGCGACCTCTGGCAGCGGGCGATGCTCGGCCACGCCGTCTGCAACGTCGCGCCCCTCGTCGCCGCGAACCGCGTCGGGAACGAGGGCGGGCAGGTCTTCTACGGGTCGTCGTTCGTCGCGAACCAGCGCGGCGAGAAGGTCGCGGAACTCGGCCGCGACGAGGAAGGGGTCGCCGTCGCGACGATCGACCTCGCGCAGGTGCGGCGCGACCGGGCGTCGTGGGGCTTCTTCCGCGACCGGCGTCCGGACCTGTACGGCCCGTTAACGCGCTAAGGGACCGCCGGGCGAATAGCCGATTCCGACCGTTCACAAATCGAGAACGAGGTTGACACGCTCCCCCTTCCCGGGATCTGCTTTGGGTCTAGCCAGACATCAGTAAGGAGGGAGCGGCATGGGCCTGACTCGACGAACCTTCCTGAAGGCGGGAACGGCCGGCGGGGCGATCGCGCTGGGCTTCGATCTGCACGAAGCGCGGGCGGAGATGCGGGAGTTCAAGATCTCCCGCACGACGGAGACGCGCAGCACGTGCCCGTACTGCGCCGTCTCGTGCGGCCTCATCATCCACACGCTCGGCGACAAGGCGAAGAACGCCTCGCCCGCCGTCGTCCACGTGGAGGGCGATCCCGACCACCCGATCAACCGCGGGACGCTCTGCCCGAAGGGCACCACGGTCAAGGACGACATCAACAGCCCGAACCGCCTCCTCAAGCCGCAGGTGAGGAAGCCCGGCTCGGACAAGTGGGAGGACATCTCCTGGGACGAGGCGATCGCGAAGATCGCGCGGCACATCAAGGACACGCGCGACCGGTCGTTCGTCGCCAAGAACGCCAAGGGAGAGGTCGTCAACCGCAATCCGGGCATGGCCATGATCGGCGGCTGCACGGACACGACCGAGTTCAACTACCTCTACTGGAAGTCGGCCTCGGCCTGGGGCGTGCCGTACCGGGACACACAAGCACGGGTATGACACGGCCCCACGGTGGCCAGTCTGGCCGCCACGTTCGGGCGCGGAGCGATGACGAACGGATGGGTCGACATCAAGAACGCCGACGTCATCCTCTGCATGGGCGGAAACCCCGCCGAGAACCACCCCTGCGGCTTCAAATGGGCGATCGAGGCCAAGAAGACCCGTAACGCGAAGATCGTCGTCGTCGACCCGCGCCTCACGCGGACGGGTGCGGTCGCGGACCTCTACTCCCCGATCCGCGTCGGGACCGACATCGCCTACCTCCTCGGGATCATCCGCTACGCAATCGACCAGAAGCGGTTCCACGAGGACTACGTGAAGATCCACACGAACGCGCCGTACATCGTCGGCGAGAAGTTCGGCTTCCAGGACGGCCTCTTCACGGGATTCGACGAGGCCAAGCACGCGTACGACAAGACGGCGTGGGGGTACGAGGCCAACCCGAAGACGAAGACCTATTCCGTCGACCCGACACTCGAGGATCCCCGGTGCGTCTTCCAGCTCCTCAAGAAGCACGTCGAGAGGTACACGCCGGAGATGGTCGAGAGGATCTGCGGCACGCCGAAGGACACGTTCCTCAAGGTCGCCGAGGCCGTGACCTCGACCGGGAACGCGCAAAGGGTCGGGACGATCATGTACGCCCTCGGCTGGACGCAGCACTCGGTCGGCGTCCAGATGATCCGCACGGCGGCGATGCTGCAGCTCCTGCTCGGCAACGTCGGGCGCCCGGGCGGCGGCGTGAACGCGCTGCGCGGCCACTCGAACATCCAGGGCGCGACGGACACCGCCGGCGTGTTCGACGTCCTGCCGGGCTACCTGAAGACCCCGCCCGCGGGCGCGCAGACCCTGAAGGAGTACCTCGAGGGCGCGACCCCGGCGACGCTCGGGAAGCAGCCCTGGCCGTCGATGAACTACTGGCAGAACTACCCGAAGTTCATGGCGTCGCTCCTCAAGGGCCTCTACGGCAAGGCGGCGACGAAGGAGAACGAGTTCGGCTACTCGTGGCTCCCGAAGATCGACGGTAACTACTCCTGGATGTACATCTTCGACGACATGTACCGCGGCAGCTCGATGCGCGCCGGCGGCAAGGAGCCCGGCCCCGAAGGCCTCATCACGTTCGGGATGAACCCGGTCGGCATCGGCCCGAACGCGAAGAAAATGATCGGCGCCCACTCGAAACTCAAGTGGCTCGTCGTCGTCGAGAACCACGAGATCGAGACCGCCGCGTTCTGGAAGGCGCCGCAGGAGTACGGAGGCGCCGACCCGTCCAAGATCAAGACGGAGGTCTTTCTCCTGCCCGCGAGCAACTTCGCCGAGAAGGACGGCTCGTTCACGAACTCGGCCCGCTGGATCCAGTGGAAGTGGAAGGCGCTCGATCCGCCCGGGCAGGCCAAGGTGGACCAGGAAATCCTCGCGAGAATCTTCCTCGCCGTCCGTGACCTCTACCGCAAGGAAGGCGGCGCGTTTCCCGAAGCGATCGCAAACGTCTCGTGGGCTTACACGAATCCGGCCGTGCCCGACCTCTCGGAGATCCTCAAGGAGCTGAACGGGAAGGCGCTCGCCGACATCCCCGATCCGAAGGACAAGGCGAAGGTCCTCAAGGCCGCCGGCCAGCAGCTCGACGGCTTCGCCCAGTTGCAGGACGACGGCACGACGATGTGCGGGAACTGGCTCATGTCGGGCGCCTTCACCGAAGCGGGCAACATGACGCAGCGCCGCAACAACGCCGACCCGACGGGCCTCGGGATGTTCCACCAGTGGTCGTTCTCGTGGCCGGCGAACCGGCGCGTCATGTACAACCGCGCCTCCGCCGACAAGGACGGCAACCCGTGGGACGCGACGCGCGTCGGGATCAAGTGGAACGGCGAGAAGTGGGTCGGCGACGTCCCGGACATGAAGCCGGACGCGCCTCCCGGGACGTTCGGCGCCTTCATCATGCTTCCCGAGGGCGTCGGCCGCATCTTCGCGCCGGTCCTGAACGACGGCCCGTTCCCCGAGCACTACGAGGCGCTCGAAGCGGCGTGCGACAACGTCCTGCACCCGAAAATCACGTCGAACCCGGCCGTTGCGAAGTTCAAGTCGGACCTCGACGTCTACGGAACTCGCGACAAGTTCCCGATCATCTGCACGACGTACCGCGTGACCGAGATGTACCACTACTGGACGCAGCACCTCCCCCGCCTGAACATGCTCCAGCCCGGGCAGTTCGTCGAGATCCCGGAGGAGCTCGCGAAGGAAAAGGGAATCGTGAACGGTGCGAAGGTGAAGGTCACGTCGGCGCGCGGCTCGCTCGAAGGCGTGGCGATGGTGACGAAACGGCTGAAGCCCACGCACGCGGACGGCAAGCCGATCTGGCAGATCGGTTTCCCGCTCCACTGGGGCTTCACGGGCGAGAAGGGGCACCAGGGCACGCTCGCGAACATGCTCACGCCCACCGCCGTGGACCCGAACACGTGGACCCCGGAATACAAGAGCTTCCTCGTGACCCTCGAGAAGGCGTGAGGAGGCGGCCATGAGCGTTCAAAACTCCTTCGAAGTCGTCCGCTCCTCCGCCCAGGTCTGGGGAAGCGGCAGCTCGCTTCGCTCCCTCCCGGCCGTCTCGAAGCTCGTCGACACCTCGACCTGCATCGGCTGCAAGGCCTGCGAGGTCGCGTGCCAGGAGTGGAACGACCTGCAAGTCGTCTCGACGGAACAGAGGGGCACGTACCAGACGATGCCCACGCTCGACCCGTCTTTCTGGAACCTCATCCGCTTCGACGAACACGAGGTCGACGGCGGCATCAAGTGGCTCATGCGCAAGGACCAGTGCATGCATTGCGCCGACCCGGGCTGCCTCGAGGCGTGCCCGGCACCCGGCGCGCTCGTCCAGTATGCGAACGGCATTGTGGACGTGAACCCGGCCGCGTGCATCGGCTGCGGGTACTGCGCGACGGGCTGCCCGTTCGACGTGCCGCGCTTCTCGGCGAAGACCGGAAAGATGTCCAAGTGCACGCTCTGCGTGGACCGCGTGACCGTCGGCCTCGAGCCCGCGTGCATCAAGTCCTGTCCCACCGGGTGCCTCCACTTCGGCACGAAGGAGGAGATGGTCGCGCTCGGCAGCCACCGCGTCGCACAGCTCAAAGCACAGGGCTACGCGCAGGCCGCCCTCTACGACCCGCAGGGAGTCGGCGGCACCGGCGTCGTGACGGTCCTCGCGTTCGGCGACCATCCCGAGTGGTACGGCGGCCTCGCGAGGGACCCGCGCATCCCCATGGCCGTCAGCTTCTGGAAGAAGTGGCTCCGGCCGATCGGCTTCCTCGCGATCCTCGGAGCCGTCGTCGGCGCGTTCGGCCACCACCTCTACCACGGCAACAAGGGATTCGTCGACCCGGGCCCCGCCGACCCCGACGAGAAGAAGGGCTGAGGAGGCGCGCATGAGCAAGGTCGTCCGTCAGATCGGCTTCGACGAAGGCGCCTACGTCGCCCGCGAGAAGGAAGACGTCCTCGTCGGCAACGAGATCGTCCGCCACCGCCTTTCGTCCCGCGTCATCCACTGGTCGGTCGCCGTCACGTTCTTCGCCTGCCTCGTCACGGGCCTGCCCGTCTGGACGCCCGTGTTCGGGTGGATGGCGACGCTCGTCGGCGGCCTGAGCGTCTGCAGGATCGTCCACCCGTTCTTCGGCCTCGCGTTCGCGCTCGCCTCGCTCGTGATGGCGGTCCACTGGTGGAGCGAGATGGAGCTCACGAAAGAGGAGCGCGGCTGGGTCGGGCCGAAGCTCCTCGAGTACCTCAAGGACGCCGCGAACCACGACAAGATCGGCAAGTACAACGGCGGCCAGAAGGTCTACTTCCACACCTCGGGCTTCGGGGCGCTCGGCCTCCTCGTCTCGGGCGTCGTGATGTGGTGGCCGCAGAGCTTCCCCGCGTGGGCGCGGCAGATCGCGTTCCTGCTCCACAACGTCAGCTTCATCCTCTTCGCGATCTCGCTCGTCTTCCACATCTACCTCGCGACCGTCGCCGAGCCCGGCACGTTCAACTCGATGATGCGCGGGACGGTGTCGAAGGCGTGGGCGCGCATCCACCACCCGAAGTGGTATCGCGAGCTCATGGGGCTCGACAAGTAATCCCTCGCCGGCAGGAGGGTTTCATCCGCGGGGGCGCTCCGGCGCCCCCGCTTTCCTTCTCGGTATAGTGGCGAGGGCAAAAGGAGAAGACCGATGAAACTGCGCACCATCTTCACCATCTGCGTCCTCGCCACCGCCGTCGCCGCCATTCCCGCCCTCGCCGCCGACGCGACTTCCGTCGCCGACAGGGAAGCCTCCCTCGCCAAGCTCCTCGTGGACAAGCTCGGGCCCGACGCCGGGACGATCCACGTGACGATCGTGGGCGAAAAGACCACCCTCACCGGCGAGGTCACCCTGCGCGCCACGCAGGAGCTCGCCGACGAGGTCCTCAAGTACGCTGCCGTCAAGAAGATCGACAACCAGCTCAAGGCCAAGAACGCGAAGGGCGTCTTCGAGGGCAAGGTCAACAAGGAGATCGCCGACGAGAAGATCGAGAAGGCCGCCCGCTCGAAGGTGAAGGGCGAGGTCGGAGCGCACTACAAGGGTCTCGAGGTCGAGTGCGTCGGCTCCACGTGCTCCGTGCGCGGCATGCTCCCCGATCAGGCCCGCAAGGACCTGGCTCTGAAGGCCGCCGCCGGGGTCGAGGGCGTCAAGACCGTCGTCGACCTCGTGAAGATCGGCGAGGCCCCCAAGAAGAAGTAGAGACGGGTCCGGGCTTTCGCGGACTCACGAACGGCGGGGGCGCTGCGGCGCTCCCGCCGTCTTCGTTCAGCGGCTACGGCGTGTACCAGATCGGCGACGTGTACGCCCGCTCGGTGATCGTCATCCGGGTGCCGGGCAGCGGCTTCGTACCGTAGCGCTGCGCGTCGTAGGCCGTCCACCGCGGCGTCGGGATCTCGATGACGCGAACGTAATAGAACGCGCGCTGGGCGGCGTCGAACGCGGGGTCTCTCCAGACCGTGATCAGCTCGGGCACGCCGATCGTGTTCTTGTACGTCGCCTTGGCGACGTCGACCGTGTCGCCCACGGACGGGACTTTGCCCGTCCTGGGGTCGGGCTTGCGGGAGCCCGACCACGCGACGTCGTAGACCTTCTCGTGCAGCTCGCCCTTGCCGTCCAGCCAGCCCTTGACGACCTGGATGCGGTCGAGGTTCGCTCCGATCGGGTCGCGGAGGGCGCCCACGAGGAACGTCGGCGCCTTGCCCGCAGGGGCCTTCGAGAGGTCTCCGCCCATCGGGACGCCCTTGGCGTACCCGATCCTCGCGGGCATCCGGTCGTACGCGTCGCTCGCCTCGAAGTCGAAGCCGCCGAAGAACCGCACGACCATGCGCGTGCCGGTCGTCGCGTACGTCTCGCGGCGCTGCATCGCGTCGAAGATGGCCTCGCGCGTGTTCTCCTTGGCCCACACGGCCGCCCAGCCCGATGCACCGACCTCCCAGTCCATGATCGTGACGCCGGTCTTCTTGTTTCCCATGAAGGCTTTCGTCAGGCGCTCCGGACTCGGCTCCTGCGGCGCCGTCTTGCCGAAGAAGTTGTCCTCCTCCATCGCCGCAAGGCCGGTGTGCGAGTCGCTGCTGCCGATCATCCCGAACTTGTAGGGGTTCGCACCGAGCAGCTGCTCGAGCTTCAGGCCGTTTTTCAGAGCGGACCGCGCGTACTCGTACTCGAGCATGTCCTTCGTCTTCGCGACCGTGCCGTCGAGGTTGCCCTTGTCCCAGAGCTCGAACGCGGCGAACTCGTCGTTCGGCGAGAGGAAGGGATGAGCCTCGCCGGTTCCCTTCGTCTGCGTCATCTCGTAGAGCGGCTCGCGCTTCGCGCGCGTCTCCGCGTACGTCCGGTCGACCTTCTTCCCGAACGTCTCGACGACCGGGAACATGATCCCGTTCGACAGGTTTCCGTTGTGGGCGATGGCCAGGACGTCGCTTCCCGTCTTCTGCTCCGCCATCGTCATCCACTTCCACAGGTCCTCGGGGTTGTCGCTTCCGAGGGGCTTGAGCGTCGTGTACGGCTCGACGAGGCCCGCCTGCGTCCCGTTCCCGCGGAAGATGATGTTCCGGTGGAGGTTGTTGCCGCCCGTGTTCGAGGTCCACTCGAACCCGATGAACGCCGTGAACCGGCCGGCGTCGTTGTAGGCCTCCGCCGCCTTGATCGTCTCCAACCACGCGTTGCGATAGGCGGCCGTGCCCGGCTCCGGAAAGCCCCTGGGCATCTGCCCCTTGCCGAAGCTGACGATGATGTCCAGCGCGGCCTCGCCGCCCCTGCCGCCCTTGATCTGCTCGTACCACCGGCGGCCCTGCTCCGTCGCGAGCAGCGCCGGATCACCGCTCATGAGCTGCGGGAAGAACCCCATGCCGTCCGAGTGGTCGGCAACGACGAGGAAATCGAGCGGTCGCGAGAGCTTGACGGGCTGGCCGCTGTTCGAAACGACCTCCTCGCCCCGCGCGAAACGGTAGGCATCCCGCGGCGTCAGGCGCGCGCCGAACGCTCCCGCGTCCATCGAGAACGACGTGTGGAGGTGCGTGTCGCCGAAGAGCGGACGCGTCGGATAGTCTCGCCCCGCGTAGGGCGAGTACGGAGCCTTCGGGAACGCATTCGCGATTGCGGCCGGATCATGTTCGCCGGCGTCCTGGGCCTGCGCCGCGGCGGACAGACCGAGGGCCAGCACGACGACGACGACGCCGCCGAAAATCACGTTCGACCTCATGGAGATCTCCTTCTCTTGTTCCTGCCAGAGTGGCCCCTTCGCGCGTGTCGGTCCCTGAGGCAAATGCATCACGGACGGCCCCGGATCGCACGGCGTGGCCCGCGTCAGCGCCGGCCCAGGACCGCCTTGAGCTGAGCCGCTTCCGGGCGCGCGGAGTCGAGCGCCGCCATCCGGTCCGCGAGCGCGCCGACCTCGGAGGGGCGTCCCTTCCGCAAGAGGAAATCCGCGAGCGCGAAGAGGGCGTCGTAGCTCGACGGGTCGCGGGCGACCGCCTGCCGAAGCATCCTCTCGGCCTCTGCGTCGCGCCCGACGCGCGCGAGCGCGAGGCCGGCGTTGTACGCCGCGCGCGCGTTCTCCGGCATCCCCGCCGCGCCGCGCGCGAGAAGCGAGACCGCCTCCTCCATCGTCCCCGTCTCGGCCACGAGGAGGCCGAGCGAGTACGCGACCTCGGCCCGCTCCGGGTACGCGGCGAGGACCTCGCGGAAGAGCTTCTCGGCCTCCGTGTTCTTCCCCTGCCGGGCGAGGAGCAGCGCGAGGTTCGCCTTCGGCGGGTACGAGAGGTCGTCCACGGCGATCGCGGCGCGGTATGCCTTTTCCGCTCTCGCAAAGTCGTGCTCGCGCTCGTAGAGGAGCCCGAGGTTGTGCCCCGCGTACGAGAAGTCGAGGGAGTACTCCATCGCCTTCACGTAGTCGGCGCGGGCGGTCGCGAGCGCGTCCTGCTGATAGGGCTTCAGGAGCGAGGGCGGCGTCCCCGCGAGCTGGGCGGCCGCCTCGAGACGCACGGCGCGGTACGGGTCGGCGAGAAGCGGCGCGAGCTTCGAGACCCGCTCCGCCGGGTCGGCGATCGGCGCCACGGCGACGGCGGTCCGCCGGATGAGCGGCTCCTCGTCGAGAAGCGCGCGCCGGAACGCCGCCGTCACGTCGTCCCCGCGGTAGCGGCCGAGGAGCGACAGCGCCGTCGCCCTGACGAGCGTCGGGGAGAGAGCGTCGGCCTCGAGCCGGAGCAGGTCGGCCTTCGCCGCCGGGTCTCCCTTGCGCCCCGCGGCGAGGACGGTCCCGTAGTGCGGTTTGCGGACGGTCCCGTACCACTTGTCGAACGCGGCCGTCACCCACGAGAGCGGCTTGTCCGCGTGGCAGCCCGAGCGGCTGCACGCGTTCGGCACGCCGAGGTCCCGCGTGAGGTCGGGCCGCGGGATCCGGATGCTGTGGTCCGCGCGCATGTGGACGACCATGAACGGCGACTTCGGCATGTGGCACGAGACGCAGCGCGCCCCGTCGCTCGGCTTCCCCTTCCACTCCTTCTTGTGGAAGTGGTGGCGCGCGTCGTCGTACGCCGGGGCCGAGTGACACTGCAGGCAGACGCCGTTGCCGTCCTTCCTGAGCTTCAGCGTGTGGGCGTCGTGGCAGTCCGTGCACCTCACGCCCATCCGGAACATCTTGCTCTGGACGAACGAGCCGTACTCGAAGTCCTCGTCGAGGATCTGCCCGTCCGGGTAGTAGGTCCCCTCGGCCAGGAGGACGGGGACGTGGTTGTCGAGGAGCTGCGGCCGCCTGTGATCGTAGCCGCCCAGCTCGACGCGGCGCGAATGGCACGGGGCGCAGAGCTCGACGAGCTCGCGGTTCGTGACGTTCGACGTCTTCAGGACGAGGCCCGTGTTCTCGATCTTCGCCCGGCCCATCGGCGGGACCTCGGCCCAGGCCACGTGCCGCGAACCCGGGCCGTGGCAGGCCTCGCAGCTCACGTCGATCTCGAACCACGTCGTGTCGTAAGAGTTCGTCCTCGGATCGAAGCCCTTCACGAGGTTCGTCGAGTGGCACCCGGCGCACATGCCGTTCCAGTTCTGGCCGTTGCGCGTCCAGTGCAGCCAGTCGGACGGCGGGATCTTCCTGCCGGGATAGAGGAAGAACCACCGCTTCCCCGGCACGTCCCATGCGAGCGAGAACGCCTGCATCCGCCCGCCCGGGAACCTGATCAGGTATTGCTGGAGCGGGTCCCAGCCGAACGTGTACGCCGCCTCGTAGACCGTGGGCTTGCCGTCGGGCCCGGCCGTCTCGATGAGGAACTTCTTCCCGTCGCGGAAGAACCGCGCCTTGATCCCGTCGCCCTCGAAGACGACGCCGGAGAAGTCGCCCCGAACGGTCGCGTCGGTCGCCTCGGCCATCGCGAGGTCGTGGTGCGAGCCGGTCCAGGCCTTCGCCGCCTTCTCGTGGCACTTCGCGCACGCCTTGCGGCCGACGAACGTCGCCTCGGCCGGCTCCGTGCTCTTCGGCGCGGGCGGCCTCAGGGAGTCGCGGACGAGCGCGAGCGGGCACGAGACGACCACGAGGGCCGCGGCGACGACCGCCGCGAGCCTCCAGCGCGCGAGATCGTCCGTCACCGGTTCAAGCCCTCGTCACCTGCGACGCGTCGAACCCGGACCGGCGCATCGGGGCCGAGACGTCGACCTTGACGATGCCGTTCTCGATCCGCACCGCGAAGAGGTCGAGCGGGCGCGGCGCCGGCGGCGCGAGGACGTCGCCGCGCACGTCGAACACGGACGCGTGGCACGGGCACACGAACCGGCCCGAGGCCTCGTCCCACGGGACGCTGCAGCCGAGGTGCGTGCACTGCCGGTGGAGCGCGAGGAAGCCGCCGTCCGCGAGGCGGACGAGGTAGAACTTTCCCGCCGGGAATGCCGTCACGGATCCGGGCGCGAAACCGTCCGACGGGCCCGCGACGAGGAGGCTCCCGGCGTCCTTCGGCGCCCTCGGGCGCGGCTTCAGGAACGAGAGAACGATCCACGAAGCCTCGGAGACCGCCGCGAGCCCGAGGCCGAGCCACGCGAGCTTCAGGAGCGAACGGCGCTCCGGCCGTGTGGCGTTATCCGAAGGTTCTGGCGTCACGCGTTCCACGGCCACACCAGCTTCATGCCCGCCCCGCGGAACCAGATTCCCGTCGCGGTCAGGACGGCGAAGCCCGTCGCGAAGAAGACGAAGAGCGCCTGCACGGCTTCGAGGCGCGTCGCGCCGAAACGCGCGCGCAGGGCGCGGAAGCCCGCAAAGCCCGCCCCGAGGAGCGCGGCCACGGGAAGGACGCCTCGGAGGGCGAACGCGGCGGCGCCCGAAGGGGCGCCGGACTTCCCGAGGAGGAGCGCGTCGGCGATCACGAGGAGCGGCGTCGCGACGAGCGCGGCGGCGGCCGCGAGCTTCGCCGTCCGGCGGCCGGCTTCCGAGAGGAACCACGCGCCGCGCGGCTCGTCCGCGGAGAAGCCGAGGTACGGCAGGACGCAGAGAGCGGCGACGCCGAGCAGCGGCACGACGACGACCGCGAAGAGCGGGTGGAGGTGGACGAGGAGCTCCTGGAACCCGAGGAAGTACCACGGCGCCTTCGCGGGGTTCGGGGACAGGCCCGGGTTCGCGGCGGGGCCGAGCGGCGCCCGCACGAGCGCGGAGAAGAGCGTGACGGCCGCGAGGAGGACGAAGGCCGCCGCGATCTCGCGCCAGAGGAGGTCCGGCAGGAGGAGGACCTGCTCGGGCTTGCCCTTCTCGTCGCGGACCGCGTCGGGCGGCAGGACGACGCCGCCCGCCTTCCTCACGCGCCAGAAGTGAAACGCCGCGGCGGCGAAGAGGAGGAACGGGATCCACTTCGTGTGGAGCGCGTAATACGTCACGAGCGTGGCCGGCCCGATCTCGTCGCCGCCGCGCAGGAACCCCGCGAGAACGGGCCCTGCGACGGGCACGTAGGCCGCCATCCCCGTGACGATCGTGACCGCCCAGTAGGCGAGCTGGTCCCATGGCAGCAGGTAGCCCGTGAAGCTCGACGCGGCGATCGCGGCGAGGAGGAAGAGGCCGACGAGCCAGTTCAGCGCGCGGCCGCCGAGAAAGCCGCCCGTGAAGACGACGCGCAGGAGGTGGAGGCCCGCGACGAGGACGAGGAGGTTCGCGCTCCAGTGATGGACGCTTCGCACGAACGCCCCGAAGACGACCTCCCCCTGCAGCCTCTCGATCGACGCGTACGCGTCTCCCGGCACCGGCGTGTAGCCGAACATGAGGAGCGCGCCGGTCACGAGGAGGACCACGAGGAGGACGAGCGACATCCCGCCGAGGCCGAACGTGTGCGTGAACCGGATCGTCGCGGCGGGGACGCGGACCGGGCGCAGGTGGAGGACGAACGTCGAGACGACCGTCCGCGCGCTCTCGGCTGGCTTCACGATCTCACGATAACGCAGGCGTCCGTCCGGTTCACGGCGACGAGGCTGCTCGTATCCGGCTCAGCGTTTCAACTCCAGTTCCTTGAGCTTCTTCGCCGCAGTTCCGAACTGGCCGAGCTGGTAGACGGCCGCGCCCGCGGGCGAGAAGGTGAACGGCTCGAACGGCTCGGCGAGCATCTTGTCGAGGTAGTCCTTGGGGGCGACGCCCGTCGTGACGTGCGGGTTGAAGTTCTCGCCGGAACCCTTCGGCACGAAAGCAGAGACGTAAGCGATCAAAGCCGGGTCGATGACCGGGTCGGCCGGCGTGGTGACGAACGCGGACGAGTCTCCGGTCTCGACCGTGAACGGGGCGACGGCAGCGATGACCTCCGCCTGCAGCTCGAGCAATTCCGGGGTGAGTTTCGCGCAGATGCCCGCGAGGCCGTTGGCCCCGGCCGGGATGTAGTAATACTTGAAGGCCTCCAGCTTCATGGCGGACACGTTGGCCCAGGCGAGAACTTCGCCGGCGGCGGCGTAGACCCGATCGAGGTCCCCGGTGCGGACGAAACGCTGGACCAACGTGATGTGCGGACGATGCGTCGCGTCCAATGCGAAGCCCTTCGGGAAGACGGAGCGGAGGCGTGCGTTGTTGTCGGCGGAATGCCCGAGCATCGTGGCATCAGGCTCCAGGAGGACGTCGATGGCCGTGACCGCGCCCGCCTTCGGCGGCCTGTCCGCGGCCTGGGCACGGGCGGTCATGGCGGCGATCGCCAGGATGCCTGCGAATGTCCTTTTCATCCCGACCACGTCCTTTCGAGAAAGCGGCCGGCCGCAGGCGCAGCCGACCGCCGGTTCACGTCGGATTGAAAAGCCTCAGTGCCCGCCGGACTCCCTTTTTAGATGTCGGCGTCCGGTTCGTTACTTGTACGACGCGTCGTGGGCCTTCTTCAGGTCCTCCCACTGCTTGCTGAAGTCCTTCGCCTGCTCCTTCGTGAACACCCGGAACGGCACCTGGATCGTGCTTTCCGCGAACTTGACGTCGAGGAAGTACTGGCCCACCTGAATGCCGCCCGGCACGTTGAAGTAGAGGCGGCCGAGACAGTCACGCTCGGCCGTCAGGTCGACCGAGTCGAAGGAAATCGCCGGCCCCTCGAGGTTCGAGAAGAACTTGATCGCGCACGGGCGGTTCGCGCCGGCCGGGAAGTAGTTGATCGTGTCGTTGGACATCTGGGCCCTCTTGTTGAGAGCGCGCAGGTCCGCCTTCATGTAATCCGGCTGGGTCGAGAGCGGGATCGTCTTGCCGTCCGGGGTCCTGAGCGAGAAGGCGCCGCGCGGCATCGTGTAGCCCTTCACGCCGTCCCGCAGCGTGACGCCGACGCTGAGCAGGGCCCACGGGTTTCCGACTTCCTGCTGGACCATGCGATACCCGACGACGGCGTACCCCTCGTTGTTGTAGGCGATCCGCACGTACGCGCCCGCCAGCGTGAAGACCTCCGGAACGCCCGGCTTCGGGGCCGTCAGTCCCTCGAGAGAACCCGTGGGCTGCGCCTGTGCGGCGAGCGGGGCTGGAGCGGCGAATGCCAGCAAGGCGAGAGCGACGCGTACGTTCATTTCGAACCTCCCTCGATTCTTGAGATCGATGTTCATCGGTGTCGTGACGCTCATGGCTCGAGAACCATCGCAGGCGGGGTCGGGCCGCATCGCACACGGCGCATGCGGCCCCGCCTGCCGTTCGAACGCCTACTGACCGTGCTTCGCCATGGCGGCCGCGATCTCCGCCTTGACGGCCTCGAGGTTGAAGCTCGAGCCCTTCTGCATCGGCGGGTACTCGAGGGCGGTCATCGCCAGCTTCGCGACCTGTTGCTGGACGAAGACGAAGCGCCAGAACTCGTACTGGAACCAGGTGAAGTACATCTGCGCGCCGTTGAGCGTCCCGTTCTGCGGGAAATCGAGGCGTTCGAACGGGTCGAGGCGCAGGTTCGTCAGCACCGGCGCATCGACGTGGACCGAACCGCCGATCCAGCCGTTGGGCTGATCGATGAACCGGTACTTGAAGTCGTCGATGCGAACCGCGCCGAGCGTGCTCTCCGCGAAATAAAAAATCTCGTGCCGGTTCGACAGCCCCTTGCCGGTGATGAGGTCCATCTGGTTGTAGCCGTCGAGATAGTTCTTGTACGTCCGGTCGCCGAGCTTCTTGCCCTTGAGCAGCTCGTCTTTGATGTTCGGGTTGCCGGCGGCGGCCACGAACGTCGGGTACCAGTCGAGGCTGGCGAAGATGCCGTTCTGCACCGAGTCCGCCGGCACGTGGCCCGGCCAGCGCAGCAGGCAGGGGACGCGGAAGCCGCCCTCGTAGACGGTGCCCTTCTGTCCCTTGAACGGCGTGTTGCCGCCGTCGGGCCAGGTGAACGTCTCCGTGCCGTTGTCGGTCGTGAACATGACGATCGTGTTGTCGTCCACGCCCATGTCCTTGAGCTTCTTCATGGTGTCGCCGACGATGTCGTCGAGCTGGGCCATTCCCGCTTCCTGGAGAGACCAGCCGTTCTGCGAGTTACGCAGCTTCTCGTACTTCTCCGAGAGGTGCGTGACGATGTGCATGCGGGTGGGGTTCAGCCACAGGAAGAACGGCTTGCCGTCCGCCTTCGCCTTCTCGATGAACTTGAAGGACAGGGCCTGGATCTCGTCGTCCACGGTCTCCATCCGCTTCGGATAGAGCGTGCCGGCGTCCTCGATCTTCTGCTTGCCGACCTTGCCCCAGCGCGGATCCACCGTCGCGTCGTCCGTGCTCGTCGCCCAGGAATGGACCATGTTCCGCGGGCCGACCGTCTTCAGCAGCTCCTGCGGGTACGCGGGGTGCGCGGGGTCTTCCATCGCGTCGAGGTGGTAGAGGTAGCCGAAGAACTCGTCGAAGCCGTGGACGGTCGGCAGGAACTCGTTGAGGTCGCCAAGATGGTTCTTGCCGAACTGCCCGGTCGCGTAGCCCATGTCCTTGAGGACGGCGGCGATCGTGGACGCCTCGGCCGGCAGTCCGATCTTGGCGCCGGCCTGGCCGACCGTCACCATGCCGGTGCGGATCGGCAGCTCGCCGGTCACGAAAGCCGCGCGGCCCGCCGTGCAGCTCGCCTCAGCGTAGTAGTCGGTGAAACGCATTCCCTCCTTCGCGAGCCTGTCGAGGTTTGGCGTCCGCCCGGCCATGAGTCCCTGATGGTAGGCACCGATGTTCCACATGCCCACGTCGTCGCCCATGATGACGACGATGTTCGGCTTCTTTGCCGTTTGCTGGGCGAGGGCCGGCGCTGCCGCCGACGTGCCGAGCGCAAGGCCCAGGGCCAGCGCGAGAGGTCTGAAGGTCGATTTCATCGGTTGTCTCCTGTTTTTCGCAGCGTGGGCGGTGAGGAAGGTCTTCCGCATCTGGGGACTCTTACTTCTTCGCCATCGGCGGGTAGTTCTCGAAGAGTTTCCGGGCCACCTCGTCGGCCTTCTGCTGGCGCTCCTCGGGGGTGGCCGTCGTCGAGATCTCGTCCTTGGCGATGCCGCGCCAGACGGCGGTGCTCGACTTCGCGTCGACGAGGTCGATGACGACGGTGCCCGTGGGGATCTCCTGGACCTGCGTCGTCTGCATGCCGCCCATGCCGCCGTATCGCCAGCCGCCGCCCCAGCCGCCGTACCCGTACGTGTTGAGCTGAGTGTCCTTCCCGAGGCTGAAGTGGGCGAACACGTCCAGGTCGGCGCCGTCCGGGACCTGCCGGAGCCCCCGGGCCGTGAGCGCGTTCCCGAGGGACACCTTGAAGCGCTCGGCCGCGATCGGGTTCCTGGGGGGCGTGCCGGCCTTGAGCGTGAACGTCTTGTACTTCGAGAAGTCGGTGCCCGGCGCGTAGTCGGTCGTGACCTGCAGCGTGGAGCAGGCGACCGCCGTGACCGCGAGGGCGAGTGTGGCGAAACGGCTGATTTTCATGACAGATCTCCTCTTTCCTCTTCTTTCGCTGGACGTCATCCGTTCCGGCCCGCGATCGCGGCCTGAACGGCCTTCAACAACGTGGTCCCCGGAAACGGCTTCGCGAGATACGCCGCGGCGCCGCGCCGCAGCGCGTCCTCCCGCAGACCCGGCACGTCGTGACCCGTGATGAGGACGAGCGGAAGGGACTCGCCGCGCGAGCGCAGCTCGGCCAGCAATTCGAGGCCCGACATCGCGGGCAGCCGCAGGTCGCTGACGACGCACACCGCTCCCCCGCCGGCACCGACGGCGAGAAGCGCCTCGGCGGAGGCGTAGGCCCTGGCTTCGAAGCCGGCGGCAACGAGCAGCCTCCCGAGGGCTTCCCGCATGCTGTCGTCGTCTTCGACCACGAGAACCCGCGGCCCCTCGATCTCTCCGCGTTCCGACGAACGCGACGCCGCTGCGGTCACGGAGAGAAGCTGATCCTCATGGCGCCAGCATCGCCCCGGCAGGCGCCCGCGGCCATCGGAAGAAGGGGCAGCCGTGATGCCCCAAAGGGCAACGCGTCCCGGCGTCCCGCTAGGAGGACAGCTGGCGCAGCCGCTCGGCGAGCCGGCCGAGCTCCGCCGCGGAGCTCACCCCCAGTTTCACCATGACCTGCGCGCGCTCGGCCTTCACCGTGCGCTCCGCGATTCCCAGGTCGCCCGCGATCTGCTTGTTGAGCTTGCCGGCGACGACCCGCTCGAAGACCTCGCGTTCGCGGTTCGTGAGAGTCCCGAAACGCTCGCGCAGCCGCGCGATCTCCTCGCGGAGCGCCCTCTGCGCGGCGTCGCGCTCGAGGGCGCGTGAGAGCGCCTCGAGCAGGGTCTCGCGCCGGACGGGCTTCGTGAGGAAGTCCACGGCGCCGGCCTTCATCGCGCGCACGCTGGAGGCGACGTCGGCGTGACCCGTCAGGAAGATCACAGGCAGCGCGACCCCCTGCCGCTGGAGGGCCGCCTGCAGGTCGAGGCCGGACGGGCCCGGGAGCCGCACGTCGAGGAGCACGCAGCCGGGCCGGTCCGGCGGCGGCTTGAGGAGGAACTCGCCGGTGGACGCGTAGCCCGAGGCCTCGAAGCCGGCCGCCGCGAGGAGCCGCAGGAGCGCCGTCCGGAGAGACTCGTCGTCGTCCACGACGTGGATGAGTGGGACGCCGCTCACGCGGCCTCCTCCGGGAAGGCGCCGGGGGCGCCCGCCGCGGGCATCTCGACGCGGAACACGGCACCCTCGCCGGAGGCGCTCTCGACCCAGATGCGCCCGCCGTGGGCCTCGACGATGCTGCGCGCGATCGACAGGCCGAGGCCCATCCCCGTGCGTTTCGTGCTGAAGAAGGACTTGAACAGGTTCGGCAGCTGCTCCCGGGGGATGCCCGGCCCACGGTCGCGCACCGCGATCGCGGCGCCCTGCGGCCGGCGCTCGACGGAAACGACGACCGTTCGCCGGTCCTCGGGCGCGTCGGCAAGCGCGTCCATGGCGTTGAGCACGAGGTTGATGAGCACCTGCTGGAACTGGATCCGGTCCCCGACGAGGGTCAGCGCGGCCGTCTCCGGCTGCACGTCGAGAACGACGCCGCGGCGCCGGGCCTCGGCGGCGAGAGCCGCCTCCACGCCCCGGACGGTTTCGTTGACCTCGAACGGCCTGCGTTCCACCCTGTGGCGCGCGAGCAGCTCGCGCAGGCGCCGGATGACCTCGCTCGCCCTCAGGTCGTCCCGCCGGATGTCGGCGAGGATCGCGCGCAGGTCGGCGCGCCGGTCGCCGCCGGACTCGAGGATCAGGTCGGCCGCGTCGGCGTTGCTCAGGATCGCGCCGAGGGGCTGGTTGATCTCGTGGGCGATCGACGCCGTGAGCTCGCCGGCAACCGCGAGACGCGAGGCGTGCGCGAGCTCCGAACGCTGCCCTGCGACGGCCTGCTCGGCGGCGTGTCGCCGGCGGCGCTGAAAGAGGAGCCCGGCGATCAGGGCGGCCTGGAAGAGGATCGCGACGACGGCGGCGATCAACCAGTACCGGTGCTCCTCCCAGAGGCTCGGCTCCCGGAAATGCCAGACGGTCCCGGCGGGGACGTCGCGCTCGCGGATGCCCCAGCGACGCGTCTGCCGCCAGTCGAGATGGGCTTCCGTCGGCGGGGAGTCGGGCAGACGGAGGGAAGCCGGCCCGGCGCCCCCGAGGATCGCGGCGACGATTTCCGCCGCCTGCCTCCCGACGTCCGTGAACGTCGGCATGCGGCCGCCGACGGCGCCCGTCCCGAGGAACGTGTTGAACGGCGCGTAGACCGGAACGGAGGCCGCGCGGGCCAGGCCCTCCGCCGCGTCGCGCGGCGTGAACATGCGTCCTTCGCCGTCCTCGAAGTAACCGGTCGTGAAGACGACCGCGTCCGGCGAGAGCGATTTCACGCGCTCGAGGAGCGCGCCGGTCGGGAGCCCCGTGAGGAACTCGGCGCTCGCGCGGCCGGCGAAGCGCGGGGCCTCGGCCCGCACCCTCGCCTCGTATTCGCGATCCTGCGCCGACGCGCCCGTGACGACGACGAGCCGCCGGGCCTTCGGATGCAGCGCGAGCGCCAGCTCGATCGTCCCGGCGAAATCGAACTCGCCGGGAACGCCCACGACGTCGGCGGGCAGCGGCTGCAACGCCTGAAGCCCCGACCGCGAGACGGCCATGTGGACGATCGGGGACTCGGGAAAGAGCTCGCCGCGATGGCGAAGCAGGAACGCCAGGGCCCCGTCCCCGGCGGCGACGATCGCGCTCGGGGGCCGCGAGGCGTACTTTTCGCGCAGGTACGCGGCGATCGTCGCCGCGAATCGCTCCCCGCCGAAGTGCGGCGAGTCGAGGAACTCCGCGAAGACGTCCACGGGCCGGTCCTTCGACTTCGCGAGCGTCTCGCGCAGCGCACCCTCGGCCTCGACGTTCGCCGGGAGGAGCCGGGCGTTCGAGAAGAGGACGAGGACGTTCTTCGTGTCCGCCGGCGCCGCCGGAGCATGCAGCGCTCCAAGCGTGGCCACGAACAGGCCCACCCGCGACACCGCGCCTCCCATGGCCTCATTTTGACCGAAAGGGCCCCGTTTCACTTTCCGGCCCGCCGGCGATAACGTCCGGGTGTGCATGCGATCCTCGACCCCGCGGTGGCGTTCGAGAGACGCGCCGCGCGCGCCACGGCCCTCCTCGCCTCGGCTCCGCTCGTCGTCGAGCCGCTCGCGTTCGCGGCCGGCCTCTTCCGGCTGCAGGGGCGCCTCGCGGCGGCCGCCCTCGCCCGCCACGAAGACACGGCTTTCGAGGGGACCTCGGCCGACTTTCCGCGCATTCTCGACCTCCTCGCGCCGCTTCTGACGTTCGCGGCCGAAAAAGGCCCGCCCGAGCTGGCCGAGGCCGCGAAGGCGCGCCACGCCGACGACGACGCCACCGCGCTCGCGCGGCTCGGTGTCTACTGGAGCGGCGAGCGCGAGGCCCGCGAGGACTACCTCTCGCGCGCGTTCCTGCGGCCGTACGCCGAGGTCCTCGCCGCGCAGGGCGTCACGCTCGAGCGCCCGCGGCACGAGGGCCGCTGCCCCGCCTGCGGAAACGGCGCCGTCGTGAGCGTGCGGCGCGAGGTGCCCGAGTCGATGGGCGCGGCGCGATCCCTCGTTTGCGCGCTCTGCGGCACCGAGTGGCTGTTCCCGCGCATCCGCTGCGCGGCCTGCCAGGAACAGGACCCCGCGAAGCTCCCCTCCTTCCAGACGGCGGCGCATCCGGCCGTCAGGATCGAAGCCTGCGAGACGTGCCGCCAGTACGTGAAGTCCCTCGACCTCACGCTCGACGCGCGGCCCATCCCCGAGGTCGACGATCTCGCGTCGCTCGCGATGGACCTCTGGGCGGTCGAGGAGGGCTGGACCCGCCTCGAGCCGGGCTGGGCGGGGATTTAGCCGGAAAACCCGGGCGACTGCAGGACTTTCTTCGCCGCGGCGATGGCGACTCCGTGAGGGTCCTTCACGAATTGGGGCTGGATCAGGATGTAGTTCGTTCCCTTGCGCACGAAGAACATCCTGCCCATCCCGAGGAAGAAGGCCTCGTCACCGATCCCCGGCACACTCTCGCCGAAGCCTTTCGCGTTCGCGCCGTTGCGCCCCAGCTCCATGCTTGCCGACAGCGCGGCGGACGAGTGCATGGCGAAGAGCAGACGCTCGCCTCCCGGCCCGGCGCGAGTGCCGGGGTCCTGCTGTTCCACCTCCGCGCGCATGCCGGAGGTCATCGCGTCGATCATCTTCGAAGCCTCGGGATTCGCCGCAATCCCCGGCAGGCTCTTCATCGCGATGGCCTCGGGATTGATCGAGGGGTCGGAAACGCCGAAGTACGAGCAGGAGTCGGACGTCGACTCCGTCCGGGTCACGGGCGTTCCCGCGATCGCCGAGGCGTCCTCCCTCGAAAGCAGACTGCAGCCGTACGACTCGGCCCTCCTCTCCTCGTGTGCCCTCTTGCCGAGGCTGGAAGCCACGCGGCCGATCGCTCCGTCGCCTGAGGGACCGCCCGCGATGCGGGCTTCGACCGCTCTCGTCAGGCGGCGACCGACCACGAAGACGCCTGCCGCGGCGACGACGCCGAGGACCGCCAGCGCGGCAAGCACCCAGAGGATCACCCTCGCTCCGGATGAGCTCGGCGGCGGCAGCCCGCTCGGGGCCGGCTGCGGCGGCGCATCGGCGATGCGCTCGCCGCAGTTCGAGCAGAACCACTCGTTTCCGAGGACCGGCGCCCCGCACTTCCGGCATTTCGGTAGGTCGCTCATCGACGCGCCTCCTTCACCGGCCCCGTCAGTTCGGCTTCGGGACTGGCTGGGTCGCAGCGGCCTCTGCCGGAGAGACCCGGTTCCATCCCGGACGCTGGTCCCAGCCGAGTCTGTGCGCCGTATCCTCGTTGATGGAGCCGTCGTCGTTGAGGATCCTGTTGGCCTTAAGACGCCGGACTGCCTCCGCGGGCATCTGCGCGAGGTTCTTGTCTGAGGTGTTTCGCGGGACGAAGGCGAAGTTCCTTTGGATCGGCGTGTAGCTCTCGTATCCGGCCCGCAGTCCGTTGACCATGTAGTCGAAGTCGACGTCGGCGGAGCCCTGAAAGACGATCTTGTCGAGGGATTTCGAAACGCATACGACCGACGCGATGGTTCCGGTGGCCGTCGCAACCACGGTCAATCCCTGTTGTGAAGTCACCAGTCGGAAGCTCTCAGGCACCGGGATCTCCGCGTAGCCGGCGACGAGATGGCCCGTCCCTCGGAAATACGTCCCCGACTCCGGCCCCTCCAGGCTGACGAATGCGATCTGCTTGGTCGGATCGGTGGGATGAGGTGTTACGAAGCTCTTGGTCCCGACGACCTCTAAGTCGCCGTCGACGTTCACTTCGTTGTCAAACACGGCGAGCCCGTTGGCCCAAAGGGCGCTGGAACCACCAGTGCAGAAACCGCCAAAGCAATAATTCGTGCCCACAGCATGGACGCCGTTGCCCGTCACGCCGATGGCCGTTCCATACACTCCATCTCCGTTGTTGGTGGAACCGTAGACGCCGTAGCCGTTCGCGGTATTGATCCCCGCCACTCCCGACGACAGGTTGGAGGGTGTATCCCCGTGGACGCCGTCCTGCGTGGCGCTGTGGCCGTAAACGCCCCAGCCGAACTGACTCGTGCCGTGGACGCCGGTCAGGCCGCTTCCAAAGACGCCGTCGCCGCTGGCGCTCGAGCCCCAGAGACCGGCGCCGCTGCTGCCGTTGACGCCGGAGACGCCCGCGGCGGAGGTCGAGTTCGTCGTGCCGTGCACTCCGTCGCCCGCCACGCTGGTTCCCCAGACCCCGAAGTAGTCGTGACTGTCTCCCCACACACCCGCCGCGCCCGCCGCGCCGCTCGTTCCGGCGGTTGCCCCGTAGACGCCGCTGCCCGTGCTGCTGCCGCCGCGCACGCCGGGGCCTGACGTGCTCCCCCCCTCGACGCCGCTGCCGCTCGTGCTGGCGCCGAAGACTCCCTTGCCGCCGCCGGTGTTTTTCCCGTAAACGCCCGACGATCCGCCGCCGGCCGTCTCGCCCTGCACGCCGTCGCCCGACGCATTGACGCCCCGGATCGCGCCGGCCCCCGTGTTCGCCGTGACGAGGAGCTGTTCTCCGCTGTTCAGCGTCGACGCGTAGTAGCCGTTCACGTCGAGGACCACGTCGAGGTTCGCAGGAGAGACGGCATCCAGATCTGCGCACGGTGAGGCGCAGCCCGACAGCGGAACGACGGCCGCGTTTGCGACCGCACTGGTTGCCACGGCCGGGAAGTTGAGCGTGGAAGTTCCGGGCCACGTCGTACCCCCGGGCCAGAGGGCCAGGTAGCCTCTCGCCGACTGGTTCACGGCCGTGGCATTCAGGGAGACGGCCTGGGCATTGGCCGGAATGCCGCACGAGCCCTTGACGAAGAAGGCACGCGTGACGCCCGCAGCCAGGCTCGGCGTGCCGTCCTGGAAGGCACCCGAGTTGTACGAGGCCGAGCGCGTGTCCGCCACCCGGCACGGCGTGACCGGAATGAACGGCAGCGGGCCACTGAGATCCGTCGAGGCGAGCGCGCGCCGCGAGGTGCTCGACGCCTTTGCAGGCGCCGGCGACCAGAATGCCGGGGCGGTCCAGTTGGAAATCGGGCTCGGTTCGCCCTGGTACGACGCCGCCAAGGCGCCAACCGAGGCCGCCATCGCCACGGCGACCGAGAACAGGCCGGTGATCGGACGGGTGGAGCGGGTTCGCATGGATCGTCCTCCTTCGTCGCCAAGGATGGGTTGCGTGGCATCATTCGGTCCTTGGGCTAAGGCTGGCTTTTCGATGGATTTCCTCTGGCTGACCGATGGATAGCATTGAGAAGGCGTCTCCGGATCAATACGGCTTCGGCCCGTTCCGCTTGGAGGTCCGCGAGCGGCGCCTCCTGCGGGACGGCGAGCCGCTGACGTTGCAGCCCAAGGTCTTCGATACGCTCGTTCTCCTGGTCGTGAACGCCGGGCGCCTGATGGCCAAGGAGTCCCTGATGGCGGGTCTCTGGCCGGACGCCGTCGTCGAGGAAAGCAACCTCACGAAGAACATCTGGACCATCCGCAGGGTCCTCGGCGACCCCGAGGGCGGCGGCGTCTACATCGAGACGGTTCCGCGCGTGGGCTACCGCTTCGTCGCGCCGGTGAGCATCGGCCCGCTGCCGGAGCCTGCCTCGGCCGTCGCGGCGGAACCGGCCGCCGGCGCCGCGCCGAGGGTCGTGCCGCGCCGGACATTGCCGGTGCTCCTGGCCGCCGGGTTCGCGGCGGCCGTCCTGGTGCTCGCTACGCTCGTGCTTACGCACCGCGCGAACCCCCTCATCGCGCCGTCGTCGGCGACCGCGCGCTCTCCCGGCCACATCCGGCGCTCGGTCGCCGTTCTCGGCCTGCGCAACCTCTCCGGGCGGGCGGAGGCGGACTGGCTCGGGACGGCGCTTTCCTCGATGTTCTCCGCGGAACTGGCGGCGGGAGAGAAGCTCCGGATCGTCCCCTCCGAGAACGTCGCGCGGCGCCGCATTACGCCCCCGCCCGGCGCACTCTCCGCCGAGACTCTCGCAAAGCTCCACACCGATCTGGACGCCGACGAGGTCGTGACCGGTTCGTACGTCGCGATCCTCGCGCCGGGAGGCGAAAAGGTCCGGGTCGACGTGGTCGTCCAGGACACGGGCACGGGCGAGACCCTCGCCACCGCTTCCGAGACCGGCTCGGAGTCGGATCTCTTCAAGCTGGTCTCCTCGGCCGGCCAGCAGCTGCGCGCCAGGCTCGGGCTCGCAGGCCCCAGCTCGGTGGAAGCCGATTCGGTCCGTGCCACGCTCCCGACGGACCCTCAAGCGGCACGTCTCTACGCGGAGGGTCTGGCGCGCCTTCGCGCCGGGGACGCGCTCGCGGCAAAGGACCTCCTGCTTCGCGCCGCCAGGTCACAGCCGGATTTTCCCCTCGCCCACGCCGCGCTGTCCGAGACCTGGTCGCACCTGGGTTACGACGCCCAGGCCGAGGAGGAAGCGCGCAAGGCTTTCGAACTCTCGGGCGATCTCTCACGCGAGGAGAAGATCGAGACGGAGGCACGCCTCGCGGAGGCGCAAAAGAGCTGGGACCGCGCCGCGCAGCTCTACGGGGCGTTGCGCGACTTCTTCCCCGACAACGTCGAGTACCCTCTGAAGCTCGCGGCCGTCGAGACGGCGGGCGGGAAGGCCGAACGCGCTCTCGACGTCATCGGCGTTCTGCGGCGCACCGCCGGGCCGGGGAGCGTGGATCCCCGCGTCGACCTCGCCGCCGCCGACGCGTTTGCAGCACTTTCGCAATGGCAACGCGAGATCGACACGGCGGATCAGGCTGCGAGAACGGCGCGCGCGCGCGGGCTCTCCGATCTCGTGGCGCAGGCTCGTTTGAAGTCCGGCTCCGCGCACGTTCTTCTCGGCCAGAGCGCGGAGGCTTCCGGCGCCTTCTCCGAGGCGGCGGCGCTCTTCCGGAAAGGGGGGGATCGAAACGGAGAGGCCGGCGCCTGGATCAACCTGGCCAATGAGGCCTCCGCACGCGGCGAGTATCCGGGAGCGCTCGGGCTCTATCGCAAGGCAATGGCGACGTTTCGCGAGACGGGAGATCGCAAGGGAGAGGCTCACGCCCTGAGCGATCTCGCCGGCATGGACTGGTTTCTGGGCGATGTCGCGGCGGCGATGAAGGAAGGCAGAGACGAGCTCGCGATCAGCCGCGAGATCAACGACCGGCGCGGGACCGTCTGGGGGCTGAACGCGCTGGGCAACGTCCTCGCCGACCAGGGGCAGTTCGACAAGGCGCGCGAGATGCAGCAGGAGGCCCTCGCGATCAGCCGGGAAATGAAGGACCGGGAGTACACGGCCTACGGATGGAGCTCCCTGGGAGACACGGCGCTCAGCCTCGGCGACCTCGCAACCGCCCTCGGGAACTACAGGCAGGCCCTCGCGATCAGCCGGGAGCTCGGAGACCCGGTGGGCGTCGCAACCCAGGAGGAAGGCATCGCCGCCGTGCTGTTCGCCCAGGGAGACCTGACCCGGGCGGAGGCGACGTACCGGCGCGTTCTCGCCGGGAGAGAGGAGCTCGGCGTCAAGGACACCGTTGCGGAGTCCCGGATGCTTCTCGCCCAGGTACGGATCGAGCAGGGACATGCGGCCGACGGCCTCGCTCTCGCCCGCCAGGCGGGCCGGGTCTTCGAGAGCCTCCACCAGACGGGAAACGGAGCAATCGCCCTCGCCGTTGCGAGTCAGGCCGAGCTCGCGCTGGGACGCCGCGACGCGGCGCGGAAAGACGCCCACCGGGCCGTGGACGTCTTGGGAAGGAACGAGCAGAACGGAGCGCGCTTTCCGGTCCTTCTGGCGCTAGCCCGCGCGGAAGCGGCCGGCGGGCACCGCGAGGCCGCACGGTCCGCGCTCGCCGAGGCGCGGCAGCGACTCGCCACCGCCCGCTGGGCCAGCTTCCTTTTGGAAACGGACCTCGTCGAGTCGGAAGTCGAACTCGACGGCGGGGACGCCGCCGGCGCGCGGAAACGCCTCGAGACCCTCGCCGCGGAATCCCGGACGCGCGGATTCGGCCTGATCGCGCTCAAGGCGGAAGCCCTCGCCGAGGGCAAGCCCGGCGCCAACCCATTCCTCTGAACCGGGCGCCCGGCGCGAGTCCTACCGGCCGGTGGTAGGAGTCATCAGCCCTCGCAAGGCGGTTCGGGCGGACTCCATCGCCTTCATTTCCCGAATATCGGAAAATGGACGCCGTCGCCGGTCCGGGCGTCTGGTAACGTCATGCGCACGTGAGGCCCATCCTCCTCGTGCTCGTCTTCGTCGGCGGCGGGATCGGGTCCGTCTGCCGCTACGCGATGGCGACCGCGCTCCAAAGAAACGCCCCGGGGCCGTTCCCGGTCGGCACGTTCTGGGTGAACCTCGTCGGGTGCTTCGCGATCGGCCTCGTCGGCGCGCTCGGCCTCGAGCGCGCGGCGCTCTCGCCGGAGGCGCGCACGTTCCTCATGGTGGGGATCCTCGGGGGCTTCACGACGTTCTCCTCGTTCGCCTGGGAGACGCTCGGGCTCCTCAGCGTCAGGGACGTCCTGCGCGCCGCGCTTTACGTCGGCGGGTCCGTCTTCCTCGGGCTCCTCGGGACGCTCCTTGGCCGTTCGATCGGGAGGCTCGGCGCATGAAAGACGTCACGACGGCGAAGCTCCTTCGAATCCACATCGGCGAGATGGACCGCGCCCGCCACCGGCCGCTCTTCGAGGCCCTCGTCGCCGAGGCGCGGGAGGCGGGGCTCTCGGGCGCGACGGTCCTGCGCGGCATCGAGTCCTACGGCGCCTCCAGCGTCGTCCACCGCGCGCGTCTTCTCGAACTTTCCGAGGACCTGCCGATCGTCGTCGAGATCGTGGACACCGAGGAGAAGATCCGGGCGTTCCTCGAGCGCATCGACCCGATCCTCGAGGAGGCCGCCTGCGGCGTCCTCATGACGATGGAGAAGGTCGAGATCCTGCGCTGGGCGCCGAAGAAGAAGGCCTAGCCGAGCTGCTGGAACTCGGGCGACCCCTCGGGCTCGGGCTCCGCGGCGCGCAGGGCGTCCCAGGCCGCCGCGAGCCGCTCGGGCTCCCAGCCGAGAAAGAAGCCGTCGCCGCGCCAGAGCGTCGCGTCCGGTGTGAGCTCGATCCGCACGATCCGGCCCGGGCCCCGCGCCGACTCGACGACGAGCGCCCACGCCGAGAACGTGTGGGCGACGTCGCGCGCGCGCGCCGCGACGCGCTCCACGCGGTGAGAGGAAATCTGAATTCCTTCGAGTGGTTCGGAGCCGGAGTCCACCGCGGGATCCTACGAGAGACCGGGGACGCACGCCAGACACCGCCTAGAACGACGCGACGACCGACAGCCCGCCCCCCTTTCGAAGAAGAACGGGCCCCAGGGACAGGCTGGGACCGGAATCTCCCTCCCCGCGAGAACCGCTCGCCCGCCCCGCCCGGATGCGCTCGTTCACCTTGACGACGGCGTTCCCGACGACCGTGCCGAGGATCGCGCCCGCGAGGACGTCCGAGGACCAGTGGGCGTCCTGTTCGATGCGCGCGAAGCCCACCGAGCCCGCGAGGCCGTACGACAAGACGCTCACCCAGAGGCGCCCGTCGTGCGCCGCGACGACGGAGGCGACCGCGAAGGCCTGCGTCGTGTGGCCGGACGGGAAGGACGCGTTCGAGGAGAAGGGCGAGAACGAGTCCGGGCCCTCGCCCGCGTTCGGGCGCGCACGGCCCATGGCGACCTTGAAGAAGGGGCCCACGACCCCGGCGGCGATCACGCTCGAGAGGAGGCCGTCCACCGCGATGTTCATCGCTTCGCGGTTCTTCCCGGCCAGGCCGACGACCGCGAATCCCCCGAGGACGGCGAAGGAATACTCGGCGCCGAACTTCTGGATCGTGACCGCCGCGTCGTCGCGCGAGGTCGTGCGGCTGCGCTGCGAGGCGTCGTGGAGACGGTTGTCGAGGAGGAATCCCGTCGCGACGACGGCGGCGGCGGCGCCGCCAAACTTCAGCCAGTCGGTTCCGTCCCAGTGCAGGGGCGCGAGGAGGACTCCCGTCGCGTCGCCCGCGGCGAGCGCGCCCGCCTCCCCGAACGAGAAGACGGGGGGCGGCGGAGCCGTGGCGGCGGGCTCGTCCGCGGCACGCGCGGGCGCGGCGGCGAGGACGGAAGCGGCGAGCGCCGCCGCCAGCGAACGGCGCAGGAAGGGGATCAACGGGCCGTCCCCGCTCCGGGCGGGCGCGGAGCACCCTCGGCCTCGCCGACGAACGGCACGAACCTCACGGGCAGGACGCTCTTCTCCGTGTAGCCGCCGCCCTGCCGCTCGATGACCTTCAGCTCCTGATAGAAGGCGCCGACCGGGATCACCATGCGCCCCGTCGCCGAGAGCTGCTCGAGGAGGGGCGGCGGGACGTGCTCGGGTGCGGCGGTCACGAGGATGCCGTCGAACGGCGCCTCCTCGGGCCAGCCGCGGTAGCCGTCGGAGGCGCGCACCTCGACGTTGCGGATTCCGAGCTTCTCGAGCCGCTCGGCGGCCGCCTTGGCGAGCTCGGGCCGGATCTCGATCGAGTACACCTTCGCGGCGAGCTCGGCGAGGATCGCCGTCTGGTAGCCCGAGCCCGTACCGATCTCGAGGACCTTTTCCTTCCCCGTGAGGCGGAGCTGCTCCGTCATGAAGGCGACGACGTACGGCTGGGAGATCGTCTGTTCGCTTCCGATCGGGAGGGGCCGGTCCTCGTAGGCCGACACCGCCTGGCCCTCGGGCACGAAGACGTGGCGCGGGATCTTGCGCATCGCGGCGAGGACGCGGGGGTCGCGGATCCCGCGGCCCTCGATCTGGGTCTCGACCATCACCTCGCGTTTTTTGTCCATCGCTTTCGCCGGCGGACGGCACGCGGTCGCGGCGCAGAAGGCAAGGGCGCCCAGCGCCGCGGGAAAGAGCCGTGTCCGCCGCTCCCTCACGGGGTCATTCTATCGAGGGAACTCCTGGGGCTGGGCGGCATCCGCCGCCCGGCGCCGGCGGTCGACCGGGTTCTCGAGCGTGAGCGTCATCGCGCCGAACCGGATCTCGACGTCGAAGTTCGAGAGGAACGAGGCGCCGAGGATCCCGTCCTCGATGCCGTCCCCTTCCTCCTTCACGACGATGTCCTTGAACCGCACCATCCAGGCGCCCACGCCGAGCGTCACGTTCGAGACCTTTCCCCACGAAACGCGCGACTTGCCGATCCCCTCGAGCGTGACGGGATAGGCGGATTCGGTCTCGAACCCGTGAGTCTTGTTCATGCCGCCGCGGGTGACCATCGAGGGCTCGGAGCCGGTGTCGAGGAGGAAGAAGGACCACGGCTGGCCGTTGATCGACGTGCGCACCATCGGCTTCATGCGCCGGAAGAACAGGTTCTGGTCCTTCGATCCGCGCGGCGCCTTCGGGTCGAGCTTGCGCGCGAACAGATGCTTCTCGAAGTACTCGATCCGCCAGTCGAACTCCTTCATGAAGTGCGCCCCGAGGACGCCGTTCAGCCTGAAGACGCCGAGGGCGGCCGTCTCGAACGTGAGCGTCCCGTCGGGAAGGACGCCGACCGGAACGTCCGTGAGCGTCAGGTCGCCGATCCGCACCGAATCGAGCCATCCCATCCGCATGGGAATCTCGGTGTCGTGGAGCCCCCGCGCCGCGGCCGTCGCGCCCGGGACGAAGCGGACGCCCATTCGCGCGGCCGCGTTCTCCGTCAGGAGCGAGATCGACGCGCCCGAATCGAGGACGAACTCCTCGGGCGGCCGCCCGTTCACGCGAACGGAGAGGCGGACGAGGTTGGGCCGCCCGAAATCCACGGGGAGCGTCGCCATCTCGCCCGCGGCCGCGCCGCCGTAGAGCGACTGCGGCGACGGCGACTCGAGGAAGACGGCCCAGCCCTCGGGCACGAGCTTGCCCTCGCGCTGCGCGGCGCGGGCCCAGCGCCCCGCCGCCGCGAAGTCCCCGTCCCAGTAAGCGGCCTGCGAGAGGAGCCACGCGGCGTCCCCGCGCTCCGACGCCCGGCCGTGGCCCGCGAACGCCCTCTCGAGGTGCGGGGCCGCGCCCTTGAAGTCGCCGCGCTCGAGGAGGACCTGGCCGACCAGGCGCTCGAAGCGCACCGCGTCGAGGGTCTTCGCGCCCGCGGACGCGAGGAACGCGCCGACCTCGGGAACGTACCCGCGCGCGAGCTCGACTTCCGCGTTGTAGGGGTTCACGGTCGCGGCCGAGAGAGGTTTCTCCAGCTGGTGCGGAAGCACCGTCGTCTCGCGCGAGAACGTGCAGGCCGCGAGCACGGCGAGAAGCGCGGCGGCCGCCGTGGACCTTCTCATGCACCCACGACGCGGGCGATGAGCACCGTCTGGTCGTCGTACTGCGCGACGCCCGCGGTGAAATCGCTCACGGCTCCGAAGATGCGGCGAGAGAGCTCGGCCGGGGGCTCGCCGCGCCCCTCGAGCGCGAGCTTCGTGAGCCGGTCCATGCCGAATTCCTCGTCGTCGCGGTTGAGCGCTTCCGTGATCCCGTCCGAGTAGAGAAGGAGCGTGTCTCCCGGCTTCAGGCTCACCGAGTCCTCGCGGTGGACGGCGGCCGGAAGCATCCCGACCGGCACGCCGCCGCTCGGAAGAAGTGAGGCGCCGGACGCGCCGAGCCAGAGGCCGGGGTTGTGGCCCGCGTTCACGTAGCGCAGGAGTCCGGACGCCGGGTCGAAGACCGCGACGAAGAGCGTCGCGAACTTGCGCGTCGACGAGAACCCGACGAGGTGCCTGTTCACGCGCGCGACGAGGGCCGGGAGGTCGCCCGAGAGGGTCGGGACGAGGAGGTGGAGGCATGCGTGCACCGTCGAGACGAGGAGCGCCGCCGGGACGCCCTTGCCCGAGACGTCCGCGACGCAGAGGGCCGTGAGGCCCCCCGGCAGCGGGTAGACGTCGAAGTAGTCGCCGCCGACCTGCTTCGTCGGGCGGTTGCGACCCGCGAGGAGGAGGCCCGGGACGTCCGGGAGCGTTTCGGGAAGAATCGTCTTCTGGATGGAAGCCGCCAGCTCCATCTCGCGCTCCATCTTCTCCTTCTCGACCGCCTCGCGGTGCAGGCGCGCGTTCTCGAGGGCGATCGCGGCCTGGTTCGCGAAGAGGCTCGCAACCCTCACGTCGGCCGTCGTGAAGTCCTCGACCCCGCCGCCGCGCGTTTCCTTGTCCGCGACGACGAGGACGCCCAGCGGGCGGCCCTCGACCGCGATCGGGACGAGGAGGAGCTTCTCGGCGGGCGCGTCCTTCAGGAAGGCGGGCCGGCTTTCGCGCGTGTTCGCGAGCACGGGGTCGGCCGGCACCTCGTAGAGCGCGTCCGCGGCGAGGAGCGGCTCGCCGACGTGCTTGGCGAAGAAGCCCTCGTCCTTCTGCGCGCGCACGAGGAGCGAGCCCGAGCGGGCGTTCAGGAGCGACACGGACGTCATGAGGACGTCGTCCGCGAGGGTCTCGAGGTCGAGGGTCCTGGCGATCGAGAGGCCGACGTCGTAGAGGCTCTGGAGCTCCCAGACGCGATACTTCAGCTCGAAGTCGGCCTTCTGGACCTTCTCGGACATCCGGACGGTGTCGAGGAGCCACGCGGCGTGCGCGGTCACGGACGCGAAGCCCACGGGATCCCTCGGCGCCTCGCCGACGACGAGGAACGCGAGCGTGACGTCCTGGGCCAGGATCGGGATCGCGAAGGGAGCCCGGCCGTCCCCGAAGAGCTCGGCGAGCTCGGCGGGAGACAACGGCTCGGCCGCGGCCCTCGGAGTCGCGGCGACGCGCGAGGCGAGCGTCTCGAGGACGCCCGGAGCCGCCGCGAGGCCGGCGGCCGCCGAGCGCCCGGGCTGCGCGGGGTCGAGGAGGATGCCCCTGCCGGCACCCGACCCGATCAGGAGCGACGCGAGGACCTCGTCGAAAAGCCGCTCGCGGCCGCTCCAGGGGTCGATCGAGGCAAGGCGCGCGTGCGCCTCGAGCAGGCGGTTCCTGCCGTCCGGGGCCGCCGGGACCGCCGGCGCGCTATTCGGACTCGCCCCGGAGCCAGGCGAGAGCAGGCTCGGGTGCGGGGAAGATGCGTGCATATTGAGCGAGCCCCATGATCTGGAACGTCTTCTCGATCGTCGGCGTCAGGCGGCAGAAGGCGAGCTTTCCTCCCTGGTCGAGGAGCTTCTCGAGGATCTCGATCAGGATCGAGATGCCGATCGAGTTCACGATCTTCGTCTTCTCGAGGTCGAGGAGAAGGCGGGTCACTCCGCCGCCGAGGAGGGCGTAGGCTTCCCGGGCGATCTCCTCGCCGCCCGTGTTGTTGATGTAGCCGTCGGTCCGAAGGATGGCCACGGCCGCGTCCGGCCGATCCACGACGACTTTCAGGGTCTCGCTCATTCGGCTCCCTTATACCTCAGCGGTATTTCCGCATCACGATCCGGGTCCCGGCCGCCCCGCTCTCGATCCTCACGTCGTCCATCAGGCTCTCGATGATCTTGATGCCCCACCCCCGCTTGCGGCTGGACTTGAGGGCGGTCGCGATCTCGGGGGTCTTCAGGCGCGCGGGGTCGAAGCCGTGACCCGCGTCCGCGACGTCCACCTCGAGGTAGGCGCCCCGCCCGCCCTCGTCCGAGCCGATGCGGAAGGAAAGGGCGACCTTGCGGTCCGGCGTCGCGCTGTGCTCGAAGGCGTTGATGCAGGCTTCGACGACGGCCATCTTGACCTCGTCGATCTTGTCCCGGCCCATCTCCATCCACTCGCCCAGCGCGGCGACCTGGGCGGTCGCGGCGATCTCCATCTCCGGAGCCACCGGAATGGTCAAATGCACTTCGCGCCTCTCGACGGTTGACATCGCGGCCGGCAGATCCTCACTCTTCAAAACGTCAGGAGCGCGCGGAGGACGCTGATCAGGGACGCCGGAATCTTACCCGACGCGGCGAGCCCGGCGAACGCCGCCGCCTCGGCCAGGAGCAGAGGCACGAGGAAGCGCGACGCGACGGACGCCACGGAAGGCGCGAGCGGCGCGACGCCGGCCAGGGATCGCGCATCGGGGACCTTCGTGTCGTTGGGGCTCGTCATGGGGTGCTCCGGTTACCCCGGGTACAGCAAGTGACGGGCCACACGCCAAGGCTCGACGCGACCGGTGCCGAAGCGAATGTAAAGTATTGGAAGAGAAAGATTTCCTAGAAGATGGCGTTGGCGCCTCGCAAAGGCCGTCAATGCGCCATTATGTCACATTTGATGCATTGCAGCACAAGAAGCCAATTAACTATTCTAAGAAAATTACTTAGCTTGACTGAGCCGTAACGTCACACTGTGGCGAATTGCTACCACAGATGAGGGGGAGCAAGAAGAGCCCCGCACGTCCCGCCCCACTCAGACGTAGACAGGCAGCCGGGGCGCTGATGGCTCCACCGGGGACTCGTACCGCATCTTTCCCAGGGACTCGATGTTGTTGCAGTCGCAGAAGCGCGGCGTCGAGCAGCGGAAGTGCGCGTCGCGCCGCACGAGGCGACGCTCCTTGATGTTGCCGGCGCCCGCGAGCTCCGGAATGTACGGGCAGCCCTCGACGCGCCCGTCGTTCCAGATGCGGAAGTAGTCGCGCCCCGCCGGGCACAGCACGTGCGAACGTCCCACGAACGGCTCCGCGAAGTCCTCCGTGTGGCTCTTCTCGATCATGTGCGCAAAGCGAGCCTCGAGCGCGACCAGCTTCGCGTCCTGCTCCGGCGCGTACGCCCGCTCGCAGTCCCGGATCGCCCACATCCTGCGGCCCGTCGGGCCGAAGATCTCCCGCTCGTAGAACGAGAAGGCTTCTTCCCACTGGTCCTCGCCGAGAGGCGACAGGATCGTCCCGAGAATGAGCGCTCCCTCGTGCCGGTCGAGGATCGTCCGCGCATTCTCGACCCACGCCTTCTCGACGCGCTTCTCGCGGATCTGCCGGTAGTGCATCGTGAGGTTGACGAAGCGGATCTTCGCGAGCTTCTCCGGCCCGAGGTCCGGGTACTCGTTCAGGAGGACGCCGTTGACGTCGAGCGCGACCTCGACGTCGTGGTCGAGCAGCCGGTCGAGAAGCCGGTCCCTCTTCGCGTAGCCCGCGAAGAAGTCCCCCTTGCCCGAGAACATGAAGAACGTCCGCTGACGGACCTCGCCGAGGAACCACGCGAGGTCGTCGTACGTCAGGGACGGGTTGCGCTTGATGACGGGGTGGACGACGCAGTAGTCGCAGTCGAGCTGGCAGTGCCCGGACGACGAGCAGAATACGACGACGTCGCAGGCCGTCTCGAGGCGGTTCATCGGCTCCGGCTCCCCGTCACGCACGAAATGCTAGCACCCGCGTCGCTGCGATTCAGACCCGCTTGCGGTAGAGCGTCCGCCGGCTCACGCCGAGGAGCTTGGCCGCGCGGCTCTTGTTGCCCTCGACCTGCGCGAGGATCCGGCGGATGTGCGCGGTCTCGACGTTCCGCAGGCTGACGCCGCCCGCCTTCGCGTCGTCGCCCGCGGCCGCGGCGCCGCGCGCGATGCCGAACTGCAGGTCGGCCGCCTCGATCGCGTCGCCCGAGACGAGGGCCGCGGCGCCTTCGAGCAGGTTTTCGAGCTCGCGCACGTTGCCGGGAAACTCGTAGTCGAGGAGCGCCTTCACGGCGTCGCGCGTGAGCGTGAGGGGACGCCGGCCGTCGCGCGAGGCGATGCGCGCCAGGAAGTGGCCCGCGAGGCGCGGGATGTCCTCGCGCCGCTCGCGCAGCGCGGGCATCGCGATCTCGACGACGCGCAGCCGGTAGAAGAGGTCCTCGCGGAACCGGCCCTCGCGGATGAGGTCCGGCAGGCTCTGGTGCGTCGCCGAGAGGACGCGTACGTCCACCGGGATGCGCGTGCGCCCGCCGACGCGCTCGATCTCGCGCTCCTGCAGGACGCGCAGGAGCTTGGCCTGGATCGCGAGCGGCGTGTCGCCGATCTCGTCGAGGAACATCGTGCCGCCGCTCGCGAGCTCGAACTTGCCGGATCGCCCGTCGACGCCCGTCGCGACGCCCTTCTCGATGCCGAAGAGCTCGCTTTCGAGGAGGCCCTCGGGCATCGCGGCGCAGTTGAGCGCGAGGAACGGACCGTCGCGCCGCGGGGAGCCCGTGTGGAGGAGGCGCGCGGCGAGCTCCTTGCCCGTGCCGCTCTCCCCCGTGATGAGGACGTTGACGCGGGACGCGGCGGCGCGCGCGACGAGCTCCTTCGCCCGGCGCATCGCCGGCGAGTCGCCGATCAGGAGCTCGTCGACGGCCTGCGTGCCCTTGAGGGACCGGTTCTCCTCGCGGAGGCGGTCGAGGTCTGCCGCGAGGGCGCGGAATCGGCGGCTCCCCTCGAGCGCCGGGGCCGCGAGGGCCGCGAGCGAGCCGAGGAAGCGGCGGTCTTCCTCGTCGAACGCGACCGCGTCCCCGCCGCGGGCCTCGCGCTCGAGGACGACGAGGACTCCGAGAACCCGATCGCCGGAAACGAGAGGAACGCCCGCGACGCTGGCCGGGGGGCGGCCGAGCACGGTTTCCCCCGTCCGGGCGAGCGGCGCCCTGGCGCGGGCGAGGTCGAGGGCGAACGGGTCGGACGCGACGTCGAGAGGCGTCGGAACGGGCACGAGCCCGACCGAGGCGACGGTTCCCGCGCCCGCCGCGTCCTCGAACGCCGCCGCGAAGCCCCGGGCCGCGTCGAGGACGGGCACGGCGCGCGCGAGAATCTCGTCGAGGAGCGCCTGTTCGTCGGCCGCGGACGCGAGCGAGCGGCCCACGTCGTAGAGAGTCTCGAGGCGCAGGACCTTTTTCTTGAGGGCGAACGTCTCGAGGTCGCGCGCGGGAGGCCGGGGGGCGCTCACGGCGTCAGGAGGCGCTCCCGGGGAGACGTGCGGCGGCCGCGGGCGCGACGGACGGGGACTCCGCCGCCGGCTTCTCGCCCCGGATCCGGGCGAGCATCCCGAGGGCGGGCGCGAAGCGCGGGTTCTTCTTCAGCATCGGCTCGAGAGCCTCGGCGGCCTCGGCCGCCCGGCCGAGGCGCCCGAGGCTCTGCGCGAGCGTCATCCGCGCGAAGTACTGCGTGGGGAAGTAGTCCGTGCTCCCGAGCCCCTTGTCGTCCTTGCGGTCGAGAGAGTCCCGGAGGAGCGTCACGGCCTCGGCGTCGTGCCCGGCGCCCGCCGCGATGATGCCCTTGATGAGCTCGACGTCCTTGTCGATTCCGGCGTTCCTCGAAGGGTCCTTCTCGTCGCGGAAGACCTTCACGTCGACCCCGGCGAGGATCTTCTCCGCCTCCCCGGTCCGGCCGATGCGCCCGAGGAACGCGGCCCGGCGGAAGTCCACCTGCGCCTTGAGCCGCCGCGTGTCCGGCGAGTCCGGCAGGAGGGCCGCCTCGGCGGCCTGGACGTCCATCTCGTGGATCGCCTCGTCCAGCCGCCCCGCGTCCGCGAGCATGACCGCGGCGTAGAAGCGGAAGTTGTAGCGGTTTTCGGCCTGGTCGGTCTCGTCGGCGGCCTTCCGGAACCACTCGGCCGCCTTCGCGTAGTTGCCGCGGCCCGCCTCGACGGTGCCGAGGTGCCCGTAGGACGCGAAGAAGTCGCCCTTGATCGCGAGCGCCTTCTTCAGGACCTCCTCGGCCTCGTCGTAGCGCCCCGTGTGCGCCCAGAGCTCGCCGAGCGAGTCGTAGGGGTTCGCGTCGTTCGGGGCGAGGAAGCGGTACCTCTTCAGGTAGTCCTCGGCCTTCGCGGAGTCGCCCTTGGACGCCCAGTAGTACCCGAGCGTGTTGTAGGCGATCGCGTAGTTCGGGTTCACCGCGATGAGCCGCTCGTATTCCTTGAGCGCCTCCGCCTGGCGGCCCGTCGACGCGAGGAGGTCCGCGCGCATCCGGTAGCTTTCCGGGTCCTTCGGGAACCGGCGGACGTACTCGTCGACGAGGCTCTCGATGCGCTTCATGTCGCGCCGCCCCCAGCGCTCCTCGTAGAGGGAGAGGACGAGCTGCTCGCGGGCGGTGAGGGAGTCGCGGTGGCGCGCGGCCGAGGCGAGGAGCGACTTCGCCCTCTCGGGGTCGCGGGCGCGCATCTTGTCGGCGAGCTTGAGCGTCGCCATGACGAAGTTCGGGTCGTAGCGCAGGGCCTCGGCGTACGACGTCATCGCATCCCGCTCGTACATCTTGAGGTCGTTCTCGACGCCCTCGTGGTAGAGCTTCAGGGCCTGCTCGGAGGTCGTCGTGACGTCCCGGTTCTGCCGGATCAGGTAGGCCGCCGCAGTCCCCGCCGCGGCGAGGCCCGCGAGGGCCAGGACGAGGGGAAGGACGCGGACGCGGGGACGGGCCACAGGACCTCCGGGGCCTTCGAAAGGCCCTTTCTCATGATACGCGCCGGCGGCGCGGGGGTTTTCAGGCGATCCGCATCAGGACGAACGTGATGTCGTCGTACTGCTCGGCCCCGTGCGTGTACTGCCGCACGTCCTCGAGGAGCTCGTCCGCGAGGTCCGGGAGTGAGCGCCGGGCATGGCGGACGAGTGACGCCTTGAGCCGCTCGTCCCCCCAGGGCGTCATTTCGGCCGACATCGCCTCGTTCAGGCCGTCCGTGTAGAAAAGGAGGAGGTCCCCCCGGGACAGGTACAGCGACGCCGTGTCGTAGCGGGTGTCGCGGAAGGCGCCGAGGGGCAGCCGGGTGACGGGCGCCGGGATCTCGACCGCCGCCCCCGAGCCGGGCCGCACGAGGAGGGGCGTCGGCTGGCCCGCGAAGGCGTACGTCATCGCGAGCGCCTTCGGGTCGAGGAGGAAGTAGGACAGCGAGACGAACATGCGCCGCTTGATCTCGTAGAGGCGCCGGTTCGACGCCTCGAAGACCGCGGCGGGGTCCGGGTCCGCCATCGCGCGGGCGTTCACGATCTCCTTGGCCGCGACCATCAGGAGCGAGGCCGGGATCGACTTGCCCGAGACGTCGCCGAGGACGAGCGCGAGCCTCCCGTCCGGCCGCGAGTCCACGTCGAGGAAATCGTAGAAGTCGCCGCCGACGACGCGCGCCGGCCGGCTCACGCCGAAGAACTCGACGCCTGCGACGCGCGGCAGATCGCGCGGGAAGAGGCTCGTCTGGATGTCGCGCGCGATGTCGAGGTCGCGCTCGACCTCGGCGCGTCGCGTGAGCTCCTCGTGGAGGCCCGCGGCCTCGAGACCGAGAGCGCCCTGGTTCGCGATCGTCAGGAGGTGGTCGAGGTCCTCGCGCGAGAGCTCCTCCTCGGAGCGCTTCTTCCCGACCGCGAGCAGGCCGAGGAGCTTGCCGTGCGTCGCGAGCGGGAGGACGACGCCGATCCCGCGGGCGCGCTGCGCCTCCACGAAACGCCGGGAGGCCATGTCGAGGCCGCCGTCGTCGGCCTCCGCGAGGCGGACCGGCGCGCCGCTCTCGACGAGACGCTGCGGGAGGACGGCTCCCATCGGCAGCGCCGCGACGCCCGCGGCCTCGGCCGCCGGTTCCGTGAAGGCGCCGTCCTCGGCGCGCGGGAGCAGGAGCTCGAGCCGCTCGAGGCGCAGGAGGTCGGCCGTGCGCGCCGTCAGGAGCTCGCGCAGCTTCGGGCGCTCGAGCTGCGAGACGACCGAGCGGCTCATCTCGAGGAGGGCCGTCTGGAAGTCCGCCCGGTCGCGGAAGAAGACCCGGTCGACGACCTTCTGCATGCGCCGCCGGAGCGGGTCGAAGAGGAGGACGACGACGAGGCCGAAGCCGAACGCGAAGGCCGGCGAGGAGAAGACCGTCGCGGACGAAACCGTCGAGACGAGCGCGTTGCCCGCGACGACGGCAAGCGCGTACATCCCCGTCACGACGGCCGTGAGGACCGCGTAGACGAGCGACTTGCGGACGATGACCTGAACGTCGAAGAGGCGGAAGCGCACGATCGCGTACGCGAACGTGAGCGGGATGAGCGCCATCGGGACGACGCCCCAGAGCAGGAAGCGGTCCTCGCGGAAGAGCGACGGGAAGAAGACCGCGAAGACGACGAACGGCACGATCCCCGCGACCGTGCCGAGCAGGAGGACGAGGATCGGGCGCCGCGCGGCGCGGTCCGCGCTCGTCCACCACGTGTGCGCGAGCGCGAGGAGGCCGAGGATCAGGTAGTCCGCGAGGAGGATCCAGTTGAGCGTCGGAGCGCCGTAGATCAGGCGGCGCGGGCCCCCGTGCCGGTAGCCCGCCATCTGGAGGACGTAGAGGACGGGCGGGAGCGAGTAGAGGAGCGCGAGGAGCAGCGGCGAGCCGTTCAGGAAGCGCTGGAGGGCCGCGAGGAACGGCGCCGCGGGCGGCTCGCCGGGGCGCCGCTCGGCGAACCGGAACGTCTTCTTCTCGGGAAAGAGCAGGAAGAAGTGCAGGAACACGGCCGGCAGCAGGAAGAGCGCGAGCGTCCCGGCGATCTGGACGACGTAGTCGATCCAGTAATAGCTCGACGGGCGCAGCCGGCAGACGAAGAACTCCATGAAGAGGATGCACAGGACGTAGAAGACCTGCACCGCGGGGTCCTCGGGCCGCCGCGCAACGACGAAGACGCCGAGCACGAAGAAGAGGAGGCCGAGGAAGACGAAGTAGTAGTACGTCGCCGAGCCGAGGCGGTACGGCGTGAGGGAGACCTTCGCCTCGAAGACGTCGTCGCCGCGCCTCACGAGGTAATCGACGTTCTCGCCGACCTTGTGCCGGAGGAGCTCCGGGGGCGCGTCGGCGGCCTTGTCGAGCATCCGGTGGCCGATCCCGAGGATCACGTCGCCGGACTTCAGGCCCGCCTTCTCGGCGGCGCCGCCCGGGACGAGGTCGCGCACGAAGATGCCGCCGACCGAGTACGGGTCGGGGACGACGCCGTCGTAGGCCTTCGGCAGGAACATGTCGACGACCGAGAGGACCGCGAGGAGCGCCCCCATGACGCCGATGGCCGCGAGCGGCAGGCGCCGCGGCGCACCGGACGCGTCGACGGCGCCCGGTGCGGAGCTCAGAGCCGGCGACAAGGCGGACATTCTCGGGTCCAGTATACGAACGGCGTGCCAGAGACGTTCCGGGCCGCGGACGGCCCGCCGCGTGTGAGAATCCGCGCCGTGACGCGCAGGAACCGGGCCGGCTCTCGGGGCCTTTTCATCACCTTCGAGGGCATCGAGGGCTCCGGAAAGACCTCTCAGATCGCGCGGACGGCCGAGTGGATGAAGGCCCGGGGCCTGCCCGTCCTCGCGACCCGGAACCCGGGCGGCACCGAGCTCGGGCTGCTCCTGAGGGACGCGCTCCTCCACTCGAGGGGCCACATTGACGCGGGGGCGGAGCTCCTCCTCATGATGGCCGACCGGCGCCACCACCTCGCGACGGTGATCGAGCCCGCGCTCGCCGAAGGCACGCACGTCCTCTGCGACCGGTACACGGACGCCTCCCGCGCGTACCAGGGCGCGGGGCGCGGCCTCGGGGAAAAGAGGGTCGACGAGCTCCACGAACGATGGTGCCGCCGCGACCCGGACCGGACGTACCTCCTCGACCTGCCCGTCGAGCTCGCGCTCGCGCGCGTCGCGAAGCGCCACGGCGCGTCCTATGACCGATTCGAAGGCGAAAACGAAGATTTCCATCGAAAGGTGCGCGCGGCGTACCGCCGGCGCGCCCGAATGGAGCCGAAGCGATTCGTGATCATCGATGCGTCGCCCTCGGCCGACTCCGTCTTTCTTTCACTCGAAGAAGATCTTGAATCCCTCTTCTTCCCGGCCCGGAGGCGCAAGTGAGCGGCGCGCCCGTCGTCCTCCTCGCGGGCCCGGGCTCGAAGCGGCTCGAGGCCGCCGCGCTCGAGGAGGCCGCCGCGGCGATCTGCGGGCGCGGCTTCGATCCCGGGTCGAGCGCCGCGCGGCGCGTCTTCCGCAGGGAGCACCCGGACCTGATGGTGGCCGCGCCCGAGCGGCGGCGCCGCGTGAACGCCCCTCACTTCGAGGAGACCGAGACGAAGGAGACCAGCATCCCGACGGCGCTCGTGAGGGCCGTCGCCGCGGATTCCACGCGGCTCCCCTACGAGGCGCCGCTGCGCGCGATCGTGTTCCTTGACGTGGACCGGACGGAGAGCGCGGCGTTCAGCGCGCTCCTGAAGATCCTCGAGGAGCCGCCCACGAAGACGCGCTTCCTCCTCACGGCGACGCGGCCGCGGCTCCTGCCGCCGACGATCCTCTCGCGCGTCGTGGTCAGGCCGCTGCCCGGCTCCTCGCGCTCCGGGACCGCCGCCGCCCTCGCGGCGCGCGGCGCCTCCCGCGAGGACGCGGAGGCGCGCGCGGCCTTCGTGCCGCACGACGCCGACGAGGCCGCGGAGCTCGACCTCGCCGAGGCGCGGGCGACGCGCGACGCGCTGCTCGAGGCCGTCTCCGGGATCTTCCTGACGCGCTCGCGCTCGTGGGCGCTCGCCCTCGCGGGCCTCCTCGCCGCCGACGACGCGGCCGAGGCCGGGCGCCGCCTGCAGCTCCTCGGCCAGCTCCTGCGCGACGCGGCGGCCGCGACCGTCGACCCGGCTGGGGTGCACGTCGTCTTCCGCGAGCGCTTCGCCGACCTCGCGCGCCTCGGCGCCGCGCCCGGTGCGCGGCTCCTCGAGGCCGCCGAAGCCGCGCTCGCGCTCGCCGGCAGCCTCTCGGACTCGCGCCGCAACGTCCGCCTCGCCGCGGAAGCGTTCGCGCTCGGACTTTGAGCACGGACGACCGGCCCGTTTCCCGGGCCGCGAAGACCCTGTCGATCGGTCTTGCGCTTCTCGCGCCCGCGCGCATGGCGTGGATCGTCTTCCACTACGGCGAGAACAACCTGTCGAACGACTATCTCGCGCGGGTTCCCGTCGTCGCCGCGCTTCTCGAGGGACGCTTCCCGCCCGGGCCTCTCTTCCGCCACACGTGGGTCGCGACCGGCCACTCGTGGGTCGCGCTCCTGCCGATCTACTGGTTCGACGCGCGGTTCTTCGCGTGGGACGTCCGGGTCGATCTCGGGATCGGCCTCGCGCTCGCGGCCCTCAGGACCTTCCTCGTCTGGCTCGCGCTGACCCCGGCGCTCTCCGCGCGCCGGCGCTGGCTTCTCCTGCCGGTGCTCTCGGCGCTCGCGTTCTCGGTGGCGCAGACCGCCTCCTTCACGTTCGGCGAGTCGACCCTCGAGCTGCAGCTCGCGGTGGTCGCCGTCGCGGCGGGGGCCTGCGCCCTCGAGCGCCTCGCGGACCGGCCCGCCCTGCGGGCCGCCAGCCTCTCGGCCTGCGGCGTTCTCGCCTCGTGGTCGTGGGGCGGAGGCGCGATGGCGTGGCCGGTCTTTGCGGCCGCGCTCTTCGCGGCGGGCGAGAGGAGCGTCCGGCGATGGGCCCTCCTGCCGGCCGCGGCGGCCCTTGGCCTTTCCCAGTACGTCTGGTATCTCGCGGTGCGGCCGCTTCCGCGCGTCGTGGGCCCACCGGGGCCGCGCGGGCTCCTCCACGTCCCCGACCTCCTCGGGCGGCCGTTCGCAAACGGCACGGGCACCGCCTTCGGCCCCCTCCCGGCGGCGTTCCTCTTCGGGACCGCCGGCCTCGTGCTCGCCGGGGCCGCGCTCTGGGCGTCGCGCCGCGCCCTGCGCGAGAGGCTCCCGGCGCTGGCCTTCCTCGCGTGGAGCCTTCTCCTCGCGGGCCAGATCTCCATGTTCCGTTCGGACGTCACGCCCTGGTACACCGTGCCGATGACCGTCTTCTGGCTCGGTCTCGCGGGCCTCCTCGCCGCCGCGCCGCGCCCGCTCGCGGCGGCGGGCTTCGCGGTGGTCGCGGCCGGATTCCTCACCTCGAACCGGACCTGGGAGGACAAGTCCTTCTTCCTCCCGTCGCGCTCGCCCGCGTCGGCCGCGTGCCTGCGCGAGTGGCGGACCGCGCCGACCGGGTGTCACGCCCGCGTCTTCCTGTGGGGCGAGGAAGAGTACAGGCGGAACGAGCTCGCGATGCTCGGAGAGCCGCTGGAGCGACACCGGCTGTCCGTCTTCGGTCCACGTCGCACGTACCTCCTCCAGGGCGACCTCGCCGTCGGGCGCGTCACGAACGAAAACCCGGGGGCGACGGCGTTCCTCTCGCGCGACGGCGGGACGCGCGGCGACCCCGACGACTTCCGCCGCCTCGACCTCGTCCTCCCTTGCGGCGCCGCGGTCACGTGGCGCGTCGACCTGCCGCCGGACCTCGAGTCGGCGCGGTTCGCCACGCGCGTGCGGGCCTCGGGAGACGGCGCGCCGCCCGCGCGCGGCGCGCGTGTGACGGTTGCGGGCGAGACCGCCGAGGCGCGGGCGCTCGTGCCGGCCGGCGGCCGGGCGCCGCTTTCGCTGGACCTCGGGGCATTCGCCGGACGGACCGTGACGCTGAGGCTGAGCACCGGGGAAGCCGCCGCCGGCGCGCCGCTCGTCTTCGAGGCGCCGAAGATCGAGCTGCACCTCGTACACTGATTCGAGGACGAATGTCGAGCCACCGCCGCGAGGACACGATCGCCGGGGCCGGAACGCCGGACGGACCGCCCGTCAGCCGCACGGGCAAGGCGGTCTCGCTGGTGCTGGCCCTCGTTTCGCCGCTGAGGATGGCGTGGATCGTCTTCACGGTCGGCGAGAACAACCTGTCGAACGATTATGTCGGCAGGGCCCCGATCGTCGTCGCCCTCCTCGAGGGGCACTACCCGCTCGCGAGCCTTTTCTCCGACACCTGGATCTGGGGTGGACACTCGTGGCTGGGTCTCCTGCCGATCTACTGGACCGAGGCGCGGTGGTTCGCGTGGGATCTGCGCGTCGAGCTCGGCCTCGGCCTGTGCCTGACGGCGCTCAAGGTCGCGCTCGTGTGGTGCATGGCGTCCGCCTTCACGACGAGCGCGGCACGATGGGCGATCCTTCCCGTTCTCACGACGCTCGCCTTCTCCGCATCGAATGTCACGTCGTTCACGTTCGGAGAGTCCGTCCTGCAGATGCAGCTCGCACAGGTCGCTCTCGCGGCCGGAGCGCTCGCCGCGACGCGCCTCGCGGACCGGCCCGGCCTGCGCGTGACGCTCCTCGCGGGCTGTGGCCTGCTCGCGTCGTGGTCCTGGGGGGGCGGCGTGCTGGCATGGCCCGTCTTCGCCGTCGCCCTGTTCGCGGCCGGCGAACGGAGCGTTCGACGCTGGGCCGTCCTGCCCGCCGTTGCCGCGCTCGCCCTTTCGCAGTACGTGTGGTTCCTTCTCGTCGCCCCGAATCCAAGCGTCGTGAAGAGTCCGGGGCTGCGCGGCCTTCTGGGCGTTCTTGGTCTCCTGGGACGCCCGTTCGCGAACGGGACCGGTCTTGACTTCGGCCCCCGCCGATCTGCAATCGTCTTCGGGGCCGCCGGCCTCGTTCTCGCGGCCGCCTCCGTGTGGAGCGCACGACACGCGATGAGGCAGAGGATTGCGGCCCTTGCGTTCCTCGCGTGGGGTCTCCTTCTCGCATTTCAAATCGGCTTCTTCCGCGAGGGCATCACACCCTGGTACATCGCACCGATGACCGTGTTCTGGCTTGCCCTCGCCGTTCTTCTCGCCGCTGCGCCCCGTCCGATCGCGGTCGCGGGCTTCGCGACGATCGTTTCCGGCCTCGTCTATTCGAATCGCACCTGGGAGGACAAGTCCTTCTACCTCCCGTCGCGCGCACCGGCCTCGGCCGCGTGTCTGCGGGAATGGCGGACGGCGCCGCCGGGATGTCATGCCCGCGTCTTTCAGTGGGGGGAGAACGGCTACCGGAAGGACGAGCTGGCATTACTCGGAGAACTCCTGGAGCGGCACGGGCTGTCCGTCTTCGGTCCTCGCCGCACGTACCTCCTCCAGGGCGACGTCGCCGTCGGGCGCGTCGGGACCGACCCATCGAAGGCGGCGGCATTTCTCTCGCGCGACGGTAGGACGCCCGGCGACCCGGACGACTTCCACCGCCTCGACCTCGTGCTCGGGCCGGACGCCGCCGTCACGTGGCGCGTGGACCTGCCGCCGCACCTGAAGTCCGCGCGGTTCGAGACGCGCGTTTCCGCATCCAGGGACGACCCGATGCTCGCGCGCGGCGCGCGCGTCGAGGTCGTGAACGGCGCCGGCGAGCCCGTCGACGCGCGGGCCCTCGTCCCGGCCGGCGGAAGAGAATCGCTCTCTCTGGACCTCGAGGCGTTCGCCGGAAAGACCGTGACGCTGAAGCTGACCGCCGAGGAGGCCGAGGGCGGAAAGCCGCTCGTCCTCGAGGCCCCGAGGATCGAATTACGACTCGTGCGCTGAACGGCTAGCCGAAGAGCCCGGGCACGATCGCCTCGATCGCCTCGCGCCAGCGCATGGCGTTCGTCCTCAGCATCCGGCCGCCGAGCACCTCGGCTTTCGCGGCCTCCGCGAGCCGCGCGCGCAGCGCGGCGTCGCCCACGATCTCCTCGAGCGCGTCCGCCCACGCCTTCGGCTCGTTCGCGGCGAGGAGGCCGTTCTCGCGGTGGCGCACGGTGTCGCGGTAGGGGCGCACGTCGCTGAAGACGCCCGGGATCCCGAGCGCCGCGTAGTCGAGGTATTTCAGGTCCGACTTGCACCGCGTGAACGCGTCGTCCTCGAGCGGCGCGATCGCGACGTCCCACCCGAGGTGCCGCCGCATCCATGGGACGAAGCTCGGGTACGAATCCTCGTGCCGCGGGTGCAGCGACCGGAACGGCAGGCCCGCGAAGAGCGACGCGACCCGGTCCCCCTCTGCCCCGCCCACGAGCTCGAACCGCGCGCGGCCGGCGTGGCGCCGGAGGAGCGCGCGCAGCGGCGCGAGCACCATGCGGAGGTCGGCCTCGTGCGTCAGCGTCCCCATGTAGCCGATCGTCACCGCCGGGCCGCGCGGGGACGCCGGCACCGGCCCGGACCCGAAGAGCCACTCGTCGAGGGCGTTCGGCACGACGAGGACGCCGGGCCTGAGGCGTTGGAGGCGCTCGGCGAGCGCCGGCGTCGAGACGATCACGCCGTCGGCCTCACGCGTCAGGAACGAGACGACCCCGCGGAGGAACGGGCCGGGGTAAACCTCCCACGGCTCGCCCCGGTGCAGGTCGAGCAGGTTGTCGTCGAGCTCGTAAACGACCGGGACGCCCCGCTGCCGGCACCGCGAGAGCAGCCGTTGGAAGCCGTCGAGCTGCCTCTCGTACGGCCACAGCGTGTGGCGCTCGACGACGAGGAGGTCGCAGTCGGGGATCGCCTCCGCCGTCCCGTGCGTCAGCTCGACCTCCCCCGCGAGAGCCGGGTGGGTCAGCGGGCAGAGGAGCCGGATGTACGTGCAGCTGTACGGGATCTCCGCGCCGTAGAAGCCGTGGAGGACGTGGACCCTACGCTTCGCCAAAAAGGACCTCCAGGATGCCCGCCGCCGCGCGGTCGGGCGTGTGGAGGCCGGCATCGGCGATCGCCTGCGCGGAGAGGCAAGCGAGGAGCGCCGGGTCCGTCGCGAGGCGTTCGAGGCACGCGACGCACGCGCCGGGCGACGACGTGTCGACGGCGAGCGCGTTCCCCTCGTGCGCCGCGAACGTGCCCGCGCCGCCCGCGAGGGGGACGACGACGGCGGCACCCGACGCCATCGCCTCGAGAGAGGCGACGCCGAGCGCCTGGTACGTCGAGAGGTCCGCGAAGACATGCACCTGCGACAGGAGCGCCGAGAGCTGCCGGTCGTCGAGGACGCCCGCGAACACGTGCGGGAAGTCGAGGCGGAACGCCTCGAGGGCGGGGTCCGACGGCTCCGAGCCGAAGAGGACGATCTCGACCCTGCCGCCGAGCTTCCGCGCGAGGGAGCGCATCACGTCCACCGTGAGGCCCGGCTGCCGCCGCGGCGTGGAGGGGCGCACCATCGCGGCGATCCTCACGGGGCTCTCCGCGGGCGCCGGCAGGCGCGGGCGGAAGACCTCCGCGTCGAAGCTCGCGGAGACGAGCGCGCAGTCGAGGCCCGTCTTCGCGGTCACCTCGTCCGCGTTCCACTTCGACTTCGAGAATCGCTTCATCCCGGGCACGAGCCCGTACGAGGCGAACGCGCGGGTCCAGTCCGCGGTGCCCTCGGCGTAGAAGAGCGGCTCGTAGTCCTGGATGCAGTAGCCGAGCGCGGGAGGCTTCGGGAGCCGCGCGAGCGGCGCCATCCATGGCACCGAGTAGTGCGCCGTCCCGATCACCGCGTCGAAGCCGCGGGCCGCCTCGGCGAGGTCGCCCTCGCGCCCGTAAACGACCGGGACCCCCGGCGCCGGGTAGCTCTTCTCGAAGACGGCGCGGTGGGCCGCGAGGTTGAAGACGCGTGTCTCGACGCCCATCCGCGTCATCGCGCGCGCCTCGGAGAGGACGACGTTCGACCCGCCGCCGCGCTCGAGGACGGGCAGCACGTAGAGGACGCGCTTGCCCTCCCAGAGGCGCTGCGCGCGTTCGCGGAGGGCGAGGCGCTCCGGCAGGACGGCGAAGCGGGCGGCGACGCCGGCCACGACGCGGTCCGGCGGCCCGCCTTCCGCCCGCGCGGCACCCTCGACCCACGTGTCGTCCGCGAGGAGCACGAGCCTGCCGCCGGCCCGGAGCACCTCGAGCACCTGCCGCGGCGAGCGCTCGGCGCCCGCGGGCAGCGCGCCGCGCCTGACGAGGATGCGCGCATCCGCCGCCGTCGGTGGACTTCGGGAAGAGGCGCGCCGACTCGGCGGCGAGGAGCGTCGCGGCCTCGGCGTCCGCGAGCGCCATCTCGCGCGCCGCGCGCTCGAAGGCCGCTCCCGCGCCCGGAACGTCGGCCGCGAGCGGGACGGCCCCCGCGGCATTTTCGTCCGATGTGAGACACGCGAGCAGCCGGTCCAGCACGTTCTCGGCGACGCGCGCGCGCCCGTCGAGGAGAAGGACGTGGCGCGACGAGCCGGCGGCGAGAGCCCGCGCGAAGGCGTCCGCGCCGGATTCGAGACGCGCGCCCTGGTCGCGCGCGAAGCCTTCCAGCCACTCGCGCGCGGCGGACGGAACGCCGGGGTCGGCGAGGACGAGCGCGTACGGCGGACGAGCGTGCCGGATCAGCGCGTCGAGACAGGTTTCGAGAACCGGCAGATCGCCTTGCGCGAGAACGACGACGTCCACGGACTCCGTCGAGCGATCGAGCCCGGGCCCGCGGAAGCGCACGGGCGAAAAGCCCGGAAGCCGCACGAGGCCGGCGTCCGCGACGGGCGGCGGCGTCGGCGACGCGGCGGACGCGCGGCCCGCGAGGACGTCCTTCAGCCTCCACCACGCGTTGCGGAGCTTCCAGAAGAAGCTCATCTCCATCGCCGTGATGCGCGCCCGCGCCGCGGCGAGCTCCGCGCGCGTCTGCTCCAGCTCCTCGCGAAGGTCGTCGGAATGATCGCTCAAGCAGCCGGATTGTAAGGGCCGCGCGCGCCGGCCGACGTCACCGATACGGGTTCTCGACGAGGATCGGCTCGCGGCAGATGACCGGATTCATCTTCAGGAAATAGTCGACCGGCCCCTCCGCGAGCAGATCGAAAACGTCGCGGTGCGGAAAGCCCGGGCCGTCGGGCCTGACGATGACCCCGAAATACCGCCGAAGGAAGTCGTAGAGGCTCGCGGACGAGTACTCGATCCGATGATGGCTCCACAGGGGCTTCAAGTCGTTCTCGAGCTGTCCGCACGGCGTGGACATCAGGAGAGCGCCTCCGGGCGCGAGGTGACGGACGAGGCTCTCCATCATGATCTCGCGGTGGACGACGTGCTCGACCATGTCGAAGCTGACGATCACGTCGAACGCCTCGGAGCCGATCGTTTCGCCCCACCGCGTCGCGTCTCCGGTGCGGAACTCCAGGTTCCGGCGCGCATATCGGCTCCTCGCCTGCTCGACCGCGGCGGTGTCGTAATCCACACCGACCACTCGCGCCGACGGAAGGCGGGTCGCAAGCTCGTAGGCCCCATACCCGGAACCCGTCGCGAGATCCAGCAGGCTCCCGGCGGGAACGTCCGCGAGGCAGCGCGCAGCCCATTCGTAGCGAATGAGGTGGTGGACGGCGTCCCTCTCGCCCGCTCGAATCGCTTCAGCGAGGGTCAGCCCGCTGCCGGGCACGAAATGCTCATCGACATTCCGGCTCCGCTCCGCCTTCGCGACTCGCAGGAAACTCCACATGGACGTTCTCATGATAGTTGAGGGTTCCGCGCCAGGCGTCGCCGCCCCGCAACGAAAAAGGGCCCGGTTTCCCGGGCCCTCGTCCTTCGCCGCGTCCGCGGCGGGAGTTACTTCTCGAGCTCGACGACGACGTCCACCGGCTGGCCGCCCGCGTGCGCCGTGACTTCCAGGGTCCTGCTCTTGAACCCGGGGCGTGTCACGGTGATCGAGTGCGTGCCGGGCTCGGCGACGACGCCGCGCGTGTTCGCGGCGAGGTCGTCGGCGGCGCCGAGATACTTGTCGTCCATGTAGACGGCCGCGTCGTCCGGGCTCACGCGGAAGTTGATCCGCGCGCGACTGGACGGCCGCGGCGCGGGCGCCACGCGCGCGTCCGCGCGGCTGTCGCCGGCGGGGTCGCGCCAGGCCTGCCCCGCGTTCCGGTCGCTCCAGCCGTCGTCGCCGCGCGGCGCGGCCCCGGCGGCGGCGTCGCCGCCCTTCGTGAAGACGCGGCCGAGCGGCGTGCCCTTGCTTTCGGGCGGGAACGCGTCGAGCGCGCTCTTGCCGGGCTCCAGCTTGAGCTCCTGCGCGACGCGCACCTGCTGGCCGCGCGTGACGTCGAGGTCGGTCGCGTAGGTCTGGTAGTTCGGAAGCCTGAACTCGAGGTGATACGTGCCCGGCCCGAGGTAGAGGTAGTCCGGGAAGCCGTCGAAGTCGCTGGCCGCGCCGATGTACTTGTCGTCGAGGTAGATCTGCGCCTCCTCGGGAGTCACGTCCGTCTTCACGATCGCGTACCGGCTGCTACGCACGTCGCCGCCGCCACCGCCGCCACCGCCGTCTCCGTCGTCCGTATCCGCGGCCTCAGGCGAGACGTAGATCGTCGAGCCGCCCCACGGTCCGCCCCACCACCACGTGGACCAGTAAGGCGCCCATCCCCATCCCCAGCCCCAGCCCCAGCTGTTCCATCCCCAGTAGTACGGGCTGTACCAGCCGCCCGGGTAGCCCCCGTAGTGGCCGCCGTAGTAGTGGCCTCCGTAATAGTGGCCGCCGTTGTAATGGCCGCTGCCGTAATGACCTCCGCCGTTGCCGGGATGCTGTCCACCGCCGTGGCCCGCCGATGTGCGCGCGCCGGACGCCGAGTAGTGCATTCCCGAGGAGTGCGTGACCCAGCCGCTGCTGCGGGCCGAGCCGCGGTACCCGTAACTGCCGCTGAAGGACCGGCCACCGCTGAAGGACCGGCCACCGCCGCCACCGAAGGACCTGGCGCCGCCGCCACTGAAGTGGCCCCCGCCGCCGCCACCGAAGTGGCCGCCACCGCCTCCGCCGCCACCGTGGCTGCCACCGCCGCCACCACCACCGTGGCCGCCGCCACCGCCGTGCTGCGCGAGCGCCGCAGGAGCGAGAACGAGAGAAGCCCCCGCGAGCGCGAGGGCGCCGACGAGGCCGACCCTTCGGAAAGCCCGGGGAACGATGTTCTGACGCATTTTCGTGACTCCCGGGGACCGTCTGCCGCGTCCCCCACTCCCGCAAGAAGCAAACCCCCTGCCGCGTCCCCGTCCCCCCTTTCGGACGGCTTTACGTGCGGCTGGTCACGCACATGATAGGTCCGGAGGCGGCGTCAGGGCAGTCGTCCCGAGAATAGGATCCCGATGCGCTCCCTGAGGCTCAAGGCGGCCCTCGGAGCCACCGGCAGGAGCGCGGCGAGGACCGCCGCGGGAGAGGCCAGGAGCGAGCCCGGAAACACGGCGAAGGCCTCCGCCGCGAGGGCGGCGGGCGGCAGCGTGAGGCGCCGAAACGCGCTCAGACCGTCTCCGAACCCGGCGTAGTCGCGTTCGGCCGTCTGCGACACGAAGGCGTAGACCGCCTTCCTCTTCCGTTCGAGGACCGGCGTCAGGTCGAAGAGGAAGTTCGGGCGGAAGGGCTGCGAGACCTCGAAGAAGGCGACCGTCGCGCGCGCGAGCGCCGCGGCGCCCGCGTCCGTGGCGGGCCGGCGCGCGATTGCGAGGAGCGCGTACGCGACCGCGCGGTGATCGGGATGCGTCTCGACGGGCGACGGCGCGAAGACGAGATCCGGCGACGTCTTGGCGAGCCAGGACGCGATCAGGTCCTCGAGCTCCGCGGGACGGCCGCCGAGTCCGCGGTCCCTCAGCCCGCCCTCGTGCAACGCGCCCCCGCCGAGGATCGCGAGGGCCTCGCGCGACTCCCCCGCCCGCCGGGCGGCGATCGCGCGGCGCCCCTCCTCGTCCGAGGCCGCCGCGGCCCCGTCCGTCACGAGGAGGACGTCGACCTCCGCGCCGCGCGCGGCGAGATCCGCGATCGCACCCCCGCAGCCGAACACCTCGTCGTCGGGATGCGGGGCGAGGACGAGGACCCGCCGGGCCGCGAACGTGGACGCCGAGTACGGCACGAGCGTCCGCTCGTCGGGAAGTTCCGGAGGCCGCATCCGGGAAGCTTACCGCCTACAATGAGATCCGTGGCCGATCACCAGGCGGATGCGCCGCGGGTTTCCGTGCTTCTCCGGACGAAGGACCGGCCCGGCCTCCTCTCCGAGGCCCTCGCGAGCCTCCGCGGCCAGACGTTCACGGACTTCGAGACGGTCGTCGTGAACGACGGCGGCGAGATCCCGGCCGCGCTCCTCGAGTCCCCGCCCGGACGCGCCCTCCGGGTGATCGTCCCGCCCGCTCCCGGAGGCCGCACGCGCGCCCTGAACGCGGGCCTCGCGGCCGCCCGCGGCACGTACCTGACGTACCTCGACGACGACGATCTCTACCTGCCCGCCCACCTCGAGACGCTCGTCCGCTTCCTGGACGGCAGCGACGAGTACAAGGCCGCCTACACGTCCGTCCGCCAGCTCGAGCAGGCGCTGGGCGACGACGGACGCTACACGGACGGCAGAGAGATCACCGTCTACGGCCGGACGTTCGACGCCGCGCGCCTCCTCTACAAGAACGACATTCCGCTGATCGCCCTCGCGCACCGCCGCGCGCTCGCTCAGGAGATCGGCGGCTTCGACGAGACGTTCGACCAGTTCGAGGACTGGGATTTCCTCATCCGGCTCTCGGCGAAGACGCGGTTCCACCACCTGCCGTCCGTGACGGCGGTCTACCGGCTCCGGAACGACGGGTCGAACATCACGGCCGCCCAGCCCTGGCACTCCGGGGACGCGCAGACGGCCCGGCGCCGCCTCTTCGAGAAGCACGCGGCGCGCCGGTCGGCCTCGACGGAGATGGCCCTCGTCGACAGCCTCGAGACCGACCTCTACGCCCTCCGCGACGCGGCGGCAGCGTCCCGCGCGGAGACCGCGGCGTCCCGTGCGGAGGCGGAGGCCCTCCGGCACGCGCTCGCCGAGGCGCGGGCCCAGGTGGAGGCGGGGCGCGCGGCCCTCGCCGCGGCGTCCGCCCGCGAGGCCGACCTGCGTTCCTCCGCGGCCGACGCCGAGCGCCGGACCTCGGAGTCCTCGACGCGGGAGCAGTCTCTCGCGGTCCAGAACGCCCACCTGAAGACCGACGTCGCGAAGCTCCAGGCGACGATCGACCAGATCACCCGCTCGCGCGTGTGGCGCCTCTTCACGCCGTGGTGGAAGTTCAAGGAATTCCTGACACGATGACGGACGCGAACGCCGGGGTGCGCTGCGACCTCGTCATCCCGGTCTACAACGCGCTGCGCTCGACCCGCGACTGCCTCGAGAGCGTGCGCCGCTTCGCCCCGCCGTGGGCCCGCGTCGTCGTCGTCAACGACGGGAGCGACGCGCGGACGACGGAGTTCCTGCGCGCGCAGGACGGGATCGTCCTCCTCGAGAACGGGACGAACCTCGGCTTCGTGAAGACCGCGAACCGCGGGCTCCTGTACTCGAACGCCCCGTGGGTCTGCCTCCTGAACAGCGACACGCTTCTCACGGAGGGCGCCCTCGAGCGGATGGTCGCGCGCTGCGAGAAGGACCCCTCGATCGGCCTGTGCTGCCCGCTCGCGTCGAGCGCCGTCAACCTCTCCGTGGCGCTGCCCGCGGGCGAGGACGTCTTCTCCTTCGCGCGCCGCGTCGCGCGCACGAGCCCCGCGCTCTACCCCGACGCGACGACGGTCGTCGGCCACTGCCTCCTCGTGAGGCGCGAGGTGATCGCGACGCTCGGCGTCTTCGACGAGATCTTCGGACGCGGCTACTGCGAGGAGACCGACCTCCACTACCGCGCGCGCGCGGCGGGCTGGCGCTGCGTGGTCGCGGACGACACGTGGATCCACCACCGCCAGGGCGCGAGCTTCTCCGACTCCGACGAGCGCATCGCGGCGAATCTCAGGATCCTGATGTCCCGCTGGAAGGACCGGCACGAGCGGGAGATCGCCGAGTTCAACGCGAAGAACGCGCTCGGCGCGGTGCGCGACGCGACCACGTTCGAGTGGACGCTGCCCGACCCCGAGCCTCCCGCGCCGTACGACGTCCTCTTCGTCCTGCCGCTCATGGGGATCTACGGCGGCGTCGCCGACGTCCTCGAGCTCGCGAACGCGCTCGTCCTCGAGGGCGTGCGCGCCGGCGTCGTCGTCCTCGAGACCGTCCCGCCGGAAATCGACCTGGAGCTCTTCTTCCGGCCGCTGCGTCTCTCGTCGGCCGAGCTCCTCGAGCGCTGCCCTCCCGCGAAGCTCCTCGTCGCCACCGGCTACCAGACGGCGGCCCACGTCGCGGCGGCCGCGGCGTCCCGCGGGATCCAGACGGCCTACTACGTCCAGGACTACGAGGGCTGGTTCGGGTTCGACCCGCCCGAGTACGTCGCGAAGACGTACGACCTCATCCCGCGCATCGTCACGATCTCGTCCTGGATCGCGCGCGAGATCGAGGCGCGGCACGGCCACGTCGCGACGCCGATCCCGATCAGCGCGGATCCCGAGGTGTACTACCCGCGCGGCGACCGCCCCGCGGCGCCGCCCGTCCGCGTCGCGGCGATGCTGCGGCAGGACGAGCGCCGCGGCATGCGCTTCCTCTTGCCCGCGCTCGCGGAGATCGCGGGCCGGGCGGACGTCGAGGTCGTCCTCTTCGGGCACGCGGCGATGCCGGCCGACGCGCCCCGCTTCCGCCACACGCACCTCGGGACGCTGCAGCGCGGGGACGTGCCGAAGCTCCTCTCCACGGTGCACGTCGTGATCGACCCCTCGCTCTTCCAGGGCTTCGGCCTCATCGGGCTCGAGGGCATGGCGAGCGGCGCCGCGTGCGTCCTGACGGACTCGGGCGGCGCGTCCGAATACGCCGTCGACGGCGTCAACGCGCTCCTCGTGCCGCCGCGCGACGCGGCGGCCCTCGCGGCGGGCATCCGGCGCCTCCTCGACGACCCGGCGCTCCGCGAGCGCCTCGCGGCGAAGGGCGTCGAGACGGCCCGCGGCTTCACGTGGGCGCTCGCGGCGGCACGCTTCCGCGCGTTCATGGGCTCCCTCCCGCCGGCCCGGACGGTTCCGGCCGGCGAGCGAGCGGCGCTCGAGCTCCTCGCGTTCGAGCACCGCACGCGCACGGCCCTCGTGGCCGAGCGGCACACGCTCGGGACGACGCTGCACGCGATCGCGAACTCGAAGGCGTGGAAGGCCGCGCAGCGCTTCCGCGGCCTGAGGGACCGGCTCCGGAGCGCCCTCCCCCGCTAGAGGGAGAGCGATCCGGACCTGCGGCCGCGCCTAGTTGCGGCGCACGACCGGCTGGTAGTTGTCGCTCTCCTCCACCCACCGCCGCGTCGGGACCGGCGTCGCGGTCGCGGTCGGCCGGCGCGTGGGCGTCGACGTCGGCCGGGCGGTCGGCGTCGCCGTCGGCGGAGGCGGCGTCGGCGTGGACGTCAGACGCGGCGTGGGCGTCGCCGTCGGCGGAGGCGGCGTGGGCGTGCGTCCCGGCGTCGGCGTCGGCGCCGGCGGCGTGGCCGTCGACCGCGGCGTGGGCGTCGGCGTCGCGGCCGGCGTCCCGGACGGCGTGGGCGTGGGCGGCGCGCCCTCGCCGGACGGCCCGTTGTGGCACGTGTAGCAGCCGACGAGGGTCCCGGCGGCGAGCGTCACGGTGCCGCGCTCGGTCGAGAACGAGCGGTTCGTGAACGTGGCCGAGAGGACGGTCCCGCGGTAGTCGGTGCCGTGGCAGGCCTGGCACGCCGCCCGGTTCGAGCCCGCGACGCCGTCGTGCTGGCTCACCCAGCTCGAGCCCACGGGATGCATGCCGTGCGGGCCGCCGTTCCACGGGGACGGGATGGTCGCGTGGCAGGCGGAGCACTCGGCGATCGGCCCCGCGTGCCCCTGCAGCGCGATGCTCTGGAGGTTGTCGTTCGCCTCGGCGGACGGGTACTCCGCGTGCGTCGAGCCGTGGCAGGCGGCGCACTGCAGGCCGCCGTGCCCCGTCGAGAAGCGGTAGAGGGAGAAGCCCGCGGCCGGCACGTTCGCGGTCGTCGCGAAGACCGTGCTCGCCGCGGCGCGCGGCGCGCCCGACGCGTCGAAGACGGACGTGTAGCGGATCTGGCCGGAGTTCTGCGTCGCGGTCCCCGTGTGGCACTGCTGGCAGGAGGGCTCCTGGAGCCAGCCCGTGCGCCCCGCGGCGCCGACGGCGCTCATCGAGCCGTGGCAGCTCTGGCACTGCATGAGCATCGAGCCGTCGGCCATGACGGCCGACCCCATCGCGCCGCGCAGGCACTTCGTGACGGCGCCCGGGTGGCAGCGGTAGCAGGACGAGCGGTTCGCGGTCGAGTCGAGCGCCAGGCCCGTGGTCGGGTCGACGACGCGCGCGTGGCGCGCGTGAACCGCCTGCGTGAGCGGCTCGATCCCGGCGCGGCCGCTGCCGGCGAGCGCCTCGGAGAGGTGGCACGACGCGCACAGGATCGCGCGGCCGCCGGCGGCCGTCGCCTCGAGGCCGGTCGCGGAGTAGCCGTTCGCCGCGAGGGCCGCGACGTAGACCGGGTCGGGGAGGTTCATGTCGTCGTGGAGCCGGAGGATGTTGCGGCGGGTGTCGCGCTGCGGGTCCGTGTCGTAGACCCAGCCCGCGTACGGCCGCGCCGCGAGGCCGGACGTCGAGGAGTGGCAGGAGCTGCAATCCATCTCGTCCGACACCGGCAGGACGATGTTCGTGGAGGCGAGGACGGCGCCCGCCGGGCTCTTCGCCGTGACCTTCATGAGCGGATAGGTGTTCTTCGCCCCCTTGTCGTCGTAGGGCGTCAGCGGAATTCCCTCCGCGATCCACCACTGGCGCGTCGCGTCCCAGCCCATCGCCTGCGGCACGTTGGCCGTGCCGGGCATCTTCAGGCCGAGGAGGCCCGTGTCCACGGGAAGGGACGCCTTGAAGAGGCTCTGGACGTTCGCCCAGAAGTTCGTCTTTCCGGCGGACGTGCGGTTGATCGAGCCCGTCGCGTCCGCGACGGCCTCGTACGTCAGCACGGCCTGCGCGGGGTCCGTGACGAGGGCGCCCGCCGCGTTCACGACCTGCGCCTGGATCGTGTTGTAGGGCGGGAGGATCGCGAAGACGCCGAAGTCCGCGTCCATGCAGTGCATCCCGAGGTTGTTCCACGCGACCACGGTCCAGCCGGTCGGCCCGGCCGCGCCTCCGGGGCGGAACGCCAGGAGGAGGAGCCCGGCCGAGGCCGCCAGGAGGAGAAGTGAATACTTCTTAACCATATACTCTCCTTTAGATGGAGCTCCGCCGGTACTCCTGAGGCCCGGGAAGCGGACACGTTACGCGGGGAGTGCGGCACCCCCCTTCTGCCTAACGTTGAGACGAATTCTCGGGACGATCCCCGGGGCGGCGGTCAGGTCGCCGGCGCCGCCGCGATCGTCGCCTCGGCGAGGACCGCGCCGGTCGACGGGTCCACGGCGCGCACGTACAGGGTCCCCGGGAGGAGCTGCGCGTACTCGGGCGGCGGCGCCCACTCCGAGGCCCCGGAAGGCAGCTTCACCCAGCCGAACGGCGCGAACCACGGCAGCGGCGAAATGGCGATCCCGGCGTCTCCGGAAGCGCGCCACGAGAGCGCCCCGCGGAGCGGCGGGGGCGCCGGCCTCGTCCACGGCGGCGCCTGCGCGAGCGCCTCGAGCCCGGCGAGGCCCCGGGCTCCGAAGTGCTCGCCGAAGTAGAGGCGCTCGGAGTCCGCGAACCACGCGGCGGCGCGCGGCTCGAGCCGCGTGCTCTGGGACCAGGCGTGGACGACGCGGGATCCGGCGGCGAAGACGAGCCGTCCTCCGCGCGCCCTCAGGCGCCTCTGCCAGTCGTTCTCCTCGTAGTAGAGCCGGTACCGTTCGTCGAACTCTCCGACGCGCTCGAGCGTGCGCCGCGTCGTGGCGATGAGCGCGCCCGACAGCGCCTCGGCGCGGAGCGCGGCCCCCCGCGCGACCGCGGCGTGGACCCGGAGCACCCGCCGCAGGCGGCGCCGGAAAGGGCCCTCCGCCGTCGCCGGATCCATCGAGAGGCGGCGGCGGGCGAGGTCCATCGGCGTCGGCTCCTCGGCCGGCGGGAGCAGGATCGTCGTCCCCTCGTCGTGAAAGAGGGCCGGTCCGGCCGCCGCGCCGTCCCCCTCGCGCGCGAGCGCGTCGACGAGCGCGGCGACCGAGCCGCGTCCGAAGACGAGATCCGGGTTCCCGAGGAGCAGCGTCCCGCCGCGCGAGGCGCGAACGCCCGCGTTGAGGCCGCCGGCGAAGCCGAGATTCCGGCCCGGCGCCACGAGCCGGTCGACGTGCGCCGCGAGGGCGCCCGCCTCGCCGGAGTTGTCCACGGCGACGACCTCGGCGTCCACGCCGGCCTCGCGCGCGGCCGCCCGGAAGGACGCGGCCGCGCGCCGCGCGAGCGCGGACGAGCGGTAGTCGACGACGACGAACGAGATCACGGGCGCACGCCCGCCGCGCTAGACTCGATCGGCTCATGGCCGTATCCGTCCGCCGGGCCGCCGAAGCCGACCGGCCCGCCGTCTTCGCGCTCTTCCCGGCCGCCTTCGGGAGCCCCGTCGACGTCGACACGTGGGACTGGAAGTACGGCCGCAACCCGAACCCGGCCCCGTCGATCGTCGCGTTCGCGGACGGGAGCCTCGTCGGTTTCTACGGAAGCTGGGGGACGCGGTACCGCGGGGCCGAGGGGTCGTACCCCGGCGTCTCGGCCACCGACGTCATGACGGACCCGAAGGCGCGCAGGCTCGGCCGCCAGAGCATCTTCAGGACGCTCGTCTTCGAGTGGTACCGCCAGTGCCACGAGGCCGGAATCCCGTTCGGATTCGGGTTTCCCCACCAGCGTCACGTCCTCGTCGGCGTGAGGACGGGCGACTACAAGATCGTCGAGCCCGTGACGGAGTGGGTGAAGCCCCTCGCGCCCGCGTCGGCCCTCGCGCGCCTCCGGCGGCGCTTCCTGCGGATTGCGGCCGGCGAACCGTTCGGCGCGCCCCACGACGCGCTCGCCGAGATCCTCCACGCGCGCCCGGGCTGGCGCACCGACCGCTCGCGGAGCGTCCTGAACTGGCGCTACGGGGCGCGCCCCGGCGTCCCCTACCGGACGTGGCAGGTGCTCGACCGGCGCGGCCGCTCCCGCGCGTACGCCGTCGTCCGCCTCGTCGCCGACCGGGCGCTCCTCGTAGACCTTCAGGCCGACGACGAACGTTCCGGCGTCCTCGTCGACCTCCTGGACGCGATCTCGGATTCCCTGCGCGGCACGCCCGTGAAGACGCTCGAGCTGAGGGCCGCCTCGCGCTCGGGTCTCGCGGCGCGCGGGCCGGAGATGGGCTTCTCGCCGCGCGCCTCCGACACGACCATCGTGATGCGCGCCTTCGACCCGGGCGTCGACTTCGACCGCGCGAGCCGGGGCTTCGACTACCGCTTCGGCGACCACGAGATCTTCTAGCCTTCCGAGAAGATGCGCTCGAGCCGGTCGAGGACGCGGTCGAGCGAGAACGCCTGCGACACCTCGATTCCCTTCGCCCGGCGCGTCGCCCAGAGCCACGGCTCGTCGAGGAGCCGCGCCGTCTCGCGCGCCATTCCCGAGGCGTCGCCGGGAGGGACCCGCGAGACCACGTCGTCCGCGAAGACCCGGAAGGACGGGATGTCCGTGAGGACGACCGGGACTCCGGCGGCCATCGCCTCGAGCGGCGGGAGCGGGAACCCCTCGGCGTCGAAGGACGGGTGCAGGAGCACGTCGCACGCGTGGTACCAGATCGGCATCACGTGGGCCGGGAGCATGTGGCCGTACACGTCCGCGAGGAGAAGGCTGCGCTCGGCGTCCGACGGCGGCTGCGAGCTCGAGCGGAAGAGACGCACGTCGCGTCCGGCCTCGCGCAGCTTCGCGACGGCGCGCAGGGCGACCGCGACGCCCTTGAGCGGCGCCTCGAACAGTCCCGTGACGCCCACGACCGGCGGCCGGTGCGGCGCGGCGCGCTGGGGGTCCGACGGCGCGAAGTCCTTCGCCGGGATCGCCTGCGGGAGCACGTGGTACGTCCCGGGGTAGCGCGGGGCGAGGATGGACTCGAGGTGGGCCGACACGAGGAGCTTCGGGATCGGCTGGCGGTAGGCCTCGTCGATCTCGTCCAGGCGGTGGAGCGTGTGCGGGTGGGGAGCCTCGTAGCCCTGGCAGAAATGGAAGACGCGGCGCGCGCGCCGGGCCCGGACGGTGGGGGCGACCGTCGGGAACCACGTCGCGACGTGGACGTCCGCCTCCGGAAGCGTCGTCCGGTCGAACACGGGCACCTCGACGACCGGAACGCCGATGTCGAGCCATCCGTGCTCCGCCTCGCGGGTCACGAGCGTCACGTCGTGGCCTCGCGCGCGCAGCCCTTCCGCCTGCTCGACGACGACCTTCACGCCGCCCGAGAGCCCGAGCGAGTCGAGAACGTAGACGATCTTCACGCGGGGCCGCCGTGCGGGGCGAGCGTGCGCCACACCGCCGGGAGGGTCAGGAGGCCGCTCCGCCACGTGTCCGACTCGACGCGGAACGTGCGGTCGCTCCGCGCGTCGAAGAGCGCGAGGCCGTGCTCGTCGCCGACGTACGCGTAGACGACGAACTCCCCCTTGCCGAGCGGCAGGGAGTCGATGCCGATGCGGACGCGGTAGACGCCCTGCCCGACGAACGGGCCCGACCCGTCGAGGCGGGAATCCGCCGAGAAGCAGACGACGTTGTCCCGCGACGAGACGGCGAGGTGGATCTGCAGCGGCCGGGCCGGCTCGTCCGCGGCGAACTCCAGCTCGACCGCCCACGGCTCGCCGGGCCGGAACTCCTCTTTCGGCGTCCCGTCCGCCCCGGTCACGACGACCTCGCGCAGCTTGGCGTGCGTCCCGGCGGGGACGGCCGCCTCGGCCCCGTGCGGCGGCACCGCGCGGTCCTTCCGCGCGAGGAACCGCTCGTACTCGAGGACGACGGTCTGCGCGCTCCCGTCGGCTTCGACGCGGCCCGCGTTGAGCCACAGGGCGCGGTCGCAGAGCGTCGAGACGTAGTACATCGCGTGGCTGCAGAAGAAGATCGTCTTCCCGGAGGCCTTGAGCTCGAAGATCCGGTCCACGCACTTCTTCTGGAAGCGCCCGTCGCCGACCGCGAGCGCCTCGTCGAGGAGGATCACGTCCGGGAGGACCGCGGTCGCGACCGCGAACGCGAGCCGCATCTGCATGCCCGAGGAGTACGTCTTCACCGGCCGGTCGAAGAAGTCGCCGAGCTCGGCGAACTCCTCGATCTCGGGGAGCGCGTCGGCCACCTCCTCGCGCGAGAGGCCCGCGAGCGCCGCCTGCAGGATCACGTTGCGGCGGCCCGTGTCGTCCGGGTGGAAGGACGAGCCCAGCTCGAGGATCGACGCGATCCGTCCGGAGATGTTCACCGAGCCCGACGTCGCGGCCGTCGTGCCCGCGAGGATCTTGAACAGCGTGCTCTTGCCGGAGCCGTTCTCGCCGATGACGCCGAGGACGGCGCCCTTCTCGATCGACCCCGGAGACGTTCCGGAGCGCGTGCACCTCGGCGTGCCGCGACCGGCCCGTGAGGGCCTCGAGGAGGCGGTCGCGCGGCGCGGCGTAGAGGCGGTAGACCTTCGAGAGATTCCTGAAGGAGTACGCCGTGGGGGTCTCGGGCATCGGTCGCCGGAATGTTAGCCGCACCCCGGTTCCCCCGGCCCCGAAAACGTCAGGCCCGGACGCGGGGTCCGGGCCTGGTCACGCGCGGTTCCTTCGGGGGGATCAGGGGACGGGCGTCGCCCTCACGAACGTGGAGTCGCCCGACTTGTTGTCGATGATCGTCGCGTAGGCGCCCACGGTCACGCCGGCGTCGATGTTGTCGATGACCGCCGAGACCCGGCTCAGGTCGCCGGAGAGGCCGGAGAAGAGCGTCCCGTTCGACACCGTGAAGCCGTCCACGGGAACCGGAATGCTCCTGAGCAGCGTGCCCTCCGGCGAGTACAGGTGGATGTTCGCCCACTTGCCCGTCGCGCCGCCGATGACGAAGAGGACGAGGTTGCTCCTCGTGCTCGCCGTGGATGCGAGCCCCGTCAAGGCGAGGCGCTTGTACGCGCCCGTCGAGCTCGCGCCGTCGAGCGGCGTGTAACCCGGGATCTGGAGCCCGACGTGGCCGTTCGACGCGCCGTCGGTCGCCAGGCCGAGGTCGTTGTACGTCTCGCCGATGACGACGAGCGGGTCGGAATTCGTGTCGCCGGGCGCGGGCGAGACGTCGAGGAACGAGGTCTGGTAGCTCGCCGCGTCGTCCACGGGGATGAGGTTGGCGGTGAGCCAGACCCTGACGAAGTCGTCCCACGTCTGCGTCTGCGCCGGGGACATCTTGACGTCGACGAAGTTCGTCGTGGGGTTCGCGCAGACGCCTCCCTTGCAGGCGACGTACGAGAAGACGAGGTGGACCGTCCGCGACGCGAACGACGGGTTCGAAATCGTGACCCGGCTGCGGAACTTCTCGCCGTTTGCGCCCGTCAGCCGGACGATGCCCGGAAGGCGGTAGGAATTCGACGGGCTCGCCGTCGGCGTCACGACGGTCGCGTCGGTCGAAGCCGTGTCGATGACGGTCGCGTACGGGTAGACCGCGGTGCCCTCGAGCACCTTCACCTTGACGGTGTACAGGTCGCTCGTCGGGGGGCCGTTCGTGCCGAAGAAGCCCGCGCCCGCCACGAGGCGGCCGTCCTGCAGGGCCTTGTTGATCTGGTACGACTGGTAGGGGTTGATCTGCACGGTCAGCGTGCCGAGATCGGCGGCCGAGGTCCCGTCGGAGAAGTCGAGCTCGACCGTCGCCCAGTCGTTGTGGAGGTTCACGAGGCCGAGATTCGTGTACGCGGCCGCATTCTGCTTGAGGCCGATCAGGACCGACGCGGCGGGCGCCGCCTGCGTCGAGACGCCGCCCGCAACGGACGACTGCGGCACCGACAGGCCGAACGTGCCCTTCGTCGGATCGCCGTTGTTGAACGTGCGCGCCGTGATGACCGGCGGCAGCGGCGCGAGGTCTCCGCGCACCATGAGGGCGCCGTACGCCCCGAGCGGCTGGCCGAAGACGTCGGGAAGGACGTTGGAGTCGGAGATGGTGCCGAGCGCCGGCACCGTGAACGTCGTCCACGACAGCTGCGAGTAGTCGGTGACGGGGTGGCGCGCGTCGAGCAGCGCGACCGAGTAGGTCGCCGCGAGCGTCGAGGGGTTCATGATCGTCACGTCGGACTGCCAGGTCGTGCCCGCGACCTGCCCCTGCACGTAGGCCATGCCCGGCACGACCCACTTCGGGGGCTCGGGGGGCGCGATCACGGTGAGCGTGAGCGGCGTCGACGTCGCCGTGGCGCCGCCCTTCGAAACGTGGAGCGTCACGGCCGGCGTCCCGGCGGCGAAGATGTGCAGCACGGTCGGTCCCGTCCCGTGGGCCGTCCCGTCGCCGAAGTCCCAGTCGTAGGAATCCGCGGAGGGCTCGGCCGCCGTGAAGCGCACGACCTTGCCTGCGGTCACGTTCGTCGTGACGAAGATCGACCCGTCGTCGTAGGAGGGCGTGAAGTTGCCGCTCGGCCCGGCGACCGTGATCTGGTACGACTTGCCCCCGCAGTAGAGGCCGAGCGAGTTCGTCGGCTGGAGCGTGACCGTGTACGTGCCCGCGGCGGTGAACGCGTGCGTCTCGTACGTCGCGTCCGCGCCGGAAACGGTCGGGCTGCCGTCGCCGAAGTCCCACTTGTACGACGGCGCGGAGCCCGCCGCGAAGCCCGACGAGACCGAGAAGACCAGGGTTTCTCCCGCGTTCGAGGCCATCGGCGGCGCGAGCGCGAAGCCGTTCCGAAGCACCGTGAAGTCCATCGACGGACAGGGCGGACCCGAAGGATTGATCGTCAGCGTGACGATGGACGTTCCGTTGTGACCCCCGGAGTCACTCGCCGTGCAGGCGATCTGCGCGGTCTGCGTCGTCGACACGTTGGTCGTGGGGTAGGTGACCTGCGGACCCGCGATGCTCCCGGGCAGCCCGGGCACGGTCCACGCGTAGTTGTAGGGAGGCGTCCCGCCGCTCGCCGAGCACGAGAACGTGCTCGACTGGCCGCCCGGCACGGGGTTCGGCGTCGCGCTCGCCGTCACCGCCAGCGCGCCGCCGCTCGGCGGTCCCGAGGTGGACGACGTGATCGTCAGGGTTGCAGGCGACGACGACGTGCCGACCGCGCTCGCGGTGTCCGTCACGCTGCAGGAGAGCTGCTGGGTCATCGTCGAGCCCGTCGTATTCGTTGATCGTGACCGCGTACGTGCTCTGGTTCTGGCCCGAGACCACTCCGAAGGCCCGTGGCCCACTGGTAGAGCGTGTAACTCCCCGTCCCGCCGGTCGCGCTGCACGTGAACGTGGCGGACTGGCCGCCCACGATGTTGGACGGGTTGACGGATGCCGAGACCACGGGCTTGACGGAGTGGAGGATCGTCAGCGTTCGCGACGGGGCTCTGCTGGCTCGTCTGCCCGTTGCTGTCGGTCGCGGTGCACGTCACCGGATACGTGACGTCGCGTCGGTCCCGCCGTTCGTCGCCGTGAACGTGTACGGATTCTGCGTGCTGACCTGGTTTCCGTTGCTGTACCACGCCCATCCCGTGTAAGACCCGGACCCGCCGACCGCCGAGCACGTCAGCGTGACGTTGCTGCCGGCGGGAACGGGGTTCGGGATGATCGAGGAAACCGTGGTCGCGGGGATGTTCACGGCGTTGACCGTGAAGTACGCGGCGCCGGCCGGGTCAGGCCAGGACACCGTTCCGCCCGTCCCACCCGTGTACGTCGCCTTGATCTTGAGGGCGTATGTCGCCGGTCGTTGCCGGGATCGGGATCGTGCCCGTCGCCCCGGAGGAGTCGTTGATCGTGAACGGGAGGTAGTTGTCCGCGCACGGACCCGCCGGCGGCAGAGGCTGTACTGGTACGTCGCGCGTGATCCCGCTGCCGCGCTGCGAGTTGTTGACGACGTTGACGGGGTTGTTGATCGAGCGCGGTGATGGGGCCGCACGCGGAGCCGTTGACCGTGAACGCCGGCGACGAAGTTCGCGATCGTGAACGGCAGGCCGACGTCGTCGTGCCCGTCGTAGTCCGGCGTCGAGAAGCCGTTGGCGTATGTCGCCGTCAGCCAGTAGTAGTGCGTCCCGACGGCTGGTTCGCGACGGGACGCACGAAGCAGTCCGTCGCAGCTCGCCGGTGAGCAGACCGTGAGAGTTCGTCGGCGTGTCGCCGAAATACCACTTGTACCCGTTCGCGTCGGGTGGCCGTCCGACGCGCTCGACGAGCGAGGCGCGCCGACGAGGATCTGCGTGGACGCGACCTTCGCGGCCGGGACCTTCCAGTTGATCGTGAACGTCGCCGTGCCGCTCGTCCCGTACTGGTTGTTGCGCCTCCATCGCGATGCGTCGTGGGCTTCGACGTCCCGGCTGCTTCGGCCCCTGTGAAGTCCGGAGCCGCCGGTGGAGGCGTTGCTCAGGACCGACTGTCCAGCACCGGTCCCGGTCGACGGGGAAGCCGGAAGTCCGTGTATGCCGGGTCGCACGGTCCGACGAGGAAGATGGCGAGGACGGGGTCGGACCCGGACTGCCGAACGCGGCGTTGTCGGGAGCTTGATTCGCGGCGTCGCGCCGGCGTCCTCGAGCGCGGCGCCCGAGTGGAAGTCGAAGTCGAAGTTCCAGCCGCAGTTGACCACCCGCCGCCGCCAACCAGCGGGGTCTGCGATCGGCGGCGGGACGACGGCCGGCGGTGATGTCCACCTCGTCGCCGATGAACACCGTGCCGTTGTTCGGGACCGCGACGCCGTACGGACGTGCGCCGTGAGCGTGCTCGTCGCCTTCGGGTTGACGGGCGCGCACGCGAGCGGGATCGGCGTAGGCGGCGAGGCCCGTCGGGAAGTACTGGAAGACGTTCGCCGCGGGAGCGACGCCGCCGCCCCCGAGCGCCGACGCGTTGGTCGCGGGGAGGTTGAAGCCGGGCGCGGCCACCTGCTGGAACGGAAGGCCTGCCGGTGGGGTCTGTGTCCAGGCGGAGGCCGTGGTCGCGTAGAACCCGAACTGCTGGCTCGGCAGGGAGCGCTGCGCCCACATGACGACGAAGAGATTCCCGTTCTGCGCGACGAGCGCCGAAGCGTAACCGGCGTTCCCCCAGGTCTCGGCGGGCTGCCACGGGACCCCGAAGAGGCCAGGGGCGGCCGCCGCCGTGAGGTTGCCCGTCCCGTCCTTCGTGACCGCGACGAGGCCGTAGCTCGGAGCCTTCTCGCCGCTCGCGGCGCTCACCTCGATGAGGATCCAGAGCTTCGTCGCGTCCCCGGGGTCGAGCGCCGCCGTGAAGTTGGCCGGCGCGCGGTGGTTCGGGTCGCTCGTCAGGTACGGGATCGAGACCGTCTTGAACGCCGACGCGATCGCGCCCGGGTTCCCCGGGTTCGAGGCGTCGATGACCGTGACGGCCGCGTTGGGGTACGTTCCCGTCCGGTAGACGAGGTAGTTCCCCTTGAGGAGGAGAGGCGGCGCGTAGGCCGGCGGCAGGGCCGTCTGGTCGTACGGGATGTTCAGACTCGGGAGCGGCTGGGGAACGGACGTCGGGAGCGTGGTGATGTCCGCCGCCGTCATGCCGTTCGACTGGTGGACCGCGTACGCGATGTACCGCCCGTTGACGTGCTGGACCACCGTGCCGTAGGGCCGGCTCGGCGGAAAGTCGCCCCAGAGGCCGAACCCGTCGCCCCCGTCCGACCGGGCCGCGAGCGTGTTCCACGCGCCGAAGGGCCCGTTGACGGCGATCGCCGCGCGCTGGCCGTCGGGCGAGACGCCGAACGTCTGGATCGCGCTCTGGCCGTCGCCGGACTGCGTGAGGGGGTTCGTCGTCGAGCTCGCGGGGTCGAAGCGGAAGTCGTCGTACTTGAGCGCGTACGGGCTCGCCGGGTTCGTCAGGTCGAGGATCGAGTACCCGAACGTCTCGTTCATCATCATCCGGTTCGCGCCGGCGGCGTTCTGGAAGAGGACGAGCGCCGAGCTGAAGGTGGCCGCCAGCGTGCCGGGGCGCGCCGCGCCGGGCGGATACGCCTCGAACTTCGTCGGCGACGCCGTGAGCGTGCACGCCGACTGCGACTGGCCGTCGGCCCGGCCCGGTGCAAAGGCGAGCGAGCCGAGAATCAGCGCTGCGGCCGCGCCGAGGACTCGTGCGGAGCGGGGTTTGGTCATCGAGGACGCATTCATTGGCTCAGGGGCTTCCCTCTGGGGTTGGCTTCGCGTTGAGTTCCTCTCGGCCAAGGAGCTGATAAAACGAGACATAGCGATCGTATCCTCCCGAACCGCGCCTGTAAAGACGCACAGGATTCAAAGGCGCCCGGGGACCGAGCTTCCGCAGGGAGTGCCGCCGCGCGAGCCGACCTTTCCCCCGACAAAAGAAAAAAAGCGGGCGGCCGAAGCCGCCCGCTCGCCCTGAATGCAGGGAAGATTTAGTTGAGGGTACCTGGTGCAGTGAAGTTCGGCGCGCACTGCATCTGGTTGTTGAGGTTCGCCGTCGCGTGGCCGACGCTGATGAACGCGCCGGGCGCGGTGTGCATGACACCGACCCAACCCATGTTGTAGAGGCCGTTCGCCGCATCGACGCCCGTCATCGTCGCGCCGCGGAGGGTCAGGTCGACCCAGCCGCCGACGAAGTTCGACGGGTTCCAGCCGGTGGCGGTGAGCAGGTTGATGCGCTGCGACTCGAGGAAGATGTACGTGTTCGAGGGCGGCGTCAGGCCGGGGCCGGACGGTCCGGGCGGGATGCCCTGGCCCTGGTAGACGTTCTCGTCGTTGTCGTACGTGAAGATCTGCACCTGGTGGAGGGCGTCGTACATGCCGGAGTTCGCACCGGTCGTGCTCGCCGCGCCCTTGCCGAAGCCGGAGCCCGGGTTCGCCCAGTTGCAGAGGTTGATCGCCGCGCCGTTGTAGTAGTCGGAGCGCCAGACCTGGATCCAGGACTGGAGGCCGTTGGCCGAGTCGGCGAGGTAGCGGAAGCCGTAGCGGTCGCCGAGGGGCTCGCGGCCGTCGCCGGCGAACTGGAACGTCGGGGCGTAGCCGCTGATGTAGCTCGTGCAGCCGGTGACGCCGCCGGTCGTCTCAGCGACGCACTGCGTGGGCGTCGTCGAGGCGACGAACTTGCCGAAGAAGGTCTTCGTGGTCGGCGTGAAGGGCAGGCGCATGTCGAACTCGACCGCGACGGCCGGGTCGCCCGAGATGTTGCCGCCGTTGGCAGCCGAGTCGACGTAGAAGATGTCGCCGATCAGGACGTTCGGCGTGTAGGTCAGGCCGTTGGCCGGGCCCCAGCCCATCGTCGCGATGGCGTCCTTGTCGTAGAAGTCGGGCTGGTCGGGGAAGAAGTTCGTGCAGTAGTTGACGACGTCGATCGTCAGGTAGCCCGAGAGGGCGTCCTTGTAGACCGAGTCCCCGCTCCAGCTGGAGCTGCACGCCGGGTTGTCCGTGTCGAGGATGTTGGCGCCGCCGGACGACGTGAACGTCGTGATGTCGCCGGACTGGTCGAGGGAGTGCCACACGGTCGGGCGGAAGAGCGGCCCGATGGCGTCGGGGTTCGTCAGGTTGTACTGCGAGATCGAGCGGTACGTGTCGGACGTGATGGACGGGCCCGCGACGGCGTCAGGGTTCGAGAAGCGGATGAACTGGTTCGCCGCCCAGCCGATGGAGGGCTGGTAGATCGCGTTCGTGGCGCCCGGGTTGATGAGGCCGCACGGATCATCGGGGAACAGCGTCGTGTTGTACTGGGGAAGGTTCGGGCTGAGCTTGCCGTTCATGACGTCGCGCATGGAGAAGGACACGACGTCCTTGCCCGTGAGCGGGATGTTGAAGTCGACGACGGCCTTGGAGTACTTGTTCCACACCGTGACGTGAGCGATCACGCCGGGGGTGGAGACGTTGACGACGGAGACGAGCGTGTCCGTGCCGCCGGTCGGAATCGGGTAGTCGGTGGCGCCGTTGAGCGTCACCTTCCAGTACGGGACGAGGAGGGTCGCCGCGGGCACGTTGTCGTACGCGCAGGTGACCGCGTAGCCCGTACCCGCAACCGCGAGCAGCGCGAGCACGATCAGAACGGAAAACTTCTTCATTTTTTCTCCTACCGGTGATTTCGATTGAAACGTGTGATTACGTCGATCATGACTAGAGGAACGTGGGCGCTCGCCGCCTGCGATATCGAATCACCTCCCGCAATTTTTTTAGAGGCAACGCCCCCATCGCCCTGGGGCAAAGGGAGCACCGAATCGGATAGAGATATCCCGAACACTGCCGGAACGATAGGGGCGAAATTCCAAGGTGTCAAGGCCATTTCGAAAAATTATGTTGGGGCCGCATATCACCCATTGAGTGTCGGGACGCCCCCGAACCTCACTTCGCGAGGCCGCGGAACACCCGGAAACCGCCCGACCGCGTCTCGTCCCCCGTCAGGTACTGGTACATGAGGACGAGGTCCGGGCGCCCGTCCCCGTCCACGTCGCCGATCCTCATGCAGGTGGGATGGTTCACGAACGTGGGCTCGCGCTCCTCGGCCAGCTCCTCGAAGTCGCCCGCCGCGGTCTGGAAGAAGACGCGGATGCGGTGCGTGGACTCGTCGGCCCAGGCCACGTCGTCGAGGCCGTCGCCGTTGAGGTCGCCGGCCGCGATGGCCGGCGAGCCCGTGTCGAACCGGAGCGTCTTGACGACGCGCCTGGCTTCCATCTTCCCGTCCGCGCCGCGGAAGTAGACCGTCACGCCCTGGCCGTCGATCTTCGGCACGCCGTTGCCGGGCGTGCGCTTGAAATACGACGCGTAGATCGCGGGCCGGCCCCGGTAGGTGCCGGCCGCCGCGCCGACCTGCTGGCCGAAGCCCTCGACGGCGGCGCCGCCGGCGTAGCGGAATTCTCCCGCCTTCGCGTCGAACTCGAAGAGGTTCGGCGCCCCGCCGAAGTACCGGCACGCGGAGTTGTAGAAGGGCAGGCCGCCGCTCGCGTCCTTCGGGACGGCCAGGGCGATCGCGTACCCGAAGCACGCGCCCTCGAGGCCCTTGTGGACCTCGCGAAAGGTCGTCCCGTCGTTCAGGAACGCGCGGACGTCGTACCCGCGCACGTACGTGGAGTCCTTGTCGAGGGCGGGCCTGCCGCCCGAAATCCCCCACTCCCCCGTGTCGGAGATGACGACGAGGTCCTTGTGTCCGTCCCCGTCGAGATCGCCGATGGCGACCGCCCGCGTGGACATCGGCCGCGGGAGCCCCCGCGCCTCGGCGACGAACTTGCCGCCCCCCTTGTTGAAGGCGACGGCCGGACCGGCGCCGTGTCCGCCGTAGACGATGTCCGGCTTCCCGTCGCCGTCGACGTCGGCGACGGCCGCGAAGCCGTATTCGGCGTCGAGCTGGTCGGGGTTCTCGAGCTCGATCCGGGCCTGGCTCCAGCGCGGCGCGCCCTTGTCGTCCTTGCCGAGCTTGAACACCATGAGCGACTGGCCCGTCATCCGGGCGGGCGGCGCGACGATCTGCGGACGCCCGTCCCCGAGCACGTCGCCGAGGTCGAAGTTCTCGCGCCACATGCCGGTCCGGGGCAGGCCCGCCGAGATCTCCTCGAACCGGAAGGGGTCTTTCGACGTCTTCGGCGCGACGACCTCGGCCTCGATCTTCGGCACCTCGTAAATCGGCTCCTGGTCCTCGACCGCGGGCGCGGCATTCGGGTCGCGCTTCTTCGGCTCGGCCGGCGCCTCGACGATCCACGCCTTGTCGTCCTGCCGGAGGATCGGGACGCCTCCGCTCGAGACCATCGCCAGGAACAGGCGGCCGTTCTTCTCGTAGTACTGCGTGCCGACGCCGCCCTTCGGGATGCTGAGGACGCGCCTTCCGGTCTCGGGGTCGACGTACGGAACCGGGGCCGCGACCTGGCCGTCTTCCTCCCCTGCGTTCTCCACGGGGGGTCTCACTCCGAGGAGCGACTCGGCCCGCTGGTTCGTCTTCGCCTGCGCTTCTTTCGAAGCGGGCGACGGCGACGGGGTGGGTGACGGGGACGCCGCTTTGGGCGAGGTGGAACAGCCGGCGACGCCGAGCACCGCAGCCACGAGGAGGACGGACACGGACGATTTCACGAGATCTCCTGTCGACGCACGGAACCCGGCGGCCTTCGGCCGGCGGGCGAGCGCAAATTCGGGCCTAGAGAAGGTCGGCGAATGCCGGCCGGAGCCGGCGATACAGCTGACGTCCCGCAAAGCCTAGCACGATGAATGCCGCGGTTTCGACGCCGAGACGGCGCACCGGAGGCGGCGCCATGCCGAAGAGCGCCGCGCGGAAGAGCGCGACGACGTCGCGCAGGGGATTCACCGCGAGGACGGGGGCCGCGAACGCCGGGACGAGCTCCTCGGCGTAGAGGATCGGCGTCACGTAGAACGCGATCATGAGGACGGGCGGGAGGATCTGCGCGAGGTCGCGGAAGAACGGGTTGAGCGAGGCGAGGATGAGCGCGGGGCCCGCGAGGACGAGGAGCTCGAACGCGAACGCGACGAGGAGGAGGAGGGGCTGGACGTGCCCCCGGCCCGAGACGACGAGGAACGCCGACAGGAGCGCGATGCCGATCGTCTGGATGACGAGGGCCGCGCCGACCGAGGAGAGCGTCAGGAGCGCGACCGGGAACCTCAGCTTCTTGACGAGGTGCGCCTGGTCGGTGATCGAGGTCGTGCCCCGGACGATAGCCTCCTGCACTCCCAGCCAGGGGAGCATCCCCGCGAGGAGGAATTCGACGTACGTCCCTCCGAATCCCCTCGGGGTGGGGATCTTCAGGACGTAGGCGAAAACGAAGGCGTTGAGGGCGCAGATGATGGCCGGATTCAGGACCGCCCAGAAGGGGCCCGCGAAGCTCCCGGCGTACCGGGCCGCGAGGTCCCGGCGGAGCAGCTCGGAGAGCAGGAAGATCTTGTTCTTCAATGAAGTAGCGTCCCTCGGAGAGCTCGGAACGAGCTTGAAATGGCCGGGCCGAAGGTCTATCTTACTTGGTCAGCGCTCATGAGTGCCGTGCCGCGTGCGTCCCAGATCCTCCTCGTGGGGCAGAAGATCCGTCAGATCCGGAAGAGCCGGCATCTGACCCAGGCGGATCTCGCCGCGCGCATCGGCGTCACGCAATCCGACCTCTCCCGGATGGAAAACGGTGAGTACAAGGTCGGCCTCGACACTCTCTTCCGGATCCTTCAGGTCTTCGAGCTGTCGATGAGCCACTTTTTCGAGGAGCCCGCCGCCGCGGACGCCGCGCGCGCGAACGCCGGAGAAGACGCCGGCGTCACCGCTCCGTTCGAGGACTGGGCGGCCCTGCCGCCGGAGACGCGCCGCGAGGTGAGCGAGTTCATCGCCTTCAAGCGGATGCAGGTCGAGAAGGCGCGCAACGACGAGGACCCGGGAGACGACACCAATGGCTGAGGCGACGACGGAAGCCGCCGCGGCCCGCGCCGCCGCCGAGGCCTCGCGCCGCGACGCCCTCGTCCAGCTCGAGAAGGGCGCGTTCGCGGCCGCCCTCGCGTGCTACGACGCGGCGCTCGCCTCCGCGCGCGAGACGGCCGACCCGGCGTTCGTCGACTGGATCTACGTCTGCCGCGCCGCCGCGGCCGCCGAGACCGGTCCGGCCGCCGACGAGCTCGTCGAGCTCAAGCGGATCCTCCTGCGCTCGCGCGAGCCGCAGACGGCGTTCCGCGCGGCCTATTCGAGCGCCGCGATCTACCGCCTCCGGAAGGAGCGGAGCAAGGTCTTCTTCTACGCGAACCTCGCGCGGCGCCACGCCGAGGAGATCGGCGACGTCCGCCTGATCGGCGCCTGCTTCAACGAGGTCGGCAACGCCCTGGCGGCCGACAGCCGTTTCGGCGAGGCGGCCGCCGCGTACCGCTCGGCCCTGGAGTGCACGGCCGGAGAGGCCGCGCTTCTCTCCGTGCCGCGCGCACAGTGGTCCGACAACCTCGGCTACTGCCAGATCGCCGAGGACCGCGTCGCCGACGGGCTCGCCCTCGTGCACGCGGCGCTCGACACGCTCGAGAAGGAAGCCGCCCGCGGGTTCACCGTCTACCCGCTCCTCGACCTCTGCTTCGGCTACCTCAAGCAGGACCGTTACGAGCAGGCCCGCTGGTTCGGCGAGGAGGGCCTCGCCCGCGTCGCCGTCGCCGGCGACCTCGAGGCCGAGAAGAACCTCCTCTACCTCCTCGGCGAGGCCTCGCACCTCTCGGGCGACGCCGCCGCGTCGCAGGACTACTTCGACCGCCTCGCGCGCCTCTATCCGGACTTCCGGAACCTGCGCGCGTATCTCGACGTCTTCGACTTCCGCAACGTCATCAACCTCCGGAGCTGACGTGAACACCGCCGCGATCGCCTCGTCCCGCCCGTTCGCATCCCGGTTCCGCGCCGCCCTCCTCGGGCTCGCGGTCCTCGGCTGCGCTGCGGCCCCGCGAGCGGACGCGGCCAGCGCGGTCCTCGCGAAGAACGGGACGCTCTACGAGGTCTTCGCGGCGAGCTACGGCGAGGTGGTCAGCGGCGCGAACGCGACCGATGCCGCCACCCCCGTCGTCGCCCTGCGCCGGACGCTCCCCGGGCAGACGCCGACGGTCGAGGTCGTGGGCGGCAGCTTCAGCTCCCTCATCAAGTTCGGGGAGGCGCTCGAGTTCGACGACTCGACCCAGACGATCTTCGTCGTCTACACGAGCCTCCAGGTCCAGGGATTCGTCGCGGACGTCCACGTCTCGATCTGGCGCGACGGCGGCTGGGCCGACGGCCGCTTCCTTCCGAACTCGGGGATGTACTTCTCGGTGAACCCCCGGATCCTCGTGACGCGCCAGACCTATCGGGACTTCGACTCGACGGGCGACGTCGTGATGAAGTCGCGCTCGATCCTCTCGCTCGTGTGGTGGGAGGAGGCCGCCCTCTCGCAGGCCCGCTACGCGTCCCTCTTCATCGAGGACGGCGCGCTGAACGTCGACACGGTCGTCGCGCTGAACCTCAACGAGCTCGCGGGTGCCGCCGGCCCGACGGACAACCGGAACCTCCCGGCGTCCGCGTACATGTATCCCGCGGTGCAGCGGGATCCCGCGACGAACGGCGGCATCGTCGCGTCCTTCGCGGACCTGGCGACGCGGACGCAGCAGGTCCTGCACATCGCCTTCCCCGACGACTACACGACGCCCGAGTGGAACGCCTCGGGCAAGGCCGCCAACTCGCGGACGACCCCGATCGGGCGCGGCGCGCGCGGGTTCCCGCTCCCGGCGGGGATCGACCTGCCCTTCATGGTCGTCGTCGGCACGATCGTCTCGCCGTCGGACGTGCCCACGTACTGGTGGTCCCAGAACGGCGCGCTGAACTACCTGTCCGGCGACGCCGCCTCCCTCGCGCAGGCGCCGCAGAGCGTCACGCTCCGCCCGGACTTCCAGCTCGACAGCGCGCTGGCCGCCGTCCGGTCGATGACCGACAAGCAGTAGCGGCCGCATTCGGGAAACCCGTCAGGCGGGTTTCCGACGCTCGCTGCGCTCGCTCCCTTCCGCCCGGCGCTTCGCGCCTGCGCCTCACAGCCCCGACGGGAGGTTCGCGCGCGGGTCGCGCCCGTAGAGCGCGGAGAACTTTCCGGCGAGGTCGCGCCCCTCGGCCGTGACGTGCTCGGGCATCGCGATCGTCACGCGGTAGTAGTGGTCGCCGTCCGCGCCGCGCCCGCTCCTCACGCCGAACCCCTTGAGGCGGAAACGCTGGCCGGCGGCCGTCCCCGCCGGGATCTTCGCGCGCACGGGTCCGTGGATCGTCGGGACGTCGATCTCGGCCCCGAGGTACGCCTCGGGGACCGTCACGGGGACTTCCGTGAGGATGTCGTCGCCCTCGCGCCCGAAGTACGGGTGCGGCTCGACCGTGAGCGCGACGTAGAGATCTCCCTCCTCCGTGCGGCCCTTGCCGGCCACGCGCACCTTCGACCCGGTCGAGACTCCGGCCGGGATGCGGATCGTGATCTTCTCGTTCGCGACGACCTCGCCGAGGCCGCGGCAGACCGGGCAGGGGCTGCCGCCCGCGCGGCCCGAGCCGCCGCAGCGCGCGCAGCGCCGCGGAAGGCGCGCGCGGAACGAGACCGTCCCTCCGAGCACCGCCTCGCGGAAGGGCACGGTGAGCTGGGCGGCCGCGTCGTCGTCCTCCTCGGCGACGCCGCGCGGGCCGACGCCCGGCGCGCCGCCGGAGAAGAGGTCGGAGAAGAGGTCGCCGAAGTCGCCCGTCCAGCGGAAGCCGCCGCCGGGTCCGGCGCCCGGGGACGCGCCTCCGAACGGGGATCCGCCGGCGTGCGGGGCGCCGCGGGGCGCGCCGCCGCCGGGCGGCCACGCGCCCGCCTCGGGGGGCTCGCCCGTATCGCCCGTCAGGTCGTAGTGCTTGCGCCGCCGGGCGTCCTTGAGGATCTCGTAGGCCGACGCGATCTCCTGGAACTTCTTCTTGGCGGAGGCGTCGCCCGGGTTCACGTCCGGGTGGTACTTCCGCGCGAGGCGGCGGTACGCCTTCTTGATCTCGGCTTCCGAGGCGCCGCGCGCCACGCCGAGCGCGGAGTAGAGGTCGCGTGTCGCCATCGCCGCGTCACGATACCCGAGACGCGGGCCGCGGGCACGCCTCAAGCGCGCCGCGGCGACGCGGTACGATGGCGCCGGAAGTTCGAGGCGCCGCCGTGAAGATCCTCCAGCATCGAGACGTGCTCTCCGTCGTCCTCGCGGGCGGCATGGGAGAGCGTCTCTTCCCGCTCACGCGGGACCGCGCCAAGCCGGCCGTCCCCTTCGGCGGGCGATACCGGATCATCGACTTCGTCCTCAACAACTTCGTGAACTCCGGCCTCACGAAGGTCAAGGTCCTGACGCAGTTCAAGTCGAACTCGCTCATCGAGCACATCATCCGCACCTGGCGCCTCACGTTCGACATCGGACAGTTCGTCGACCCGGTTCCCGCGCAGATGCGCCGCGGCCCGCACTGGTTCCGCGGCACCGCGGACGCCGTCTACCAGAACCTCGACCTCGTCTTCGACGAGGAGCCCTCTCACGTCTGCGTGTTCGGCGGCGACCACATCTACGTGATGGACATCAACCCGATGCTCGCGTTCCACGAGGACGGCGCGCACGACCTGACGATCGCCGCGTTCCCGGTGCCTCTCAAGGACGCGGGACGTTACGGGATCCTCGAGGTCGCGGCCGACGGGCGGATCATCGGGTTCGAGGAGAAGCCGAAGGAGCCGCGCCCGATCCCGGGACAGCCGGAGCTGGCGCTCGCGTCGATGGGAAACTACGTCTTCCGCGCGAGCGTCCTCATCGAGGCCCTCGAGCACGACGCCCTGCAGGACACGACGCACGACTTCGGAAAGAACCTGATTCCGTCGCTCCTGAAGGGCGGCGCGCGCCTGTACGCGTACGACTTCTCCCTGAACCGCGTGCCGGGAAACGAGGACCTCGCGCCCTACTGGCGGGACGTCGGGACCGTGGACTCCTACTGGGACGCGTCGATGGACCTCATCTCCGTCACGCCGCCGCTCAACCTCTACAACCAGAAGTGGCAGATCAAGAGCCACTCCCCGCAGCTGCCCCCGGCGAAGTTCGTCTTCGCGGACGCCGTCTCGCAGCGCATCGGGCTCGCGACGGACTCGATGGTCGCCTCGGGCTGCATCATCTCGGGCGGCACGATCCACCGGTCGATCCTCTTCCCGCGCGTGAGGATCAACTCCTTCTCGCACGTCGAGGAGTGCGTCCTGATGGACGGCGTGGACGTGGGCCGCTACGCGCGGCTCAAGCGCGTCATCGTGGACAAGGGCGTCAAGATCCCGCCGGGGGTGGAGATCGGCTTCGACCTCGAAGAGGACCGCAAGCGGTTCCACGTCTCCGAGGGGGGCGTGGTCGTGCTGCCCAAGGGGGCGGTCCTCTCCGATCCCGATTGACACCGGGGCCGCGTTTCCGGTTGCCTCGGTCCCGATGACCGTATAAAGTTCGGGTTCCAGACCCAAGAGCCGAATTTTATATGGACGACATCGATCGCCGGATCCTCGACATCCTCCAGCGGGACGCCAAGATCTCGCAGGCGCGGATCGCCGAGACCGTGGGTCTCACGACCCCGTCGGTGAACGAGCGGATCAAGAAGCTCGAGACGAAGGGCTTCATCCGGCGCTTCACGGCGCTCCTCGACCCCCTCCTGGTCGGGATGCCGCTCGTGGCTCACGTCGACGTCATGCTGGAGCATCCACGCTTCGAGAGGCCGTTTCTCGAGGAGATCGAGAATCTCCTCGACGTCCAGGAGTGCTACGCGATCTCGGGCGATTTCGGGTACCGGCTGAAGATCCGCGCCCGTGACGTGGAGCACTTCGAGAGGATCCTCCGGGAGAAGCTCCAGACGCTGCGCGGCGTCGTCCGAACCCGCGTCGAGCTCTCCCTCTCGATCAAGAAGGACTCGACGCTCCTGCCTCTGGCCGAAGGCACCTGAGACAACGTCTCACGCCCGGGTGTCGATTTCGCACCAAATCGTCCCCTGGAAGGCGCGTTTCGGAGTGCCGGTCCGACACGTGATTATGCGTCGCGTAATACTTAAGTATTGCAGGTAAGACGTTTGGGGGCTAAACGCTCGAGAAGTAAACCAGAGGCATCGCGCTTGCGTATACCTGGGCAGGAGATCGAAACGGGCATTCGATGCAAAGTCAAATGAAAACGCCGGTCTTCACTTCCTCCCTATTTCCCGGCGGCCTTCCGGCCGACGGGCCCTCCACACTTTCTTCCCTCCACACAGTAACCCTCAGTTAGTCCATCCCACCGCCGCAATCCCCGCCCGACCGCAAGGTCGGGTGGGAGCCCACCTTTGTACGGGGGGAGCGTAGAAGGAACGGACTTCGGGTGAGAGGCTGTCTCGCTCCCCCCTCTGCCCCCCTCTAACCTCGCAGCGGGAGGGCTCCCAACTCTCTTGCCTTCTAAGAGATTCTTCTCTTCGTCTCAGAAGTGATAAGCCACAGACCCGCCCAGGGTGATCGGCTTGTGGTTCGCGTCCGTGCGCAGGAGGTAGCCCGTGGCCTCGAGGCGCACGTCCCAGCGCTGCGCGACGTGGAACGACGTGACGAGGCCGGCGTGCCAGCCGAGCACGGTCTCCCTCACGTCCGTCGAGGTCTGGTCGCCCGTGGGCGGCCTCGGGTCCAGCGCGTAGACGCCGACGCCGCCGAAGAAGCCCGCGTCCCACCACGGCTCGCGGAAAAGGTAGCCGACCGACGCGAGGCCCGCGTTCACGCGGACGTCGGGCGCCGACGTCGGCGCCGCGAACGGGGGGACCACCGGCGTGCCCGGGAGCGAGAAGTTCATGTAGCGGAACTGGAGGAAGACGCCCTGCTCGAGGACGACCTCGGCGAAGAAATGGTAGCCCCCGCTCGAGAACGACGTGACGTCGGAGGCCTGGCCGGTGTCCGTGACCCACTCCCCTCCCGCGCCGACCGCGAACGGGTAATTCATCGATCGCGGCGGCCCGATCTGGGCCCGTGCGGAGGACGCGGCGGCGAGGAGGACGAGCCCGGCGGCGGAGAGAAAAAGCCTGCGCATCGAGCGCGAGGATACGTCAACGCAATGAGGCATGCCGATCATACGGACGCCGCTTCTCGCTCGTCTAGAATCGGCGCCGTGCCCGGTCCGGAGCCGCCTCGCCTTCTCCCCGGCGCGCCCGCAATCGCCTCCCTCCTCGCGTTGCTCGTGCCCTCGCGCTGCGCCGTGTGCGACGCGCCCCGCCTGGAGACCGGCGGAGGAGGCGTTTGCCCCGCGTGCTGGGCCGCCCTGCCCCGGCTCGCCCCGGACGCCGCGTGCCCGCGCTGCGCGCTGCCCGGCGACGGCGGTCCCTGCGCCTCCTGCCGGCGCGAGCCGCCGCCCGTCGCGCGGAGCGCCGCCTTCGGTCTCTATGCGGACGGCCTGAAGACGCTCCTCCACGCCTTCAAGTTCCGGGGCTGGGACCTCCTCGCCGCACCCTGCGGCGCCCGCCTCGCCGACGCGGCCCGCGCCGCGGGTCTCGCGGAGGGCGCCGACGCCCTCGTCCCGGTGCCCTCGACGCCGCGGCGCAACCGCGCGCGCGGCTACGACCCCGCGGCCCTCCTCGCGGAGTCCGCGGCGCGCCGCCTGCACCTTCCCGCCCGGGGTCTCCTCGCGCGCACGCGGGACACGCAGCCCCAGTTTGAACTGCCTGCAGCGCGCCGGCGCGCGAACGTCGACGGAGCGTTCGCCGCGTCGGAATCCGCGCGGGGCCGCGTCCTCGTCCTCGTGGACGACGTCGCGACCACGGGCGCCACCCTTTTTTCCGCCGCAGGCGCGCTCGCTCGCGCGGGCGCCGCCGAGATCCGCGGGCTCGTCCTCGCCCGCACGCCGGAACCGGAGCCTTCATGACCGCACTCTTCGACCGTCTCGTCGTCACGACGCTTCCGCTCGTCCCGAAGGCGATCGTCAAACAGGTCGCCTCGCGCTACGTCGCGGGCGACACGCTCGAGTCCGCGCTCGACACGATGCGCCGCCTCGCCGCCGAGGGCGCCATGGGGACCGTGGACGTCCTCGGCGAGAGCGTCACACACCCGGACCAGACGGTCGCCACGCGCGAGCAGTACCTGAAGACGATCGACGCGATCGCCGCGTCGGGCCTCTCCGCGAACGTCTCCGTGAAACCGACCGCCGTCGGCCTCGCGATCGACCCCGCGCTCGCGCTCGAGAACTGCACGGCCATCTGCACCCGGGCGCAGGCGCACGGGATGTTCGTGCGCCTCGACATGGAGGACAGCCCGTACACGGAGTCCACCGTGAAGCTCGTCCTCGCCCTGAAGGAGCGCTTCGACGTCGGCGCCGTCCTGCAGGCCTACCTCAGGCGCAGTCTCGGCGACCTCGGACGCCTCCTCGAGAAGAACGTGAACGTGAGGATCTGCAAGGGCATCTACGTCGAGCCCGCCACGATCGCCTGGAAGGACCGCCAGACGATCATCCGCGCGTTCGCGGCCCTCGTGGACAAGCAGCTCTCCGGCGGCGCGTACGCCGCGATCGCGACGCACGACGAGGCCTGCGTCCAGCTCGCCCTCGCGACGATCGACCGCCTCCGGATCCCGAAGGACCGCTACGAGTTCCAGATGCTCCTCGGCGTGGACCCGGTCCTCCGCAAGAGCCTTCTCGACGCCGGCCACCGGCTGCGCGTCTACGTCCCGTACGGGCGGGACTGGTATGCCTATTCCACGCGGCGGCTCAAGGAGAACCCCTCGATCGCCCGGCACGTCCTGAGGTCCATGGCGGGCCTGGGGCCGCCCGCCTCCTGAGAACGGAGACTCTTTCCAAAGGCCGTTGACGCCGCGCAGAAAACGGGCGGAAGATACCCGGACCGGTAGCCCCGTGCCGCGAACGATTCGCCCCTCCGCCGCCCTCCTTGCCGGCCTCGTGGTCGCGTCGTTGCCGGGGCGCGCGGCCGCCGCGGCGCCGCCCGCCGCTCCCGCGGCCGTCGTCGCTCCCCTTTCCGGCGTCGTCCGGGCCAACGGCCGCCCGATGCCCGGCGCGTCGCTCATCGTGCGCGGCGTGACGGCAGGCGGGGCGACGTTCCTGCGCCTCATCAAGAGCGAGCCCGACGGGACGTTCGTCATCCCGAACGCCGCCGAGGGGCTCTACACGGTTCTCTCGGTCGTCCCGGGCTTCCGCCCCGCCGTCGCGCGCCTCTTCCATCGGCCGGCCTCCGACGACGGAACGCTCTCGTTCATGCGCATCGACCTCGAGCGCCCGACCGGCGTCCTGCCCGAGACCCCGGACGGAGCCCTGGACCCGTGGAGCGCCCGCGCGGTCGTCGCGGGGGACGTCCTGCGCGACGTGCCCGCACTCCTGGCGGCGCTCGACGCGACGCCCGCTCCCGCGGCGCCGGCCACGCTCCTCGCCTCTTCGCGCGACACGCGCGTCGCGCTGCCGCTCCACGCCGCCGTCACGACGACCGCGGGGTTCGGGGCTCTCGGCACCTCCTCGCTCTCGCGCACCCAGCTCGACGTCCGGGGCGCTCTCGGCGCGGGCGTGAAGTGGGGCGCGTCGGGACAGTACGCGCGCCTCGCGGACCTCTCGGGCGAGAAGACGGGCGACGGCTCGAGCATCGCGCTGGACGTCGACGCCGGCTCCTCTCAGTCCGTCCACATCTCGACGCGCCAGCAGAGCCTCACGGCCGAGACGGACCCGGCGCACTTCTCGGCGCAGGCGCTCGACTGGAGCGGCTCCGTCTCCCCGAACGCCCAGGCCGCCGTCTCGGCGCGCGTGATCACCCAGTCGCACCTCCTCGCGACGGGCCCCGCCGCGGACCTCTTCGCGCGCAACTCCGACGCCGTGGACGTGACGGCCCGTTACCAGACCGACCTCGGCACGTCGAGCTACGCGCGCGTGTCCGTGGGCTACCGGGCGACGACGGCCGACTACGCGGGCAGCACCGTCCCGATCGCGCACGAGACGCGCGCGGGCGGCATCGCGGGCCTGCGCCTCGGCGACGTTCTCGTCGTCGAGGGGGGCGCGACGGGCGACACCTCGATCTACGGCCGCGGCGTCACCCCCGAGCTGACGGTCGCGGTCCACACGCCCGACGGCTGGCGCCTGTACGGGTTCGCGTCCCGCCGCTTCGAGAGCCTCGCGGACGGGTTCGTGCGGCCCGGCGAGGCCGGCGCCGACGAAGCGGACCTGACGCGCCTCTCGCGTTCCTTCTACCGCGCGGGCGCCGGCTGGCAGAACCACGACGGCGAGGAGATCTCGCTCGACGTCTCGCGCCGCGAGCTCAACGGCACGTACCGTCTGCTCTTCGACGCGGACTTCCTCGACCGGCTCGACTCGCTCTACTTCTTTCCCAACGACGTCGCCACGGACGCGGCGGTCACGGTCTCGGCGCGCCTCGGGCGTGGGTTCGACGGACGCGTCACCGTGCGCGCGGGGATGCTCTCGGGCTCGCGGGACGGCGTCATCGGCTCCGACGAGGCGAGCTGGGGCGTCGCGCAGGCCGCGCTCCGGGTGCGCGCGACGGACACCTCGATCGGCCTCGGCTACCGCTCGGTCACGCAGTCGCTCGTCCGGTCGGGCATGACGCTTCGCAACGACATCGACACGATGGACGTCACGCTCGCACAGGGTCTTCCGATCCCCATGCTGCGGGCGATCGGGAGCGACTGGCGGGCTCTCTTCTCGGTCGAGTTCGGCAAGCGCCGCCAGGGCGAGGACGACGAGAAGACCGACCGGCGTCTGGCGGGCGGCCTCGCGCTTTCCTTCTAGGCCTCCATTCCCCCATAGTCCCGTTCAAGATTCCGTTTTCCCTCCTGGAAGCGGAGCGGCCGCAATCCCATAACTGCCTGGAATAGAAGCGTTTTTCGTGATTCAAAGTACCGGATCGCTGGCATTCGCCTTGCTGTAGGCGGAGGGATGGATCCGAGCGTCTCGACGGGACGCGCGCTGGCGCGCGCCGGGCTCGTGTCCGTTCTCTTCGCGGGCCTCATCCCGTCGGCCGTGTGCCTGGTGCGCAAGACCGAGGCCGTCGGCCGCGCCGACGTCCTCGTCGCCCCCGAGGGCGACGGACTGCGCGTTCACCGCGTCGGTCCCACCGCGTCCGCCTCCGGACTCGTGCCCGGGGACCTCCTCCTCGTCGTGGACGGGGCGAGCGCCCGCGAGGCCCTCGAGCCCGCGAGGCTCTTCGCGGACAGGGCCGCCGACGTCGTCCTCCTGCGCGGCGGCGCGGTGCGGCGCCTCCGCACGACGCCCGCGCCTGCGCCCTGGGACCTCCGGTACCTGTTCCTCTTCGCGGTGGGTGGAGCGTTCCTCGCCTCTGCGCTGGCGACGCTGCGCCCGCCGGTCCCCTCGCGGGAAGCCCTCCTCTTCGCCGCGTTCGCGATCTCCGTCGGCCTCGTCCTGACGCTGACGCCCGCGCCGCCCTTCGACGGGTTCTACCGCGTCTCGGTCCTCGCGGAGGACGCGGCCCGGGCCCTCTTCCCCGCGTTCCTTCTCGCCCTCGTCCTCACGTTCCCGCGCCGCGCCCGCCGCGTGAGGGCATGGCTCCCGTTCGTCCCGGCGGCGGCGCTCCTCGCGGCGACGGCCCGCGTCTACTTCGGCCCGATCGCCGACGCGCCGTCCGCCGTCGCCGCGCTCGACCGCGCGCAGATCGCGTGGATGGCGGCCGGCGCCGCGCTCGCCGCCGCGCGTCTCGTTCTCGTCTCCCGGCGCCCGACCGACCTCCTCACGGAGAAGCAGGTCCGGTTCCTCCTCCTCGGCACCGCGGTCGGCCTGCTCCCTCTCGTCGTCCTGAACCTCGTGCCCCGCCTCCTCGGCGGCTCGATCCCGATTCTCTCGACGCTCGCGCTCCTCCCGCTCGCCCTCGTGCCCGCCGCGTTCCTGGCGGCGCTGACGCGCTACCGGCTCTGGGACGTCGAGGTCCTCGGGCGCGAGGCGGCATCGGTCACGGGCGCGCTCCTCGTCGGAGCCGGATTCTTCACGCTCGCGGAGGTGCTCCTCGCGAACCCGCTCGCGGTCGCGGTCCCCCACGCGCGGGGCGCGCTCCAGACGTCCGCCGGCCTTCTCATGGCCCTGAGCTTCGTGCCCGTCCGCCGCGGACTCTCGGCGGCGTTCCTGCGGCTCCAGTACCGCGACGGCGTGCACGACCGCAACGGCCTCCTCGCGCTGCTGCGCGAGCTGCCGTCCCCGCGCCCGCTCGGCGAGCTCACGGACCTCCTCGTCGCCCGCGTCACGCGCGGCCTCGGCGTCCCGCGCGCGGCCCTGCTCGGCGTGGCCGGCGACGCCGCGGACGGCGGCCCCGTGGACGGCGGCGGCGGCCTGCCGCTCGCCGAGCTTCCGGCCGCGGCGCGCCTGAGGGCGACGCGGCTCTCGCGACAGGATTTCGCGGAGCGCCCGACGCCCGCGGTCGCGCGCCTCAGGCGGGCGGGCTTCCGCACGCTCGCGCCCCTCACGGTGAGCGGGCGTCTCCTCGCCCTGTTCGCGGTCGCCGACCGCGCGGGCCGGGTCCCGCTGTCGACCGACGACGCCGAGCTCCTGGAAACCGTTCTCGCTCCGGCGGCGCTCGCCCTCGACCACGCGCGGCTCTTCGACGAGCTCAAGACGCAGGCCGACCGCTACCGGAGCCTCCAGGAGTTCCACGAGAACGTCGTCGCCGGCTCGGCGGCCGCGATCGCGGCGACGGACGGCGACGGGCGCTTCACGTCCGTCAACCCGGCCTTCGCGGCGCTCCTCGGGCGGAGCGCGGCCTCGCTCCTCGGCGCACGCGCCGCGGACGTCCTGCCGCCCGCGCTCTCGTCCCCGCACCCGCCCGCGCGCGTCGAGGCCGACCTCGGCTCCGGCGCCCGCGTCCTGAACGTGGCCGTGTCGCCGTTCCCCGGCGCGCCCGAGGGCTCGAACGCACGCGTCCTCGTCCTCGTCGACGCGACGGAGACCGCGCGGCTCGAGCGGGCCCTCGCCGACCGCGAGCGCCTCACGGCGCTCGGGACCCTCTCGGCGGGCGTCGCCCACGAGGTGAACACGCCTCTTGCGGGCGTCGCGGGCTTCGCGCGCCTCCTCCTCGACGAGACGGCGGGCGACGACCCGCGCCGGCCCCTCGTCGAGAAGATCGAGCGCCAGGCCTTCCGCGCCTCGCGCCTCGTCGGCAGCCTCCTCGACCTCGCCCGCGGGCGCCCGCGCGAGATCGCGCCTCTCGACCCGGGGGACGTCGCGCGGGAGGCCCTGCGCGCGCTCGAGGACGAGGGCGCCGCGCGCGGCGCCACCGTGCGCCTCGCGCTCCCGGGGCGCGTGCCGGCCGTCGCGGGCCACCGCGACGCGCTCGTGCAGGTCCTCGTGAACCTCGTCAAGAACGGCATCGAGTCCGTCACCGCGCCCGGGCCCGCGCGGCCCGCGGCGCCGGAAGTCGTCCTCGCCGTGTCGGCCTGCGGAGGGAGCGTGCGGTTCGACGTGACCGACAACGGCCCCGGCCTCGCGCCCGAGGACGCGTCGCGCGTCTTCGAGCCGTTCTTCTCGACGAAGACGGCGCAGGGCGGGACCGGCCTCGGCCTGTCCATGGCGCGGGATATCATCCGCGCGCACGGCGGCACGCTGACCGCGACGTCCGGGGCGCCCGGCGCCCGTTTCACGGTCACGCTTCCCGCCGCGACCTGAAGCATGGCCACGGTCCTCATCCTCGACGACGAGCCCGTCATCCGCGAGGTGCTCGGGGCGGTCCTCGCGAAGGCGGGGCACGCGACGCGCGAGGCCGCGACGGCCGCCGAGGGCCTCGCGCGCCTCGAGAGGGAGCCCATCGACCTCCTCCTCCTCGACCTCATGCTGCCGGACCGGCCCGGCCTCGAGGTCCTCGTCGACGTGCGCGCGCGGCATCCGGAGATCCCCGTCGTCGTCGTGACGGCCTATTCCTCGGTCGAGAGCGCGATCGCGGCGATGCGCGAGGGCGCGTTCCACTACATCCCGAAGCCGTTCCGCAACGAGGAAGTCGTCCACGTCGTCAAGCAGGCTCTCGAGAAGCGCCGCCTCGTCGCCGAGAACCGCGCCCTGCGCGCGAAGCTCGAGCCGCCCGGGAGCTTCCGCGAGCTCGTCGGCCGCTCGGCCTCGATGGAGCGCGTCTTCGAGACCGTGCGCCAGGCGGCGGCCGCGCGCTCGACGGTCCTCATCACGGGCGAGAGCGGGACGGGCAAGGAGCTCGTCGCGAAGGCGCTCCACCGGCTGTCGCCGCGGGCCGCCGGGGCGTTCATCACGGTCCACTCCGGGGCGCTCCCGACGGACCTCCTCGAGTCGAACCTCTTCGGCCACGTCCGCGGCTCGTTCACGGGCGCCGTCGCGGACAAGAAGGGGCTCTTCAAGGCCGCCGACGGCGGCACGATCTTCTTCGACGAGATCGGGACGGTCCCGGTCGAGACGCAGGCGAAGCTGCTGCGCGTCCTGCAGGAGCGCGAGTTCACACCCGTCGGCGCCGTGGAGCCCATCCACGCCGACGTGCGCGTCCTGGCGGCGACGAACGCCGACCTGACGAAGGCCGTCGCCGAGGGGCGTTTCCGCGAGGACCTCTTCTACCGGCTCTGCGTCATCACGGTGAACCTGCCGCCGCTGCGCGAACGCAAGGACGACGTCCCTCTCCTCGTCGAGACGCTCCTCGCGCGGGCCGCGGCCGAGAACGGGCGCGCCGTGCCGTCCGTGACGCCGGCGGCGATGAAGGCCCTCCTCGACCACGACTGGCCCGGGAACGTGCGCGAGCTCGAGAACGTCCTCGAGCGCGCCCTCGTCCTCGGCCACGGCGTCATCGACCTCGACCAGCTGCCGGACGCCGTGCGCCGTTCCGTCCCGCGCGCGGCCGCCTTCCCGGCCGACGGCCTGAACTTCAAGGACGCGGTCGGCGCGTACGAGCGGGCGCTCCTCGCGGCGGCTCTCGGCCGGGCCAACGGCGTCCAGAAACGCGCCGCCGAGCTGCTCGGCCTCAAGCCGACGACGCTCAACGAGATGCTCAAGCGCCACGGGATGCTCCCGCGCGACGCGAAGGAAACCGAGCCCGAGCCCGCTAGCCGCGCCTGAGGAGGACGAGCGTCCGGTCGTCCCCGAACGGCGTCCCGCCCGTGAACGTGAGGAGCGTCGAGGCGAGGGAGGTTTCGAGATCCTTCAGGGGCTTCGTCCGGAGGTCCTTCAGCGTCGCCACGAGCCGGTCCGTCCCGAACTCCTCGTCGTCGCCGTTCGCCGCCTCCGTCACGCCGTCCGTGTAGAGGGCGAGCAGGTCGCCGGGCTGCATCGTGAAGGTCCCCGAGGCGTACGTCTTGCCCGGGAAGAGCCCGAGCGGCGGGCCGTGGGCGCCGAGCATCTCGACCGACCCGTCGGTGCGCACGAGGATGCCGGGGTTGTGGCCCGCGTTCGTGTAGACGACCGTCCCGGACTCCGGGTCGTAGAGCGCGAGGATGAACGTGACGAATTTCTCCGGGCTCGTCCGGCGGTAGACGAGGTCGTTCAGTCGCGAGCAGAGCCTGTCGGGCGGAAAGTTCTCGCCCGCCCAGACCTGGAACGCGGACTGGACGAGCGCGGCGAGGAGCGACGCCCCCATGCCCTTGCCGCAGACGTCGGCGACGACGACGTCGAGCGTCCTGTCGGGGCGCTCGTAGAAGTCGTAGTAGTCGCCCGAGACCGTCCGCGACGGGATCGTGCGTCCGAGGATCTCCGTGCGCACGAGCACCGGCTCGGCCTCGGGCAGCATCCGCCGCTGGATGTCCCACGCGAGCGCCATCTCGCGCTCGATGCGCTGGCGCGAGGCGTTGCTCTCCTGCAGGCGCAGGTTCTGGATCTTGATCGCCGAGGTGTTCGCGAGCGACGTGAGGAGCCGGAGGTCCTCCTCGCTGAAGCTCTTCCGGCCGAGGCGGACCTCGAGGTAGATGAGGCCGATGACCTTGTCCTCGACGAAGAGCGGGGCCGCCATGCACGACGTGATGCCCTGGATCCGGATGGACTCGGCGGCGCCGAGGCCGGCGTCCGTCGCGGCGTCGATCAGGAGCACGCCGTTCTTCTTCTCCACGACCGACTGGATGAGCGTCTTGCTGAGCCGGATGTCCGACGGGTCGACGCCCGCGGCGTACTTGACCTTCTCCGCCTTCAGCTCGCCCGACTCGTCCGCGAGCATCAGGAGGCCGCGGTCGGGCTGCAGGAACGTGAACGTCTTCTCGAGGATGAGCTCGAGGAGCTTCTGGAGCGGGATGTCGCCGAGGAGCTCGACCGAGATCTCGTTCAGCATCCGGAGCGACGCGTTCAGGCGCGCGAGCTCCTCGGCTCCGAGCTTCGCGTCCCAGGCCTGTTTGTGGGGCCGGAGGAGGTCCTTGGACGACTGGAGGAACGTCGTCTTCCGCGAGGTCTCCTCCAGCCCGTCGATCACGACGCGGGTCGTGGACTCCTCGAGGATGTCCACGAGCGTCTCGCCGAGCTGGATGCGGTCGCCCGCGGCAAGGACCGTGGGCTCGGAGATGCGCGAGCCGTTCAGCGAGGTCCCGTTCCGCGAGCCGAGGTCGACGAGGCGGACGGCCGTGTCGCTGACCTCGAGGCGCGCGTGGACGCGGGAGAGCGTGCGGTCCGCGAGCGGCACGTCGTTCGTCGAGGAGCGCCCGAGGGTCAGCACGGGCCGGTCGAGGCGGATGCGGCGCGCCGGTTCCCCGGGCACCCTCACGTTCAGGATGAGCACGGCGGGAGTGTAACCGGCCTTCCGGGCCGGGGCACGGGCTCGCAAGGCGTGTTATCCTCCCCGGTTCCGGTTCGGCTCACGACGCGGCCGGCCGACGAAAGGGCTCCCCCATGAAGGAAAAGATCCACCCCGAGTACCACGAGGTCGACGTCCACTGCGCGTGCGGGACCACGTGGAAGACGAAGAGCACGAACAAGGAGCTCCGGCTCGAGATCTGCTCGAACTGCCACCCGTTCTTCACCGGGAAGAGCAAGCTCGTCGACACCGCGGGCCGCGTCGAACGCTTCCAGAAGCGCTACGCGAACGTGGCGAAGCCCGCCCCGAAGGCCAAGGCTCCCGCGACCCCGGCCTGAGCCGGTGACCGGCGCGGCTCCGTGAGCCGCCTCCACCCGCCATGTTCCAGAAGCTCGACGACATCGAACGACGGTACGCGGACCTCGAAGCCCGCGCCGCCTCGCCCGAAGTGCTCGCGGATCACGCCCTCGCGACGAAGACCGCCCGCGCGATGCGCGAGATCGCGCCCGTCGTCGAAAAGAACCGCGAGCGGAAGAAGATCGAAGGCCAGCTCGCGGGCGCCCGCGAGATGCTCGACACGCTGCCGCCGGGAGACGAGCTGCGCGAGATCGCCCAGGCCGAATTCGAGGCCCTGAGCGCGCGGCGCGCCGCCATCGACGAGGACCTGCGCCTCCTCCTGCTCCCGAAGGACCCGAACGACGCGAAGAACGTCGTCCTCGAGATCCGAGCCGGCACGGGCGGCGACGAGGCCGCCCTCTTCGCCGAGGAGCTCTTCCGGATGTACGTGCGCTACGCCGAGAGCCGCGGCTGGAAGGTCGAGGTCATCGACCGGAGCGACTCCGGCGGCGTCGGCGGCCTGAAGGACGTCCAGGCGATCATCGAGGGCGAGGGCGCGTACTCGCGCCTGAAGTACGAGGGCGGCGTCCACCGCGTCCAGCGGGTCCCCGCGACCGAGTCCGCGGGCCGGATCCACACGTCGGCCGCGACCGTCGCCGTCCTGCCCGAGGCCGAGGACGTCGACGTCGTCGTGGCCGACAAGGACGTGAGGGTCGACCTCTTCTGCGCGTCCGGCCCCGGAGGGCAGGGCGTCAACACGACGTACTCGGCCGTCCGGCTCACGCACCTTCCGACCGGCGTCGTCGTCCAGTGCCAGGACGAGCGCTCGCAGGTCAAGAACAAGGCGAAGGCGATGCGCGTCCTGAAGGCGCGCCTCTTCGAGGCCGAGCGCGAGCGGAAGGAAGCGGCCTACGCGGCCGACCGCAAGAAGATGGTCGGCTCGGGCGACCGGTCCGAGAAGATCCGGACCTACAACTTCCCGCAGAGCCGCGTGACGGACCACAGGATCGGGTTCACGTCCCACCGGCTTCAGGACATCATGGACGGGCGCCTCGACGAGCTCGTCGACCCGCTCGTCGCGCACTTCCAGGCCGAGAAGCTCAAGCAGGAACTCGCCAAGGCCTGAAGACGAAGAGAAAGAGGGAGATTTCTTAGAAGGTGAAGATGGGGCGGCGCACAGCCGCCCCGCAGGAATCTCTGTCTTTCAGGCGGCCTTCTTCGTCGTGGACTTTGCGGGCTTCGCTTCCTTGGCGCCCTTCACCTCGATCGACGAACCGTGCATCTTGTATTTGATCGTGACCTTGTCACCGACCTTGGCATCGCCCTTCGTGTCCTTGTCGATTGCGATCTGGAAGCGCTCCTTGCCCTTCATGACCGTGATCGAGTCGGCGGTCTTCTCCGTGACGTTGCCCGTCACCTGGAAGTCGTCGACGGCGAGCGCGGCGCCGGAGAAGAGCAGGAACGCGGCGGGGATCATCGCTCGGAAGATCTTCTTCATGGTCATTCTCCTTTCGAAAAATCCTATCACCCGGCCCGGTCGAGAACGTAGGCGGGCGAGCCGCCCGCGTCGGGGACGACGTGCGTCACCGCGTAGCCGCCCGAAAAGAGCGCCTTCGCGAGGGCCGCGAACCGGCGGCGGGCACGGAGCGTCCCGGCGCGGTCCGTCCGGTAGATGCGCGGAGCGCCCGCGGGGAACGGGAGGAGGACGCGCGGGGCCGCGGGCAGAGCGCGCGGGTCCCTCGCGGCGGGCAGGCCCGAGACGTCCGGCCGCGGCCGCGCCTCGCCCGCGGCAGCACGGACGACCTCGGAGGCGGTCAGGCGCCACGTGAGCTCGAACCGGTCCGTCGGGAGCCCGGCGTACAGGCCTCCCAGGGAGCCGTAGAGGTTCGGGTGGAACGTCCGGACGACCCCCGCGAGTCGCTCGAGGTTCAGCGTCGCGTTCCGGAGGAGGAACGGGTCGTACATCCACGTGACGAGCCGGATTCCGCGCTCGAGGCACCACTCCCGCTGGTAGAGCTTGAGGACGACGGAGAGACCGCGGCCCTGCGCCTCCGGGAGGACGGCGAGGAGGTGCGAGTACTGGCACGGCTCGTCGAGATTCGTGCGCGGGAAGCCGTGGACGAACCCGACCATCTTCCGGCCGAGGAACGCGCCGGCCGTGAGGCCGCCGGCGTGCGTCGCCGCGACGAGGTCGCTCGCCGGCGAGACGGCGCGCTCGGAGAAGCCCCAGGCCGCCTTCGAGACGTGCGTCGTCTCGATGAACTCCTCAGGCGTCCGGAGCTCGCGGACGACGAGGCAGTCCTTCCGCCCGCTCACGGCGCGAGGTCCTCGAGGAGGCCCGCGACGAGCGCCGCCCGGCGCGGGAGGTCGTCGACGAGGACGTGCTCCGTGCGCGCGTGCGCGCCGCCGCCGGCCGGCCCGAGGCCGTCCAGCGTCGGGACGCCCGCGGCCGCCGTGAGGTTGCCGTCCGAGCCGCCGCCCACCCGCGCCGCCGGCAGATCGAAGCCCAGCGCGTGCGCGAGGGCCGCCGCGCGCCGGTAGAGGCCGAGCGAGGCCTCCGTCTGCTCCATGGGCGGCCGGTTGGCGCCGCCGTCGATCTCGACCGCCACGCGGGGCTCCGCGGGGCGGTAGGCGCGGAGTCCGGCCATGACGCGCTCGGCTTCCGCCCGCGTCCAGACGCGGAAGTCCACGGTGAGCTCCGCCCGCTCGGGCACGACGTTCGTGACCTTTCCCGAGGCGGCGACGGTCGGCACGACGGAGGTCCCCGCCGGCTTGTCCCCGAGCGCGTCGGCGTACAGCGCGAAGCGCGCCAGCTCGAGGAGCGCCGAGGCTCCCTTCTCGGGCTCGAGCCCCGCGTGGGACGCGACACCGCCGAAGCGGACCCTGACGAGACCCGTGCCTTTTCGCGCGACCTTCGCGGCGCCCGCGTCGCCCGAGGGCTCGAGGACGAGGACGCGGTCGCGGCGGAGCGCCTCCTCCAGGAGGAGCCCGCTCGAAGCGCCGCTGCCGATCTCCTCGTCCGGCGTCAGGACGAAGGAGACGCCGCCCGCGGGGTTCACGTCGCCCTTCGCGACGGACTCGAGGACTGCAATCGCGACGGCGATCCCGCCCTTCATGTCGAAAACGCCCGGCCCCCGGGCCACGCCGTCCTCGACCGAGAACGGGATGTCCGCCAGCGTGCCTGCGGGCCAGACCGTGTCGAGGTGGCCGAGGAGGAGCGTGCCGCCGCGCTCCTCGCCGATGCGCACGCGCACGGCGTCGCCGCGGCCCTCGCACGGGACGCAGACGGCCGGGACGCCCACGTGCGACAGGCGCTCGGCGACCCAGATCGCCAGCTGCGAGACGCGCGCCGGCTCGTCGGACGGGCTCTCGCGGACGACGAGTGCCTCGAGATCCCCGAGGAGGCGCTCGTTCCGCGCGGCAAAGAGGGCCGAGAGGACGCCCGCCCGGCTCACGCGCGCAGCTCCGCGACGTCCGTCGTGTACCGGGCGAGGACGTCGTGGCGCACCGTGACGCCCGTCCCGGGACCCTTCGGGACCGGCATGAGCCCGGCGACGGCCTCGAGGGGCGGCTCCACGACGTCCTCCTCGAAGTAGCGCGACGAGGACGCCGTGTCCCCGGGTTTCGAAAAGCCGGGCAGGCTCGCGATCGCGACGTTGTGCGCGCGCCCGACGCCCGACTCGAGCATGCCGCCGCACCAGACCGGGACGCCGGCCTCGCGCGCCGCGTCGTGGATCCGCACGGCCTCACCGTGGCCGCCGACACGGCCGATCTTCACGTTGAGGACCCGGCACGCCCCCAGGAGGATCGCGGCCTTCGCGTCGGCTTCCGAGCGAATCGACTCGTCGAGGCAGATCGGCGTCTTCAGGGTCTTTGCGAGCTCCGCGTGGGCGACGAGGTCCTCGTGGTGGAGCGGCTGTTCGATGTAGTCGAGGCGGAAAGCGTCGAGCGCGCGCAGCGCGTCCGCGTCGGCCAGCGTGTAGGCCGCGTTCGCGTCCACGGTGAGCGTGATGTCCGGAAATTCCTCGCGGACCGCCGCCAGGCGCTCGGCGTCGCAGCCCGGCTCGATCTTGAGCTTGATCCGCCGGTAGCCCTGCTCGACGTGCTTCCTCACGTTCTCCACGGCGTCCTTCGCGGTCGGCGAGATGCCGAGCGAGACGCCGACCTCGATCGCCTCGCGCACGCCCCCGAGCGACCTTCCGAGCGCGACGCCCGCGGCCCGCGCGTGGAGGTCGCGGAGCGCGCACTCGACGGTCGCCTTCGCCATCCGGTTGCCCCTCACGCGCCGCGCGGCGTCGTCGAAGGCGGCGGGCGACGCGACGTTCTTGCCGAGGACGAGGGGAACGAGATACTTCGTGAGGATCGGCGCCGCCGTGGAGAGAGTCTCCGGCGAGTAGAACGGCGCCTCCTCGGCGACGCATTCCCCCCAGCCGGAGAGCCCGTCGCCGCGCAGCTCGAGAAGGAGGAACTTCTTGACGGACGTCTCGCCGAAGGACGTCCGGAAACGGAACCTGAGCGGCATCTCGACGTGGCGGAGGACCGCGGATTCGACGCGCATGGGTCGATTGTCTATCATCGCTTTCCCTTCTCCGAGAGGGGACCGTCCCGAGAAAAAGAAGCGCCCGAAGGAGGACCGCATGACCGGTGTCAGGTTCCGCTCCCGCCTCGCTCCCCTGTGCGCCGCCGTTCTCCTCGGCGTCGCCGCCCTCGCGGGCTGCGGCGGCAAGGACGACGACGAGGACCAGCCGAAGTCCTCGCGCGCCGCCGGCGCCCCGAAGGACGCCGCCGCCCCCGCCGCCGCGTCCGCGGCCGCCGCCGGCCCCGCGGCGGGCGCCACCGGCGCCGCCTCGATCACCGGAAAGATCGTCTTCGACGGGCCCATCCCCTCGCCCGAGAAATTCAAGATGACCGCCGACGCCTTCTGCGCGAAGGCGCACCCCGGAGAAACGGCGAAGCAGGACATCGAGATCGGGCCCGACCGCGGACTCAAGGACGTCTTCGTCTACGTGAAGTCCGGCATCACGGGCACGTACCCGCCGCCCGCGACCCCCGCCCTGATCGACCAGAAGGGCTGCACGTACCACCCCCACGTCTTCGGCGTCGTCGCCGGCCAGGACATCGAGATCCTCAACAGCGACGCGACGCTCCACAACATCCACTCGCTGCCCGAGAAGAACGAGGCGTTCAACCTCGGGATGCCCGTGCAGGGGATGAAGTACACGAAGAAGTTCGACAAGCCCGAGGTCATGGTCCGGATCAAGTGCGACGTCCACGGCTGGATGTCGGCGTTCTGCGGCGTCGTCGCGCATCCCTTCTTCGCGGTGACGGCCGCGGACGGCACGTACACGATCAAGAACCTCCCCGCGGGCACGTACACGATCGAGGCGTGGCACGAGAAGTTCGGCACGCAGACGCAGCAGGTGACGGTGGGGGCGACGGACTCGAAGGCCGTGCCGTTCACGTTCAAGGCCGGTGCCTGAAGCGTTCCTCGGCGTCGGCACGCGGACCGTCGCGGCCTGCGTCTTCCTGCTCCTGATCGCGGGCGCCCTCGTCACGTCGACCCAGTCCGGCCTCGCGGTCCCGGACTGGCCGCTGTCGTACGGCAGGGTCATGCCGCCGATGGTCGGCGGGATCCTCTACGAGCACGGCCACCGGCTCGTGGCGGCGGCCGTCTCCACACTGGTGGGTCTGGAGCTCGGCGCGCTTCTTCTTCTTCTGAAGGGAAGAAAGACGGTCAAGGTCCTCGCGGCGGCCGCGTTCCTCGCAATCCTGCTGCAAGCTCTCCTGGGCGGCTTGACGGTCCTCTTCCTGCTCCCGCCCGCCGTCTCCTCCGCGCACGCCGGCCTCGCCGAGATCGTCTTCGCCCTCACCGCCGTCGTCGCACTCATGTGCTCAAAGACCTGGACCGAGCTCGCCGCGCGCCCGACCTCCCCTCTTCCTCTTCCACTCGAAAAAAATCTCCGGATTTCTTCGAATGGCGAAGAAGCGAGGAAGGCGTTTCGGTGGACGGTTCTCGCCACGGGTGCGATCTACGTCCAGATCGTCCTCGGCGCCGTCATGCGCCACACGGGCGCGGGCCTCGCGATCCCGGATTTCCCCACCTCGTTCGGCGGCCTTCTCCCCACGTTCGAAGAAATCTCCCGTCCCGGCGTTCCGATCCACCTCGCCCACCGTCTCGGGGCGGCCGTCGTGGTCGTGCTCGTCTTTCTGGCCGCCAAAGCGCTCTCTGGCCTCCAGCCCCGTTTCGCCACCCTCGGAGCCGCCTGGGCCGGCCTCGTCTGCCTTCAGGCCTTCCTGGGCGCCTCCTCGATCTGGTCCGCGAAGGCCGTGCCCCTGACCGTCGCGCACCTCGCCGTGGGAGCCCTCTGCTGGGTCACGGGCGTCCTGGCCTCGGTCGCGCTCGCGGCCGGGTTTTCGGATAAGCTCGGGCGCGATTGAGGATGCGTCTCTGAGCCAGTCCCTCCCCGCCGCCTACCTCTCCCTGACGAAGCCCCGGATCACCGTCTTCGTCGTGATGACGGCGTTCGTCGGTTTCGTGGCCGGCACGGCGGGCCCCCTCTCGGGGATGAACCTCGCGCTCCTCCTTCACACGCTCCTCGGGACGGCGTTCGTCGCCTCGGGGACGAGCGCGTTCAACCAGGTCTGGGAGAAGGAGCTGGACGGCCGGATGGCGCGCACCGCCTCGCGTCCGCTCCCTTCGGGCCGGATTCCGCTCTCCGGCGCCGCGCTCTTCGCGGGCGCGCTCTCGCTCGCCGGCCTCGCCGAGCTCTGGCTCTTCACGGACCCCGTGACCACCGCGCTCGCCGCGTTCACGCTCGTCTCGTACGTCCTCGTCTACACGCCCATGAAGACGCGCTCGCCGGCCTCGACGATCGTCGGGGCCGTCCCGGGCGCGCTTCCGCCGCTCGGCGGGTACACGGCCGCGGCCGGAGGCGCGATCGGCCTCGCGGGCCTCGCCCTCTTCGCAATCCTCTTCGTGTGGCAGCTCCCGCACTTCTTCGCGATCGGCTGGCGCCACCGCAAGGACTACGCGAAGGCCGGCGTCGTGATCCTTCCGGTCGTCGACCCTTCGGGGCGCTCCACGGCGCGCCAGACGCTTCTCTGGACCGCCGTCCTGCTCCCGATCAGCCTCCTCCCGTCGCTCGTCGGCTCCGCCGGTTTCGCCTACGCCTTCGGGGCCTTCGCGATGACGCTCCTCTTCCTCGCGGCGTCCGTGAAGTTCGCCCGCGAGGTGTCCGACGCCCGCGCGCGGTCGCTCTTCCTCGCCTCGATCGCGTGGCTCCCGGCCGTGCTCGCGCTCCTCGTGGCCAACCGGGTCTGACCGGCCGCACGTGACCGCTCCCGCCGTCGAGACCAACGCGCTCTCGTGCGCCTACGGCGCCCGCCTCGCCCTGGACGGCGCGACTTTGTCCGTGGCGCGCGGCGAGATCTTCGCCCTCCTCGGGCCGAACGGGGGCGGCAAGACGACGCTCTTCCGCATCCTCGCGACCCTGCTCCGGGCCACGTCGGGGACGTTCCGCGTCGACGGCCTCGATCCCGCCGTAAACGTCCGCGCCGTGCGCCGCCGGCTGGGCGTCGTCTTCCAGGCGCCGGGCCTCGACCGGAAGCTCACGGTGAGGGAGAACCTCGCGCTCCAGGGCGCCTTGCTCTCCGTTCCCGCGTCGCTCCTCTCCGGGCGTATCCGGGAACTCCTGCGGACCTTCCGTCTCGAAGACCGCGCGAACGACCTCGTCGAGACGCTGTCCGGGGGGCTCGCGCGCCGCGTCGAGATCGCGAAGGCGCTGCTCCACGAGCCGCCCGTCCTCCTCCTCGACGAGCCCTCGACGGGCCTCGACCCGGGAGCCCGCCGCGACCTGACGGCGCTCCTCAGGGACCTCGCGACGGCCGGCACGGGCGTCCTCCTCACGACGCACCTCTTCGACGAGGCCGACGCGGCGCACCGGATCGGCATCCTCGACCGCGGGCGCCTCGTCGCCCTCGGCGCGCCCGCGGCTCTCAAGGCCGAGGTCGGCGGGGACGTCGTGACGGTCGAGGCCCGCGAGGACGGCGGCGCGCCCGCGCTCGCCCGCGAGATCGAGACGCGCTTCGGCGCGGAGGCCGGCAAGGTCGCGGCGGTGGCGAACACCGTGCGCGTCGAGCGCCGGGAGGCCCACCGCTTCGTCCCGGCGCTCGTCGAGGCCTTCCCGGGCCGCTTCCGCTCGCTCACGCTCGGCGCGCCGTCGCTCGAGGACGTATTCATCGACAGGACCGGCCGCGCGTTCCGCGAGGCCGACGCCGACGAGCCCGCTCCGGCGGGAGGCGCCGCGTGAACGCCGGCCTCGCTCTCGCCCGGCGCGAGATCGTGCGGTTCCTCAGGCAGAAGAGCCGCGTCGTCGGCGCCGTCGCGCCGCCGATCGTCATGTGGCTCCTCGTGGGCTCGGGCTTCAAGGGCTCGTTCCGCGGGGATTCCTTCGGCTACTTCTTCCCGGGCACGGTCGTCCTCGTCGTCCTCTTTGCGGCCATCTTCGCGACGATCTCCGTCATCGAGGACCGCCGCGAAGGCTTCCTGCAGGGCGTCCTCGTCGCGCCCGTCGCGCCCGCGTCGATCGCGTTCGGGAAGGTTCTCGGCGGCAGCGTCCTCGGCCTGCTGCAGGGGCTGCCGCTCCTCGTGCTCGTTCCCGTCGCGGGGCTCTCGACCGACGTGAGCGGCCTCCTCGGCGCCACGGCGGTCCTCGTCCTTCTCGCCTTCGCCCTGACGTCGCTCGGCTTTACGATCGCGTGGTCCCTCGAGTCGACGCAGGGCTTCCACGCGATCATGAATCTCTTCCTGATCCCCATGTGGCTCCTCTCCGGGTCGTTCTTCCCGATGGACGGCGCGCCCGCCTGGCTGCGCGCGGCGATGGCGGTCAACCCGCTCACCTACGGCGTCGCCGCGCTGCGGCGCGCGCTCGGCGGAGCTTCAGAGTCGTTGCCCTCGCTCAGCCTCTCTTTCACCGTGACCGCCGCGTTCGCGGTCCTCATGTTCGCCGCCGCGACGGCCGTCGTCGCGAGGATGCCCTCCGGTCCCGAGCGGCGCGGCGGAAAGGCGGGACCGGCATGACCGTCCGCGACCTCCCGACCCTCAACGCGTTCCTGAACGCGACGAGCGCCGCGCTCCTCCTTCTCGGCTGGACGTTCATCCTCCGTAAGAACCGCGAGGCGCACCGGCGCACGATGATCGCCGCGTTCGTCTGTTCGACCGTCTTCCTGACGTCCTACCTCGTGTACCACGCGCAGGTCGGGAGCGTGCGGTTCCCGGGCACCGGCGGCGCGCGGACCCTCTACCTCGGCATCCTCCTGACGCACACGGTCCTCGCGGCGGCCGTCGCGCCGATGGCCGTGACGGCGCTCGTCTTCGCGTGGAAGGGGCGCTTCGAGAAGCACCGGCGCCTCGCCCGCTGGACGCTCCCGGTCTGGCTCTACGTCTCCGTGACGGGCGTCGTCGTCTACGTGATGCTGTACCGGATGACCTGGTAGCGCCCGCGATCAGGCGTCCGCCCGGCTCCCCCACTTCGCGACGAGCTCGCCGACGCGCGCGAGCGTGACCGGCTTCGACACGAAGTCGTCCATTCCCTCGGCCTCGCAGCGCTCCTTCACGAGGTCGGACGTGAGCGCCGTGAGCGCGACCACGGGCAGGCGGTCGCCGCCCGGGAGCGACCGGAGGCGCCGCAGGACCTGGAAGCCGTCCATCTCCGGCATCTGAAGGTCGAGGAGGACGAAGCGGAATCTCAGGCGCGCGGCGGCGTCGACGGCCTCGCGGCCGGAGCCGACCGCGAGGACGTCCGCTCCGCGCGAGCGGAGCATGTGCGCGAGGAGCTCGCGGTTCTCCTCGTTGTCCTCGACGAGGAGGACGGCCGGCCGGCCGCTCCCGCTCCCGAAGACCTCGGGGGTGAGCGCCTCCGCGGCGTCGGCCTCGACGCGGGCGAGGAGCTGTTCCGTCGTCGCCTTCAGGTCGGCCGAGGCCGCCCGCCTCTCGATCGGACCGGAGCTCTCGTCCGCCGAGAGGCGCGCCGCCTCGACGATGCGGGCGACCTTTTCCCGGAGGTCGTGCGTCGTCGACGCGATCGCCTCGGCCGCGGCCGCGCGCGACTCGGAAAGCGACTGACGCGCGGCCTCGAGCTCCGTCCTCAGGCGCCGGCGCGAGGCGCCGTCGACGAACACGGCGTCGGCCCCGCCCCCCGGGCGCGCCGAGACGAACACCGTGTACGGACGCGAGACGCCCCCGGGCGTCACGAGGACTAGGTCCTCCTCGACGGAGGGCAGCGGCGTCGAGGACCCGGCGCGCACGGCGTGCGTCCTGAGGAGCGCGCGCACGCCCTCCGGGAGCGCCTCGGTCCGGCCGACGTCGAGGCCCTCGAGCACGTCTTCGCGGCGCCCGAAGAGGTCCGCGAGGCGCCGGTTCACGGCGTCGATCCGGCCCGCGGAGTCCACGCCGAGGAGGGCGGCGGGCGTGGAGTCGAGCAGGCGGCCGTGCCGCTCGAGCGGCGCGCCTCCCCGCGTGTCGGCCCTCAGGACGGCGACCTCGACGACCTTGCCGTAGCGCACGACGGGCGCCATCGTCACGACGGCCTCGATGCGGGGTCCGCCGCCCGCGTAGAGAAGCAGCCGGCGCGCGGGCGTCGGACGGCCCGTCTCGAAGACCTCGCGCAGAGCCGCCGCGACCTCCGGGTCCTCGGTCTCGGAGTACGCGACGACGCCCGCCGGACGGCCCTCGAGCTCGCGCGCCGGCTTGCCGAAGACGCGCGCGGCGCCGCGGTTCACGTAACCCACGCGTCCGTCGACGTCCACCGTGAACACGGCGAGCGTCTCGAGCGCGTCGACCGCGGGCCCGAACGCGGCCCGGACGCTGGTCTCGGCGGCATGCGACCGGCCCGGGCTCCGGAACGACGCGGCGAGGATGAGGGCGGCGGCGAGCGCGAGGAGGATCGCCCCCGGAAGGAGCGGAGCAGCCGGGGAAGCGAGAAACGCCCCGGCGACGAGCAGCAACCCGAAAAGGACGAGAATCCTCGGGCCGGACACGGCGGCAGTTTAGAACCTCAGACGCGATGGCCGAACCCGAAAGCCTCCCCGTTACGTGGGCGGAACTCCTCGCGCGTGGTCGCGCCCTGCTCGCAGGGCGCGACCACGCGCCGTACGAGGCCGAGGAGCTGCTCGCGCGCGCCGCGGGCCGCCCCCGCGCGTGGTTCCTCGCCCGTCGGCGCGAGGCGGCCGGGGCGGACGCCGCGGCGGCGTTCGAGGACCTCGTCGCGCGGCGCGCCGCGGGCGAGCCGCTCCAGTACCTCCTCGGCGAGTGGGAGTTCCTCGGGCGGACGTTCTCCGTGGACCCGCGCGCCCTCATCCCCCGCGGCGAGACCGAGGGGATCGTGGAGGAAGCCCGCCGGGCCGCGCCGGCCGCCCTTCGCCTCGCGGACCTCGGCACCGGCAGCGGCATCCTCGCGGTCTCCCTCGCGCTCGAGCGGCCTCTCGCCCGCGTCGTCGCGCTCGACCGCTCCCCGGCGGCCCTCGCACTCGCGGCCGCGAACGCGCGCCGCCACGGCGTCGCGGACCGGGTGCGCGTCGTCGCCTCCGACTGGCTCTCGGCTCTCGGGGGCGCCGCGCGCTTCGACCTCGTCGTCGCGAACCCGCCGTACGTCCCGCTCACGGACCAGCCGCACCTCTCGAAGACCGTCAGCGAGTACGAGCCCGGCGTCGCCCTCTGGGGCGGCGCGGACGGCCTCGACCCGCTCCGCGCGATCCTCGCGGCGCTTCCGCGGTTCCTCGAGAAGGGCGCGCCGTTCGTCTTCGAGTTCGGCTACAGCCAGGCGAACGAGGTCTCCGCGCTCGTCGAGGCCGCGCCGGGGTTCCGCCTCGAGCGAGTCCGGCTCGACGCGGCGGGCATCCCGCGCACGGCGACGGCGATCCGGACGTGACCGCGCGCCGCGCCCCGCGGATCGCCGCGGCGATCGCCCTCTTTCTGCTTCCGGGCTTCGCCGGAGCGGCCGAGATTCCCTGCGGCGCGCTCGCCCCCGCGCGGCAGGAGGCGGTGCGCAGGGGAACGAAGTATTTGAAGATCTTCTTTGAAGGGGAAGAGAAGAGGGCGGCTCTCGGGACGGACGCGGTGTCCATCTTCCTCGAGCTCGGAGAGACCGCCGCGGACCCGGAGGTTCGGGAGAACGCGCTCCGTGAGGCGCGGCGGCTCGCGGCGCCGCTCGTGCGGTCGTATGTGAAGCAAGGCGGCCTCGACGCCCACGAGAGCCTTCTGGGCGCCCTCTCGCTCCTGCCCGACTCCAGTCCCCTTCACCTTTCGAAGAAATCTTCTCTTCGTCTTGTCTCTTCGGTCGTCTCGCGCCTCTCCGGCCGCGATCCCGGCGGGGCGTACCTCGGCGCGCACATCGACCCGGCGCACCTCGACGCGCTCGACGGGGACGCGCTCTTCAATCTCCTCGTGGACGCGTACACCGTGGAGCGCGCCCGGCTCGCGTTCCCCTCCCTGCCCGCGCCCGCGCCCGGCCTCGGCGACGTGCTGCGGTTCGCGCTCGCGAAGCCGTACGCCGCGCTCGGCCCCGGCGACGACGGAGAGGACGACTTCTACCTCGCGACACACGTCGCCTACGTCCTCTCGGACTACTCGCGGTTCCGGCTCGATCCCGGCCTCCTTGGCCCGATCCCGGCGTATCTGCGCGCCCAGGTGCCGGCCGTCCTCGCCTCGCGCGACACGGAAGCGGCCGCGGAGATCGACGACGTTCTGAGGCAGACGGGAGAAACCGACGCGGACGACGACGTGTGCCGGCTCACGCGGCTCCTCCTCGAGACGCAGCGGCCGGACGGCTCGTGGGAGCGTGCGGACCCCGAGGACGCGTACGACGTGGTCCACCCCGCGTGGGTCGCCGTCCACGCCCTCAGGGAGCGGGTCTTCCTTCCCGACGGGTCGTGGGCGCGCCGCGTGCGCGCGCTCCTCGCCGCGCCCGCGGCCCCGCCCCTGCCCTAGACTCCGCCCTCGTGGATGCATTCCTCCTGACGGGCCCCGTGCGGCTGCACGGGTCGGTCGCCGCGAGCGGCGCCAAGAACGCCGCGCTCCCGGAGATGGCGGCCGCGCTCCTCGCGGACGCGCCCGTCGCCCTCGACGGCGTGCCGGACCTCGCCGACGTCCGCACGATGGAACGCCTTCTGGCCGGGATGGGCGTCGCGATCGCGCGGCCGGCACCCGGACGCGTCGTCCTCGACGCCGCGCGCGTCACGTCCACGGAGGCGCCGTACGACCTCGTCCGGACGATGCGCGCCTCGATCCTCGTCCTCGGGCCGCTCGTCGCGCGCTTCGGCGAGGCGCGCGTCTCGCTCCCGGGCGGCTGCGCGATCGGGGTCCGGCCGGTCGACCTCCACCTCATGGCACTCGAGGCGATGGGCGCGCGCGTCGCGGTCGAGAAAGGCTACATCCACGCGCACGTCTCGCGTGTCTCGCCGGCGCGGGGCCGCCTCACGGGCGCGACCGTGCGGTTCCCGGCGCCGACGGTCACGGGCACGGAGAACGTCCTCTTCGCGGCGGTTCTCGCGCGCGGGACGACCGTGATCGAGAACGCCGCGCGGGAGCCCGAAGTCGTGGACACGGCGCGGCTCCTCGTCCGGATGGGCGCGCGCGTCTCCGGGGCCGGGACGTCGACGATCACGGTCGAGGGCGTCGCGCGCCTCGGCGGCACGGGAGACGCGCCGCACGCAGTCGTCCCCGACCGGATCGAGGCGGGCACGTACCTCGCGGCGGGCGCGATCACGGGCGGCGACGTGACCGTCACGGGCGCGCGCGCGTCCGACCTCGGCGCGTTCCTCGACGCGCTCGTGCGCGCCGGCGCGGAGGTCACGTCCGGCCCGGCCGGCGTCCGCGTCCGCGCCCCCCGTCCGCTCGCCGCGACGGACGTCGAGACGGCCCCGCACCCCGGCTTCCCGACCGACCTCCAGGCCCAGTTCCTCGTCCTCATGACGCAGGCCGCGGGCACGAGCCGGATCACGGAGACGATCTTCGAAAACCGCTTCCTCCACGCGGGCGAGCTCCTGCGCCTCGGCGCGGACGTCCGCCTCGACGGCAGGACGGCGATCGTGCGCGGCCCGACGCCGCTCGAGGGCGCGCCCGTCACGGCCTCGGACCTGCGCGCCTCGGCGGCGCTCGTCCTCGCGGGGCTCGTCGCGAAGGGTGAGACGCGGGTCAGGCGCATCTACCACCTCGACCGCGGCTACGCGGACATGGACGGGCGCCTGCGGAGCCTCGGCGCGCGCGTCGAGCGGATCGACGGATAATCGGGCGCGTGAGCCAGACCTTTACCGACCCCACGTGCCTCTTCTGCCGGATCGGCCGGCGGGAGATCCCCGCGAAGATCCTCTTCGAGAACGACCACGTCCTCGCCTTTCACGACATCGCGCCGAAGGCGCCGACGCACGTCCTCGTGATCCCGAAGGTCCACGTCGCCGGTCTCTCGGGCACGGACGCCGCGCACGCGGCCGCGCTCGGCTCGTGCCTGGTGGCCGTCGCCGAGCTCGCGCGGACGCTCGGCCTCTCGAGCTACCGCGTCGTCTCGAACGACGGCGCGGACGCCGGCCAGAGCGTCTTCCACCTCCACTTCCACCTCATGGGCGGGCGGTCGTTCGCCTGGCCGCCCGGTTGAGGGCGGCCCTTCCCTCCGCCGTCCTCGCCGCCGTCCTCGTCGCCTCGCCTCTCGCGGGCGCCGAGCCCGGACGCGAACAGGCGCTCGCCGCCGCGGCGCGTGCGGGCCGGTGGAACGACGTCCTCGAGAAGCTGGCGGCCCTGAAGGCCGAGGCGCCCGAGCGCTATGCGGACGGCCGATTCGACTATCTCGCGGCGCGCGCCCTCGCGGCCACGGGCCGAAGGGACGCCGCGATCGCCCTCTTCGAGCGCTACGTCTCGCCCGACGACCTCTTCGACGTGCCCGCACGCCTCGCGTCGGGCTCCCTGCGCTTCGAGGCGGGCGACGGCCTCGGCGCGATGGAGCTCCTCCTCCCGCTTCTGCAGCGAAAGGGCGGCGCCGTCTCGCGGCGAGCCCTCAGGATCGCGCTGGACGCGCTGGAAACGCGCCTCGACGCGGCCGCCCTCCAGCGCCTCGTGTCCGCGCATCCATCCGCCGCCCCGCGCGAGAGACGGCGCCTCGCGGCCCTCCGCGCCGAAGGGCTCGACCAGGCCGGGGACGCCGGCGGCGCGGAAGCGCTCCGGGAGACGCTCCTCCGCGAGGCCCGCCGCGACGACGCGGCCGCGATCGTCCTCGCCCGCGAGATCCGCGGCCGCGAGCCGAAGGACGTTCCCGACAGGCTTCTCCCCCTCCTCGTCGAGACCGCAAAAGCCCAGCGCGACCTCGACCTTGCCGAGCGCCTGCTCGCCGAAGGCGACCGCCGCGCCGAGGCGGGCGCCGACGCGGCCGCGCGCTGGGGTGCGCGCTTCGACCTCGGGCGCCTCCAGGCCTCGCGCGGGCACTTCGCGGAGGCCGCGGCCTCGTTCCGGTCCATCCTCGACAGCGAACCCGCCCGGAAGAAGAAGCCCGCCCGGAAGAAGGACGATTCCCCGGGCACGGCGGCTTTCTTCGCGCGCGTGCGCTTCAACCTCGGCGCGGTCCTCGAGAAGCTGAACGATCCCGACGCCGCGGCGAGGGAGTTCCAGCGCGTGGAGGCGGGCCGCGTGGGGCCCTCGGGACTCGCGGCCCTCCAGCGCGCGCGCCTCGAGATGCGCCGCGGCCGCTTCGACGAGGCCGAGAAGATCCTCCTTCGCCCGTCGCTCGCGAAGGAGCCCGGCCGCACCGAAGGCCTCCTCCACCTCGCCGAACGAAGGGCCGAGACGGGGGACGGCGCCGGTGCGCGGCGCGCCCTTGGCGTCGTCGAGGAGCTCGCCCGCGCGCACCGGCTGCCCGAGCCGTGGAAGGGCGAGCTCCCTTTCTGGCGGGGCCGCGTGGCGGAGGCCTCGGGCGACGTGCCGGGCGCACTCCGGGGCTACGGAGACGTCCTCTCCTCGCGCCCCTGGACGGCCGCGGGCGAGCTCGCGAAAGAGCGGATGCTCGCCCTGCCCGACGCGGCTCGCGTCGCGTTCCTCCGCGCCGGGCGCTCGCGCGGCGAGGCGCTCCTCGCCGGCGGCCGCGCCGCGGAGGCGAAAGCCCGGCTCCTCCCACCCGCCCTTCTCGGCGACGCGTCGGCGCGCGACCTCCTGAAGATCGCCTACCGCGCCCTGCCGCGCTACGCGGACGTGCTCCTCGCGCCGGACCTCGCGGACGACGCCCTTCCGACCGTCTGCGGAGACGCCGCCGCGTGCCGCCTGCTCCAGCTCGGCCTGCCCGTCGAAGCCGAGCCCATCGTGCGCGACGCCGCCCGGCTCGACACGATCCTCGGGAGCCTCGTCGCGGCCCGCCTCGCCGAGGCCGCCGACGCGGGCCCCGCCGCCCTCGAGGCGGCCGAGGCGCTCGACCGGATCGTGCCGGACGACTTCCTCCTCGACATCGCCCCGCGCGCGATCCTGCGCGGCCTCGCGCCGCGCCCGTTCGACCGGCTCGTCGCGGAGACGGCCGACCAGAGCGGCGTCCCGCGGGACCTCCTCTACGCCGTCATGCGTCAGGAGAGCCGCTTCGACCGCGAGGCCGCCTCGCCGGCCGCGGCCCGCGGTCTCATGCAGCTCACGCTCCCGGCCGCGGGAGAGGCGGCGCGCGAGCTGAACGAGAGCCCGCCGGCCTACGCGGACCTCTACGACCCCGCCCGTTCCCTGCGCCTCGGCGCGCGGACGCTGAAGAACCTCCTCGTCCGCTTCGACGGGGACGCGGCGCTCGCGACGTCGGGCTACAACGCGGGCGCCGGCCAGACGTCGCTCTGGGCCGGCGGCGCCCGGCGCCCGCTCGAGGCCCTCCTCGCGTCGATCAGCTACCCCGAGACGCGCACGTACGTGCGCCGCGTCCTCGCGAACCGGATCCTCTACCGGATGTCCGAGCCTCCAGCGCCGGCCCCGGCGCCCGCGCCGGTCAGCGCCGGTAGATGAGGACCCGCGTCTCGGCGCGCAGCTGCTCGGTCCAGCGCTCGATCTCGGCGTTGAGCTTCCTCTCGCGCACGAGATCGCGGATCTGCTCGGACACGTCCTCGAAGGGCGGGAGGGTCGAAAGCCCCTTCGCGGCGGCCTCCTCGCGGAACGGCCCGTCGTAGTAGGCGCGCAGCTCGGCGTCCGTCGTCTTGATCGCGGGCGAGAGACGCTCCCTCACGAAGCTCTCGAGCGCCATGCCGCGCTTCACGAACGCGTAGAGGTCGTCGCGCGTCGCCCCGGCGCGGGCCAGGATCGCGTCGAGCGGCTCGCCGCGCTCCTTCACGACGCGCGCCTCGAGGAGCGCGACGCGGGCCTCGACCTCCTCGCGCTTCGGCTCGATCCCGCCCGTCTTGCGGAGCTGGCGGTCGCGCAGGACCTCGACGACGCGGGACGCGAGGACGCGGTCGCGGTACGCGGCCTCCGTCTCCCCGGCCTCGCGCGGCAGGTAGCCGACCCCGGCGAGCTTCCTCACCTCGCTCTCGAGGATCAGGTCGTCGCCGACGACGGCCGCGATCCGGTCGAGGACGACGGCGCCCGGAACCGGAGTCGGCGGGGGCGGCGCGGGAGCCTGAGCCGCGAGGAGCCAGGCCGCGAGGACGCCGAACACGCGGGCGATGCTAGCAGGCGCCGCGGGCCCGGCGCTGCGACAATGGGCGCATGGGCCGCCTCCTCGTCGTCGCGACGCCGATCGGGAACCTCGACGACCTCTCGCCGCGGGCGAAGGACGCGCTCGCGAACGCCTCCGCCGTCTACTGCGAGGACACGCGGCGCACGGGAAACCTCTTCGCGCGGCACGGCCTGACGACGCCGCGCGTCTCCTGCCACGGCCACAACGAGCACGCGCGCGTCGACGAGGCGTTGCGGCGCCTCGAGGCCGGCGAGACGCTGGCGCTGGTCTCGGACGCGGGCACGCCCCTCGTCTCGGACCCGGGCGAGAGGCTCGTCGCGGCGGCCGCCGCGGCCGGGCACCGCGTCGAGGCGATCCCGGGGCCCTCGGCCGTCCTCGCGATCCTCTCGGTGTCGGGCTTCCCCGCGGTCCCGTTCACGTTCCTCGGCTTCCCGCCCTCGCGCCGCGGCGAGCGCGAGCGCTGGTACGCCGCGCACGCGGGGCGGGCCGGCACCGCCGTCCTCTTCGAGTCGCCGTTCCGCGTCGTCGAGTCGCTCGAGGCGCTCGCGGCCGCGTGGGGCAACCCGCCGGTCGCCGTCGGCCGCGAGCTCACGAAGATCCACGAGGAGGTCCTGCGCGGGACGGCGTCGGATGTCGCGCGGACGCTGGCCGCGCGGCCCGGCGTCAAGGGCGAGTTCGTCCTGGCGGTCGCGCCCCCGCCGGCATGACGGCCGAACGTCTCCCCGGCCGCGGCCGCCTCGCGCTCGGGGCCGCGGCCCTCGCCTACGCCGGACTCCTCCTTTACCGGTTCCGCACGGTCCCGGACGGACTCGTGAACGACACGGCCGAGGAAATGCTCAAGGGGCTCGCGCTCGTCGAGCAGCGCCGCATCGAGGTCCTGACGTCCACGCTCGGCTATTCCGCCGAGACGCTCTGGCTCTATGTCATGGGTCTCTCGGCGTCCCTCTTCGGCCCGACGGTCGTTGCGGCCGTCCTGCCCAGCGTCCTGGCCGCCGTCCTGACGGCCGTGGCGGTTGCGCTCCTCGTCCGCGAGCTCGAGCCCGAGGCGCCCGTCGCGTCGGGCTTCCTGCTCGCCGCGGGATCGGCCTGGCTCTTCCACTACGGGCGCTCCGGCCTGCGCGTCGCCGCCGCCGCTCTGTTCTGCGCGCTGACGGGCCTCCTTCTCGCCCGTGCGTGCCGGGAGCCGGAGAAGCCGCGCGGCTTCTTCGTCGCAGGCGCCGCCGCGGCGCTCGGAACGTACGTCTACACGACGTGCCGAGCCCTTCCGGTCGCCGTCTTCCTCGCGGTCGCCTGGCTCGTCGTCCGGGCGGCACCCGCCGGCAGGTCCGCGGCGCGCCGCGCCGCGCTCGCGGCGCTCGGGGGCATCGTTCTCTCCTCCGTGCCGAACCTCCTGTTCCTCGCGGCGCACCCGCGCGAGTTCCTCGACCGGGGCCGCTACGTGTACGTCGGAAGCGCGCACGACCGGACCGCGAACACGCTCGCGACGTTCGAGCTTCCGTTCGGCTACCCGGCGGCCTACCGCGGCCAGGCGGGCACGGGGGCGGCGTTCGACGCGGACGGGGTGAGCGCCACGTTCACGGCCGTCGGCCTCGACCCGATCTCGCCCTGGATCGCCCTCCTCGCCGCGCTCGGCTTCGCGAGGACCCTGCTCCGGCGCCTCGACGGACCGTCCGTCTACCTCCTCGCCACGCTCGGCATCGTCCTCGCCGTCCTCGCGCCCGCGGGGCCGAGCCTCTCGAGGCTGCTCGTCCTCCTTCCGATCCTCCTCGTCCTCGCCGGACGCGGCGCGGCCGCAGTCTCGGCGCTCGTCCCCTCGCGCGCGGCCGTGCCGCTCGTCCTCGCGCTCCTCGGCACGTGGGCGGTCGGGACGTACTTCAGGGCCCTCGCGGCTCCCGATCCGCCGCCGTTCGTCGCACAGGCCGCGACCGAGATCGGCGAGCGCGCGCGGCTCGCCGCCGCGAGAGGCGCCGTCCTTTGCGTCGTCTCGCGCGACGCGAGCGTCGTGAGGTACCTCGCGCACCGCACGCCGACGGCCGTCGCCGAGTTCTTCGGCGTGCCGTTCGACCCGCGGGCGGCGGCGCCGGAGCCGCAAGTCGCAACGGTGATCGTCGAGCGCAACCCGGCATTCGACGCCTGGACGCCGGACGGGTTCGTCGAGGCGCCTGCGCGGCGGCTCGCCCGGACCCTCGAGCGGCGGACTACTCGGCCGACCGGTCCGTGAGCGCGAGCCGCGCGTCGGCGGCGAGCGCCTCGTCCAGGAGCGGCCAGTTCACGTCCGGCTGCGCCGCGAAGGCGTGGAGGTAGAGCGACACGTCGCGCGCGGGCCACTTCGCGAGCACGGCGTCGACGCCCTTGCCGAGGACCGTCCGGGGCGGCTCGGCGATCTCGCCCTCCGTCGAGAGGCTCGGGCCGTCGTGCGGGAGCTTCACGGCGTCGAGGAACGCGGAGATCATGTCGCCGTGCAGGCGCGTGAGCGCCGCCGAGAGGACGTAGAGCGACAGGTCGGCGGCCCGCTTGTCGCGGAGCGTCCGCCTCACGTACGCCCGGCGCGTCTCTTCGGGAAGCTTCGAGAAGCGCTTCAGGGGGATCTGCTGGTACGTGAGGACGCCGCCGGCGATCTTCTCGGGGAGCTCGTCGTCCTCGCAGGCCGTCTCGACGAGCGAGGACACCTCGGCGGCGGAAAGGAGCCGGAAAATCTCGTGCGATCTGGGGACTTTCATCGGGGGCGCAGGATACCCGACAATGGACGGCTTTGATCGCCCTTCACGGCGCTCCGCTGCCCTCGGGCTTCGCGTTCTGGGCCGAGGGTCCCTACGTCGCGCGCGACGCGCGCGACGCGCACCCGCGCGCCGTCCCGGCCGATGAGCTCGAGGCCGCCCTGCGCGACGAGGGCCTCGGCGGGTTCCTCCCGGCCGCCCGGGCCCGCGCGGCCTCCCTCGCCCTCGTGGCTCCTGCCGTGCACGGGCGGCCCGTGCCGTCCGTCCCGGCGCTGCGCGAGCCCGCGGATTATGCCGCCGCCCCGGGCGCGCCCGTCCTCCGGACGTTCCTCCTCCAGGGACTCGTCCTCGGGCCTGTCGACGCGCTCGAGGCGCTCCTCGCCCTCCCGTCCGTCCTGCGCGTGAGGCCGCTGTCTCTCACGGCCGGAGACGACCTGGAATACTGGGCCGAGGTCGCGCGCTGGACGTACGACCTCCTCCTGCGCCGCCGCGTGGCCCCCACCGCGGACGGCGGCCGCCCGCGGTGGCGCCCCGTCCTGACGGACCCGCACGAGAAGGAGCGCTTTCGCAGGTTCGCCGCCGCGCTCCCGCCCGTCTCGCGCGCGCTCTCCGAGGAGGGCGCCACGCCCGAGGGCGGCCTCCCGCCCGCAGCGGCCATCCTGCAGGGCTTCCTCGACGCGGCCGTGGACGCGGCCGCGCGCGACGTCCTGCGCGACGTCCTGCCGGCCGAGCGCCGGCGCGCGGGAGCCGGACCCGAGGCGTTCGCGGTGGCGGGGCTCGCCGAGACGCCCGCCCCGGCCGCAGACGTCGCCGTGCTCTCCCGCCTCGCCGAGTGGAGCCTCCCGGTCCTCGACCCCCTGCCCGAGGGGTCGCTGCGCCTCGGGATCCGCGTCGTCCCGCCCGCCTCGGTCGGAGGGACGTTCGCGCTCGCCTTCGCCCTCGAGTCGACCGAGAAGGACGAGATCGCGCTGACGGCCGAGGAGATCTGGGAGTCGCCCGAGACGGCCGTCCGGCGCCGCGGGCGCCTCTTCTCGAACCTGCAGGACACGCTCCTCGCGCGCCTCGGCTCCGCCGCGTCGCTCTCGTCCGCCGTGCGCCGCAGCCTCGAGGAGCGCCACCCGACGGGAATCGACCTCTCGCCCGAGGAGACGTGGGCGTTCCTCTCGGAGGAAGCGCCGCTCCTCGGCGAGGCCGGCGTCGCCGTGCGCCTGCCCGGCGGCGGCGCGCTCCAGCGCGTGTCGCTGCGTCTCGTCGCGAAGGAGGGCGCCGGCCTCGTCCCGGACCCGGGCGTCACGCGCTTCGGCCTCGACACGCTCGTGGACTTCGACTGGAAGGTCGCCGTGGGCGATGCGCTCCTGTCGACAGCCGAGTTCGAGGACCTCGCCGCGCGCCAGATGCCGCTCGTCGAGGTGCGCGGCGAGTGGGTGCTCCTCGACCGCGTCCACCTCGAGCAGGCTCGGCGCATCCTCGACCGCCGCCCGGGGGGCCGGACGACGCTCGGCGAGCTTCTGCGCCTCGCGGGCGGCCTCGACCCCGACGGCGCGGGTGCGTCCGTGGACGGCGTCGTGGGCGAAGGATGGCTCTCGCAGCTCCTCGATCCCGACGTCGCGCGCCGGGAGATCGGCGCTTTCACCCCGCCCCGCGCGCTCACCGGCACGCTCCGCCCGTACCAGCTGCGCGGCGTCGCGTGGCTGCGCTTCCTTCTGACGCGCGGGCTCGGAGCCTGCCTCGCGGACGACATGGGCCTCGGCAAGACCGTCCAGTTCCTCGCGACGCTGCTCGCGGCGAAGGAAGCCGGCGAGCGTATCGGCCCCTCGCTCCTCGTCTGCCCGACGTCCGTCGCGGAGAACTGGGTCTCGGAGGCCGCCCGCTTCGCGCCCACCCTTCGGGTCGCGGTCCACCACGGTCCGGGCCGCGCGAGCGGCGAGGCCTTCCGGCACCTTCTCTCGAACGTCGACCTCCTCGTGACGACGTACGCGCTCGCCCACCGCGACCGCGCGCTCCTGTCCGAGGTGAGCTGGGAGTACCTGACGCTGGACGAGGCGCAGAACGTCAAGAACCCGGCCGCCGCGCAGTCGCGCGCCGTGCGAGGCCTGCGGGCCGCGCGGCGGTCCGCGCTCACGGGAACACCGGTCGAGAACCGCCTCGCGGAGCTGAAGTCCATCTTCGACTTCCTGAACCCCGGCCTCCTCGGCAGCGACGACTCCTTCCGCCGACACTTCGTCGTCCCGATCGAGCGGCGGCGCGAGCCCGAGGCCGCGGCCCGCCTGCGCAACGTGACGGCGCCGTTCCTCCTCCGGCGCGCGAAGACGGACCCCGGCGTCGTGCCCGACCTGCCCGAGAAGATCGAGACGAAGGAGTACACGGGCCTCACGCGCGAGCAGGCCGCGCTCTACCGCGCGACGACCCGCTCGCTCCTCGCGGGGATCGGCCGCGCGAACCGGCGCACGCGCAAGGCGAAGATCCTGCTCCTCCTCCTGCGCCTCAAGCAGATCTGCGACCATCCCGCGCTCTTCCTCGGCGACGGCCGGCTGGACGGGAGGAGCGCGAAGATCGCGCGCCTCCTCGAGATGTGCGAGGAGACGCTCGCAGAGAAGAGCCCGTCGCTCCTCTTCACGCAGTTCGCCGAGATGGGGCACCTCCTCGTCGCGGCGCTCAAGGAGCGCTTCGGCTGCGAGGTCCTGTTCCTCCACGGCGGGGTCCCGCGGCGCGCGCGCGCCGAGATGGTCCGTCGCTTCCAGGAGGACGACGACCCGCCGCCCTTTTTCGTCCTGTCGCTCCGCGCGGGCGGGACCGGCCTCAACCTCACGCGCGCGTCGCACGTCTTCCACGTCGACCGCTGGTGGAACCCGGCCGTCGAGGAGCAGGCGACGGACCGCGCCTTCCGGATCGGCCAGACGCAGCACGTGCAGGTCCACAAGTTCGTCTGCCGCGGCACGCTCGAGGAGCGGATCGACCGGATGATCGAGGACAAGAAGCACCTCGCGCGCTCCATCGTCGGGGCGGGCGAGCAGTGGATCGCCGGGCTCTCGGACGACCAGCTCGCCGCGCTCGTCGCCCTCGACGCCGACACGGCCGTTTCGGAGGGCCACTGATGCCTCGCCGCCGGAAGGTCCGCGTCCCGCGCGCCACCGCGCCCGATTCGGGCTGGGCGTTCCGCTTCCTCGCCCGCCTCGCCTCGTTCGGCTGGGACGAGGCGCTCGCCGACGGCCGGGCCGCCGCGCACCTCGGCGCCGTCGTCTCGTTCGAGGTCGCGAAGACGGGAGTCCGCGCGGAGATCCGCCGGGCCGACGGCCGACGCGAGGAGACGCGCCTCTCGCTCAAGGCGATTCCGCCCGCCGCGCTCCGCAAGGCGCTCTCGGCGATGGCGTCGCGCGCCCGCTTCGCCGCGGACCTCCTCGCCGGGCGGATCCCGGACGACGTCGAGGCCGCGTTCTCCGGCACCGGGCGGACCCTCCTGCCCGCGGGCGCCGACGAGGTCGCCTTCGACTGTACGTGCGACGCGCCCCTTCCCTGCGTCCACGCGGGCGCGGCCGCGGTCCTCCTCGGCGACGCCCTGGCGGACGACCCGTTCCTCGTCTTCCTGCTGCGCGGCCTGCCCCGGGAGGACCTCCTCGCGGGCCTCCAGCGCGCGCGGCGGCGCCCGGCGGCGGCGGGGGCCGTGCGCGCCGGGGACGAGCCCGCCGCCCCCCGGCGGCCCGAGGAGCCGTCCGAGCCGCTGCCGGCCGCGGTCCTCGAGAAGCCGGAGCTCTTCTACAGGCCCGGCGAACCGGCGGCGGCACTGCGCGCGGTCTTCGCGCCCCCGGAGCACCCGGAGGCCGTGCTGACGCGCCTCGGCCCGCCGCCGCTGCACGATCCCGAGGCGTCGCGGCTCCTCCTCGAGCTGCACCGCGCGATCGGGCTCGGCGCCCGCGAGCGCCTCGCGGACTGGGAATGGCGTCGGGCGGGCGGAAGAGGTTAGGGTCGCAGGATCGATCCGCGACGGAGGAGCCATGGGCGCGCTGACGGTGAACCTGAGCATTTCCCTCGACGGCGTCCTGCAGGCTCCGGGGCGTGCCGGCGAGGACGACCGCGGGGGATTCACGCGCGGCGGCTGGGCGGCGCCGTACTTCGACCCGGTCATGGCAGGCGCCGCCGCCGAGGGGATGGCGGCCTCTCCGGCCCTCCTCTTCGGGCGGCGGACGTACGAGGACTTCTTCTCCGTCTGGCCGAAACGGACGGACAACATGTTCACGGACGTCCTCAACGCGTCGACGAAGTTCGTGGCGTCGCGGACGCTGAGAGAGCCGCTCCCGTGGGAGAACTCCGTGCTCCTCGCCGGCGAGGCGGCGACGTCGGTCGCCCGACTCAAGGAGACCTCGGAGAAGGACCTCGTCGTCCTCGGCAGCGGCGCGCTCGTGCGGTCGCTTCTCGCCGCGCAGCTCGTCGACACGCTGACCCTCTCCATCCACCCGCTCGTCCTCGGAGCGGGCCGCCGCCTCTTCCCCGACGACGGCCCCTTCGCCGCCTTCGAGCTCGCGTCGACGAAGTCGACCTCGACGGGAGTCGTGATCGCGACGTATCGGCCGCTGAAGGCGCCGCGATGACCCTCCCCGAAAGCGCCGTCCGCGTCCAGCAACACCTGAGACCACCGGACCCGGGGTTTTCTTAGAAGGTGAAGAGGCAACCTGCCGCGCGAAGGCGAATCCTGCCGCTCCGGGATTGTCCCTAAACCTTCTAAGAAATCTTCAATCCCCCTCCTACGGCTGCAGCTCCGACGTCACCGTGGCCCCGCCCATCTGCGGGACGATCGAGCTCGTCTTGAGGACCTTGCGCGAGGCCTTGTCGACCCACAGCGTCGTCGAGCCGGGCTCGCCCTCGGCCGACGTGACCTCGGCCTTCCACGTCTGGAACGTCCCGGCCGGGACCGTCAGCTCCTCGGCGCCGAGCACCTTGACCTGCTTGAGCTGCGGCTTCTGCTTCTGGAGGTCGAAGTTGCGGTACGTGACCGCGTAGCCCTCCGCGAGCGGCAGGCACGCGATCGAGTCCCACGCCGCCGAGCCGTCCGCGAAGAGGGCGCCGCCCGTCGAGGCGTCGACCGGCTTCGGCTCGCCGCCCATCGCGACCATCCCCGTGACCTTGCCGTCCTTGAACGCGAGCTCCATCGAGACCGGGCCCTGCTTGACGCTCCGCTTGACCGGCTGGAGCGTCGTCTTGTCGACGGTGACGGTGTCGTTCGCCTCGCCCATGGGCAGCTTCATCGTGTAGTTGACGACGTAGGTCCCGGTCACCTCGGTCACCGTGTTCACGCCGTTGATCGGAATCGTCTGGCCGCCGGCCTGGATCGCGCCGGCGTACCGGTACGTCCCCGGCACGAGGCCCGAGACGGGCTTCGGCGCGCCGACGGCGGCCGCGTCCACCTTCGCCGCGAGGACGACCGTCTTCGGGTCGACCGTGATCTCCTTGAGGCGCGCGACGACCTCGGGCGTGCCGCCTTCCTGGAACCGCCCGCCGACGTGCCTGGCGAGGAACGCCTCGGAGGCAGCCCACATCGCCATGTTGTTGACCGGCCGCGCGAAGCCGTGCCCCTCGTCCGGCGCGACGAGGTACCCGACCGGAAACCCGCGGTCGCGGAGCGCGATCACGATCTGCTCGGACTCGGCCATCTTGACGCGCGGGTCGTTCGCGCCCTGAACGATGAGGAGAGGCGTCTTGATCTTCGAGGCGGAGTTGAGCGGCGACTGGCGCTCGAGCTGCTTCTTGCCCTCGGGCGTGTTCGGGTTCCCCATGCGCTCGTGGAAGATGACGCGCCCCGATTCCCAGTACGGCGGGATCGTCTCGAGGAGCGTCAGGAGGTTCGACGGCGCGACGATCGCGACCGCCGCCGCGTAGAGGTCGGGCGTGAACGCGACGCCCGCGAGCGCGGCGTAGCCGCCGTACGAGCCGCCGAGGATCGCGACGCGCTTCGGGTCGGCGACGCCCTCGGCGACGAGGTGCTTGACGCCCCACGTGAGGTCGTCCTGCATGAGGTCGCCCCACTGCCGGTTGCCCGCGTTCAGGAACTTCTTGCCGTAGCCGGTCGAGGAGCGGAAGTTCGGCTGGAGGACCGCGTAGCCGCGGTTCGCGAGGAACTCGGCGCCGTTCGAGAAGCCCCAGTTCGTGCGCGCCCACGGGCCGCCGTGCGGGAAGACGACGAGCGGCAGGTTCTTCGCCGGCACCCCCTTCGGAAGCGTGAGGTAGGCGGGGATCTCGAGGCCGTCCGACGACTTGTAGTGAATCGCCTTCATCGCGGCCATGTGCTCACGCGGGATGCGCTCGCGCACGACGTACTCGACCGTCAGCTTCTTGGTCTTGCGGTCGAAGAGGTACACCGTCCCCGGGTCCGTGTCGCTCGACGCGACGACGATCCAGACGGCGTCGTCGGCGGTCGAGGAGCCCGGGAGGATCTCCTTGTCGCCGATCTTCTTCTGGAGCAGCTTGTAGTCGCCCTCGAAGGCCTTGTCGCGGAAGTAGAGGCGCGTCCGGTCGTCCTCGTAGGCCGTCGCGACGAGCTCGTCCGTCGCCTCCGAGAAGATGGCCTGCCCGAAGTCGACCCGCTTCATCGGATCGGTCTCGACGACGTCTTCCTTGCCGGTCGCGGGGTCGAACAGGACGAGGCGCGTGAGGTCGGGCTCGCCCTTGTTCGTCTCCATGTAGACGCGGGCGTTGTCCTTGTGGAAGCGGACGGGGCCGCAGGTCTCGAAGACCGTGCACGTGTAAACGAGCTTGAAGCCGTCGCCCTCCACGCGGAGGACCTCGGTGTCGCCCTTGTCGGACGTGCGCGCGGCGAGCTGGAGTTTCCCGGCGTTGTCGAAGACCCAGCCGGCGATCTTCTCGGTGTTCTTCCTGACGAGCGTCCGCTCGCCGGTCGAGATCTTCACCTTGTAAAGATCGTGCCAGGCGGCGTCGCGGTCGTTGAGGCCGACGTAGATCGTGTCGGGATCGCCCTTCGGGACCGCGTAGATCATCGCGCGGGCGCCCTTGGCGTCCGTCAGGTTGCGCGCGGGCGGGGCGTCCTTGCCGGCTTCCGGCGCCGCGGCCGGGTCGACGGCCCAGACGTTGTAGTTCTCGTCGCCGTCCTTGTCCTGGACGAAGAGGATCCTCTTGCTGTCGCGGGTCCAGAAGAAGCCGGGGATCGGTCGCTTCGGGTCCGCGGTGACGAGGTGGGCCTTGTCGTATCCCTCACCCGTCTTCTTGACCCAGACGTTGCGGGTGTCCTTCCACGGCTTCAGGAAGGCGATGTACCTGCCGTCGGGCGACAGCTGCGCCCCCGCGATCTCCGGGTTGCCGAAGAAGAGCTCGCGGTCGAGGACCGGCGGCGCCGCGGCCTGTGCGGCGGTGGCGAGCGCGGCCGGCACGGAAAGGGCCAGCGCGAGCAGAAACCTGCCCGTGCGGGCTCGAACGGTCGACGGATTCATGGATTCCTCCTCAATTCGTGGGGTCCAAAGAGGTGATACGCACCCGAAACCGCCAAGTTCTGAGACAGGTTCTCGGGTTACCGGACGCCTCCGCGGGAAACGGCGAAAAGCGGGCGGTCGAAGCCCCGCCACGCGAGAAGGGCGAGAAGCCCGGCGGCCGCGAGCCCGCCGTTCCACGTCCACCACGGGATGCCGCTCGTCAGAAGGTCGGCCGCCCCGCCCGCGAGGCCGAGCCCGGCGGCCGTGAAGACGTACGCCCGGGGGTCGTCGGCGAGGAGGATCGCGAGCGCCGCGAGGAACGCCGCTCCGACGACGGACCCGGCCAGGACCGGGACGAGGAGCTCGCCCCAAGTGCGGACGCCGAAAGGCGCGAACACGCCCGCCGAAAAGACGAGGAAGATCGCGCGAATCGCCGGCTTCCTGAGGACGTCCGAGAGGAGGAGCGCGCCGAACGCGCCGCCGCCCGCGAGGAGCAGGAAGCGCGACGTGACGCCGTCGAGGACGGACGCGGCCGGAAGCAGGCCCTGGACGCCCGGCGGGAACGGGAAGCCGTCGACCCCGGCCTCGAGCGGGAACGCGGCGCCGATCGAGCGCGCGAGAGAGCGCGCCGCGACGACGAGCAGGACCGCGGCCGCCGCGGCGAGGAGGGCGCGGCGGCCGTCGATCGCTCTTCGCCGGAAGGCGGCGGGCGCGTCGGGTTTCACGGCGAGGACGAGGGCCGCCGCGAGGAGAGCGAGGACGTACGACACGAGAATGCCGACGGCGAGGCTCACGCCCGCCACGACCGCGAACATGGGCAGCGTGAACTGCGTGTCGTACTGCGAGAGGACGACCGGAAGACCCGCCGCGCGGGCGAAAAGCGCCGGCAGCGTGAAGAGAGCGGCGAAAGCGAGCGCGCGGCGCCACGGGACGATTCCCGCGCGCGCAATTTTCACGAACTCGACGACGAGGAGGCCGACGAGCGTCCCGAGGCCGAGGATCTTCCAGACGATCGCGGCGTACTTCGGCGGCGTGGATTTCTCGTTCTGTCGCACCCACTCCTCGGGGAGCTTGAGCGCGGTCGCGTAGAGGGACGGCACGTCCCCCGCGAGCGAGACGAAGAGGCGGCGGGCGGCCTCGCCCGCGCGGTCGGCCCTCGACTCGAAGACGACGCGCGTGTCGCGCCGCGCCTTGCGGTTCTCGCCCGAGACCGACACGTCGTCCCAGCGCGCGGGATCTTCCCCGAAGGTCCTGAGGACCTCCACCGCCTTCGCGCGGGAGGCGCTCTCGTCGGGCGAGGCGCCCTTCTCGGCCTCGGGAAACGTCCGCTTGAACGCGACGACCTTCCCGGTCCGCGCGTCCACGGCGGCGGTCGTCCCGTGCTCGTCCAGCGCGCGCATGTAGCGCACCTGCCAGACGGGCCCGGGCAGCACCTGCGTCGCCCAGCGCGTCAGGAGCGGCATCCCGCCGCGCTGGAGGAGCCAGCGGGCCGCGAGGTCCGAGGCGTCGTAGGGAATGAGGCCCGCGCCCGTGTCGGAGGGGTCCTCGAGCGCCGGCAGAGCCGTCGCGTGCGTGACGGCCGTGAGGTACGACGCCGGGTCCTCGCCCTGCGCCTTCACGAACGTGTCCGCGGCCGCCCTCGCCCCGGCGCGGTCGACGCGGACCTCGACGCGGTCCCAGGGCGTGGCGCGCGGGAGGACGACCCGCGCGAGGAAGAGGACGGCGACCGCGAGCCCCACGGCGAACGCGAGGCGGCGCGGGTCGAGCGCGCGCGGCGGCACGCACGAGAGCGGCGCGCTCTCGGCGACGACGGGCGGCGCGGGCGCCGTGCCCACGGCCGCGTTCGAGAGGTCGTCGTCGGGCGCGAACCCGCCGCCGCGAACGTAGAGGACGAGGGCGACGGCCATCGGGAGCAGGAGGACGAGCGCGGAGGCCGCGCCGGAAACGGCGACGTACGGGTTCGTGGAGCGCACGAGGAGGAGCGCCGTGTAGACGGCGTCCACCGTGAAGTGCCAGACGAGGAGCGGGAGCATCCCCTCCCGGAGGAAGACGACGCCGATCATCACGCCCGCGAACCCCACCTCGAGCCCGCGGATGTAGAACGGCTGGTTCGGGTACGTCGAGTGCGCGAAGCCCCAGATGAAGGCGGGCAGGACGACCGCGACCCAGCCGGGCGCGAAGCGCCGCACGAACGGAATCGAGAACATCCGCGACGAGAACTCCTCCGTCGTCGCGGGAAGGAAGCCCATGAGGAGCACGCCGAGCCACGGGAAGGGCGTCGCGAGGAGGCTCGACTGCGGGACGTCCGCCGGCGCCCACGCGCCGAAGCGCTCGGCGACGATGTAGAAGACGACCTGGTACGCGAAGAAGAACGCGGTCATCGCGTAGCCGAGGAGGAGCCCCCGGAAGAACCGCTTCGAACGCAGGCCGCGGAGGGTCAGGATCCGCCCGAGGGCCGGCTGGCCTGGATACGTCTCGCGGAAGAGCGGCTCGCCCGCCGCGACGAGCAGGAAGAGGACGGCGCCGAGAGCCACGGCCCCGGCGACGTCGGCGAGAAGCGACGTCGCGAGGAAGCCGGACCACCCGTCCGCCGTGTCGTAGTCGAAGAGGCGGATCGGCAGCTCGTTGAGGGACGCGAGCAGCTGGAGGACGGCGCCGACGGCCGCGAAGGCGAGGGCCAGCCTCCACTTCACGTCCTTGCGCCGCACGCGCTGGAGAAAGACGACGAGGACCGCGAGGAAGGTCAGGATCAGGCCGAACGTCGCGACCGTTCCGGCCGCGAGGTTCTTCGAGCGCAGCGTCTCGTAGTCGCGGCGCCACTTCTCGGGCACCTCCAGGTGGAGCGACGTCCGCCCGACGCGGTCGCCCTGCACCTCGACGAGGTAGCGCATCGCGGCGTCGCCGAATCGGATCGTGTTCGACTCCCACTCGAACGTCCGGTCCGTGCGCGCGGGGCGCTTCTCGACCGCCGCCCGGATGAACCGGAGCGACCCGGCGTCGAGGCCGCGGTCCTGCCGGATCGCGCCCTCCGCGAGGGCGCGCGCCGCCGCGTCGCCCGGATCGGGCGCGGCGTCCTTCTCGGGCAGCAGCCGACGGACGGCGAGGACGCGCCCGTCGGGCGCGACGGCGGCCCGGTACTCGAGCTTCTCGAGCGGCGTCACCCAGCGGACGGACCAGCGCCACACGGGCACGTCCGTGGCGAACCGCGGGTTCGCCTTCCGAAGGCCCAGCGTCCTCTCGAGAAAGACCTTCGCCTCGTCGTCCACGTCGAACGTCGCGAGGGCGCGCATGCCCGCCACGGAGAATCCGCGCGCCCGCAGCGCCGCCTCGCCGCTCTTGACGGCTTCCTCGCGCGTGACCTTGAAGTCGATCGACGCCTCCGGGAACGCGCGCGAAAAGCCCGCGCGCCCGATGGCCGCTCCGGCGACGATCACGGCGAGGCAGGCGGCGGTGAATCGCCGGTCGCGCCGGTCGAACCGGACCGGCGCCATGGCCGGAGCGGGCGGCTCGGGCGGCGACGCGCTCATCCGGCGGCGCTCCGCGCCGAGGGCCGCGAGCGCGAGAGAAGCCACGCCTCGAGGAGCTCGCTTCCCGAGCCCGCCCCCGTCTTGACGCCGCGGTCGACCGCCTCGATCCCGACGAGCGCGTCCGCGAGCTCGTCCGCGGTCCAGTTGAGAGACGCGAGGTACGCCTTGTGGAGGATGAAGGGGTGCCCCTCGAGCGGAAGGGGCGGCAGCCCCGGCCGCGGCGTCCTGAGCGCCGGGAGGATGCGGTCCCTGAACGTCTGGAAGTCCGCGCGGCGCATCGACGCGCCCCTCTCGTCGAGCGCCGTGCGCAGGGCGAGCATGCGGCGCACGTCTCCCGCGAGGAGGCCGAGCAGCGGGAAGAACGCGTTTTCGCCGCGCGGACCCTTCTTCGCCGCCTGGGGAGCCTCTTCCCTGCCTCCCCACGGGCGGAAGGCCGCGAACGTCGCGCCCGACAGGAGCTTGCCGAGGAGGCGCAGCGCCTCGAGCATGTCGCGCGCCGCGACGGCCTCCACGAAGTCCGAGCCGTACTCGCGGCTCTCGTCCGCGATCTGGCGCAACGCGTGTTCTTCGGTGACGCGCGGGCCCTCGGCGGAGTCGATGAGACGGTCGAGGTCCGAGAGGAACGGCCGCGCCTGGAGGCGCCCGCGCCCGGTCAGGAGCGTGAACACCTCCGCTTCGACGAGGACCTTCCGGTCGATCGCGCGCTCGAGGCCCAGGCCGTGGAGGCGCTCGGCCCGCGCCTCGTCGCCTGCCGCGGCGAGGTCCGCCGCGCGGCCGGCCTTCCGCAGGAACTGGATCGCCGCGTGCTGGGGGTCCGGGGAGACGGCGTGGACGAGGAGGACGTTGTCGGACGGCGTCGCGCGCCGGGCGAAGTCGAGGAGGCGGTCCAGCGCCGGCTCGGCGCCCTCGTCCTCGGCGCCCGGGAGGCCGAGAAGCGTCGCGAGGGCCCCCGCGCGATCCGCGCGCTTGACGCGCCCCGCGATGCGACGTGCGGCGTCGTCGGGATCGCTCGTGACGTCGGAGGCCGCGATCCCCGCCGCCGTCGCGAGCGCGCGCGCCTTGCGCGCGAGGCGCACCAGGGCGCGCGAGTCCTCCCCAGCCTCGGCGGCCTCGTCGAGGAGCGCGTCGAGCTCCTCGGCGGAGAGCCCCTTGCCGCGCAGGAGGTCGGAGGCTTCGAGCGTCACGAGGCGGTTCGTCGCGAAGAGCGCGACGGTCGCCGCGTCCGCGACGGCTTCGGCGACGCCGCCGCCGGCGGCCTCGTAGGACGAGACTTCGCCCTCGACGAAGCCTTCGCGGAACGCGGCCGAGATCCGGCGCACGGCCTCGGCGACGATCCAGTCGTCGTCGCCGGTGACGAGGAAGAGGGGCGGCAGGGGCGCCGTGCGCGCCGCCTGGAGCAGCGGCGCGATCTCGGCAAAGGGCTCCGGGCGCTTCACGCGCCCCATCCTAACCGCTTAAAGGAGGCCCTTGTCCTGGAGCTCCTGGCAGTCGAGACAGTGGCGCGCCCAGGGCACGGCCTCGAGCCGCTTCTCCTGGACCGGCTGGCCGCAGTTCACGCACGTGCCGTACGTCCCGGCCTCGAGCCGGCCGAGCGCCTCGTCGATCAGGAGCAGGATCTTCCGGTCGCTCTCGGAGAGCGAGTACGCGAACTCCTTCGTGTATGCCGACGTGGCGCGATCGGCCATGTCCTGCGCGGACTCGTCGACGGTCTCGTCCGACACCTCGCGGTTCTTCGCGAGGTCGTTCAGGAGCTCGTCGCGCTTGGCGAGAAGGCGCTTCTTGACCTTTTCGCCGGATTCCTTCTTGGAGAACTTCGCGGGGGCAAGCGCCGACTTGGGAGACATTGTGGTTTTCCTCGAGGTCACTTGGAATACGCGACGTTGGAGAGCGTCGCGGTCGCCCGGTAGACCTGCTCCGCCAGGAGCAACCGTGCCAGCTGATGGGGCAGGGTCATCCGGGAAAGCGAGAGGATAGCACGCGCCCGCGGGGCCAGCGACGCGTCGAGACCGAAGGCTCCCCCCACCGCGAAGGCCACCGCGGAGGGTCCGGAATCCAGCCACCCGCGCAGGTCCCGGGCGAATTCGTCGCTCGTCCGCTCCTTCCCGCGCTCGTCGGCGAGGACGAGGAGGTCGCGTGGTTTCAGGGCCTCGAGGAGGCGCTCGGCCTCCCGCACCCGGACCCTGAGGACGTCCGCCTTCGCGCCCGGCTTCTCCTCCTTCACGACGACGACCTCGCACGGCGCAAAGCGCGCGATCCGCGCGACGTACCGCTCGACGCCGCGCGCGTACTCGGCGTCGTCGCTCTTGCCGACGAAGAGAAAGCGGATGCGCAACGCCGCTCAGCCCCGCCGCTCGTAGAGCGTCTTGCGCGCGATCCCGAGGCGGCGGGCGGCCTCGGCGACGTTTCCGCCGGAGTCCTCGAGGACGAGCCGGATGTACGCGTCCGTCAGCTGGCGCAGCGTCCAGCCCGCGTGCGCGGCCGCCGAGAGGAGGGCCGCCGGGTCGGACGGTCCCGCCAGAGCGAGGTGCTCGGCGTCGATGGCGGCGGCCTTCGCCGCAGACGCCGCGGCCGCCGCGCGCCTCACGACGTTCTCGAGCTCGCGGAAGTTGCCGCGCCACGCGTGCGAGAGCAGGAGGGCGCGGGCCGACGGCGTGAACGCGGGCGGCCCTCCGGCCTCGCGGGCGACGGCGCGGGCCGCGGGGAGCAGGTCCTCGCGGCGCTCGGCGAGCGGCGGAAGCGTCACGGTCACGACCGCGAGACGGTAGAAGAGGTCCTCACGGAACTCGCCGCTCCGGGCCCGGCGCGGGAGGTCGGGCCCCGCCGACGCGACGAGGCGCGCCTTGAGAGCCGCCTGCCGGGTGCCGCCCACGCGGCGGACGAGGCGCTCCTCCACGACGCGCAGGAGCTTGCCCTGGGCGCGGAGGGACAGGGCGTCGATCCGGTCGAGGTAGAGCGTCCCGCCGCCCGCGCCCTCGAGGAGGCCCGGCTTCGGGGAGACGGCGCCCGTGAAGGCGCCGCGCTCGTGGCCGAAGAGCTCGCTCTCGAACAGGTCGTCGGAGATCGCCGCGAGGTCGACGCGCACGAACGGCTCGCCCGCGCGCCGCGAGCGCTCGTGGAGGAGCCGCGCGAGGCGGTCCTTTCCGGTGCCGGCGGCTCCGAGAAGAAGGACGGTGTTCGCCGAGTCCGCGGCCCGCGCGAGGCGGCGGAGCTGTTCCCTCAGGCCCCGGTGCCGCGTCGCGAAGAACGGCGCGGGGGCCGGGGCGCCCGCGCGCGCGCGCGCCGCCACGCGCCTCAGCGGAACGACGCGGTCGCGTCGGGCGCGTCGCCCCAGAGGCGCTCGAGCCCGTAGAAACGCCGCGCCTCGTCGTGGAAGATGTGGAAGACGACGTCGCCGTAGTCCACGAGGATCCACGGCGACGAGTAGCCCTCGATCGAGAGCGGCCGGCGCCCCTCGGCCTTGAGTGCCGTCTCGACCGCGTCCGCGAGCGCCTGCGCCTGCCGGTCGCTCGACGCCGTCGCGAGGACGAAGTAGTCGGCCATCGCCGTCAGGCCCTGGAGGTTCAGGACGACGAGCTTCTCGGCCTTCTTGTCGAGGAGCGCCGCCACGCCCTTCTTGAGGTGGGCCGTGAGCCGGGCGTCGAGCTCGGCGTCGGCGGCCCGCGAGGGGCGCTCGGCGGCCGGTCCGCCCGCGCGCGCGAGCGTCGCCGCGATCAGGTCGTCCACGTCCCCGATCGGGGGGACGGGGTGCTTCACGGGAGGCGGTAGAGGCCGTGCCTTCGCAGGTACGCGACCACGTTCGCCGGGAGACTTTCGCTCAGGTTTTCTCCCGCGGGGATCGCGCGCCTTAACCACGTGGACGAAATTGTAACCGGAGCGTTGCCTCCCCAGTAGATCGAGTGTTCGGCGGGCTCCCCGCCGGGCCTCGAGCCCTCCGGCGCGAACCGCGCGGCGACGCCCGGCGGGAGCGACGCGCTCAGGCCCTCGCGCGCGAACCCTTCCCGCCCGACGACCGCCAGCCGGAATTCCGCGAGGATCTCGCGGAAGGACCGCCACGTCTCGATCTGGGCGAGCGAGTCCGAGCCGAGGACGAGGAGGATCTCGGCGTCGTCGCGCTGCGCGCGCAGGTGGCGGAGGGTCTCGATCGTGTACGTCGTCCCGCCGCGCGCCACCTCGAAGTCCGAGAGGAGAAGGTCCGGGTACGGCTCGAGCGCGAGGGCGAGCATCGCGAAGCGGTGGTGCGGGGACGCCGACGGAGAGGCCGGCTTGTGCGGCGGGTGGTAGGCCGGAACGTACAGGATGCGGTCGAGGCCGAGCCGCGCGCGCGTCTCCTCGACGGGCAGGAGGTGCCCGAAGTGGACCGGGTCGAACGTGCCGCCATAGACCCCGATCCGGAGCGTCACGGGACCTCCGGACTCCCGGCGGCGGGCGCGGGGGCGGCGGCGGCCGCCAGCGCGTCGAGGCGCGTCCCGAGGTGGGCGACGAGGGGCTCGAGGCCCTGCCGGGCCGCGGCCGAGATCGCGAAGAACGTCAGGCCGCGCTTCTTCGCGGCCTTCGCGACGGCGTCGATCTGCGCGGGCGTCGCGGCGTCCGACTTCGTCGCGACGAGCACGCGTTCGCGCCGCGCGAGCTCGGGCTGGAACGAGGCGAGCTCGTTCTCGATCGTCTCGACGGCCGTCTCCGCGTCCTTCCCGGCGTCCTCCGCGGAGAGGGACGCCGCGTCGACGAGGTGCGCGATCAGGCGCGAGCGCTCGACGTGCTTGAGGAACCGGATCCCGAGGCCGTGCCCCTCGTGCGCGCCGGCGATCAGGCCCGGCACGTCGGCCGCGACGAACGTCCGGAAGCGGTCCCACGAGACGACGCCGAGGTTCGGGACGAGCGTCGTGAACGGGTAGTCCGCGATCTTCGGCCGCGCCGCCGAGATCGCCGCGATGAGCGTCGACTTCCCGGCGTTCGGGAGGCCGACGAGCGCGACGTCCGCGAGGAGCTTGAGCTCGAGAGCGAGGTCGCGGGCCTCGGCCTCGGCGCCGGGATCGGCGCGGCGGGGCGTCCGGTTCGTGGAGGTCGCGAAGCGGGCGTTGCCGCGGCCTCCGCGGCCGCCCTTTGCGACGAGGAGGACCTGGCCCTGCTCGACGAGGTCGCCGAGGATCTCGCCCGTCTCCCGGTCGCGGACGACCGTGCCGACCGGGACGGACACCTCGCGGTCGGCGCCGTTCTTCCCGTGACGGTTGTTCCCCGAGCCGTGGCCGCCGCGGCCCGCGAGAAAGCGCTTCGTGAAGCGGAACGGGTAGAGCGTGTTCAGCGCGGGGTCCGCGACGAGGGTGACGGAGCCGCCGTCGCCGCCGTCACCGCCCGAGGGGCCGCCGTGCGGAACGAACTTCTCCCGCCGGAACGCGACGCAGCCGTTCCCGCCGTCGCCCCCGGCGACGTGGATCGCGGCTTCGTCGATGAACATGCTGTTGACGATTCCGCGGCGCTACGCGCCGCCATTCTTAGAATGAAATGGAACTGGCCCCGAAGACGAAAACCGGCCCTTACTTGCCCTGGCTCTCCACGGGCGTGATCGAGACGTAGCGCCCGAGGCGGCCCTTGTCGTGGAAGTTCACGACGCCGTCGACCTTCGCGAAGAGCGAGTCGTCCTTGGCGCGGCCGACGTTCAGGCCGGGCTTGAGCGGCGTGCCGCGCTGCCGGACGAGGATGGAGCCGCCGCTGACGAGCTGGCCGGAGAAGCGCTTCACGCCGAGGCGCTGCGCGTTGCTGTCGCGGCCGTTGCGGGACGAGCCCTGACCTTTTTTGTGTGCCATCTGTTCGTCTCCGACTAGGCCTTGATCGAGGCGATCCGGACCTCGACGAGGTCCTGCCGGTGCCCGTGGGTGCGCTGGAAGCCCTTGCGGCGCTTCTTCTTGTAGACGAGGAGCTTGGGGCCGCGCGTCTCGCGAACGACGACGCCCGTCACGCTCGCGCCGGCGACGAGCGGCGACCCGAGGTGGAGGCCGTCTTCCCTGCCGATCGCGAGGACTTCCCCGAGGGACACCTCGGCGCCCTTCTTCAGGGTCTCTTTCGTGAGGCGCTCGACGCGGACCACGTCGCCTTCGGCGACGCGGACCTGCTTGCCCCCGGTGCGGATCACTGCGTACATGGCTTCTCCTGAAACCCCGACCTCGTGGAGGTCAAGAGGGCCGGTAAAAATACCAGAGGGCTCCCCCCCTGTCAAAACGCCTGGAAAGGCCCCGCGGTCCCCGGTCACCAGCCGGAGGGCTTCCCCGCGTTCTGCTCGTCCAGCCACTTCTTCAGCGGGGCGAAGTAGTCGAGGATGGGCGTGGCGTCGATCTGCCGCTGGCCCGTGAGCTTCTCGAGGGCCTCGGGCCACGGGCGGGAGGACCCCATCTCCAGCATCTCGTTCAGGCGGCGGCCGGCTTCCTTGTTCCCGTAGATCGAGCAGCGGTAGAGCGGCTCCGTGCACCCCGCGGCCTTCGCGAGCGCCCGATGGAACTGGAACTGGAGGACGTCGGCCAGGAAGTAGCGCATGTACGGCGTGTTGCCGGGCACGTGGTACTTCGCGCCGGGGTCGAAGTCCGCCTCCGAGCGCGCCTCGGGAGGCGCGACGCCCTGGTACTTCCGCTTGAGCTCCCACCACGCGGCGTTGTACGTCGCGGGCGTCACCTCGCCCGCGAAGACCTTCCAGCGCCACTGGTCGATCAGGAGGCCGAACGGCAGGAACGCGACCTTCTCGAGGGCCCGGTCGAGCAGGAAGCCGATGTCGCCCGAAGGAGGCGGCTCGGCGGCGATGAGCCCGAGCTGCTTGAGGTACTTCGGCGTGACCGAGAGCGCGATCGTGTCGCCGATGGCTTCGTGGAATCCGTCGTTGGCGCTCTCGCGGAAGAGAGGCGGCTGCTTCGCGTACGCGCGCTGGTAGAAGTTGTGGCCGAGCTCGTGGTGGACCGTGACGAAGTCCTCGGCGGTCGGCTCCGTGCACATCTTGATCCGGATGTCGTTCTCCGAGTCGATGTCCCACGCGCTCGCGTGGCAGACGACGTCCCGGTCCCGGGGGCGCGTGAAGAGCGAGCGCTCCCAGAACGTCGCGGGCAGCGGCGCGAAGCCGAGCGACGTGAAGAAGCCTTCCCCGTACTTCACCATCCCCTTCGCGTCGGTCTTGCGCGACTCGAGGATCTTCGTGAGGTCGTAGCCCGTGTCGGCGCCCTTCGGGGCGAGGAGCGGGTAGACGTTCGTCCAGTCCTGCGCCCACATGTTGCCGAGGAACTGCGCCGGGATCGGGCCCGCGGCCGGGACGGCGTCGCCGTATCGCTCGCGGAGTTTCGCGCGCACGTACGTATGCAGGGCGACGTACAGCGGCCTCACCTGCTCCCAGAGGCGGTCCAGCTCCTTCGCGAACGCGTCCGGCGGCATGTCGTACTTGCTCCGCCACATCGCGCCCGTATCCCTGAATCCGAGCTCCTTCGCCCCCTCGTTCGAGAGCGCGACGAAGCGCGCGTAATCCGCCCGCATCGGCGCCCCGACCTTGTGCCACGCGTTCCAGAGCGCCGCGAGCTCCTTCGGGTCGCGGCTCGAGGCCATCCGCCGGTTGACCTCTTCGAAGGTCAGGCCTTCCTTTGCTCCGGGGAGGACCGCCCGGCCGCGGCCGTAGGCGGCGTCGAGGCCCGCCGCGAGCCGCGTGAGCTCCGCGCTCTTGCCGGGGTCGGCCGGCGCCGCGAGGTCCAGCGAGAGGCGGATCTTCTCCAGCTTGCGCGCCGTCTCCGGCGGGACCGCGACGCCGCGGAACGTTTCGGCCTGCTTCGCGAGCTCGGCCGTGGCGGTGATGAGGCGCTCGGCCGCGAGGGCCGACAGGGCCTCGGTGTCCTGCGTGATGAAGTTCGCCTGCACCCAGGCCGCCCGGCTCGCCTCGACGCTGAGGGCGAGGAGGCGCTTCTCGGCGGCGTCGACGAACGTGACGGCGTCGTCCGAGGTCGGGCGGGGCGCGGGCGCCTGAGCGCGGGCGGACCCGGCGGCGAAAACGAGGGCGCAGAGGAACGGGACGGCTCGTCTCATGGTGTTGCTCCGTGGGCTCGCCGGGCGAGCCGGTTCAGTCTTCGCTGACGTCGTCGGGCAGCTCGTTGCGATCCTCGGACCCGTCTCTCGGGAAATGGAGGGCGAGGGCGTCGCCGAGCTTCGACACCGCGGCGACGATGCCGTCGGTGAACTTCCCTTCGGTGAACCGCTCGCGCGCCGCGTCGCGGGCCTCGAGCCAGAACGCGTCGCCGACCCTCTCGTGGATCCCCGTCCCGCCGACGACCGCGAACGCGCGGGAGGCCGGCGCGAGGAAGATCAGGCAGCCCGACCCGCGCGCGGTCCTGTCCATCCCGAGCTTCAGGAACGTCTTTTCGGCCTCGGCCCGCGCGTCCGCGACGCGACCGTGGTGGAGGTGCACCCGGATCTCGCCGAAGCTCCTCGCCTCGGCCTGCCGGATGGCTTCGACGATGGCCGCGCGGTCGAGGCCCTCGAAGAACTTCTTCGTGTCGCTCCGGGCCATCACCAGCCTCCGCTCGCGCCGCCGCCGCCGAACGAGCCGCCGCCTCCCGAGAAGCCGCCGCCCCCTCCGCCGCCGCCGAAGCCGCCCCCTCCGAAGCCCCCGAAGCCACCTCCGAACCCTCCGCCGCCCCACCCGCCGCGGTTGATGTACGAGTAGCCGCGGCCGCGCCCCAGGAGCGAGGGCACGATCACGAAGAAGAAAAGGAATCCCAGGAGGAGGATGAGCGGGAACGGCACCCTCCCGGCGCGGCTCTGGCCCTGCGAGCGGCCGGTGCCCTTGTACTCGCCCTTCGTGGCGGCGATCGCCGCCTCGACGCCCGCCGAGATGCCGCCGTCGTAATCGCCGGAGCGGAAGCGCGGGAGCACCTGCTCGTCGAGAACGCGGCGCGCGAGCGCGTCGGGCATCGCCCCCTCGAGCCCGTAGCCGACCTCGAGGCGCACCTTCCGCGACTCGGGGAAGACGAACAGGATCATCCCGTTCTTGCGCCCCTTCTGGCCGGCCTTCCAGGCCTGGGAACACGCGACCGTGTACTCCTCGAGCGTCGTGCCCTCGGGCACGACGCGCTCGGTGTAGACGAGGAACTGGTTCGAGGTCTCCTTCTCGAAGCTCTCGAGGCGCTGCTCGAGGCTTGCCGCCGTACCGGGCGAGAGCACCCCGGCCTTGTCCGTCACGAAGCGGGTCGGGGCGGGCGGGACCGCGGGCCCGGAGGCAAACGCAAGGGCCGGTACGAGAAGGAGGAGCGCGGCGAGGGTCTTCAGGCGCATGGGTCGCTCAGTATGAATCACTCGAGCCGCCTCCCCCGCTGTCGCCGCCGCCGCCCGAAAAATCGGAGGAGGACGACGCGTCGGAGGACGAAGACGAGTCCGACGACGGCGAAGACCACGAGGAGCCCCCGGTCGAGGGCCTCCATCCGCTCGCGCCCGCCGGCCCCGCGCGCCGCCGCGCGTACGCCGCGACGGCGAGGACGATCGCGACGAGGACGAACGGGACGAGGATCGGGAGGAAGAACCAGAACGCGTTCGGGTTCCCGCGCGTTTCGGCCGCGGTCCGGCCGGTGCCCTTGTACGGCTCGCCGCGCGCGGCCGCGAAGATCGCGTCGGCGCCCGCATCGAGCCCGCCCGCGACGTCGCCGGCCTTCAGGAGGGGGCCGATGACCTCCGTGTCGATCCGGTGCGCCCGCGCGTCGGGGATCGCGCCCTCGAGGCCGTAGCCGACCTCCATCCGCATCTTCCGGTCTTCGGTGAAGAGGAAGAACGTGACTCCGTTGGACTTGCCCTTCTGGCCGACGCCCCACTCATGGGCGCAGCGGTTCGCGAACTCCTCGAGCGTCGTGCCCTCGGGCACCTTCCGGTCGACCCAGAAGAGGACCTGGTTCGACGTCTCACGCTCGAACGCCGCGAGCTTCTCGTTCAGCGCGGCCGCGCGGTCCGGGGGCAGGACCCCTGCGTTGTCGGTGACGTACTTCGCGGGGCGAGGCGGGACCGGCGGCGGCGCCGCGGACGCGGCGCCGGAGACGAGAGCGAAAAGAAAGACAGGGACGAAGAGAGAGATTTCTTTGAAGGTAAGAGGGGCCGCGCGGCGCTTTCCGGCGACGAACGGCCGCTGGCCCCCGCCTCTTCTCATTCGAAGAAAATCCGAATTCTTCTCTTCTTCTCTGTCTGCGTCAGAACTTCACGGCCGGGGGCTTGTCGGAGCCCTCGACGGCCTTGAAGTACGGACGCTCCTTGAAGCCGGCGAAGTTCGCGACGATCACGGTCGGGAACGAGCGGCGCAGCGTGTTGTAGGTCTGCGTCACGTCGTTGAACCGGCCACGCTCGACCGAGATCCGGTTCTCGGTGCCCTCGAGCTGGGTCTGAAGGTCGCGGAAGTTCTGGTTCGCCTTCAACTCCGGGTACTTCTCGACGCTGACGAGGAGGCGGCCGATCGCGCTGCCGAGCCCGTCCTGGACTTTCTGGAACTGCGCGAAGGCCGCGGGATCCTTGATCGAGTTTGCGTCCAGCTTCACCTGGGTCGCCGACGCACGGGCCTGGATGACCTGGGTGAGGGTTTCCTTCTCGAAGTTGGCCGCGCCCTTCACCGTCTCGACGAGGTTCGGGATCAGATCCGCCCGGCGCTGGTAGACGTTCTCGACCTGGGCCCAGCCCGCCGAAACAGCCTGGTCGGCCGAGTTCAGCCTGTTGTAGGCCCCAGCCGCCATGCCCCCGATGACGAGAACACCGACGAGGATGAGGACGATGCAGCCCAGAGCGACGCTTTTGCCCATATTCGAAACCGTTCCTCCAAGAACCGGAGATGCTATCAGGAAACCGGCGAGGATCCGGTCAAGTCCCCGTAAGTGTCTCTCAGGACAACTCTTCCAGGAGACGCGGGGGCAGGGAGAACTTCAGCTCCGCGCGCCCGAGGGAGGGGTCCGCTCCCGCGTCGAAGGCGGCGAGACCGGCTTTCTTCATCGGGACCTCGAGGTCGGACCGGCCCGACAGGAGGAGCCCGAAGAGGCGCCCGAGGTGCGGCTGATGGCCCACGAGGAGGGCCGTCCCGGGCTTCAGGCGGGCGAGCTCGTGCAGGACGTCCATGGGGTCGGCGTTCGGGGAGAGGGCCTTCGTCTCGACGAGCGGCCTGCGGAACCCGCACGCCTCGGCCACGGGCTCGGCCGTCTGCCGGGCGCGCACGAGAGGCGAGACCAGGATCGCGTCGTAGCCCGGGTCGAGCTTCGAGACCGCCCGGGCGACCGTCTTCATCCGCCGGCGCCCGTCGTCGGTCAGTCGCCGGTCCGCGTCGCGGCCCGAGGGCGAGACGTCCTCGGCCTCGGCGTGCCGCAGCAGGTGGACGATCATGGGCGGATTCTAGTGCGCGGTTCCCGGCTCGACACCGGGAGCGAGGTCGCGGGCCAGCTCGCGCCTCGTCTCGGGCGGCAGGAGCGCGCTCGCGCGCACGTGCGGGTGGGCGAGGTGGAGGACGACCGGAAGCGGCCCGGATTCGAGCGCGCTCCGGACCGCCGGATCGCTCCCGACCGGGAAACGCAGGTACTGGACGGCCGCGATCCGGTCCTCGCGGCTCTGCCCGCCCAGAAACCGTGCGAAGGCGCGCCTGCCCGCGATCTCGAGCCAGAGGTGCTCGCCCGACGAGAGGCCGAGGAGCTTGTCGAGCTCGTCCTTCACGCGGTCGACGTCCGTGATCTCGACGAGGAGCGTCGCGGCGAGCTCGCCCGGATCGGGCAGGAGCTCGTTGTAGACGTCCAGCTCCTGCTGGACGCCGGCGGGCTTCACGATGCGTTCCGCGCGGCACATCTCCTGCACCTGGTGGAGGACGGTCAGGCGGTTCTCGAAGACCAGCGAGATCCACTCTCCCAGCGCGACGCGGCGCCGCGCCTTCGCCGCGATGACGTCCTTCTTCCAGTCGTCGCGGATGAGCTCGTACTCGTGGAGGTTCTTGACGTCGGAGAGGCGGAGCTTGTTCATCGCGGGAGTCCGTAAGCGTCCCTCAGGACTTCGATGGGGTGGAGGACGTCGACGCCCATCCCCTGGTGGATCTGCACGCCCGCGAGGGCGCAGTCGGACGAGACGACCTCGGCGCCGGCGGCGGCGAGGCCGTCGAACAGCTTGCGGCCGACCTTCATGGACTCGTCGAAGTACTCGGCCTTCATCGCCCACGTCCCGTCGTGGCCCGAGCACTTCTCGACCATCGTGACCGCGGCGCCGGTGGCGGCGAGGAGGTCGCGCGACTTGAAGCCCATGTTCTGGACCTTGAGGTGGCACGGAAGGTGGTACGCGATGGACTTCGGCGCCTTCGGGAAGTCGAGGGAGAGTGCGCCCTTCGCCTTGAGCTCCGCGAGGAACTCGAAGAGGTCGCGCGTCGCCTCCGCGACGAGCACCGTGTCGGCGTCCGGCGCGCCGCCGCGCGCGGCGAGCCACGGGTACTCCTTCTTGACCATGAGGGAGCAGGACGGCCCGGGCGTCACGATCGTGTAGCCCTTCTCGACCCAGCCCTTCATCGCCGCGACGAAGGTGCGGCGCGCTTCGTCGGCGCCCGCGACGTCGCCGACGTCGAAGAGCGGCATCCCGCAGCACTGCGGGTACGCGACCGCGACCTCCACGCCGTTCTTCTCGAGCACGGCGACCGCGGCCTGCCCGATCTCCGGCCGGTTCCATTCCACGGAGCACGTCGGGAAGAGGACGACCTTCGCAACGGGCGGCCCGGCGCGCCTCGGCGCCTCGCGCGTCTCGAACCAGCGTGTGAACGTCTGCCAGACGAAGCGCGGCAGGTCTTTCTTCGCGGCGACGCCGACGCTCCTTTCCATCGCCCACCGCGCCAGAGGAAGGCTGTTCATGAAGTTCGCGACCGGCGCCACCGTCGACGCCATCCGCCCGAGGGCGTCGGGGTCGGACAGGAGGCGCTCGCGCAGCGGCAGCCCGCCGTTCGTCTCCATGCGCACGCGCCGCGCTTCGAGGACGAGGTGCGGGATGTCCACGGCCCAGCGGTGCGGCGGGATGTACGGACAGTGCGGGAGGCAGAGCTTGCACTCGTAACAGAGGTCGACGAAGTCTTCGAGGACCTTCTTCGGCAGCTTGTCGGCCTCGCCGTCCACCTCCGGGACGTCGAGGCTCCTGAACAGGACCTCGAACGAGGGGCAGAGCGAGAAGCACCGCCGGCACCCCTGGCAGATGTCCGCGATGCGCGTGAGCTCGGCGAAAAGAGAGGTCGTGTCCTTGACGGCGATCGGTGTTCCTACGGCGCCCATGTTCACTCTGCTTTCGGAAGAAGATTCGGAGAAAGACTCGGATTCGGATTTCTTAGAAGGGTGAATGGGGTCGGAGCACCACGGCCCGCCTCCGCGGTGACCGGGAGCTTCGCGCCCCATTCGTCCTTCGAAGAGAACGAGCCGAGACGCCCTTCGGCGTTCCCCACCGGCGGTCGAGCGCCTCGGCCCCATTCACCTTCTAAGAAAATGCGCCCTTTCGGCGCGCGCCGCCATGAGTCGCGCGCTTCAGGCCGCCCCCGGTCTTCAGCCGATCGTCGTCAGGAGCTTCGAGAAGCGGTTCGCGTGCGATTTCTCGGCGCGCGCGAGCGTCTCGAACCAGTCGGCGACCTCGGCGAAGCCCTCCTCGCGCGCGGTCTTCGCGAAGCCCGGGTACATCTGGGTGTATTCGTACGTCTCGCCCTCGATGGCGCTCTTGAGGTTCAGCGAGGTCGAGCCGAACGGCAGGCCCGTGGCCGGGTCGCCCGCCGCCTTCAGGTAGTCCATGTGCCCGTGCGCATGGCCCGTCTCGCCCTCGGCCGTGTCGCGGAAGTTGCCGGCGATCTCGGGATAGCCCTCGATGTCGGCCTTGTCCGCGAAGTAGAGGTAGCGCCGGTTCGCCTGGCTCTCGCCCGCGAACGCGTGCTTGAGGTTCTCGTGAGTCTTGGTTCCCTTGAGCTCCGCCATGTAGCCTCCTTTTTCGGGCTCCCCGTGGAATCTCGTTCCTGGGGACGCTCCGTGCAACGACGGGCTGGACTTTATCTGGACTTTGTCTAAACTACAAGGGCCGGGGCGGTCCCGCCCCGAGAATCCCGCACGACCGAAGGAGAAATCCCATGCCCCAGATCGTCGGCCGCCAGGCCCCCGACTTTTCCCTCGAAGGCGTCCTGAACGGCCGCTTCGCCACCTACCGCCTCTCGGACTACAAGGGGAAGTGGGTCGTCCTGTTCTTCTACCCGCTCGACTTCACGTTCGTCTGCCCGACCGAGATCCTCGCCTTCTCGGACCGCCTCGGCGAGTTCAAGAAGGTCGGTGCCGAAGTCCTCGGCGCTTCCGTGGACTCGAAGTACAGCCACCTCGCCTGGACCGAGAAGCGGCGCGAAGAGGGCGGCATCAAGAGCCTCGCCTACCCGCTCCTCGAGGACCTCGGGAAGGAGCTGGCCGAGGAGTACGGCGTCCTCGACGAGAAGGGCCGGGTCGCGCTGCGCGGCCTGTTCATCATCGACCCGGACGGCGTCGTCCAGCACGCGACGATCAACAACACGAGCGTCGGCCGCTCCGTCGACGAGACGCTCCGCGTCCTCCAGGCGTTCCAGTTCGTTCGCGAGCACGGCGAGGTCTGTCCCGCCGACTGGAAGCCCGGCACGAAGTCGATGAAGGCGGACTGGGAGAAGTCGAAGGAGTACTTCTCGGCGCCGAAGTAACGGTGAAAGAATCGCACCCATGCCTCAGAACACGCACTACAGGGTCGTGATCATCGGGTCAGGCCCCGCCGGCCTCACGGCCGCGATCTACGCCTCCCGCGCGAACCTCGCGCCCCTCGTCGTGGAGGGCGTCCAGCCCGGCGGGCAGCTCACGACGACGACCGAGGTCGAGAACTTTCCCGGCTTCGAGCACGGCATCCAGGGCCCCGCGCTCATGGACGTGACCCGCAAGCAGGCCCAGCGCTTCGGCGCCGAGATCGCGACGGACACCGTCGTGGACGTCGACGTGAAGGCGAAGCCGTTCGCCCTGACGCTCGAGACGGCCGGCCGGATCACGGCCGACGCCGTCATCGTCGCCTCGGGCGCGTCCGCGAAGTACCTGGGCCTCGAGAGCGAGAGGAAGCTCCTCGGCTACGGCGTCTCGGCCTGCGCGACGTGCGACGGCTTCTTCTTCCGCGGCAAGGAGGTCGTCGTCGTGGGAGGCGGCGACACCGCGATGGAGGAGGCGTGCTTCCTCACGAAGTTCTGCACGAAGGTCCATCTCGTGCACCGCCGAGCCGAGTTCCGCGCCTCGAAGATCATGGCGGCGCGCGCGCTCGCGAACCCGAAGATCGAGGTCCACCTCGACACGGTCGTCGAGGAGATCCTCGGCGAGCCCGGCGCGGGGGTCTCCGGCGTCCGCGTGAAGAACGCGAAGACGGGCGAGACGAAGACCCTCGCCGTCTCCGGCTACTTCGCGGCGATCGGCCACCAGCCGAACACGTCGATCTTCAAGGGCAAGCTCGACATGAACGAGGTCGGCTACCTGACGATCGCCCACCCGACGACGAAGACGTCCGTCGAGGGCGTCTTCGCCGCCGGCGACGTCGCGGACTTCCAGTACCGGCAGGCGATCTCCGCGGCCGGGGAGGGCTGCAAGGCGGCCATCGACGCCGAGCGCTGGCTGGGGGCGCAGGGCATCCACTGAGCCCCGGGCTCGCGCCCGTCAGAAGGCCTGGCCCGAGGAAAACGAGACGAGCCACCCGGTCCGGCCCAGCGGGTCCGGGTGGAGAGAGCGCGCGACGTCGATCCTGACGAGGTTGTTCTTGCTCGCGCGCGAGATCCCGATCCTGAGCCCCACGCCCGCGTCGGCGAGGTGCCAGAACCCGTCCGGCAGTCCCCACGAGTAGCCGACGTCCCCGAAGGCCGCGAGGCCGAACGACAGGAGCGAGAAGACCTCGGGCACGACGAGGACCCGGGCCTCGCCGTTCGCGACGAGGCGCCGGTTCCCCTCCACGGCGTTGAGCCGGTAGCCGCGCACGCCCGTCGTCCCGTCGAGGGCGATCTGGTTTTCCGGGTCGAGGTTCCAGCCGATGAGCGTTCCGATCCGGCCGACGTACGTCCACGGACCCGCGAGGACGTAGCCGCGCGCGTCGGCACCCACCATCGCGTTCTGGAACCCGCTCTCGAGCCGGGTCGAGCCCGTGGACGTGAACAGCGCGAAGCCGCGAGGGAACGACGTGCCGGCCTGGAAGTTCGCGATGACCCGGCCGGACGCTCCCCGCGTGTCGAAGCCGGGCGAGATTCCCGCCTCGACGTGAAGGCCCGTCGCGAGGTTGAAGTCCTCGTCGCGATCGATCTGGTCGACCTGGCGGCGCGTGATCCACTCGGCCCCGACGTGCTCGAAACCCGCCGACAGGAACAGGAACTTCCGGTTCGAGTCCGGTCCGGGCGGCGGCGGCGGGCCGCTCCCGGTCGGTCGGAGGAGCACCTCGCTCCATTCGAGCGACACGAGGAGGCGATCCGCATCCAGAAGGCCGCCGGAAATGCGCGAGCCGCCCGAGATCGTCGCGAGGCGCTCCCGCTCCTTCCACGTCGAGGCCACCTCGCCACCCGCGTACACCTTCGTGTCGTACTCGGACCGGTTCATGGCGCCTCCGAGCGCCCACGGGACCTCGAGCGCGTAGAACGGCCGCCCGTAGGAGGCCGAAAAGCGCTGCCCATCCGAGAGGTCCGACGCGTTCATCTGGAACATCGCGTGCGGCGCGAGCGCGTTCGGATCCACGAAGAAGATCGAGCGCGACGTGCGGTCGACCTCCTGCTCGAAGCCGAACCCGAACTGCATCCCGAGCCCGAGGAGGTTGTATTCCTCGACCCCGGCCGAGTACGTGGTGACGCCCCCCTTGTTCGAGAGCGAGCCCCGGAGGAGGAGGGTCCAGGTGTCCGCCGTCTCGACGACGACACGCGTGCCCTCGGCTCTCACGGAGACCCTGCGAAACAGGCCGAAGGCGCGCAGGTTGCGCTCCGTCTCCGCGAGGATCTCGGGCTGGAGCGGATCGCCAGGCTTGAAGAGAAGCTGCGTCTCGATGAAGGAGGCCTTCGTGGTGATGTGGAGGGCGTTCGCGAAGCGGTAGAGGAAGAACTTCTGGGCGGCCTCCGCGTCCGTGAACACGTTCGTCGGCCGGATCTCGACCGTGGAGATCGCGGGGAGCCCCTGTGCGGCCGCCGGACGGGCCGCCAATGCGGCCAGAAGGCCGCACCATGCCGCGACCGAGGCGCGCGTCAACCCTTCTCCGGCTCCCAGAGAGGTTCCGTCTCTCCACGCGCGCGCGCAGCCCAGCGGCCCAGGACGAAGAGGAGGTCCGACAGCCGGTTCAGGTAGACGAGGACGTGCGGCCCGACCGCCTCCTGCCGCGCGAGCGTCGTCACGAGGCGCTCGGCGCGCCGGCACACGGTGCGCGCCTGGTGAAGGAACGCCGAGACCCAGCCGCCCCCCGGGAGGACGAAGGAACGCAGCTCCGGCAGCCCGTCGTTCAGCTCGTCGATCGTCTTCTCGAGGAACGCCGTGTGGCGCGCCTCGATGACGGGCTGCTGCGGGTGGCGGTCCTGCGGGAGCGTCGCGAGGTCCGAGCCCAGGTTGAAGAGCTCGTTCTGCAAACGCGTCAGGAGCGCGTCCAGACGCGCGCGGTCCTCGTCCGAGGCGCCCGGCGTCTCGCGGTTCGCGGTCCGGGCGAGACCGAGGACGGCGTTGAGCTCGTCGACCGTCCCGTAGCTCTGGATGCGGATGGCGTCCTTCGCGATGCGCGGGCCGCCCACGAGGCTCGTTTCTCCCGTGTCGCCCCCGCGCGTGTAGACGCGATTGATCCGGATCGCCATGACTCCCTCCCGGAGAGGAAGACTACACTTCGCGGGCGCGATGGCGACCTCGAGGCGATCCGGAACCGAGTACCACGTTCACACGTCGCGCTGCGGTCACGCGGGCGGTGAGATGAGGGCCTACGTCGAGACCGCGATCTCGCGCGGGCTCTCCGAGATCGCCTTCACGGACCACGTCCCGCTCTACTTCCTGCCCGGAGACGACCCGGACCCCGGGATCGCGATGACGAGGGCCGAGCTGCCCGGCTACGTCGACGAGGTCCTCGCCCTCCGCGAGGAGTTCGCGGGACGCATCGACGTGCTCCTCGGGCTCGAGGCCGACTTCGCCGAGGGGCACGAGGCGGCGCTCACGGAGATCCTCGCGGCGCACGAATGGGACGTCGTCCTCGGGAGCGTCCACTGGGTGAAGGGCGACTGGATCGACGCGCCGCACTCCGGCGCGCGCCACGAGCGCGAAGGCACCGAGGCGCTCTGGAGCGAGTATTACCGCCTTCTCGCGAAGGCCGCCGCGACGGGCCTCTTCGACGTCCTCACGCACTTCGACCTTCCGAAGAAGTTCGGCCACCGGATGCCGGCCTCCCTCGCGCGGTCGGAGGGCGAGGCGGTCGCGGCCGCCCGCGCCGCGGGCGTCGCCGTGGAGGTCTCGAGCGCGGGCCTGAGGAAGGCCGTCGCCGAGGAGTACCCCGCCCCCCCGCTCCTCCGAAGGCTCGTCGCCGCCGGCGTCCCGATCGTCTTCTCCTCGGACGCGCACGCGCCGGCGGAGGTCGCGTGGGGGCGCGAGGCGATCGAGGCCGCGGCGCTCGCCGCGGGCGCGAGAGAACATTTGAGCTTTCGGAAAAGAGAGAGGCGGAGACACCCTCTCTGACCTGCACGCGTTCCCGCACCGAGGATCCCCGGTCTTCTCCCCCTCTATCTCTTCTCTTCAACCAGCTCGACCGAGAAGTTCGGCGTCACCGTGAGGCGCAGGCTCTGCAGCCTGCAGGGCCAGGCTTCCTTCGCGAGGCGCGCGGCGAGGCGGTCCCAGATCCAGCGGGCGAGGTTCTCGGCGGTCGGGACCGACTTCGCGAACTCCGGGATCTCGGCGTTGAGGTGCCGGTGGTCGAGCGGGCGGTCGACCTCTTCCTTGAGGAGGCGGTCGAGGTCCGTGAGGTTCACGAGCATTCCCGTCACGGGGTCGGCCTCGCCCGCGACGGACACGTCCAGCGTGTAGTTGTGGCCGTAGCCCGCCGGATTCGCCGCGTCGCCGTACGTCGCGCGGTTCCATTCCTCGCTCTTTTCCGGATTGAAGAGCCGGTGGGCCGCGTTGAAGTGGATCGTCCGCGAAAGGAGGACCATCGACCCGGAACTATACGGCGTGGACGGGGACGACCCGCGCGACCTCCGCCGCGAGCGAGCCGCGCACGACCTCCTCGAGCTCGTAACGCACCCGGACGGCCGGCTTCGCGAGCGTCACGACCCGCGTGAGGTCGATCGGCGTCCCGACGACGACGACGTCGCACGGCGTCGCGGCGATCGTTTCGGCGAGATCCGCGACCTGCGCCTCGCCGTAGCCCATGGCCGGCAGGATCCCCGCGGCGTTCGGGTACTTGCGGTACGTCGCCTCGAGAGAGCCGACGGCGTAGGGCATCGGGTCGACGATGCGGGCCGCGCCGGCCTTCTTCGCCGCGACGAGCCCGGCGCCGAAGCTCATGCCGCCGTGCGTGAGGGTCGGGCCGTCTTCCACGACGAGGGCGCGCTTGCCGCGGACGAGCTCGGGGTGCTCGCAGACGACCGGCGAGTTCGCGCGCAGGACGCGCGCCTTCGGGTTCAGCTTCGCGGCGGCCATCTCGACGGCGTGGATGTTCCCTTCGTCGGCCGTATCGCACTTGTTCACGAGGATGACGTCCGCGCGGCGGAAGTTCGCCTCGCCCGGGTGGTAGGCGGTCTCGTGGCCCGGGCGGTGAGGATCCGCAATGCAGATGTGGAGGTCGGGGACGTAGAACGGCAGGTCGTTGTTCCCGCCGTCCCAGAGGATGACGTCGGCCTCGGTCTCGGCGCGCCGCAGGATCTTCTCGTAGTCGACGCCCGCGTAGACGACGAAGCCGTTGTCGAGGTGCGGCTCGTATTCCTCGCGCTCCTCGATCGTGCACTTTTCCCGGTCGAGATCCGCGTACGTCGCGAACCGCTGGCAGGCCTGCGCGACGAGGTCGCCGTACGGCATCGGGTGCCGGACCGCGACGGCCCTCAGGCCGAGGTCCTTGAGGATGCGCGAGAGGAAGCGGGTCGTCTGGCTCTTGCCCGCCCCTGTCCGGACCGCCGTGACGGCGATGACCGGCACCTTCGACCTGAGCATCGTCCGGTCCGCGCCGAGGAGGAGGAAGTCCGACCCCGCGGCGACCACGCGCGAGGCGATGTGCATGACCTGCGTGTGCGCGACGTCGGAATACGAGAAGACGCAGAGATCGACCTTCTCTTTCCGGATCACGTCTTCGAGGGAGTCCTCGGGCACGATCGGGATGCCGTCCGGGTACAGCGAGCCGGCGAGCTCCGCAGGGTACCGGCGGCTGTCGATGCCCGGGATCTGCGTCGCCGTGAAGGCGACGACCTGGTGGCCGGGCTTGTCGCGGAAGACCGTGTTGAAGTCGTGGAAGTCGCGGCCGGCGGCGCCGAGGATGACGACACGCCTCACGGGACTCTGCATGAAACCCTCCGCGGGAGGGACACCCCCGCCCCTCAAATCTAGGGGCTGGGCCCGCGGAGGGCCTGATTCCGATGCTCTATTTAATTCCGAGAAGTTCCACGTCGAAAACGAGCGTCGCGTTCGGCGGGATGACGCCGCCGGCGCCGCGCGAACCGTACCCGATGCTCGCCGGGATGATGAGGGTGCGCTTGCCGCCCACCTTCATCGTCATGACGCCCTCGTCCCAGCCCTTGATGACCATGCCGAGGCCGATCTGGAACTCGAACGGCTGGCCGCGGTCGACCGAGCTGTCGAACTTCTTGCCCTTCGCCCCGTTCTCCCAGAGCCAGCCCGTGTAGTGCATGACGCACGTCTGGCCGGGCTTCGGCGAGGCGCCCGTGCCGACGACCGTGTCTTCGAACTGGAGGCCGGACGGGGTCTTGGTCATCTTGGACACCTTTTCCTCTTTGGCCGCCGTCTCAGCGGCGGGTTTCGCTGCTTTTTCCTCGAGTGGCAGAGAGAAGGCCGCGCGCGAGGCGAGGCACGCCGCGGCGCACGCCAGCGCCGCCAGTGGGAACGAACGATTCACGTTTTCTCCTTTCAAAGGCAATCTCGGGAAATTCCCGGTTCCTTTCCTGTCCGTCAGCGCGCCGGGACCGCTCTCGACTCGTGGACGAAGGCGTCCACGCGGGCGACGTCGTCCTTGGATCCGAGGTAGATCGGGGTGCGCTCGTGGTTCCGCGTCGGCGGGATGTCGAGGATGCGGCGGCGACCGTCCGTCGCGGCCCCGCCCGCGGCCTCCGCGACGAGCGCGAGCGGCGCCGCCTCGTACATGAGGCGGATCTTCCCCTGCGGGCTCTTCGCGGTCGCCGGGTAGAGGTAGATCCCGCCCTTGAGGATGATCCGGTGGAAGTCCGACACGAGCGCCCCCGAGTAGCGCGTCGAGTACGGGCGCCCCGACGCGGGGTCCTTCTCGCGCACCCACTCGACGAAGCGGCGCGGGCCTTCCTCCCACTCGCGGATCGTCCCCTCGTTGGCGCCGTAGTACGGGCCGTGGTCCGGCATGTGGATCTCGGGGTACGAGAGGAGAAACTCGCCGACGCCGGGGTCCAGCGTGAAGCCGTGGACCGTGCGCCCTTCCGTGTACACGAGGATCGTGGACGGGCCGTAGAGGAAGTAGCCCGCGACGACCTGCTCCTGCGAGATGCGCGCCATGAGCTCGGCCTCGGATTTCACCTCGCCGCGGCCGGAGAGCCTCCGGACGGAGAAGATCGAGCCGACTCCCGCGTTCACGTCGAGGTTCGACGAGCCGTCGAGCGGGTCGAGAAAGACGATGTACTTGCCCGACTCGACGTTCTCCGGGAGGTGAGCCGGGAGGTCCATCTCCTCGGTGACGATCGTCGGAACGAGCTGGCCGTACGCGAACGCCTCAAGGAAGATCTCGTTCGCGAGGGCGTCGAGCTTCTGCTGCTGCTCGCCCTGGACGTTGACGCCGCCCGACGCGCCGATGACCTCCGTCAGGCCCGCCGACGAGAGGATCCGGCTGATGCGCTTGCCCGCGAAGGCGAGCTGGGAAAGCAGGTCCGAAAGCTCTCCGGTCGCCGCCGGGTAGTGGCGCTCCGTCTCGTACAGGAAACGGTTCAGTCTCGTGCCGACCGTCGTCATGCGCGCGCCTCCGCGAACCCGTGGACCTCGCGGCCGAGATTACGCGCCCCGGGTGTGGAGATCGAGCGGAAACCCGTCACCGGGCGGGGGCTTCGCCCGTGAGGGCCGCGGCGTCCGCGAGGTACGCCAGCGTCCCGTCCCGGGGTGCGACACGGGCGGCCGGCAGGGCCGGGTCGCCATTCAGGACGCGCCGGAGCGCCGCGTTCTTGTCCCTGCCGGTCACGAGGAAGGCGACCTGCCGCGCCGCGTTGAGGAGCGGCAGCGTGAACGTGACGCGCGAGGGCGGCGGCTTGGGCGCGCCGTCCACGCGGACGACGAGGCGGGTCTTCTCCTCGACGGCCGGGTGACCCGGGAAGAGCGATGCCGTGTGCCCGTCGGCACCCAATCCGAGCAGGATCAGGTCGAATCGCGGAACCGGGGGAAAAAGAGAAGAAGAGGATTCTTCGAGTGGAAGAGGAAGAAAAGAAAAGGCCCTTCGCAGCTCGTTCTCGTATCTCTCCGCCGCATCCGGTTCGGTCGCCGCAACCCGGTAAATGTTCTTGGAAGGTATCTGGACCTTGCGCAGGAGCGCGACGAGAGCCGCCTCGTCGTTCCGGTCCTTGCTGCCTTCCGGCACGCACCGTTCGTCGCTCCAGAAGACGTGGACCCTCGGCCAATCCACCTTCGAAGAAATCAGCGGCGCGGCGAGGATCCGGTAACAGGAGAGCGGTGTGCTCCCCCCCGAGAGGGAGCAAAAGAATCTCCCTCTTTCCACGATCGCCTTCGCGGCGAGCGTCACGAAGAGGAATACGGCGGCATCCGCGACGTCGTCGGCCGTCGCGAACGGGCGGACGTCGCTCACGGGCGGCGCCAGCGCCTCCCGTCCCGCGCGAGGAGGGCCACGGCCGCGTCCGGCCCCCAGGTTCCCGCCTCGTAGTTCGGGTGGTCCACCGGAGGGTTGTCGCGCCAGACGTCGAGGAGCGGCGTCACGCGCTCCCACGCCGCCTCGACCTCGTCGCGGCGCGCGAAGAGCGTCGAGTCGCCGTGCATCGCGTCCATGAGGAGCCGCTCGTAGGCCTCGGGCTGCGAGGCGCCGAAGAACTCCGAGTACCGGAAGTCCATCGTGACCGGATCCACCTTCATCGTCGGCCCGGGTTCCTTCGCGCCGAACTTCAGCGCGATGCCCTCGTCGGGCTGGATGCGCAGGATGAGGGCGTTCGGCTCCTGCTTCATGACGCCGATCTGGCGGAAGAGCGAGATCGGAGGCGTCTTGAACTGGATCGCGATCTCCGTGACGCGCTTGGCGAGGCGCTTGCCCGCGCGCAGGTAGAACGGGACGCCCGCCCAGCGCCAGTTTTCGACCTGCACCTTCCACGCCGCGTACGTCTCGCGGAGGGACATCGGGTTGACGTCCTTCTCGGCGCGGTAGCCCGCCACGGGCTTTCCCTCGATCGCGCCCGCGCCGTACTGGCCGCGGACCGTGTCGCGGATGATCTCGTCCGGCGTCTGCGGCTGGATGCACTTCAGGACCTTGACCTTCTCGTCCCGGACCGAGTTCGGATCGAAGGCCACCGGGGGCTCCATGGCGACGAGGCAGAGGAGCTGGAGGACGTGGTTCTGGATGATGTCGCGCAGGACGCCCGCTTCCTCGTAGAAGCGGCCGCGGTTCTCGACGCCGATCGACTCGGCGACCGTGATCTGGATGTGGTCGACGTACCGGCGGTTCCAGAGCGGCTCGAAGATCCCGTTCCCGAGGCGGAAGACGAGGATGTTCTGCGTCGTCTCCTTCCCGAGGTAGTGGTCGATGCGGAAGATCTGGCGCTCGCGGAAGACGTGCGAGAGCTCCTCGTTGAGCGCGCGGGCCGTCTCGAGGTCGCGCCCGAACGGCTTCTCGACGATGACGCGCGACCACGGCCCGCCGTCGACCGGGTAGACGAGGCTCGAGTCCCCCAGATTCTTCACGACGGCGCCGATCATCGAGGGCGGAATCGCGAGGTAGAAGATGCGGTTGCCGGGGATGCCCCGCGCCTTCTCGATCGCCTCGAGGCGCGTCTTGAGGCCCGCGAAGTTCGCCGGCTGGCTCAGGTCGCCCCGGAAGAAGAAGAGGCGCGACTCGAAGCTCTTCCACTTCCCCTCGTCGACCGGCTTGATCCGCGCGAACTCGGCGACGGCCGCCTTCATCTCGGCGCGGTACGTCTCGTCCGACTCGCCCGTCCGGGCATAGCCGACGATGCAGGTCCCGGGCGGGAGCTGCCCCTGGGAGTCCAGCTCGAAGAGCGCCGGCACGAGCTTTCTCTTCGAGAGGTCACCGGACCCTCCGAAGATGACGATCGTCGCGGGTTCGGGAGGCGCTGCGCTCACGGCGTTCCCGCTGCGGCGCTGGCGCCGGCGGCCTTCTTCGAGAGCTCCTCTTTCGCCGCCGCCGCGATGGCAGGACCGTCGAGGCCCATGAGCCGGGTGAGCTCCTTCGCGGGGCCCGAGGACGAATAGAACGTGACGCCGAGCTTCCTCACGCGCGCGCGAAGGCCGAGGTCGTTGAAACGCGCCTGCAGGAGCGTGCCGAGGCCGGTCTTCGGGTTGTGGTCCTCGACCGTGACGACGAGTCCGAGGCGCGCCATGAACGCGAGGTCCTCGACCGCGAGGTCGCTCCACGCGCAGACGGAGACGAGGTCGGCGCGCACGCCGTCCTTCGCGAGCGCGTTCCAGGCGTCGAGCGCGTTCGCGAGCATGTTTCCCGCGCAGACGAGCACGAGCCCCGAGCCGCCCGTGCGGATGCGATCCGCTCGCGACGGATCGAACGCGTAGTCGCCGGCGAAGAAGGGCGTCCCGTCCTCGCGGAGCGCGAAGGGAATCTTCGAGCGCCCCATCACGAGCGCGTGGTTGCCGCGGTGCGTCGCCATCCAGCGGACGACGCGGTCCGTCTGGTTCGGGTCGGCGGGCGTGAAGACTTTCCACCCGAACGTGGAGTTCAGGAGGCCGAAGTAGTCGATCGAGTGGTGGGTCTTGCCGTCCTCGCCGACGTCGATTCCCGCGTGCGTGACCGCGAGCTTCGCGTTCGCCCCGTTCACGTCGTTCAGGCGCTGCTGGTTGTACGCCTCCGCGACGCCGAACATCGCGAACTCGCCCCACCAAGACTGCACGCCAGCGAGGGAGAGCGCGCCGTTCAGGACCGCGGCATGGTGCTCGGCGATCCCGCACTGGAAGAACGCCTGCGGGAACTTCGCCTCGAACGTCTCCGTCTTCGTGGACACGGAGAGGTCGCAGTCGATCACGGCGAGCGGCACGCCGCCGGGGACCGCGGCGGCCGAGAGCGACCCGAGGTCGGCGAGCGCGTTTCCGAACGCGCTGCGGTTGTCCGTCTGCTTGTCGAGCGGGTAGACCCGCGGAGACCCGGCCGACGGCAGGACGACGGACTCGACGGGCCGGCGCGGCAGCGCCGCGTGCCAGTCGGGCGCCGGCTTCTTCCGCTCCTCGACCCAGCGGTCGAGGTCGTCCGCCGCGCCGAGGATCGCGAGCGCCTCGTGGCACTGCGCGACGGAAAGCGCCGCACCGTGCCACTTGAACCCGTCCTTCTCCATGAAGGGAACGCCCTTCGACATGACCGTGTGCGCCGCGACGAGCGTCGGCCTCTCCGCGTTGAGGGCCGCCCGGATCGCGCGGTAGAGCGCGCGCACGTCGTGCCCGTCCACCTCGATCACGCCCCAGCCGTCCGCCTTCCAGTCCGCGACGATGTCCTGCCTGAGGATCGCGTCGGTCGTGCCCGAAAGCTGCTCGTGGTTCCAGTCGAGGATCCCCACCAGGTTCGTCAGGCCGACCTTGACCGCGAAGCGGCGCGCCTCGGAGAGCTGCCCTTTCTGCTGCTCGCCGTCGCCCATCGCGCAGAAGACCTTCGAGGCGTCGCCCTTGATCCTCGCCGCCAGAGCGAAGCCGGCCGCGGCCGAGAGGCCCTGCCCGAGGTTGCCCGTGCCCCACTCGATCCCCGGGACGTCGCGCTCGACGTGCCCCTCGAAGGGAGAGCCGCCGCGCCGGAAGCCGACGAGCGGGAGCGCGCGGCCGAACCACCCCAGGTGAGCGAGCGCGGCATAGGCGGCAGGCGACGTGTGTCCATGGCTGATCACGACGCGGTCGCGCTTCGGGTCGAACGGGTTCTTCGGGTCGCAGTTGGCGAAGCCCCAGAGGATCAGCTCGAAGTCGATCGAGGACATCGAGCCGCCAGGATGGCCCGACGCCGCGAGCGTCGTCATCTGGAGGATGTCGCCGCGAGCCGCCGTGCCGAGGGCGGCGAGCCGCGCGGCCTGCCCCTCGGTCAGCTCGGCGGCCCCGAAATCCCCGAGGATCACGCGCGCACCCCCGCGGCCGCCTGGCGGCGCTGCTCGATCGTCCCGAGGAGCTGGTCGTACGACTTCTCGAAGAGGGCGACGCCGTCCTTCTGCAGCTCTTCGCCGACGGCCTCGACGTCGATTCCGACCGCCGTCAGGTCGTCGAGGACCTGCCGGCTCTCCGCCACGCCCTCGAGGACCGTGTCGGTCGGGGACTCGCTCCCGTGGTCGAGGAGCGCGTCGAGCGTCTTCTCCGGCATCGTGTTCACGGTGTCGGGCCCGACGAGGTTCTCGACGTAGAGGAGGTCGGAGTAGGCAGGGTTCTTCGTGCCCGTAGACGCCCAGAGCGGCCGCTGGACGCGCGCGCCCCTCCCGCGGAGCGCGATGAAAGGCTCCGCGCCGAAGATCGATCGAAAGTCCTGGTAGACGATCTTGCTGTTGGCGAGGCCGGCCTTCCCCCGCAGCGCGAGGAGGCGGTCCTTTGCCGGGCCGGAGGCGGCCGCGGCCTTTTCGTCGAGGCGCTTGTCGATCAGCGTGTCGACGCGCGACACGAAGAACGACGCGACGGAGTGGACGCGGGAGAGTTCGCCGCCCTTCGCCGCGAGGTCCGCGAGGCCGCCGAGGTACGCGAGGGCGACGTCGCGGTAGTGCTTGCGGTTGAACATGAGCGTCACGTTGATGGACACGCCCTCGCCGATGAGACGGCGGATCGCCGGGACGCACTCCGGCGTCGCGGGCACCTTGATGTAGACGTTCGGACGGCCGAGGGCCGAAGAGAGGCGCTTCGCCTCGGCGACGGTCTTCCCGGTGTCGCGCGCGAGGGAGGGCAGCACCTCGAGCGAAATCCACCCGTCGACCGGGTCCCGATCGTGGATCGCGCGGAACGTATCGGCGCCCTCGGCGATGTCCGCCTGCGTCAGCGCGTCGTAGATCGCGAACGCGTCCTTGCCCGCGCGCGCGAGCCGCTCGATCCCCGCGTTGTAGTCGCCCTCGTTCTTCTCGATCGCCTGGCCGAAGATCGTCGGGTTCGAGGTGACGCCGTAGATCGTCCCCGCGTCCACGAGGGATTTCAGCCGGCCGGTCCGGATCATCTTGTTCGAGATGCTGTCGAGCCACACGGCCTGGCCGCGGCGGCGGTACGCGACGGGTGCGGTCATCAAGTCCCCTCCCTCACCCCGCGGATCGTATTACGACGGGGAATCAATCTCCGTGAACCCCGTAGACATGGAGGCGGGCGCCGAGCGCCGTGAGGCGCGCGACGATCGCCTCGCGCAGCTCGGGCAGTCCCGCGCCGCTCGCGGCCGAGATCCTGAGCCCGTCCGCGTCGAGCGCCTCGGGCGACGGCCGGTCGGTTTTGTTGTACGCGAGGAGGACACGGCGCTTCTCGACGCCGAGCTCTTCGAGGACCTGCTCGGCCACGGCTCTCTGCTCGGACGCGGCGGGCGAGGACGCGTCCACGACGTGGACGAGGAGGTCGGCGTCGTGCACCTCGGCGAGGGTGGACTTGAAGGAGGCGACGAGGTCGTGCGGGAGCTTGCGGAGGAAGCCGACCGTGTCCGCGAGGACGATCGCGCGGCCGCCGACGCCGTGGAGGCGCGCGTGTCGCGGGTCGAGGGTCGCGAAGAGCCGGTCCTCGGCGAACTCCTTCGAGGACGTGAGGCGGTTGAAGAGCGTCGTCTTTCCGGCGTTCGTGTAGCCGACGAGGGAGACCGTCGCGACGCGCTTCATGCCCTTGCGCCGCACGTCGCGCTGCGTCTCGATCTTTCCGAGCTCTTCCTTGAGCTTCGCGATCCGCATGCGGAGGCGGCGGCGGTCGAGCTCGATCTTCCGTTCGCCGGCGCCGCCGCGAAACGCGCCGCCGCCGCGCTGCTGCGCGAGGCCCTCGGACTTTCCCGCGAGCCGCGGAAGCTGGTACTGGAGGCTCGCGAGCTCGACCTGCGTCATGGCCTCGCGCGAGCGGGCGCGCGCCGCGAAGATCCGGAGGATGACGCCCGCGCGATCCAGGACGTTCGTGGGGAGCGCCTTCTCGAGGTTGCGCGACTGGGTCGGCGTCAGCTCGTCGTCGAAGATCGTCCAGCCCGCGCCCTGCGCCCGTGCGGCCTCCGCGATCTCCTCTACCTTTCCCGAGCCGACGTACGTCGCCGGGTCGGGGCTCCTGCGCTCCTGGAGCGCGCGGGCGACGACGACCCCGCCCGCGGTGTCCACGAGGCGCTCGAGCTCGTCGAGGTGGTCCTCCGCGAGCGAGCGCGGCACCTCCCGCCCGTACACGCCCACGAGGATGGTCCGGTTCGAGTCGGGGGGCTTTTCCGGCGGAGGTGGGGCGTCCTTCGGGGCGCGGGGCGGGCTCACTTGAGGGAGATGCTAGCGTAAGAGGCGATGGCTTCCCGGCGCACGGGCCCCCGCGACCTCCCGCTCCTCGGCGAACGCCTCGAGGCCCTCCGCCGGGACTGGTCCGCCCGGCGGCTGGATTCGGACCCTCTCGCGTTTGCGCACCGCTTCACGGACCCCGGCGACCGAGAGGTCGTGGCGTTCCTGGCGGCATCGCTCGCGTTCGGACGCGTGGCGTCGATCCAGGCGTCCGTGGCGCGCGTCCTCGAGGGAATGGGACCGCATCCCGCCGCGTTCCTCGAGGCGTGGGACGAGCGGCCCCTCGGCGCCCTCCGCACGTTTCGGCACCGCTGGGTCTCGGGCAAGGACGTGGAAGATCTTCTTCGAATGGTGAAGAGGGCAAGGCGCGCGCACGGCTCGCTCGGCGCGCTGTTCGCGGCGGGCGACGCCCCCTCCCCCGACTACGTCGGCGCTCTCTCTACCTTTCTAAGAAATCTTCGCGGCCTCTCCCGCCGCGGATCCGTCCCCTCGCGCGGCCTCCGCTTTCTGTTGCCCTCCCCCGCCGGCGGCTCCGCCTGCAAGCGCCAGCATCTCTTCCTCCGCTGGATGGTCCGGACCGAGGGCTTCGACCTCGGCCTCTGGACCGGCGGGCGCTTCACGCCCGCGCGCCTGCTCCTCCCGATGGACACGCACGTCCACCGGATCGCGCGCTACCTCGGCCTCACGCGCCGCAAGTCCGCAGACCTCGCGGCCGCGCGCGAGGCGACGGGCTGGCTGCGCGCCCTCAACCCCGACGACCCCGTCGCGTACGACTGGGCGCTCTCGCGCCTCGGCATCCTCGCCGAGTGCGTGATCGAGCGGACGCGGCGCCACTGCGAGCGCTGCGCCGTGAGGCCGGTCTGCCGCGCGTCCCTCGTTCCCGCCCAAGGAGCCGCCGCCGCATGAACGACTTCCTCGACCGCAAGAAGGCCCTCGGCCTCGGCATCGCCGTCCTCGTCTGCGCGGCCCTCGCCTTCTTCGCCAAGGACGCGCTCCGCCCGCCCGATGTCCGCGTCCCGACGCTCGCCGTCCCCGCCGCGAAGGTCACGTTACCCCCCGGCCCCCTCCTCGTGCGGAACCGGGAAGGCGTGGCGCGCGACCTCGCCGCGAGGACCGGAAAGGGCCTCATCCTCCATTTCTGGGCGACCTGGTGCGGGCCCTGCCGCGAGGAGATGCCGACTCTCGTGAACTTCGTGAAGGAGACGAAGGCCGACAAGAACGTCGAGTTCCTCGCGGTCTCCGTCGACACGGACTGGAAGGTCGTGGACGCGTGGCTCCGGGAGCGAGGCATCAAGGACCTTCCCCTCGCGCTCGATCCGAACGGCGACACCGCGCACGTCGTCGGCACGGACAAGTACCCCGAGACGTGGTTCGTGCTGCCGACGGGCGAAGTCCTCCGCCACGCGATCGGCGCCGAGGACTGGAACGACCCGAAGCTCCGCGAGTTCGCGGCCGAATTCAGCCGCGCGGCGGGCGCGGCGAAGAGCTAATCGGCGAGGGAGAGCGTCACGTCGGCCTTCACGACGCCGCCCGCAGGCACGACGACGGACTGCACCTTCTCGCCGAAGAGCTCGTGCCACGCGTGGAGCCGGTACGTGCCCGGCGCGACGCCCGGGAACGCGAACCGGCCCTCCCGGCCGGTCATGGCTGCGAACGGCGAGTCCGCGACGAAGAGCCACGCGTTCATCCAGGCGTGGACGTCGCACTTGATCCGCACGACGCCCGGCGTCGAGAACGTCTGTTTGAAGCTCTGGCCCTTGACCGGGATCGCCTGGTTGAAGAGCGCGTCGCCCCCCACGGTCGTCGCGTGGACGTTGTGGAGGACCGCGTCGGAGTTCAGGATCGTGACGGGGGCGCCCTTGCTCACGACCTGCGCGTAGGGCTCGAACGCGCAGCCCTTCTGGTCGAGCCGGAACGGACCCCTCGGGAGGTCGCCTCCCTTCGCGCCCTCGAGCCACACGAAGACGTTCCCGAGCTCTTTGGCCCTGCCGAGGACGAGCGCGGGCGACGGGCGGTCCGCCCTCCCGCAGATCGCGACGTCGGAGATGACGGGCCGCGGGGCGAGCTTCGGGACGGGGCCGGAGAGCGTGACGACGCCGAAGACACCGTCCTTCGCCTCCGACTTCGTGCTCATCGTCCCGGCGCCGGGGGATTTCTTAGAAGGTGAAGAGGGGGCTGCGCCGCTGCGCGGCGCCGCGGCGGCCATGACGGCGAGCGCGGCCGCTCCCACGACGCGCCTCAGCGCCGCCCGTTCCCCTCTTCCACTCGAAGAAAAAACCACCATCACCCCGGCCGAAGCGCGTGCACGAATCGCACGGGTCTTCCTCTTCAGTGCGACGCGACCTGCGTCGCGGCCTTCCTGCGCGGGCCGGAGGGCACGGTCAGGAAGTCGTTTCCGAGCGACCAGACGTGGTCGCGCAGGGCCTTCGTGACGCGGTCCGGGTCGCCGATGTAGGCCTTCGCCTCGGCCTCCGACCCCCAGATCGCGACGAGCTCCTTCTTCAGGCCGGCGAAGGCCGGCGTGTCGAGCGCGGGGGCGAGCGGCGAGATGCGCTTGCCGGACTTCTCGTCCATCTTCGGGAAGTTCGTCGGCATCCGCGTGCCCGGCATCCATTCGTCCGGCCGCTCGATCCAGTCCGCGATCCAGTCGTACCGCAGGCGCGTGTGCGCCGCCGCGAGGATCGGCGCGAGGTCCGCCGGCGTCTTGCCCTCCCGCAGGGCCTGCGCGAAGGCGTCCTGGGACGTCGGGTGGCACTGCGCGCACTTGAGCGACGTGAACGTCGCGGCGCCGGCCGCACGCGAGCGCGGGTCGAGCGACTCGACGCGGTCCTCGAACGGGTAGCGCGCCTTGTCCTGCGTCGCGAAATACGCCGTGAGCGTGTTGATCTTGTCCGTCGAGAAGGGGAACGTCGGCATCCGGACCTTGAGCCACGGGCGGATCTGTCCGGTCCGCGGGCCGTGCAGGAAGGAGAACAGCCACTCGCTCTGCACCTTCGCTCCCTCGCCCCGGATGATCGGCGGCGCGAGCGCGAGGTCGATCTTGTTCGCCGTCATCGCGTCCCGGATCGCCCCACCCTTGTCCTCGAGGATGTGGCAGCCCTGGCAGTTGTAGTCCTTCACGATCCGCCGGCCGGCTTCGACTTCGGCGCGGGCGGCGCCTCTCGCGACGAGGGCGTCCGACATGTCGTCCTTCTGCATCCCGAGGATCGCCGTCTGAACGGCCTCGACCTCGGCCGGCGACAGCGAGAACTGAGGCATCTTCAGCTTCTCCTGGAACGTCTTCACCTTCTCGCGGTCGAAGCTCCGCGGATCGGCGACCTTCTGGGCGAGCCAGTCCGCGCGTGCGTGGGGAAGATGGAGAAAGCCGAAGTCGAGGAGGTGGACGGGCTTGTTGCCCCATTCGGAGAGCTCGACCCCGATCGGCTTGGCCTTCTCGAAACCCGGGATGTTGTGGCAGGCGTAGCAGCCGTAGTTCGCGATGATCTTCTCGCCGACGAAGAGGTCCTTCTCCTTCGGGGACATCTTCGCGAGGTCGGCCTTCGCGTCCACGACCGAGCGCGTCTGCGTGAGGTACTCGGTGACGAGCGCGTCGCGCTCGTCGGCGTCGGCCCTGGGCGCGTGCGACGCCTTGAACTCGGGCTGCACGGGCCGGCTCATGAGGTACGCGACGAGGTCCGCGATTTCGTCGTCGGCGAGGCGCAGGTTCGGCATGCGCGTCTCGGGGTTGTACCCCTTCGGGTCCTTCAGCCACGCGGCGAGCCAGCCCGGGGTCACCTTCTCCGAGAGGCCGATCAGGTTCGGCCCGTGCTGGCGCCAGCCGTCCATCACGTGCCGCTCGGCGCCGGGCTCGGAGATGTGGCAGCCCTGGCAGCCGACGTTCTCGAAGAGCATCTTCCCCCGCGCCGCATCGCCCTTCGGAGGCGCCGGGTAGGTGTCCTTGCCGGACTTCTCGAAGAGATAGGCCGTCACGCCCGCGATCATCGTGTCCGTGAGCTTGTGGCCGGACGGCGTGTCGAAGTTCTCGAGGTAGAAGAACCGGGGCATCTTCGTATTGCTGCGGAACGCGCGCGGGTTCACGAGCCAGCGGGCGGCCCAGTCCGGGGTCGTCTTCGACGCGAGGCGCGCGAGGTTCGGCCCCGGCTTCGGGAGGTTCTCGAACCCCTTCATCGTGTGACAACCCCAGCAGCCGAGCGCCTCGACGAGCTTGCGCCCCCCGTCGAGCTTCGGCGCCTTCGGGTGGCCGGCGTCCTGCCGGTGGCAGCGGAAGCAGCCCGCCTCGACGGCCTTCATCGGATACATCGGGAGGTCGTCGAACTTGTCGAGCTCCCAGCCGTAGTCCTTCATCCAGCGGCCGGTCTGGGTCTCCGCCATCTCCTCGCGGTTGGCGTCCTCGTCGACGGGCATCCCCTTTTCGTCCCGTCCCTCGCGGATCTGCTCCTCGAGGGCCTCGTATGCCGCGTAGTCGTTCGGCATGTGGCCGGCCCGCATGAAGTCCGTCGCACGGTCGCGGCCGCCGTGACAGGACGTGCAGCCGAACGTCGCGTACGGGTGCGGCGAGTTCGAGTCGACGAAGAGGTCGAGGCGCGGGTGCGTCCTCAGGACGGAATGGGGGTATTTCTGCTTGTCCTCGAAGCCCCGCTTGTCCGCCGCGATGTGGCAGGTCATGCAGCGGTCGACGCGCTGGCTCCGGAGGAAGTTCACGTCGTTCGTGAGGCCCTCGAGCTGGACCTGCTGGATCTTGAGCGACGGGGCGAGCATGTCGGCGATCGGCGCGTTCCTCACGAAGTAGAACGTGTCGCTCTGCCGGAGCGTCTTGAGCTTCGCCTGGTACCGGTCGTAGTCCCCGTCGAGCTTCGCGAGCGCCTCCTCGGCGTCCTTCTTCGTCTTCTCGAGGGCCGCGACGGACGCCTTCGTCTCGTCCCAGGCCTTCCTCGCCGCCTGCTCGGCGACCTGGCTGTCGTCGTACGCCGCCTTGAGGCGCTCGTACGCGGCCTTCGTCTTCGCGGTCGCGGAGGACCTCGGGTCTTCCTCCCGGCGCGTCTCGTAGACGTAGCGCGCCGTGTCCATCTCCGCCTTCTTGAAGCGGAAGTCCTGGTCCGCGAGGTACCAGGCTCCCTCGGCCTTCCGGTTCTTTTCCTCGGCCTCGGCGAACGCCGCGCGGTGGCGGCGGAGCTCGCGCGCGCCCTCGCGCTTCTGGTCGAGGTACTTCTGCTCGACGTCCGGGTCGATCTTGTCGGCGGCCGCGCGCAGCGCCTCGCGAGTCTTCTTGCGGTCGTTCTCGATGAATTTCTTCTGCCAGCTCTTCCAGTCGCGCCCGTAGTCCTGCCACGTCATCCATCCGAACGCCGGGAGGACGAGGATCGACACGATCGCGAAGACCTTCGTCAGCTTCGCGATGTCGTAATGGTGGTCGATCGGTTCGGGAGGAGGAGCCTTCGCCATGTCAGATGTTGAAGGAGAATTCCTGGATGTTGACGATGTACTTGAGGTTGAAGATCCACCGCAGGTACATCTTGATCGGCACGGCGAGCATGATCAGGAACAGGTTCACGCCCACGAGGTACCGCACGAGACCCATTTTTTCGTAGAAGCGGCGGAAGAGCGTCTTCGAGAGGAGGCCCGGGAGGGCGCCCATGTAGAAGGCGACGAGGAGGATCCCGGGGATCTCGCGCTTGAGCCAGAACGTCGGGAGAGCGGTTTTCAGCCACTTGACCCAGAAGATCTCCGAGACGCTCACGTTGTTCAGGGGGACGAGCTTGTTCGGGTCCCAGAACTCGTAGGGCCCGAAAAAGTTCCAGTTCGGGCCCCTGAGGAACGTCCCGAGGATGATCAGGACGACCCACAGGATGATGAACCCGAAGCAGAACATCACGATCTCCCACTTCCGCTCGCGGAAGGAGAAGTACCCGCTCCCGCGCGGGTTCGTGTCGATGTACGGGATCGCCATCAGGCCGACGATGATGAGCGTCGGGAGGACGACGCCCGCCATCCACGGGTCGAAGTAGACGAGCAGCTCCTGCAGCCCCAGGAAGTACCACGGCGCCTTCGCGGGGTTCGGCGCCGCGCCCGGGTTCGCGGGCTCCTCGAGCGGCGCCTTGAGGACGATGGACCAGACGATCATCACGATCGAGCAGACGACGAGGGAGACGAGCTCGACGTAGACGAGGTCCGGCCAGGTGAAGACCTTCTTGTCGCTGTCGTCCTTCTCGAGCGGCGGGAGGCCCTTTTCGAGGCGCGCGTCGTTCAGGTGCGCCTGGTACATCGCGAACCAGAAGAAGAACCCCACGAGGAAGAGCATCCCCAGGATCGGGACGTTGTCGGGCGTCGTCGCGACGATCCGGAAGTTCGGGTCCGTGAAGCTGAACGCGAAGCCGCCCACGAGCGTCGCGAAAAGGACGAGACCGCCCTTCTTCGTCCAGAGCGGCCGGCAGAACATCGCGGACACGAGGCCGATCATCGACAGCGTCACCGCGATCGCGGGCGACGCGAGCCAGTTGATGGCGTTCTTGATCGCGTTCATCGGCTCACGGTCCTAGAGCGGCCCCGAAATCCCGCCGTCTTTCCTCACCCGCCAGAAGTGGACGGCCATCAGGAAGGCGGCGATGAGCGGGATGAAGACGCAGTGGAGGACGTAAAAGCGCAGGAGCGCGTTCGCGCCGACGATCCGGCCGCCGAGAAGGCCGAACCGGGCGTCGCTCCCCGCGGTCACGAGGTTGACCCCGTTGACCGCGATCTGCGCCGAGAACGGTCCCTCGTTGCCCGCGAGCGGCGTCGCGCGCGCCATGTTCGAACCTACCGTGATCGCCCAGATCGCGAGCTGGTCCCACGGGAGCAGGTACCCGGTGAACGAGAGGAGGAGCGTCAGGACGAGGAGGACGACCCCCACGTTCCAGTTGAACTCCCGCGGCGGCTTGTAGGAGCCGGTCATGAAGACGCGGAACATGTGGATCCAGACCGCGATGACCATCGCGTGGGCGCCCCACCGGTGCATCTCGCGCATGACGCCGAACGGGACCTGCTCGCGCAGGTCGAGCATGTCGCCGTAGGCGTACTCGATCGTGGGCCGGTAATAGAACATGAGGAGCAGGCCCGTGAACGTCAGGACGAGGAAGAGGAAGAAGGTCATCCCGCCCGCGCACCACGTGTAGCGCATCTTGACGCCGGACTTCCGGGTCTTGACGGGGTGCAGGTGGAGGACGACGTTCCCGAGCACCGCGAGGACGCGCTTGCGGTTCGTGTTCGGGATGCCGACGCGGAAGATGGACTTCCAGATCTGCGTCTCGACCACAGACCTCTGAATTCGCCGCCAGGTCCGCTCGAGCCTCACGCCGCTGCCCTCTTTCCTTCTAAGAAAATCTCTTTCTTCATCTCTTTCCTAGGTGGTCTTGATGAACGCCGCGGGGTCCGTCCACTGGCCCTTCTCGTAGAGGAACTTCCGCGACTTGTCGATGAAGATCTGGCCGTCGTCCGGCGAGATCGAGATCGCGGCGCGCTCGAGCGGGCGCGGCGTCGGCCCCTCGAAGTTGATGCCGGACCGGTAGTAGCCCGAGCCGTGGCACGGGCACTTGAACTTGTTCTGCGCGGGGAGCCAGTTCGGGATGCAGCCGAGGTGCGTGCAGATCGTGATGAGGGCGTAGATCATCTCCGGCGTCCGCACGACCCAGATCTGGAATTTCTCCTTCCAGCGCTCGTCGACCTCGCCGACCTGGTAGTCCGAGGGGTAGCCGGCCTTGAAGGAGGAGGGCGGCTCGAAGAGGACGTTCGGAAAGAGGAACCGGGCCAGCGTCGTCACGAAGGCTCCGACTCCGGCCGCGAACGCCAGCCAGGCCACCGCGAGCCACGAGAGGACGCTCCGTCGCGACGGAGCCTCAGTCGCCGCGGTTGCGGCCGGAGCGGCCCCTGTCGAGCTTGTGTCCGCCATGCCCCCCTCTTCCGGAACCGCCCGCGAAGGTCTCAAAAATAACAGGCCGCGTCAAGATTTGCCGCGGACCGCGTTAATGCCGTGGGGTCTCCAGGATCTTGCGCGCTTCCCGCCGGACCCGCAGCGACGGGTCCGAGTCCACCATGCGCTGCCCCAGCGACCGGGCATCGGCGTCCTTCAGGAGGACGAGGCCGCGGAGGCCGTTGAGGAGCGCGTCCTCCTGCTGGTCGGCCGAAAGGCCAGGAGTCCGCCGCAGGGACTCGCGGTCGCACATGCCGAGCAGGACGTCCTTCCCGGAGGGGTCGTCGAGCGTCGCGAGGGCCAGCGCCGCGTTCCACCGGACGTCGGTCACGGCGTCCGCGAGGAGGCGCTTCAGCGCGGGCACGGCGTCGCCGTCCTCCATCCGCCCCGCCGCGAACGCGGCCGTCTTCCTCACGCCGGGGTCCTCCGAGTCGAGGAGGGGCCGCACCTTCGGGGCCGACTTCGGGTCTCCCACGAGCGCGAGCGCCCAGAGCGCGTAGAGCCGCGTCTCGGCGTCCTTGTCGTCGAGAGCCCCCTCGAGGAGCGGGACCGACCTCGGGTCGCCGATGCGGCCGAGGACGAGCGTGAGGTAGCGGCGCACGCGCGGGTCGTCGGCTCCGGCGCCCTCGAACGCCTGCATCGCGGCGGCCGAGAACGCCGCCTTCTCGGCCGGGTCCGTCAGGGCGGGGAGCTTCTTCGTGAGCTCGAACGCGGCCTGCCAGCGCTGGTTGCGGCTGCCCGTCCGGACGTCCGAGAGGAGCTCGGCGGGCGTCTTTCGGTCCACGGCGAGCGAGCCGAACAGCCAGAAGACGAACACGGCGACCCCGACGACGAAGGCGGGGATCAGGAAGAACTGGACGAGCAGCCGCCCCGCAGGGGTCGCGGACGAGAGAGACTCGGAGGAAGAGGAAGATTCTTCGAATGATTCATGGGGCGGAGCGGCCGGCGGAGTGCGTTCCGTCACGGCCCACCTCGGCGCGCACCGGCCGCCCTCGCGCGGCCCTTCCCCTCTTCACCTTCTAAGAAAATCTTCTCTTCTCTCTTTTCTTCTTCGTCTCGCGCGGCTCGCGTTCAGAGCACCGGAAGGTACTGCTTGGCCTGCGTGATCGGGTTCGGGACGTAGATGGCGTCCTTGTCGCACACGGTTTCGCAGAGACGGCACGAGACGCACGGCGCGGCGTCCACCTCGGCGACCTTGTAGTGGAGGTTCGGCGCGAGCGGGTCGGCGACGAGATGGATGCAGTCGAACGGGCAGATGTCGATGCAGAACTCGCAGGCCGTGCACAGGTCGCGGTCGACGATCGCCTTCGGGATGTCCTTCGGCTTGACCTTCTGGACGATCTCGCCGTTCTGGTCCTGGATGCAGGACACCGGGCAGTAGCGCGCGCAGACCGAGCAGTCGATGCACCGGTCCTGGTGGATCACGAACTTCTCGTTCTTGCCGCCCGTGATCGTGTGCGTCGGGCACTTGATCTCGCAGACCCCGCAGCCGATACACGTGTCGTGGATGAAATGTGGCATGGGTGCGCCCCCGCGCGCAGGAAAAGCTAGCATTCCCTTCGGGGGATGTCCATGCCGGAGGACACCGGGCCCGCCCGCGAACCTTTCCCCGGCGGCTGCGTTCCCTAGAGGAAGAGCCGGAGGCACCCGTGAAAGAGCTCCGTTCCGCCGTCAACGCCCTTTTCCTGTTCGCGATCTTCCTCCTCATGTATTCGGCCGTCGTCCCGGGGCACGCCCGGGGCAGCATCCGCGGGCCCCGGTTCCTGAGAATGCAGGTCGACGACACGCACCAGCCCGGCAACCCGGTGAAGGTCTCGATGTCCGTCCCCTACGGCCTCGTCTCGGGGGCGCTGCGCTTCGCGTCCCTCGGCAAGGTCCGGCGCGAGCTGGACCTCCACTTCGACGAGTCCGTCGACGCCGCGGAGGTCCGGACGATCGTCCAGGAGCTGAAGGACAAGCCCGACGGCACGGACGTCGTCCGGGCTCACGACGAGGAGACGCTGACCCTCCGCAAGGACGCCGGCGTCGTCACGATGGAGGTCCGGAAGAAGGACGGCGAGACCGTGACCCTGAAGCTGCCGTGGCGTCTCGTGGACGCGCTCGCGACGGACGAGAGGGACCTCGACGTGAACGCCCTCGTCGCCCAGCTCCGCGACGCGCAGCGCGGCGATCTCCTGGAGGTCACGGCGCCCGACGCGCACGTGAAGATCTGGGTCGAGTAGGGCGCTACTCGTCCGCGAACGGATCGCGGCCCATGTCGGCCAGGAGCTTGTCGAGCCGGTACTGGCTCGGCCCGAACACGAACCTCATCTCGCCGTTCTCGCAGACGACGTCCTTGACCTGGACGGACAGCTCCGGCGGGAGGACGCCGCTCAGGTCCACGACGACGATGCGGTCTTCCGGGTAGAAGAACGCGCGGCCGGGCGGCTGCATGTCGACGATCTTCCGGACGACCCAGTTCGGGATCGGGACGCGCTTGAAGACCCGCAGGTCCGCGATCGCGAACCCGAGGTAGCCGTCCTTCACGCGCATGTCGCGGATCTCTCCGCGGAAGGCGACGGGGATGCCCTTCTTGACGCGCACCGTGATGCGAAGGCGGCCGTCCTCGGGGTCGATGAGGACCTCGCGGACCTCGGGGACGTTGCGGATCAGCTGCCGGGCGAACGTGTTCAGCGTTGTCGCGTCGATCGCGACGACGAGACCCTCCCACCGGACGGTCAGGGCCGGAAGGTCGGGCGTCGGGGGAAGCGCGGCGGGCTCGAACACGCGCCGATCGTACGCCACTTCCTAAAGGACGTAGGCGAGCGCGAACCCGACCTGCGCGCACATGAGCATGAGATACATGTGCGTCCAGGACGGGTGGTTCTCGGTCGTCGCGAGCTCGTCGGGGTTCCGGCGGAGGAGACGGACCGTGTAGCTCCCCCACGCGGCGAGGGCGAGGCCGAGCGCCGTCAGGAGCCACGGGTTGCCGGAGAGCAGCCTGCGGGACGACTCGAACGGGTCCGGCGCCCACGCGAGGCCCGCGAGGAGGAGCCACGGGACGACGAAGAACGGCGAGATCATCGCGACGGCTTTCCGGTTGCCGTACTTCACCGGCAGCGTCTCGCAGCCGCCCGCGCGGTCGCCCGCGGCGTCCGAGAAGTCCTTCGTCGAGGAGGCGCCGAGGAGGAAGATCCCGAAGAACGCCCCGATCGCCCACGGCTCGGCGGAGCCGGCGGAGGCCACGAGCGTCCAGCCGGCGACCTTCAGGAGCGTCCCGCGCGGGATGGAGATCGTCACGTTCGCCCAGACGCCCAGCCGCTTCGTCCTTCCGAAGGCGGGCACGGAGTAGACGAGGGTCGCGACGAGTCCGGCGAGGTAGAGGCAGAACGCCTGGTGCGAGGCGAACGGCGCCGATGCGCGCGCCGAGAACCCGGGCACGGCCGGCACGACGATCCACCACGTCGGGACCATCGCGAGGACGTACAGGACCGCGGTGAGCGCCCAGGCCGAGCGGATCGTCGCCTCGCCCGTGACGAGCGGGCGGTCGGGCTTGTTGATGCGGTCCACCTCGAGGTCCGTGATCTGGTTCAGGACGTTCGAGGCCGCGTTCAGGAGCGAGGCGCAGAGCGCGCCCAGCGCCACGACCCCGAGGAGCGCCGGCGTGACGCGGTGAGAGGCGTTGTGGACGCTGCCGAACGCGCAAACCGCGCCGGAGAGCACTCCGACGAGCGGCGGCAGGAGCGTGAACGGGCGCGTGAGACGGACCGCGGTTCCCGGCGTCACGGGAGGCCTCCGGCGAGCGCGAGGAGGGCGGGCGCCGCCGCCGCGCCCGCGAGCGTGTTGACGAAGTTGAGGACGTGTCCGTTCGAAACGCGCCACGGCGCGCCGGCGCGCCCGAGAAGGCTCTCGAGGACCGTGCCGAGGAACGCCGCGGCGACGACGGCGGCGGCCGCCGTGCCCGGGAAGACCATGGCCGCGACTCCGGCCCACGCGAGAAGCGCGGCCGCGGCTAGACCCGCGGCCGTCCCCGCGACGGACACGGCGCCGTCGGTGCCGGGCGGCACGCGCCGGAAGTCCGGCAGGAGCGCGGTCGGCGAGGCGACGGCCTGGCCGACTTCCGTCCCGACCGTGTCCATGAGAGCCGTCGCGAGCGCGGCGGCGGCCGCGAGCCGGAGCGCGCCGCCGTGCGGCCCCAGCCCCGCGACGAGGGCGCAGAACGCCGCCACCGAGACGTTCGCGAGGACGTTCGCGGCGCCTCGCCGACCGCCCGCGCCTTCGGCCTTCCCCATCGCCTCCTTGCGCGCCTTTCCCAGGCGCGTCGCGAGCGTGCCGCCGGCGAAGAAGACCCAGAGCAGGACGTAGAGCCCCGCGCCGCCGAAGCCGAGGACGACGGTCCCGAGCGCCGCGCCCGCGAAGGCGCCGGACGGGCGGACGACGCGGAGTACGGCGGCGAGGCCGGACACGGCCGCGTTGATCCCGAGGGCGACGGCGAACCCGCGGAGCCCCGCCGGCTCGAGCGCGTCGAGGACGCCGGCGCGGCACGGAAGGAGGAGCGCGAGGGCCGCCGCGCCGACCAGCGGCGGCAGCACGTTGTCGTCCAGTTCCGACGGCAGGCTCTCGACGGCCGCGCCGGCGAGCGCGCCGGCAAACAGGCAACCGAGCTCCCACGGAGACGGCGTGCGCGAGGCGACGAAGCCGTAGAGAAACGCGGCGCCGGCGAATCCGAAGATGAGATAACCGAGGGAACCGGAGAAGGATTTCTTCGAGTTCCAGGGAAGACGCGCGCCGCCCAGGCTCATCCCCAGAATCGAGGCGAACCCGTCGCCGAAGGCCAGGAAGCCCCAGCCGGCCGCGGCGATTTGAAGATCTCTTCGAAAGGTGAAGATCAGGAGGAGCACGACGAGCGGGTACAGCGCGATGCCGACGGAGAAGCGGGCCGCACGTTCTTCCTTTCTAAGAACATGCGGCGAAACGCGCGGGAAGATCGTCGCGTTGAGAAGAAAGGCGACCCCAGCGGCGAGAGCAGCCTGTTGCCACGTCAGCGTCCCGAGGAAGAGCGCGAAACCCGCCATGCCGACGTGGACGACCTTGCGGAGGGCCTCCTCGCGCGGCAGCGGCGTCATGCGAACGGTCCCGGCGGGACGGCGGCGCTTCTCTCTTCGAGGTAGGCCGCGAGGGCCTCGCGCCAGGGCCGGGGCGCGATCTTCGTGAGGCGTTCGTAGAGCGTCGTGTCGAGGACCGAGTGCCGAGGGCGGCGCGCCGGCCGCGGAAACTCCGTCGTGGCGACGGGCTTCAGGACGACGTCCGGGCGCGCGGAGAGGCGAAGAGCCTCCTGGGCCAGCTCGTACCACGTCGCGTCGCCGCCGTTCGCGAAGTGGACGATGCCCGTCACGCGCCGCTCGACGAGAGTGCGAATCGCCGCGGCAAGGTCCCCCGCGAACGTCGGCCGGCCGACCTGGTCGTTCACGACCGAGAGCTCGCGCCCGCCGGCCTCCACCCGCTTGAGGATCGTGTCCACGAAGTTCGAGCCGCCCGTGCCGAAGACCCACGACGTCCGGACGACGAGCACCTCGTCGCCTTCCTCGAAGGCCCGGCGTTCGCCCGCGAGCTTGCCCCGGCCGTAGGCGTTCACCGGGTCCACCGGGTCGTCCTCTCGGTACGGGCGAATCGACCGGCCGCTGAAGACGTAGTCCGTCGAAACGTGGACGAGCGTCGCGCCGATCTCGCCGCAGCGGGCGGCGAGCAGGCCGACGGCCACGTGGTTCACGCGGTTGTGGCGGGGGTCGCTCTCGGCCGCGTCCACCCGCGTGTCGGCCGCGGCGTTCAGGACGAGGCGGATGCCGGGCTGCAGGGCCGCGTGCACCGCGGGCACGTCCGTGATGTCGAGGGCGGCGCGCGTGAAGCGCTCGGCCGCCGGGAACTCGCGCCCGAGGGCGCGGCCCAGCATGCCGCCCGCTCCGAGGATCACCGTCTGCACGAAGCGAGCAGTGTACCGGAAGAGGCGCGCGGGGCGGCGCTACTTGCGAAGGGGAACCGTGTAGGAGTCGTTCGTCCCGGCCGTCGTGTTTCCGTCGACGACGGACGCGACGCCGACGAGCGAGCAGCCCGCCGTCACGTTCCGGATGACCACGGAGGCGCCCCTCACGTCCGCGGCGATCGCGAACGTGTCCTTGAGGCGTTCCTCCTTCATCGCCGTGAACGGCGGCACCGAAAGCGTCCTCGCCGCCCCGAGCACGGCGCCCATGGGGTCGCGCACTTCGGCCTGGACGACGCACGGCACGGTGGCCAGGTTCGCGAAGACGAGGTTCGTCCGCGTCGTGGCGTCCTCGCGGACTCCGGTGAACCGGCCGGTCTCCCCCGTCGCGAGCGCTTCCGGCGCGGCGAGACCCGGCGAAACGTCGACGGCGGGGGTGTACGAACCGACCGTGCCGCCCCCCGCGGCCGGCGTCCACGTGCGGCTGCCCGGCGCGAGCCGGCGGGTGGACTGCAGGACGAGCGCCCCCCAGTCGTCCGCGAATCCGAGGAGCCCGACGACGTCCGGGTAGAGGCGCGTGCCGTTCGCCGCGACGACCTGCGGCGGCGGCTGCATCTGCCGCGGCGGCATCGTCTGGTCGCCGTCGTTGCCGTGCGAGAGGTACTGCGCGACGAACTGCGCATCCGCGTTCTCGAGGTTCGTGACGAAGAAGTCGCTCGCGGCGCCTCCGGAGTGCACGACGGACGGCACCACGTACGTGTACGGATAGGCCGGAGCGACGCGGGCGACGTTGAGCTTGAGGATGCCGCCGGCCGGGGCGTCCACGTCGCCGGAGTAGGAGTTCACGGCGCCGATCGCGCCGACCGCGATCGTGTACGTCGTGCCGGCCTCGAGGTTCAGCGTCATCGACGACTGGAGGGAGCCGGGCACGTCGTCCGGGTTGAATCCGCTCTTGCCGCAGACGCCGGACACGGGTGCGAGCGACGCGCAGCCGCCGGTGTAGACGCCGAGAATCGTGTCGTAGTCCGCCGGCATCGATCCCAGCGTGTCGATCCTGTAGGTGTCGGATGCGGCGGGCGTGAAGGAGAACCAGACGATCTTCGAGGGCTGCGCCTGGCCGCCGGACGGGAGCATGAGCTTCCCGTAGCACGGGAACGTCGGAACCTGGACGTCATGGGTCATCGACCGCGTGTCGATTCCCGGCGCCGAGTACGGGAGGGAGGCCGGGTCGATCACCACGGGCGCCGAGCAGGAGGCCGGAACGGCGGAAACCGGCCCGGAGGTCTGGCCTGCCAGGGGAAGGGCTGCCAGGCAGGCGGTGACGGCGCCCGCGAGGACCAGGGAAAGCCGGAAGCGGCGGATGGCGGATCTCCTGTACGGTTTTTTGGACGCCCGCGATGGCGCTCTGTCAAGGAAGTGTCCCCGGCGGCGCCGATCCTTCGTCAGGGCAGACTGCCGGTGAAGTCGAGGAAGCTGCCGACGTTCCTGAGGGTCAAGGCCACCCGGAAATCCCGCGAGGGCGTGTCCCCGGCGCGCAGATCGCGGTACTCGACGAGGATTTTGAAACACGAGGCCTGGAGGGTCAACAGCGAGCGGGACTCGAGCATCTTGCCCAGCGTGAGGTCGTAGTTCGCCTCGACGTCGAACCGCAGGCGTTTCGGGAGGATCGGCAGGCCGCCCGCGATCCGGAGCTGCGCGGATGCCCCGGGATCGACCCCCGGGGGGAGCACCACCGGGTGGCTGTCGAAGAGCGAGAGCGCGAGCGAACGCTCGCCGCCCGTGAGGATCGCGGTCACGCTCGCGGACGTCATCTGGGAGAAGTGGGTGTCCAGCGTGACCCGGCTGTCGAAGTTGAGCCCCTGCGCCGCGTTCACCCGGAGGATGAAGTCGGTCGGCGACGTGCTCTGCACGCCGGGCGTCGGTCCGTATGCCGTGCCCTCGCCGGGCAGCCGGAAGTAGTAGTACCGCGCGATCTCGAAGGACGCGATCTCGCGCGAGCCGCCCGTGTCCCCCTTCGCGAGGAGGTGCTGGAGGAGCGAGTAGCGGAGCGCGTTCGTCGGCGTGAGCGAGTCGATCTCGTCGAACAGCGGCGTGGAGGCGAAGTCGTCCCGGCCCGTGAGGGTGGTCCACTCGGCGCGCGGCTCCAGGACGTGCTTCCACTTCTTGAAGGGACCGAGGCTCCAGTCGAAGAGGCGCGAGAAGGACGGCCCCGTGACCTGGAGGTCGGTCGTGAGCGCCTCGCGGTTGTACCGCTCGGGGAGGAGCGTCGTGCCGTCCGCGGACAGGGACATGCCGTACGACGTGAGGCGCCCGCCGAACGCGGCGTTGAGCGAGAGCCACGGCGCGATCGACAGCGGCACGCTGACCTGCGGGAAGAGGTCGAAGCGGTCGTACGTGCCCGACGGCTGGCCGGGGCCGCGGTCCACGCGGAGCATCCCGGCCTGGCCGGACATCTCGATGAAGACGGACTGCCCGAAGAGCGGCGTGGGTCTCAGCCGCATCTCGAGGGCGGGCAGTCGCTCGCTCACGACCGTGCTGCCGTCGGCGAACCCGATCGCCTCCTCGCGCGAGAGGCGGAGGTTGAGGCTCCACGGGTCCGGGCCCCAGGTCAGGAAGCCCTCGCTCTTGAGCGACTGCGTCGACCCGAGCGCGAAGTCGCGGTTGAAGGACTGGAAGAACGCAGGGTCCGAGAAGTCCAGCCACGACACGACGCCCCGGACCTGCGGGGCGATGTCGTCCGAGACGATCCGGCCCATCGTCTGCCAGCGCCACAAGCCTCCCGCCGTCGGGTCCTGGACCGTGTAGTACGTCCCCTCGATCCTCGTCCCGGTGGACGGCTGGCCGCGCAGCTCGGTGCCGATGCCGTAGAACCCCTTCGAGTAGAAGTCTCCCGAGAACGTCGCGTCCCACGAGCGGTCGATCGCCCAGTAGTACGAGAGGCCGAAGTAGAAGCCGCGGTCGGAGTTGTAACCCAGTCCGGGGACCATGAACCCCGACGCGCGGTCGCGCAGCGCGGGCCAGAGGATGTACGGCGACCACAGGAGCGGGACGCCGCCGAGCGTGAACGTCGCGTTCTTCAGCCGCGCATAGTCCTCGAGCGTCACGCGCCCCCTCTTGACGATGAACTTCCACGCGGGGTCGTCGCCCTCGCAGGCGGTCACCGTCCCGTCCGTGAGCGTGAAGCTCTTCGGCCCGACCTTCGCGAGCATGGCGCCGGTGAGGTGCATGCCGCCCTCGAGGTCCACGCGCCCGTCGAGCAGGACGCCCACCTTGTCGTTCAGGTCGAGGTCCATCCGTACGCCGGACATGCGCGAGGCGCCCTGCACGATCAGCACGTCACCTTCCGCGACGACCGTGTGCCGCTTGTAGCTCCCCGTGACGCGCCGCGCCGAGAGGCGGATGTCCTGGTACTCGACCCTCACGAACTTCCCGGGCGGCGCCTCGGCCGTGAAGAGGTCCTCGTCGACGATCGTCTGCTTGCCCTGCGGGCCGCCCTCCTCGCCCGCGTCGATCCGGATCGTGATCGTCCCGCCCTTTTCCGGGACCTTGAACTTCGGCTCCCAGCCGCCCTTCTCCCGGAACCGCGCGGCGAAGGGGTCGGTATCGAAGGAGGACTGGGAGAGAGAATTCCTTGCTCCCGTGCAGACGGTCAGGAGCGCACAGAAGGGAAGCAGGCGAAGCAGACGGTTACAGCGGTTTTTCTTAGAAGGGTAAGAGGGCCTCGCGGCGCGCTGAGGCGCCGCCGCAGCGCCGCGCGGGCCCCACGCGCTCCAGGCCCCATTCACTTTCGAAGAACCTTGCAGGCCGTCGCCCGCGCCGAACCGTCGCATCGAGGGGGCGGGCAGCAAGAAGAGGGCCGTCGCCGTCAGACTCTCATCTCGGGCACGTCGGCGGCGGCGTCCAGCGGCGGCTCGGTCGCGGCGCGGATCTCCTCCACCGTGATGCCGGGGGCGCGCTCGACGAGCCTCAGGCCTCCGCCCGGCTTCACGTCGAGGACCGCGAGGTCCGTCACGATCCGGTGGACGCAGCCGCGGCCCGTGAGGGGCAGCGTGCAGCGGTTCAGGATCTTCTTCTCGCCGTTCTTCGCGACGTGCTCCATCGTGACGACGATGCGCCGCGTCGCCGCGACGAGGTCCATCGCGCCGCCCATCCCCTTCACGAGGCGGCCGGGGATCATCCAGTTCGCGATCGAGCCCTCGGCGTCGACCTGCATCGCACCGAGGATGCAGAGGTCGACGTGTCCGCCGCGGATCATCGCGAACGAGTCGGCCGACGAGAAGAACGAGGCGCCCGGGATGACGGTGACCGTCTCCTTGCCCGCGTTGATGAGGTCGGGGTCGAGCTCCGCTTCCGTCGGGTAGGGGCCCATCCCGAGGATGCCGTTCTCGGACTGGAGGATGACCTCCATGCCCTTCGGGATGAAGTTCGAGACGAGCGTCGGCATCCCGATCCCGAGGTTCACGACCATCCCGTCGCGCAGCTCCTGCGCGGCGCGCTTGATGATCCCGTCGCGGTCGAGCTTCGCCATCAGCTCTTCCTCACGGTGCGCCGCTCGACGCGTTTGACGCGGGGCGCCGCGACGACGCGCTGCACGAAGATCCCCGGCGTGTCGACGTCGTCCGGGTCGATCTCCCCCGGCTCGACGAGGTGCTCGACCTCGGCGATCGTGATCCGGCCCGCCGTCGCCGCCATCGGGTTGAAGTTGCGCGCGGTCTTGCGGTACACGAGATTGCCGAGCCGGTCGCCCTTCCACGCGGCGACGAGGGCGAAGTCCCCCACGATGCCCCGCTCCAGGAGATATTCCTTCCCCTCGAAGACCTTCGTCTCCTTGCCGTCGGCGACGATCGTTCCGACTCCGGTCGGCGTGTAGAACCCGGCGATCCCGGCCCCGCCGGCGCGCATCCTCTCGGCGAGCGTGCCCTGGGGGCAGAACTCGAGCTCGAGCTCGCCCGCGAGGTACTGGCGCTCGAACTCGGCGTTCTCGCCGACGTACGACGAGAGCATCTTGCGGATCTTCTTCTTCCCGAGGAGGAGGCCGAGCCCCCAGTCGTCGACTCCGCAGTTGTTCGAGACGCAGGTGAGGTCCTTCACGCCCGAGGACGCGAGCGCGACGATGAGGTTCTCGGGGATTCCGCAGAGGCCGAAGCCCCCGACGACGAGCGTCGCGCCCGACGGCACGTCCGCCACGGCCTTCGCCGCCGCCTCCGCCGGGCTCCCCGCGCGCACGACCTTGTCGATCACGGCCCGATTATCCCGTCAGAGGGCTTCGACGACCACCGCGGTCGCCTCGCCGCCCCCGATGCAGATGGACGCGAGCCCGTACTTCTTCTTCCGCGCCTTGAGGGAGTGGACGAGCGTCGTGATGATCCGGGCGCCGGAGGCCCCGATCGGATGGCCGAGGGCGACCGCGCCGCCGTTCACGTTCACCTTGTTCGGGTCGAGGTCGAGGTCCTTCATGAACGCCATCGCGACGACCGCGAACGCCTCGTTTACCTCGAAGAGGTCGATCCCCGAGAGCGCGACTCCCGCGCGCTCGGCGGCCTTCTTCGCGGCGGCGATCGGCGCCGTCGTGAACCACTCGGGTTCCTGCGCGAAGGACGCCTGGGACAGGATCCGCGCGATCGGCTTGGCGGAGGCGGCCGCCTTCTCGCCCGCGAGGACGAGCGCGCACGCCCCGTCGTTGATCTTCGACGCATTCGCCGCCGTCACCGTGCCCTCCTTCTGGAAGGCCGGCTTGAGCGAGCCCATCTTCTCGAGCTTCTCGATGGGCGTCACGAACGGCTCCTCGTCGCGGTCGACGACGGTCGCTCCCTTCCTGCCTTCGATCGTGACGGGCGCGAACTCGGCGTTGAAGTCGCCCGATTCGTTCGCGCGGCGCGCGCGCTGGTAGCTCTCGAGGGCGAAGGCGTCCTGCGCCTCGCGCGTGAAGGCGTATTTTTCGGCGCACATTTCCGCGCAGTTGCCCATGTGGATGTTCTTGTACGGGTCCCACAGCCCGTCCGAGATCATCGAGTCGAGAAGCTGGCCGTGGCCCATCCGCAGGCCGAGGCGCCCCTTCGGCAGGAGATACGGCGCGTTCGACATGGACTCCATGCCGCCCGCGACGGCGATCTCGAACTCGCCCGTGCGCAGCGCGTTCGACGCGTCCATGACGGCTCGCATGCCCGAGCCGCAGACCTTGTGCAGCGTGATGCAGCCGGTGCTCTTCGGGAGGCCGGCCGAGAGCGAGGCCTGCCGTGCGGGCGCCTGGCCCTGCCCGGCCTGGAGCACGTTCCCCATCCAGACGTGCTCGACGCGCGCGGCGGGGACCTCCGCGCGTTCCACCGCGGCCCGGATCGCGACGGCGCCGAGGGCGTGCGCGGGAAGGGTCGAAAGAGAGCCGAGGAAGGAGCCGATCGGCGTGCGAGCGGCGGAGAGGATGAAGACGTCTTGGTTCATGCTGGTGAGCTCCGGGGCGGCGAGAGCCGCCGAAGGTCCGCGATTGTATCCGGAGTGGACTTCACCGAGGCGCCCTCCTACGATGAGACTCGTGCGCGTCCTCGCGGTCGACTTCGGCGAGAAGCGGATCGGCCTCGCGGTGTCGGACGAGACCGGTCGCGTCGTCGTGCCGGTGGGCTCCGTGACCCGTTCGAGCGACTCGCAGGCGGTCGCGGCGGTCGCCCTCGCCGCGAAGGAGCGCGAGGTGTCCCGTCTCGTCGTCGGGCTCCCGCGAAACCTCGACGGCCGGGAGGGCCCGATCGCGCGCCGCGCGCGGAACTTCGCGCGCCGGCTCGCGGTCGCCTCGGGGCTGCCGGTCGACCTCCACGGCGAGGGCCTGACCTCGGCGGATGCCGAGCGGGACCTTCGCGATGCCGGGCTTCCGCGAGAGCGCCGGGACGCCGCGCGCGACGCCGAGGCCGCGGCCGTCCTCCTGCGCGACTGGCTCTCCGTGCACGCGGGGGGCGTCGCGTGAGGGAAAGGCCGTGACCCGCCGCTCCGCGATCCACAAGCGTCACCTCGTCCCTCTCCTCGTCTGGGTCGCGCTCTTCGGCCTGTTCGCGGGAGCGGTCGGCGTCGGCCTGCTTCTCTACAGCGTCCGCGCCCCGTACAAGGGCTACGAAGGCGACGAGGTCATCGTCTCGATCGCGCCGCGGACGCCCTCGGCCGAGGTGTTCTCCCGTCTCGAGAGCCTCGGCGTCCTCAGGGACTGGCGCCTCGGGATGGTCGCGCTCAAGATCCTGCATCGCGGCAAGACGCTCAAGGCCGGCGAATACCGTTTCGCGGGGCCCCGGGCCCCCGACCAGGTCGTGATGTCGCTCGTCGCGGGCGACGTCGTGACGTACCGGATCACGGTGCCCGAGGGCTTCACGGCCGAAGAGGTCTTCTCGCTCTTCTCGTCCCAGGGCTTCGCGGCCCAGAAGGACTACGATTTCCTCTTCACGCGTCCGGCCGAGTTCGAGGGCGTGCCGCCGGGCGCCCCGACGCTCGAGGGGTTCCTCTTCCCCGACACCTACACGGTCACGCGCTCGATGACCGCGCGCGAGATCCTCTCCGCGATGACGCGCCAGTTCGCGCGCCGAGTCCCGCCGGACTTCGCGGAGAAGGCGAAGGCGATGAACTTCGGAGTCCTCGAGGCGACGACGCTCGCCTCCCTCGTCGAGAAGGAGACCGCGCTCCCCGCCGAGCGCCCGATCGTCGCGGGCGTCTACCGGAACCGCCTCCGCGCCGGGATGCTCCTCCAGTGCGACCCGACGACGATCTACGCGCTGAAGCGCCTCGGGCTCTGGCGGGGCACGCTCGCCCGGTCGGAGCTCACGCTGGACGAGCCGTACAACACGTACGTGCGCGCCGGCCTCCCGCCGGGGCCCATCTGCAGTCCCGGCCTCGCGTCCCTGCGCGCGGCCGTCTCCCCCGCCGACGTCGACTACCGCTACTTCGTCGCCGCGGGCGACGGCTCGCACCTCTTCTCGCGCGACTACGAGGACCAGCAGCGCAACGCCGCCCGGTACCACGAGGCGAAGCGGGCTGCGCGCGAGGACCGGGCGGCACCCTGACGGCGCCGCCCTGGCGCTGTTAGACTGAGGTGCAACCGCCCGGAGTTCCATTGAGCGCTTCCGCATCCAGCCCGCGGCCCTTCGGACCGTACGTCCTCACGCGCGCGATCGGAAGCGATCCGCTCGGAGAGGTGTGGCGCGGCGGGACCGCGGGAGCGACCCGGCTGCAGCCTTTCTACCTGCTCCGCACGTTCACGTCGGCCGCCGTCGACCGGACCGCTCTGCTTGCCGCGATGGAGACGGCCGTCCACCTCGTCGACGAGGTCCGGGGCGCCGCGGTCGCGAAGGGCACGGTCCTCGGCGTCATCGACGACACGCCGTTCCTCGCGGTCGAGTACGTCGAGGGCCGAACGCTCGACGCGCTCCTCGCGGCGCGCGTGCTCGGCGCGGCGATGCCCGCCGAGCACGGCCTCCTGATCGCCGAGCGCCTTCTGACCGCGCTCGAGGCGGGAGCCGCCGTCGAGCGTTACACGGGCGCCCCCCACGGCTTCCTCGTCCCGGCGTTCGTCTCCGTCTCGAACGAGGGCGAGGCCCGCGTCTTCGGATACGGGCTCGGGGCGGGCCTCCTCCCCTCGCTCTCGGTGCCGCGCGCGCGCCAGGCCTTCGCCCCGTACATCGCTCCGGAGGTCCTCGCGTCCGGCAAGCCCGGCACGCCGGGCGACCTCTACAGCGTCGGCGCGATCCTCTTCGAGGCGCTCACGGGCAAGCCCCCGCTCCCGGGCGTCGCCCTCGAAGCGGTCGAGACGGCTACGCTCGCCGCGGACGGGTCGCCCGTGCCGGAGGACATCCGGCGCCTCCTGCGCCGCGCCCTCCACCCCGATCCGGCGACGCGCGACCGCAGTGTCGCGAACTACCGGCGCGACCTCTCGGCCCTGCTCTACGGGGGCCCGTACGCCCCGTCGTCCTTCAACCTCGCGTTCTTCCTGCAGAAGAACTTCGAGCGCGCGATCCAGCGCGAGCAATCGGAGCTCGCCGCCGAGGAGCTCCTCGATCCCGCCGCCCTCCCCGTGGTGCGTCCGGCCGCCGAGACGACCGGCCGGCGCCGTCTCGAGTCGAGCGCCGCCGCCTCGAAGCACGATCCGGCCCCGCCCGTCCGCAAGGTGGACTCGACCACGGGCTCGCGGCGCGTGACCTCCGGCCCGAACGTGCCCGTCCCGCCGTCTCCCGTCCGGCCCGCGCCCGCGAAGGGCGCTGCGCCGGTGAGGACGATGACCGGACCTCCGAACAAGCCGCTGGGAGGAGTCCCCGTCTGGGCCGTGGCGCTCGTGGGAGCCGCCGTCCTCGGCGCGGGGGCCTTCTTCGCGCTTCGGCGGTCCGCGCCCGCGCCCGCACCCGCGCCAGCGCCCGCGCCCCGGCCGACCGCGGCGCCGCCGACGCCGGTCCCCACGCCCGAGCCCGTCGTGGTCGGCAAGGACGATCCGCTCTTCCGGGCCGCGGTCCAGAAGAGGCTCGACGAGGAGCTCAAGAAGCAGGACGCGCGCGCGGCGAAACAGCAGGACGCCGCCGTGAAGAAGAAGCAGGCCGACATCGACCAGGTCGCCGAGGAAGCACGCAAGAACCGCGACTCCGAGGACACGGCCCGCGCCGCGCGCGACCGCTCGGACCGCGAGGAGGCGACGCGCCTCGCGCGCGAGGCCGCCGCGAAGCGGCGCGAGGAGGCCCAGGCCGCGGCGGCGGCCGCCGCGCCCGCCGCGGCCCCCGTGAAGGAGGGTGACCTCGTGGACGTCGACGTCTGCGACACGCCGCCCGTCCCGACGCGCCAGGTCAGCCCGGTCGTCCCGCCCATGGCCAAGCAGCGGCGGGTCTCGGGCACGGTCCTCCTGCGCGTCCTCGTCGACGAGACCGGAAAGCCCGCCAAGGTCGAGATCCTGAAGGACGTGACCCCGAACGTCGGGCTCGGCGCCTCGAGCGCTCACGCGCTCGAGGAGTGGCGCTGGAAGCCCGCGACGAAGGGGGGCGTGAACGTGAAGACCTGGCTCCCCGTCCAGGTCCCCTTCAGGAACTAGTGCTTCGCGGCGCCGGCCGGCGCCGCCGTGGGCGCTGCGGGCAGAGGGAGACCCTTGCCGCCGAGGTACGTCGTGCGGAGGAACTCCTCCATGAGGTTGTCCGTGAACCACGAGACGTACACGCCGTCGATGTAGTAGGTCGGCGTCGAGCGTACGCGCAGGGCCCAGCCTTCGGTCAGGTCGGCGTGGATCTTGTCGTTCGACTTCGCCTGCAGGTAGCAGGCGCGGAACTTCTCGTCCGGGATCTCGTTCGCGTAGGCGAAGTCCACCGCGAACGCGTCGACGCCCGGCACGGAGAGCTCGTCCTGCCTCGCGTAGACCTGCGACTTCCACCGGAAGAACGCCGAGGCGCCCTGCAGGTCGAAGAAGCAGCGTCCCGCCGAGGCCGCGCGGTAGGCCCACGGGTGCGCGGTCGTGAGCGGGAACAGCTTGATGTACCGCTTGATCTTCAGCTCCTTGGACATCTTCGCGACGAGGGCGTCGAAGTCCGCCGTGCGTTTCTTGCAGAAGCCGCACTCCATGTCCGAGTACTCGACGACCGTCACCTTCGCGTCGGCCGGGCCCGTCATCGGCGAGCCCGCGAGCTTGATCCCCTCGCGCCGCTGCTCGGCGATCGAGCGGTTGCGGTCCCAGAACCGGCCGATGACGAGCAGCGTCCCGTCGTCCGCCTTGATGTACGCGGCCATCGGGGTGGTCCCGTAGCCCGTGTCCGTCTTCACGGTCACGCCTTTCCAGTTCTTCCGGTCGGAGGCGGGGTCGAGGACGAGGCTGAAGCCGCCGAGGAGGAACTGCCGCACCTTGCCGCGCATGCTCGCGAGGTCGGTGTCCGTGCGCACGGGCGAGGGGTTCTTCGCGCGGTCCTCGTCGTAGAAGACGTCGCCGACGAGGATCTTGCCGCCCTCCTCGACGAAGAGGTGGGCCTGGTCGTTCATCCGCGGGTCGGCCGCGTACGTCCGCTTCGCGAGGTAGATCCGCGTGCCCGGGATCCTGACGGTCGTGATCTCCTCGAGCGTCGTCTGCCCCGCGCCCCACGCGAACAGGCCGTCGGCCCACTCGGTCAGCGGGTCCGCCTTGGCGGGGGTGGCCGGCTTCGTGGCCGCCGGCTGCGGCGCCGCGATCTGGGCGGCGCGGCACGAGAGCCCGAGGACGGAGAGAAGCGCGAAGGTCGTGCGGACGAGCGTCTTCATGGAGCGGAGATTAAGCGATCCGGCCCGCTCCGTGAACCCTCCCGGGGGGTCAGGCCGTGTCGGCCGCGAACCGGACGAGGACCTCGCCGGCACTGACGGGCTGCCCCGCCGCCACGGCGACGCCGGAGACGATGCCATCCTGCGGGGACTTCACCTCGTTCTCCATCTTCATCGCCTCGAGCACGATGAGGGGCTGCCCCGCCGTGACCGTGTCCCCCACGGCGACCAGGACGCGCAGGACGCGCCCCGGCATCGCGGCCGCGACGTGCTTGGCCTTGCGCACCGCGCGCCCGCCCGTCGCGAGGAGGGCGCGTGCCGTGAGCTCGTCGAGGAGGTCGAACTCGAACGTGACGGCGCCGATGCGCACGCGCATGCCTCCGTCGGGCGTCCGCTCGATCCGGGCCTCGGCCTGGCGGCCGTCCGCCGTCACGAGGGACCACACGCCGTCGCCGAGCCGCCGGGCGTTGCCCGCGAGGGTGCGGCCCTCCGTCTCGATCTCGTAGAAGGGCGACGGCGCCTCGACCCTCAGGGCGACGCCGGACGGACCGGCGCCGGGGAACCGGGCGTGGTATTTCATCGGAGCCCTCCCCCACGGCGTCGGGCTCCGCACGGACCTGCGACCCTCGCCTTTGGCTCGGCTCTCCGGTTCATCGACGCACCCCGTGCGTGGGCCGCGCCGTCCGCCACGGGGCCGGGGCCGCCCCCTTCGTCCGGGGGCGGACGCTCCTCGTCTCCTCGAGCGCCTCGAGGACGGCCGCGGCGAGCGCGAGATCCTGCTGGCCCTCCTCCGGCGCGGGCGGCACGAACTTGTACGTGTCGAGGAACTGGGTCGAGACGTCGTTGTTCACGACGCGCGGATCGTTCAGGAGGGAGACGAAGAACGGCACGGACGTCTGGATCCCCTGGATCCGCGTCTCGGCGAGCGCGCGGAGCATCCGGCGGCGCGCCTCGTCGCGGTTCGTGCCCCAGGCCGTGATTTTCGCGACCATCGGGTCGTAATCGAGCGGGACCACGTCGCCGGCCGTCAGGCCCGCGTCGACGCGGATGCCGGGGCCGCCGGGCCAGCGCAGGGCCGTGATGCGGCCCGGCGACGGCGCGAACGCGTGCCCCGGGTCCTCGGCGTAGACGCGGCACTCGATCGCATGGCCTCGCGCCGCGGGCTTCTCCGCGAAGGAAATGGGCTTGCCGAGCGCGATCCGGATCATCTCGGCGACGAGGTCGACTCCGTACACGGACTCCGTGACGGGGTGCTCGACCTGGATGCGGGTGTTCATTTCGAGGAAGAAGAATCGCCCGTCCTTCGCGAGGAGGAACTCGACGGTCCCGGCCGACACGTACTCGACGGCCTTGCCGGCCGCGACCGCGACGGCTTCCATCTTCGCCCGGAGCTCGGGCGAGACCGCCGCGGACGGGCACTCCTCGAGGACCTTCTGGTGCCGGCGCTGGAGCGAGCACTCGCGTTCGCCGATCGCGAGGACCTTGCCGGTCGCGTCGCCGAGAATCTGCACCTCGATGTGCCGCGGGTGCTCGACGAAGAGCTCCGCGTAGACGCGGTCGTCCGCGAAGTAGGACTTCGCCTCGCTCTGCGTCCGCGCGAAGGCGTCCGCGACCTCGGATTCCGCCCGCACGACGCGCATGCCCTTGCCGCCGCCGCCCGCCGCCGCCTTGAGGAGCAGCGGGAAGCCGTTCTCGCGCCCGAAGGCCGCGATCTCCGCGGCCGACGCCGCGGGCGTCGTCATGCCGGGGACGACGGGAACGCCCGCCGCGAGCATCCGCTGGCGGGACTCCGTCTTGCTGCCCATCGCGCCGATCGAGAACGGGCGCGGCCCGACCCACGTGAGCCCGGCGTCGATCACGGCCTGCGCGAACGCGGCGTTCTCGGAGAGGAAGCCGAAGCCCGGGTGGACGAGCGACGCGCCGGTCTTCCGCGCAGCCGCGATGAGCTTCTCGGGGACGAGGTAGCTCTCGCGCGCGGGCGGGGGTCCGATCGGGACCGCGTGGTCCGCGAGGCGGACGTGCAGGGAGCCGCGGTCGGCCTCGGAATACACGGCCACCGGAGAGATCCCGAGGTCGCGGCAGGCGCGGATGATCCTCACGGCGATCTCGCCTCGGTTCGCGATGAGGAGACGAGGGGCGTTCATGCGAGAAGAAGAGACGGAGATTTCTTAGAGAGGGTCAGGAGGGGTCCGGGGAGGTGCGAACCTGGCCTCCCGGCTGCGACGGCGGACGACGCACCTCCCCGATAACTCATAGAGGAATATTTCCGTGTTTCTTTGGCGGCATCACGTCGCGCTTGTTCGCGAGCAGGTCCAGCGCCCGGATGAGGCGCGGGCGCGTCGTCCGCGGCGCGATCACGTCGTCGACGTAGCCGCGCCGGGCCGCGACGTACGGGTTCGCGAACGCGTCCTCGTACTCGGCGATCTTCTCCTTGCGCGCATCGGCCGGGTGCTTCGACGCGGCGAGCTCGCGGTGATAGAGGATGTTCACCGCGCCCTCGGCGCCCATGACGGCGATCTCGGCCGTCGGCCACGCGTAGTTGAAGTCCGTCCGGATGTGCTTGGACGACATGACGCAGTAGGCGCCGCCGTACGCTTTGCGCGTGATGACCGTGAGCTTGGGGACCGTCGCCTCGGCGAAGGCGTAGAGGAGCTTGGCGCCGTGGCGGATGATCCCGCCGAACTCCTGCTTCGTCCCCGGGAGGAAGCCCGGGACGTCCTCGAACGTGACGAGCGGGATGTTGAAGGCGTCGCAGAACCGCACGAAGCGCGCGCCCTTGACGGACGCGTCGATGTCGAGAACGCCCGCGAGGTGGTCCGGCTGGTTCGCGACGATCCCGACGGGCTTGCCGCCGAGCCGCGCGAAGCCGACGACGATGTTCTTCGCGTAGTCCGCGTGGATCTCGAAGAGCTCGCCGTCGTCCACGACGCGCTTGATGAGGCCGATCATGTCGTAGGGCTGGTTCGCGTTCGCGGGCACGACGCGGTCGAGCTCGGGATCCTCGCGGTCGACGGGGTCGCCGTTCTCGCGCTTCGGCGGGTCTTCCTGGTTGTTCGACGGCAGGAAGCCGAGGAGCGCGCGGATCTTGTGGAGGCAGTCCGCGTCCGAGTCCGCGACGACGTGCGCGACGCCCGAGACGGAGGCGTGCGTGTCCGCGCCGCCGAGCGCCTCCTTCGTGACGTCCTCGTGGGTGACCGTCTTGATGACGTCGGGACCCGTGACGAACATCGAGCTCGTCCCGCGCGCCATCAGGACGAAGTCCGTGATCGCGGGCGAGTACACGGCGCCGCCCGCGCACGGGCCGAGGATCGCGCTGATCTGCGGGACGACGCCCGAGGCGAGCGTGTTGCGCAGGAAGATGTCCGCGTAGCCGCCGAGGGAGACGACGCCCTCCTGGATGCGCGCGCCGCCCGAGTCGTTGAGCCCGACGACGGGCGCCCCGACCTTCATCGCGATGTCCATGAGCTTGCAGATCTTCGCGGCGTTCGTCTCGGAGAGGGACCCGCCGAAGACCGTGAAGTCCTGCGCGAAGACGAAGACGGGCCGGCCCTCGACGCGGACGGAGCCCGCGACGACGCCGTCGCCCGGGATCTCGTTCGCGAGGTCGTCCATCCCGAAGTCGCGCGCGCGGTGGACGACGAAGGGGTCGATCTCGTCGAAGGAGCCGGGGTCCCCGAGAAGCTCGACGCGCTCGCGCGCCGTGAGCTTGCCGGCCTTGTGCTGCTTCTCGCGGCGCTCGGCGCCGCCTCCGAGCCGCGCCTTCTCCCTGAGGGACTCGAGGAACTCGAGACGATCGTCGATGGACCGGGTCATGCGTTCCTCACAGCGGGATCTTCTTCTTGTCGGCGAGCATCTTCTTCGCCTTCCGGAACATTTCGGCGTAGTCCACGCCTGCGCCGCGGATCGTCGCCGCGTTCTGCGCGAGCAGCTTCTTCACCTCGTCGTCCAGGGCGCGCTCGCGGTCGCGGTCCTCGAGGAGGACCGTCTCGAGCGCCCGCCGCAGCTCCGCGGCCGCGGGGGTCTTGACGAGCCCTTCGGCAAGGAGACGGCGCGCCACGTAGGCTGCCTGCGCGGCCAGCCGGGCGTCTGACAAGGCCATAGGACGTTCGAGGATATCCCACCCTCGAATGTCTCGCGGCCTGCGGATTGAGTCGCAGGAGTGCGCGGGACCGCTCCCGTGGGATCCCCGCCCGCTCCTACAATCCCCCTCGTTGAGCGAAGACGTCACGGTCTTCCGCGAGGACGCGGAGGACGCGGTCCGCATCGTCTCGGGGATGCTCCGCCGCGGCGAGGGCGGCGAGGCCTTCCGCGAGCGCCGCCGCGCCATCGCGTGGAGCGCGACGGAGGCGGGCCTCCAGTCGCCGTCGATCGTCGAGGAGAGCGGGACCGCCGTGCGCGTCTCGCGCGGGAAGGACTCCCTCCTCGTCGCGTGCGACGGCGACGGCGCCGAGTCCCTGCGCGAGGCCGTGCGCGAGGCCTCGCGCCGCGCGGGCGGCGCGCCGTTCTTCAAGGCGAAGGCTGCCCCGCCGAGGGCCGAGGACAAGGGCCCCTCCGGCCCCGACGAGGAGGGCCGCGCGACGCAGCTCCAGGCCGCGCTCGCGCGCGCCCTCCCCGACCCGCGGGGGTTCTCGCTCACGCTCGCGCTCGCGCGCGTCACCGTTTCGCGCGCCGTCGTGACCGCCCGCGCCTTCGTCCCGTGCGGCGAGGCGACGCGGCTCGAGGCGACGGGCGTCCTCCGCCGGCCGGGCTCGAGCCGCTCGTTCGCGTTCCAGTCCCCGGCGCCTTTTCCGGCCGCATGCGACGCGCTTGCGAAGGCTCTCGCGGACGCGACGCGCCCCGTGCCCGCCCATCGCGCACCCGAGGGGAAGGTCGACGTCGTCCTCTCGCCGGAGGCGGCATCCGTCTTCTGGCACGAGGCCGTCGGCCACCCGCTCGAGGCCGAAGGCGGAGAGCGCGCGTCGGTCCTCGCCCGCGTCCCGCGCGCCGCCGTCGCGCCGCCGGGGTATTTCGTGACGTGCGACCCGACGCGCCGCGACCTGCCGGGCTCGTACCTTGCGGACGACGAGGGCACGCCCGCGCGTGCCGTGCCGCTCCTCGACGACGGCCGCGTCGCGGGCGTCCTCACGGACCGCCGCACGGCGGGCGCCGAGTCGAACGGCCACGGGCGCTGCGGCGACTTCCGCCGCCCGCCGCGCCCGCGCCTCTCGGCCCTCCTCGTGTCCGCGGGCCGCGCGAGCCGCGACGAGCTCCTCGCCGCCTGCGATGCCGGCCTCTACGTCCGCGAGATCTCGGCGGGCCACACCGATCCCGAGTCCGGACGGTTCTCGCTCTTCGTCGAGAGCGCCGATCTCGTGCGGCGCGGGCGCCTCGGCGCCGCCGTCGCCCCGTTCCTCCTGACCTCCGACGTCCTCACCGCCCTGCGCAACCTCTGGGGCGAGGCCGGAGAAGTCTCCGCGCCCGCGAGCGGGCTCGGCCTCTGCGTCAAGCGCGGCGAACCGCTGCCCGTGGGCGGCGCCTCGCCGGCGATCCTCCTGCGCGGCCTCACGGCCGTCCCGGGGCGGCCATGACCGCCGACGGCCTCTTCGAGGAGCTGCTCGCCGCGGCCTCTGCGTCCGCGCGCGACGGCGAGGGCGGCGAAGTCTACGAGCGGCGCGGGACGTCCCTCGAGCTCGCCGAGGACGAGCGGGGCCTCCACGCGAGCGTCTCGACCGAGCGCGGATTCGCCGTGCGCCTCTTCCGGGGCGGCCGCACCTCGTTCGCGGCGGCCGGAGCCGGCGGTGCCCGAAACCTGCCCGCGGAGGCGCGCCTCCTCCTCGCCCGCTCCCGCGCGCGGCGCGGCACGCGCGAGCTGCCCGCCCTGGAAGGCGCGCCGCCGCCCGCCCCGCTCGCCCCGCCGCCGCGCCCCGACGAGATCGCGGCGCGCGGGCTCCTCGTCGCATTCCGCCGGGCTCTCGCGGCCGCGGGCGACGGCGCGGTGCTCATCGGCGAGGCGGCCCTTGCCCTCGGCGCGCGTGTGGAGCGCGTCGCGACGACGGCCGGACGCGACGTCTCCTTCGGGAGCTCCGCCGCGACGCTCGTCGCGACCGTCTCGGCGCGCACAGGAGCCGGCCGAACGTCCGCCCGCGTCGTCGCGGCCGCCGCCAGGCCCGAGGAGCTTCCCCTCGCGCGCCTCGCGCACCACGCCGTCGACCGCGTCCTCCTCCCGCTCAAGGGCCGGCCGCTCGAGCCGGGGCGCTGGGACCTCCTGCTCGATCCTCTCGTCGCCGCCCCCGTCCTCGCGCGCCTCGCGCCCGGCTTTTTCGGCGAGGACGAGGGCGGGCTCCTCGCGGGGCGCACGCGCGAGGGCCGGGACGCGCTCGCGTCGCCGGCCCTCACGCTCGTGGACGCCGCGAGCGCGCCCGGAGGGCCCGTGCGGACGACGCACGACGGCGAGGGGACGCCCCAGGGCCGGACGGTCGTCCTCGAGCGGGGCCGCCTCGCCGCGCGCCTCACGGACGCCGCGGCCGCCCAGCGCCTCGGGGCCGCTCCGACGGGCAACGCGTTCCGCCGCGCGTTTTCAGAGCCGCCCGCGATCGGCGTCACGAACTTCTTCGCGGACCCGTCGTCGGGCGTCCCGCCCCTCGATCTCCTCCGCGCGCTCGCCCGGGGCTTCTACGCGGCGGTGCTCCTCTCGCGGCCGCAGGTGGACCTCGCGTCCGACCGCTTCCGCCTGCACGTGGCGGGCTACTGGGTCGAGAAGGGGCGGGCGACCGACGCCATCTCCGAGACGCGTCTCTCTGGCCGCCTCTCGGATCTCCTGCGCGGGATCGAGGCGGTCGGGGACGATCTCAAGTTCATCCCGGCCGCCGGCGGCGGCGCGGGCTCCCCGACCCTGTTCCTCCCGAAGTGGAAGGGCTGAGCCTCAGCCGACCCCGGGCCCGGGCCCCGGAGGCGGTGGAGGCGGAGCCGGCGGGGCCCCCGGATCGGCCGTGCCCGGCGCGCGGGGCGTCTTCGGCGGGGCGGCGCCGGCGGGCGACGTCTGCGGGAACCACGGGGGAGCCTCCTCGATGTTGCCGGAGCGCACGGGCGCGGCGGCCTCGGGGGCGCGCGCGGGAGGAGACGGGCGGCTCGAGCTCACGGGGGGAACGGACGTCACGACCGCGCCGCCGGAGGCCGGCGCCGCGGCCGCGGACGGGCCACCGGACGGGCTGCCGCCCGGCCCCGGAGACACGACCGCCCGCGGATGCGTGTCGTCGGGGACCACGGACCCCGGCGCCGCCGAGACGGAGACGCGGCCGGCCTGGAACGCCGTCAGGATCTCGGGCTGCGCGAGCTGCTCGGTCTCCGGCAGCGCCGCGCGGGCCAGGCGCGCATCGTACGTGTCGAGAAGCGCGCGCGCCCGCAGGCGCGACTGCACCGCGTACGGATTCCGCTTCACGTCGAAGAGCGACGTGTCGACCCGCAGCGAGCGCTCGTAGGCCTGGACCGCGGACGCCGTGTTCCCGAGGTTCTCCTCGGCGAAGCCGAGCATCCACCAGGCGGGCCAGTTGCCCGGGTTGCGGTCGACGGCCTTCTTGAAGGCGGACCGGGCCGCACCCCACTCGCCGCGCGTCATCTGGACGAGGCCCGCGTTGTACGGCGCGCGGCCGTCCTTCTTGTCGAGCTTCTCCGCCGTCTCGAACTCGCGCAGGGCGTCGCGCCAGAAGCCGTCCCGCGCGATGAGGCAGCCGAGGTCGTTGTGGAGCGACGCGTCGTTCGGGGTCTTCTCGAGGCGCGCGAGGATGTCGAGGGTCGCCCGGTGCTGCGGGATGCCAGGATCGAGGAACGCCTTGTAGACGTCCTTCGCCGCCGCGGGCAGGGCGAGCGCCAGGAGGAGGGCGGCGGCGGGACACAGGCGGCGGACGATCGTCATGGGTTCCCTTTCACGGGCGCGGACAGCGGCCGGCCGACGAGTCGGACCTTTCCTTCCCGGGTCTGGACCTCGAACGCGAGGCGCGTCGCGCCCGTCGTCCGGCGGATTTCGGCAGCCTGCTTCCTCACCAGGTCCTCGAATCGTTCGTAACGGAGCTTCGAGACGTCTTCCCCGGCCGCCTCGCGTGCCGCGCAGAAACGGTCGAAGAGCGACTTCATGTCGCCCCGTCCGACCGCTTTTACGGAGGTCGAGCCTTCCCCGTCGGAGGACACCGTCTTCGGCCGCCGGCCGGGCGGCGGGGTCGCCGGGGGGGCCTGGGGGGCTGCCGACGCGGCCGGAGCGGCCCGCGGCGCGCGAAAGAGACCCCGCCCCTCTTCCCGGGCCGAGAGGCGCTTGTCCCAGAGCTCCGCCATGGCCGTGTAGCGGCTCTCGAGCGTCTGGAGCCGGAACTTCTCGGCGGCCCGTTCCACCTCGACGTTCCCCACGCGCCGCAGATGCGCGTCGAGCCTCCGGCGCGCGGCGACGGGCGGCGTCCTGAGGTCGCCCGCGAAGAAACGCTCGTACTCGACCTTGAGCGCCGTGAGGCTCTTCTCCAGGATGTCGAGGTCGCGCTCGATCGGGACCGGCATGGCCACGAAGTAGTCTACATTCCGTGACCATGGATTCCGGCCCGCGACCGCCCGCCATGGACCGGCTCCTCGAGAGCCCCGCCGGACGCGCCCTCGCCGATCGGCACGGCCGCGAGCGCGCGAAGACCGCCCTGCGCGAGGCCGCCGTGCGCTGGCGCGAGGCGCCCGCCGGCCCGGCCGAGGAGGTGATCCTCCGCGACGCCGAAGCGCGCCTCGCGGCCCGCCCCGCGCCGGGACCCGTGCGCGTCCTGAACGCCACGGGCGTCCTCCTCCACACGAATCTCGGCCGTGCGCCGCTCGCGGCCGCCGCCGTGGCGGCCGCCGCGCGCGCCGCGGGGTTCTCGACGCTCGAGCTCGACCTCGAAACCGGCGGGCGCGGGCGGCGCGGCGAGCACGTCCGCCCTCTCCTCCTCGAGCTCTTCGCGAAGGGCCGTCCGGGCGTCGACGCCCTCGCCGTCAACAATGCGGCGGCGGCGCTCCTCCTCGCGCTGGACACGCTCGCGAACGGCAAGCCCGTCGCCGTCTCGCGCGGCGAGCTCGTCGCGATCGGAGGGGATTTCCGCGTCCCATCGATCCTCGCGAAGAGCGGGGTTTCCCTCCTCGAGGTCGGGACGACGAACCGGACCACCGCGGCGGACTACGTCGAGGCCCTCGACACGGGCGCCGCGGCCGTTCTCAAGGTGCGTCCCTCTAATTACCGGATCGTCGGCTTCACGGAGGAGGTCGCCGTACGGGATCTCGCGATCCTCGCTCATGCGCGGGGCGTCCCGCTCGTCTTCGATGCGGGCGCGGGCGCGCCGCACCGCTTCGAGGAGCCGGGGCTCCGGGACGAGCCCGTGCCGGCGGACGCGCTCGACGCCGGGGCCGACCTCGTGTGCTTCTCGGGCGACAAGGTGCTCGGCGGCCCGCAGGCGGGGATCCTCCTCGGCCGCGCAGACCTCGTCGGGCGGGCCGCGAAGAACCCGCTCGCGCGGGCTCTCCGCCCGGACAAGCTCGTCCTCGGGGCCCTCGCGGCCACGCTCGACCTCCACCTCTCGGGCCGGAGCGGCGAGGTCCCGTTCTTCCGGATGCTCGGCGTCTCCCTGGGGTCCCTGCGCGTCCGCGCGGAGCGGCTGGCCGCGCAGGCCCGGACGGCCGGCTTCGAGGCGGAGGCCGTGGAGTCGACGGCGGTCGCGGGAGGCGGCGCCGGCGCGGAGTCGACGCTTCCGTCCGCGGCGGTCGCGCTCCGACGCCCCGGCCTCTCCGCCGACGCCCTCGCCGCGGCCCTGCGCGCCGGAGCGCTGCCGGTCGTCGCGCGGATCGAGGACGGCCGCGTCCTGCTCGACCTGCGCAGCGTCGCGGAGGACGAGGACGCCGAGCTCGGCGCCGCGCTCGCGTCCGCGCCCGTCTAGAGCCCGAGCTCCTTCATGCGCTGGACGAGGCGCCGGACGTTCACGCCGAGCTCCTCCGCAGCGCGGGCCTTGTCGCCGCCCGTCTCGTCGAGCGCGCGCCGGATCCGGGCGGCCTCGCCCGCGCGCCGCCACCGCTCCGCGGTCTCGTCGAGCGTCCCGTCCAGGGTCGGGTGCGGGGGCGCGCTCTCGCCGGGGATGCCCACGACGACGTCGGCGGGGCGCACGACCTCGCCCGGCGCGAGGAGCACCGCGCGCTCGATCACGTTGCGCAGCTCGCGGACGTTTCCGGGCCAGTCGTGCGCGACGAGCCTCTCGAGGGCGCCGGGCGAGAGCGCCATCTCCCTTTTCTTGACCTGACGCGCGGCCGCGGCCGCGAAGCTCTTCGCGAGCGCCGGGATGTCCTCCGGCCGCGAGCGCAGCGGCGGGAGATGCACGGGGAACACGTCGAGGCGGTAGAACAGGTCCTCGCGGAACGCGCCGGCCTTCACGCGCTGGCCGAGGTCGCGGTTCGTCGCCGCGACGAGCCGCACGTCCACGCTGATCGGCACCGTCCCGCCGACGCGCAGAAACGTCCGCTCCTCGACGACGCGCAGGAGCTTCGTCTGGGCCGCCGGCGGAAGCTCCCCGATCTCGTCGAGGAAGAGGGTGCCTCCGTCCGCGAGCTCGAAGCGTCCCGCGCGGCGGTCCGTCGCGCCCGTGTAGGCGCCGCGTTCGTGGCCGAAGAGCTCGTTCTCGACGAGGCTCTCCGGCAGCGCCGCGACGTTCACGGGGACGAACGGCCCGGGCGCCCGCGGCGAAAGGGCGTGGAGGGCGCGGGCGAAGAGCTCCTTGCCCGTGCCCGACTCCCCGCTCAGGAGAACCGTGACGTCCGACGGCGCCGCGTGGCGCACGCGCTCGAGAGCCTCGGCGAGCGCGCGCGAGGACCCGACGATCCGCGGCATGCCAGCGAGGCCGGCCTCCTCGGCGAGAAGGACGCGGGCGACCGCCGAGCGGCGCGCGCGCACGTGCCGCTCGACGAGGAGGAGCAGGAGGTCCGGGTCGACGGGCTTGCTCAGGAAGTCGGCGGCGCCCGACTTCATGGCCGTGACCGCGGTCTCGACCGTGCCGAAGCCCGTGAGGACGACGACGGGGACGGACGGGTCCGCGGCGACCGCCGCCCGCAGGACGGCGATGCCGTCGGCGCCGGGCATCTTGAGGTCCGTCAGGACGAGGCCGTAGCGGCGTCCTTCGCCGAGCCGGCGCACGGCCTCCTCGCCCGTCGCGACGGGCTCGACCGTGTAGCCCTCGTTCGCGAGCGTCTCGGCGAGCATCGCGCGCAGCGACTCGCGGTCCTCGACGAGCAGGATCTCCGCGCTCATGCGGGGCCGGCCGGCCGCGCGGTCACGTGGACGGCGGCTTGGCCGTCGTCTGCGGGACGTCGGGCGGCGGCAGGAACGCTCCGTTCGCCGGGTTGCCGACCGGCGCGTTCGCGGTCGGCGGCGCCACGTCGGGGCGCGGAATCGGAACGAGCGTGGGCGCGGGCGGCGGCGTCGGGACCGGCGTCGGCTCGGCGTCGGCCGCGGCGTCTCCCTTCGCGCCCGTCCCGGTTCCCTTGTCCTCGGCCTTCTTCGCCGGGATCGGGCTCTGCCAGCGCGCCTGGTAGCGGAACGACGCGGCGTCGCCGTCGAGCGGCGCGCTCGCCGTGAATACGGACTTCTCGCCGGGCTGGAGAGAGTCCTTCGCGACGTTCGCGTACGTGGAGGAGAACGTCTTTCCGTCCTTGCCCACGAACTCGATCGTCACGGACACCGCGGAGACCGGGCCCGCCCCGGCGTTGATCACGGAGCCCGTGAAGGCGTAGCCGTCCTTGCCGCGCGTCGCGGACGTGTTCGCGACCTCGACGCGTCCTTCGGCGTCGGCGGGCTTCTTCTCGCCCGTCTCGTCGCCGAAGGCGTGCGCCACGGAGTCGTCCGTCAGCGTGACGACCGCCTTCCGGCCGCTCTTCTGGCGCGCGGCCTCGGCGGGCGTCATGGGCTTCATCAGGTTCGGGGTCGGCGCCGGCGTCGGGATCGCCGCGCGCGCCCTCTCCTGGGCCGTCTTCGCCTGGTCGATCTCCGAGAGCGGAACCGAGAGGAGCACGCCGTCGACCGTCGTGATGAGGGCGTTCGCGCCCTTCGTGACGACCGGCTTGTTCGTCGTGATCGAGTGTCCGTCCTTGAGCCAGATCTCGTCGGCCCCGGCGACGGCCGCAACAACCGCGAAGACCGCCGTGGCGATCATCAGAAGCCGACGCATGGGCCCTCCCTCCGCACGATTCGCAGCGGCCATTTTACACCCGCACGCGAAGCGTCAGCGCCCCGTTCCGGCGAGCGCGGGCGGCTCGACGAGCTCCTCGCGCACCTCGCGGTCGAAGCGGAGCCGGCGCCGCGGCTCGGCATCCCATCCGATGGGCGCTCCTCCGAACACCGAGCCGGGTGCGGGCCCGTTCAGCGGGACCGCGAATTCCGGCGCGGGCGATCCCGTGCTGCGCGGCAGGCGCAGGGGCGACCGCGCGACGAGGGCGAGCCGGAGCGCCCGGAGCCGCGGGCGCCCGGGGAGGTCCGCGAAGTCGTCGCCGCGCGGGGCCGCGCTCTTCGGCGCGTCGCCGCGCCACTCGAGGACGGGCGATTCGCCCGCGAATCCCCACGCCACCTGCAGGTCTTCGACGTCCTCGCCCGCTCCCCGGATCTCCCAGAGGCCGTTCCCGGCCGCGACGCCGGCGGCGAGGTAAGGATGGGGATGACTCAGAGAGTCCGGGTCGCTTCCCCGGACGTAGTCGGGCGGGACTCCCTCGGGACCCTCCGCGACGAACCAGACGAGATCGTCGAAGACGCCGCCGGAGGCGACGTCGCCGAGACGTGCGGAGGCGTCGGGGTCGCCGTCCTGGTTCCCGGCACGCGCGTCGGGGTCCGCGAAGTCGAGGACGAGGTCGAGCGGCCCCTCGCCCGGGCCCGTGGCGGACGACGCGACCCGCGCCACGGCCCACCGCCCCGCGGCGTCGCGCACGAGGAAGAACGCCTTGCCCGACGCGGAGACTTCCGCGAGGCGGGCGCGCACGGCCGCGATCCCGGCGGCGGAGGAGGCGCGAACGGGCACGGCGTCCGGGCGGGCGCGCATGCGGGAGGACACGGTTTCGTCCGTCCCCGGGACGACCGCTCCCACGGGCACCAGCGGAGACCGGATCACGCCCCGAAGACCCAGCTGGTCCGTGCCGGGCCGGACCGCGACGGATCCACCCCGGACGGTCCGGTACGCGGAGCGGCCAAGAGCGGGCGTGTTGTCCGCGATCATCCGGAACGCCTCGCGCGCAGGGAGGCCGCCGGTCCCCGCGGCCTGCACGTCCTTCCGGAGCATCCGGAACGCCGCTTCGAGAACCGCCTCGGGCCCCGACGCCGGGATCGCCTCGCTCCGGATCCGCGTCCCGCGGTCCACGATCCGCAGGACGACCCACGCGACGAGGGCGAGGAGGGCGAGCGTGAGGAGCAGCTCCGCCAGGGAGAATCCGGCAGAGCGCCGGCGGGCCGGTCCCGCGTCCATGCGCGGGATCTTATCGGGACCGGCCCGGCGCGATTACTTCACGTCCCTCCACCACACCGGCTGGAACGTCGGGGTGCCGGCGAGGGAGTTGATGTCGATCGGCACGGGCGTCAGCGTCGCGCTCGAGCCGATGCCGACGCCGCTCTTCGCGGCGAAGAGCGACTTGTCCGTGAGCGTGATTCCGCTGGCCGCGCCGGGGCCGGCGCCCAGCGTCTCGATTCCCGTCGTCAGGGGCGAGCCGGGCGCGGGGCCGATCGTGGGCGCGGTGCACGTCGTGCCCGACTGGAAGGTCAGGATCACGACGTACGACGTCCCGTTGCAGCCCGTGTCCGGGTCGTAGAGGAGGAAGATCGCCTTCTCCGCCTGGATGCCCGTGCTGTCCACGACCATGAGCGGCGAGGACGTCACCTGCGTGCGCGGCCCCAGCTTCGTCTGGCCGGTCGTGAGGGCGGGGTCGCCCGCGGGAAGCGGAATCGCGTCCGGCACCTCGCCGCCGACGCGCTGCTTCACCACGTACTGCTGGTTCGGGGTCTTGCCGAGCGGAGACGCTCCGAACGCCAGGTCTCCGATCTTGTTCGGGCCGACGCCGATGTAAAGGTACGGCGTGAACACGGGCAGCGAGGAGTCGTACGGGGCCGGCGGGGAACCGCTGCGGTTCACGTTCCATCCCGAGACGGTCGGGCTCGTCTCGTAGAGGCTTCCGCTCGCAAGCGCGTAGATCTGGCAGCCCGACGTGCCCTGGCCGGTGGCCGAGGGGGAGTAGTAGTCGGGCTGGGGCGAGGCCGCGCCCGCCGCGCCGGACGTGATCCGCGTGTTCCCGCCCGAGTCCACCGTCGTGACGATCGCCGTCCCCGACGCGTAGTTGAGGTCGATGCCGACCGCCGAGGTCGGCGACCCGGTGAACGTGCCCCAGTTGAACCAGACCTGCCCGTTGAGGTCCGCCTGGAGGTTCAGGTCCGCGACGTTGTCGGGGAGGTAGCCGGGCGCCTTCGTCTGGAAGAACACGCCGTCCGCGAAGGACTGCTGGCCCACGAGCGGAGGGGGCGCCGCGGCCTTCGCGAGCGTGAGGGCGTTGTTGAGCGTCCCGTCCTTCGGGTCGACGACGAACGCGGTCGCGTCCACGGACGACGCCATGAGGCTCGCCGGGTTGATGCCCGCGCCGAAGAACATCCGGGTCGTCGAGAACGTGTCGGCCGCGACCGCCGGGACGCTCCAGCTCCCGAAGAGGCCGGTGAAATCGGAGGAGTTCTTCGTCCAGAGGATCTGGACGGGGTTTGCCGAGTCGTAGTTCGGGTCGTGGGGCACCGGGGGCGACGCCGTGGAATACCCGGGGAAAACGTGCGTGATGTCGATCGCGGCGACGAGATCGCCGCCCGGCCCTTCCGTGAGGAACCCCACCGTCTTGTATCCGCCGGCCCCGAAGTAGACGTCCGCGAAACGGAGCGAGTTCGCGACGCCCCAGATGTGCTGGTCGAGCTCGCTCGGCTGGCCGGTGTAGGACTGGCCGTACGGAATCCCGGCCAGGTAATTCGCGTACAGCTTGATCTGGTTCGCGAGGAGGTTCGGCGGGAGGAGCGCGATGACCTCGGTCCCGTCGTTGAAGTCGAAGGCGTGCAGGAGCCCGTCGTCCGACCCGACCCACGCGAGCGGGCGGCGCGAGCTGTACGTCGCCTCGAACGGCCTGTGGTCGGCGACGTTGCCGAACTGCTTGTACTGGTACGGCCCGCCGACGACGGCCGGCGTGGAGTTGATCACGGGGCCGAGCAGCCAGCCGGACGAGTCGCACGTGCCCGAGCCCGGGTTGAAGCGCGGCGTGTTCGTCTGCGTCCCGTCGAAGCCGATGATGAAGTCCACGACGTTCGCCGTGAACGCCGGGTCCCCTCCGGCCAGTCCCACGAGCGACGCGAGGTTGGTCTTGTTCACCGGGATCAGCGTCCCGGTCGCGGGATCCCACGTGTAGATCGCCCGCTTGTCCGGCGTGGGCTGCCACGGCTGAGCCGGGCTGTTGAGGACGTCGGCGGCGTCCCACTGGAGGACGGGCGACGCGCCCGACGTGTCGTAGGCCCGGAAGTGGCCCTTCCAGCTCGGGTAGTCCGTCGACGGCAGGATGACGATCGAGCCCAGCGAGATCGCGCCGCCCGAAACGGGCGCGCTCGTCGAGTAGTCGCCGGTCGCGGTAGAGGCCACGATCTGCAGGAACGCGTTCACGATGGTCGCCGTGTCCTGGGCGAAGAACGCGTAGTCGGGCTTGCTGGCGTCGTACGGGCCCGCCCCCGCGTTGTCCTGCCGGAACCTGTCCGGCGTGGCCGCGCTCTCGTCCTGCGTCGGCGGATCGAGGTGGGGCAGGTCCACGTCGCCGATGAAGGCGCAGGACGTCAACGGGGCCGTGGGGTCGTAGAGGAGGAAGCCCGCGTCGCCCCGGGCCGCGCGCGCGTCCGAGCGTCCACGGTACGCGATGCGGTCGAGCTCGCACCGGCCGACCTCGGGCGCGATCCCGATCGCATACGTGCGCGGCTTGATGATGTCGCCCGCTCCGAACTGCAGCCTGAGGTTGTAGACGGCCTCCGCGGCTCCCGGCGGGTAGTTCAGGTAGTCGTTCCCGGCGATGTCGGCCTCGCAGGGCGCGTTTCCGTTCGATCCCCATTCCGAGTCGCCGGCCGGGCTCCCCGTGTTGCACGTGTTCGACTTCCCGTCCGTGCACAGGATGATTCCCCACGGCCTGAGGCACTGTTTCTTCGGATCGACGTTCCACGAGGCCGTGATGCTGCCGCCCGCGAGCGTGATCGCGCGCTTCGTGGGCGTGCCGCCGCTCGCGGACAGGCCCGGATGCGGGCCGGCCGACTGGTACTTCAGGCGCATGAAGTCCTCGATCGCGGAGACGTCGCCGGAGTCGTCCGACACGATCGGAACCTTGACGTCGTAGTTCGAGAGGTCGTCCGTGCAGGCGAGCGGGTTCGCCAGCGGAGACTTGTCCTGGAACGTCATGAGGCCCCAGTTGACCTGGTTCCTCGTGATCCCGACGACGTCCGCGGGGAGGAACGTCTGCCACGTGGGCTGGTTGACGCCGCCGGTTCCGGGCCCGGTCGCGGCCGGCGGATCGGTGATGGCGAGTCCGCCCCTCGTCAGCCACGTGCTCGGGAAGTCGAGCGGCGTGCCCGTGATTCCGGGGATCGACCCGCCGAGGCCCGAGCTGCCCGAGCCGAGCGTGTCGGAGGTCATGTCGTAGACCGGCAGCGGCGGACCGGGGTCGAGGCCGTAGATGATCTCGTTGCCGGGGCCGTAGCCGTAATTCAGCGTCCACTGCCAGTCGACGACGAAGCCCTGCGGGTCCGTGGCGGCGGAGATCCTGGGCGGGCCCGGGGAACCGTAATGGTACGGATAGTCGTATGACGGACCGCCGACCAGGACACGCGCGACGTATCCGGCTTCGTACCAGATGCCGGGCTTCTCGTCGGGGCCCGTCTCCGGAAGAGAGCCGCACGCCGGGCCCTTGATCGGGTCGTCGCAGTCGTGGTCGTAGCCGAACGTCGTGCCGGCGGACGGGGGCGGCGCCACGTAGTTCCACGCGCCGGCGTTCGGGGCCCCGGTCCAGTCGATGCTGTGCGCGAGCGGGTCCGGCCAGTCGTCCTGCGTTCCGCCGCCCGGTGCCGTGAAGCCCTTGCGGATCGTCACGGAGTTGCCGAGGGCGTTCTTGAGCGTCGCAAGGCGCGACGGCCGGTCCCAGTGGAGCGTGTAGCGCCACTGGTGACAGCCCGCCTGCGCCGCCGGGAACGGCGTCGGCGTCGGCGTCGCGGGCGCGAGGAGCGCCGCGAGGCCGAACCGGGCGGCGCCGCCGCCCGCCATCGCGACGACGGCGACCGGCTGCGGGAGGCCCCACTTCGGCGCAGGCGTCCCGATCGGCCGCGCGGACGCCCAGCGGTCCTCGAACGCCCCGCCGGGCCTGACGAGCGGGTTGCGCGGCACGTCGAGGTCGGTCTTCGGCGTCGGCGTCGTGGTCGAGGTCGGCGTCACGGTCGGCGTCACCGTCGCGGTCGGCGTCGGCGACGGCACCGTCGGCGTGGACGTCTTCGTGGCCGTCGGCGTGATCGTCGGCGTCGGCGTGGCCGTGTTCGTGATCGTCGGCGTGACCGTCGGCGTCGTCGTCGGCGTGAACGTCTTCGTCGCCGTGAAAGTCGGCGTGAACGTCTTCGTCGCCGTCGGCGTGATCGTCGGCGTGATCGTCGGCGTCGGCGTGACCGTCGGCGTGAACGTCAGCGTCGGCGTCGGCGTGATCGTCGGCGTGATCGTGAACGTCGGCGTCCGCGTCGGCGTGACCGTCGGCGTCCGCGTCGGCGTGATCGTGAACGTCGGCGTCACCGTCGGCGTGATCGTGAACGTCGGTGTCCGCGTCGGCGTCCGCGTCACGGTGGGCGTCCGCGTCGGCGTGACCGTCGGCGTCCGCGTCGGCGTGACCGTGAACGTCGGCGTCCGCGTGGGCGTGATCGTCGGCGTGATCGTCGGCGTGATCGTGAACGTCGGCGTCCGCGTCGGCGTGACCGTGGCCGTGAAGGTGTTCGTCGGCGGCGGCGTGGGAGTCCGCGTGGGCGTCTTCGTCGGCGTCGGCGTGATCGTGGGCGTCACCGTAGGCGTCCGCGTCGGCGTGACCGTCGGCGTGATCGTGACCGTCGGCGTGATCGTGAACGTATTCGTGACCGTCGGCGTCGGCGTGATCGTCGGCGTCACCGTCGGCGTCGCCGTGGACGTGACCGTCGGCGTGATCGTGACCGTGGGCGTGATCGTCGGCGTGACCGTCGGCGTCCGCGTCGGTGTGATCGTCGCCGTGTTCGTCGGCGTGGGGGTGGCCGTGGTCGTGGGCGTCTCCGTCGGCGTGGAGGTGGCCGTCGGCGTGACCGTCGGCGTCGGCGTCAGGGTCACCGTGGGCGTCACCGTCGGCGTGATCGTCGGCGTCGCCGTCGGGGTCGCGGTCGTGGTGAACGTCTGGGTGGGCGTGCTCGTGCTCGTGGCCGTCGGCGTGACCGTAAACGTGCTCGTGGCCGTCGGCGTGGACGTCGGCGTGTTCGTGGAGGTCGGCGTCACCGTCGGCGTTTCCGTCGGCGTGGGCGTGGCCGTCGGCGTGGGCGTCGGCCCCGGGTTGTTGCCGACGCACGTCGTCAGCCAGACGAGGCGCCCGACCGAGTCCTCGTCCTCGAGGAGCTGGTTCTGGTAGAGGTCCCACTTCATCGACCCGCTGAGGTCCTGGAGGATCAGGAGGTTCGCGCGGAGGACCTGGGCCGTGATCTGCCGGAGCGGGTCGTACCCCTCGGTCGCCGCCGCCTGGGCGGAGCCGGCTCCGCCGAAGGCCATCACGAAGAGAAGACAGACCGCCCACGTCCTGCGGACCGGCTCGGAAAGGCGGAATCGGATGCGGCTTTTCATTTCGATTTCTGCTGCGCGGTGCCGGTGCCTCCCGCGTTCAGGTTCTTCTGGCTGCTGCCGAAAGAGCCTCCCACGGTGAGGATGACCTGTTCCTCGAGGATGCGCGTGACCGACGTGCCGGCCACGAGCTGGACCGTCCCGACGGAGACGAGGTTCGCGATTCCGTCGGCGTCCGTCGTCGGCGATCCGGACGGGTCGTCGATGTTGTTCCGGACGTAGATCGAGTACGTCGCGCGGTCGACGACCGGCGTCGCGGCGAGAACCGGGATCGGGATGTTGAGGTACTGGATCTGGTCCGTGGCCGCGAGGCATCCCGCCTGGTTGAACGTCGTCAGGTCCAGCGGGACCGCGGGGTTGCCGCCGCCGGGCACGCTCAGGACGGTGCCGGGCGCCACCGGGACGACGCTGAGGATCTGCGTGAGCGTGATCGGCGTGCAGGTGCTGATGAGCCCCGCCGAATTGCTCAGGGCGAGCTCGGCCCGCCGGAGGCCCGCGTCCGCGGCGTAGAAGGCCGCCTTCGCGATGCGGGTGTTGCCCGAGAGACGGTCCTCCATCGACGTGAAATACGCGATCCCGACTCCCACGATCGTGAGGACGAGGAGCACGAGGATCACGGAGACGAGGGCGCTGCCTCTTTCCTTCATGACTCTCATCGTCAGCTCCCGAGCGTCCGGTTGCGCAGCATGAGCATGGACGTCGCGCGGTAGTGGTCGAAGAGGTCGTAGAGCGGCCTCGTCGGGTGGACCGGGTCCATCGTGATCGCGTGGTTCTCCGAGGCCGGCCGGAAATGCAGGGAGGTCGTGGAGGCGAGGCTCTGGTCGGAGCCCACGTTCGTCAGCTGCTGGGCCCCGAGGCCGAGCCGCGGCGAGCGGGACGTGATCGAGAAGCGGACCCCGATCACGTTCGTGATGTCCGTGCCGGCCGGCGCGCTCGCGGGCCCGGCCTGCGGCGGCACGCGGCCCGGGTCGGTCAGCACCTGCGTCGCCGTGTTCCAGAACGTTCCCGCGCCCGCGACGGGCTCGACGGCGTACACGTAGGCGACCTGCAGGTCCTCGACGTTCTCCATCACGTTCACGAAGGCGGTCCCCGGGTTGTCCGTGGCGGGGTCGAAGAGCCCCAGCTTCTGCTGGAGCTTCGGGACGTTGTCCGCGGGGTCCGTCAGGACGCGGAACGAGATGACCTGGATGCCCGTGACGAGGGAGACGGGATCCGCGAGGCTGGCCGTGCCGTTCGGCGGCGCCGGGAGGGTCGCCGACTGCGTGTCGGCCCTCACGTGGATGTTCCGGTACGTCGTCACGTCGGAGCAGAGGCCGTCCGTGAGGTAGCCCGCCGCCGGGATCTGGAAGTAGATCCAGTTCCCGTTGCGGTCGAGGAGCGTGAGGAGCGCGCTCTGCGTGCCGTCGAATCCCGTCGCGGTCTTGAACGCGTCGAGGTTCGCGGTGTCGTTCGTCGCGCAGCCCCCGCGGAAGTTGAAGAAGAAGTCGATGCCCGCCCCGAGGCCCCCGAACGTCGGCGCCGCGAGGTACTTCGCCGGGCTCGTGGGCGCGATGAGCGTGATGACGTCCGTCCCGAGGTCTCCGAACTTCGTCGAGACGTTCGGAACCGTGATCGCGTTGCCGGCCTCGCTCCCGTCCAGGTTGTCGTACGAGGCCTGGACCGGCACGCCGGGCGAGCCGACGTTGTAGTACATGACGAGCGCGTCCGGGCTCGTGCGCGGGCTCGTGCGGTCGTTCAGGTCGGACGCGCCGGCCACGTAGTACGAGAGGTAGTCCGCGGCGCGTCGCGCCGTCTGGCGCGGGAGCATGTAGAACTGCTGCCGCTCGGCGAACGCGCGCATCTGGAAGAGCATCGACATCGCGACGGTCAGGACGATCACGAGGAGGAGCAGCGACACCATCGCCTCGAGGAGCGTGAAGCCCCGCGCGGGGACCGGGCGCCTACTGGAACTGCGCCACATAGTCCACTCGCTTGCCGCTCGAGAGGCCGACGCCGAAGTAGCGCGTCGCCGTCGCGACGTCCGTCGGGATCGCGGAGACCGTGATGACCCAGACGTTCTGGCAGCCGCCCGGCCCGCACGCATTGGGGGGATTGGAGTCGCGGTAGATCGTGTAGGCGATCTTGTACGGGCCGTTCTCCTGCTCCATGACGTTCGCCCCCGTCGGGCCCCAGTACGGCCACGTCGCGTCCGTGCTGGAGTACGGGAGGAACGACTGCGCGACTTCGCTGATGGGGATCGGCAGCGTTCCGGGGACGCTCATCGGCGAGGTCGTGACGTGCCCCGTGTCCGTGAGGAGCGCGGGCGTCGCCGTCGCGCTGCGGTTCAGGTAGTAGAAGTACCGGATGTTCTCGACGACCTGCTGGCAGCGGAAGAGCATCTGCGTGCGCGCGGCCGAGCCCTTGTTGATCACGAGGGAGACGGAGAACATCTGGAGGATCCCGACGAGGACGAGCGCCATGATCGTCATCGCGAGGAGGACCTCGATGAAGCTGGACCCGCGGGTGCGCCGCTTCACGTTCTCACCCACCGAGCTGGTCCACCCAGACGTTCGAGAGGTCCTTGATCTGCTTCTGGATCCTGACGCTCCAGACCGGGTTGATGCTCAGGACGTAGCGCGTCGGCGGCTGCAGGCTCCCGTTCACGGTGCCCACGTGCGTCAGGACGAGCGTCGCCGGCCCGGCGAGCTGGCGGCCCGAGTTGAGGTCGATCGCGCGCCCCTGGAAATCGCACTGGAGCCCGCGTCCCACCGTCCAGTCGTTGTTGTCGCAGAACGGCACGCTCGCCGCGAGGCAGGGACCCGCCGGCAGCCAGAGGTTGGACTGGATCTGCGTGATGTCGTTGACCGAGAGGGCGAACTCCTGCCACGCGCCCGTGATGCCCTTGACGCCGGTCTGGCCGATCACGATGACGTCGTATTCGTCGATCAGGAGGTCGCCCCCGACCGGCGCCGGGTTCGCGAAGCCGGCGTCGATCGTGCCGCTCCCGTTCGCGTCCCCGATCAGGTAGATCGGGACGTAACGGACGGAAGCGTTGTTCACGAGCGGGCCGACCTGGACGAACGTGGTCATGCCGCGGCGCTGCATCTCGGGAAGCGCGCGCTGGAAGAGGATCTTGACGTCCGTCGCGGCGCTCGAGAGCTTCTGGCGCTTCCAGGCCGAGCCGATCCCCTGTCCGCCGATGACGAAGATGATCGCGAGGATCGCGATCACGGTGAGCATCTCGACGAGCGAGAAGCCTCGGCCGCCCGCGAGGGCGGGGCGTCCGGGGGCACGTCGGAGACCGGGCTTCGGAACGCTCATCGCCATGGATTCCCGCTCCCTTCTACGCGAGGTTCGTGCCGGGGCCTGACTTCGGATCGCAACTCATTGTCGCACAACGGGCTGTTCCCGGAGAGCCCCGCGCGGTGACGCGCGCGACGGGCCGCCATCTGACACTTTTCGTTACACCGCCGGAGCGCGAGCCGGCGCCTCACGTCGGCGGGCGGCGGGCGTCGGCTACGATAGCGGCACCATGGAGGCCGGGACGACGTGCTAGAGAAGCTGCGCGGGCTCCGGTCCGAGCCGGCGTTCGTCGTTCACCTGCGCGAGCACAAGTGGTCGAGCGAGGAACAGAAGAAGGACCTCCTCGACAAGTTCCAGGCGCTCTCGAAGCCGGACGTCGAGTGGGTCGCCTGGACGGCGGTCGACCAGGTCCCCGAGATCCGGGCCGCGGGCCTCGCGATCCTCAAGCGGCGGCACGACCGGTCGGGCCTCGAGGCGCTCGTCCCGATGCTCAAGACGCGGTCGGAGGCCGTGCGCCGGGCCGTCATGCGCTTCCTGAAGGACCTCGCGGGCCCCCAGCTCCCGCCCTTCCTGCAGGAGATCGCCTCGCGCGGCGACGACTTCGCCCGCCTCGCGGCGCTCGAGCTCGCGCGCGAGCTTCCGGCGCAGACGGCGTTCGACATCGCGCGGCGCGTCCTGACCGCCTCGAACCCGGCCGTGCGCGCCCGCGCCCTGAAGGCCGTCAGCGAGATGACGTTCGAGGGGAGCGCGGACGTCGCGGCGAGCCTCGCGGTGCCGCTCCTGCAGGACGAGAACGAGGAGATCCGCTTCTCGGCCCTCGCGGTCCTCGAGAAGAACCCGAACGAGAGCTACTTCCCCGACGTCCTCCAGATGGCGCGGACGGCCGGCGGCCGCGTCATGGAGGCGTCGTTCGCGGCGCTCAAGAAGCTCCTCCTGTCCGCCAAGGAGGACCACACGCCCGAGATCGTCCCGCTCCTCGCGGACGGGAACGCGCTCGTGAGGACCGGCACGGTCGGCCTCCTCCTCCCCTACGCGCCGGACCTCCTCGCGCTGAGGATCCTCGAGCACTTCCGCGGTTCGTTCGTCTGGGTGCGCGACCGGGCCGTCGAGACCGCCCGCGACGGCCTCCCCGGGTTCGTGAACGCGCTCCTGAAGCTCACGCGCCACGCCGATCCCGCACTCGCCAAGGCCGCTTCCGAGATGACGCTCGCGCTCGCGGACGCCAAGGCGCTCCCGATCTGGATCTCTCTCGTCGACGACAAGGACATCTGGGTGCGGACGCGCGCGGTCGAGACGCTCGGCCGCCTCGGCAAGGGCGACGACGCCGTCCTCACGCGCCTCCTCGCGGCCATCCGCGAGCCGGACCTCGCGATCCCCGCCGCGTCCGCCCTCGGCGACCTCTGCGACCCGCGCGCCGCGCAGCCGCTCCTCGACGCGTTCAAGGCCGCCGTCACGCAGCCGGACGTCCAGATGGAGATCCTCGACGCGATGGCGAAGCTCGCGACCGACGAGAAGATGCAGACCCAGATCGCGGGGATCTGCTCGCGCGTCTCCCAGATGCCCGCCCTCGACGGCAAGGTGCGCGAGAAGGCCCGCCGGCTCGTCGGCGTCCTCAAGGGGACCGAGGCGCGCGACGCGCTGCCCGAGGTCGAGGCCGAGGTCCAGACGGTCGACCTCGCGGGCAACGACTCGGCCCGGCTCGTCGAGTACCTCGCGGACACGGTCAAGAGGGGCGCCTCGGACCTCCACCTCGCGACCGGGTTCGTCCCGCACCGGCGCCAGCAGGGCGCGCTCGAGCCCGTGGACGCCCCCGTCATGACGCGCGCCCGCGCCTCGCAGCTCATCCGCGAGGTCCTGCCGGAGGACGACTGGAAGCGCCTCGAGCGGGAGCGCCAGATCGACGTCTGCCTGAAGCTCCCCGGCCTCGGCCGCTTCCGCGCGAACTTCTTCTCGCAGCGCGGAGGCTTCGACGCGTGCTTCCGCGTCGTCCCGAAGACGGTGCCGACGATCGAGGAGATCGGCCTGCCGCCCGCGACGGTCTCGGACATCATGAAGCTCACCCAGGGGCTCGTCCTCGTGACGGGGCCGTCGGGCTGCGGCAAGTCCACGACGCTCGCGGCGCTCATCGACCGGATCAACGAGACGCGGCCCTGCCACATCATCACGGTCGAGGACCCCGTCGAGTTCGTCCACCTGAACAAGGAGGCGCTCGTGAACCAGCGGCAGGTGCCGCACCACACGGCCTCCTTCGCGCGCGCCCTCAAGGCGGCGCTGCGCGAGGACCCCGACGTCATCCTCGTGGGCGAGATGCGCGACCTCGACACGATCTCCCTCGCGATCACGGCGTCCGAGACCGGCCACCTCGTGCTCGGGACGCTCCACACGACGAACGCGCCCGCGACCGTCGACCGCGTCATCAGCTCGTTCCCGCCCGGCCAGCAGGGGCAGATCCGCGTCATGCTCGCGGACTCGCTGAAGGCCGTCATCTCGCAGGCGCTCCTCCCGCGGCGCGGGTTCGAGGGACGCGTCGCCGCGTTCGAGATCCTCCGGACGACCGCCGCCGTCGCGGCGCTGATCCGCGAGGGCAAGACGCACCAGATCCCGTCCGCCCTCCAGACGGGCCAGCTCGCCGGGATGTGCACGATGGACCAGTCCCTCCTGCGCCTCTGCGAGGAGGGCAAGGTGGACCCGGAGCTCGCGATGGAAAAAGCCGTCAAGAAGGAGCCGTTCGAGAAGATGGTCGCCGAGGAGAGGCAGGCCCTCGAATGAACTCCTCGGTGCACGCGGGCGTCAACCGCATCGACAAGCTCCTCCGGATCATGGTCGACAAGAAGGCCTCGGACCTTCACCTCGCCGTCGGCTCGCCGCCCATGGTCCGCGTGGACGGCGACCTCGAGCGCCTCAAGTGGCGGACGCTCACCGAGGAGGAGTACGAGAGCCTGATCGTCCCGATCGCCCCGGAAAAGCCGCTCCGCGAGTGGCGCGCGACGGGCGACACGGACTTCGCGTACGCGATGGCCGACATCGCGCGCTTCCGCGTGAACATGTTCCGGCAGGAGCACGGCTCGGGCGCGGTCCTCCGCATGATCCCGCCGCGCGTCCTCGCGATCGAGGAGCTCGGGCTCCCGCCGCTCGTCGCGGCCGTCGCGCGGATCGTGCGCGGCCTCGTCCTCGTGACCGGGCCGACGGGCTCGGGCAAGTCGACGACGCTCGCCGCCCTCCTCGACTGGATCAACCGGACGAGGGCCTCCCACATCGTCACGATCGAGGACCCGGTCGAGTTCCTCCACCGGCCGAACAAGTCCCTCATCTCGCACCGCGAGCTCGGCTTCGACACGCCGACGTTCGCGGGCGCCCTCAAGGCGGCGCTGCGCGAGGACCCGGACGTCGTCCTCGTCGGCGAGCTGCGCGACCTCGAGACCATGTCGATGGCGCTCCGGGCCGCCGAGACCGGCCTCCTCGTGTTCGGGACGCTCCACACGAACTCCGCCGCGAAGGCCGTCGACCGCCTGATCGACAGCTTTCCCGCCGAGGAGCAGGAGCAGGTGCGGACGGTCCTCGCCGAGGTCCTCAAGGGCGTCGTCGCGCAGGTCCTCCTCCGGAAGAAGGGCGGCGGGCGCGTCGCGGCGTTCGAGGTTCTCCGGGGGTCGTCCGCGCTCTCGAACAACATCCGCGAGGGCAAGACCGGGATGATCTCAACGCTCATCCAGACCGGCCGGACGTCCGGGATGATCGGGATGGACCAGAGCCTCGCGGACCTCGTCGTCGCGGGCGTCGTCGAGCCCGACGAGGCCTACGAGAAGTCGCTCGACAAGGACCAGTTCAAGGGCCTCGTCGAGAAGCGGGCGAAGGCCGCCGCGAAGCCGGCCCCCGCGGCGCCGGCGCCGGGCTGACCTCTCAGCCAGCGGCGGGCAGGGAAAGCACGAAGCGCGCGCCCCCGAGGACGGCCGACGTTCCCGCCGAGACGCTCCCGCGGTGGAGCGCCGCGATCTTCGCGACGAGGGCGAGCCCGAGGCCCGTGCCCGCCTCCTTCGTCGTCGCGAACGGGACGAAGAGCTTGGCGGCGGCCTCGTCCGACACGCCGGGCCCGTCGTCCTCGACGGCGACGCGGACGGTTCCCGCCGCGGCCCCCTCCCCGGACAGGAGGACGCGGCCCCCGCCGGGGCGGTCGGCGGCGGCCTCGCAGGCGTTCTTCACGAGGTTCACGAGGGCCCGCTTGACGAGCGCGGCGTCGGCCTGCGCGACGCCGAACGCGCCGGCGACCCGGACGTCGACGGCCGGCGTGATCGTGTGCTGCTCGGCGGCGACCTCGCGCGCGAGCGCCTCGAGGTCGCAGGGTGCCGCCTCGAGGCGCTCGGGCCTGGCGAAGAACAGGAAATCCCCGGTCACGCGCGCGACGTGCTCGGCCTCGGCCTGGATCGCCTCGAGGTGCCTCGCCCGGGCCCGGGCGTCGTCCGTCCGCGACGCGAGGCGCGCCCAGCCGAGGATCGTCCCCGTCGCGTTCCGGAACTCGTGCGCGATTCCCGCGGACATCTCGCCGAGGGCGGCGAGCTCGCGGCGGGAAGACAGCTCGCGTTCGAGCCGGCGCGTGTCGGTCCGGTCCTCGACGAACAGGAGCGCTCCGAGGACGGTCTCCCCGGCGTCGAGGATCGGGACCGCGATCACCTCGAGGACGCGAGCGAGCGCGCCGTCGCCGAGAGCGAACTCGCTCGAGAGCGTCGGGGCTCCCGCGCGCGCCCGCTCCGCGGCGGCCGCGAGCGCCGGGACGTGGGCGAGCGCCTCGCCCGCCGGGCGGCCCACGTCCTCGGGGCGGAGGTCGAGGACCTCGCGCGCGGGAGAGTTCGCCTCGGCGAGACGGCCGCCCGCGTCGACGACGAGGAGGCCGCCCGGGTGCGAACGCACGAGCGTCTCGGCCGTCACGGCGAGGGAGTCCGCCCGGCGCTGCTCGGTCTTCCGAAGCTCCTCGAGCTCCTCGGTGCGTCTCTTGAGCGCGTCGACGGTCCGCGCGAACGTCTCGGCCGCTCCCTCCGCCTCGTCGCGCGCGGCACGGGCCACGACCTCCGGGACGAGGTCGCCGGCGCCGCGCGCCGTCTCGGCGATCGCGTCGATCGGGGCCATGAGCCGCCTCAGGAACGGGACGACGAGGATCACGAGCACGGCCGCCGCCGCCGGGACCGCGACGAGGACGATCCGCGCGTTGCGGCGCACGGCCGCGACGGCCGGGTCGTCCCACGCGACGCGCAGGATCTGGCCGGTCGCGGGGAGCGGCGAGAGGACGACGGGCCCGGCCGGCCCGTCGCGCAGGAGCGGCGCGCCCGCCGCGAGGTCCGCGGCGTCGAGCCGGGCCGGGGCCTCGCCCGCGCCGGGAAGGTACGGCGCGTCCGCGACGCGCACGCCGCGCGGGTCGTAGAGCGCGGCGCTTCGCGCGCCGTTCTCGCCGAGCACCCGCCCCGGTCCGACGTCGTCGGCGAGGGCGCGGGCCGGGCTCGCGGTCGCCGCGAACGCGGCGGCCGCCGTGCGCGTCTCGCGCGCGAGTCGACGCTCCGTCTCGGCGACACCCCATGCCGTCGTGTTGCGGAGGACGACCGCCGCCGTGCCGGCGAGAAACAGGAGCGTCACGAGGCCTCCCACGATCACGTTGCGGACCTCGCGCTCGAACGAGCGGCTCGTCACGGCAGGAGCCTCGAGACCAGGGACGCGCCCGGGCCGAGGAGCGCCTCGAGGGCGGGACGCCCGAAGGCGAACGCGAGGACGGCGCCCGCCGCGAGGAAGACGCCGAACGGGACGTCCGCGCGGGCGAGGAGCACGAGGAGGCCCGCGGGCGTCTTCGCCGCGCGGGCCGCGAGGACGCGGAAGAAGTCCGCTCCGTCGTCGACGAGGAGCCGGCCCGACGCGGAGTCCTCGCCGCGGGCCGCGCGCGCGCGCGCCGCGCGGATGAACGCGAGGAGCCGGGCGGCCGCGGGCCGGGAGGCCGCGACGCGCTCGCCCTCGGCTGCGGCGCCCGGGAGCTCGCGCCAGCGCTCTCCCGCGGCGGCGAGCCGGCCCGCGTCGTCCACGAGGAGACCGCCGGAGCGCGCGAGCGCGGCCGCGGCGGACGCGTCGCGCCGCGCCGCGCCGAAGGAATACGCCCAGCGCGCGCGACGCACGAGGGCCGCGCCGCCCGCAACCGCCGTCCCCGCGAGCGACGCGAAAAAGAGCGTCAGAAAGACGCCGGCGGGGCCCGTGAACGCCCCCGCCATCGCGAGCATCTTCACGTCGCCTCCTCCCATCCCTTCCTGCCCGCGGAGGGCCGCGTACGCGCGGCGGACGAGCTCGAGGAACGCGGCCCCCGCCGCCGCGCCGAGCGCGGCCTCGACGAGGTGCCCGTGGGCGGCCCAGAACGGAGCGCCCGGCTCCGCCGCCGAGCGGTCTCGCACGGCGGCGACGAGGAGGCCGAGCGCGAGGGTCCCGAGCGTGACTTCGTCGGGAAGAGTCCGCGTCTCGAGGTCCGTGAGGACGAGGATCAGCCCCGCGAGCGCGAGGAGCGCGCCGCCCGCGGCCACGGGCGTCGGGCCCCAAAGGAGCGCCGCGGCGGCGAAGATCCCGGCGCCTGCCGCCTCGACGAGCGGGTAGCGCGGCGAGATCGGCGCGCCGCACGCGCGGCAGCGCCCCCTGAGGACGAGCCACGAGAGAACCGGGACGTTGTCGTGCCAGGCGATGTGCGAGCCGCACGCCGGGCACCGCGACGGCGGGTGGACGACGGACTCGCCGCGCGGCAGCCGGTGGATGCAGACGTTCGCGAACGAGCCTGCGATCGCTCCCACGGCCGCGAAGATCGCGAGGAGGAACGCGTCCGGAAACGTCACGCGCCGTCCTCCTTCCCGCCCGCGAGGACGAGCGCGCAGAGGACGAGAAGCGACGCGCCGGAGACGGCGGCGCCTGCGCGGAACGCGACCGGCCGGTACTCGAGCGCGAGCCGGTGCTCGCCGGCGGGGACGGCGACGGCCATGAGCGCGAGATCGCAGCGCCGGAGCGGGACGCGCGCGCCGTCGAGCCGCGCCTCCCAGCCGGAGTCCCAGGAGCGCGTCACGACGAGCGTCGTCGCCTCGGACGTCGCCGTCCCGACCTCGAACGCCTCCGGCTCGTCGCGCGTCACGTGAGCCACCGCGAAGCCCTTCGCCGCGCGGCGCGACGGGAGCGCGCCCGCTTCGCCGCCTCCCGGCGCGACGAGCGCGCGCTCTTCCGGGTCGAACGTGCGCTCCGAGAGCGCGCGGAACGCCTCGTCGTCGCCGAGCACGGCCGCCTCCCGCGCGAAGAACACGCGTCCGAGCGGGCGTTCGAGGCCGTAACGGAGCACCTCCCCGCTGCGCCGCTCGAGCCGCGACCCCGGCATCGCCGCCGGGAACGGCGTCACGACGTGGTGGACGTCGGCGAGGCCGAGGAGCGCGCCCGCGTCGCCGCCGGAGAGCGCCGCGCCGAGGAGGCGCGTGCGCCAGGGGTTGCCGATCGGCGACGGCGAGGCCGCCGAGGCGAGCCCGAGGGGAAGGGATCCGTAGCCCGAGAGCGCCTCGTGGGCGCGGCGCGCCGTGTCCGCCGTCCACGCCCCGCCGCCCGACCGGAGCCACGCCTCGAGGAGAGCGCCGTCCGACACGACCGGGAAGACGCGGCCCGCCGATCCTCTCGCCAGGTCGGCGACGGCGCGCGGCGGCCGCGCGAGGTCGGACGCGGGCACGCCCGCGAAGACGTCGCGCGCGCCGAGCGGGAGCGGGAGCGCGACGCAGAGGACGAGCAGCGCGCCGCCGTGGCCCCGCGAGGGCGTTCCGGCCGCGCGGACGCGCCACAGGAGCCCGCAGCCCGCGGCCGCGGCGGCGAACGCGGCCCACGCGGCGACCCCGGGCGTGCGGTGCTCGGCCGCGGCGAACGAGAAGAGCACGGCGAGGGCGCCCGTCGCGAGCGTCGCCGAGACGAGGAGCGGCCCCTTCGAGGGCGGCGCGGCCTCGTGTGCGGCCCGCTTCGGCCACGCGAGGAGATGCCCGTCGCGCCAGCCGTCGAATCCGGCGCCGGTCGCCGCCGCGAACGCGAAATGCGCGAAGACGAACCAGCGCGCCGGAAAGCGCACGCCCCGCGCGAGCCCGCCGTCCCAGAGAAGCGGAACGAGCCCCGCCCGCGCGCCGAGCGAAAGGACGACGCCGAGAGCGGCGAGAGCGGCCAGGCAAACGAGGAGGCGTGGCCGCGCCGCGAGTCCCGCGCCCGCGGCCGCGGCCAGCACGAAGGGAAGCGGCCCGAGCGCGAGCGTCAGGAGATATCCGCCGCGGCCCGGCGCGGGGCGCTGCGTCTCCCGCGGCGCGGGCGGCACCGCGAGATCGGCGAGGTCCGCCCGGCCGACGGGGCGCGCGAGGGCCTCGGATCTCGTCGCGCCCGCGATCCGCCCCGTCGACGTCACGAGGACGAGGAACGGCCCCAGGACCGCCGCGGCGAGACCGAGCCCGAGCGCGAGCCCTCCGGCCGCGCGGAGCGCGGCGCGCAGGGGACGGGGCGCGGCGCCGGCCGGTTCCTCGCCGCGCGAGGCGACCGCGACGGCCACGGCGGCGCACGACCCGGCGGCCGCGAGAGCGGGCTCGCCCCCCAGGAAGGCCAGCGCGACCGCGGCGGCGAAGAACGCGGGGGACGAGCCGCGCACGGTCCGGCGCGCCCCGAGGAAGAGCCAGGGCAGGAACGCGGCGGTCGCGAAGTTGTTGTAGACCGGCGCGAGCGAGAGGAACGCGCCGCCGCCCGCCCACGTCGCGGCTCCGGCGAGGGCACCCGCGCGCGAGACGCCGAGGGAGGAGAGCCACGCGGCCATTCCGGCCGCCGCGATCGCGACGTGGAGGGCGATCGCGAGGAGAGGGCCCGCGGCTCCGCCGAGGAGGAACGGGAGGTCGCCCGGGTTGAGAACGCCGGTCTGGAGCTGCGCGAGCCAGGGCTCGCCGCAGCCGGAGAGCGGGTTCCACAGCGCGAGAGAGCCGGCGGCCCAGCGCGCGGCCGTGTACGCCTTCATCGGCCAGAAGAAGTCGGCGAGATCGCCGCGCGCCGGCACGAGGCCGGCGGCCGCGCCGGGCCCGAGGAGGGCGGCCGCGAGGGCGAGCCCGAGCGCGCCGCCGAGGAGCGCCGTCCGTCCGGTCGCCTGTCCGCGCTTCACCGAGGCGATTCTAGGCGCGAAGAAACGGGCCCGAAAAAGAGAAAGAGCCCCCGCGAGGGGGCTCTTTCGGACGAGCGGCGGGAGGACTTACCGCTGCGCGCCCGCGGGGTACTGAGCGAACTGACCGTTGACGAAGATGATGTCGTCGTTGAAGTTCGTCGTCTCGCCGTAGACCGGGCTGGTCTGCTGCGTGCCGTCCTTGCCGGCGGACTGGATGATGTAGCCCGTCCCGACGGAGCCGTAGAAGAAGTACGACTGCCAGCCGTCCGAGAGCGGGAGGAGGCGGATGTACGTGGGCGTGACCTGGCCGTTGAAGCTCGAGGCCTGCGTCTGCGAGCCGAACGTGCCCGTCGGGATCGAGAGGCCGGACGGGAGCGTGTAGCCCGCGGCCGCCGGGTAGTGGTTGAAGTCGACGGCGTACGCCTCGGCGGCCGTGCCGGCCGACCGCATGTCGCCCATCGTCCTCTTCTGCTTGGCGCGCTGGATCGCGTTGAGCAGGTTCGGAATGGCGATCGCGACGATGATGCCGATGATCGCCACGACGATCAGCAGCTCGATCAGCGTGAAACCCTTCTTGTTCCTCTTCATTTGGATCAACCTCCGGTCACATCCCTTTCAAGAGCCGTGCCGTCCCCAGAACTCGTTGCGTAACGATGACTTGGCGCCGGCCGCGGCCCCTGCCGGCAGGATTGCGGCTAAATTTTGTCGGGCGGGGCGAGGCGAACCGTACATCGTTTGTCACCCGGAGGCGTCCCCGGTCAGCGCTGCGCCCCGTCGGGAAACTGCACGAACGCGCCGTCCACGAGGATGATGTCCGCGTTGAAATCGGTCGTCGGACCGAACAACGGCGTCGCTTGGGGCGCACCGTCGGCGCCGGCCGAGCGCACCGCGTAGTCGGCCCTCACGGCGCTCGGGCCGTAGAGGTACCACGAGTTCCAGCCGTCCTGGAGCGGGGCGACGCGGATGTACGTCGGGCTCAGCTCCCCCGCCGCCGCGCCGAACGTGCCCGTCGGGAGGGAAAGGCCCGTCGGCAGCGAGTACCCCGCCGCGGCCGGATACGAATTCATGTCCGTCGCGTAGGCCTCGAGGGCCGTCGAGAGGCTCCGGATGTCGGCCATCGAGCGCTTCTGCTTGCCGCGCTGGATCGCGTTGATCATGTTCACGATCGCGATCGCCACGATGATCCCGATGATCGCGACGACGATCAGCAGCTCGATCAGCGTGAAGCCCCGCGCACCGTTCCGCCGTGCCTTCAATCGCGCCCCTTTTCCGGGTTCCCGCCCCTCGCGTAATCAAGATCCGTGCCTCGGTTCCGGCCGGGAGCCTAGAATCTGCGCCCAGTGATCCCGAGGCCGCCCTTCGCGTCCGACCTCTCCCTCGAACGCGAGCTCGAGGAGTTCGAGAAGCTGAAGCCGCGGCTCCTGGAGGTCTGGGACTCGATCGCGGGCCGCGACGAGGAGCCCCATACCTCGGTCGTCGTTCCCTCTCTGACCCTGGACCAGTCGGAGCTGAGAAAGCTGGACGGCGCGAGCTTCTACGAGGAGCGGCTCCTCTTTCTCCTGATCCGCCTGCGCAATCCCCGGGCGCGGGTCGTCTTCGTGACGTCGCAGCCCGTCCACCCCCTCGTCCTCGAGTACTACTTCCAGCTCCTCGTCGGCATCCCCGCGAGCCACGCGCGCAGCCGGCTGACTCTCCTGTGCGCCCACGACGCCTCGCCGCGCTCGCTCACGGAGAAGATCCTCGAGCGCCCGCGCCTCATCGAGCGGATCCGCGCGGGGATCCCCGACCGTTCGCGCGCCTACCTCACCGTCTTCAACTCGACGCACTTCGAGAGGAGGCTCGCCGTCCTCCTCGGGATCCCGCTGAACGGCGTCGACCCCGCGCTCATCGGCCTCGGGACGAAGTCGGGGAGCCGGAAAGTCTTCCGGGAGGCGGGCATCGCGTGCCCGGAAGGCCGCGAGGACCTGCGGGACGACGCGGATCTCGAGGCCGCTCTCGTCGACCTCAAGCGCCGGAACCCCGCGCTCCGGAAGGCCGTCGTCAAGCTCAACGACAGCTTCTCGGGCGAGGGCAACGCGATCTTCCGGTACCCCGAGGGCGCCGTCGACGCCGCCGCGGTCCGCGGGCGGCTTCCGAAGCTCGAGTTCTCGGTCGCGTGGGAGACCTGGGACGACTTCCACGCGAAGTTCCGGCGCATGGGCGGCATCGCCGAGGAGTTCCTCGAGGGCGCGATCAAGGCGTCGCCCTCCGTCCAGCTCCGCACGGGTCCGCGCGGCGACGTCGTCCCGATCTCGACGCACGACCAGGTCCTCGGCGGGCCCAGCGGCCAGGTCTTCCTCGGCTGCCTCTTCCCCGCCTCCGGCGGGTACCGCCGGGAGATCACCGCGGCGGCGATGAAGATCGGAGCCGTCCTCGCCTCGAACGGCGTCGTGAGCCGGTTCGCGGTCGACTTCCTCGCGGTGAAGGACCGCCCGGACGAGGCGTGGCGCCTCTCGGCCCTGGAGATCAACCTCCGGATGGGAGGCACGACGCACCCGTACCTCGCGCTCCAGTTCCTCACGGGCGGGCGTCTCGACCCGGAGACCGGCCTCTTCCTCTCGCCGCGCGGGTCGCCGAAGTTCTACCGGGCGACCGACAACCTCCAGTCGGAGGCGTACCGCGGCCTCCTGCCCGAGGACCTCATCGAGATCGTCACGATCAACGCGCTCCATTACAGCCACAACTCGGAGTCGGGCGTCCTCTTCCACCTCATCGGCGCCCTCTCGCAGTACGGCAAGCTCGGAATGACCGCGATCGGGAACAGCCGCGAGGAAGTGGAGGCGCTCTACGACAGGACGCTCCGGATCCTCGACCGCGAGGCCGCGATCGGCCGCTGACGCGCGCCGCGCGGGGTAGCATGCCGGGACATGTCGAGACCGGTTCGTGAGGCGGGGCTCCTCCTCCACCCGACGTCCCTCCCGTCCCGCTTCGGGATCGGCGACCTCGGTCCCGCGACCGACTCGTTCCTCGACTGGGCGGCGTCCGCCGGCCTGAGGCTCTGGCAGGTCCTCCCCCTCGTCCCGCCCGGCGCGCACGACTCGCCGTACGCGGGGCTCTCCGCGTTCGCGGGCAGCCCGCTCCTCGTGTCGCCCGAGTGGCTCCTCGAGGAGGGGCTCCTTCCCGCCGCGGCCCTCGAGGGGGCGCCCGACTTCCCGGAGGACCGCGTGGACTTCGCGGCCGTGCATGCGTTCAAAGAGCGCGTCCTGCGCGCCTCGTTCGCCCACGCGCGGTCCGTCGGCGCGAGCGTCACGGACGCCGTCGCGCGCTTCGCGGCTTCGCCGGCGCACGCCGCGTGGCTCTCCGAGTGGGCCCTCTTCGCCGCGCTGCGCGACGCGCACGGCGGCGCCTCCTGGACGGAGTGGGAGCCGACGCTCGTCGCGCGCGAGGACGGCGCCCTCGCCGCGGCGCGGAAGACGCACGCGGACGAGATCGCCTACCACTCCTTCGCGCAGTTCCTCTTCTTCCGGCAGTGGGAGAGGGTCAAGCGCGCCGCCAACGCCCGCGGGATCTCGATCATGGGCGACCTGCCGATCTACGTTTCGCTCGACGGCGCCGACGTCTGGTCGCAGCGGCGGCTCTTCGCGGTCGACGCCGCCGGCCGGCCCGAGTCCGTCGCGGGCGTCCCCCCGGACGCGTTCAACGCGGACGGTCAGCTCTGGGGCCATCCCCTCTACCGCTGGGACGTCCTCGAGGCGGAGTCGTTCGACTGGTGGATCGAACGGGTCCGCGCGAACCTCCGCCTCGCGGACCTCGTCCGCCTGGACCACTTCCGCGGGTTCGCGGGCTACTGGGCGGTCCCCGCGGGCGCGGCCTCGGCGCGCGAGGGGCGATGGGAGACCGGGCCCGGCCTCATGCTCTTCCTCGCGATCCGGCACGCGCTCGGCGACGTGCCGATCGTCGCCGAGGACCTCGGGGAGATCACGGACGACGTGCGCCAGCTCCTCGCGACGCTCGGCCTGCCGGGGATGAAGGTCCTCCAGTTCGCGTTCAGCGAGATGGACAGCGAGCACCTCCCCCACCACCACGTTCCGAACGCGGTCGTCTACTCCGGCACGCACGACAACGACGCCACGCTCGCGTGGTACGCCTCCCTACCCGACTGGGCGCAGGAGCGGTTCCGCGACTACTTCGGCGTCGACGGCAGCGACCCGGCCGGCGTCCTCGTGAGGGCCGCGTACGCGTCGGTCGCGGACCGCGCGGTCGTTCCGCTCCAGGACGTCCTCGCGCTCGGGACGGGCGCGCGCATGAACGTGCCCGGCCGGGCCCACGACAACTGGACCTGGCGCGCGCCGAAGGACGCCTTCCGGCCGGAGGTCGCGGCCCGCCTGCGCCATCTCGGCGAGCTGACGGGCCGCGTCCCGGTCCCCCGTTAGGCCTTCGCGTCCTCCGGGCGGTGCAGGATCACGCTTTCGCCGAGGCCGCCGGCCGCGCTGCCGCCGCGGTAGGCCTCCTCGCCGTGCACGCGCCGGTCGAGACCGTCGAGCTCGGCGTGGAGCTCCACGCGAAGCGGCGTGACGGCCCTGATGACGACGAGGACGGCCGCCGTCATGATCAGCGTGTAGAGGAAGACGACCGCGACCGTCCCGGCCTGGATCCCGAGCAGGGCGAAGTTCCCGTGAATCAGTCCGTCGCCGCCGTCGGGGTTCGCGACCTTCGAGGCGAAGACGCCCGTCAGGAGCGAGCCCGTGATCCCGCCGATCCCGTGGCAGGCGAAGACGTCGAGCGTGTCGTCGAGCGAGGTCCTCCCGCGCAGGCGCAGGGCGGTGAAGCTCGCGAGGGCCGTGAGGGCGCCGATCGCGAGGCCCGAGAGCGGCGAGACGAACCCCGCGCCCGGCGTGATCCCGACGAGGCCGACGACGGCGCCGGTCGCGGCGCCCACGGCCGTCGCGTGTCCGCCGACCGCGCTCTCGAGCGCGAGCCAGGTCAGCGCGGCGGCGGCGGCACCCGCGTTCGTGGTCACGAAGGCGAGCGAGGCGGTGCCGTTGGCCGCGAGCGCCGAGCCCGCGTTGAACCCGAACCACCCGAACCACAGGAGGCCCGCGCCGAGGAGGACGTACGGGACGTTGTGCGGGATGAGGGCGATCCGCTTGAAGTCCTGTCGCGGGCCGAGGATCCTGGCGGCGACGAGCGCCGCCGTCCCGGCCGTCACGTGGACGACCGTCCCGCCCGCGAAGTCGAGCGCGCCCCAGGCGCGGAGGAATCCGCCGGTCCCCCAGACCCAGTGCGCGACCGGGGCGTACACGACGAGGCTCCACAGCGCGAGGAAGGCCACGTAGGCGCGGAAGCTCATCCGCTCGACGATCGCGCCCGACACGAGCGCCGGCGTGATCGTCGCGAACATCCCCTGGAAGGCGAAGAACGCGAGCGCCGGGATCGTGGCCGCGTACGCGATCTCCGGCGCGCTGCCGACCCCGGAGAGCCCGAGCCACTTGAGGGAGCCGAGGAACGGGGAGCCGGGCGCGAACGCGAGCGAGTAGCCCGCGACCATCCAGACGACGGCGCCGACGCCCATCGCGACGTACGTCATCATGAGCGTGTTGAGCGTGTTCTTGCGGCGCACGAGCCCGGCGTAGAAGAACGCGAGCCCGGGGTTCATCACGAAGACGAGGGCCGCCGCGCCGAGGACCCACGCCGTGTCCCCTGCGTTGATACCCGGGGTGTTCACGCGCCCTCCTTCCCGGCGCGCAGCGCGCGGGCCCGGACCTCCTCGGCCGAGATCGGCGTGAGCGCCTGCACGTCCTGCTCCCCCGTGCGGATGCGGATGACCCGCTCGAGCGTCTGGACGAAGATCTTCCCGTCGCCGACCTCGCCGGTCCGCGCCGCCGTGACGATCGCCTCGATCGTCGGCTCGACGAACGGCTCGGAGACGGCGATGTCGATCCGGACCTTCTCGACGAATTCGAAGACGAGCGTCGTCCCGCGGTACTGCTCGACCGTGTCGTGCTCGCCGCCGTGGCCCTGCACGCGCGACAGCGAGATCCCGGTGACGCCCGCGCGGAAGAGCGCGGCCTTCACGTCCGCGAGCTTCTCCGGCCGGATGATGGTCGTGATGAGCTTCATGGTCTCCCCCCAGCCGTGGACTTGAAGCGCGATTCTGTACCATCATGCGCGAGCCCTCGGAGGTCCGCGTTGGTTCGAACGGTCCGGGAGATCCCCCCGGGGGAAACCGCCCCCTACCCCGAGGCCGACGCGTCGGACGAGGTGCTGAAGGACGGCACGGCCGTCCGCCTCAGGCCGATCTTCCAGGACGAGGGGCCGCGCCTCCTCGAGCTCTACGACCGCCTCTCCCCCCGGAGCCTCTACTTCCGCTTCTTCGCCGTGCCGGACAAGGATCGCGCGCGGGCCGACTACCTCGCGCACGTCGACTACGTCGTCCGGTACGCCCTCGTCGCCGAGGTCGCACGCACGCTCGCCGGCGTGGCACGCTGGGAGCGCGACCTCGCGGACGGGACGAGGGCCGAGGTCGCCTTCACGGTGGCGGACGACCTGCAGGGCAAGGGCCTCGGTTCGCTCCTCTTCCGGAGGCTCGCCACGCTCGCCCGCGCGCGCGGCATCACGACCTTCGAGGCGGAGGTCCTGCCAGACAACGAGAAGATGCTCCGCGTCTTCGAGCGGTCGGGGCTCGCGCGGACGTCCCGGCCGGACCCGCCGGCGCTCCACGTCACGATCGCCCTCGGGGACGAGCCCTCGGCCTGACGCGCCCGCCTATACTTGCCTTTCGAGTGGCCGCCGCGGACGTTCTCCCCCGCAGCATCGGCCGGTACGAGATCGTCCGCCTGCTCGGCAAGGGCGGGATGGGAGAGGTTTACCTCGCCACGGATCCGGCGCTGGGGCGCGGTGTCGCGATCAAGGTGCTCCCGGCCGCGCTCCAGCAGGACGCCAAGATGCGCGGGCGATTCGTGAACGAGGCGCGCGCCGTCGCGGCTCTGAACCACCCGAACGTCATCACGCTGCACGACCTCGCCGTGACGGACGAGCGCGACGCGGGCTTCCCGACGGGGTCGCTCTACCTCGTCCTCGAGTACCTCGAGGGCAAGGGCCTCGACGAGGTCATGGACGCGCGCCGGCTCACCGTCGACGAGTGCGTCGACATCGCGATCCAGGTCCTCGAGGGCCTCAAGGTCGCCCACCAGAGCCGCATCCTCCACCGCGACATCACGCCCTCGAACGTCATGCTCGCGCCCGACGGTCGCGCCAAGCTCCTCGACTTCGGGCTGAGCAAGATCCTCCTCGAGGGGGCGCGCGACTCGTCCAAGGGGCCGCGGCACACGGGCGAAGGGATGATCGTCGGGACGCTCGACTACCTCTCGCCCGAGCAGGCCCTCGGGAGCGCCCTCGACGAGCGGTCGGACCTCTTCTCGTTCGGGATCGTCTTCTACCAGATGCTCGCCGGCACGCACCCGTTCTCGGGCGCGAGCGTCACGCAGATGGTCGCCAAGATGATGACGAAGGAGGCGGACCCCTGGCCTGAGCCCGACCGGGTCCCGGACGTCCTCAAGCAGATCGTCGCGCGCGCCCTCCGGAAGGACGTGAACGAGCGCTACGGGAGCGCGGGCCAGATGATCCTCGACCTCCTGATGGCGCGGCGCGAGCTCGCGGCGCGGCCCGTCCGCAGCGTGGCGACGCGCGAGGTGCCGGCGGTCGCGCCGTACGCGCCGCCCCGGACTCCCGCGCCCGCCTCGCCCGCGACGAGCCCCGGTGCGTCGCTCACGGAATCCACGGCGCCGATGACGCGCCCGAAGCGGACGGCCGGCATGAAACCCCCGCGCGCGGGCAGGCGCGGCCCGCTCCTCCTGTTCCTCGGCGCGGTCCTCCTGCTCGCGGCCGGGGGCGCGTCTCTCCTCGCGCTCCGGGGCTGCGAGCGCCTGACGCCCGCGGGCGCCGCCGGTCCCCGCTGAGCCGCCGGATCGCCGTGGACGACGCCGCCGGCCTGTTCCACCCCGCCGTCGCCGGCTGGTTCCGCGCCGAGTTCCCGGACGGGCCGACCGCCGCGCAGCGGCTCGCGTGGCCGCGCATCGCGGCCGGCGCGAACGTCCTCCTCGTGTCGCCGACCGGCACCGGGAAGACGCTCGCGGCGTTCCTCGTCGGCCTCGACGGCATCGTCCGGCGGAAGCTCGCGGGCGACCGCGGACCGTCCCTGTCCGTCCTCTACGTCTCGCCGCTCAAGGCGCTCGACAACGACATCGCGCGCAACCTCGAGCGGCCCCGCGCCGGGATCGCGCGCGCCCTCGCCGCCGCGGGCGGCGGGCCCGTCCCTTCCGTCACTACGGCCGTGAGGACGGGCGACACGCCCCCGTCGGCCCGGCGCGAGCAGCTGCGCCGGCCGCCCGACGTCCTCATCACGACGCCCGAGTCGCTCTACCTCCTTCTCACGGGCTCCGGCCGCTCGCTTCTCGGCACGGCGAGGACCGTCATCCTCGACGAGATCCACTCCGTTGCCGGCGGGAAGCGCGGCGCGCACCTCGCCCTCTCCCTCGAGCGCCTCGAGGACGTCGTCCGCGCGGCCGGCGGGAAGCCCCCGCAGCGCATCGCGCTCTCGGCGACCGTCGAGCCCGTCGCGGACGTGGCGGCGTTCGCGGGAGGCGCGCACCCGGTCGAGGCGCTCGTCGTCCCGGCACGAAAGGCGCTCGACCTCGCCGTCCTCTCGCCCAGGGGCGACGCCGACCACCCGACGGACGACTCGCCGTGGGGGGCCGCCGTCGAGGCGATCGCCGCCGAGGCCGCGCTCCGGCGCACGACGCTCGTCTTCTGCAACAACCGGCGCCAGGCCGAGCGCGTCGCCGCGAAGCTCGAGGAGAAGCTCGGCAGGTCCGTCCCGACGCACCACGGCTCGGTCGCGCGCGCCGTGCGCGAGGAGGTCGAGCGCGACCTCAAGGCCGGCGCCCTCCGCGTCCTCGTCGCGACCGGCTCCCTCGAGCTCGGGCTCGACGTCGGCGAGATCGACTCCGTCGTCCAGCTCGGCAGCCCGAAGGGCGTCGCCCGCGCCCTCCAGCGCGTGGGCCGCTCCGGCCATCTCGTCGGGCAGTCCGCGCGCGGGCGTTTCGTGCCGCTCTTCTTCGACGACGTCCTCGAGTGCGCGGCGACCGTCGAGGCGATGCGCGAGGGCGACGTCGAGGAGACGCGCCCGCCGCAGTTTCCGCTCGACGTCCTCGCGCAGCAGATCGTCGCGGAGGTCGTCGGGCGCGGCGCGGACGCGCCGACCTCCGCGTCCCTCCTCGCGACGTTCCGGCGTGCGGCGCCGTACCGCGCGCTTCCGAGGTCCCTCTTCGTCGAGACGCTCGCGATGCTCTCCGGCAAGTACCCGAAGGAGCGCTTCGCGGCCCTCGCGCCGAAGCTCGTCTGGGATCGCGCGACGGACCGCGTCTCGGCCCTGCCCGCGGCGCGCCTCGCGGCCCTCCTCGACGGCGGCACGATCGGGGACCGCGGCGCGTACAAGGCCGTCCTTCGCGACGGGCGGACGGTCGTCGGCGACCTCGACGAGGAGTTCGTCCACGAGACGCGGACGGGCGACGTCTTCCTCCTCGGCTCGCGCGCCTGGCGCGCCGTGGCCCTCCACCACGACCGCGTCGTCGTCGAGGACGCCGCGGGCGCGCCCGCGAAGATGCCTTTCTGGCGGGGCGAGGGCATCGGCCGCACCGCGAAGCTCGCCGCGCGCGTCGGACGCCTCAAGCGGACGATCGCCGAGCGGCTCGACGACCCGGCGCTGCCGGACTTCCTGCATGCGCGCTACGGCTGCGACCCCGACGCGTCGGCGTCCCTCGTCGCGGGCATCCGCCGGGAGGCCTTCGAGTCGCCGGGCGTCGCCTCGGACACGCTCGTCGTCTTCGAGACGTTCCCGAACGAGCTCGGCGACCCGTGCGTCGTCGTGCGCTCGCTCTTCGGCAAGGGCGTGAACGTCCCGTGGTCGCTCGCGCTCGCGGGCGTCCTCTCCGAGGAGACGGGTGTCGAGGCCGAAGCCGTCGCGACGGACGACGGGATCCTCCTGCGCCTCCCGCGCGCCGAGCGCGAGGTCCCGATCGAGCGTCTCGCGCGCCTGACGTCCGGCGAAGCCCGCGAGCGCCTCCTCGCCGACCTCCCGAACTCCTCGCTCTTCGGGGCGCGCTTCCGCGAGAACGCCCAGCGCGCGCTCCTCCTCCCCCGCGCCCGCTCGGGGAAGCGGACGCCGTTCTGGCTGCAGCGCATGCGCGCGCGCGACCTCCTGCAGACGACGCGCGGCCTGCCGGACTTCCCGATCGTCGCCGAGACGTACCGGGACTGCCTGCGCGACGTCTGGGAGACGGACCGCCTGTTCCGGCTCCTCGACGACCTCGCCTCCGGCGCCGTCGGCCGGACCGTGGACGCGCGGAAGCTGCCGTCTCCGGCCGCGCGGTCGCTCCTCTTCAACTTCGTCGCGGCGTACCTCTACGAGTGGGACGCGCCGAAGGCCGAGCGCGGAATCCACGCGCTCGCGATGAATCGCGAGCTCCTCGGCGAGGTGCTCGGCGAGACCCTGCCCGACGCCCTCCGCCCCGAGGCGGCCGACGCCGCGCGCGCCGAGGCCTCGCGCCTCGTCCCGCCGCGCATGGCGCGGACGCCGGACGAGCTGCTTTCGTTCTTCCAGGAGCTGGGAGATCTGACCGGGGAGGAGATCAGAGAGCGCTGCTCCGGAGAGGGGAAGACGTGGCTCGGCGAGCTGTCGATGCGCGGAAGTGTCGCGGAGTATTTCTTCGAAGGTGAATGGAGGTGGGTGGCCGCGGAGGACGTCCCGGCATTCGAGGCCGCCCTCGGCCGCACCCTCGCGGCGCGAGGCGCCGACGGACGCGGCTCCGCCGCGACCTTCTTTCCGGCCCCCACACGCGCACTCGAAGAAGATCTTCAACGCCCCTTCCCCCTGCACGGCGTCGCCTCGGGCGGTTCGGCGGCGCCCTCGCCTCTGGAGCAGATCGTTCTCCGGTTCTTCGCGACCCGCGGGCCGGCGCTCGCCGAGGACTTCGTCCGACGCTACGGCGTCGCGGCGACCCGGGTCGAGGCCGCGCTCGAGGCGCTGCGGCTGGACGCGCTCGTCGTGCGCGCGCGCTTCGGCGCGTCGGACGGGGTGCTGCGCTGGGCGGGCGCGCGCCTCGCCGAGAGCGTCCGTCGGAGGACGCTCGGGATCCTGCGCCGGGAGATCCGGCCCGTGCCCCTCGCCGCGTACCGCGCCTTCCTGGCGCAGCGCCAGGGCGTCGCCCTCGGCGCGCGCTTCGCGGGTCCGAACGCGGCCGAGCGTGCCGTCGGCCTCCTGCGCGGCCTTCCGCTGCCCGCGCTCGCGTGGGAGGCGGCCCTGCTTCCCGCGCGCCTCGCGGCTGCGGAGCCGGACGCGCTCGACGTCCTGTCCGCGCGGGGCCTCCTCGTCTGGCGGGCCCACGGCGCGAAGGACCCGCGCGCCGCGCGCCTGTCGTTCCTCTTCCGGGGCGAGGGCGCGGTCCTCCTGCCGCCCGGCCCGGTCGCGCTCGACGGCCTCTCGCCGGCGGCCCGCGACCTCTACGGGAAGCTCGCCGTCTCCGGCGCGTCCTTCCTCGCCGACCTCGCCGCGCGCGGCGAACGCGAGAAGGGCGAACGGGAGATCCCGAAGGCGCTCGTCGAGCTCGTCCTCGCAGGGCTCGTGACCGGGGATGGAATACAGGGATTCAGAGAAATCCTGCTTAGAAGGCGCGGGGAACGGGTCGGGCAAGGGGTCATGGCGGCGCCGCGGCCCGGCGCTGCGTCTCGCCCGAGCCGGCAGGTCCTTCGGGACACGGAAAGGAGAGTCTCGGCGCGACTCGCGGGCGCGGCCGGAGCGGCGCGCCCTCTTCACCTTCTAAGAAGTTCTTCTCTTTCTTCTCTCCCCTCAGGCAGATGGTCGCTCCTCGACTCCCCCGGCGTCGCGGGCGAGCCGCTGCGCGCGGACGAGCGCGCCGAGGCGTGGGCGCGTCTCCTCCTCGCCCGATGGGGCGTCGTGTCTCGCGCGACGCTCGAGCGCGAGGACGCGGCCGCCGTGCGCTGGACCGACGTCGCGCCCGCTTTCGCGCGCATGGAGATGCGCGGCGACCTCCGCCGCGGCGAGTTCCTCGAGGGGCGCGGGCCCCTTCAGTACGCCGAGGAGGAGACCGTCGAGACCCTGCGGCGGAACGAGCGCCCCTCGGACGACGGGCCCGCCCTCGCGGTGGCAGTCGCGGCCGACCCCGTGCTCGACGGGCTCGGCGCGCGCGACGGCTGGGTCGCGCTCGAAGGCGGCGACGTTCTTTTCTCTCTGGACGCCGGGGGCGCGCTCGCGACCGGGGCGACCGCGACGGACCGGGCGCTCAAGGCCGCGCTGTCCGCCCTGCAGGACCTGCTGCGGCGCTCGCGCGACCCGCTCGGGCGGCCGCGACGGCTCGCGGTCTCGAGCGTGAACGGCCGGCCCGCGGCCGGAGCGCCGCTGGCCCCGCTCCTCGAAGCGCTCGCGTTTACGCGGGACCTCGGAGCGCTGTCCTGGCGGGCTCTCTGACGGGGCCGGATCTGTATTAGTCTCCGCGCCGTCCAAACGATTCCTGCCCGCGGAGACCCGGCGTTCGTTCGACGAATTCGGACTCGATGGAGGAGGTTGTGATGTTTCGAAGCGTCAGAGTCTCGTTTGCGTTTCTGGCCGTGCTCGCCCTCTGCGCAGGGGCCGGGCCCGCGCTCGCGCAGAGCGCCACCGGGAGCATTTCGGGCACGGTCCTCGACACGACCGGAGCGCCGCTCCCCGGCGCGGCCGTGACCGCGAAGAACGTGAAGACGGGCGCCGTCCGCACGGCGACGTCGAACGCGGCGGGAGCGTTCCAGCTCCCGCTCGTCCCCGTCGGCGTCTACGACGTGGCGTCGAGCCTGCAGGGCTTCACGGCGTCGAGCGTCGGCCACGCGGAGGTCAGCGTCGGAGCGGACACGAGCCTGAAGCTCGTCATGGCGCTCGCGAGCGTGAAGTCGACGATCGCAGTCACCGCGGAGACCCCGGTCATCGAGATCACGAAGAGCGAACAGGCCTCCGCCGTCAACGAGACGTACATCCAGAACCTCCCGACGAACGGCCGCAACTTCATCGACTTCGTCCTCACGACGCCCGGCGTCACGAAGGATCCGCGCCTCGGCGACATCAGCTTCGCCGGCCAGCGCGGCACGCTGAACAGCCTCGTGATCGACGGCGCCAACAACGACAACACGTTCTTCGGCCAGTCCCTCGGCCGCACGGGGTCGGGCCGCGCGCCGTACCAGTTCAGCCAGGACGCCGTGAAGGAGTTCCAGGTGAACCGCAACGCCTACTCGGCCGAGTACGGGCGCGCGGGCGGCGCCGTGATCAACGTCGTCACGAAATCCGGCACGAACGAGTTCCACGGAACGGCGTTCGAGTTCTACCGCGACAAGGGGCTGAACGCGAACGACTACATCAACGTCATCAACGGACGCCCGATCAGCAACTACCATTACAACCAGTTCGGGGCGAGCCTCGGCGGCCCGATCGTGAAGGACCAGCTCTTCTTCTTCGCGAACTACGACGGGCAGCGCAACACGAACGGCCAGCCCGTCATCCTGAACACGTCCGGCCTCAACCTCAACGATCCGAACACGGCCGCGGGCCTCGCGAAGCTCCAGCCGCTCACGAGCCCGTACGACCGTGGCCAGAACCAGGACGTCTTCCTCCTCAAGGCCGACTGGAACGTCACCTCGAACGCGCAGGTCTCGATGCGGTACAACCGGCAGCGCTTCACGGGCGTCAACAACGAGAACGGCGGTCCCACCCAGTCGAGCCAGCACTCGGGTGACTCGCTCGTCAACACCGACACCGTGACGGCAAGCGTGTCGAATTCCTTGTCGCCGGCGGTCTTCAACGAGCTCCGCGGCCAGTACGCCAAGGACTCCGAGCCCGGCCTCGCGAACACCACGGACCCCGAGGCGCTCATTCAGCAGGGCGCGTTCGCGTTCACGATCGGGCGCAACAACTTCAGCCCGCGCGAGACGACGATCACCCGCTACCAGGTCGGAGACGCCGCGACGTTCCTTTTCGGGGATCACACGTTCAAGGCCGGCTTCGACTGGAGCCGCGACCTCATCCTGAACTGGTTCCCCGGCAACTTCTCCGGCAGCTACACCTTCAACACCGTCGGGAACTACAACCTCGGGATCCCCTCCCAGTACGTGCAGGCCTTCCCGGGCGCCGGGACGTCGGGCCCGTACACGAACCCGGACCTCTCGGAGCCCGCATTCTTCCTGCAGGACGAGTGGCGCCCGAACGCGAGCCTCACGCTCAACCTCGGCGTCCGCTACGACAAGCAGGGGGCCGCCGCCGGCACCGTGCGCAACCCCGACCCGCAGCTTCTCGCCGCCGGCCTCGACACGAGCAACATTCCCGAGGGCGACAATGAATTCGCGGTCCGCGCGGGCTTCGCATGGACGCCGAAGGGCCAGGACAAGACCGTCGTTCGCGGCGGTTACGGCATGTTCTACGGACGGACTCCCTCGATCATGATCGGGACGGCGATGTCGAACAACGGCATCAACGTCCAGACGCTCACGTTCACGGGCGCCCAGATGCCGACGTACCCGAACATCTTCCCGTCGGTCCCGTCGGGCGTGAACCCCCCGAAACCCACGATCTTCGTCTTCGACCCGAACTTCCAGAACCCGCTCGTCCAGCAGGCGTCGCTCGGCGTCGAGCACGCCGTGACGCCCGACATCGCGGTCGCCCTCTCGTACCTCTACGTGAAGGGCACGCACCTGCAGCGTTCCACGGACATCAACCTCGGATCGCCCGGCACGACGACGTACACCGACTCGACGGGCAGGACCTACACGATCGTGAGGTACGGCAGCGACCGGCCCTTCTCGAACTTCAACCGCGTCATCGAGTTCCAGAGCTCGGCCGAGTCCGAGTACAACGGCGCCACGCTCGAGATCAACAAGCGCTTCTCGAACAACTGGCAGGCGCGCATCGCGTACACGTACGGCAAGGTCATCGACACGAAGCCGGACGCGACGTCGGTCGTACCGAACGGCGGCGACGACGCCAAGCAGGTCTCCGACCCGCGCAACTTCAACGTGGACCGCGCCGTCGGCGACGCCGACCAGCCCCATCGACTCGTGATCTCGGCCTACTGGAGCATGCCTTACTTCCGCGAGGCGGACGGCTGGACGCACGCCGTCCTCGGCGGCTGGTCGCTCTCCGGCATCCTCACGATCGCGAGCGGGCAGCCGTACACGCCGACGCTGACTCCGCTCACGGACCTCAACAACGACGGGAACAACCGCAACGACATCGCACCGGGCTTCGCGCGCAACAGCCAGCGCTATCCGATGTACATGTCGTGGGACCCGCGCCTCACGAAGGACATCCCGATCGGGGCGGTCAACCTGCAGATCATCGCCGAGGCCTTCAACATCCTGAACCGCTCGAACGTCGTCGGCGTCACGCAGACCTACTGGAGGGTCGTCGCCGGCCAGAATCTCGCGCCGGTCTCGACGTACGGTTTCCCGACGGCCTCCTCGGGCCCGCGCATCGTGCAGCTCGCCGCGAAAGTGATTTTCTAGAAAGTGGGGATATGCGGCGGCTGCATCAGCAGCCGCCGCATCGTCGAAGAACCTCTTCGTAATCCGCCGGAAGCGGCGCGGAGACGTCGATCCCCATCTCCGGAATCACGATCCGTTCCGCGTGGAGCAGCGGGTGCGCGAGGCGCCGGAGCGCCGCGCGCAGGTCCGGATCCTTCACGCCCCGCCAGCGCGTCGCGCCGCCGTAGAAGTCGTCGCCCGCGATCGGATGGCCCTTCGCGGAGAGGTGAACGCGGATCTGGTGCGTGCGTCCCGTTCCGGGCGTGAGCCTCAGGTCGGCGAGCGACCGGCAGCGCTGCAGCGTCTCGTAGTCCGTGACCGACGGCTTTCCGTCCGGCGCGACGCGCATCTTCCGCCCGACCTTCGGGTCCCGCGTGAGGGCGAGGTCGATCGTGCCGCGCGCCGGGACGGGGTGCCCCCACACGAGCGCGCGGTAGGTCTTCTTCGCCGTCCTCTGCTGGAGGGCGCGGGAGAGAGCGCGATGCGCCGCGTCGCTCCTCGCGAGGAGGACGACGCCGCTCGTCCCGACGTCCAGCCGGTGGACGAGGAGCAAGAGCGGCTCGGTTTCCGCGACGCCGCACGCGGCGAGGAGGCGTCTCACCGCGTCCTCCGCGGAGTGAGGGCGCGAGGACGTCGCCATCGAGACGCCGGGCGGCTTGTCCAGCGCGAGGACGTCGGCGTTCTCGAAGAGGACCACGCGCGACGCCGCGCTCAGTTCACGTTCGTGAGAACGGGCGTCTCGCTCGCCTCGCGCACCCGCGTGACGACCCTCTTCCCGTGCTCGGCGCGTGTCTTGATCGTCACGAACTGCCCGGGTGCGAGGCCCTTCGGCACGTCGGATTTCTTCGCGAGGGGATACGTCACGGTCGTCCCCTCCGCCCGGCGCAGCGTGAGCGTCTTCCCCGGCTCGTACGCGACGACCGTGAGCGGCGGCGCCTTCGCGACGCTCACGGGCCTGCCCGCGACGCCGGGCTTGCGGTGCACGCTGCCCGCTGCCGCCGGGGACTCGCCCGTGTCCGGCTCGGAGCGGCCCGGCTCCTCGACGGGAGCCGGGGATCGGACGGGCGTCGCGGAGGAGGAAGCCGCCGCCGGCAGCGGCAGCGGCGCCGGCAGCGGCGCCGGCGTCGGCGGCGCGGTCCCGAGGTCGAGGGTCGGGTTCGCGCGCTCGTCCGGGAGCGCGGGCCTCACGGCCTTCTGGTCGGACGGCGCGACCGCGCCGGCACCCGCGGGCGTCGGGACCGCGGTGGGCTGGGCCGCCGCCGTCCGCGCGAGCGCGGCGCACGCGACGACGAGTGCGAGAAGGGCCGACGTCCGCATCAGTTCTTCGGGGACTGGGCCTCGCTGAACTTCGACGGCGGCGGCGTCTTCGGCGGCTTCGGCCGCTCGACCCGGTCGGCCGTCTTCCCGTCGAACGGCTTCTGCAGCGGGACCCGCACGACGACCTTGTCCCCCGCCGCGAGCCCCTTGGCCACGACGGCCTTCTCGGCGAGCTTCGTCGTGCGCTCGGTCCCGTTCGCCTCGACGAACGTCACCGTGTCCCCGTCGATGGACTTGATGGTCCCGCGAAGCGTGAGGTAGGAAGCGCCGACGATGGCCTTTCGCTTCGGACCCGGGGCCGGCGGCTCCGCCATCGCAGCCGGCGCCGGTGCCGGTGCCGGCACGGCCGCGGCCGTGCTCGCCGGCGCGACGGCCGTGGCGGCCGCGGTCGGGTTCGCCGGCGGCGGCGGGAGCGCCGTCGAGAGGCCCGTCACCTTGAAGCGTCCGTCCGACGTCTGCCTCACGGTGACGGTCAGCATGCCGCCCGGGCGGAGGTCCGGCGGAAAAATGATGTTCGAGGCGACCGGCACCACGCGCGTGATGCCGTCCTGGAACGTCATGGTGATCGAGCGGCCCTCTTCCCACTGGACGACCCGGCCCGTATAGGAAGCTTCGGGGCCGACCATGGCGGAGCCGGCGAGCTCCTGGCCCGCGATCTTCACTTCCTGGTTCGGCATTCCGGGCAGCGACGGGACGACGACGGTCTGGCCCGCGGACCTGTCCTGCGCCCGCGCGGGCGATGCGAGCGCAACAGCCGCGGCGACGACGACGGCGAAGCTCAGGGAGTGGCGCATGGCGGCCTCCTTCACGGCCCCCATTGTCACCCCGAGTCGCCGCTGATGGCGCGCAACCGCTCGCCGGCGACCGGCCCCTCCGCGAGGCAGACGCAGTCCCGCCCGAGCGCCTTGGCGCGGTAGAGCGCGGTGTCGGCCTCGCGCAGGAGGGCGGCCGCGCTGGGCGGGGGGCCCTCCGCGGGGTCGTGCACGGCGACGCCGATCGAGGCCGTGACGCGCGCGTCGGCGCCCGGCACGCGCACGTTCGAGACGGCGAGCCGGATGCGCTCGGAGCAGGCGACGGCCTCCTCGCGGCCGATCTCGGGCAGGAGGACGACGAACTCCTCTCCGCCGAACCGGACCGCGAGGTCGGTCGCGCGCAGCGCGCCCGTGAGCGCCTCGCCGACGCCGATCAGGAGGCGGTCCCCGGCGAGGTGGCCCTGGCGGTCGTTGAAGTCCTTGAAGCGGTCGAGGTCGACCACGGCCGCGGCCACCGGGCGGCCCGAGCGTCTCGTGCGCGCGAGCTCGAGCGAAATGCGGTCGAAAAGGCCCAGGCGGTTCGGGAGCCCCGTGAGCGGGTCCGTCGCGGCTGCCTCCCTCATGCGCGCCATGCGGTCCGCGACGACCGACAGGAAGATCACCGCGAAGACGAGGAACGCGGGCCCGACGAGCTGCAGGTGGTACGGCTCGGGAATGGAGGCGAGGTCCTGCACGATGTCGTGCAGTGTCGCGGCGAACACGACGAGAAAGCCCGCGAGGACGGGCCGCGCGTACGAGACGCCCCGCCGCCACTTCGCGACGAGGAGCACCGCGACGTGGCCGCAGATGACCGCGATCGCCGCGTAACCGACCGGGAGGAGCCGGTAGAGGTCGTCCACGCGCGGCCACACGAGGCAGAGTGCGGCGCAGACGCCCTCGATCGTGAGGACGGCCCGGATCCACCGGGGCGGGCGCGCGATGTAGAAGCGGTAGAAGAAGAGCGCGAGGAGCCCGGGAATCGAGAGCGAGAGCGCGAGGTTCAGGCGGAAGACGGGCGAAAGCGGCACCCCGATGAGCGACCACACGGAGATCCCCGTCCCGAGGTACAGGGCGACGCCGACCGTGAATAGGAAGAAGACGAGGAACTCGACCTGCCGCCGGTCGCGCACGAAGACGAAGAGGGCGAAGAGGCCGAGGGAGAAGATCGCGGCCGCCACGAGCGCGAGCGGCGCCTCGTGGAGGACGCGCGTCCGGTTCGCCGCCGTCACGCCGTCGAGCCAGGGCGTCCGGGTGATCCCGCCGCCGCGCGGCCCGGCGTTGTAGACCCTCAGGAGGAGCGTGTGGACTCCCGGCCGGGTCGTGAGGCTGGCCGGGAGCTCGTAAAGGCGCCGGACGAGCGTCCCCTTGTCGTACGCGGGCGGGAATCGCTCCGGTGCCCCCGACCCGCTCGCCGTCGAGGAACGCCTCGTCGGCGTCCCGGATCTGCGCGCAGAGGAAGGCGAGGGGCTTGTCCGCGACGTCGGGCTCGAGCGTGAACCGGAAGCGGTACCAGCCGACGCCGTGCCCGGGGACTCCTGCTTCCTGCCACGTGGACGGCACCGCGATGGCGCGGAAGGCGAGGGACCCGGCCGCCGCGGCTCCGCCCGCCGGGTCGCCGAGGGCGAACTCCGCGGCGGGCGCGAGGCTCGCGTGGAGCGACGCCACGCGGAGCGGCTCCGCGCCCGCCGCCGGAAGAGCGGCGAGGCACGCCGAGAAGGCGAGCAGGGCGCGCGCGCGAAGACGTGTCACGGAGGCCGCCGATCTTCCCCCAGACGGCAGCCCGCGAGCAACGCGCGACGGGGTCTCAGCCGGGGCGGTGGCGCCCCGCCGGAAACCGGGCCGCCGCGAGGACCGAGAGGGCGGCAGCTGCGAGGAGCGCCCCGAATACGGGCAGGAGCGAGTGTTCCAGCGCGAGCCGGAAGAGAGGCGGGGCGGGGATCCCGCCCGAGAGCGCGCGGCTCGCGGACTCGAGCGACGGCCCGAGGCGCGCCTTGAGGCCGGCCGCGAGGACGCCGCCCATCGCGGCGACGCCGAGCGAGCCGCCGACGGTGCGGAAGAAGGGCACGAGGCTCGTGGCGACGCCACGCTGCTCTGCGGGCGCGTCCTCCTGGACGGCGAGGAGCTGCGCGAGCGCCGTCGGACCGAGGCCGAGGCCCACGACGGCGCACGCTGCGCTGATCCAGATGGTCGGGGCGTCGAGCGCCGCCGCCGCGAGGAGCCCGGCGAAGCCGAGGACGAGCAGGCACGCCCCGAGGACGGCCGAGCGCCGGAATCCGGTGCGCAGGATGAGGCGCCCGCCCGCCGTCGCCGACAGCGCCCAGAAGAGGATGAGCGGCGTCACGACCGCGCCGGCGGAGCTCGCGGTGCCGCCGCGCGCGCCCTGGACGTAGAGCGGCACGTACGTGGACACGCCGTAGAGCGCGATCCCCATGAGCGCGGCCGAGGCGTAGGGGTACGCCGTCGCGCGCCGCCGGAGGAGCGAGACGAGTCCCGGTGCGCCCCGCGGAGGGCGCGCGGCCCCGACGGACTCGATCATTCTCGTGGCCACGATCCACGCGGCGAGGAGGCCGAGCGGGAGGTTCAGCAGGAAGATCGAGCGCCAGCCGAGCGTCACGGTCAGGAACGCGCCCGCGAGCGGGCCGAGCACGCTCGAGACGCCCCAGATCGAGCTGAAGAGGCCCTGGATCCGGGCGCGCTCCTCGATCGAGTAGAGGTCGCCCGAGACCGTGAGCGCGAGCGGGATGAGGCCGCCCGCGCCGAGGCCCTGCAGGCCGCGCGCGACGATGAGGTGCGGCATCGTCCGGGCGAACGCGCAGAGGAGCGAGCTGCCCGCGAAAAGCGCGATCGCGAGCAGCATCATCCTGCGCCGGCCGTGGACGTCCGCGAGCCTTCCGTAAACCGGCATCGTGATCGTCGACCCGAACAGGTACACCGAGAAGACCCACGAGTAGAGCGGCAGGCCGTGCAGGTCCCCGATGATCGTCGGCATCGCCGTCGTGACGACGGTCGACTCGAACGACGAGAGCGACGTCACGAGGACGAGCGCGAACGTCACCGCCCGCCGGCGCGCGGGGTCGAACCGGGGAGCCGGAGCGGGGCGGGGCGGCGCGTCGGACATCGGAGCCGGCCAGCGTAGCAGGGGCGGCCGGGATATCGTCCCGCGATGCAGCTCCGAACTGTCCGTCCCCTCGCCGCCGCGCTCGCGCTCGGCCTCGCGTCCTCCGCCTTTGCGGCCGACGATCCGGCCCTTGCGCACGCGAAGGAACTCCTGACGCGGCACATCCTGATCGACGGACACAACGACCTCCCCTGGGCCGTGCGCGAATCGAAGACGGCGCCGGGAGACGTCGCCGCGTACGACCTTCGGGTGAAGGCGCCGGGCCAGACGGACATCCCGCGCCTCAGGGCCGGCCACGTCGGCGGGCAGTTCTGGTCCGTCTACGTGCCCGGCGAGATGAAGGAGGGCTGGGCGCGCGTCCAGCTCGAGCAGATCGAGCTCGCGCGGCGGATCCTCGAGCGCTACCCCGACACCTTCGCGCTCGCGCTCACGGCCGACGACGCCGAGAAGGCGTTCAAGGCCGGGAAGATCGCCTCCTTCCTCGGCATGGAGGGCGGCCACGTCCTCGAGAACTCGCTCGGCGCGCTGCGCGCCTATCACGCCCTCGGCGCGCGGTACCTGACGCTCACGCACAACACGTCCCTCGCCTGGGCCGACAGCGCGACGGACCCGCCGGCCCGCCACGGCGGCCTCACGAGGTTCGGCGAGGAAGTCGTCCGCGAGATGAACCGGCTCGGGATGCTCGTGGACCTCTCGCACGTCGCGCCGGAGACGATGCGCGCGGCGCTGCGGGTCTCCGAGGCGCCGGTCATCTTCTCCCACTCGTCGGCGCGCGCCCTCTGCGACGTCCCGCGCGACGTGCCCGACGACGTCCTCGCGCTCCTGCCGAAGAACGGCGGCGTCGTCATGGTCGCGTTCGTGTCGGGCTTCGTGTCGCCCGAGGCCGCGAAGGTCCTCATGCCGGCGTTCCGCGAGTACAACGCGCGGTCGAAGGCGCTCGCGAGCGAGAAGGACCGCGACGCGCTCTGGAAGGAGATCTTCGCGCCGCTGAAGATCCCGAAGGCGACGGTCGGCCAGGTCGCCGACCACGTCGAGCACGTCCGGAAGGTCGCGGGCGTCGACCACGTGGGGCTCGGCGCCGACTTCGACGGCAACGACTCGTGGCCCGTCGGCCTCGAGGACGTCTCGACGTACCCGAACCTCTTCGCCGAGCTCGTCCGCCGGGGCTGGAGCGACGTGGACCTCGTCAAGCTCGCGGGCGGAAACGTGCTCCGGGCCCTCCGCCGGGCCGAGGCCGTCGCGAAGCGGCTGCAGGCGGAGCGCCCGCCCTCGACGGCGACGCTCGAGTCGCTCGACGGCGAGCCCGGAAAGAAGTGAGGCCGGCAGGGAGCGCCGGACCACGTTCGCCTCGCCGGGCCTAGAATTCCGTCTGGAGAAGCGCATGGAACTGAAGGGACGCGTCGTCCTCGTCACGGGCGCCGGGCGCGGGATCGGACGGGCGGTCGCCCTGGCCTTCGCCTTCGAGGGCGCGAAGGTGGCGCTCGTGGGCCGCACGAAGAAGAGCCTCGCGGACGTCGCGAAGGAGCTCAAGGAGCTCGGCGCGCCGTCGGCGGTCCTGCCGGGCGACGTCTCCGACGAGGGCGTCGTGTCGCGCGTCGTCGCGGCGGCCGAGCAGCAGCTCGGCCCGGTCGACGTCCTCGTGAACAACGCGGGCGTCTTCGTGGCCGCGCCCGTCGAGAAGATGGACACGCTCGTCTTCGACCGCGTGATCGCGGTCAACCTCCGCGGGCCGTTCCTCATGTCGCGGGCCGTCCTGCCCGGGATGAAGTCGCGCCGGCGCGGGCACATCGTGAACGTCGCCTCCACCGCCGGACGCCGCGGCTTCGCGGGCGGCGGCGCGTACTGCGCGTCCAAGTTCGGCCTCGCGGGCCTCTCGGAGGCGATGATGTACGAGGCGCGCACGTCGGACGTGCGCGTGTCCGTCGTCTACCCGTCCACGGTCGCGACGGACCTCGCCCGGAAGGCGGGAATGACGTTCGACGAGAAGAAGGCGATCCAGCCGGAAGACGTCGCCGCGGGCATCGTGGCCCTCGTGAAGATGGACGACCGGGCCCTCGTGAAGGGGCTCGAGATCTGGCAGACGAACCCGTGAGCGCACACGAGGCCGGGATGGCGCGGCCGCACACGCCCCAGGCGCCGCCTCATGCGAAGGGGATCTCGAGGGGCCGTCCCCGCCACCACCACGTCGAGACGCACTTCGAGGGCTCCGAGACGGTCCGGGACGTCGTCCTCGGGATGTCGGACGGGCTCACGGTCCCGTTCGCCCTCGCGGCCGGCCTCTCGGGGGCGGTCGCGAGCTCGAGCGTCGTCCTCGTCGCGGGCGTCGCCGAGCTCGCGGCCGGCGCGATCGCGATGGGCCTCGGCGGCTATCTCGCGGCCAAGAGCGAGTCGGACACGTGGCGCTCCGAGCTGCGCCGCGAGCACGAGGAAGTCGACGAGGTCCCGGCCGAGGAGAAGGAAGAGGTCCGCAAGGTCTTCAAGGGCTGGGGCCTCGACGGGGACGTTCTCGAGAAGGCGGTCGACGCCGTGTGCTCGGACCGGGACCGCTGGGTGGAGTTCATGATGCGCGAGGAGCTCCACCTCTCCGAGCCCGACCCGAAACGGGCGCGCGTCTCGGCCGTCACGATCGGCGGCTCGTACGTCGCCGGCGGCGCGATTCCGCTCGCCCCGTACCTCTTCCACGTGCCCATCACGACGGCTCTCATGGCGTCCGTCGCCGTCACGCTGATCGCGCTCGGGGTCTTCGGGGCCTTCAAGGGGCGCCTCACGGGCCGCCCGGCGGCCGCCGAAGCCCTGCGGACGGTCCTCGTCGGCGCGCTCGCGTCCGGCGCCGCGTACGCGCTCGCGCGGCTCATCTCAGGCTGATCCCGTCGACCTGAGACTGCGTCTCGGGATTCTATGATCCGTTCGCATCATGGACGGGGGGGCCCGCTCGCGAGACCCTGTGCGCCATGTCGAGACGTGATCTCACCATCGCGATGGTCGGGGCCGGCGGCGACGGGATCGTCACCATGGGCGACATCCTGTCCCAGGCCGGCGCGCGCGACGGGCTCAACGTCATCAAGACCGAGGCGTACGGTCCCCAGATCCGGGGCGGCGAATCCTCGTGCGTGGTGCGCCTGAGCCCGGACGCGATCTATGAACAGGGGGACGCCGTCGACGTCCTCGTCGTCTTCTCCTGGGCCGACTTCGGACGGTTCAAGGGGGAGGTCCTTCCCGCCGCCGACGCGGTCGTCCTCTTCGACGAGGCGGACCCCGTCCTTCGCACGAAGGAGGACCTCGGGCTCGGCGCGAACGCGCACTTCCTTCCCGTGCCGTTCGCGAAGCTCGCAGGCGACGCGGGCGCGAAGGGCTCGAAGAACGTCGTCGGGCTCGGCGTCCTCACGGCGCTGTTCGGGCTCCGCCAGGAGACGATCCGCCGCGCCGTCGTGAAGCGGTTCGGCCGCAAGAAGGCGGCCGTCGGCGAGCTCGCCCTCAAGGCGTTCGACGCCGGCATGGTCCACGGCGCGACGCTCGCGACCCTGAAGGACCGCGGCATCACGTTCACGCCCGGCCCCTCGAAGCTCCTCATGTCCGGCAACGAGGCGTCCGCGCTCGGCGCGCTCCACGCCGGCTGCCGGTTCTTCGCGGGCTACCCGATCACGCCCTCGACCGAGATCCTCCAGTTCGTCGAGGAGTGGCTCCCGAAGATGGGCGGCTCCGTCGTCCAGACCGAGGACGAGCTCGCCGCGATCGGCGCCGTCGTCGGCGCCTCCTTCGCCGGCGTGAAGTCCATGACGGCGACCTCCGGCCCCGGCCTCTCGCTCATGACCGAGATGCTCGGCCTCGCGTCGATGGCCGAGGTCCCCTGCGTCATCGTGGACGTCCAGCGCGGCGGCCCCTCCACCGGCCTCCCGACGAAGAGCGAGCAGTCCGACCTCTGGCAGGCGCTCTTCGGCTCGCACGGCGACGCCCCGCGCGTCGTGATCGCGGCCTCGGACGTCGAGGACTGCTTCCACACGACCGTCGAGGCCTTCAACATCTCCGAGGAGTTCCAGGTCCCGGTCATCGTCCTGACGGACCAGTCCGTCGGCCAGCGCCGCGAGACGCTCGACCCCGCGCGCCTCGTCCACAAGGTCATCGACCGCGCGGTCCCGACCGCGGCCGAGCTCGTGGACTACAAGCGCTACAGGGACACGCCCGAGGGGTACTCCCCGATGAGCGTCCCGGGCCAGAAGGGCGGCATCTACCAGACGAACGGCCTCGAGCACGACGAGTCGGGCCGCCCGGCCTCGATGGCGATCGTGCACGAGAAGATGAACGCGAAGCGGTACCGCAAGCTCAAGCCGATCCGCGACAAGTACCAGCGCGCCCGCCGCTACGGCCCGGCGAAGGCCGATCTCGGCATCGTTTGCTGGGGCTCGTCCAAGGGCGCCGTCAAGGAAGCGATCCTCATGGCCGAGGCGCGCGGCGAGAAGGTCGCCGCGTTCATCCCCGAGATGATCTTCCCGTTCCCGGTGAAGGCGTTCGAGGAGTTCCTGAAGAGCGTGAAGCAGGTCCTCGTGATCGAGATCTCGTACGCCGCGCAGTTCTACAAGTACCTCCGGACGTTCACGACGCTCCCCGAGAACACCGTCATCTTCAAGAGGTCCGGCGGCAAGAACCTCACGATCTCCGAGGTCGACGACCAGATCCGGAAGCACGCCTCCCCATCCGGGGACCGCAAGAAGGGGGCCGCATGAGCGCCGCTCCGCCCGCCCTGCCCGCCTTCGTCCCGAACGACTACAAGACGGACCTCAAGCCCGTCTGGTGCCCCGGCTGCGGCGACTTCGGCGTCCTGACGGCGCTCTACCGCGCGATGGCCGAGCTCCAGCTCACGCCGTGGAACACCGCCGTCATCTCCGGCATCGGCTGCTCCTCGCGCCTCCCCGGCTACGTCGAGACGTACGGCTTCAACACGGTGCACGGCCGCGCGCTCCCGCTCGCGACCGGCGTCGCGGTCTCGCGGCCCGACGTGAAGGTCATCGCGGTCGGCGGCGACGGCGACGGCCTCGCGATCGGCGGCAACCACTTCATGCACTCGGCCCGCCGCAACCTCGACGTGACGTACCTCCTCATGGACAACGAGATCTACGGCCTCACGAAGGGGCAGGTCGCGCCCACGACCCCGACGGGCGACAAGACGAAGACGACGCACTACGGCAACCCCGAGCCCGCCGTCGACCCGTGCGAGCTCGCGATCTCGTTCGGCGCCACGTGGGTCGGCCGCGCCTTCTCCGGCGACCTCAAGGGCACCGTGGACCTCATCACGAAGGCGCTTCAGCACCGCGGCTTCGCGTTCCTGAACGTCATGTCGCCCTGCGTCACCTGGCGCGGCGACGACCAGTTCAAGACGCTCAAAGCCAAGGCACGACCGATCCCGGCCGGCCACGACGTCACGTCGCGGTTCGAGGCCTTCAAGTTCACGCGCGAGACGGACGTCCTCACGACCGGCCTGCTCTACGAGGTGAAGACCCCTTCGCTCAACGACCGCCTCGACGCGATCAAGGTGACGGCACGGGGAGGGGCTCCGATGGCGACGGTCCCCGAGATCGTCAAGACGTTCCTGCCGTCGTTCTGACGGCTCTTCCCACTCGACCTGAAGGGCCGCGCATTCCGCGCGGCCCTTTCTCTTCGGCGCGTCAGCGCCCGCGCATCTCGTAGACGAAGCCGAGCCCGGGCGTCTTCTTCGCCTCGAGGTCCGCGCGGTACGCGCGCGCCTCCTCGACGCCCGCGAATTCGCCGATCACGACGCGGTACCAGACGCCCTTCGGGCCGAGGTCGACTTCGACGGCACGGCCCGGCTTGCCGAGCTCGTTCGAGAGACGCTTCGCCTCCTTCTCGGCCGAGGGGCGGTCCTTGTGCGACGAGAAGTGGACGACGTAGACGACGGGCTTGCCGGACCAGTCGGGCGTCAGGAGCAGGGCGGCCTTTCCCTTTGGCACGGGCGCGGCGGCCGCCGCCTTCGGGGCGGGCGTCGCTTTCGCCGGCGCCGCCGTCGCGGACGCCGGAGCGGGCGCCGGCACCGCCTGCGCGGGGACGGGCGCGGCCTCGCGCTTCTTCGCGGGCGGCGCGGGGGCGGGCGCTTCCACCTTCTTGACGACGTCGCCCGAGAGGAACGAGCGCACGGCCCAGAGGAGGCCGGCGGCGACGGCGAGGACGACGGCAATCGCGACGATCCAGCCGGCCTTGCCGCTCTTCCGCGCCGGAGGGGCGGCCTCGGCGGCCTTGAACGCGAACTCTCCCATCGCCGGCCCCGCCGGTTCGACGGGCTCCGTCACGTCGCCGACGACGTGCGCGAGCGGCGGCATCTCGGACATCGACCTGACGGGGGGCTCGATCCGCGGCGCCGGGGCCTCGAAACCACGGCTCTCGATGCGCGGGGCCGGGGGCTCGTACGCGGGCCGCTCCGGCGCCACGGCCCACGGGTCCGGCCGCTCGAAAGGCGGCCGCTCGAAAGGCGTCGGCTCGACGGGCGGAGGCAGGGCCGGCTCCGGAGGAGCGAAGGCGGGGATCTCCGCGAGCGGCGGCAGCTCGGGCGAGGGGGGCTCGGGCGCGCGGGGCGGCGGCGGCGGCGCCGGCGCGAGCGGCGCGGGAAGATCGAGCGTCGGCGACGAGAAGAGCGGGAGGTCGTCGAGGCCGGGCCTCGGCCGCGGGGCGGCTCCGCTGCGCTCGACTGCGAATCCCTCCGGCGCGAGGACGCGGTCCGGCGTCGGCAGCCGGGAGGCGGGCGGAGCGGGCGCGGCCGGGACGGCCGTCTTCTCCGGGGGCGCGATGCCCTGCACGCGCGACCGCGGCGGCAGCGGGAGGATCGCCGACCGGAACGGCGCGTCGTCCGGCTGGATGTCGAGGTGCTTCTCCCAGTCGAGATCGGCTGCACCCGCGCTCTGGAACGGGTCCTCGCCGTGGGGCTGTGCCGTCTTCGGCTTCAGCGGAGGCGCCGGGATCGAGACGGACTTCGGCTCTTCCACGCCGTCTGCGAGAGGGGCCGCGACACCTTCCTGCTCGAGCTGGCGGCGCGCGCGCCTCACGAGGACGTCGAGCGGCGCCGACTCGAAGCCCTGCTTGACCTTCGCGAGCTCGTCCGCGACGATCGAACGGGCCGCCTTGAAGAGGACGGCCGGATCGGCGGACACCGTCCGCGCGAGCTCGCGCACGACGTCCGTCACGGCGGGCAGCATGCGCCGCCGCGGCGTCCCGGAGTCCCGGCCGAACCCGCCGTCCCCGCTCATGCGCCGAGAGGCTCCCACTCCCCTTCGGGGGCGTCGATCGCGATCGCGAGGCCCCCGTTCGCGCCGGAAAAGACGGGATCCTCGACGGGTTTGACGCGCCCGCCGCCCACGTCGAGAAGCGCCTTCTCGAGCGCCGCGGCGAGGCCCGGGATCTGCGAGCCGCCGCCCGCGAGGACGATGTTCCGCTGGACCTTCTCCTGGTACTCGGGCTCCACCTTCGAGAGGAGGTCGAGCATCGTCTCGGCGATCGGGCCGACGACGCTCTCGCAGGCCTTCTTCATCTCGGCGGTGATGTCGACGTCTGCGGGCTTGCCCTTCACGGGGAAGCGCACGACGACGGGCTGCTTCGGGTCGCCCACGAAGCTGTGCTTCTCCTTCCACTCGCGGACCATGTGGATCGAGAAGCGGCCGTCCGGCGCCTTCGTCTTCACGAGCTTCATGAGCTGGTCGTCGATCGAGTCGCCCGCGTGGGTGAGCGTCCGCTGGTCGTCCTCCGTCGGGTACCGGCCGTTCATGACGCAGAAGTCCGTCGTCCCGGCCCCGATGTCGATCACCATCGTGTGCAGGAGCGCGTCCATCCCGTAGGCGACCGCGAACGGCTCGGAGACGATCAGGAGCGCGTCCGCGATCCCCTTCACCGCCCCGCGCAGGTGCTGGCGCGAGACGCGCAGCGCTTCGGCCGGCACGCCGACGACCGCCTCGACGCGCTGTCCTTCCTGGCGGCCCGCGAGCGCGATGAGGTGCTTGAGGAGCTCGTGCACGGCCTCCTCGTCCTTCGCGGAGCCCTGCTTGATGAGGCCTCGCTCGAGCGGGCGGTGCAGGTCGAGCATGGGCCGCGCCTCGAGCGCCTCGGCGCCGAAGAGGATCGTCTTCTTCACGATCTTCCGCGCGACCATGTCGAGCGGCCAGCCCACGTAGCTCTCCACGACGTGCTTCGTGCCGTTCGAGGCCGCGATCGCGCTGCGCGAGGTCCCGAGGTCGATGCCGACGTGGAGGACGTCTTTCTTCGCGGTCATGTCAACTCCGTTTCGAGGGGGGATGGTTGCGGGATTCCGCGTACGCGAGGATCCCGTCCGCGAGTGCGCGCGCGATCGTCTGCCGGTACCCGGCGTCCTTGAGGCGCCGCGCCTCTTCGTCGTTGGAGACCGTGGAGACCTCGGCGAGGATGCCGGGCATCTCCGTCGCGATGAGGACGACGAACGGCGCTTCCTTCACGCCGTGGCTCTCGAGGCGCGGGACGGAGGGCTTCAGGCCCGTCACGAGGCCGCCCTGCACGGCCTGCGCGAGCCGGTGCGACTCGCCGGACCGCGCGTCCTGGAGGACGCCCTCGAGGAGGCGGCGGTAGTCGGCCAGCGTGTAGCCCGACTCGCGGTTCTCGTCGCCGGCGAGGGCTTCGACGCGCGCGTCCGTCGTCGTCCCGAGGACGTACGTCTCGACGACGCGCTTGTCGCGCACCGACGGGAGCGAGTTCACGTGGATGGAGACGAAGAGGTCGGGCCTCTTCGCGTTCGCGAGGAGGACGCGGTCCTTCAGCGAGAGCGTCGTGTCGCCGTCCCGGGTCATGGACACGGCGAGGTGGCCTTCCTCGAGGAGCGACCGGACGCGGTTCGCGACGTCCAGCGTGACGTCCTTTTCGCGGACCCCGCCCGCCCCGACCGCGCCCGGGTCGGTCCCGCCGTGCCCCGGGTCGAGGACGACGGAGCGCACGGAGAGCCGGAAGAGCGACGGCTCGAGCCCCTTCGGCGCGTGCAGGACGGCCGCCGCGGGCGCCGGCGCTGCCGCGGGAGTCGAGACGTAGACGACGTCCGTGCGTTCGCCCTTGCCCGTCGTCAGCGCGTTGATCGAGAGGAAGAGGGCCAGCGGAACGATCACGAAGAACGACGCGCGGAAGATGGCGCGGCGGATCCGGTCCGAGCGCCTGAGACCCTTCGGAAGACGCCCCTCGATCACGTCCACGTTCTCGCGGATCGCGTCCCGGAGAAGGGTCTGCTTCAGCCGCCCGGTTGCCGCCATGGTCTCGGTGAAAAGGTTAACACTTGAGGACTTAGGGCCGGCCCGGGTTTAGGATCGGGATGGGAATTCCTTCGAAGGAGACAACGTGAAGAGACTCATTCCTCTCGGCGTCTGCGTCCTGGCCGTCTTTCTGTTTGCCGCCGCTCCGGCCGCCGCCCAGGGCACCGGCGGGTTCCAGTTCGGCCTCTCGGGCGGCGTGTCTGCCCCGACCGGCGACACGTCCAGCGTGTACGACAACGGCTACCACGGCGGCCTCGTCCTGAACTACGAGCTCCCCGCCCTCCCGCTCGGGCTCCGCGTCGACGGCGACTACCGCCATTTCGACGCGAAGACGGTCGGCGCCATCTCCGGCTCCGCGGAGATCATCGACGGGAATGCGAACCTCGTCATCGGCCTGAGGATCATCGCCGTCAAGCTCTATGCGCTCGGCGGGCCGGGCCTCTACAACGTCAAGCTCAAAGCCGAGGGCGGCGGCGTTTCGACGTCCACCTCGAGCACGCAGTTCGGGTGGAACGCCGGCGCCGGCGTCGCGTTCGTCGTCGGCAAGGTCTCGATCTTCGGCGAGGGCCGCTACCACGAGGTCACGCTGGACGCCGAGCAGGGCGGCGGCAAGTTCAAGTTCGTCGCGGCGACCGCCGGGATCCTCTTCTAGGGATCAGGCGAGCGGGGCTCTCCCCCGCGGGACGCGCGGCGCGCGCGGGCGTGCGGGGAGCGCCTCCGGGGCGGGCACGCGCTCCTTCGTCTGGAGGAGGAAACGCGTCGCCGGGTGCTGCGGGTCCGTGAGCACCCTCGCCGGCGGCCCTTCCTCGACGACGGCGCCCTCCGCGAGGATGACGACGCGCGTCGCGAACTCCCGCACGAGGTCGTCGTCGTGCGTCGCGACGACGAGCGTCCGGCCCTCCGCCCTCACGAGCGCGACGAGCGCGCGTCCGAGCTCGTTCCGGCGGGCGGGGTCGAGCGACGCCGTCGGCTCGTCCATGAGGAGGAGCGGCGGCTCCATGGCGAGCGCCCGCGCGATCGCGACGCGCTGCGCCTCCCCGCCCGAGAGCTCTCGCGGAAGTGCGCGGGCGTGCCGGTCGACGCCGAGGCCCGCGAGGAGCGCGAGCGCCCGCGACTCGGCGGCTTCCCGCGCGAGCTTCGCGACGTGGAGAGGCGCGAGCGTCACGTTCTCGAGGACCGTCAGGTGCTCGAAGAGGCCGTGGGACTGGAACACCATCCCGACGCGGGAGCGGAGCGCCCGGAGCGTCTCCCCCGCCGGCGCCGGGCCGGGCCTGAGAGCGACGCGGTCCACGTCGATGGATCCCGCGTCGAAGCCCTCGAGGCCGACGACGGCCCGGAGGACCGTGGTCTTCCCGCCGCCCGAGAGCCCCATGAGGGCGACGAGCTCGCCGCGAGCGACGGAGAGCGTCACGCCGTTCAGGACTCCCGTCGCCCCGCGCGAGAGGCGGAGGCCTTCGATCGCGAGGAACGGCGGGACCGGCGCGGCGGGCGCGTTCACGCCGAGCCCGCCTTCCACCGTCCCTCGAGCCGGCGCGCGAGGCGCGCGAGCGGCAGCGACATCGCGAGGTACAGGGCCGCGCACAGCGCGCCGGGCACCGCCCAGCTCGCGACGTTCGTCGCGAAGATCGACGTCTGCTTCGTGAGCTCGACGACCGTCACGACCGAGACGAGCGACGAGTCCTTCAGGAGCGCGACGAAGTCGTTCGTCATGGGCGCGAGCGCGAGGCGGAAGGCCTGCGGCCCGCGCACGAGCCGGAGGACCTGCCCCTCCGTGAGGCCGAGCGTCCGCGCGGCCTCGAGCGGACCCCTCGGCACGGCCTCGAGGGCGCCACGGTAGATCTCGCTCTCGTACGCGGCGTAGTTCAGGCCGAGGCCGAGGAGCGCCGCGACGAACGCGGGCAGCCGCACGACGGACGACAGGCCGTAATAGAGGACGAAGAGCTGGAGCAGCACCGGCGTCCCGCGCGTGACCTCGACGTACGCCGTGAGCAGCATCCGCACGGCCGCGTTCCCGTAGACGCGCCCGCTCGCGATGCCGACGCCGAGGACGACGGCCAGCGCCATCGCCGCGCAGGACAGCCCGATGGTGACGAGCGAGGCCTTGAGAAGAGACGGGAGATAGGAGATGACCAGAGCAAGAGAAGAAGAAGAAAAGATCTTCTTGGAAGGTGAAGAGGGATGGGCGCCGGCCGCTGCGGCGGTCGCCTCGGCCCCGGGTGCGGCCGCGCCGCCGTCCGCAGGCGATGGTCCGTCGGCGCCGACTGCCCTATCCCCATTCGAAGAAACCTCTCTTCGCACGTCCCATTGCGCGAGAAGCCCCCTCTGGAAGCGCGCCTGGCTCTCGTCCCAGACTCCCCATCTTTCGAAGATTCCCTTCAGCGTGCCGTCCCTCATCGCCTCGAGGAGGATCGCGTCGACGCGGTCGCGGAGGGCGGCGTTCTCCTTCGCGAGGATCGCGACGTACCGCCCGGTCGCGACCGTGGCGGGCTGGATCGCGAGGCCGGGGACCCGGCGCACGGAGCGCGCCGCGAGGACGTGGTCGAGGAGGACGGCGTCGAGCCGCCCCTGAGCCAGGTCCTCGTACGGGTGGACGTCGTCGTCGTACGAGACGGGGACGATCCCGTCCCTCGCCTCGGCGGCCACGAGCAGATCCCATGCGATCGTCCCGGCGAGCGTCCCGACGCGCCGTCCGCGCAGATCCGGAAGGCCGCGGACGCGCCCCGCGTCGCCCGCGCGCACCGTCAGGACCTCGCGGAACTCGAAGTACGGCGCCGTGACCGCGAGTGAGGCGCGGCGCTGCGGCGTGTCTTCGATGCCGGAGAGTCCGAGGTCGAAGTCGCCGCGCGCGGCCGACTGGTCGAGGGACTGGAAGGCGACCTGGACGAAAACGGGCGTTCTTCCGAGCGTCTTGGCGACGAGCGTCGCGACCTCGACGTCGAAGCCCCTCAGCTTCGAGGGATCCGCGGGATCCGCCTCGACGAACGGCGCGCCGCCCTCGGCGTCGCCGCCCCAGCGGAGAACGGACGGAACGGGTCCCGACGCGCGGGCTGAGGCGGCCGCAAGCGCGAGTCCCGCGACGAACGTCCGGAGGATGGCCGGGCGGACCGCCCGATCCGCGCTCATCAGTACGGGACCTCCCGCCTGGCGTAGCCCACGTCGAGGACGACGAGCCCGGGATGGCGGCTCAGGGCGTCGGGAAGCGGATGCCGTTCGTCTCCCTTGAAGGCCGCGACCGGGACGCCTTTCGCCGCGAGCGCCTCGAGGTCGGCCTCCGGAATCCGCGGATACGCCGTGAGGTCGTTCGCGTAGAACATGAGGTCCAGGTTCTCCAGCTCGTTCGTGTTGAGCACGATCTTCACGCCGGGCGGGAGCTCCGCCTTCACGCCCTTCAGGATCTTCGCCGTCGCGATCCGCTGCCCGCGCGTCACGTTGTCGGCGGAGAAATACGCGAGCGTTCTCCGGGGGTCGAACGACAGGACGGCGCCCACGAGGAAGGTCAGGGCCAGGAGCGGCCTCGAGTTGGCACGACGCTGGATCCCGACGAGCGCGAACGCCGCGAAGCCGAGACACAGGGGCGCGACGAAGAAGACGTAGTTGTTCATCTTCGTCTCCACGGCGAAGGAGAAGAAGCAGAAGACGAAAGCAACGATCGCGAGAAACGGCGCGAGGAGGCGCCGGTCCGTCGTCCTCGACGCCGCCATCATCGCGGCTCCGACGGGGACGAACGCCCAGAGCCAGGCGCCAAACAGCTCCGGAGCGTTCTCCGCGTAGAACCACACGGAGCCTCCGTGGCCTTCGACGGCCTCCGTGAGGTGCCGGTTGTTGTACGCGTATTCGTACCGGGCTTCCTCCGGAAAGTGGCGCGTGATGTACACCTGCCACGGCACGAACACGGTCCCGCACACGAGGAGCGCGAGCAGGACATGACGTACGTCCTGCCACACGTCAGACCGGCGCCGCATCGCGGACCACAGGACGTCGACGCCCCATCCCAGGAACACGGCGAGGCCGACGAGCCACTTGTTCAGGACGGCGCAGCCGGCGAAGGCGCCCGCGAGAGCGGCCCAGCCCCGCGTCGGATTCCTCCGGTGCTCCGCCCAGGCCCAGAGGCTCGCCAGGACGTAGAAGCCGAGCGCGACGTCGTTGTGGTCCATCGCCCGGATTCCGGCGACCAGCGCGAGATGGAAATTGGAAAAGCAGAGCAGGACGGCCGCGAGGACGGACACGGCCGTGTCCCCGGTCAGGAGGAAGGTGATCCGGAAGGTCATGAGGACCATGAGCGAACCCATGAGGACGCTCGGAAGGCGCAGGGAGAGCTCGGACACTCCGAAGGCCTTCAGGCTGAGCGCCATCTGCCACAGGAAGAGGGGCTGCTTGTGCAGCCAGACGTGGTTCGCCTTCCAGTCCCGGAAGTCGTACGGCGCAACCGGATTCGCGATCAGCATGGGCTTGAGCGGGTCGTGCACGAGGTTGCGCGCCACGAGGGCGTGGAAGCGCTCGTCCCAGTTGTGGAGAAACGGGTCCGCCCGGGCGAACACGAATCGAGTCAGGAAGGCGGCGGCGAAGAGGAGGAAGAGGATCTGCAGGTGCGCGAGGCTCCGCCGGCGCCCGTCGCCCGGCGTCACGCCCCGAAGCTCCCGAGGCGCTCGCCGACCCTCACCGGGCCGAGGGCGCGCGTCGCCTTCCACGCGTCGGCCCTCGGGCCGCCCACGAGCAGGACGACCGTCGAGCCGAGCTCGAACGTCCCGAGGTCGTCCCCGGGCGCGGCCGGCAGGCTCGCGACGTCGAGGCGGCCCCGGCGCGGCAGCGTCCGGCGAGAGAGCCAGCGCGGGTCGACCACGACGCCGCCGACGTGCGTCGCCGCGACGAGGACGGCCGCCACGACGAGGCCCTCGTCGGGCCCGGAGCCGCGCGCGATCCAGTACGCGCGGCGGTTCCGCACGTGGAGGCGCGGCGTGAAATTCGTCGACGCGTCGTTGACCGGCCAGAGCTCGCCTTCGACGCGCCCGACCGAGACGCACGCGCCGGCGAGCGGCACGTGGATGCGGTGGTAGTCCTTCGGGGCGAGGTAGAGCGTCATGTAATGCGCGCCCGCGAGCTCCAGGGCGAGCGGATCGCCGTCGAGGAGCTCGTGGAGGCGGTACGGGAGGCCCTTCGCCTGGAGGAGCGTCCCGTCCGTCACGCGGCCCGACGCGACGAGCGCGCCGTCCACGGGCGAGTTGATCCCGCCGGGCACGCTCACCGCCTGAGGCCTGAGGCCCGGCTTGAGCCGTCGCGTGAAGAAGTCCAGGAAGCTCGTGTAGTTTTCGAGCGGGCGGTCGGCCTCGCCGAGGTTCGCGCCGTACGCCGCCGCGAAGCGGCCGAGGAGCGGCCGCCTCAGGCTCGACGGCAGCGTGAGTCGGGCCAGGACGCCCACGACGGCGGACCCCGCCTTCTTCGGATAAAGGCGCAGGAGCGCGAGGGAGAGCGGCGGACGCCCGGCCATTTCCCCAACCGTACCAGACGGGGGCCACGCGCCCGCTGTCCGGGCGACGGCACGCTCAGCCCGGCGCCCGAACCGCCGCGATCGCCGCGATCTCGACCTGCCAGCCGCCGTGGAACGTGTTCACGGGCACGATCGCCCGGGCGGGGCGGCTCTGTCCCAGGACGCGTGCATAGACCGCGTTGACGCGGCCCCAGAACGCGGCATCCGAGACGTAGACGGTCATCTGGAGGACGTGGGCGAGGTCGCTCCCCGCGGCCGCGAGGACGGCTTCGACGTTGCGGAGCGCGCGCTCGGTCTGCTGCTCGAGGCTGCCCGGGGGCGCGTCCGGCCGCGCGGCGTCCTTGCCGAGTTGGCCCGCGACGTACACGAGGCCGCCGTGGACGACCGCCTGCGAGTAGTGCCCCGCGGGCGCGGGGGCGTCCTTCGTGAAGACGGCCGGCACGTCAGATCTTCCTCTTGAAGTCCTCGGTCGCCTCGACGAGGGCCGAGACGATGCCCGGCTCGTCCGCCGCGTGGCCGGCGTCCGCGACGACGACGTACTTCGCCTCCGGCCACGCGAGGTGCAGGTCCCAGGCCGACTGGATCGGGCACACGAGGTCGTACTTGCCCTGGACGATGACGCCCGGGATCCGGCGCAGGCGCTCGGCGTCGCGCAGGAGCTGGTCGTCCGACTTCAGGAACGAGCCGTTCAGGAAGTAGTGCGCCTCGATCCGCGCGAGCGCGATCTCCTTCGGCACGTCCTCCTCGGCCACGGGCTCGTCCACGGGAACGAGCTTCGACGCGTGGTTCTCGAACTTGTTCCACGCGAGAGCGGCCTCCCGGCGCTGGACGGCGTCGTCGGACGTCAGGCGGCGGTAGTACGCGCGCACGATCGCGCCGCGCTCGCGCGGCGTGAGCGGCGCGATGAACGCGTCCCAGCCGTCCGGCTCCATGCGCCGCAGGCCGTCCACGAACGTCCAGTCGATCTCGAGCTTCCGCCCGAGGAAGATCCCGCGGAGGATGAGCCCCGTCGTGCGCTCGGGATGCGTCTCGGCGTACGCGAGGCCCATGGTCGAGCCCCAGGACCCTCCGAAGACGAGCCACTTCGCGATCCCGAGATGGGCCCGGATCCTCTCGGCGTCGGCGACGAGGTGCCACGTCGTGTTGTCCGCGAGCTCCCCGAGCGGCGTCGACCGGCCGCAGCCGCGCTGGTCGAAGAGGACGACGCGCCAGAACTTCGGGTCGAAGAACCGCCGGTGCATCGGCGCGATCCCTGCCCCGGGGCCGCCGTGAAAGAAGACCACGGGCACGCCGTCCGGGTTGCCCGCCTCCTCGACGTGGAGCGTGTGCAGGTCCGAGACCGGCAGCCGGAACGTGCGGTACGGCTCGATCTCGGGGAAGAGCAGCATGGCCGGATCTTACCTACCCGATCCCGAAGAACTCGCGGATCTTCGCGAGCGTGAGCGGCTGGGACTTCTCCATCCGCATGCGCTTGGCCTCCTCCGAGAGGCCCTCGCGCACGGCCGCGAGCGCTGCCTCGCGCTCGGCCACGAGCGCCGCGATCGCCTCGGCGACCGCGGGGCGCTTCTCGAGGATGGCCTTGAAGTCGGCCTTCTCGATGCGCCAGACCTCGCTGTCCGCGAGGGCGACGACGGTCGCCTTCCGCGCTTCGCCCGTCAGGAGGCCCATCTCGCCGAAGAAATCCGGGGCCTCGAGGGTCGCGACGGAGCGTTCCGGGGATCCGGACACGGAGACGCGCACCTCGGCGCGGCCCTTCGTGAGCACGTAGAGGTGGTGGCCCGCCGCTCCCTGCCGGACGATCGCCTCGCCCGCGCCGAACGGCATGGGCGCCATCCCCTCGGCGACGCGGTCCCGCTCCTCGGGCGTGAGCGGCTCGAGAATCGACACGCTCTCGAGCGCGGCCCGTCCCGCTCCTCTCCGCGTCCCGGCGGCGGCGGCGCGCGCGTCCTCGTCGTCGTGCGTGAGGATCACCTCGCGGACCGGGAACGCGAGCGGGAGCCCGGCGCGGCGCAGCGCGAACCAGAGGCGCGTCCTCACCGCGGAGTCCACGGCGTCGGCCCGGAACATGTCCGTGAGCCAGTACCGGACGGCGAACCCCGACGCGCTGTCCCCGAAGTCCAGGAACGCGCAATCGGGCGCCGGCTCCGCGGCGACGCCCAAGAGCCGGTCCCGCCGGAGGGACTCCTCGGCGCAGGCGACGACGGCCGACGGGGCCGCGCCCGACTCCATGCTGAACCGGATCCAACGGCGCTCGCGGGGCGCGTCATGCCCGCCGCCCTTGCCGCGCAGCGTGACGGCGTGCTTCATGAGGAGCGCGTTCGGGACCACGTGAAGGTCTCCGTTTCGCGTCTCGAGCGTCGTCTGCCGCCAGCCGACCTCGCGGACCAGGCCGGTCGTCTCGGCGTACGTGACCCAGTCGCCCGCCTTGACGGAGCCGTCGAGCTGCAGCGCGAGGCCGCCCATCACGTTCGCGAGCGTGTCCTGGAGCGCCCAGCCGATCACGGCCGTGAGGACCGCCGACGTCGCGACGATCCCCGCGACCTCGATCTTGCCCGACGAGAGAACCGCGAGCGTCGCCGCGATCGAGCCCGCCGCGATCGCGAGGTCGCGCAGGATGCGCGGCGGCCGCATCCGCACGAGCGGCAGGAGGACGTCGAAGAAGAGCGTCCCGAGGAGGGCCACCGCCGCGATCGCGGCGATCGCGCGGCCGGCCAGGTCGAGGGCCGCCACGCCGCGCCGGACGCCCCAGTCGTCCGCGACGTGGGCCGCGGTGTGGACCGCGAAGCCGAGCGCCCCGAGGAGGACGACGCGCGCAACGCGCCGCCGCTCGCGCCGGTCGGCGAGGGCGACGACGATCGCGGCCGCCGCGAACGCGAGGGCGTCCTGCAGGACCGAGTGGGTCAGGAAAACGTCGGGCGGCAAGTGGACGCGATTATGCCCGTTCCCCTATGCGTTCTCCCCCGCGAGCGTCACGACCGGCCGGCCCGAGAGGTTGATCGCCGGAACGAGCGACGAGAGGACGGCGACGAGGAGCGAGAGCCCCGCGACCGCAAGGATCATGGAGGCGTCGGGGACGAGGAGCGCGCCGATCGGCCCCCATTGCGTGTCCACGAGGGCGCTCTCGATCGCGACGGCGAAGAGCCGCATGAAGCCGAGCCCGAGGATCCCGCCCGCGATGCCGAAGAACGCCCCCTCGAGGACGAGCAGCCTGAGCACGGTCTCCCTGGAGAAGCCCAGGATCCGGAGCAGGGCGGCTTCGCCCCGCCGCTCGCGCGCCGCCATCGCGAGCGTATTGCTCGTGATCAGGAAGAGCGTGAACGCGGTGGCCAGTCCGATCCCGCCGAGGAGCGCCTGCACGTTCCCGAGCATCTCCATGAAGGTCAGCTGCCACTGCTTCTCGCTCATCGCGCGGATCGGGACGGGCGCGTTCTCGAAGCGCCGGTCGATCTCGGCCGTCACCTTCGCGACGTCCGGGCGTGACTTCGCGAGGATCCAGAACATGCCGACCTTCCCCGTGTCGCCCGTGATGTTCTCGAAGTACTTCCGGTGGACGTAGAGGCCGTTGTCGACCTTGTACGTCATGACGGCCCGGACCGTCGTTTCCACGACGCCGCCCGCGACCGGGGCCTTCAGGACGATCTTGTCGCCCAACTTCCACCCGTGCTGCTTCACGAGGAGCGGCCCGATCACGCACCCCGTCGGATCCGCTTTCCACGCCGCGACCTGGTCGGGCGGGATCTTCGCTTCGCGGTACACCTCGAGGAACGCGTCGGCGGGCGCCGCTTGAAATGCCACGGCGTTCTCCGGCCGGTCGTCCTTCCACTGCGTCAGGAGGAAGTCGAACGGGCAGACGCGCTGGACGCCCGGGACGTCCTCGAGCTTGGCGAGGTACGCCATCGGCAGCTTTTCGAACATGGACGACTTCGCCATGACCATCGCCCGGAACCCCATGTTCTCGGACCAGTCGTTCCGGAGCGCGCCGTTCACGAGGTAGAGGAACCCGACGAGACCCGACGAGAGCCCGATCGCGACGACCGTGAGCGCGCTCCGGAGCGGGCGGCTCGTGACGTGGCGGACGGCGAGGCGGACGGGGATCATGCGGGGACCGTCAGCCTCGACCCGCGGATCGTCTCGATGAACCTCGAGCCGAACGCCTGAGCCGGCGTGTGGACCCCCGGCGCGACGCTTCCGGCGAGCACCCGCTTCGCGATCGCGACGGCGGTCTCGGCCGTGAGCGCGTAGCCCTCGAGCGTCTCGAGCGTCCCCGTGACGACGCTCCCGCCCTTCGTGACGCGGCCCCAGAGGTACGAGCGCTCGCGGTCGCGCTCCTCCGCCGTCGGGCCCCTGACGTTTCTCTCCACGCGCGCCTTCAGGAAGGACTGTACGGGCGAGAGCCCGAGGAGTTTCGCGAACCGCCGCATCCGGCGGGCGCTTGCGACCGCGGACGGCGGGACCGCCATGTAGACCTCGATGTTCGGGATTCCGGTCGAGCGCCAAGCCGTCGCGAGGTCGCCCCACGGGATCGTCATGGCGAGGCGCGTCTTCTCTCCGAGCGGGACCTCCATCGTCTTCCACGCCGCCGGGACGCTCACGAGCTTCCCGCCCTCGCGCACGAGACCGCCCTTCGGGATGCCCTCGAGCATCGTCTTCATCGTCCCGGCGCTCGTCTTGAAGCCGCGGAAGGCGAGCGTGAGCGTTTCGGCTCCCGGCAGGGCCTCCGAGAGGGCTTTCGCCAGGCAGTCCGACGGCACGACGTCGAAGCCCGCGCCCGGGAGGACCGCGACGCCCGCCGCCTTCGCGTCGGCGTCCCGGGCGAAGACGGCCTCGAAGACGTCCACCTCGCCCGTGATGTCGAGGTACGCCGTCTTCGACACGAGGCACGCCTCGAGCGCGGGCGCGCTCGTCTTCGAGAACGGCCCGGCCGCGAGGATCATCGCGGCGTACGGCCCGAGGAGGTGCGCGGCCGACGCCGCGTCGTCGAGCGAGAAGCACAGGCTGTTGAGCCCCCACGCGGCCGCGAGCGGCTCGACGGCTTCGCGCCGCCGGCCCGCGACCACGGGCTTGAGGCCCTCCCGGATCGCGGCCTCCACGATGAGCCTCCCGGTGTACCCGTTCGCGCCGTAGACGATCAGGCCGCTTTTCGCCGTCACGAGACCTCCGGGGCCGGCGCCGGGGGTGCTCCGGGCGGATCGGCGAGCTTGACGCCGCAGACGTTCGAGAGGTCGCGGCAGGCGTCGACGTCGTCCTCGGCGCCGCGCGCGGCCTCGTCCGGGAGCACGAACCGGAACCCGCCGTCCTCGGGAAAGACGATCCCGTTCTCGAGGACGTGCCGCGGGCCGCCGACGCCGAAGAGCCCCGCGTCCATCACGATCCACATCCAGTCGGCGGGGCGCGAAATGCCCGAGTGCTGCATCACGTCGCCCAGCCGGAATGCCGGCCCTCCTGCAGGGTCCGAAGAGAGACCTTTCTTAGAAGGCAAGAGGGGAAGAGCGGCGAAGCCACGGGGATCGAATGCGCGCATCCCGCCTGCTCCGTCTTCCAGCGTCAGGAGCGGGGCATCCGCCGCCACGAGCGCGCCGCCGAGCGCCTCTTCCCACTCTAAGAAATCTCTTTCTCCCGGATCTTTCAGGATCACGTCCACCCGGCTGTCGCGCCGCCACGACGTCGTCTGCGTCGAGAGCCGGCCGCCCGCGATCTCGTGGACGCGCCAGCCCGCCGTCGTGTGGAAGATTCCCTTTGCTCGCGCGACGCGGCCGCGAGTCAGCTGCCCGGCGCGCAGGGCCTCGATGGCGGAGAAGAGTCGATCGGCGTCGAAGATCCGCTCCGGCCGCTGGGCGACGCCTCGGCCCACGTGCCCTTCTAAGGAATTCCCCGGAGAATTTCCATGAAGGTGGTGCGGGGCCGGCGCCTCGAGGAGGGTCGTCCCTGCGGAAGGCGCAGGCCGCTCGAGATCCCAGATCTCGTCCGGCAGGACCCCGTGTGAGGCCCGGACGATCCGCAGCTTCGGCGGCGCCAACGCTCGGGCCCATTCTTCCGCTCGAAGAATCTCTTTCTCCGAGGCCAGATCACACCGGTTGAGGACGAGGACGTCCGCCGTCTCGATCTGATCGCGGAAGAGCGCGCTCTCCGCATACGTCTTCGGGAGGTCCTGCTGCGGGTCGACGAGCGTGATCACCGGCCTCACGTCGAAGCGCGGCGCCCAGCGCGGTCCGCGCAGCAGGTCGACGAGCTCGGAGGGCTTCGCGAGGCCGGTCGGCTCGAGGACGAACCGCGTCGGCGCCACGAGGTCGCAGACTTCCTCGAGGGACGCCTCGAGGTCCGCCATCGCCGTGCAGCAGACGCACCCGCCCGGGACTTCCCGGAGGATGCAGCTCGCGCAGTCCGACAGGAGCGCCCCGTCCACGCCGAGCGACCCGAACTCGTTCACGACGACGGCGATCCGCTCGCGCTCCGCGCGCCGCGCGAGGAGGTCCTTGACGGCCGTCGTCTTCCCGACCCCCAGGAACCCCGAGAGGACGTGGACGGGAATCTTCACGGCCCGATCCTAGAGAATTTCGTGCCACCCCGCTCGCCCTCCCTTAAGATTCGCGCCGATGACACCCACAGCACTCGCGCGCGCCTCGAAGAAGCCCGCGCGCGCCCGCGCCCCCGAACGGTTTGCCGACGCCGAGAAGCTCTACGGCATCGAGAACTGGGGAAAAGGCTTCTTCTCCGTCTCCGACGACGGAAACCTCCTCGTGCACCCGACGAAGGAGAATCACCGCTTCGTCGACCTCAAGGGCGTCGTGGACGACGTCGCCCTGCGCGGCATCTCGACGCCCGTCGTGATCCGCTTCCCGCAGATCCTCGACCAGGCCGTGAAGGAGCTGAACGAGGCCTTCCTCCACGCGATCAAGGAATACGACTACGACGGCGTCTTCCGCGGCGTGTTCCCGATCAAGGTCAACCAGAAGAAGGTCGTCGTCCGCGAGATCATCCAGTCCGGCCGCAAGTACGGCTACGGCCTCGAGGCCGGCAGCAAGCCCGAGCTCATCGCGGCCCTCTCGCAGGACCTCGGCTCGGACTGCCTCATCACGACGAACGGCTACAAGGACGACGCGTTCATCCGCCTCGCCCTCAACGGCATCCGGATGGGCAAGACGGTCGTCCTGATCCTCGAGAAGGTCTCCGAGCTCGAGAAGATCCTCGAGGTCGCCAAGAAACGCGGCGTCAAGCCGCTCATCGGGATGCGCAGCAAGCTCTACGCGCGCGGCTCGGGCAAGTGGGCGAAGTCGGGCGGCGAAGCCGCGAAATTCGGCCTCACGACGACCGAGATGCTCGAGGCGGTCGAGATCCTCAAGCACCGCAAGATGCTCGACTCGCTCGTCATGCTCCACTTCCACATCGGCTCGCAGATCACGGACATCCGGAAGGTGAAGCAGGCGATCAAGGAGGCGGGCCGCGTGTACGCGAAGCTCCACGCCTCCGGCGTCGAGATCCAGTACCTGAACCTCGGCGGCGGCCTCGGCGTCGACTACGACGGCAGCAAGACGGCGTTCGACTCGTCGATGAACTACACGGTCCAGGAGTACGCGAACGACATCGTCTACACGATCAAGTCGATCTGCGACGAGGAGAAGGTCCCCGTCCCGACGCTCGTGACGGAGTCGGGCCGCGCGCTCACGGCGTACCACTCGGTCCTCGTGACGAACGTGCTCGACGTCGCGGACCGCATCGAGCAGGGCCGGACGGTCAAGCTCGACGGCGACGAGAACCACGTCGTGCGCGAGCTCTACGACATCTGGCAGGGGATCACCGCGAAAAACGTCCGCGAGAGCTACCACGACTCGCTCCAGTTCAAGGAGGAGCTCTTCACGCTCTTCAACCTCGGCTACGTCTCGCTCGAGGACCGGAGCAAGGGCGAGATCCTCTACTGGAACATCTGCGAGCGCATCCGCCGGTACCTCCACACGCTCAAGGACGTCCCGGAGGAGTTCGAGCAGCTCGAGGTCATGCTGGCCGACAAGTACGTCATGAACTTCTCGGTCTTCCAGTCGCTGCCGGACGTGTGGGCGATCGACCAGCTCTTCCCGATCCTCCCGATCCACCGGCTGCGCGAGCGGCCCTCCGAGCACGGCACGCTCGCGGACATCACGTGCGACTCGGACGGCAAGATCGAGAAGTTCATCGACCTGAGGGACATCAAGGAAGCGCTCCCTCTCCACGTGTTCCACAAGGGCACGCCGTACTACATCGGGTTCTGCCTCGTCGGGGCCTACCAGGACGTCCTCGGCGACCTCCACAACCTCTTCGGCGAGGTCCACGAGGTGCTCGCGAGCGTCGACGAGGACGGCCGCACGCGCATCCAGGACGTCCTGCCGGGCGAGTCGTGCGAGCGGGTGCTGTCGTACATGAACTACGACAAGGACGAGCTCCTCGACGGCATCTGGCGCCAATTGCGACGCGCCACCGAGCGCAAGAAGGTCAAGGAGCCGGAGGCAAAGGCCATCGCGAAGGACTTCGAGCACAGCCTCACGCACTACACGTACCTCGAGGAGTAGCTCCCCGGGGCCCGGTCGGTTTTTTCGTTTTTTCCGGATTTCTTCGAATCGAAGCACGGGAGGGGCGGCGCAGATCGGCGGGGCGCGTCCGCGTGCGGGCACGGACCTTGATCTTCCCCTTCTAAGAAATTCTTCTTCTTAGGAGGTCCCCTTTGAACATCGTCCTCCCGCTCGTTCTCGCCTTCGCCGCCCCCGCGTCTCGCGTCCCGGACCTCGCGCCGATCGCCGCCGCCGCGGTCGCGGCCGAGAAGGACGGAATGGCCGTCGGCGTCTCCGTCGTCCAGATCGAGTCTGGCAGGGGCGTCGCACACCGCGGCGGCGAGCGCTTCCAGATGGCGAGCGTCTTCAAGGTGCCGGTCGCGATCGCGGTCCTCGACGCCGTCGAGAAGGGCGCGTTGCGCCTCGACCAGGACGTCGAGATCCTCGCGTCGGACCGCGCGGAGGTCGGGCCGATCGACGACCACTGGACGCCCGGGATGCGCGTGACGGTCGCGTACATGGTCGACGTCATGCTCGTCGACAGCGACAACACGGCCGCCGACAAGCTCATCCGCCTCCTCGGCGGTCCCGGGGCCGTCGAGAAGGCGCTCGTTTCGCGGGGCCTCGCGGGCATCCGGATCTCGCTCGACGAGAGAGGCATGGGCGCCGAGATCCGGAGGGACCTCGCCGCGCTGGAGCGCGGCGAGCAGAACGGCGCGACGCCGGACGCGATGGCCGCGCTCCTCACGCGGCTCTTCGCGGGAGAGCTCCTTCCGGGACCTGCCACGAACCGGATCCTGGACGCGATGCGCCGCTGCGCGACGGGCGACCGCCGCCTGCGCGCCGGCCTCCCGAAAGGGACGGAGGTGCGCGACAAGACGGGGACGCTGAGGTCCTGCTCGAACGACGCGGGGATCCTCACTCTGCCGGACGGGACGCACCTCGTCGTCGCGGTCTTCACGCGCGGCGGGACGGACCCCGCGGGGCGCGACGCCGCGATCGCGTCCGTCGCCCGCGCGGCGTGGCAGGCGTTCGCGCCGTCGCGCTGAGACGGGGTTGCGGTAAATTCCCGGCGTGGTCGAGACCCTCAAGGTGCCGTATCTCCTCCTCGCGGGCCCGGGGCTCCAGGACCCGAACTTCGCGAAGACGGTCGTCCTCATGGGCCACCACACGAAGGACGGCGCGCTCGGCTGGGTCGTGAACCGCCTCCTCGGGCAGCCCGCGGTGACGCTCCTGCCGCCGCCCCTCGACGAAAAGCTCCACGCCGAGACTCCTCTCCACATCGGCGGGCCCGTCCTCACGAACGGGCTCGTCGCGCTGTTCCGCGCGGAGGTGGCCGGCGTCGAGTGCACCGAGATGGCGCCGGGCCTCTGGGTCTCGGCGTCCGCCGAGATCCTTCCGAAGCTCTTCGCGAAAGCGCCCGGCCCGGAGCCGCCGGACGGCCTTCTCGTCCTCGGTTACGCGGGCTGGGACGCCGAGCAGCTCGAGGGCGAGATGGAGGAGGGCGCGTGGCTCGTCCTCCCGTGGGAGCCGGACCTCGCCTTCACGCGGCGGGTGGAGACGCTCTGGGAGCGCGCCCTCGCGCGCCTCGGCGTCGACCCCGGCTCCGTTTCGTCGTCGTCCACCGGCGTGAGCTGACGGGGACGTGAAGGAGCTCGTCGCCCTCCTCCTCCGCCACGGCACGGGTCTCGTTTTCGGGAACGTCCTCCTCGAGCAGCTGGGGCTGCCGGTTCCGGCCTTCCCGACGCTCGTCGTCGCGGGCGCCCTCGCGGCGGACGGGAAGCTCTCCTTCGCGAAGCTCCTCGTCGCGGCGTTCACCGCGACCGTGGCCGCGGACTCGCTCTGGTTCCTCCTCGGGCGCCGCTTCGGCCAGAGAGTCCTCAGGACGCTCTGCCGCCTCTCGCTCTCGCCGGACACGTGCGTGCGGCAGACCGAAGGTGTCTTCGAGAAATACGGCCTCGCGTCGCTCCTCTTCGCGAAGTTCGTCCCGGGCTACTCGACCGTGGCGCCTCCGCTCGCGGGCGCCGCCGGGACGTCGCTGCCGCGGTTCCTCCTCTTCACGTCGGGCGGGACGCTCCTCTGGGCGGGCTCCGCGCTCGTCCTCGGATCGGTCTTTCACGGCGCGGTCGACCGGATCCTCTCGGCCCTCGCGAGCCTCGGAGGCTGGGCGTTCGTCGTCCTCGCGGGAGGGCTCGTCCTCTACATCCTTTTCAAGTGGCAGCAGCGGCGACGTTTCTACCGGTTCCTGAGGATGGCCCGCATCCGCGTCCACGACCTTCGGAGCCTCATGGACGCCGGGGAGGCGCCCGTCGTCGTCGACGTGCGCTCGCGCACCGCGCGCCAGCGCGACCCGCGTCGGATCCCGGGGGCCCTCACGATCGACCTCGAGAACCTCGACGCGCACGTCGCGCTCCTGCCCGCGGACCGCGAGATCGTCCTCTACTGCACGTGACCGAACGAGGCCTCGGCGGCCCGTGTGGCACGCCTCCTCATGGATCGCGGGCTCCGGCTCGTCCGCCCGCTCGAGGGCGGGCTCGACGCGTGGGCCGGTGCCGGCTTCGAGGTCGAGGCCGGGGCCGAGCGGATCCCGCTGAGCCCGGCAGGGGCGTGGACGCCGGGCGCCTGACGGCTACTCGAGGTCGAGGACCTGGTACTGGGCCGCGTCGCTCAGGACCGTTCCCCAGACCTTGTGGGACGCCTGGTGCTCGGAGAGCGAGAACGAGAGCTTCGTCCCGATCCCGAGGTCGAGGTCGTGGATGGACTCGAGCGCGTCGACGACACGCTCGGTCGTGAGCGGCTCTCCGGCGCGTTTGAGACCCTCGACGAAGAGCGTGCCGACGATGTAGCCCTCGAGCGAGACGAAGTCCGGCTTCTCTCCCGGGAAGAACTTCTGGAGGGCGTCGCGGTACTTCAGGACGGCGGTCGCGCTCGAGTCGACGGGCGGCACGACCTGGGTCACGACGACCCCCGACGCGAACTTCCCGCCGAGCTCGCGCAGCTCCTCCGCGAGGGCCGTGGAGCCGACGAACGAGACGTTCGTGAAGATCGCGTCGAGCCCCTGCCGCTTCGTCTCCTCGATGAACTTCGCGGCGGGGCGGTAGGGCGCGACCATGACGACGGCGCGCACGGTCTTGCGGGCCTTGACGACGGCGTCCACGGCGTCCTCGATCTCGAGCGTATTCCTCTTGAAGCCGACCCGGAGGATGTCGTCGGGTGCGCGGCCGAACCGGCGCAGGGCCTTCGCGACCCCCGAGAAGCCGGCGTCGCCGAAGCCGTCCTGCTGGGCGAAGACGGCGATCTCGGCGGGCTTCACCTTCCGGACCTCGACGAGCCACTTCACGACCGCCGCGGTCTCCTCGGCGTAGCTCGCGCGGTAGTTGAGGACGTAGCGGTCCGGCGGGTCCTTCCTCAGGAGACCGGCGCCCGTGAAAGCGCCGAAGAAGATCGTCTTCTTCTCGTTCGTGTACGGCACGGCGACTTCGGCCGTCGGCGTCCCGACGTTTCCGATCACCGCGAAGACGTGCCGGTTCTCGACGAGATCCTTCATCGCCTCCTTCGTGCGCGCGGGCTCGTAGCCGTCGTCGAGCGCGACGAGGTCCACCTTGCGCCCGGCGACGCCGCCCGCCTCGTTCGCGAGGGCGAAGGCCGTGTCGAGGCCGAGCTTCATCTGGCGGCCCAGCTCCTTGGACGGGCCGCTCAGCGCCGCGGCCATCCCGAGGACGACGGGAGGGCGGATCGCGGGCGCGGGGGCGGGCGCCGGCGGCTTCGCGCCGCGCCGCAGGAGCCAGAGCGTCCCGCCGCCGGCGAGAACGAGGAGCGCCGCGCCGGCCGCGAGGAGCACGACCCTCGGCGAGACGCCGCCCGGTTCCCGCGTGGCGGCCGCGGGCGTCCGACCGGGCCCGGGCGACGGAGGGCGCCCGCTGACGACCCGGAACGGCCGCGCTCCCGCCGCCGGAACCGCCACGGGGCGCGGCTGCTCGCGCGACCGCTCCCGCGACTCGTCGACGCGCTTCAGTCCTTCCATGACGACGACGCTCCAGTGCTGCTGGATCGTCTTCCGGGGCGCCCCGACGCCGATCTCGGCCCGGAACGAGCCGTGGTCGTCCCCGAGGGCCGCCCAGACGGCGTCCACCCCGGAGAGGGAGCCCATCTCGGCGTGCACGAGCTCGCCGCCCTCGAAGTAGAAGACGGCGTCCGGACCCGCGGCGTGGTGCACCGTGAGCCGGGCGACCTGGCGGCCGGAGCAATAGACCTGCAGCAGGTCGGGAAGCGCCACCTCGTCCAGGTTGCCCTGGAGAACCATCGGGGCTCCTCTTTCCCGGGCCCGGCCCGCCCGCCGGGCGACCGCACTCATGCAGCGCAGAGACGAAGAATCGCTCTCATCATACGCGCCCGCGTCAGGCGCGCGTAAACGTCTCCTCGACGACCACGTCCGGGTGCAGCGAACGCCTCACGGGGCAGGTCCTGGCCGCGTTCACGAGCTTGCGGTAGTCCTCGTCCGGGCACGGCGAGTCGATCGTGTAGCGAAGGACGAGCTTCGCGATCCGCCGCGGAGCCTCCGCCGTCATGTGCTTCTCGACCGAGAACGTCACGCCCGTGAGCGGGATCCCCGCGCGCGTCGCGTAGAGGCTCAGCGTCGTCGCCGCGCACGCCGCGAGCGAAGCCGCGCAGAGGTCGGTCGGCGAAAAGCTGCTCCCGTCGCCGCCGTTGTCCTTCGGCGCCTGCGTGAGGAGGCGCATGTGCGAGGGGTCGTGATCGAGCGCGGTCGCGGTGGGAGAGACGAGCTTTCCGGTGATGAGGACGCTCATGTCCTCAGTGTAGACCGGGCGCCGCGGGGACGGCCGGCGCGAGGGCGGGCCAGGCCGGAAGCGCGAGGAGCGCCTCGGGGTTCACGCGCGCTCCGTTCCACCGCGCTCCCCAGTGGAGGTGCGGGCCCGTGACGCGGCCCGTCGCACCGACGAGGCCGACGACGGTCCCCTTCGACACGACGTCCCCGTCCTTCACGTCGACGCGCGAAAGGTGCATGTACTGCGTGAAGAGGCCGCCGCCGTGGTCGAGGAGGACGGTCCCGCCCGAGAAGTAGAGGTCGCCCGCCAGGGCGACGCGCCCGTCCGCGGCCGCCGCGACCGGCGTTCCCTTCGGGGCCGGCATGTCGAGCCCCGCGTGGAAGCCCTGCGTCTTGCCGTTGTAGACGCGCCGGGAGCCGAAGTTCCCGCCCGGGAACGCGACCGGCCGCGCGAACGAAGACCATCGCCGCGCCGCCTCCGCGCCGCGGTACGCGGCGTTGACGCGCTCCCCGTCCGCCTTCACGCGCGCCTCCTCCTCCCTCGGGACTTCGACGTACTTCGGGTCGACCGAGATTCTCTGGACCCGGAACCTGCCGCGCACGACCTTGAGCGGAAAGGCGAGGCGCGCGGTTCCGTCCGCGGACTCCACGGTGATCTCGTGAACGCCGGTCTTCGCGTCGAGGTCGAAGCCGACGAGGCCGCGGAAGCTCCGCCCCGAATGGTCCCGTTCGAGCGGGACGCGCCGGTCGCCGTCGACGAGGACGAGGTCCGCGAGGGGCGCGTCGCTCGCGACGCGGACTTCTGCGACGCCGCCCTGCGGAAGCGCCTTCGGCGCCGCAGCGACGGACAGGACGGCCGCGAGGAGGAGACCGGTCACGGCGCGACCGCGAGCGTCGCCGTGGCGACCCTCAGCCCTTCTTCTTCGCCGGGGCCGTCTTCGCCGGAGCCGCCTTCGCGGGGATCGGGTCGACCCAGAGCTCCTCGAGCGGACGCTGTCTCTCGTTCATGCGCGACCGGTACCTCAGGCGCACGCCGCAGGAAGGAATGTCCCAGTACGTCACGGTGGTGTCGCCGGGCACGAGGGTTCCCTTGCCGTAACGTTCCGCGAGGGCGTCACCGATCCCGGAGGGCGGCTCGACGAGGTAGTAGAGGCCGGCGATCTTCGCGTCCGCCGCTCCGGAGTCGTAGACGACCGTGATGATCCACGGGCGCCCGGCCGGCTTGTGCACGACCTTCACGTCGCGCGTGACCTTGGCCATTTCGGGCTCGAGCTTCGCCATCCGCTCGAACGAGAAGGCGCGCGTCTGCCCGATCTCGAGGCCGCCCATGCCCGGACACGGCGCCGGCGCCGGCGACGGCTGCGCAGCGGCCGCCGGCGTGGGGCCGACCTGCTTCGTCTGAACCTGGATCTGGGCAGCGGCCGGCAGGGCCGCGAGAAGCGCCATACACGTCACGAGAATCTTCTTCATTCCGTCTCCTGAACCGAGTCTCCCGCAGCCGCTTCGGCGCGGGCGAGGGATCAACGCGAGGACCGTGCCAGCAGCTCCCGGAGCGATTCCTCGTGCCAGCCGACGAGGAGACGGCGGCCGATCCGCAGCATCGGCGCGCGAAAGTTGCCCGTCGGCCCGCGGAGGTCGTCGAGGGACGCCTCGCGCGCGGAAATCGTTCGTGCCGATTTGCCCCTTGCGAGAGTCACCGTGTCCACCCCCGCCAGGAGCAACTTTGCGTCCTCGTCCGAGAGGGGGCGGGTCTTCGAGGGCCGCTCGTCCCGGACGTCCGCCTTCGACCTGTCGAGCACCTCACGGGTGCGTCCGCAGCTCGTTCAACCGGCGCGGAAGTAATAGAGATCGACGCGTGCCACGGTTCCTCCGGGCGCGAAGTGTAGCAGCCGGGCGGATCACGGCGCGGTGGCGAACTCGAAGACGATCCGCCTCGTCCGCTCGACGCCCTCGAGGTAGAAGGGCAGGGAGATCCGCTCGTTCGCGTGGTGGATCGTCGCGGCGTCGAAGTAGCTCACGGCGAAAGGCGAGACGCCGTAGGCCCGGAGCCCGCGGGCCCTCAGGTACGAGCTCGACGTGTACTGGCCGGACAGCACGTACGGCCCGACGGGCGCGTGGGCGGCATCCAGCGAAAAGACCTCCGTCGCGGCGCGCCAGGCGGGCCCCTCTGCGGGAGACGCGACGCAGTCGTCGGTCTTCAGGATGATCCTCTTCGACAGCCCCCGCGCGGCGAGCCAGCCGTCGAGCTCGACCTCCGCCGCCGCCACGGAGGAACCCGGGAGGAGGGTCCTCACGACGCGCATCGAGAATCCCCCCCCGGCCCGCTCCTCGACGCGGCCCGCGTACACCATGTCCTTCAGGACGGAGCGGTAGACCTCGGGGACGACCTTCCAGAATTCGGTGCCGGGGCCGAGCTTCGCGGGATCCTCGATCATCCGCCGGCCCCAGACGTCCGAGCGCGACGGCGCGATGAAGCGCAGGAAGTCCCTCACGGCGGGAACCACCTTCAGGGGCTCGGCCTCGTCGCGCGCCTTGACGAGGGCGGCGAGGTCCTCGAGAGGCTTCTTGTCGGCCGCGAGGACGTCCACCGAGAGGATGGCCTTCTGCATGACCTCGATGCCGAAGCGCTCGATCTCGGTCGTCTTGACCTCGTTGACGCCCCCCTCGTTGAAGACGTCCGTGACGCCGGCGACGAGGTCGGGACGGTTCGCGAGGAGCCAGCCGAAGCCGAGCATCTGGTCGTAGGCCTCCTCTCCCGACTCGACGACGAACAGGACGTCGCGCTCGGGCACGATCCCGGCCTTCGCGAGAGACGTGAGCGCGAGGAGGTTCGCGACGGCCTGGCCCTTCATGTCGAGCGTGCCCCGCCCGACGAGGTTGGCCGCGTCCGGAGCGTCTCCACGCTCGGCGGCGAACGGCGGCTTGACCCACGCGGACGGGTCGTCGACCGGATCGACGTCCGCATGCGCGAGGAGGGCGAGCGCCTCGCCCCGGCGGCGGCCCGCGAGCCGCGCGACGAGGATCGGACGCTTCGGGTCGCTCCCGGTCACGACGTACGGGACGCCCGCGCACGAGAGCTCGCGCGCGAAGATGTCGATCACGGGCCGCGTGATCCCGGGCGGATTGGACGTGTCGATCCGCACGACCTCGGCGAGGAGCTTCACCTCGGGCGTTTCCATCGCCGCCGCCGCCTCGAGGTCGAGGCGCCGGACGGGCATCGGGCGCTCGCGGCTCGCGAGGAAGCCCGGCAGCGTCCAGACGGCCACGGCCACGAGGGCCGCCCCTCCGTAGAGCGCGAGACGGCGCCGGGTGTTTCGCGAAAGCGGGCTCATGCGGCGGCGGACCCGCCTCGCCGTCGGGCCCAGGCGAGCGCCAGGGCGGCGGCCGTCGCGGCGGTGACCAGAGCCCCGATCTTCACCCACCGCGTCTCCGGCCGCAACGCGATCGCGTGACGGCCGGGCGGCACACGCAGGCCCGCGAAGCCGAAACCCATGGGGACGGTCTCGGCTCTTCGGCCGTCCAGGGCGGCCTCCTCGACGGCCTCGCGCAGGCGCCAGAGCATCAGGAAGCCCTCGCCGGGTCCGTCGACCTCGACGTCGAGCGCGAGCCCCGAGGGCCGGTCGTGGACGGCGAGCACGCGGCCCGCGCCCGGGTTCTCCGGAAAACCCGGCAGCGCCTCGCCGACGTACGCCGTCCCCGGTGGAGGGCCGTCCTCGAGGAGCCGCGCGAACACGGTGCGCGCGTCGTCCGACGCGACGACGCGGGACGCGAAGCGGAACGGAGGCACGGGCTCCGCGAACCGGTTCAGGACCGGCCGGTAGCGCCCGTCCGGTCCCTTCTCGCTCGCCTCGACCCAGGAAACGCCCGCGGCCCGCACGATCCGCAGGGGGAAGGGTCCCGGCGCCGGGACGGCCCGGGTGAGGAGGCGCATCCACTCGAACGCCTCGACGGACAGCGACAGGTCGTAGTCCTTCTCGAAGACGTAGCCGACGCCGAAGAGGGAGCCGTAGGCGGGCAGGAGAGAAGCGCGCGCGGTCCGGTTCGAGGCCTCGACGTCGTGCATGTCGTAGGCCGGCACCGGCGCGTAGAGGTCCCGGTAGAAGACGCGAGGCGGAGGATCGTCCCGCCCGGGCGCCGGCAGCGCGGCGAGGAGCGCCGGCCGCTGCTCGAGGACCGACGCGTCGTCCGTGAAGGAGAGGCGGCGGGCCACGGACTCGCGGTCGACGAGGACCGCGAGCGCGAGGAGCGGGAAGACGACGCGGCGCGCGCGCGGAGAGAGAGCGGCGTCCAGACGCGCGAGGCCGAGGGCCGCGAGCGTCGCGAGGCCGAACCCGGCGAGCGTCGCGTGCCGCTCCGGAAAGCGGAGGGACCCGAGGAGCGGCACGACTTTCACCGCGAGGTGGAAGAACGGCGTCGCGCCCGCGAGCGCGAGGAGAACGCCCGCGGACGAGAGAAGGACCGAGGCGACGCGGAGAGGGCCGCGCCACGCGAGCCCGGCGAGGACGAGGAGCCACGCGACGCGCCCCGGGGTCAGGGACGGAAGGTACGGATAGTGCGAGGCGCCGGGGCCGCGCGCCTCCCTCGTCCAGTCCGCGACGAGCCCGTCGCCGAAGAATTCCTTCAGGCGCACGGGGTCGAGCGGCTCGAGCGCCGCCGCGCCCTCGCCCATCCCGCCGCCGGGCCCGCGGATGCTCCGCCCCGCCGACGCGGCGCCCGGAAGCACCGCGACGGCCGAGAGCCCGGCTCCCAGCGCCGCCGCACCCGCCAGCGCCGCCAGGGCCGGGCCTCGCCGCGGCCTCGCGCCCCCCGCGGTCTCGGGCGGCGCGGCGACGAGGAGGGCGACCGCGACGGCGGCCGCGTAGAAGACGAACTCCGGGGCCGACGCGAGGACGAGAAGGGCGGCGGCCGCTCCGGCCTTCGCCACGGTCCGCCGCGACGGCGCCCGGACCGCGTCGAGGACGAACGCGGCGAACCACGGAAGGATCGACAGCGCCGACAGGGTCGGCGGGAACGCCATGACCGACACGGTCGTCCCCGCGAGCGCGAAGACGAGGCCCGCGACCGCCGCCGGCGCCGCCGCGAGACCCAGCCGGCGCGCGAACGCGGCGAAGCCCGCGACGAGAAGGGCGAGGTGGAGCAGCATCCAGGCCTTCATCGCGAGCCCGAGCGGCAGCGCGAGAAAAAGGACGTTCGCGGGATCGAACGGCGCGGCGGACGGCCCGCCGAGGAGCGGCGCGCCGCCCCAGCGGAACCGGTCCACCCACGGGAGCTCGCCGCGGGACAGGCCTTCGACGAGGTGGGCCTTCAGCGGGTAGAAGTAGTAGAGGAGATCCCGCGCCGCGGGCACGCGGCTCCCGAAGAACGCGCGATACGGGAGCCACGCGAGGACGACCGCGGCGAGGACGGGCGCGGCCCGGCGGACGTTCACGCGCGCCTCCCGGCGAACGCGAGCGCAGCCGCGCCGAGAAGCGACGCGAGCGAGATCGCCGCGCCGGCTCCGAACAGCGGGTTCGCGTACGTCAGCGTCACCGCGTGGGCGCCATTCGGAAGGGTCGCCGCCGCCCCGAACCCCTCCGCGGGCCGCAACGCGAGGGCGCGCCCGTCCGCGAGCGCGCGCCAGTTCGGGTCGAACGTCCGGCCGATCCAGAGGGTCGCGGACGACGCGGCGACGGCGACTCGCAGAACGACGCGCGAGGCCCGCCGCTCGACCACGAGCACCGAGCCCGCGTCCCCTTCGGGCAGGAGCGCGAACTCGGGTCTCGCGCCCGCGATCCTGACGAGACGGTCCCCTCCCGAGCGGCCGATCTCCTCCGTCCCGGCCGGGTCCGGTCCCGGCGCGGCGGTCCGGACGAGCGAAACCCCCGCGGCGCGGAGCGCGCGCGCCTTTTCCTCTCCCCAGGGCTGCGCCGCGGCGGCGGCCGCCCAGCGGACCGCGGCGACGGACGACATCCGGTCGACGTCGTTCTCCCCGGCGTACCGGATCCCGAAGACGGCGCCCGTTTCCGGGCGCAGCAGGTCGAGGCCGCCCGCGTCGCGCGCGCGCCTCTCCACGGTCGCCCGGTCGTCGGCGCCGTCGTCGTAAAAGCGCCCGTCCCCCGCCTGCGTCCTAACGAGCGCGACGTCCGGCGTCTCGCGGCGGTAGAGGTCCGGCGGACCGGCGGGACATGTCCCCGCAACGCGCCGCGAGGCGTCGGCGAAGAACAGGAGCGCGACGAGGCCGCTCAGGAGCAGCGGGTAATGCTGTTTTTCTTTGAAGGTGAAGAGGGGCAAGGCGCCCGAGAACGCGGCGGCGCACAGGAAAAGGGTGGCGGTCACCATGAGGAGCGGCATTCGAAGAACATCCGCCACCGCCGCGCCAGAAGCATCGCCGGCGCCCAGCCCCAGACCCCACAACACGTCTCTAAGAAAATCTTCAGCGCCGATACACAAGCCGAGCAGCGCGCCGCAGACGACGGCCATCACCAGAGCCGTCCGAAGCAGAGCTCTTCTCGCCCTTTCCCGAGCGCCGCCGTCGCCGAAGAAGACCGCGTCGAAGCCCACCGCAGCCGCGGCCGCGAGCGCGAACGTCGCGAGGAGCCACCACTTCTCCGGATACCGGACGAAAGGAAACGTCCGTGCGACGAGCCCGTAGCCCGGGAGGAACCGTCCGAAGGACAGGAGCGCGCCGCCGGCGGCGAGGGCGAGCGCCGCGCGCCCCCGCGCGTCGCGCCACGCGGCCGCCGCGAAGAGGAGCGGCAGGACGCCGAGGGCGAGGTCGTCGAAGTACGGGCCGCGCGCGTCGAACGTCCCGGCGCCCCAGAACGGTCCCTGGGCGGCGTCTCCCGTGAGGCGCGGCTCCAGAAGCGTGAGGACGCGCGACGGGCGGACGGACCAGAAGAGCGCGCCGTGCTCGGCGCTCATCCCGGCGCCGCGGGCCGAGCGTGCGAGCTCGGCGGCCGCGGGCAGGACCTGGACCGCCGCGACGCCGAGGCCGAGGGCGAGCGCGGCCGCCGCCCCGGGGAGCGCCCGCCGGCGGCCTCCCGCGGCGCAGGCGAGAGCGCCGAACGCCGCGGCGCCGATCAACGTGATCGCGGGCTCGCCGCCGAACGCCGAGAGACCGAAGGCGAGCGCCGCGGCCGCCGCGGCGCGGCGGCGCGCGCGCGGATCCTCGCCGGAGAGGCGCGGCAGCGCGGCGAACGCGAGGGGCAGCGGCGCGGCGGCCGCCGCCATGCCGAACCAGCCCGGCAGCGACTGGAAGACGCCCGAGAAGAGGAGGACGAGCGTCCCAGCGGCCGCTCCCGGGGCGGAGAGGCCCGCGCGGCGCAGCGCCCAGAGAAAGACGGCGAGCAGGAGCGCCACGTTCAGGAACGCGAGCCCGGTCGGCCCGAGGAGGACGACGAGCGGCGACATGGGCCAGAAGACGGCCGCGTTCGGGTCGGCGGCGAACGCGCGTCCGCCCGACATCCAGTCGTTCCAGAGCGGCCACTCCCCCGCCCGGAGGAGACGGTCCAGGACGCTTCGCCACGGCACGAAGAAAAAGCCCGCGTCGCGCCGGTAGAGCGTTCCCCCGGAGAGGAAGGCGTGGAACCGCATTCCGAACGCGGCGAGGACGACGGCGAGGGCCGCGGCCGCCGGGAGCCGGGAGGCTCGGGCCGTTCCCTCCGCCATGCGCGTCAGGGTTTCCGGGCGAGGACGAGGAGCGACATGCCGAAGGACGGTTCCGCGTTCTCCTCGGCCTTCAGGAGGGGCATGAGCCAGCGAAACACGCCGAGCTGCTGCCGCGGAAGGACCCGCCTGCGGAAGACGCGCGAGTTCAGCCACCAGCCGACGACTCCGGGCCGGTTCAGGTAACGCACGTTCTCGACCGAGAACCCGGCCTCGCCCGCGAGGCGCACGAGCGCGGCCTTGTCGTACCGGCGGTAGTGCCTCAGGGCTTCGTCGAGCGTGCCGTAGAGCGCCGGGAGCGCCGGGACGAGAAGCGCGAGGTGGCCTCCGGACGGGAGGACGCGGGCGAAGTCGCGGAGCGTGCCGGCGTCGTCCTCGATGTGCTCGAGGACGTTCAGGCAGACGATCGTATCGGGGCGCTCGGCCGCGAGATCGCGGGCGTCGGCCTCCGAGAGCGGAAACCGGAAGGACGCGACGCGCACGTTCGCGCGGCCGTCGAACTTGGACGAGAGCTCGCGGACGTAGTGCGACTCGATGTCGGAGGCGACGACGCGCTCGCGGTCCGCGAAGAACCGCGTCTGGTTCCCGACCCCGGAGCCCACCTCGAGGATGCGTCTCCCGAGCCACGGTTCGAAGCGGTCGTGCAGCCACTTGTTGTAGACGGAGAGCCCCTCCATCCGCCGGAGCGTGATCGCGCCGACGTCGCCCTCGGGGGCCTCCCACCGGAAGTACTTGAGGATGGTCCAGACCGCCTGGAAGGCGTCCTTCAGGCCGATCTTCTTGCCTTCCTCGTACGTGCGGCCGTGGTACGAGATCGGAACCTCGAAGATGCGCGCGCGCATCCGCGAGACCTTGCACGTGATCTCGGGCTCGATCCCGAACCTCTGCGACCTGAGGTCGAGCCGGTCCACGATCTCGCGGCGCATGGCCTTGTAGCAGGTCTCCATGTCCGTGAGGTTCAGGTTCGTGAACGCGTTCGACATGAGCGTCAGGAACCGGTTTCCGACCGTGTGCCAGAAATAGAGGACGCGGTGTCCGCCCGGGTGACCGAGGAAACGCGAGCCGTAGACGATGTCGGCCGCGCCGTCGAGGATCGGCCCGAGAACGACGGGGTATTCGCGCGGGTCGTACTCGAGGTCCGCGTCCTGGATGATCACGATGTCGCCCGTCGAGGCCCGCATCCCGGCCCAGACGGCCGCGCCCTTGCCCATGTTGTGCGGCTGCAGGACGACCCGGACGCCGCCCTTCCCGTCCATCTCGCGGAGGATGTCGCGCGTCCCGTCCTTCGAGCCGTCGTCGACGATCACGATCTCGCGCTCGAGGGCGCCGAGGTCGACGGCCTTCACGCGCGCGACGATCTCGCGGATCGTCGACTTCTCGTTGTACGCGGGCATGACGATCGACAGCTTCACGGGCTCTTTTCCTTCAGCTCCCAGAGGATGATGGAGTATCCCATCCCTTCCTGCGGGAGCGGAGTCCCGCGCTCCTTCAGGGCGCGGCGAAGGCGCTCGAAGCCGATCGCGCCGGCGCGGTCGCCGTGGAAGGCCATCGCCTCCGGGCCGCAGCAGCGGATGAACTCGGACACGGCGTAGAGGCCCGGCGAGAGCGGGTCGCGTGCGCCCTCGAAGAGGCGCGCCTTCGGCGCGTAGTGCTCGGGTTCTCCCCCGCCGAAGTAGGCGATCGTCGTCCCGGCCTCCTGGCCGCGGGCCTCGAGGCGCGCGGCGAGCCGGCCGAGGTCCTGTCCCCAGTCGAGGTTCGAGTCGTTCAGCCACGCGGCGCCGTTCGCCGGGCCGCCCGCAGCGGCGTTGAAGAAGGACAGCTCGTGCGGGTGGACGGCCAGCGTCTCGGCCGCCTGGATCGCCGCGCCCGCCGTGAGGAGCGCGGCGGCGGCGCGCGGCGGGAGCGCGCGGAACACGACGAGAACGGCCGCGGACGCGAGCAGCGGGTAGACCGGGAGCATGTGGCGGATCCCGATGTTGTACGACGTCGCCATGCCCGTCAGGAACAGGTAGGCGGCGGGCAGGATGAGCGTCCAGAGGACGAGCGTGAGACGGTCGCGTTTCACGGCCGCGAGGACCGCGGCCGCCGCGAGGACGCCGAGGAAGCCGAGGGCGGACTTCACGGCGAAGGCGACGAAGAAGTAGTCCCAGAACCCGTCCACCGAGAGGCGGCCCCTGAGGACGTTCACGCCGCCGCCCGTCCGGTTCTGGACCGCGATGCCCGCGAGGCCCGCGGCGTAGTGCCCGGCCTCCTTCGAGATCCGCGAGAGGGCCGCGACGCGCTCGACCGTTTGCGCCGGCGCCTCGCGCGAGGCGAGGAAGATCCGCACGGCGCCCTCGGCGTCGCGGGAGGACATGTGACGCATCGCGACGGCGTAGCTCGCGAAGAGGACCGCGGCGGCAGCCGCGCCCGCGAGGACGAGCCCCGCCGCCGCCGTCCGGGAGGCGGGGCGGCCCTCCCGCGCGGCGGACCGCCGCTCGCGGAAAAGGCCTGCGAGCGCGAGGATCGCGACCATCGGCACGAGGAGGACGCAGGAGAACTTCGCGGCGAGGCTCGCCCCGAGCGCCGCGCCCGAAAGGGCCCAGAGCCCGAGGGAGCGCCTCTCGAGCGCGTAGAGCCCGAGGGCGAGGGTCCCGAAGAAGCCCAGCGCCGCCGCGAGGTCCGTGTGGACGACGCCTGCGTGCGCGACGAGGTTCGGCTCGAAGGCGACGAGCGCCGCCGCGAGGAGGCCCGCGACGCTCCCGCCCCAGTGGCGCACGGCGCCGCCCACGGCGAGGACGAGGACGAAGAAGAGTCCGGCGACCGGCGCGCGCGCCACCGCGAAGAGGCGCTCGGGCGTGAGCGTCGAGCCGAACGCGAACGGGCGCGGCTGTTCGGCGGTCCGCATCGAGAAGGGCGCGTCCATGCGGGGCGGCCGCGACCCGGCCGCGCGCACGGCGAAGCCCGAGAGGAGCTTCACGAGCGGGGGGTGCTCGAGGTTCGCGTTGTACGTCCCCGCGATCG
>CAWIUK010000009.1:0-94161 GCA_963839295.1 uncultured Acidobacteriota bacterium | reverse complement strand
AGGTAGTTCACGAGCGGCGTGCGCGTCGTGATCATCGGCGACGGCGGCGGGAGATCCGGGACGGCGTCCGGGTGGACGGCGAGCCACGGCGGACGGAGGAGTCTCTCGCGGCGCTTGTCGTCGCCGAGGTCCCGGAGCCGGTTCCGGAGGAGGAACGGGTGAACGCGAAGCGCGGAGAACGCAGGGTCCGATGCCGCCGGGACGTAACGCCAGAGCCGGTACACGCCGTTCTCTCCCCGGGCGGGCGGAAGGACGCCGGGTACTCGGCGTAGAGCTCGGGCGAGACCCCGGCGAGCCCCGTGGACGAGACGTAGAAGAACGTGGCCGCCTCGGACTCGAACGTCCCGAGCGCGTTCACGCCGATCCCGAGCGCGAGAAGCCCGGCCCCGGCCGCCCGGCCGACGCTCGAGGCCGTCGCGGCGCCTGCCGCGGCCGCGAGAACCGGCACGAGGGGCACGAGGAAGCGCGGGCCCCATCCCCCGCTCCCGTCCATGCCCACCACCGGGCGTAGACCGCGAGGAACGCCGCCAAAAGGCCCGCGATCGTCCACGCGGCTCCGCGGGTCTTCGGCGCGCGCGCGAGGAGGACGAGGGCGGCGACGGCAAGGCCGGCGAGCGGGAAATAGACGAAGAGCCCCTTGTTCACGCCGACGAGGAGCCGCCCGCGCCGTCGAGGAACGGATGCGCGAAGCGCTGGTCGCCGTACGAGGAGAACGGCTTCCCGAAACGCACGAACTCGAACACGAGCATCGCGCCGAGCGGCCCCGCGGCGCCCACCGCCGCCGCCGCCCACGTCCGGAGCCGCTCGCGCGACGGAGGCCAGGCGCCGAGGACGAGCGGAATCAGCGCGAAAGGGACGAACGCGAGGTTCACCGCCTTCGTGAGGGCGAGCCGCCCAGGAGGAAACCGGAGGCCGCCGCGCGCCGGAGCGCGGCAGTCCCTGCGGACTTCGCCGCCCGCACCGCGGAAAGGAGGCCGAGGACGAGACACGCCGCCTGGAGCGGCTCTGAGAAGCCGTAAGCCGTGTAGGCCCAGAGCGGCGATCCGAGGCCCGTCCCGAAGACGGCGAGTCCCTGCCCGAACGCTCCCGCCCCGAGCTCCGCGGCGAGCAGTCCGGCACCGGCCGCGGCCGCCGTGACGAGAAGGACCTGGAGGAGGACGAAGAGCGTCTGCGACGTCCGGACCCCGAATCGCGCCTCCCACGGACCGGCGGCGGCGGCGAACGGGACCTCGACGAGCGGCAGGCCCATTCCGTACGGCGCGACCGCGTCGCCGCCGGGGCGCGGGAGGCTGAAATGCTGGTTCCGGGAGATGCCGATCTCCCCCGTCGTCGCGATCGAGATCGCCGTGTAGAGCATCTGCTGCTCGTCGCTCACGGTCCCGAACGTGCGTTCCTCCGCGGTGGCCGCGAGGAGGACGAAGACTGCCGCGGCGCAGACGGCCAGCCGGCGGCTCAACGGCGGTCCTCGCCCCCGTGGACCGGCGGCGCCGGACGAGAGGCGCCCGCGAGCGCGCGGCGCACCGCGGCGGCGGGTTCGGTCTCGACGGCGAAGTAGTCGGCCCCATCGCGCGCGAACCCCTCGTCCGCGACCCGGCGCATCGCCAGGAGGAGCGGGTCGAAGAAGCCGGAGCGGTTGTAGAGGACGATCGGCCGCGCGTGATGCCCCAGCTGGCGCCAGGTGACGATCTCGAAGAACTCGTCGAGCGTCCCGTACCCGCCGGGCAGGGCGAGGAAGCCGTCGGCCGCGTCCGCCATGCGCGCCTTGCGCTCGTGCATCGTATTCACGACTTCGAGCTGCGTGAGGCCGAGGTGGGCCACCTCGCGCGCCGCCAGCCCTGCCGGGATGACGCCGTAGGCGATCCCGCCCTCCTCGAGGACGGCGTCCGCGAGGACTCCCATGAGCCCGACGCGCCCGCCGCCGAATACGAGCCCGGCGCCCGCGCGCGCGATCTCGCGCCCGACCTCGGCCGCCTCGTCGGCGTAGGACGGGGAGACGCCGGCGCGCGCCCCGCAGAACACGGCGAGCATGGGACGGTCGAAGGGCGGAGCCATCGCGCGGATGATGCCCGATCCCGCGCCCCCTGCTAAGGTCCGTCCGTGGAAACGCCCGAATCCGGCCGTGGGGCCCTCCGGGAAGCGCTCCTCCGCCACGTCCCGGGCGACGACCGCGAAGCCGCCGACCGCGACGCGATCCTGCGCCTCGTCGAGTCGGAGCCCGCGTGCTTCGCGCGGAGCACGTTTGCGCCCGGCCACGTCACGGGCAGCGGCTTCGTCGTCCACGGCGCGTCGCGGCGCATCCTCCTCCACCACCACCGGCGGCTCGGCGCGTGGCTCCAGATGGGCGGCCACGACGAGGGCGAGAGCGACCCGCGCGCGACGGCCCTCCGCGAGAGCGCGGAGGAATCAGGCCTCAAGGACCTCGTCCTCCTCTCTCCTGCCATCCTCGACGTCGACGTCCACGCGATCCCGGCAGGAAAGGGCGAGCCGCCGCACCTCCACCACGACGTGCGCTACGCGCTCGCCACCCTCACGCCCGGCGCGATCCAGCGGGACGACGCCGAATCGGCGGACCTGCGCTGGTTCTCCTTCGAGGAGGCGGCCGCCGCGATGGGCGACCCCGATGCGACGCGTGCCCTCGCGCGGCTCGCCCGGCTCCTGGAGGGGGCGGGGAAACCCTGAGGCGGCTCAGGCTTCCAGCGCGTCCGCGCCCGCCTCTTCCACGGCCGCGGCGTCGGCGTACATCTCGGCGATCTCGTCGCTGTATTTCGACACGACGACGCGGCGCTTGATCTTGAGCGTCGGGGTGAGCTCGCCGCCCTCGATCGAGAAGTCCTCCGTCAGGAGGCGAAAGGCGCGGATCTGGCGCTCGTGCGGCTCGTCGCCGTTCAGGATCTCGATCGCCTGCTTGAACAGCGAGAGGACCCTCGGGTCCTCGACGAGATCCTGGCGGGTCCGGTACGTCACGTTCGCGCCCGTCGCCCAGCTCTCGAGCTTCTCGAAATTCGGGACGATGAGCGCCGACAGGAACTTCTGCCGGTCGCCGATCAGGACGGCCGACGCGACGAAGCGGATCGCCTTGAGCGCGGCCTCGATCGGCGCAGGCGCGATGTTCTTGCCGTACGCGTTGATCAGGATCTCTTTCTTGCGGTCCGTCAGAGTCAGGAAGCCGTCGAGGTCGAAGGAGCCGATGTCGCCGGTATGGAACCAGCCGTCGGCGTCGAAGACCGTCGCCGTCTCCTCCTTCTTCCTCCAGTAGCCGCCGTCCATGACGCTCGGCCCCTTCGCGAGGACCTCGCCGTCCGGCGCGATCTTCAGCGTCACGCCCGGGATCGCCCGGCCGACGGTGCCGAGGCGCCACTCGCCCGGACGGTTGCACGCGAGGACGGGGCTCGTCTCCGTCAGCCCGTAACCCTCGTACACCTCGACGCCGGCGCTCCAGAAGAACGCCGCGACGTCGTGCGCGAGAGGCGCGCCGCCCGAGATCGCGAAGCGGAACCGCCCGCCGAGGCGGGCCTTGATCTTCCCGAACACGAGCCGGTCCGCGACCCGGTACTTGAGCCGGAGGGAGAACGGCGGTTTCTCGCCGGACTCGATGGCCTGCAGGCGCATCATCCCGATCCGCGCGCCCCACGAGAAGATGGCGCGCCGGAGCACGCTCGCGGCGTCCACGGCGCTCAGCACGCGCGCGAGCATCTTCTCGTAGACGCGCGGCACCGCGGCGAAGCAGTGCGGCTTCACCTCGGCGAAGTTCTCGGAGAGCCTGTCGATCGACTCGGCGTACGTGATCGTCGTCGCGCGCGAGAAGAAGAGGTAGTCGACCATCCGCTCGAAGACGTGGGAGAGCGGCAGGAACGACAGCGCGATCATCTCGGGCGTGACGTCGAACAGCGTCGAGCACGTCGCGACGTTCGCGACGAAGTTGCCGTGCGTCAGGATCGCGCCCTTCGGCTCGCCCGTCGTCCCCGAGGTGTAGATCATCGTCGCGAGGTCCGTAGGGAGGAGGGACGCGGCGCGGTCCTCCCACGCCTCCGGGTCCGCCGAGAGGACCGCGAGCCCTTTCTGGACCACCGTCTCGAACGGCACGGCCTGGCCCTGGCTCCACGGCACGGCCTCGAGCACGACGACGGACCGGAGCTCCGGACAGCGGTCGCGCACGTCGAGGACCTTCTGCAGCTCGATCGCGTTGGAGACGATGACGACCTTCGCGAGGGAATCCCTGAGGATGTACTCCACCTGGGGCGCCAGGTACGTCGTGTAGATCGGCACCGTCATGGCGCCGAGCGAGAGCGTCGCGAAATCCGTCATCGGCCACTCGGGCCGGTTCTCGGAGAGAATCGCGACGCGGTCCTGGCGGTCGACGCCGAGCAGGGCGAGGCCGAGGGCGAGTCCCTTCGTGCGCTCCCCGAACTCGGACGCGGAGAGCGCCTTCCACGCGCCGTCCACCTTCGAGACGAGAAGTTCCGCCTTGCCGCTCGCGGCGGCGTGGCGGAAATAGTCGACGAGAGTCTTCGCGGGAAGTGCTTCGATCACGTGCCTGCGCCTTCGATTATGCCGAATCGCGGATTCCCCGCCCTCAGAGGACGGTCAGTCCCACCGAAAGGACGTCCGCGCACCCGGTCCGGACCGCGTCGAGGACTTCCGGCTCGGGCCCGCGGTCGACCTGGATCCGGGCGCAGGCGGCCTCGGCACCCGCGAAGACGACGTTCTCCGTGTGCTGGACGTTGATCCCGGCGGCCCTGAGGACGCCGAAGACGTGCGCGAGGACGCCGACGCGGTCGCGGTGCCGCACGGTGAGAAGGTGGGTCGCCGGGGTGCGGCTCGCGATGTTGACCGCGTTCGGGATCTCGCCCGCCGCCGCGAAGGCCGCGACGATCCGCACCGTCTCGGCCGCGATTGCATTCTGCGCCTGGTCGGTGGAGGCGCCGACGTGGTGAGAGCCGATCACGCCCGGAAGCTTCACGATCCCGTCCTCGAACGTCCCCGTGCCTCCGGCCGGCTCCTTCTCGAAGACGTCGAGCCCGGCGCGGAGGCCCCGCTCCGCGATCGCCTTCCGGAGCGCCGCGGCGTCGACGACCTCGCCCCGGCTCGTGTTCACGAAGTGCGCGCCGGGCTTCATCGCCGCGAAGAACCTCGCGTCGAGCATGCCCTTCGTCTCCTTCGTGAGCGCGCAGTGGACCGTCACGGCGTCGGAGGCGGCCGCGAGGGCGTGGACCGAGTCGGCCCGCCCGACGCCGAGGCGCTCGGCGCGGTCGTCGTCGAGGGAGCGACTCCACGCGACGACGTTCATGCCGAAGGCCTGCGCGCGCGTCACGACCTCGAGGCCGATGGCGCCGAGGCCGATCACGCCGAGCGTGCGGCCCGCGAGACCCCTCGCCTTGCCGTACTCGGCCTTGTTCCAGACCCCGGCGCGCAGGTCCACCGTCTGCTCGACGAGGCGCCGGTCGAGCGCCAGGAGGAGTCCCCAGGCGAGCTCGGCGACCGCAATCGCGTTCTTGCCGGGGCAGTTCGAGACCGCGACCGCGCGCGCCGAAGCGGCGGCGAGGTCGATCGTGTTGACGCCCGCGCCCGCCCGCACGATCAGCGCGAGGCCGGACGCCTTCTCGATCTCGGCCGCCGTCACCTTCGTCGAGCGGACGACCAGGACCTCGGCGCGCGTCTCCCCGAGGCGGGCGCCCAGAGAATCTCCCTCGAGCTTCGGCTCGTAGACGACCTCGCATCCCAGCGCGGCGAGGCCGGCGAGCCCGGACTCCTCGAACTTGTCGGCGACCAGGACTTTCATGCTCCCCTCGATCGGCGGAACGGCTAGAAGCGGTGGACGAACAGGCCCGAGCGCAGCTTGGGCTCGAACCAGGTGGACTTCGGCGGCATCGTGACGCCCGCGTCGGCGATCGCCATGACGTCCGAGATCTGCGTCGGGTACATCGCGAACGCGACGGCGCCGCGGCCGGACTTGACCCGCTCTTCCAGCTCCTTCGTTCCGCGGATCCCGCCGACGAAGTCGATGCGCGGGTCCGTGCGCGGGTCTCCGATGCCGAGAACGGGAGAGAGGAGGCGTTCCTGGAGGATGGAGACGTCGAGGGCGGAGACGGGGTCGTTTCCGGTCACAGTCTCGCGGGGTGTGATGGTCTGCCAATTCTCTTCGAAGAACATGGAAAACGTCCCGCGGCGCGCCGGCTCCGCAGATGCCGCTGGCGTGAGCGTGAACTTCGCTTTCACACCTTCCAGGAAATCTTCTCTTCTCTTTCCCCCTAAGTCCTTCACCACCCGGTTGTACGGGAGGATCGCGAGCTGGCGGTCCGGGAAGATCGCCGCGGGAAACCAGTTGACCGGGTGGTCGTCGGCCAGCGGGCCCTTCGCGGCGAGCGCGGCGCGGGCGCGCGACGCCGAGGCGCACCGGTGGTGGCCGTCGGCCACGTAGAGGAGCGGCACCGCCGCGAACGACGAGACGAAGAACGCGACGTCCGTCTCCGGGACGATCCAGAGCGAGTGGCGGACGGCATCAGGCGCCTCGAAGTCGAACTCGGGCTCCCCCGCCGTCACGGCCGCGACGCGCGCGTCGATCGCGTCGACCGCGCGGTACGTGAGGAAGACGGGCTCGGCGTGCGCGGACTGCGTCAGGAGGTGGCGAACGCGGTCGTCCTCCTTGTCCTTGCGCGTCTTCTCGTGCTTGCGGATGACGTCCGTGTCGTAGTCGTCCACGGAGCAGGCCGCGACGAACCCGTCCTGCGACCGCCCCCGCCACGTCTGGCGGTAGATCAGCAGGCGCGGCACCGGGTCCCCGGCGAGCGTCCCGTCCGCGAAGAAGCGGTCGAGGTTCTCTCGCCCCTTCGCGTAGACCTCGTCGGCGTGGATGTCCGTCGTCTCCGGGAGGTCGATTTCGGGACGGCAGACATGGAGGAACGACACGGGGTTGCCGGCCGCGAGGGCGCGGGCTTCCTTCGTGTCGACGACGTCGTAGGGCACTGAGGCGACGCGCGAGGCGAGCGCCTTCGGCGGGCGGCCGGAGCGGAACGGTCTGATGCGGGCCATGGGCGGAGAGTATCAACCGGGCGGCCAGGAATGGGCCCCGGGGCGCCGGCTTGCGTGCGGTGCTAGAATTTTTCGATCGATCGGACCCCGGTTTGGTGAAAGGAATCCGCGGAATGAAACTGTACGTCGGCAATCTTTCCTACGGCGTGAACGACTCGTCCCTCCGGGCCCTGTTCGAAGCGTACGGCGCGGTGGAATCCGCCACCGTCGTCGCCGATCGCGACTCGGGCCGCTCCAAGGGTTTCGGCTTCGTGGAGATGAGCGACGCGGACGCCCAGAAGGCGATCCAGGCGCTCAACGGCTCCCAGCACGACGGCCGCACGATCCGCGTCAACGAAGCGCGCCCGAAGACCGACGCGCCCCGCGGACCGAGGGGCCCCCGCTGAACCGTACGGGAACGCCTCCTGGCGCTCCCCTCCCGCTCAAGAGAATCCTGGCGGCCGCGATCTTCCCGATCGCGGCCTTTTTTCTCCTGGCCGGAGCCGGGCCCCCGGGCGACGATCTCGTGTTCACGGGGGCGCGCGTCGTGGACGGAACGGGCGCCCCGTGGTTCCGCGCCGACGTGGCCGTGTCGGGCGGGCGCATCGCGGCCGTCGGCCTCCTGCCCGAGCCGCGGCTCGCGCGCGCGACCCGGCGGATCGACGCGTCGGGCCTCATCCTCGCGCCCGGCTTCATCGACCTCCTCGGCCAGTCCGAATACAACGTCCTCGTCGACCCGCGGGCCGCCTCCAAGGTCACGCAGGGGATCACGACCGAGGTCACGGGCGAGGGCGATTCCATCGCGCCGAACGACGAGCGGATGTTCCGCGAGGCCGAGCCGACGTGGAAGCGCTACGGGGTCCGGGCGGACTTCTTCACGCTCGCGGACTACTTCGCGCGCTTCGCGAAGTCTCCGCCGACGATCAACCTCGGCACGTTCGTCGGGAGCGGCGGCCTGCGCCAGCTCGTGATCGGCGGAGAGAACCGCCGCGCGACGGCCGGAGAGCTCGCCCGCATGTGCGACGAGGTCGAAAAGGCGATGAAGGACGGCGCCCTCGGCCTCTCGTCGTCCCTCCAGTACGTGCCCGACATTTACAACTCGACCGGGGAGATCGTCGCGATGGCGAAGGCCGCGGCGGAGCACGGGGGCGTGTACTTCATCCACCAGCGCTCGGAGGGAAACGCGATCGACGCGTCCCTCGACGAGGTCTTCCGGATCGCCCGCGACGCGAGGATCCCGACGAACGTCTGGCACCTCAAGACCGCGTACAAGCGCCACTGGGGCCACATGCCGGCCGTCCTCGCGCGGCTCGAGGCCGCGCGCGCCGAGGGCCTCGACGTCGCGGCGAACCAGTACCCGTGGACGGCCGCCTCGAACCCGCTCGATTCGTGCCTGCCGCCGTGGATGCGCGAGGGAGGCAAGGAGAAGCTGCTCGCGCGCCTGAAGGACCCCGCCCTCCGCGAGAAGGCGAAGGCGGACATGGTGCGGGACGCAGACGACTGGGAGAACCAGTACTACGGCAGCGGCGGGCCTTCGCGCATCCTCGTCTCGACGGTCCTGACGCCCGCGCTGAAGCCTCTCGAAGGGAGGACGATCGAGGACATCGCGGCCGCGGCGAAGAAGGACCCGCGTGACGCCCTGATGGACGTCGTCCTCGCCGACGGCGGCCGGTCCTCCTGCATTTTCTTCTGCATGGACGAGGACGACGTGCGCGCGGCCCTCCGGCACCGCCTCGTGTCGTTCTGCACCGACTCGGGCGCCTCGGCCACGGACGGCATCCTCTCGGAGGAGAAGTCCCACCCCCGCGGCTGGGCGTCGACCGCCCGCATCCTCGCGACGTACGTCCGCGACGAGAAGGTCCTGCCCCTCGAGGAGGCCGTGCGCAAGATGACGTCCTTCGCGGCCGCGCGAGCCGGCCTGAGGGACCGCGGCCTCATTCGGGAGGGCTTCCCCGCCGACCTCGTCGCGTTCGACCTCGCGAGGGTGAGGGCCGTCTCGACGTACGCCGACCCGCTGCACTACTCGGAGGGGTTCCCGTATGTCGCGGTGAACGGCGCACTCGTCGTGGACGGCGGCCGGGTCACCGCGGAACGCCCAGGACGGGCGCTCCGCGGGCCCGGGTTTGCGCGCTGACGGGGCGCTACCGGGCGGCGAGGACCGCGGCCGGAGCGGCCGCGCGCGCCTTCTGCCACTTCCCGAGGAGGTCGACGACGTTGTCGCCGATCCTGAGGAGGTTCTCCTTGCTCGAGCCGCCGAGGTGCGGCGTCATGAGGACGTTCGGCGCCGAAAGCAGCGGGCTGTTCGGGTCGGGCGGGTCGCTCAGGTAGACGTCCGTCGCGTACGCGCGGACCTTGCCCGAAGCGAGCGCCGCGGCGAGGTCCGGCTCGACGACGATCGAGCCGCGCGCCGTGTTCACGAGGATCACGCCGTCCTTCATCTTCGCGATCGTGTGCTCGTTCACGAGGCCGCGCGTCTCCGCCGTGGCGGGCACGTGGAAGCTGATGACGTCGGCGCGCGTGATGAGCTCGTCGAGATCGTCCACGAGCTCGGCGAGCGCGTGGTTCGCGATCTGCGGGTCGTACGCGACGACCTTCATCCCGAACGCCTGTGCGCGGCGGGCGACCTCGGTCCCGATCAGGCCGGCCCCGACGAGGCCGAGCGTCTTGCCGTAGAGCTCGGTGCGCTTGAGCTCCTTCTTGAGGAAGCGGCCCTGCTTCATCCCGACGTGCCCCTCGACGAGGCGGTTCGGGACGGCGAGCATGAGCGCCATCGTGAGCTCGGCCACGGCGACCGACGAGGCCCGCGGCGTGTTCTTGACGTCGATCCCGCGCTCGCGACAGGCCTGGATGTCGACGTTGTCGAGGCCGACGCCGCCCCGGATCACGACCTTGAGGTTCGGCGCGCCGGTCAGGTATTCCCGCGTCACCTTCGTCTTGGAGCGCACGAGCACGACTTCGGCCTCTTTCAGGCGGGCGGCGTCCGTAAACACCTCGCCGAACGGCGCCAGCCGCCCGGGGAGGGACTCGTCGAAGGAGTCGGCGATCAGGATCTTCATCGGGGTCCTCCTGCTTGCGGGACGGTCCTCGCCGGTCTGCGGCGGGCGCGCCCCTTCACAAACTGAGGGCCGGACGGACGAAGGGCCATGATGAACCCGTATCAGGGGTCCGGGACGGCCTCCAGGGCAGCCTCCGCCCGTGGCTTCGGGTCCCCCTCCCCCGGGGCGAGGAAGAGGTTGCTCTCGAGGCCGTGCTGCTTCGTGTACATGTCCCAGTAGCGGCCGCGGGCGGCGAAGAGCGAGTCGTGCGTGCCGTGCTCGACGATCAGGCCGTTCTCGACGACGAGGATCTGGTCCGCCCGGCGGATCGTCGAGAGCCGGTGGGCGATCACGAACGTCGTCCGGCCCTTCATGAGGTACGAGAGCCCCTGCTGGATGAGCGCCTCGGACTCGGAGTCGAGGCTCGACGTCGCCTCGTCGAGGATCAGGATGCGCGGGTCCGCGAGGATCGCTCGCGCGATCGAAACGCGCTGGCGCTGTCCGCCGGAGAGCTTGACGCCCCGCTCGCCCACGATCGTGTCGTACGTCTTCTCGAACCCCTCGGCGAACTCGTCCACGCGCGCGATCCGGCACGCCTCGAGGATCTCGGCCTCCGTGGCGTCCGGGCGCGAGAACGCGACGTTCTCGCGAATCGTCCCGTCGAAGAGGAACGTCTCCTGCAGGACGACGCCGAGCGCCGTCCGGTACGAATCCAGCCGCACGGTCGAGAGGTCCGCTCCGTCCACGAGGACGCGGCCGCCCGTGGGGCCGTGGAACGCGGCGACGAGGCCGATGATCGTGGATTTGCCCGAGCCGGAGGGGCCGACGAGGGCGGTCACCGTTCCGGGCGCCGCGTGGAAGGTGATCCCGTGGAGGACTTCCTTCCCCTCGTCGTAGGCGAAGCGGACGTCCTCGAACGCGAGGTCGCCCGAGAGGGACGCGAGTGAGACCGTCCGCTTCGGGTCCGCGTCCTCCGGGCTCTCCGAGAGGATCTCGCGCGTCCGCTCGAGTCCGGCGAGGGCCTCCGTGAGCTGCGTGCCGATCGCGACGATCTGGAAGATCGGAGCGACGAGGAAGCCGAGGAAGACGGTGTACGTGAAGAAGCCGCCGAGCGTGAGCGTCCCCGCGAGGATCTGGCGCGTGCCGACGAACATCACGACCGCGCCCACGATCCCGAGGAGGACCGTCGAGGAAAGGCTCATGACGCTCGTCGACGTCAGCGTCTTGAGGACGTTGTCGAGGAGGCGCTGGACGCCGGCGCCGAACGTCTTCTCCTCGCGCTCCTCTGCGTGGTAGCCCTTGACGACGCGGACGCCGCCGAGGGACTCGGAGAGGCGGCCCGCCACCTCGGCGTGCAGCTTCGCCCGCTCGCGGAAGATCGGCCGGATCGTCCCGAACGCCCTGTTCAGGACGACGCCGAAGCCCACGAGGAACGCGAAGGCCATGAGCGTCATCGTGGCGCTGATCTTGAAGAGGACGACGAGCGCGATCGCGGCCGTCAGGAGCCCGCCCGCGAACTCGACGAGGCCCGTCCCGATCAGGTTCCGGACGCCTTCGACGTCGTTCATGATGCGCGACACGAGCGCGCCGGTCTTGTTCGCGTCGAAGTAGGCGACGGGGAGCCGCCCGACGTGCGCCTGGACCTTGCGCCGCAGCTCGGCGATGAGCCGCTGCGCGGCCTTCGACAGGAGCTGCGTCAGCGAGAACGACGTGACGCCCTGGAGGATCGTCGCCGCCACGACGCCGCCGAGGAGCGGCAGGAGCATCTCGGTGTGCCTCTTGCCGATGACGTCGTCGATCAGGAACTTCGTCGACGCGGGGAGGACGAGGCCCGACACCCGGTTGACCGCCATCAGGATCATTCCGAGGGCGAGGATTCCCTTGCGCGGCGCGACGAGGGCCCTGATGTCCGGGAGGAGGGCGCGGAGCCGCTGCACTTTCGGCGGCTTCGGCCCCTCGTTCCGGAGCTTGCCTCCCGCCCGCTCCGGGTTCGGGAGACGGCCCATGGGGCTCTTTATCGCGGCCACGGGCTCTCCTCCTCGGTGAACGCGATGCCGCGCGCCGCGAGGCCGGAGACGAACGCCTGCCAGAGCCGCGCGTCGCGGCCGAGGTTCTCGGGCGGATGGACGCCCGGCGTCCGGAACGTCCCGTCCGCGAGGAGGTGGACGCCGATCACGCACGGAACGCCCGTCGTCCGCGCCATGGACGTCGCGCCGGTCTTCGGATCCGTCCGGTCGAACAGGCCGTGAACGAGACGGACGCCCGCGCCGCCGCGGAGGCCGGTTGACTCGATTCTCAGGACCGTGAACTCCTCCTCGTCGGCCCGCCTCTTCCACTGCGGGAAGAGGAGCGCCTCCGTGACGGCCCGGGGAGCGACTCGAGTCCCTGCCGCATCGACGGGCTCCACGGAAAAGAACCCGGCGTCTCTCAGGAGACGCATCTTGGCCGCGTGCCCCGGCCAGCGCAGCGTCCGCTCGCAGAGGTTCCGCGCCTTCACGGTCGCGAGGACCGTGCGGAGGCCGTCGCTCAGAAACCCTTCCAGGGTCCCGACGCCGGGCGCCTCGAACGGCGCGACGTCGGACAGCGCAGGCTTCACGACCACGGCGCCGCCCTCGACGACGCGCGCGGGCCGCGTGTACTCCTCGAGGACGTCCGTGGGCGAGAAGACCGCCTTGTATTCCCAGGGCGGCTCCGGGCGTGACGGCAGGCCGCCCACGGAGATCACGACCGTGTCCAGCACGTCGAGGCGCGCGGCCGCGCGGCCGCACGCGAGATTCGAGAGGCCGGGCGAAACGCCGCAGTCCACGATCGCGGGCACGCCCCGCTCCCGCGCGAGGCCGTCGAGGACCAGCGGGTCCTCCGGCGCGAAGGAGATGTCCGAGACCGGCTTGCCGCGCTCGAGGACGGTCCTCAGCATCGCGTGGCCGAGGAAGCCCGGCACGGCCCCGGCGACGACGTCCGCATCCGCGACCGCCTCCGCGATCGCGCCGGGAGACGCAAGGTCCGCGCGCCGCGTCGCGAGGCGCGGGACGCCCGCGAGGGCGGAGAGCGCGGCCTCGCTCCGGTCGACCGCCGTGACGTCGAAACCGTCCTCCGCGAGCGTCCGCGCGACGAACGCTCCGACCAGCCCGGCTCCGAGGACGGTGACGCGCGGCATGCGGTGCGATTATGCGGGGTCCGGCCCAGGGGCGGCGCGGCAGGGGCCGTCGCCTATCATTCCTCCGTGGACCTGTCCGCGCCCTTCTCGCCGGAGCGGCTCGAGCGCGTGCGCGCGCTGTCCCGCGAGACCGTCGTCGTCTCGCCGACGTTTCGCGAGGTCGAGACGATCGCGGACCACGTCGCCGCCGTGTTCCACGTGCTGCCCGAGGTGACGCTCCTCGTCGTCGACGACGAGTCGCCGGACGGGACCGCCGATGCGGTCGAGGCGCTCCGGGCGCGGCACCCGCGCCTTCACCTCGTCCGACGGAAGCCGCCGCGGAGCTTCACCGGCTCGTACAAGGACGGGATCTCGTGGGCGGCCGAGCGGGGCTTCAGCCGCGTGGTCTCGATGGACGCAGACGGCTCGCACGCCGCGGACTTCCTGCCGCTGCTCCTCGACATGTCGCACGACGCCGACCTCGTCGTCGGGTCGCGCTACCTGTTCGGCGTGAGCGTCCTCAACTGGCCGATGCGCCGCGTCTTCCTCTCGGCGTTCGCGAGCGTCTACTCGCGCCTCATCACCGGCGTCCCCTGCGACGACCTCACGAGCGGGTTCTGCTGCTACCGGGTCGAAATGCTGCAGCGGATCGGGTACCTCGGCATCCGGTCTTCGGGGTACGCCTACCAGATCGAGATGAAGTACCGGATCTGGCGGGCCTCGGGCCAGCTCGCCGAGACGAACATCCTGTTCGTCGAGCGGCGCAAGGGAACGTCGAAGATCTCGTCGGGGCGCGTCCTCGAAGGCGTCGCGCGCCCGTTCTGGTGCCGCCTCTTCCTGCCCGGCAAGCCCGCGGAGAAGAAGCCCCCGATCAAGCGCGGCTGGGAGTCGTGGGACGAGTGGGGCGCCCCCCTTTGAACGTGCTGGATCGCGCCCCCCTCCTCCTCAAGCTCCCCGCGTTCCGCGCCTTCCACCGGTTCGGCGCCCCGCGGCTCCTGCCGGTCAACCTCACGGTGAGCGTGACGTACACGTGCCCGTCGCGCTGCAAGACCTGCGACATCTGGCAGAAGAAAGTCCCCGACTTCACGCTCGAGGAGTACGAGAAGACGTTCCGCTCGATGGAGGGCGTGCCCGTCTGGGTGACCGTGTCCGGCGGCGACCAGTTCGTCCGCTCGGACCTGCCCGAGCTCTTCGGCCTCATCCGCCGGATCCTGAGGCCGAAGATCATCAACCTCCCGATGAACGGGCTCCTGACGAAGCAGATCGAGAAGCAGATGCCGGGCATCGTCGAGGCCACGAAGGGCTCGAAGCTGATCGTCAACCTCTCGCTCGACGACATCGGCGTCCGCCACGACGAGATCCGCGGCGCGCGCGACAACTGGGAAAAGATGATGAAGGCGCGCGAGATCATCCTCGCGCTCCAGAAGTCGAACCCGCACGTCACGGTCGGAATCCACACCGTGGTCTCCAGCCACAACGTCGCGCGGATCCCCGAGATCCACGCGGAGCTCAAGAAGCTGAATCCCGACTCGTACATCACCGAGGTGGCCGAGGAACGCGTCGAGCTCGGGACGATCGGGAAGGACATCACGCCGTCGGCGGCCGCCTACGCCGCCGCCGCGGACTACCTCATCGCGGAGATGCGGAAGAACCGCCTCCGCCACCCGATGGGCCGCCTCGTCGAGAGCTTCCGGCTCGAGTACTACCAGCTCGTGAAGGAGTACCTCGAGCGCCGCGAGCAGGTCATCCCGTGCTACGCCGGCTGGGCGTCCGCCCAGATCGCCCCCGACGGCTACGTCTGGGGATGCTGCATCCGGGCCGAGTCCGTCGGCGGCCTGCGCGAGAACGGCTACGACTTCGGGAGGGTGTGGTTCTCGCCCGAGGCGGACCGGTTCCGGAAGAGCGTCTACAACCGCGAGTGCGCGTGCCCGCTCGCGAACGCGAGCTACACGAACATGCTCGTCTCGCCGCGGTCGCTGATGCGAGTCGTGCGCAACTGGATCTCGTGACGCGCCCGACTTTCGCGTAGACTGGCGCGGATGCGCGTCGTCGCCGGCGTCATGGCCTGCAACGAGGAGCAGACGATCGGCCCGCTCCTCGAGGCGCTGCTCGCCTCCCGTCCTGCCGGCGGACCGATCGAGCGGATCACCATCGTCTCGAGCGCGTGCCGGGACCGCACGGACGAGATCGTCCGTGCCTTCGCGGCCCGCGACCCGCGGGTCGTCCTGATCGCCGAGCCCGAGCGGCGCGGGAAGTCTGCGGCGATCAACTCGTTCCTCGCCTCCCGGCCGCCCGGAACGGACGTGACCGTGATCGCGAGCGCGGACGTTCTGCCCGAACCGGGCGCGACGGAGGCCATCGTCGCGACCTTCGCCGATCCGGCCGTCGGAATGGCGGGCGGCAGGCCCGTGCCCCGGAACGAGGGGGACGCGCTCCTCGACCGGATGGCGCGCCTCATGTGGCACCTTCACGACTGCGTCGCGCGGCGCAGCCCGAAGCTCGGGGAACTCGTCGCGCTGCGCTCCACTCTCGTGGAATCGCTCGACGCCGCGAGTCCTGTCGACGAATCCTCGCTCGAGGCCGCCGTGCGGGAGCGCGGCGGCAAGCTCGTCTACGTCCCTGCGGCCGTCGTCGGAAACCGCGGCCCCGCGACGCTCCGGGAGTGGATGTCGCAGCGGCGCCGGATCGCCTTCGGGCACCTCTGGCTCAGGCGGCGCACGGGCTACTCCGTCTCGACCGGCTCCGGCGCCGCCGTCCTGCCCGTCTGGCTCTCCGAGGTTCTCCCGCATCCCTCCCGATGGCTCCCCGGGCTCGCGCTCGTCGCGACCGAGGTCCTCGCGCGGCTCGAGGCCGCGCGCGACTTTCGCCGGGGGGGCCGGGATTACGCCGTCTGGACGATCGCCGCGAGCACGAAGGTCGGCTCCGGCGGGCCGCCATCGTGATGACACGCGCTTGGAGCTGGGCGCTGGCCCTCGCCGCGGGTGCGGTCGCGTTCGCTCTCTGGTGGCATCTCTTCGACGGGCCGCGGGTCGCCGCGCTGGCCCTGGGAGCGGACCCCGGCCTCGTCCTGGCCGCGATCGGACTCATGGGCGTCGCGCAGGCCCTGCGGCTCCTCCGATGGCACGCGCTCCTGAACCGGCTGGGGAGCGTTCCGCTCCTCAGGACGTTCCGGCTCCTCTACGCAAGCGAGTTCCTCAACAACGTCCTGCCGGTGAAGGTCGGGGACGTCGGGCGCGCCCTCGCGCTCGCGGCGCGCAGCCCGGGCTTCACCGTCGGCTCGGCGACGGCTTCGATGGTCGTGGACCGCCTGTGGGGAGTCGCGGTTCGCCTCATGGCGCTCACGCTGCTGCTCGCCGTCCCGTCGCGCCTTCCTGCGAGCCTTCGCGTCTCCGCGGGGATCTTCGCGGCCGTCCTCGTCTGCGCCGTCGCCACGCTCCTCGTCTGGAGGCGGTACGGGGCGACGCTGGCCCGGGCGGGCGCGCCGCTCCTGCGCGTGCTGCCGGCCGGGGTGCGCGACGCCGCCGCCCGCACGCTCCGCGCGTTCGCGGACGCGACCGTGGATGTCGGCGTCCGGCCCGGACTCGCCGCGGGCCTCTTCGCCCTGTCCGCGGCCTCGCTCCTCGCGCAGTCCGCGGGCATCGCCCTCCTGTTTCGCGCCGCGGGACATCCGATCCCGCTCGCGGTCGCCGTGGTCGGAGCCGCGCTCCTCGACCTGCTCGCCGTGGTCCCGGCCCCGCCCGCGGGGTTCGGGACCACCGAGTGGTACGCGACGCTCATCTTCGCGACGGGCCTCGGCCAGCCGGTCGAGGCGACGGCGGCTGCGGCCCTGCTGTACCACGCCGCGTGGCTCCTGATCGTGTTCGTCGCGGGCGCCGCGTCGCTGGCGGCGATCGGCGAAATGCTGCCGCGCCGCGCCCCGGGGGCGGCTGCGTGACCGTCGTCGTCACCGGCGCGACGGGCTTCATCGGAGGCCACGTCGCACGCGCCCTCGCCTCGCGCGGGGTTCCGGTCGTCGCCCTCCATCGCCGCACGGAGCCGCCCGCGCCCCGTCCGGGAATCACCTGGATCACGTTCGACGACTTCGAGCGCCAGGGCGGCGCGTTCGATGCGCTCGTGCATGCCGCCGCGGTCCGCCACCGCCACGGGGTCCCGCCCGAGGAATACGGGCGCCAGAACGTCGCCCTCACGGCGCGGCTCCTGGCCGCGGCGAACGGGCGCGTCGGGCGCTTCGTCGACGTCTCGTCGATCGCCGTCTTCGGATGGCCCCGCGAGCTGCCGATCGACGAGAGCCGACCGTTCGACCCGGTCGGTCCCTACGGCCGCAGCAAGGTCGAGACGGAGAGGATGGTGCGCACATCCGGCCTGCCATACGCGATCGTCCGGCCCTCGATCACGTACGGGCCGGGGGACACGAACGGCATGATCGACAAGCTCTTCCGGCTCGTGAAGGCCGGCCGATACCGCCTGGTCGGAGGAGGCTCGAACCGCGTCCAGCTCGTTTACGCGGAGGACCTCGCGCACGCGATCGCCGAGACGGCCCTTCGGCCCGGCCTCGACGGAGCCGAGTTCATCTGCACGTACCGCGATCCGATTTCCGTCCGGAAGCTGTCCGGGCTCGTTGCCGAGGTCGCCGGCCGCCCTCTTCCGGCACTCGGCGTCCCGCTCGGCGTCGCACGAGCGGCCGCCACGGCCTTCGAGTCCCTCGAGAAGCTCGGGGTCCATTTTTCGGGCGGCGAGCCTCCGGTCACGCGCGAGAAGCTCCAGACGATGACCGTCGACCGGGCCTATACTATCGATCGAATGCGCGGCCTTCTCGGCTGGGAGCCGCCCACGGCGTACGAGGAAGGACTGCGCCGCACGGGAGCCGCGCTGGCCGAGGCGACCTCGTGACGACCTCAGACAGGAACGTGCCGCTTCCGCCTCCGGCGCGACGGGACGTCGGGCTCGGCTCTGCGTACGAACGCTGGGCGGTCTACGAGCTCCTCGCCAGGTGGCTCGCGGAAGATCCGCCCGCGACGGCCCTCGAGGGGCCGCTGGATGGAATGGCAGGGATCCCGGGCCTCCATCTCCTGCCGGCCGCCGCGCGCGGAACGCGCGTCACCGTGATCGTCCCCGACGAGGAAGGCGCAGAGATCGTGCGGGGCGTGTATCGCACCGTCGGTCTCGAGGGACAGCTCGACGTTCGCGCGGGAACGGCGTGGCCGGACGAGACGTTCGACCTCGTCCTCACGTACAACGCGCTCCCCGTCATGCCGGACTGGCGGAGCTACCTCGCCGCGGCGGCCGCGCACGCCCGCCGCCAGCTCTTCATATCCGTGACGCACCCGGCGTCGTATGGAGTCTTTCTCCGAAAGGTCCTTCGCCTCGCCCAGCCGGGCGAAGTCGCCCCCGAGCCTTTCGACCACTCGTCCAGTTCGCCGCGCATCCTCGAGGCCGAGATCAACCGCTTCGGCCGCATCACGGGAGACGCCTACGTCGACTGCCCCTGGTGGCCCTGCCTGTCCGTGGAAACGGGCGAGACCCTGCTCTCGGGCACACTGAGCCGGCTGCCCTTCGGCGCGCGTTTCCGGCGCGGCCCCGCGGCCGCGGCGCCGCTCGCTCCGGGCGAGGAGCCGTTCCTCTACGGGCCCGGACGGTTCCCGTTTTTCGGGGGCGATGGATGGGCCGACGAACTCGAGCCTGCGCTCCGGCGCCATCCCAACCTGGAAGGCAGCCGCTTTCGCGCGCTCGCGGGCTGCCTGGCGCACCAGCGGATGCTTCGCGTAGCGAAGGCGGCGCCGGAGACGACAGTGCCTTGAGCTCCCGGGACACGGGCTCGGGGTCGGGATCCAGCCGCAGCCCCGCCGCGTTCGGCATCGCGATCCTCGGTACGCTTTGGGGGGCCGCCTGCGTCCGGTTCCTCCTCTTTCCCCCGGGCCACGACTTCCTGGGCGACATGTACTGGGCCGATTTGCTTGCGCCGCAGGTCTGGCGCGGCCACCTGTCCGCATGGAACCACGGCCTTGCAATGGGCCATCCCACGGTTCTCCAGCGCATGAATCTCATGCTGCTTCTTCCGGTGATCGGCCTGAAAGCGCTCCTCGGCGACACGGAGACGGCGGCGCGCGTTTATCTCGTCCTCGCGCACACGCTCTCGGGATGGGCCTTTTACGCCTTCGCGCGGCTCTACGTGAGGCGGAAAGCCGTCGCGGCGTTCGCTTCGCTGCTCTACCTCGTCGCTCCCCTTCACGTCGCCGAGTTGACCCTCTACGGCCATTGGGCGCTCGCACAGTCCTTCGCCCTCTCTCCTCTCGTCCTCGCCCTCGTCGTCCTCGCGGTGCGTGAGCGGGGACGCACGGGCCTGCGGTACGCCCTCGCCCTCGCGGCGGCGGCCGCCTGGCTCGCCTGGGCGGACAACGAGCGGACGGCGACGTTACTGCCTCTCGTCGTCGCCTTCGCGGCGTACGAGATTCGCGAGCAGGCCCCCGGCGAGCGGGCGGCGTCCGCGAAGAGGCTCGGCGGCGCCGCACTGGTTGCGGCCCTGCTCTCGGCGGGTTTCCTGCTTCCGGGCGTGATGGACCGCCACCAGCTCGCGCTGTCCGCCATCTCGAACCCTGGCGAGGCGCCGTTCGAGCTCTGGCATCCCGCCCTGCTCCTCGACCGGCTCTGGAGCCTCTCGCGCCTGCCGCTCTTTGCCGGGGCGATGCATCCCGTCGCGCACGTGCACGTCGGCTGGGTCACGGCCGTCCTGGCCGCCGGCGCCGTGCTCGGGAAGCGGAGTGAAGCGCCCTCCCGCCGGCGGCTCGTCGTCGTCCTCGCCCTCGCAGCTCTCCTGGTCGTCCTGCTCTCGATGGGGACGAACGCCGTCGCGGCCACGACGTTCGAGAGCGCGCGATTGCTCGGCGGACCGGGCGCCGGGAGCGCGGCGCTGGTCCTCCTGTTCGGAGCCCTCGCGACGGCCGCCGGGCTGGCTTTCCGGCGCCGCGGCATTGCCCCAGGCCTCGTGACGGCGGCCGTCGGCGCGTATGCGCTCGTCGGGAGCCCCTGGCTCCTGATCTCGCGGATCCCGCCGTTCGACGGGATGCGGAACGTCCTCTGGTTTCTCACCGTGAACCTGCCGCTCCTCCTGGCCCTGCTCGCCGCGCTTTTCGTCGAGGAGATCGAGGCCGTCGAAGCCACTGCCGCCCGGTCGCTCGCGGCGGTCGCCGTCCTCGCGTCGCTGGACCTCTCCGGTTACCTTCTCCTTCCGCCCGGTTTCTCCCCGACCACGCGGGAGCTCTACGAATCTCTGGGGCGGGTTCTCCGCGCCGATCCCGACTCCTTCCGGATCGCCTGGACGCCGTTGACGCTGTCGCACGCGGAGGAGGCGTACGCGGACCGCCTCCTCCGCGTGCGGGACTCCGGGAACTGGATCATCTGGAGCGCGACACGCGGCGGCGCGGCGGCCATCACGAGGGGCGACGCCTACATGAAGGAGGCCCGCAGGCTCCTGCGCCGTGGCGGGGACGCCGCGAGCGCGGCCGGGGAACGGGCCCTGCGCCATTACGCGGACTGCGACGTGAAGTATTTCCTCATCACGCGCGAGGCCGCGTCCTTCCGGCCCCTCTTCGGCCGCGGACTGACGCCGGTCCTGCAGGCAGGCTCCATCGTGGTCGCGCGGAACGACTTCTGGGCGAGAGGCGGCGGCTCGGGGCGGGGAATCCGCGTCCCCGAGATCCGCCGGCCGGACGAGGAGACGATCGAAGGCACGTTCGCAGGCTCCGGCACGCTCCTCGTGTCGGAGTCTTACCATCCCTACTGGGCGGGCGAGCTCGACGGGCGGCCCGTCGCGGTCGCGCGCGTCAAGGACAGTTTCCTCGGGATACGCGCCGCGACGGACGGGGCGCATCGCTTCGTCCTCCGATACCGGACCCCGTGGTACTACCCCGCGACCGCCGCCGTGTCCTTCCTGTCGCTCCTGGCCGTCCTCGCGGGGTGGGCCGCCCTCGTGCTCCTCCGCCCCGGACACGCTCAGGGCGATCCGGGAGCGCCCGGATCGACGCGACGCAGGTGGATCACGAAGGATCGCGGGTAGCCGGGCGCGTAGAGGCGGCCTGCCTCAACGAACCGCCGCGACGTCAGGACCTCGAGGAGCGCCCGGGCCTGATCGCGCGAGGGTGCTACGTCCCACAGGGGTTCGACGACCCAGACATCCCGGAATGCCGCCCGTTCGGCAAAGGCGTCGTACCGGTCGCGGCGGATCTCGAGCGTGCGCGCGAGCAGCGCCCGCCCGCCGTTGAAGTACCTGAAGGTCCCGTGGTCCCCCTGCTTCGGCTCGAGGTCGGGCAGCTCGAGGATCGGGATCCGCGCTTCCTCCGGGTGGAGGTCGTTGAGGTAGAGGTCGAGCCCGATCGTGTGGTGGGGCGCCGGGTACCCCGAAACCACACCGTGCTGGACGATCACGGCGGTCCCGGCGCGGCCGGAGTCTCTCAGGATCGCGCCGGCGATCTCGGCGTCGTTCGACTTCGCCCGGATGGCGGCGGCCGAAGACGGAAGGAGGACGACTTCTCCCGCCACGAGCAGGAGCACGAGGAGCCGGCTCAGGCGGCTCGACGCTCCGCGGGCCACCGCCCACACGAGGCCTGCGTAGAGCGGCACCTGGTACCGGCCGTGGACGAAATACCCGAAGCCGACCGCGAGGGCCACGGAGATCGCGAGAGCGCCGAGCGAGACGGCGGCCGCGCTCCGCGCGCCGAACGTCCCGTCCGGTTCCGCTTCGCGCAATGCTCCGACGACGAGGAGAGCCAGGAGGACGAGGCACCCGGCCACGAAGATGCGCGCGAGCGGCTGCTGGAACGCGACCTGGACCTGGAGCGGCCCCTCGAAGATGGAAAGGCCGGTCTGGGCGAGCGTACCTGCGAGCGGCTGTCTCTCGAAGAGCGCATAGAGAGGCTCGGGCGGCTGGGTCACCTTCATGTACCCGTACTCGACGACGATCGTCGCGAGAGCGGGGACGCTCGACGCCAGCAGGACGGCCGCGAGGCGAGTGATCCGCCGCCCCCGGACCGCCTCGAAGACTGCCCGGGCGAAGAGCGCGGCAAAGAGGCAAAGCGTCCAAAGGTGGAGCCACGCGACGAAAACGCCGAGGATTCCGAGGACGAAGAGCGGTGCCCGGCCGTCCTTCGAGGTCGCGCTCTCGATTCGCTCCAGGAGGAGGACGGCGAAGAACGCGGTGAGCGCGTAGACCCGCGCCTCGAAGGCGTAATAGAGGAACACGGGCGCCGCCGCGAACACGAGGGCACCCGCCAGTCCGGCCCACGGGCGGCCGCGGCGATCCGCGCGAACGGCGATCAGCACGGCGGTTGCTGCGTACGCCGCGAGGGAGAGCGCCCGCAGGCGCCACTCCAGGCTTGCCCCGAGGCCCACGGCCCCGAGAGCGGCCTGGAAGACTCTCTGGACGTCACAGTAGAAGAAGTTCGAGAAGTACGGGGCGAGCGCCGACGCGGGCCGCCCGATCTCCGCGGCCCGCAACGGCAGGTCGGACTGGAGGCGGAAGTACGTGATCTCGTCCAGCCAGAGGGAGGCGGAACCGGCGCCCAGCGCGAGAACCGCGGCGAGCGGCGCGAACAGCGTCACGACGACCAGGCCGGCCCGGAGCGGCACGCCTGCGGTTTTCCGCTCGCTCAAGACTGAGATTCTAGCCAGCGTCCCGCGCAAACGCGACGGCTCGGCGCGAGGCCGAGGCGACTCGGATAGAGTCGCGTCACGTGTCGGAGCCAGGCCATACCCCCGGACGCCCCGTCGAAGCGTTCTACGACGCTTACTGGGAGGAAGGGCGTGTCGCCGACTCCCCGCATCTTCGCTGGAAGGCCGAGCAGACCCGGCGGCTGAGCGTCGCCCGACCCGACGCCACCGTCCTGGACGTCGGATGCGGTGACGGCACGATCCTCGGGAACGCCGCTCGGCCCGGGTGGTCGCTCTTCGGGGTCGAACTCTCCGCGGCGGCGGCCCTGGTGGCGAGGAAGAGAGGCGTGCGGCCCGTGCGGGTCGACCTGGAGAGAGGGCGCCTCCCGCTCCGTTCGACGAGCTTCGACCTCGCCATCTGTTACGACGTCCTCGAGCATGTCTTCGACCCGATGGCACTGCTGTCGGAGATCCACCGTGTCCTGCGTCCCGACGGCACGGCGCTCCTCTGTGTGCCGAACGCCTTCAACCTCTTCAACCGGCTCACCTTCCTGGCAGGCCGATACGTCGACATCATGGACACCTCGCACCGGTCGAACGGCCTTTTTTCCGAACACATCCGCCTCTTCTCGAGGCGCCTGTTCGAAGCAACCGTCGCGCGGGCCGGCTTCTCGGTGACGTCGCGGCATTTCTATTTTCCCGACGCCTTCACCGATTCCCGATTCCGAGTGGCCGGATCGCTCGCGCGCGTGTTCACGGCGACCGGCATTCATGCGATTTGGCCCGACCTGCTCTCCCTCGGCTTCCTGTACGAGTGCGTCAAGGCGGGGAGCGACGAGTCCTGATCGCCGGGCGCGGTATCGTCTTTCCCGATGCCCGGACTCGATTCATGACGCGTGCGGCGGCAAAGCCCTTTCCCTGGGCGATCCTCGGCGCCGCCGCGGTCACGGCCCCGCTCCTCCTGCTCCTGCTCCAGTACGGCGCCGGCCGCGACCAGGGCGCGTTCCTCGCCGTCGCGCGCGTCATGCAGGCGGGCGGGATGCCGTACCGGGACGCCTGGGACGTGAAGCCGCCGGGCATCTTCCTCGTTTACCGCACCGCGCTCGCGTTCGGAGGCGGAATGCTGCCCGTCCGGGCGCTCGAAGCGCTCGCGCTCGCGTCGCAGGCGCTCGCGTTCGCCGTCCTGACGCGCCGGTTCATGGGCTCGGCCGTCCCGGGCGCGTGGGCCGGCGCGCTGGCCGTGTCGATTCACGCGCAGCTCGAGTTCTGGCACACCGGTCAGCCGGAGAGCTTCGGCGGCCCCGTCCTCGCGTGGGCGCTCGTGCTCGCGACGAACCCCTCGCACGAGGCTCTCAGCCGCGCGGCCGCCGGCGCGCTCTTCGGATTCGCCGCCTTCCTCAAGCCGCCTCTCGCCGGCGGCGGCGTCCTCGTGGCGGGGATTCTCGCGTGGCGGGAGGCGCGGGGGGCGACGGCCGGACGCGCCCGCGCGGCCCTGGCGCCGGTCGCCGCGATGGCCTTCGGCGCGCTGGTGGCCGTCGCGGCCATCCTCGCGTGGCTCGCGCGGGGCGGCGCCTTTCCCGACTTTCTCGAGACGTTCCGCGACTTCGTGCCCCGCTACACGGCTCTGGGCCTCAGCCCGCAGGCTCTCCCGGGTCTCGTCGGGCACGCGTTCTTCGAGTGGTTCCTCGGGTATTCCGCGCTCATCCCCGCGGGCATCGCGCTCCTCCTGTTCTGCCGCGCGCCGGTGGAGGAGACGTGGGGCCTGGCGCTCGTCTGGGCCGTCCTCGTCCCGCAGCTCGCCGGCATCGCCCTGCAGGCGAAGTTCTTCGCGTATCACTACGGGTCCGCGCTGCCGTTCGGCGCTCTTCTCGCGGCCTGGGGCGCCGCGCGCGCGTGGAAGCGCTTCCGCGGCCGTCTCGCCCGCTGCGCCGGGGTGCTCGTCGCCCTCGTGCTGCTGCGATCCGAGTCGACACCTCCCTCTCCCTGGCTCGATCGCGCGGCGTCCCGCGTCCGCGCCGCCTTCTCCCCCGCCGACCGGGACCGGATTCTCGATCGGCTCCAGTCGACCGGTGACGTGGATGCCGCCGCGAACCGGAGCGCGGCCGCGTGGCTCCGGAGGGTGACGGCCCGCGACGCTCCCGTGTTCGTCTGGGGTTACGAGCCCGTGATCTACGAGGACTCGGGCCGTGCGCCCGCGTCCCGGTATGTCTACGACGCGCCCCTGCGTGCGCCCTGGTTCGCGAAGGTCGCGCAGCCGCGCCTCCTGTCCGACCTCGCCCTCCGTCCACCCGCCGCCATCGTCGTGGAACGCGGCGACGTCATTCCGCAGGTGACCGGGGACTCTTCGGACAGCAATCAGGCTCTCGAGCGTTTCGCCGGCCTCCGGACGCTGCTCGAAACCGGCTACGAGGAGGACACGGGAACGGCGCGATTCCGCTACTTTCGGAAGCGCGGGCTCCGCTAGGGGCCTGCTCGCGGGACCCAGACGGTCGCCTCGGTGGCCCGACGCTCGCGGAAGGCCTCGCGCGGCGGGGCGCCGAGGAGGCCCACGCGCACGTAGCGGGCGAGAACCACGCGAGAGAAGCGATCGAGGATCCCGTGCCCGTAGGCGTACGGCCCGAACTCCCCGAAGGGCCGGTTCAGCACGAGGAGCACTTCGGGAGGTCGGGTTCCGAGGGCGCCGATCATCTCGTCCTCGCCTCGCGCGTCCTGGTGCTGCGGGTGGAACTGTTCGTCGATGAACGGCGACCGCCGGCCGGTCGTGAAGAGGAGAAGACCGGGCTCCGGGAGGACGGCCGCGTATCCGCCGGGCCGCACGCGCTCGCGGATCAGCGCGTCGGCGTCCCGGACGAGCCGGGCTTCCTCGGGCGGCAGGTAGAGGCGCGCGCCCGGGAGGCTCACCCGCTCCCAGGCGCGGCCGCGGTACTCCGCGACGCGGTCGTGGCACTGCGCGAGCGCGAGCCCGGCCGCGAGACCCGTGACGAAGCTCGCGCTCCTCGCGACGCGACCCATCCAGCCGACGGCGACGACGAGAGCCAGCGGCGCGGCAAACGCGCCGTAGATCGGGTTGCGCAGGAACAGCGGCATCCGCGCGACGGCCGCCAGCATGAGGATTCCGATCGCGACGCGCGCGGTCCATGCCCCGTCCTCGCGTGCGGCCCGCCCGGACGCGAGCCAGAGGGTCGCCTCGGCGGCCGCAACGAGGATCGCAATCGGCAGGAGGACGTGCAGCTCCTCGTTGCCCGGCACCAGCACCGAGGCGGCCCCGACCGTCGCTCCCAGGACTCCGAGCAGGGTGGGCGAGACCCGGCGAGCGGACGAAAGCACGAGCGCGAGCGCGACGAGGGGAAGGGACGGAAACAGGATGTCCCGCCAGGCGCCCGAGCGCATCGCCTCCGGCGTGTTGCCGCCGAAGAGAACCATGCGGGTGTAGAGGCTCCGCCACGCGGGCGGCGTGCGAAGCGCGACGAGGAACCCGTGGCTCTCGAGGAGGGACTGCCCGTACCGCAGCGTCGGCACCGCGAAGGCGGCGGCGCCGAGGACGGCGACGACGAGCGTCGCGGCCGCAGCCTCGGCCCGCGGCCTCCTCGCGAAGAACGAGAACCCGAGGACGACGACGGCCGCCGGGAGGAACTCGACCTTCGCCCCGGCGGCGAGGCCTCCGATCAGCGCGGCCGCCGCGACCCGCGAGGGCGTCCGCGCCGAGAGCGACAGCTCGAGCGCCCACCAGAGCGCGGCCGTCCCCTCGAGGGCCGCGACGCTGTACGGGAACGGCCAGGCCCCGCCGAGCCCGAAGGCGCACGTGGCCACCGCGAACGCCGCCGCGCAGGCGCCGAGGCGAGCGTCGGGCGCGAGCCGCAGCGCGAGCCGGCGGAGCGCTTCGACGGCGAGGAGCGCGAGCGCCGTCCGCAGCGCGACGAGCACGTCGAGGTCGCGGCCGAAGACCCGGAGAAGGAGCGCGTCGAGGTACGCGGGAAGAGGGCCGAAGAAATAGCCGACGTCGCGGTAGAGGGCCTCGCCGGCCGCGAGGCGCGCCGGCACGTGCAGCTCCCGGCCGGAGTCCTGGAAGGGAATCAGCCAGCGCTCGAACGAGACGAAGTAGAGGACGGCGAAGACCGCGAAGGGAAACACCTGCCAGGCGTTCGACCTGCCGCCCTCGCCGCGCGGTGCGACCCGTGCCGCCGCCTGCACGCTCTTTCCGTCCACGAGACGCGGGATTCTAGAGCCTTCACATCGCGCCGGCGCCGTCGGTACACTGAGCGGAGCCATGGCGGAAACCGGAGAATCGGGGGCACGGACCGAATCGCCCGTCGCCGACGACTCTTCTCCCGGCTGGGGTTACGCCCTGATCGCGGCCGGCCTCGTCTATCGCCTGGGAATTGCGCTGCGGCCGATCAGGTTCCTCGACGGCCTCACGATTCCGGACGATACGTATCTCGCTCTCACGATCGCCCGGAACATCGCGCGGGGCCTCGGACCGCTTTACGGGACCGGTTACACGAACGGGTTCCAGCCGCTCTGGGTGTTCGTCCTCGCGCCGATCTTCGCGATGATTCCGGACGATCCCGATCTCGTCCTCCGGGTCGGGCTCGTGCTCCTCGCGGTCTTCGAGGCCGCGATGATCGTCCTCGTGTGCGGCTTCGTGCGCCGGCGCGGCCGCAGCAATCTCGCGGCGGCGCTCGTCGCCGGCTGCTGGGCCTTCAACCCGTGTCTCATCAAGATCAGTCTCGGCGGCCTCGAAACGAGCCTTTCGGCACTCGCGGCGTGCGCCACCCTGGTGTATCTCGACCGGATCCGGGACACAGACCTCGATCGGGCCGCCTCTCTCGCCGGCCTCGGCCTCCTTCTCGGGGTCGCATTTCTCGCGCGCGTCGACGCGGTCTTCCTCATCCCGGCGGTCGCGCTTTCTCTCCTTCCCCGCTTCCGCCGCTCACCGGGCGCGGTCCGCCGGCTGATGCGGCGCTGGGGCATCGCCGGAACCGCGGCGGCGGCGGCCGTTGCGCCGTGGCTCCTCTACTCCTACCGGTACACGGGTGACGTCTATCCCGTGAGCGGGCGGGCGGTTCCCCTGATCGCGATGGCCAACCGCGGAGTCGGGCCAGGCGGCTTGCCGGCGTTGCGCCGGACGCTGCTCGCCGAAGCCTTTCAGATGGTCCTTCAGCGACACGCGTGGCTCCTCCTGCTGCTCGGCCTCCTCTCGGCCCTGGCGCTCGCGGGGGGCGTCCGGAAACTCCGGGGCCTGGCGGCCTCGCTCGGGAGTCTTGCTCCGGCCCTCTCCTATGGCCTCCTTCTGTTCCTCGCCTATCCGCTCCACATCCTGGCGTTCTGGTTCTTCGAGCGGTACCTCTTCCCGCTCGCGATCCCCCTGCTGTTCGCGATCGGCCTGACGGCCTCCTTCGCCTTCCGGCTCGAGAACCTCCGGGCAGTCAGAGCTCCGCTCACCAGAATTCTGATCGCCGCCACGATCGCCTCCCACCTGACGCGGCCGGAGACGCGGCAGCTTCTCTTCTCGCGGGACGAAACCAACCAGGGCTACCGGAACCTCGGACTCTGGGCGGCGAAGCGCTTCCCGCCGGGAACGCGTCTCGGCGGCTCGCAGACGGGCGCGCTCGGGTTCTACGCGCCCGCCCTGACCGTCATCAACCTCGACGGCGTCGTCAACCGGACGTGCTACGACGCCGTCGTGGCGAAGCGCAACATCGACTACATCGTCCAGGAGCGCCTCGAATACGTCATCGGATGGGGGGTCAACATCAATTTCATCCGGTTCTACTCGACGCTCCCGGCCGACGACTTCCTGGAACCCCTGGGGACCGTCCGGGGCTTCCGGTCGTGGGGGAAAGACTGGCTCCTCTACCGGGTCCGCCCGTCCCCGAAGCGAAGTCCGGCCTGACCGCCTCGGGCCCGCGTCGTGCTCCCGCGTGCCGGTCGCCCGAAGGAAAAGGCCCGGCGTTTCCGCCGGGCCGAAAAGAACTCGATCGTTGGGGAGGGGGTGCGGGGGAACCCAGACGTCCCGCCGCGAAGCGGCAGGGGTTCCCCCGCGGCAGGTCAGTACATGCCGCCCATGCCGCCGCCGCCGCCCATGCCGCCGCCGGCGGGAGCCTTGTCCTTCTCCTTGATCTCGGAGACGAGGGCTTCCGTCGTGAGCATGAGGCCGGCGATCGACGCCGCGTTCTGGAGCGCCGACTTCGTGACCTTCGCCGGGTCGACGATGCCCGCCTTGAGCATGTCTTCCGTCTTCTCGGTCGCGGCGTTGAAGCCGATGAAGCCGCCCTTCTCCTTGAGTTCCTTCACGATCACCGAGCCCTCGAGCCCGGCATTCGCGATGATCTGGCGGGCGGGCTCTTCGAGCGCGCGCTTGACGATGTTGATGCCGATCTGGATGTCGCCGTGCTCCTTGAGCTTGTCGACTTCCGCGATCGCGCGCAGGAGCGCGACGCCGCCGCCAGGGACGATGCCGTCCTCGACGGCCGCCTTCGTCGCGTGCATGGCGTCCTCGACGCGGGCCTTCTTCTCCTTCATCTCGGTCTCGGTGGCCGCGCCGACCTTGATGATCGCGACGCCGCCGACGAGCTTCGCGAGCCGCTCCTGGAGCTTCTCGCGGTCGTAGTCCGAGGTCGTTTCCTCGATCTGCGCCCGGATCTGCTTCACGCGGCCCGTGATCGCCTCACGGCGTTTCTTGTCGCCCGTGTCGACCACGATCGTCGTGTTGTCCTTGTCGACCGTGACCTTCTTGGCCTCGCCGAGGTCCTCCCACTTGACGCTCTCGAGCTTGATGCCGAGGTCCTCGGAGATCATCTTGCCGCCCGTGAGGATCGCGATGTCCTCGAGCATGGCCTTGCGGCGGTCGCCGAAGCCCGGCGCCTTGACGGCGGCGACGTGCAGCGTGCCGCGGAGCTTGTTCACGACGAGCGTCGCGAGCGCCTCGCCCTCGACCTCTTCCGCGATGATGAGGAAGGGACGGTTCTGCTTGGCGACCTGCTCGAGGATCGGGAGGAGGTCCTTCATCGACGAGATCTTCTTCTCGTAGATGAGGATCTTCGCGCCCTCGAGGACGCCTTCCATCCGCTCGGCGTCCGTCACGAAGTACGGCGACAGGTAGCCGCGGTCGAACTGCATGCCCTCGACGACCTCGAGGGTCGTGTCGAGGCCCTTGGCCTCCTCGACCGTGATGACGCCGTCCTTGCCGACCTTGTCCATCGCCTGCGCGATGATCCCGCCGATCTCGATGTCGCCGTTCGCCGAGATCGTCCCGACGTGGGCGATCTCCTTGGCGTCGACGGTCTTCTTCATCGCGTTGACCGCGTCGACCGCCTTCTTGACGGCGAGGTCGATTCCGCGCTTGATCTCCATCGGGTTGCCGCCCGCGGTGACCATCTTGATGCCCTCGCGGTAGATCGCCTGCGCGAGGACCGTGGCCGTCGTCGTGCCGTCGCCGGCGATGTCGGAGGTCTTCGAGGCGACCTCGCGGACCATCTGGGCGCCCATGTTCTCGAGCGGGTTCTCGAGCTCGATCTCCTTGGCGACCGTGACGCCGTCCTTCGTGATCGTCGGGGAGCCGAACTTCTTGTCGATGACGACGTTCCGGCCCTTCGGCCCGAGCGTGACCTTGACCGCGTCGGCCAGCTTGTTGACGCCGCGGAGAATGTGCTGGCGGGCGTCTTCGCCGTAGGTGATGTTCTTGGCAGCCATGATGTGTTGTGCTCCCTTACTTCGTCTCGACGATGGCGAGAACCTCGTCCTCGCGGAGGATCAGATACTCGTCGTCTTCGATCTTGATCTCGGTGCCGGCGTACTTGCCGATGAGGATGCGATCGCCCTTCTTGACGTCGAGGGGGACGCGCTTGCCGTTGTCGTCGAACTTGCCTTCGCCGACGGCCTCGACCTTCGCCTCCATCGGCTTCTCCTTGGCGGTGTCGGGGATGATGATCCCGCCGCGCACCTGCTCCTTGGGCTCGACGCGCTTGACCAGGATCCGGTCGTACAGGGGACGGACCTTCATGGGTTGGCTCCTTTCCTTCGGAAGACGGTGAGGGCCGCTGCCCTCGAATTTCGTTCGTGCGGCCCGCAGGAAGCTCTGTTAGCAGAACCTCACCACGAGTGCTAACGAAGATAGACGCGAACACAAGATCTGTCAAGATCCTCATCAGATCATTGACAAATCGTTATGTTACAATAACTTACGTGGTTGAAAATTCCGCGAGCGTGGAGGCGAGAAAGGCCTTCTGGGCCTCTGTCAGCTCCGGAAAGACCGGCAGGGCGAGCGTTTCCTTCGCGGCCCGCTCAGACTCTGGGAAATCGCCGGTCTTTCCGCCCAGCGGAGAGAAACACTCCTGAAGGTGCAGAGGGACCGGGTAGTAGATCGCAGACCCGATGGACCTCTTCTCCAGAAACTCTTTCAGGGAATCCCGTCTCCCGAGCCCGACGCGCACGACGAACTGGTTGAAGACGTGGTGCCGGCCCGCGGCCTCGCGCGGGAATGCGAGGCCGCCCTTCTCGAACGGCAGGCCGCCGTACTCGAGGTAGAGGCGCTCGATGACCTTCGCGTTGGCCCGCCGGGCCTCGCTCCAGCCGTCGAGGTGCGGGAGCTTCACGTGAAGGACGGCCGCCTGCAGCGCGTCGAGCCGGAAGTTCCCGCCCACGAACTTGTGGTGGTACCGGCTCGTCTCGCCGTGCATGCGCATCGCGCGGATCTTCGCCGCGAGCGCGTCGTCGGACGTGGTGACCATGCCGCCGTCGCCGAAGCCGCCGAGGTTCTTCGAGGGGAAGAACGAGAACGCGCACGACTCCGCGAGCGCGCCCGCCTTCACGCCCTTGTACGCCGCGCCGAGGGACTGGCAGGCGTCCTCGAGGACCGGGATGCCCTTCTCCTTCGCGATCTCGCGGATCGGGTCCATGTCGGCGCACTGGCCGTAGAGGTGGACGGGCTGGATGAGCTTCGTCTTCGGGGTCAGCGCGCGTTCGAGCCTCGCGGGGTCGAGGTTGAACGTCCCCGGCTCGATGTCGACGAAGACCGGCCGCGCGCCGAGGCGCGCGACGGCGCCCGCGGACGCGAAGAACGTGTAGGGCGACGTCACGACGTCGTCGCCCGGGCCGATGCCGAGCGCCATCATGACGGCGAGCTGCGCGTCGGTGCCCGAGGACATCCCGACGGCGTGTTTCGCGCCGACGTACGCGGCGACGGCCTTCTCGAAGGCCTCGACGCGGGGGCCGAGGATGAAGCCCTGGCTTTCGTAGACCTCCGTGGTGACACGGAGGATCTCGTCCTTGAGCGTCGCGTACTGCTTCTTGAGGTCGAGGAGGGGGACGGGGGCGGCGGGAGGAGCGCTGATCGTCGTCACGCTCCTACGCTACACCAGACCGCGCGCGACGAGCTCGGACTTGGCCCACGCGTAGACGACCGGCGCGAGGATGACTCCGGGAATGCCGAACGCGGCCTCGAACACGAGGATCGCGAGCAGCGTCTCCCACGCGGCCGCGCCGATGCGCCCCCCGACGATCTTCGCGTTCAGGAAGTACTCGAGCTTGTGGATCACGAGGAGGAACCCGAGCGCCGCGACGCCCGCCCATGGCGAGACCCCGATCGAGACGATGACGATCACCGTGTTCGACACGAGGTTCCCCGCGACGGGAACGAGGCCGCAGAGGAACGTGACCGCGACCAGCGTGCTGCGGAGCGGCAGAGTCACGCCGAAGAGCGGCTCGGCCGCGAAGAGGAAGACGGACGTGAGCGCCGTGTTCACGGCCGAGATCTCGATCTGCGCCTTCACGACGGAACGGAAGCTCTCGCCGAACCGCCGCAGCCGTTCCGCGAGCGCAGCCGCGAGCGGGCCCGGGTTCTCCGACGGAGCGTGAAAGAACACGAGCACGCCGACCACGGAGCCGAGGAGGGCGTGGAGGAGGCCGCGCACTCCGACCGTGCCGGCGTGCCGGAGAGCGCCCGCGTTTTCCCGCAGCCAGCCGGCGACGGCCTCGGTCGAGCCGCCGTGCGCCGGGAGAGGCAGCGCGACGCCTTCGGCCTCGAGCGTGTCCTTCAGGCGCGCGAGCGTCTCCCCCATCTTCTCGAGGACGGCCGGCAGGTCCCCGACCCGCCCGCGGACGAACCCCCAGAGCAGGAGGATCGTGAACGTCACGAGGCCCGCGGCGAGAAGACCGACGAACGCCGCCGCGAGGGCACGCGCAAGGCCGTGAGAGACGCGCCCGCCGCGCAGGCGGCGCGCCATCGACTGGAGAAGCGCCCAGGCGAGGAACCCCGAGAGGAGCGCGGGGACGAGGTGGAGGAGCAGCGCCGCGAGGATGGCGAGCGCCACGAGGACGAGGGACGCGCGCTCGTATGGCGCGAGCGTGCCGGCCGGAGCTGCGTCGTTCATCGGACGCGATTATCCGCCGTGCCGACGGGCTCCGCCGGTGCGTCGCGCGGAAACGTCACCTTCAGGAACGAACCGATCGCGAGCGCAAGAACCGCGAAGAGGACGCCGACGCCGGCGTGGTAGCCCGCGGGGCTCCGGTCGGGGAAGAGCGAGAGCGTCCCGGCCCAGAGGAACGGCCCGAGGACCGAGGCCGCTTCGCCGGCGAGCGTGAAGAAGCCGAAGAACTCCGTCATGCGCTCCTTTGGGACGAGCGCGATGAGGCCGAGACGGCCCGTGACCTTGACGCCCCCGAGGCCGATGCCCGCGAGCACGCCCACGACGGTGAACGCCCTCGGATCGCGGACGACGAGCGCGAGCGCGAAGACGAGGACCCAGTTGAACAGCGCAACGAGCGTCGCGGTCCGGATCGTCACGCGCTGGCAGAGAAAGCCGTAGAGAAGCCCGCCGATGACGGCCACGGCCGTCGCGACGAGGAGCAGAACCTGCACCTGTCCGTCCGTGAGGCCCACGGCGTACTTCGAGTAGGTCGACATCTGGATCTGGATCGTGTGGATGACGTCGACGAAGAGGAAGTTCGAGACGAGGAACCACAGGAGCGCAGGCGTCTGCGGCAACGAGCGGATGGTCTGGAGCACATCTCGGAAGAGAGAAGAAGACGAAGAAGAAGAAGATTTCTTAGAAGGTAAGAGAGGCTCGGCGACCGGCCGCTGCTCCACTTGCCGCGCCGCCGCCGGCCGCTCTCTCTTTCTCGTTCGCAGAAATCTTCTCTTCTTCTCTCCCCTCCCCGGGGCGCGCGCGGCGTCGCGGCTGGAGGCCGGCTCGGCAGGCGCGCGAAGAACAGCAGCGGGACGGCCGCCCCGAGCCACAGCAGCGCCGTCGGCAAGTAGGCGTTCCGGCGCACCCAGGCGTCCTTCGCACTCGAAGAAACGGGCGCGACGGACAGCGCATCGATCACCGGCAAGAGGACGTGTGGCATCTGCAGCCGGATCGCGCCCGAGACGAACGGCAGAACGAGGAACATCGCGAGGAGGGAGCCGATGTAGCCCGCGGCGACGCCGAAGCCGGACACGCGGCCCGAGTTCGAGGCGTCGGACACGTCGGGGAGCATCGCGTTGTAGAAGACGTACGCGCACTGGAACGCGACGTTCGCGCACGCGAAGAAAACGAGGACCTGCGTCACGGGCCCCGGAGCCGCGACGAGCGCCGTGAGCGCGACGCCCGCGAGGACGAAGGGCACGAGGAACCGGCGCTTGCCCCTGCGGTCCGCGAGGTGGCCGAGGAACGGCGCCGCGAGCGCGACGACCGCCATCGAGAGCCCGAAGGCGAGGGAGAACTTCTCGTTTCCGCGCGGGACGCGTCCCGCGACGTCGAGCGGGAGGTGCAGAGAGAGGAGGTTCATCGCGAACGCGGTCGCGCCGAGCTCGTAGAGGCTCCAGGCCGTGACCGTCGAGGCGCGGACCTTCACGAGATCCGGTAGCGGGCCGCCGGCGTGCGCTTCGCGCGGAACAGAAGGATCCACGCCACGCCCGCGACGAAGCCCCCGACGTGCGCCCAGAAGGCGACGCCTCCCTGCCCCGCGCCGCGACCCGCCGAGGCGAGCTGCGACGAGCCCATCCAGAACTGCATGAGGAACCAGCCGAGGAGGTAGAGCCCCGCGGGGATCTCGACGAGCGGAAAGAGGAAGAAGAGCGGGACGACCGTCACGACGCGCGCGCGCGGATAGAGGACGAAGTACGCGCCGAGCACGCCCGCGATCGCCCCGGACGCGCCGAGGTTCGGGACCGTGGACCCCGGCGAGAGAAACGCCTGGAGGAGCGTCGCGAAGACGCCGCACGCGAGGTAGAAGACGAGGAATCGGCCGTGCCCGAGCGCGTCCTCGACGTTGTCGCCGAAGATCCAGAGGAAGAGCATGTTCCCGGCGAGGTGCAGGAACCCGCCGTGCAGGAACATCGCGGTGACGATCGTCACGACGGAGGCGCCGGTCGTCCACCCCGGGAACAGCTCCGGGTGGAACAGCCGCGCCGGGACGAAGGCGAACGTGTTCACGAAGGCGTCGAGGCGCTCGCCCTGGAGGAGCTCGAGGACGAACGCCGCCACGTTCGCGACGAGGATCAGCCGCATGACGAACGGAACCGTCCGCCGCGGGATGGTGTCGCGCAGGGGGATCACGAGGCGCCCATCATACGGGCGCGGCGGCGCCTACTTCCGCTTGCGGTTCAGGAGCTCCTTGAGGTCCTTGCCGGCGCGGAAGCGGGCGACCTTCGCGGCGCCGATCCGGATCGCCGCCTTCGTCCGCGGGTTCACGCCCGTCCTCGCCTTGCGCTCCGCCACGTGAAACACGCCGAGCCCCGGGAGGGCGACGCGGTCGCCCTTCTTGAGGATCCCCGTGATCGCGTTCACGACCGAGTCCAGCGCCGCCGCGGCGTCCTTGCGGGTCAGGCCGGTGTCGTTGGCGATGGCTTCCACGATGTCGGCTTTGCCGGCCATGGGGTCCTCCTGCGCGGGTCCGGGGACGGGAAATCGCGGGGAATCTAGGGCCCGCGGTCCCCGCTTGTCAACGACGCAGGCGCGTCACGAGGATCGCGCTGAACCCGTCTTGCGTCGGGCCCGGCGCCACCCGCACGAGTCCGGACGCGTCCGTCCGCTCCGCGAGAGGTGGCGACACTTCCACAATCGGCCGCGCGCGCGCGTAGCCGGCCCGGTCGGCGAGGACCGCGTCCACGACCCCTTCGTTCTCTTCCGGCTCGAGCGAGCACGTCACGTAGAGGAGCGCGCCGCCCGGCGCGAGAAGGGGGAGCGCGGCGTCGAGGAGCCGGCGCTGCGTCCGTGCGAAACCGGCGAGGTCGCCGGGCGCGAGGCGGAGCCGGATCTCCGGGTTCTTGCGCAGCGTCCCCGTGCCCGAGCACGGCGCGTCGAGGAGGACGGAGTCGAACCGCTCGCGCGGGAGCGGCGGGGTGGCCGCGTCGGCCCGGACGACGACGACCTCTTCCCTGCGGCCCGCCGCGGCGAGGTTCGCGGCGAGACGTGCGGCCCGTGAGGCCGTGCGCTCGAGAGCCACGACGCGGCGGGCTCGGCCGGAGGCCAGGAGGACGCGCGTCTTCCCTCCCGGAGCCGCCGTCAGGTCCACCGCGACGTCCGCGCGGGGCAGGAGCGCGGCCATCGCCTGCGCGGCCACGTCCACGACGGCGAGCGCGCCGCTCGAGACGAGAGGGTGCGCCGCGGCGTTGCCCTCCGTGACGGTGAGCGCGAGCGGGGCCCACGGGGAGCGTTCCGCCTTGACACCGCCCGTGGCGAGCGCGGCGAGGATCTCGTCGACCGACCCCGCGCGCGGGTCCGCGAGGAGGTCGGTCGGGGCGTCGACGTCGTCCGCCTCCAGCGCGGCGCGGGCGGCCGGCTCTCCGAGGGCCGCGACCCAGCGCCTCACGAGCCACTCGGGATGGGACGTCTCGAGCGCGAGCCGCGCGACCGGATCGGCTCCGGGCGGAAGCCGCACGTCGCCGGGCCTCCCCTCCCGGTTCGCGACGCGCCTGAGGACCGCGTTCACGAGGCCGGCGGCCTTCGGCGCAAAGGCGCGGATCGCAGCCACGCTCTCGCCGACCGCCGCGTGGGCGGGCACGCGGTCCAGGAGAAGAAGCTGCGCGGCCCCGAGGCGCAGGGCCGCGAGGACGGGCGGATCGAGCGACGCCGCCGGCTGCCGGAGGTGGCGCTGGAGGACGTGGTCGAGGCGAATCGCGCCGCGGAGCGTCCTCTTGACGAGCGCGCGGAGAAAGTCGCGGTCCCGTGCGTCGAGTTCCCGACCGCGCGCGTCGAGGAGCGGGGCGGCGTGAGCGCCTGCGTGGACCCGCAGGAGGATGCCGAGCGCGATCTCGCGCACCGAACGCGGGGCGGTCATCCGCCCCAGTTCTCGCCGGGGGCCACGCGCTCTCCACGGACGAAGTCGGCGGCGGGGAGCGCCTTTCGCCCCTCGGCCTGCAGCGTCGCGACCGCCACCGCGCCTCCGCCGCAGGCGACGACGACGCGGGCGCCGGCTTCGAGAACGTCGCCCGGGCGCGCTCCGGGCCGACCCGCTGCGAGCGAAAGGCCCGACATCTTCACGCGAGCATTTCTTCGAGTGGTAAAGAGACCGGGCCACGGAGTGAAGGCTCTCGCCCGACGAAGCAGTTCGGCCGCTTGCTGCGTCCAGTCCACGCGCGCGTCCTCGCGGTCGATCTTCGGGCAGTATGTGGCGAGGGAGTCGTCTTGGGGAATCGCCCCCCTCCCTTCACCTTCTAAGAAATCCAGTGTCTCGACCAGCGCATCGGCCCCCATCGTGGCCAGCCGCGCCCCGAGCGAAGCAGAATCTTCCTCGTCCCGGATCCCCGTCTTCCGCATCGTGTAGACGGGCCCGGTGTCCATCCCGGGGTCCATCTTCATGATCGAGACGCCGGTTTCTGCGTCGCCCGCGAGGATCGCCGCCTGGACCGGCGACGCGCCGCGCCAGCGGGGGAGGAGGCTCCCGTGGACGTTCAGGCAGCCGAGCCGGGGCAGGTCGAGCACCCTCCGGGCGAGAATTTTCCCGTAGGCGGCCACGACGAAGACGTCCGCGCGGACGTCGGCCAGCCGCGCAAACGCACCGTCGTCCTTCAGCGTGGGAGGCTGGAAAACGTGCATTCCCAGCGACTTCGCGAGCGCCGCGACGGGCGGGTCGGTGATCTGCGCCTTGCGCCCGACGGGCTTGCCGGGCTGCGAAACGACGAGGGCGATCTCGTGTCCGGCGGCCCGGAGGGCCTCGAGGGTCGGGACCGCGAAAGAGGGCGAACCAAAAAAAACGACGCGCACACGCGGAGTGTATAGACACGAATCCCCGTTTTCCCTCTAGAATCCGGGCATTCCCTCACGGGAACCAAGTTACGAGAAAGGACGGAATCACATGGCTGGATTGACCAAGTCGCAGATCGCCGAGGCGCTCGCGGAGAAGACGGGCACGACGAAGAAGAACGCGGCCCTCTTCCTCGAGGAGCTCGCCGCCCTCGCCTACAAGCAGGCGAAGAACACCTTCACGTTCCCCGGAGTCGGCAAGCTCGTGCTCGTGAACCGGAAGGCCCGCATGGGCCGCAACCCGGCGACGGGCGAGGCGATCAAGATCCCGGCCAAGCGCGTCGTGAAGTTCCGCGTCGCGAAGGCCGCCAAGGACGCGATCCTCGGCGCGAAGAAGTAGCCGGTCTTCGTCGGCCTTCGGCCGACCCGGAGAAGGGAAGACCGGCAACGGTCTTTAAGTCGGGGAACCCGGGCCGGGTTCCCCGAACCCCTCCGCGCCCCGGGTGATTGATCTCCCCTACGACCGTCGGTTCCGGTCTATTTCCTCGAAATAGTCCGTGGGAACGAGAATCTCCCGGCTGCGGCTGCCACCCGCCGGCGGACCCACGATCCCGTCTCGCTGCATCATGTCGATGAGCTTGCCCGCGCGGGAGAACCCGATCTCGAGCCGCCGCTGCAGGAACGAGATCGAGGCCATGCGCTCGCGCACCACGAGTCGCGCCGCCTCGTCGTACATCGGGTCGTTCTCGTCGGAGCCGGCGCGCGCGCCCAGGGCCGCGGACTGTGCTTCGCGGTCTTCCGTCACGCTCGTGTCGTAGATCGGCTTGCCCTGCTTCTTGAGGAAGCGGCAGATCTCCTTCGTCTCGTCGCCGCCGATGAACCCCCCGTGGATGCGCTGCAGGTAAGACGTGCCCGACGCGAGGAACAGCATGTCGCCGGCCCCGAGGAGGGCCTCGGCGCCCATCGAGTCGAGGATCGTCCGCGAGTCGATCTTCGTCCGCGTCGTGTAGGAGATCCGGCACGGCAGGTTCGCCTTGATCGTGCCCGTGATGACGTCCACCGACGGCCGCTGCGTCGCGAGGATGAGGTGGACGCCCACGGCGCGCGCCTTCTGCGCGAGCCGGGCGACGGACTCCTCGATCTCGCGCGGGGCCGTCATCATGAGGTCCGCGAGCTCGTCGATCACGATCACGATGTAGGGCATCGGCGAGATCGCGCCGGACTCGTCGGCCTTCAGCTTCTCGCCGAGCTTCTCGCGCACCTCCGCCACGGCGCGCGGGTCCCCGATCGCCGCGTTGTACTGCTCGATGTTCCTCACGCCGGGCCACTCGGAGAGGAGCTTGTAGCGGCCCTCCATCTCGTCGACGGCCCACCGCAGCGCGTTCGCGGCCTTCTTCGGGTCCGTGACGACGGGGACGAGGAGGTGCGGGAGATCCTCGTAGTCCTTCATGTCGTTCATCTTCGGGTCGACGAAGATGAACTTGACCTCGTCCGGGCGCGCCTTGAAGAGGATCGACGTGATCATGCCGCCGACGCCGACGCTCTTGCCGGCGCCCGTCTGGCCCGCGACGAGGAGGTGGGGCATCCGGGCGAGGTCCGCGACGACCGGCTCGCCGTGGACGTCGATCCCGAGGGCGATCGTGAGGAGGGACGGCGAGCGCCGGAACTTCTCGCTCTCGACGACCTCGCGCAGCGCGATGATGTCGCGGTTGCGGTTCGGGACCTCGATGCCGATGGCCGCGCGGCCGGGCATGCGCTCGATCCGCACCTTCTCGGCCGCGAGCGCGAGCGCGAGGTCGTTCTCGAGCGAGGCGACCTGCGAGACCTTGACGCCGGCCGAGGGCTTGAATTCGTACGTCGTGACGACGGGGCCCGGCGTGTACGCGTCCACGACGCCCTCGACGCCGAACTCGAGGCACTTGGCCGCGATGAGCTCCATCGTCTGGCGGTATTCCTCGCGGTCCCGCTCGCGGTCGCGCTTCGGCGCCGCCCGGAGGAGCTTCTCGGGCGGGAAGACCCAGCCGGAGGCGTCGCGCGACTTCGGGAACGGAAGGACGCGCTGCGGCGCGTCGGGTTTCTTCGCCATCTGGGCGGGCCGCGCCACGGGCCGTGGCGCCGGCTCGTCGGGCGTCGCCTTGCGGATCGAGAACTTCCCGGGGCCGGCCTTCTCCTTGACGCGCAGCGTCGCGACGGACGGGATGTAGACGACCTCGGCCTCGGGCTCGGGCTGCCGTGCAGGAGGCTTCGTCGCGTCTTCCTTCTGGCGCTCGAGGTGCTTCTTGACGACCTCGCGGCGCTGCTGCTCGCGGTTCGCGAGCTCGCGGCGCCGGTGTCGCTCGAGGACGAAGCCCCGCCACCATCCGGAGGCGTGGAGCGTCGCACCGGACACCCCGTCGCCGAGCGACAGGGACGTCGCGAGGAGAAGTCCGATCAGGAGCCCCGCCACGAGGAGGATCGCCGCGCCCGGCGGGTTCAGGGCCGCGACGAGGGCCGACCCCAGAAGGTCGCCCACGAACCCGCCCGCGTCCAGCCCGCCGCCGAACGCCTGCGGCTTGCCGAACGCGAGATGCCCGAGCGGCGCGGCCGTCAGGACCACGAGGGCGACGCCGATCGCCTTCGTGCCCGCGGCCTCGAGCGGCTTGCCGCGGAAGCGCGACCAGCCGAGGCCGAGGAGCGTCAGCGGCGCGACGAAGGCCGCGAGGCCGAAGAACTGGAGACTGCCGTCCGCGAACGACGCGCCGACGCGCCCCGCCCAGTTCCGGGGCCGGATGCCGGAGTCGTTCACGGCGGAGAAGAGCGAGGGGTCGTTCGGGTGGTACGAGACGAGCGCCGCGACGAGAAGGAGGCCGGCGGCCGCGAGGAGGATGCCGAGGAACTCGTCGCGGCGGCGCGCGAGAGCGCTCGGCGGCTCGGCGGCGCGGGCCGCGGCCATCAGTGCACCCCCACCGCGAGCGCGCCGGCGCCCGCGGGCGCCGTCTCGAGGCGGGCTCCGAAGACGAGCAACGCGACGCCGAGGATGGCGCAATAGGCCACGAAGGGCGTCAGGCGCATCGAAACGACGACCTTCAGGAGAAATCCGACCGCGAAGTACCCGACCACCGCCGAGACGGCCATCCCGACGAGATACGCCGGAAGCGAAGAGCCGTCGGAGAGAGGCCCTGCGTGATGTCGGTACGCGTGGAGGTTCTCGACGGCGGCGGCGGCGAGGATCGTGGGAATCGAGAGGAGGAACGAGAACTCTGCCGCCGCGCGGCGCGAGAGGCCCGAGAAGAGGCCGACGGAGATCGTGTTCCCCGAGCGCGAAAGTCCGTGGAAGACGGCCGAAAGGGCCTGGCAGGCGCCGACGGCGGACGCATCGCGCGGGCGAATTTCTTCGAGCGTGAGACCGCCCTCGCCACGGCGACGGCCGACGCGCTGCGCCATCAGGAGCAGCGCCGACGTCGCGCACAGGGAGGCCCCCATTCGACGGAATTCCGTCATCCCGGATACGGCGATGCCCTTGAGAGGCATCGCCACCGCACCCGTGAGCGCGACGGCGAGGAGAAGCAGGCCCGCGAGCCTCCAGGCCGCACGGCGCGCCCCGCCGTCGGCCGACACGAGGCCCGCGAACGTCGTCGCGAGCCGCTCGCGGAACTGGACGACGACGGCCGCGAGGGTGCCGACGTGGAGCAGGACGTCGAAGAGGATCCCCGGCTGCGCGAATCCCGGCAGAAACCGCTGCGCGAGCGCGAGGTGCGCCGTCGACGAGACCGGCAGGAATTCGGTCAGGCCCTGGACGGCGCCCAGCAGCACCGCCTGGCCGACGGACACGGACATCGACGGATTTTAGCGCGCCGGAGCCCCAAGGGAGAGGGAAAGACGCCTGAAAACGTCGAGGCCGAGCGTTTCGGCGCGGGCCGTCGGCGGCAGCCCGGCCTCCGCGACCGCGACCGCGGCTCGCTCGCGCCCCCAGAGCGGGGTCAGCGCGTTCACGAGAGTCTTGCGCCGCGACGTGAACCCGGCCGAGGCGACCTTGAGCGCCGCGTCGGTCTCCGCGGCCGGCGGGAACGGGACGAGTTCGACGACGCTCGACTGGACCTTCGGCGGCGGCGAGAACTCGCCGCGGCCGACGTCGAAGAGCTTCCGTGCGGACGCGTGCGCGCCCACGTCGAGCGTGAGGAAGCCGTACGCGTCGCCGCCCGGAGGCGAAATGAGACGGTCCGCGACCTCCCTCTGGATCATGACGACGAGGCGTGAATAGAGGTCGGGGCGCCTCACGAACGCGCGGATCATCGGCGTCGCGCTCTCGTACGGCAGGTTTCCGACGAGCGGCACCGGCGGCACCGCCCCGATCCGCTCGAGGGCGGCGCCGACGTCCGCGCGGAGGGCGTCCTCCGTCTCCACGAAGAGCGTTCGCTCGGAGTGGTCCGCCGAGAGCCGTGCGGCGAGCGGGGGGTCGATCTCGAACGCGAGGACGCGCACGCCGCGGTCGAGGAGCGGGACCGTGAGCGCGCCGCGCCCCGGGCCGATCTCCACCACGGTCTCCCCCTCCCCGGCGCCGAGGGCGTCGAGAATTTTTCGGACCGTTCCCGCGTTGACGAGGAAGTGCTGGCCCCACCGTCGCCTCGTCCGCGCCGGCGGCCTCGCGCGCACCGCGCTTGACGCTCTCACGACGCTGACCCTACCATCGAAATCCGCTCCCGCCTCCGGGTCGGAGCCACGCCAGAAAGGAACACCCCACATGGCCGGAAACGTTCAGGAGCTCACCGAGAATTCGTTCGAATCGACCGTCCTCAAGAGCACGAAGCCCGTCCTCGTGGACTTCTGGGCGGTCTGGTGCGGCCCCTGCCGCCAGGTCGCGCCGATCGTCGAGTCGCTCGCGACGAAATGGGGCGACAAGGTCACGGTCACGAAACTGAACGTCGACGACGTCCCGTCCGTCGCGGAACGCTACGGGATCATGTCGATCCCGACCCTCATGCTCTTCAAGGGCGGCCAGATCGTGGAGCGCGTCGTCGGCGTGTCGCCGCAGGCCTCGCTCGAGAAGAAGTTCGAGCCCCACCTCAACTAGGGCGTCTTGTCTTCCACGGGCCCCGGCATGATCTTCCGCGCAACGGGGCCCTCCTGGGTGTCGACGTAGAGGATCCTGAGGCGCGCGCCGCGGCGGGGACGGGCCGTAATGTCCGTCCCCGAGTCGATCTTGAAGGCCCGCCCCGGGTGGCCGACCTCTGAAAGCATGATGTAGGCGCCCGCTTCGTATCTCAGGCACGAGCCCGCCGCCTTGCGGAGCTCGGGCCCGGGTGTCGGCGTCGGGGACGGTGCGGTCGGCGCGGGAGTCGGGGTCGGCTTCTTCTTCTTCGGTGCCGACGAGCCCGGACCCGCGACGAGAACGGAGATCGCGAGCACCGCGGCGGCTCCGCCCGGGAATCGTGCCCCCTTCATTCCACGGAGGATAGCCCTCCCCGCGCTATCCTTCGCGCACCCAGGCTGCTCCGCCCGAAAGGCCCGCACACCCCCGGCATCCCGCTTGCTCACAGTGAGATCCGAGGCTCCGCGGTGCCGTTCCGGCGCCCCGCCCGAGGCTCGGGCCGGGGGCGGCAGACGGAGAAGACGACGAGAAGGGAAGACGCGACACGATGACGACGCCGACCAACACCGCCACGCCGTTTCAGGCCGCCCCGGGCCTCGACCCGGCCGCACTCACCGAGCGCATCCGCGAGAAGTCCCTGACGGTCGGCGCCCTCCTGACCGAGATCCGCAAGGTGATCGTCGGCCAGAACGCGCTCGTCGAGCGGCTCGTGATCGGGCTCCTCGCCGACGGGCACCTGCTCCTCGAAGGCGTCCCCGGCCTCGCCAAGACGCTCGCCGTCAAGACGCTCGCGCGTGGCCTCGACGCCTCGTTTTCCCGCGTCCAGTTCACGCCGGACCTCCTGCCGGCGGACCTCGTCGGCACGCTCGTCTTCAACCCGAAGACGCAGGAGTTCGTCGCACGGCGAGGGCCGATCTTCGCGAACGTCGTCCTCGCCGACGAGATCAACCGCGCACCCGCGAAGGTCCAGTCGGCGCTCCTCGAGGCCATGCAGGAACGGCAGGTCACGGTCGGCGACGCGACGACCGCGCTGCCCGACCCGTTCCTCGTCCTCGCGACGCAGAACCCGATCGAGCAGGAGGGGACCTATCCCCTTCCCGAGGCGCAGGTGGATCGTTTCCTCATGAAGCTCAGGGTCGGCTATCCGACCAAGGTCGAGGAGCGCCAGATCCTCGAGCGCATGGGCGAGACGACGGAGGCGGCCGCCTCCGCGTCCGTGCGCCCCGTCCTCACGCCCGAGGCGATTCGCGAGCTGCGCGTCCTCGTCCGCGGCATCTACGCCGACGAACGGATCAAGGGCTACCTCGTCGAGCTCGTCGCCGCGACGCGCGAGCCGAAGGCGTACGGCCTCCCCGACCTCGCGGACTTCGTGTCCTACGGCGCCTCGCCCCGGGCGACGCTCGCCCTCCTCGGCGCGGCGCGCGGCCGCGCGTTCCTCGCGGGGCGCGGCTACGTCGTCCCCGAGGACGTCAAGGACGTCGCGCCCGACGTCCTCCGCCACCGGGTCCTCCTTTCGTACGAGGCGGAAGCCGAGAACGTGACGAGCGACCAGGTCGTCAAGCGGATTCTCGAGAGGGTCGAGGTCCCATGATTCGACAGGCGACGGCCGTCGAGAAGGATTTCGCGGTCGAGGGGCTTTAGCCCCCCGCCCCCCCCACCCCCATGCTCCCCCGCGAGATCGTCAAGAAGCTCCACCGCATCCGCATCCGCACGAACCGGCTGGTCGAGGCGGGCGTGGGCGGGGAGTACCACTCCGTCTTCCGCGGGCGCGGCATGGAGTTCTCCGAGGTGCGCGAGTACGTGCCCGGCGACGACGTGCGGACGATCGACTGGAACGTCACGGCGCGGACGGGCGTCCCGCACGTCAAGAAGTTCGTCGAGGAGCGCGACCTCACGGTCCTCCTCCTCCTCGACCTCTCGGCCTCGCAGGGGTTCGGCTCGCGGTACCTCACGAAGCGAGAGCTGATGGCCGAGATCGCGGCGCTCCTCTCGTTCGCGGCCGTCAAGAACAACGACCGCGTCGGGGCGCTCCTCTTCACGGACCGTCTCGAGCGCTACCACGCGCCGCGCAAGGGCGTGGACCACGCGCTCGCGATCACGCGCGACGCGCTGTCGCTCGACGCGGCCGGCACCGGCACCGACCTCGCGCTCGCGCTGAAGAGCGCAGCCGGCCTCCTCAAGCAGCGCTCCGTCGTCTTCGTCCTGTCGGACTTCCTCGCGACGGGCTACGAGAAGGCGATCCGGACGCTCAACAAGAGGCACGACGTCGTCGCGATCCCGGTGTCCGATCCGCGCGAGCGCGAGATCCCGGCCTCGGGGCTCGTGCGCCTGCGCGACGCCGAGACGGGCGAGGCCCGCGTGTTCGACGCCTCCGACCCCGTGTTCCTCAGGGCCTGGGGGATCCGGCCCGCGGAGCTCCCGGAGCCCGCGCCGCTCTTCCGCGCGTCGGGCATCGACTCGATCCCGCTGCGCACGGACGCGTCGTACGAGCTCCCCCTCGTCCGCTTTTTCAAGGAGCGCGAGCGGCGCAAGGCGGCGGGGAGATGAAGAAGATCTTCCTTGCTCCCTCGTATCGGGTGGCGCTCGGCGCGGTGAGCCTGCTTCTCGCAGCGGGTGTCGGCGCGATTTCTTCGAAGGTGAATGGGGCCGAGATCTTCTCTTCGGCCGTCGCCGACAAGTCCTCCGTCTCGATCGGAGACAGGGTCCTCGTCACCTACTCGGCCCGCATCCCCCCCGGCGCGACGCTCACGCTCGACGCGCTCGTGACGCCCGCGCCCGACGAGGGCGCGAGGCCGTCGGGCGGCGCGGTCCTCGAATTCGAGAACCCGGCGCCTCCCAGGGTCTCGAAGAGCAAGTCCGGGGATTTCTTCGAATGGTCCCAGACGGTCGAGCTGTTTCCCTTCGCGGCGGGCGCGATCACCGTGCCGGGGCCTCATTACACGTTCGAAGAATCCTCTTCCGGCCGTCGTCTGGACGTACGCCCGCCGGCCGTGGATCTGACCGTCGTCTCGCGTCTCCCGAAGGACAAGAAGCCGGAAGAGATCACCCCGAAATCCGACAAGGGCATCCGGATCCCGGCGATCCCGGCGAAGGTCTGGGTCGCGCTTGCCGCGGCCGCCGCGCTCGTGGCCGGGCTCGTGTGGTGGTGGATCTCGCGGCGGCGCCGCAGGACGGCGGCCGGCGAGCCCGCCGTCCCGCCCGTGCCGCCCGGCGCGGAACTGCGAGCCGAGCTGGACCGTCTCGCGCCCCTCGCCGAGTCGCTCGGGCACGACGCGCGCGGCTTCTACTCGGAGCTCACGCACGCCGTGAAGCGGTACCTCGAGCGCACGACGGGCGACCCCGTCCTCGAGTGGACGACGTTCGAGACGGTCCGCCGGTTCCGCGAGAAGGGCTTCGACCTCAGGGCCGACGTCGCGCTGCCCGACCTGCTCGCGTCGGCCGACCGGGTCAAGTTCGGAAAAGTCGTCGCGACGCGGGAGGAGGCCCGCGAGGCCCTCGCCCGCGCCCGCCGGCTCCACGACCACGTCGAAGAGCGCGAGGCCGCACGCAGGGCTTCCGAAGCCGCGGCTGCCGCGCGCGAGAAGGTGCGGGAGAAGGCCTCGTGACGATACCCGCTGCACTCCGCGACTTCGTGGCCGGCCTCGTGCCGCCGGGCCTCTCGTTCAAGGATCCTCTCCTGCTGCTCCTCCTCCTTCTCGTGCCGGTCGCGATCGCGATGCGGGTCCTCCGCGAGAAGCGCGGGGACGGAGCCCTCGTCGTCCCGACGCTCGCGCCCGTCGCCCGCGTCGCGCCGTCGTGGCGCGTCCGGTTGCGCCACCTTCCGTTCGCCCTCGCGCTCGTCGGCTACGCGGCGCTCGTCGTCGCCCTCGCGCGGCCGCGCCTCGGCCTCGAGCGGACCGAGTCGTGGACCGAGGGCGTCGACATCTTCGTCGCGCTCGACGCCTCCGGCTCGATGGCCGCCGAGGACTTCGTGCCGAAGAACCGGTTCCACGTCGCGAAGGCCTGCACGCGCGCCTTCATCGAGGGCCGGCCGAACGACCGAGTCGGCCTCCTCGTCTTCGCAGGTCGTTCCCGGACGGTGAGCCCCCTCACGACGGACCGCGCGATGGTGCTCGATCGCCTGAGCGGCCTCAAGCTCGGAGACCAGGGCGACGGGACGGCGATCGGCCTCGCGCTCGGAAACGCGCTCGCGCGCCTGAAGCCCTCGAAGGCGAAGTCGCGCGTGATCGTCCTCGTCACCGACGGCGGCAACAACGCGGGCGAGATCGACCCGGACACCGCCGCGGGCGTCGCGAAAGCGCTCGGCGTGCGCGTCTACACGGTCGGCGTCGGCACGAACACGGGTCCGGTCGAGATTCCGATCCCGGTGAAGGATCCCGAGACGGGCCGCGTCACCGAGCATCGAATCCGCGCGCGGGTCGATGTGGACGAGGCTCTGCTTCAGCGCATCGCGAAAGAGACGGGCGCCCGGTACTTCCGCGCGACCGACTCGCAGGGCCTCGCGGACACGTTCGCGACGATCGACCAGCTCGAGAAGAGCGAGATCAAGACGACGCGCTACACGCGTTTCCGGGAAGTCTTTCCCGAGATCGCGCGCCCCGCGGCCCTCTGCCTCGCCCTGTCGGCTCTCGGAGCCCTCTTTCTCTTCCCGGTGGCCCCCCGATGAGCGCCTTGCGCGTGCTCTTCGCCTCGCCGGCGGCGCTCCTCGCCGGCGTCCTCGCCGCCTTCGCCGCAAGCCTCCTTCTCGTGTGGTCCGCGCGGCGGCGCGCCGCAAGGGCGGCCGGCCTCGTGTCGCCGGACCTGGCCGCGAAGGCCCGTCTCGCCCCGGCGCCTTCTGCGCCCGCGGCGGCCGCGGCCCTCGCCGTCCTCGTCGCCCTCGGCCTCGGCGCCGCCCTCGCGCGCCCGCACTGGGGCGACACCCAGGAACGCGCGGAGCGGCGCGGCGCCGACGTCGTCCTCGTCCTCGACACCTCCGCCTCGATGCGCGCGGCGGACGTGTCGCCCTCCCGTTTCGCCCTCGCGCGGCAGGCCGCCCAGTCGCTCGTCGGACGTCTCGGGAGCGACCGCGTCGCGCTCGTCTCGTGCGAAGGCGAGGCGCAGTCGCTCGTCCCGCTCACCCTCGATGCGGCCGCCGTCGGCCTCTTTCTCGACGCCATCGAGCCCGGCATGGGCGCCAAGCCCGGCACGTCGATCGCCTCGGGTATCGCGGCAGCGGCCGAGCTTTTCCCGCCGGGCGTCGGCGGAGGCCGCCACATCGTCTTCTTCTCAGACGGCGAGGACCTCGAGGGCGGCGTCGACGCGGCGATCGGAAGGGCGAAGGCCGAGGGAATCACGATTCACACGGTGTTCGTGGGGGCGGAGTCCGGCAGCGGCGCGCCGGTCCCCGAGGTGGACGCCGCGGGGCGCACGAGCGGCTACAAGTCGGACGCGAGCGGCCAGCCCGTCCTCTCGAAGCCGGATCCCGCGCTCCTCCGCCGCCTCGCGTCCGAGACGGGCGGCTCGTTCACGGCCGTCTCCTCGCTGCGCACGGACCTCGAAGGCGTCGCCCGCCAGATCGACCTCGGCGCGCGCCGTCCGATGTCCGAGGTCCTCCTCACGATGCGCGAGGAGCGCTTCCAGATCCCGCTCGGCGTCGCCGTCGCGGCGCTCGGGCTGCTGCTGCTCGGGGTCGGAGGGGGGCGCTGGAGCTCGACGAAGAAGAAAGAGATCCGGGGATTTCTTGGAAAGGTAAGAGGGGCGGGAGCAGCCGCGACCGCCGCGCTCCTCCTGATGACGCCGCGCGGGTCCGTGGCCCAGCAGGCGCAAGCGCCGGCCGTGCCCGTCTCAGCCGCACCCCAGCAGGCAGGGTCTCCCTCTTCACCTTCTCAGAATCTCCCGTCCTCTTCGGACCCCGCCGCTGCGGCGGCGCCGGGAACCGCGGCACCCTCTCCCGACGCCGCGCCCGCTCTCCCCCTTTCGAAGAAAATCTTCTCTTCTCCCCGTTCTTCCGCGCTGAAGGGCGAGCAGGCCCTCGCCGAGAAGAAGACCGACGAGGCCCTCGCGCACTTCCAGGAGGAGGTCGCCCTCGACCCGAAGGACCCGACCGGCGCCTACAACCTCGGGACGGCGCAGTCGAAGGCGGGTCGCGCGCCCGAGGCGCTCGCCTCGCTCGAGAGGGCGCGCAAGGAGGGAGGCGGGACCCTCGCCGCCGACGCCGCGTTCAACGAGGGGCAGACGCTCTTTCGGGAGAAGCAGTACGACCAGGCGGCGGCGGCCTTCCGCGAGGCCCTGAAACGCCGGCCGGGGGACGCGGACGCCGCGTGGAACTACGAGCTCTGCGTGCGCCGGGCCGAAGAGCAGAAGAAGCGGCAGGAGCAGCAGAAGAAGGACCAGAAGAAGGACGACAAGAACAAGCAGGACAAGAAGGACCAGCAGGGCAAGGACGACAAGCAGAAGCAGGCACCGCAGGCCGGCAACAAGGACGACGAGAAACGCCGGCAGGACCGCGAGTTCGAGCAGAAGGCGAACATGACGCGGGAGAAGGCCGAGCAACTCCTGACGGCAATCGAGCGCTCGGATCTCGAGGAGCAGAAGAAGAAGATCGCCGAGCAGCGCAGCCGGCGGAAGGTCGCGAGGGACTGGTGAGACGCGCCCTCGCCCTCGCGGCGGCCGCCGCCCTGTTCGCCGCGCACGCCGGCCTTCGCGCAGCCGACGACGTGGCCGTGCAGGTGTCCGTGGACAAGCCCCGGCCGGCCGCGGACGAGTACGTGCGGCTCACGTACTCGTTCACGGGCGCCGGGCTTTCGGGCACGCTGCGCGTCCCGGCACCGATCCCGCTCCGGAACCTCTCGGTCGCCGGAGGGCCGTCCCGTTCCGAGCAGGTTTCGTTCGTGAACGGCGTCTTCAGCCGGACCCTCGCGATCACGTACGTCCTTCGCCCGCTGGCTCCAGGCTCCGCCGAGATCGGCGAGGCGACGTTCGGATTCGGCGACAAGAGCGTCAAGGCGGCAAGTTACCTTCTCGAGGTCGGCCCGGCCCGGCCCGCGAACGCCGCACAGCGTCCGCAGCCGCAGGAGCCGGATGCGGACGACCCGCTCTCCTCGTTCTTCCGCAGGCGCGACGTTGCGGCGGCCCCCGGCCCCGGCGGCGCGCGTCCGTTCGTCGAGTACCGGGTCACACCGGACCGGACGACGGCCTACGTGGGCGAGGAGATCACGCTCACGTACGAGCTCCTCACGCAGGCCGACGTGCAGGGCCTCGAGTACATCGACCCGCCGAAGTTCCCCGGACTCTGGGCGGAGGACCTCGAGAAGCCCGAGCGGCCGGAGGGCCGGCGCGACGTCGTCGACGGGCGGACCGTCATGCGCTTCACGCTCCTCAAGAAGGTCGTTTCGGGCCTGACCCCCGGCAGCGTGACGGTGCCGGAGTCGAAGATCCGCACGAGCGTGCGCGTCGGCCCCGACCCCTTCGGCGACCCGTTCGGGTTCTTCCCGCGGCCCCAGGTCATGGATCTCGTGGCAAAGCCCGTCACGCTGAAGATCCTCGCGGTCCCGGGCCGGCCCGACTTCAAGGGCCCCGTCGGTCGCTTCGACCTGATCGCGAAAGCCGACCGGAGCCGGGTCGCCGTGGGCGAAGCCGTGACGCTCCGGGTCCGGCTGTCCGGTGCCGGGAACCTCCGGACGGCGTCGGAGGCGCCGAGCCTCGAGGTGCCGGGAGCGAAGGTCTACCCGCCGAGCACGAAGACCGACCCGAGCCACCTCGGACGGACGCAGACCTCCACCGAGTGGAGCTGGGTCGTCGTGCCGACGGCCGCGGGCACCCTCACGATTCCACCCGTGTCGGTGGAAGTCTTCGACCCGGTCGAGAAACGCGTCGTGACGAAGACGACCCAGCCGATCGCCCTCGTGGCCGAGACGGGCGCCGGAATCGTCGCGGGCCCGGCCGGAGCCGAGACCACCGGCGTCGCCGAGACGACGCTGCCCGCGGCGCCTCCGGCCACGGCGGCGCCGGCCGGCCCGCCGCCGCCGACTCCCGCGGCCGCGGCCGTGGACCTCTCCCACGGGACCGTCACGCTTCCCCTCTGGGCGCTCGCCGCGATCCCCGGCGCGGCGCTCGCGGCGGGCGGCGCGCTCATCGTCGTTCGACGGCGGCGGCGGCGCGACACGTTCCACCAGGCCCTCGCACCCGAGCCGGGCGAGACGAAGGAGCGCGCGGCGGCTCGCGTCGACCGCGCGCTGCGCGAGGCCCTCGCGCGCCGGCACGGCTTGCCCGAGACGCTCGGCCCGGCCGAACTCCTCGCGTCCCTCAAGGACCGCGGCCTGTCCGAGGCCCGGCTCGCCGACGTGAAGGCCCTCCTCGACGACGTGGACTTCCTCCGCTTCGCCCCGCAGCTCGGCGAGTACGACGCCCGCATCCGCGAGCTCCGCGCCCGCGCCGCGCGCGTGCTGCCCCTCGTCGGCTGAGCGCCGCGCCGCCCGCCCGCCCGGCCGGGCGTAAAATGCAGGCGATCTTGAGCCGGAACACGCGGGTCATCTCCCCGAAGCTGCTCGCGCGGTACATGGAGCGGCATCGCCTGCTCGACGAGACGAGCGGGACGGCGCCGGACCGCTTCCTCGTGACGCTCGTGAACCGCGCGATGGAGTTCGTGCCCTCCGAGACCTGCCTTCTGCTCCTGGACGACCCCGTCTCGAAGGAGGACGACCGCTCACGCAACGAGCTCACGGTGATCGTGACCGCGGGCGAGGCGCGCGACGCCGTCGCAGGCCGCAAGGTGCGCCCGGTCGACGGGATCGCCGGATTCGTGTATGCGCGCGGCGAGCGGACGTGCGTCAACGAGGTCGGCGGCGCGTACGCGCTTTCGCGCGAGACGGACGCCCTCCTCGGACGGTCGGTTCTGAACGTGCTCGCGGTGCCCGTCGTGATCGAGGCGCACGTCTGCGGCTCGCTCGTCCTCCTGAACCGGCAGGGCGAGCCCGCGTTCACGCCGCGCGACGAGCGCCTCATGGAGCTGTTCGGCGACACGCTGTCGCTCGCGCTGCAGAACCTCCTCGACGAGCGCCGCGCGCGCGAGGTCGCCCGCCGCGACTCGCTCACGTCGCTCTACAACGACCGCTACTTCCACCGGAAACTCCAGCGCGAGATCGACCGGCTCGCCGAGACGAAGGACGGGAACCTCGCCCTCCTCTTCCTCGACTGCGACCACCTCAAGAAGGTCAACGACGAGCACGGGCACCTCGCGGGGAGCCAGGTCCTGCGGGAGGTCTCGTTCATCCTCCAGCGCACGCTGGCGGACACGGTCTCCCTCGCCTGCCGCTACGGCGGAGACGAGTTCACGGTCATCCTTCTCGACGCCTCGCGGGAGAAGGCCGTGGAGATCGCCGAGAGCGTGCGCAAGGCGATCGACGACTGGGTCTTCCTTCCGATGTCGATCGGTCCGGGCGAGCCCGCTCTGAACCTCAAGAACCAGATCTCGATGTCGATCGGCGTCTCGACGTGGCGCGAAAACGTGAACCACGCGCTCACCGCCGCCGAGCAGAAGAACGAGCTTCTGAAGCTGGCGGACACGGCCCTCTACCAGGCCAAGACGCGCGGGAAAAACTGCGTCGTCGCCGCGGGCGGCGAGGGGTCCGGCCAGGACTCCCTGGCCGTCGTCCTCAAGACTTGATCTCAGGCCGCCAAGCGGCTCGTTTCCAGTGCGTTAAGGGGCTTCGCAAGAGCGGGTTATCATGCCCTCATGGCGCACGCTGCCGCTTCCAGGCTGATCTCGAACCTCGACCCGAAGCAGGTCCTCGACTCCCTGTCCAGCCACATGCTGGTGGACGGGTACCACGTCGTCATGGACCTGAAGCGGTCCCACGGCAACTTCATCCACGACTCGCTCCACGACGTCGAGATCCTGGACTTCTACTCGCACTTCGCGACGTGCCCGATCGGCTACGCGCACCCGAAGACGACGACCCCCGAGTTCCTCGACGAGCTCGCGTGGGCGGCCGTCACGAAGCCCGCGAACAGCGACATCTACACCGAGCAGATGGCGCTCTTCGTCGAGACGTTCTCCCGTCTCTCCGTCCCCGAGACGCACGGGAAGCACATGTTCTTCGTCGAGGGCGGCGCCCTCGCGAACGAGAACGCCCTCAAGGCCGCCTTCGACTGGAAAGTCCGGCGGAACCTCCGGAAGGGCCACCGCGGCGAGGTCGGCTCGAAGATCCTCCACTTCGAGCAGGCGTTCCACGGGCGAAGCGGTTACACGCTCTCCCTCACGAACACGTCCGACCCGCGCAAGACGATGTACTTCCCGAAGTTCGACTGGCCGCGCGTCGTGAACCCCAAGCTCGCGTTCCCTCTCACGCCGGAATCGCTCGCGCGGACGGCCGCGGTGGAGGACCTCGCGATCCGCCAGATCCACCAGGCGCTCGCGGACCACCCGGACGACATCGCGGCGCTCATCATGGAGCCGATCCAGGGCGAAGGCGGCGACAACCACTTCCGCCCCGAGTTCCTCAAGCGCCTCCGGACGATCTGCGACGAGAACGCCCTCCTCTTCGTCCTCGACGAGGTCCAGACCGGCATGGGCCTCACGGGCTCCATGTGGGCCTTCCAGGGTCTCGGCGTGGTCCCGGACATGTTCACGTTCGGCAAGAAGACGCAGGTATGCGGCTTCGCCTCGAACGACCGGATCACGGAAGAGCCCGAGAACGTCTTCAACGTCTCGTCGCGGATCAACTCGACCTGGGGCGGGAACCTCGTCGACATGGTCCGCTGCCGCAAGTTCCTCGAGATCATGGCCGAGGAGAAGCTCGTCGAGAACGCGAAGACGACGGGCGAGTTCCTGCTCGGCAAGCTGCTCGAGCTCGGCGCGGAGTTCCCGGGGAAGATGACGAACATCCGCGGGCGCGGTCTCTTCATCGCCTTCGACCTGCCGGACGGCAGGACGCGCGGCGACGTCCTCTCGTGCTGGCTGAAGAAACACAACGTCATGGCGCTGGCGTCCGGCGACCGGGCGATCCGGCTCCGTCCGCCGCTCACGCTCACGAAGGACGAGGCGGCCCTCGGCGTCCAGCGGCTCCGCGCGGCGCTGACCGAGATCATCGGCTGAAGACCCGCGAATCTCTTCTTCTCCCGGTCTTCGTCTTCCTCTATCTGACGCTCGTCTTCGTCCCCCTTCCGCAGATCGTCCTGCTAAGGTGGCGCGACCCGTCGACGACCGCCTTCATCCTCGCGCGCCGGGAGCGGCTGCGCGCCGAGGGCAAGAGCGACGCGATCGACCGGCGGCCCGTTCCCCTGTCGCAGGTCTCCCCCGCCCTCGCCGCCGCCGTCGTCGCCTCCGAGGACGCGCGCTTCTGGGAGCATCACGGGATCGACTGGACGGCCATCGCGGAGGCGCGCGCGTACAACCTCCGGCACGCCCACGACCGGCGCCCGCGCGTGCACGGCGCCTCCACGATCACGCAGCAGCTCGCGAAGAACCTCTGGCTCTCGAGGCGGCGAACGTGGTGGCGCAAGGCCCGGGAAGCGGCGATCGCGCTCACCCTCGACGCACTCGTCCCGAAGAGGCGGATCCTCGAGGTCTACCTCTCCGCGATCGAGTGGGGCGAGCGCACCTACGGCTGTGAGGCGGCCGCGCGGACGTTCTTCGGCGTCCCGGCCTCCCGGCTGACGCCCGGGCAGGCCGCGCAGATGGCCGCGACGATTCCGTCGCCCCTCCGGCGCCGCGTGCATCCGCTAGAATCCGGCCGATGAACGCAAGACGTGTCGTGGCGTCGCGCGGCCTCGCGGCCGTGTTCGGAGTCGCCGTCGCCCTCGGCTGCGGGTCGAAGCCCGCGGAGCTCCGCGTCACGCCCGCCAAGCTCACGTTCTACGGGGCCGGGCACAGCCAGACGTTCAAGTTCGACGTCCTCGACAAGAAGGGGCGGGAGCTGCCGTCGATCGCGGGGACCTGGACGAGCGACAAGCCCAAGGTCGCGACGGTCGACGCGAACGGCCTCGTGCGCTCGGTCGGACCGGGCCGCGCGACCCTGACCGTGACGGCCCGCGGGGTCAGCGGCGGCGCGGCCGTCGAGGTCGTCGACGTCGCATCGCTCAACGTGACGCCGAACCGCATGACGCTCGTCGGGCCCGTCGGAACGAAGATGGGCCTCGTCGCCGAGATCAAGGACTCGAAGGGAAACGTCGTCCCGCTCAGGCCCAAGTGGATGTCGGGCGACGTGAAGGTCGCGACGGTGGACGCGGACGGGGTCGTGACCTCCGGGGGCGAAGGCCGTACCACGATCATCGCGAGCCTCGGGAACGACCAGAGCGCCGCGTCGGACGTGCGCGTGCTCCACCGGGAGATCGCGACCTTCGAGATCAGCCCCCTCACGCTGATCCTGAAGATCGGCGAGACCCAGCGCATCAACGCCGTCGTCAAGGACGCGAGCGGGATCGCGGTCGAGGACGCGGCGCTCGCATGGGCCAGCTCGGACCCGAAGACGGCGGCCGTTTCGAACGGCGCCGTCACGGGAGTCGCGCGGGGGACGGTCGTCATCTCCGTCGCGACGTCCGCGAAGACGCTCACGGCCACCGCGATCGTGAACTGAGGCCTCCCTGAGAATCACGCACCTCGCCGCCGAGTGCGTCCCGTTCGCGAAGACGGGCGGGCTCGGAGACGTGGTGGGCGCCCTTCCGAAGGCCCTCGCGTCCGGCGGAAACGACGTCGACGTCTTCATTCCGTTCCACCTCGAGGCGGCCGAGTGGTACCGCAGGCGCCGCACGTGGCCCGAGGAGGCGATGCCGTCCTTCGACGTCTCCATCCTCGGCCTGCCGTACCGCGTCGGGCTCCTCTGGGACCTCCTGCCCGGCACGACCGTGCCGATCTACTTCGTCGCCCACGATCCGCTCTTCCACCGCCGGCAGATCTACGCGCCGAACGAGCGCGGCCAGGACGACGGCCTCTGGCGCTTCTCGCTCTTCGTGCGCGCGTCGATCGAGGCCTTGAAGCGGCTCGGCCGCAAGCCCCGGATCCTGCACGTGCACGACTGGCATCCCGCGCTGGGCGCGATGCTCGCCGCCTGGAGCAACTGGCGGGACCGCTGGTTCGACGACGTCGCCTCGGTCCTCACGATCCACAACCTCGGCTACCAGGGCGTCTACGGCGCCGACCAGTTCCCGGCCCTCGGGCTCCCGGTCGAGGCGTGGACGGGCGGCGGCGTCGCGTTTCGCGGCGCCGTGAACCTCCTCAAGGGCGCGATCGTCGCGGCGGACATGATCACGGCAGTCTCGCCGACGTACGCCGACGAGATCCGGACGCCCGAGGGCGGGCTCGGGCTCGACCCGTTCCTCCGGGCGCGCGGCGACCGGCTCGTCGGGATCCTGAACGGGATCGACCGAGGGATCTGGAACCCGGCGACGGACGCGCACCTCTCCGCCCGCTACTCCCCGTACGACCTCTCCGGCAAGGAGGCCTGCCGCGCGGATCTCTGCCGCCTCGCGGGCTTCGACCCGTCGGACGGCGGCTTTCTCGTGGGCGCGATCGGACGACTCACGGACCAGAAGGGCTTCGACCTCCTCCTCGAGTCGGCTCCGGAGCTCGTCCGGCGCGGCGTGAGGATCGTGATGCTCGGCTCGGGCGAGCCCGCCTACGAAGGATCCATGCGGCTCCTCGAGGTGCGCCACCCCGGCCGGTTCAAGGCCCTCGTCGGGTACGACGAGACCCTCTCGCACCGGATCGAGGCCGGCGCCGACGCGCTCGTGATGCCCTCGCGCTTCGAGCCCTGCGGGCTCTCCCAGATGTACGCGCTCGCCTACGGGACCCCGCCGATCGTGCGACGGACGGGAGGCCTCGCCGACTCCGTCCTGCCGTTCGACGGCTTCAACCTCGGCCAGGCGACGGGGTTCGCGTTCGACGAGCCCGCGCCGCACGCGCTCGCGGCCGAGATCCTCGGCGCACAGCACGTCTTCTTCCAGCGCGACCGCTGGCGACGGATCGTCGAGAACGGGATGGCACAGGACTTCTCGTGGGACCGCTCCGCGGAGCGCTACGAGGCCGTCTACCGCCGGGCGTGCGAGGTCCGCGGCCTGCCCTGGTAGACCACCGGCGTCAGCGCGCGATCGCCGCACGCGCCGCGGCGGCGAGATCGTCGGCTTCGGGGCCGCCCCTGGTCCACGGGACGCTCCTGCGGTACGGAGGCGACGGGTGCGGCGGCGGCCTTTTCGCGGCGAGGAGCGCCACGACCGGGAACTCCTCCGGGGCCCAGCTCGCGGCGTTCTCGAGCCCCTGCTTCAGGAGGGCGTACTCCGCGGCGGCCGCGAGGAGGTCGGGGTCGGTCTCGTCCGCAAGGCGCGCGAGGTTGCAGCGGACCGTCTTGCGCGGCAGGTCGGCGTCGAAGTAGCGGAACTCCGACGCGGGGGACGCCGCCGTGACGCGCCCGCCCGCCGCCGGAATCGAGAAGCGCAGGACGGGCCGCCCTGCGAAGCCGATCTCGTGGAGCGACGCCCGCCCGACGGCCTCGAGCGTGAGGACGAGGTCGCTCCCCAGGAGGCCGCGGACGACCCACGCCGTACGCTTCACCCCTTCGGCCTTCAGCTCCGCCTTCGCGACGTCGCAGACGCGGTTGCCGCGGCCGTCGACGAGGCGCTCGAGCGTGACCTTCGGCGGCTCCTGCGCCCGACTCACCGGAGAAACGCAAAAGAGAAGGAAGAAGAAGATTCTCTTCGAAGGTGAAGAGAGGGACGGCGCGCCCCGGCGCGCGAGGCCGCGGCACGTCGCCGACTCTCCGTCGCCCCGTGCCCTCCTCTCTTTCAGAGAATCCCCCTCTTTCCCCCTCTTCATCGGATCGGGTTCTCCGGCACGATCGCGGGAAACGGCGGGAGGTCCAGCGGAAGGTGCGCGAGGGCGCGCCAGGATGCGAGGTCGCCGGGGGGGGCAGGATCCGGGACGAGAAGGACGGTCCTCTGCTCGGGGGACAGGGCCCGGTCCCGGAGGGCGACGTTGACCGCGAGGAGCGACTCCCTGATGTAGAAGAACGGGAGCTCGGCCGAGAGGGCCGCGTTGTTCTCGACCGACACCCGGAGGAGGAGGCCGAGGTCCTGCCTCTCGTCCTCGCGGAACGTCGCGGCGCTGATCTCGCCGAGGATCGCCTTCACCGTCGGACTGCCGAGATCGTCGATGAAGTAGGCGAGCGTCCCGCCGGGCGCCCGGACGCGCTGGCGCATTCCCTCGCAGGGGCCCTCCTCGGTCACGTCGTTCACGGGCGCCTCGCCGGCGGTGCCCGAAGACCAGATCTCGAACGCGGCCCTCTCGGACGCCACCCGCTGGAACGGGCGCTCCTCGTCGAGGTGTTTCTCGTCCACGAACCCGAAACCCGATTCGAGGACGTACCGCGCACCCGACGGCATCGAGACGAGGAGAAGGTTGCGGTACGGCCAGAAGCGCCGCTCGCTCTCCGTGAACCCGGCGTATCGGAGGACGACCCAGCGCGCGAGAAAGAGGGGCGACGAATCGGGCGCCGCGCCCTTCTCGCGCGCCACGAAGCTCGCGTCGCCCTGCAGATACGCCTTGCCCCGGAAGGCGTCGAACCAGTCGGGAGACTGGCCCTCCGCTCGCATCGCGGCCCACGCGGTCCAGAGCGCGAGCAGAAACCCCCGCGCCTTCATAGATTTCCTTCTTCGATCCCCATTTCCCTCATGACCGCGACGAGAGCCGCGTGGACGCCGGGCGAGCCGGCGAGGACGTTCCCGCGCGTCCGCCACGTCCCCGCGCCGTCGAAATCCGACATGACGCCGCCGGCCTCCGTCACGACGAGCGCCCCCGCCGCCGTGTCCCACGGCGACAGGCCGAACTCGAAGAAGCCGTCGAAGATCCCCGCGCCGACGTAGGCGAGGTCGAGCGCCGCGCTTCCGGCGCGCCGCATCGAGCGCACCTTCAGGAAGAGCGTTCGGAAGATCGCGAGGTAGCGGTCGATCTTGTGCGCCTGCCGGAACGGGAAGCCCGTCGCGAGCGCGGCGCCCCGGAGGTCCGCGCGCGCCGGGACACGCAGTCGGCGCCCGTTGCGGAACGCGCCCGAGCCGAGCTCCGCCGAGAAGAGGTCGTTCTTGAGGGGGTCCCAGACGACGCCCGCCTCGATCTCGCCGAGGAGGCCGCCGCGCGTCCGCGCGATCGACACGGCCCAGTGCGGGAAGCCGCGCACGAAATTCGCGGTGCCATCCAGGGGGTCCACGATCCACGAGGGCGCCGTCTCGTCCGCCCCCGTGAGCCCGGTCTCCTCGCCGAGGAAGCGGTCCAAGGGAAACGCGTCGAGGACGGCGCGGCGAATGACGGCCTCGCTCTCCCGGTCCGCGATCGAGACGACGTCGTTCGCCGCCTTTTCCTCGACGGAAGCCGGGTCGAGGCGGCCGAAGTGGCCGACGAGCACCTCTCCCGCCTCGCGGGCCGCCGCGACCGCGACGTCGAGAGAACTCTTCATCCGTCCGCCCGTCGCTCCTAGAATGATGTTCTCATGCTCTTCGCCCTCATCTTCGCGGCCACAGCCCTCCCGATTCCCGCTCCGACTTCCGCCCCGACCCCTCCCCCCGCGACGCACTTCGCCTACGACCCGAAGGCGCCCCTCGACGCCGTGACGACCGGCGTCGAGACGCGGGGCGACGTGGTGATCCAGGACCTCACGTACGCGAGCCCGATGGGAGGACGCGTTCCGGCGTACCTCGTTGTTCCCGCCGGCCGCGGGCCGTTCGCGGCCGTCCTCTGGGGTCACTGGTACTGGGAGAACTCGCCGATGAAGAGCCGGCGCCAGTTTCTCGACGAGGCCGTCGTCCTCGCGCGCTCCGGCGTCGTCTCGCTCCTCACGGACGGCCCCGTGGCGCGGCCCGGGTACGTTCCCGACAGGACGCCGATGAACGAGAAGCAGTTCACCGACCTCGTCCAGCAGGTCGTGGACATGCGGCGAGGGCTCGACCTCCTCCTCGCGCGGCCCGAGGTCGACCCGCGGCGGCTCGCGTACGTCGGCCACAGCTACAACGCAGCCGTTGGGGGAATCCTCGCGGGCGTCGACCGCCGCCTCAAGGCGTACGTCCTCATGGCGGGCGCCCTGTCGGACCAGGTGGACTACCGGTCCGACGAGTACAGGCGGTACATCGCGAGGATCGGCCGGGCGAAGTGGGACCCGTTCGTCGCCGCGCACGCCTGGGCGGACCCGGGCCCGTGGATCGCGAAGGCGGCGCCGGCGAAGGTCTTCCTGCAGTACGCCACGCACGAGGACTTCCTGACCCCCGTGCGCGCGAAAGAGTACGCGGCGAACGTGAGCGAGCCGAAGACGTTCAGGCTCTACGACGCCCCGCACGCGCTGAACGCAGAGGCGCGCCGGGACCGGATCGCGTTCCTGTCGGAAGCGCTCTCGGTGAAGCCGCCCGATCCCGCGGCGGTCGCCGCGGTGCCGGACCTGGAACAGCCGAAGACCGAGAGATGAAGAAAGAGAAATCTTCTTGGAGGTTCAGGAGCGGAGGTGCGCCCGACCGAGAGGCGCGCAACGGGCGACCGCCCCTCTTCACCTTCTAAGAAGAACCTCTTCTCTCTCGTTCCCCTCCTCAGTGCCTCTTGACGATCGAGTCGAGGATCATCAGGAAGGCGTTCTGCTGGTTCGGCTCGTGCTTGTTGATCACGGCGAGGCAGGAGCCTTCCGGAAAGAGCTCGTGGAGTTCGTCCGCTTCGCGCGAGGAGAGGATGACCATCCGGCGCGGTGCGACGCCGCGCTCTTTCGCGAGCTCGAACATCTTCCGCCCGCCGAAGAGCGGCAGCTCGAGGTCGACCATGAGGAGCGAGACGTCCGGACCCAGCACGTCGAGCGCCTTGAGAGGGTCCTGGTACATCTCCACCGTGATCGCCGGGCCGTAGCGCGTCGTGAGCAGCGCCCGCCAGACCTCCGCGAAAAGCGCCTCGTGCTCGACGATGATGATCCGCTTCGGCCTGCCGGCCGCGATCGGGACCTCGGCCGACACGGGCTTGAGGTACGCCCCGGAGTCCTCGCGCCCGCTCATCGCGGCGTTCCGGAGCCCCGCGAGAAGACTTCGCGGCCGCCGACCCACGTCTTCTCGATCCGTCCCTTGAGCGTGCGCGCGAGCCACGGCGAGTTCTTCGAGCGGCTCTGAAAGCCGTCCGGAGTGACGGGCGTCGACTTCGCCGTGGAGAAGAGGACGACGTCGGCCGCCGCGCCCTCCGCGAGCGTGCCGTACGGGAGGCCGAAGACCCGCGCCGGCGCCGTCGAGAGGACCTCGACGAGGCGCAGGAGCGTGATCGCGCGCGGGACGAGAAGCCCGTCCACGAGCGCGGGCAGCGCGGTCTCGAGGCCGGTGACGCCGAAGGGCGCGTCCGCGAACTCGACGTTCTTCTCGTCCTCGTGGTGGGGCGCGTGGTCCGTCGCGACGCAGTCGATCGTGCCCTCGACGAGGGCGGCCACGAGGGCGGCCCGGTCGGCCTCGGCCCGGAGGGGCGGGTTCATCTTGAAGCGCGTGTCGTAGCCGGAGCGCGCCACGTCCTCGTCCGTGAGGAGGAGGTGGTGCGGCGTGGCCTCGCACGTCACGGGGACGCCGAGGCGCCGCGCCGCCCGGATCGCGTCGAGGCTCTCCTTCGTCGACACGTGCGCGACGTGCAGCCGCGCGCCGGTGAGCGCGGCGAGCTGGACGTCCCGCGCGACCATCGCGCTCTCCCCGACGTTGGGCCAGCCCGCGAGGCCGAGGCGTGTCGACGCCCAGCCTTCGTTCATGACACCGGCGCCCACGAGCGAGGGCTCCTCCTCGTGGACGACGACGGGCAGGCCGAACATCGAGGCGTACTCGAGCGCCCGGCGCATGAGGTTTCCGTTCGCGATCGGCTTGCCGTCGTCGGAGATCGCGACGATCCCCTCGGCCTTCATCGAGCCGATCTCGGCGAGCTCGACGCCCTTGAGACCCTTCGACACGGCGCCGATCGGGAAGACGCGGACGGCGCCGGTTTCGCGGGCGCGCCGGACGACGAATGCGACGGTCGGCGCGTCGTCCGGGACCGGATCCGTGTTCGCCATGGCGCAGACGGTCGTGAACCCACCCGCCGCCGCGGCCCGCGTGCCGGTCGCGATCGTCTCCTTGTATTCGAACCCGGGCTCCCGGAGGTGCGTGTGGAGGTCGACGAAGCCCGGGGCGACGACGAAGCCTGCCGCCTCGACGACCTCGGCGCCTCGGGCGGCGATCTTCTCGTCCACCTTCGCGACGACGCCGTCCCTCAGGAGGACGTCGAGAGTCTGGTCGAGGTTGCGGGAGGGGTCGACGACGCGCCCGCCCCGGAGGAGGATCGCTTCGCCGCTCATTCGTCCTCCCCGCTCGCCCCGATCAGGAGGTAGAGGACGGCCATGCGCACGGCGACTCCGTTCTCGACCTGCTCGAGGATCACGGAGTCGGGCCCGTCCGCGACGGCCGAGTCGATCTCCACGCCGCGGTTCATGGGGCCGGGGTGCATCACGATGGCGTCCTTCTTCGCGAGCTTCCGACGCTCCGGGGTGAGGCCGAACTGCTCGTAATACTCGCGGTCCGAGGGAAATCCGAGCCCGCCGCCGCGCTCCTTCTGGACGCGCAGGATCATCACGACGTCGGCGCCTTCGACGGCCTCCTCGAGCCGGTTCACGACGCGCGCCCCCGTCCGCTCGATCTCGGCCGGGAGGAGCGTCCGCGGGCCGCAGAGCGTGACGCCCGCGCCCATCTTCGTGAGGAGCGCGACGTTGGACCGCGCGACGCGGCTGTGCGTGACGTCGCCGCAGATCGCGACGCGGAGGCCCGCGAGAGTCCCCTTCGCGCGGCGGATCGTGAACGCGTCGAGGAGCGCCTGGGTCGGGTGCTCGTGCGTTCCGTCGCCGGCATTCACGACCGCGCACGGGAGGTGGCGGGCGAGGAGGTGCGGCGCGCCGGACCGCGAATGCCTGATCACGATCGCGTCGGGCGCCATCGCCATGAGGTTTCGCCCGGTGTCGAGGAGGGTCTCGCCCTTGGCGACGGAGGTGCCGGTCGCCGAGAGCGCGATCGAGTCGGCCGAGAGGCGCCGCTCGGCGATCTCGAACGAGAAGCGCGTGCGGGTGGAGTTCTCGAAGAAGAGGTTCGCGACGAGCTTGCCGCGGAGAGTCGGGACCTTCTTGATCGCGCGCTGGTTGATCTCGCGCATGGACTCGGCGGTGTCGAGGACGAGGCGGATGTCGTCCTCGGTGATCCCGTCGATGTCGAGGAGGTCCTTTTTCGAAAGGGCGCGACGGGGGGAGGCGGGGACGGGGGAATCGGGACGCTTCGTCACGCCGCCCTGGCTCCTACTTCTTCCTCGGCCGCCGGCGGGCCGAGGGCGATTTCGCGGGCGGCGTCTCCCGCGAGGCCTTCGGCGCCGCCTTGGGCGCGGGCTTCGCGGCATCGCGGTCGAGCAGCCAGACGTCGTCCTCGCGGTCCGTCTCGCGGAACGTCACGGAAACGATCTCCGTCGCGGAGGTCGCGATCTTCTTGCCGATGTACTGGGCCTCGATCGGGAGCTCGCGGCGGCCGCGGTCGACGAGGACGGCGAGGAGGATCTTCCGCGGGCGGCCGAAATCGAGGATCGCGTCCATCGCGGCCCGAACCGTGCGTCCCGTGAAGAGCACGTCGTCGCACAGGATCACGTTGCGGCCCTCGACCTTGAACGGGATCTCCGTCTTCTTGAGGACCGGAGAGGACGCGACGGTCGTCAGGTCGTCGCGGTAGAGGGTGATGTCGAGGAGTCCGACCGGGACCCTGACGCCCTCGGTCCCCGCGATCTCGGACGCGAGACGCTGCGCGAGGGGGACGCCCCGCGTGCGGATGCCGATGAGAACGAAGCCGTCGGTGCCGCCCTCGGCCTCCACGACCTCGTGGGCCATTCGCGAGATCGCGCGCGTCATCCCGACCGCGTCGAGCAGCCTGACTTTGCGGTAGGTCCCCGCGGCCTCTCCCATGGGCGGGCGGACAGTACACAATGCGCCGAGCCGCCGTCAACGAACCCCTAAACTGCCCTGCAGCACCGTGACTTCCGGAAACCGCCGAGATCGCGTCGCGACCTGGATCGCGCTCCTCGCGCTCGCCGCCGCGCTCGCGATGCGCCTCGGCATGCACGAGGGGCTCGTGCTCTCGAACGGGATCAAATCGCGATTCTGGCCGTGGGCGCCCGGAATGGCGGACCGCGCGCTCGAAGCGCCCGCTCTCTCGGATCCCGTCCTGCAGTTCGTCCCGTGGCTGGCATTCGCGCGCGGGGAGATCCTCGCGGGCCGCCTGCCGCTCTGGAACCCCCATCAGGACGGCGGTGTCCCTCTCCTCGGGAACTCGATCTCCGCGCTCGGCTCGCCGCTCGCCTGGCCCGCGCTTCTCTTCGGGCTCCGACCGGGCTGGAACCTCTCGCTGCTCGTTCGCGCGCTTTTCGCCGCGGCAGCCGCGTACGCCTGGCTGCGTGACCGGGGGCGCTCTCCGGAGGCGGCGACCGTCGGAGCGGCCGCCTTCGCGCTCTCGGGCCCGTTCGTGGCCTGGCTCGAACACCCCCTGACTCTCGCCGCCGCGGGTGTCCCGCTGCTTCTCCTCTACGGCGGCCGGCTCGCGGAGCGCCCCGCGCGAAGGGACTTCGCGGGTCTCGCCCTCGCGACGTACCTCGTCCTCGCGGGCGGGCATCCGGAGACGGCCCTCCTCGCGGCGATCCTCGCGGCGGCCTATGCGCTGTTCCGCGCCCGGCGGCTCGCCGGCCTCCTCGTGCCCGGTTCGGGAGCGCTTCTCGGCGCGGGCCTGGCCGCGCCGCTCCTCTTCCCGTTCCTCTGCTATTTCGCGGCGTCCGCGGCGCGTGCGGGCCACGCACGGCAGCCGTTCGTCCTGCCCGCGTCGGCCCTCGTGCGATTCATCCTTCCGGCCGATCGCGCCTCGCACCCGATCGAGGCGGCGGCCACGGTCTCGCTCGCGGCCCTCGCGCTCGTGCCGTTCGGGCTGGCGGGGGTCCGCCGGGACCGAGAGCGTGCCTTCTGGGCGGCCGCGGGAGCCGCCTTCCTCTTCCTTGCGTATGGCGGAGCGCCCGCGCTCGCCCTCGCGAGCGCGACCGGGGCCTACTTCTCGCGCGGTCTTCTCCTCCTGCCGCTCGCGCTCGGGTTCCTCGCGGCCGCCGGCCTCGACGACCTCACGGGCCGGGCTGCAGCCGCCGGCCGTGCGGGCGCCGGGCGCGCCCCGGCGCTCGGACTCGTCCTCGCCGCCGCGGCGGAGCTCCTCGCGTTCGCGGGCGGCGTCCACGCGGTGTCGAAGGAGCGCGTTCTCACGCCGGAGACCCCCCTCCTCGCGCGCATCCGCTCCGACGCGGGCGCGTGGCGCGTCCTTCCCCTGCACACGTACCTCCCGGCGAACACCGCGACCGACCTCGGGATCGACGACCTGCGCGGATACGACGCCCTCGGGCCGCTCGCCTTCCGCGAGGCGCGTGAGGCCATCGGCCGGTTCCGGAACCTGCCGAACGCCGTCGACGTCCTCGAGCCGTGGGACCTCGCGCCGGGCGGGGCCGCCCTCGACCTGTGGAGCGTCAAGTACCTCCTCCTGCACCCGCAGTTCCGCTTCGGCGCCGCGGAGCTCAACGCGCGCCTCGGGCTCGACCTCGAGGAGGCCGCCGCCGGAGAAGACGGGCGGCTCCTCGTGAACAGGCGCGCAAAGCCGCGCGTGAGGCTCGAGGGCGCCGCGGGACGCGCGCGCCTCGTCTCGCGCGTCCCGACGCTCTGGCGCGTGGCCGTGGACGCCGCAGCGCCCGCAACGCTCGTCGTCGCGAACGCGACGTTTCCCGGCTGGCGGGCCACCGTCGACGGCGCCAAGGTCCGCATCGTCTCCCCCGAGGGCCGCCCGTTTGCCGTCCCCGTGCCCGCGGGCTCTCACGAGGTCGTCCTCGCGTACCGCCCGCTCTCCTTCACGCTGGGTCTCGCGTGTGCGGCGCTCGCGCTCGCCGGACTCGCGTTCGGGCGAAAGCTCCTGCCGCCCTAGAACGGCCAGGCGCCCGGAGGCAGCGCGAGCTCGCGCTCCCGGCGCCCGAGAAGGCGCGGCTGCGGGGAGCCGGTCGCGGCGATCGCCTCCTCGAGGGCGCCTCGTCTCTCGAAGTACACGTCCTCGACGTACGCGCGCTGGAGGACGAGCGACGGCGGCAAAGGCCGGAGACGAGTCGCCGCGAGCGCCGCCGCGGCAGCGATCGCGAGGCCGGCGCAGAACGCCACGGCGCGTTTCTTCGAATGGAAGAGAGACAGCGCAACGGCAGCCGCGAGCCCGGCGGCAGCCGGCATCACCAGCGCGGCGGGTGGCCAGACCACGTGGAGGACATTGGGCGCCGTCAGACCTTTTCCATAGATCTCTCCCGCGAAGCTCCCCCAGGGAAGCGCGAAGCCCGGCGGGACGAACGGGAACGCGAGGCTCGTCCCGACGCACGCGAGGACGGATGCGCCCGCGAGGCCGGCCTCGAGCGCTCCGCCCTCGCGGAAGGCGAGCGGGAAGACGAGGAACGGCAGCGCCGCGACGAGGTACCGCGAACCGACCGTGAAGCCGCCGTGCCAGTTCGGATAGCCGGAGTAAAGGAGGAGAAGGGAGAGCGGGACGAGCGCGAGCGCGAGCCCGCCGGCCCGGGACGTACGCCCGCGCGCGGCGGGGAACGCCCACGGCCAGAGGAGGAGGAGAGGGGTGAAGACGAGGAGCCCCTTCGACGGGTCGAGCAGGAGCCGGAAGAGGATCGCGGGCGACGGGAGTCCGATCCCGAACACGCCCGCGGCGGCGAGGCCGCGAAACGCCGCCGCGCGCTCGAAGCCCGACGAGAGCGCGAGCGGGCTGCCGAAGCACACCGCGTCGTACGCCCCGAGAAGGGCCGCGGCGGGCGCGGCGCCCGCGGCGACGGCGATGGCGCGGCGCGGTGAAGGAAGCACGGCGCAGAGGGCGATGACGGCCGCGGGGACGGCCGCGGGGTACTCGGAGAGAACCGCGAGCCCGAGGAGCGCCCCGCCGATCACGTCGCGCCGTGCCCGCCCGCCGGAACCCGTCACGAAAAACGCGGCCCACGCCCCGAACAGGCATGCCGCGACGAGCGCGTGCGAGAAGAGAAGGAGGCCGTAGGCGAAGAGAGGCGTCGCGAACAGGAGGGCCGCCGCCGCGAACCGCGCCCGCGCCGGCGTGGCCCCCAGGCGCAGCGCCGCTCCCTGGAGAACGAGCGCGAGAAGCAGGGCCGGCAGCGTGGCCGCCGCGAGGCGCATGAGCGTGAGCGTGGGCCGGAGCGCGGCCGCCGACGGCGGGCCCGCGAACGGACGCGCCGCGAGATAGCCGGGAAGCGCGACGAGCGCCGCGCCGGGGGCCTTGTTCGAGAAGACGCGGCCGTCCCTCTCCGAGACGTCCTCGAACGACGGGCCCAGGAGCGGCAGGACGCCGGAGATCTCGGGCGTCCTCTTCTCGAGGAGCGACGCCGCGAACGCCCAGCGCGTGACTTCGTTCGGCGAGAGGAAGTGCGGGAAAACCGGGAAGACGAGGACGGCGAGCAGCGCGTAGAGGAGGACGGGAGCGCTCCCTCGAAACCGCACGCGAAAGTGTACCCTCGACGTCTCCGTGGACGTCGCCGACTTCGACTTCGAGCTGCCGGCCGAGGCCATTGCCCAGCGCCCGGCGCCGCGGGGAACCGCGCGCCTCATGACGCTCGACCGCGGCACGGGCGGGATCGGACATCGCTCGGTGGCCGACCTTCCCGGACTTCTCCGGCCCGGCGACGTCCTCGTCCTGAACGACACGAAGGTCATCCCCGCGCGGATCTTCGGGACGGACGAGAAGGGCCGGCGGACGGAGTTCCTGCTGGTGGAAAGAACCGGACGAGAAGAGGGGGTTTCTTCGAGGGTCGAAGAGGGAGAGCTCTGGCGATGTCTCGCGAAGCCGGGGAGGCGGGTGAAGGCGGGGAGGACGTTCTTCTTCGAAGGCGGTTGGAAGGCCGATGCGATCCCCGCCGCTGGAGCGCCGCTCGAGGCCGAGGCTTCGACCGATTCACCTTCCAAGAAAAGCGCCGAAACCCGTAGCACCGACGGAGGCCTCTATCTCCTGCGGTTCGCAAAGCACGGGAGCAAAGAAGATCTCCTCGACGCCCTCGCGACGCTGGGCTCCGCACCCCTCCCGCCGTACATCCGCCGCCCCGACGGCGTCGCCGATGCACAGGACCGCCTCGATTACCAGACCGTTTTCGCGCGGGAAGCCGGCGCGATCGCGGCGCCGACCGCGGGCCTTCACTTCACGGAGGAGATGCTCGCGAAGGTGGCGGCGCGCGGCGTCACGGTCGTCCGCGTCACGCTTCACGTGGGGATCGGGACGTTCAAGCCCGTGAAGGCGGATCGCGTCGAGGACCACCGCATGGACTTCGAGCGGGCCTTCATCCCGGAGGAAGCCGCGGCCGCCGTGAACCGTGCGAAGGACGAAGGCCGGCGCGTCGTCGCGGTCGGCACGACGACCGTCCGGACGCTCGAGGCGTCGGCGCGTGCGCACGCCGGGCGCGTCGCTCCCGGCGGCCTCGAAACGGACCTCTTTCTAGTGCCGGGCGCGGAGTTCCGCATCGTGGACGCGCTCCTCACGAACCTCCACCTTCCGCGCTCGACGCTCCTGATGCTCGTCTCGGCCTTCGCGGGCCGCGAGCGCGTCCTCGCGGCGTATGCGGAGGCCATCCGCGCGGGCTACCGCTTCTTCAGTTACGGCGACGCGATGTTCCTGTCCGGGCAGGCAGGATCCGCCACACGGACCTAAATTGAAGGCGGAGTCCCCGAACCCCGGGGCGCGGGACGGGGATGGAGGCCTCTGATGACATCCCCCCTTCCCGGCGTCGAGCTCGCGGACCGCCAGGGCCGGTTCCGCGAGGTTCGGCGCCTTTCGGAACAGGAAACCCCGCATCGTGCCGTCGCCGAGGGTCCGTGGATCGCGGTTTCCCGCGAGCTCGGGTCCGGGGGCGGCGAGCTCGCGCGGCTCCTGGGCGAGGCGCTCGGGTGGCGCGTCTACGACCGCGAGCTCCTTTCGGCGGTCGCCGAGGAGACGCACAACGACGCGCTCGCCCTCGAGCGATTCGACGAGAAGGGCGTCCGCGAGTTCGGCGAGTACATCGCCCCGTTCATCCTGCACGACGATCCCGGGCAGGCCCGCGTCCTCATCGGGCTCCGGCACGTGATCCACCGGATCGGCCGCGAGGGGCAGGCGGTGTTCGTGGGCCGGGGCGCCAACTTCGTTCTCCACCCTGCGGGCGGCCTGCGGGTCCGAGCCGTCGGTTCGGCCGCGGAGCGGGCCGAGACCATCGCCACGGCCGAAGGCATCGCGGTCCACGAGGCTCGCCGGCGGGTCGCGCGGAGCGACGAGGCGCAGCGCAAGTTCGTCCGGCAGGCCTTCCAGCGCGAGATCGAGGACCCGGCCGCGTACGACCTCGTCCTCAGCCCTCTCGCGCTCGGCCTCCCGGCGGCGGCCGCGGCGATCGTCGCTGCCGCGCGCACCAAGCTCGGTTTCTGACGCGCCGCGATCGGCAGTGTCGCGGGGAGACCATCGGTCGTCGCCCCGGGGCCAGCGCGCATCCTTGATTCGTACGGGGGGTCCCATAAGATCGAGTCTTCGTACAGGGAGGCTCGATGAAGAGGACCGCGGCAGGCGTCGTCATGCTCATCGCTTTCGGAGGCGCCGGCGCGGCGCTCCGCCCGGCCATTTCGTTCGCGGCGCCCGTCGCCGCCACCAAGGGCCCGCCCCTCCTGGAGAAGAGGGTCGCGATGCCGCCGCCTGACGTCGTCGAGAGGCTGAGGAAGGTCGGCCTCGACGCGAAGGACCCCGGCTTCTCCTCGAAGCTGAAGACCCTGGCCGCGCAGGGCGGCCCCGTGTACGTGCGAAGCCACGTCCTCTCGAACACGCCGACGGCGCTCCGGAAACCCGTCGTGCGGTCGCCCTTCCCGAACACGGGGGCCACCTCGACCTATCGGAATCGCGTCCGGGAAGCGAAAATTCTCGCCCCGCTCAAGGGCACGCTCTACTACCAGGCCTGGGATGCGGGACACAACGCGGTCGACTTGAACGCGACGGCCGTCTCGAGCCCGCTCGGGTACGCCTTCCTCGTCGTCACGGACAAGCCGGTAGCGATCTCGGGTCAGGGCTCGGTGTCCGTCGCGCTCGGGTGCGCGGGCGTGACGCTCACCGAGAGCGCGATCGTCGTCGCCGGGGACGACCCCTCCTTCAAGGGGACGGCGTGGGAGTGGCCCTCCGCGGGGCCCATCCATCCCTACTACGTCTGGCCGGCCTACTTCCCGCCGTTTCCGATCGGACAGGAGCGGTGGGGCACGATCACGGCGAGCTTCGACAACGTGACCGCGTCGGCGACCGGGGCATTCCTGCCGACGCAGGGCACCGTCACGATCGACGTGACGGTCGACCACTCGCCGGCGGCCATCGGGTTCGGGTCCGTTTCCCCGTGGGGCCCGACCGGCCTCACGGCGAGCAACGCGACCCTCAAGGACCCAGGGACTCCCCGCGTCGGCTCGGGCGACTGGACGGCCACCACCCAGGGGAACGACACGGTGGGGGACGGCGTGCAGGTCGGTCCTGGCTGGAAGGTGACGGCGGTGGCGGTGAAGAACGCGCTCTCGGCCTCGGCGCCGCAGGACACGTCGCCGGACAACTCGTGGCGGGGGGCGAAGGTGACCCTCCAGCCCCAGGCCGGCACGCTCCGGACGGGCGTCGCATGGCACTACTCGGGCGTGGACACGCTCGACTACACCGTGGAGTGGACGCTGACCGGACCCCTCGGCCGGCGCCCGCTTCTGACGATGGCCAAGCACGACTCCTGCGAGGACTGAGCGCCGGGGCGGCCGGGCCCCGGCCGTCCCGCCCGCAAAACGAAAAAGGGCGCGGGCCCCGTGGCCCGCGCCCTCGCGTTTCCCGAGATCGATCGGTCAGTACGCCTGCAGGTAGCGGTCCACTTCCCAGCCGTGGACCTGGGCGATGTACTGGTGCCACTCGGCGCGCTTGGCCTCGACGAACTTTTCGTAGATGTGCTCGCCGAGCGCGTTCTTGAGGAGGTCGTCCTTCTCGAGGCAGTCGAGCGCCTCGGAGAGGCTGCCCGGAAGGACGTCGATCTTGAGGCGCTTCTTCTCGCGCGCGGACATCTCGAAGATGTTCTGGTTCACGGGCTCGCCCGCCTCGAGCTTGTTCTTGATGCCGTCGAGGCCGGCCGCGAGCATGACCGTGAAGGCAAGGTACGGGTTGCACGACGGGTCCGGCATGCGGACCTCGCAGCGCGTCCCCATCCCGCGCCGGGCCGGGATGCGGACCATCGGCGAACGGTTGCGCTCGGACCAGGCGACGTTCACGGGCGCCTCGTAACCGGGCACGAGACGCTTGTACGAGTTGACGAGCGGGTTCGTGATCGCGGCGATCGCCCGCGCGTGCTTGAGGATGCCGCCGATGTAGTTCATCGCGAGGCCGGAGAGCTGGTACTTCGCCTTCGCGTCGAAGAACGCGTTCTTCATGGACGCGCCCGAGCCCGTGATGAGGGACTGGTGGACGTGCATCCCCGAGCCGTTGACGCCGAAGATCGGCTTCGGCATGAACGTCGCGTGGAGGCCGTGGTCGAGGGCGACCTTCTTCACGATCAGCTTGAACGTCGAGACCTGGTCGGCCGTCGTGACGGCGTCGCCGTACTTGAAGTCGATCTCGTGCTGGCCGGGGGCGACCTCGTGGTGCGCCGCCTCGACCTCGAAGCCCATCGCCTCGAGGGCGACGACGATGTCGCGCCGCGCCTCCTCGCCGCGGTCCACGGGCGTCAGGTCGAAGTAGCCGCCCTCGTCGTGCGTGTCGACGACGGGGTCGCCGTTCGCGTCCCGCGTGAAGAGGAAGAACTCGGCCTCGGGACCGGTCATCAGCGTGTATCCGAGCGCCTTGGCCTTCTCGACCTGGCGCTTGAGCGTCTGGCGCGGGCAGCCCGCGAAGGCCTTGCCGTCTGGCGTGATGACGTCGCAGACGAGGCGCGCGACCTTCCCGTTCGGGTGCGACCACGGGAAAATGCGGAACGTGTCGAGGTCGGGCACGAGGCCCATGTCCGATTCCTCGATCCGCGTGAAGCCCTCGATCGAGGACCCGTCGAACTGGATCTCGCCCTCGAGCGCCTTCTCGAACTGCGAGCGCGGCACCTCGACGTTCTTGATGATTCCGAGGATGTCCGTGAACTGCAGGCGCAGGAAGCGAACGCCTTCCTTGTCGCACGTCTTCAGGATCTCGGCGGCTTTCATTGCGGCCATCTCGTCCTCCCTGTTGGTCTCCAATTTCGTCTGACGCCGCGCGGAGATTCGGTGCGCGGAGCCAAAAAGTCAATCAAAAACGGCCATATGCACATCACTCTGTGCAGGAAAACTATTTCTAGATTAATCAGTCCGAATTTCTTCGAAGGTGAACGCGCGCCCCCGCGGCGCGCCGGGGCGTCCCCGCGGCGAACGATAGGTCCGAACGCGCCGAGGCGCCATTCACTTTCGAAGAAATCCCCGTCCCCGTCCCGTCTCCCGAACTCTCTAAACTCCCGCCATGAAGACCCGCGCGGACGCCTGGGCGCTCCTCACCGAGTTCACGCAGTCACAGCCGCTCCGCCGCCACGCGCTCGCCGTGGAGGCGACGATGCGTCACCTGGCGCGCTCGAAGGGCGTCGCGGACGCCGGCGAGGTCGAGACGTGGGGCCTCGTCGGGATGCTCCACGACTTCGACTACGAGAAGTTCCCGACCGAGCAGGACCACGTCTGGCGCGGGATGGAGATCCTGCGCGAACGCGGCTGGATGGAGCCGCTCATCAAGGCGATCGGCGGCCACGCGTTCTACACGAACATCCCGCGCGAGACGCCGATGGAGAAGGCGATCCTCGCCGCGGACGAGCTCACCGGCTTCTGCGGCGCGTGCGCTCTCATCCGGCCGTCGAAGAAGATCGCGGACGTCCCCGTCGAGTCGGTCCTCAAGCGCCTCAGGGAGAAGTCCTTCGCGCGCTCGGTCGACCGGACGTACGTGACGCGCGGTGCCGAGGAGTGGGGCGCGCCGCTGCCCGACCTCGTCGCCCTCGTCCTCGCCGCGCAGGTCCCGATCGCCGACCGCCTCGGCCTCGGCGGCGCGCCCGCCGCCGACCTGCCCGACTCCCCCGCCCCGCCCGAGCCGCCCGCGCCGTGAGGCGCGGGGGCGAGGGCGGAAGAAAAGAGAAGATCCTGCGACTGGGTCCCGAGCAAACCCGGCTGCTGGAGCTGCGCGTGCGGACCCCGTTCGACGGCGAGGGCGTGTTCGGCTTCTTCGCGGGACGCGGCGTGGCGGGGGTCGAGGTCGCCGACGGAGATTCCTATGAAAGGGCCTTCACGCAGGCCGGGCGCGCTGGAACGCTGCGAGTTGCGCTCCGGCCCCGCGGACGGTCGCATTCACTTTCACTGGAATTCCCTCTTTGGGCGAAACCCGATGATCTGACGGCGCGCGTCTCGCGCCTGTTCGACCTTGCCGCGAGCCCCGACGCCATCGCAAAGGTGCTCGGCGCGGACCCGCTCCTCGCGCCGCTCGTGGCGCGGCGGCCGGGCCTGCGGGTGCCGGGCGCGTGGGACCTGTTCGAGGTCGCCGTGCGCGCGGTTCTCGGGCAGCAGATCTCCGTCGCGGGCGCGCGCACGCTCGCGGGCCGGCTCGTCGCCCTCTGCGGCCCGCCGCTGCCGAAGAAGCTCGTCCGGCCCGGCCTCACGCACGTCTTCCCGTCGCCCGGGGCCGTCGCGGAGGCGGACGTCGCGCGCGTCGGCCTGCCCCGCGCCCGCGCGGCGGCGCTGAAGGCCTTCGCCCGCGCCGTCGCGGACGGGTCCTTCGTCCTCGCGGCGCCGCGAGGTCTCGACGACTTCGAGGAACGCCTGACAGCCCTGCCCGGATTCGGGCCCTGGACCGCGCACGTCGTCGCGCTGCGCGCCTTCGGCGAAGGCGACGCCTTCCCAGAGGGCGACCTCGGCCTCGTGAAGGCGCTCGGGCGCGCCGGGGTGACGAAGAACCGGATCGCGGCGCGCGCCGAGCGCTGGCGCCCGTACCGCGCGTACGCGACGCTCCATCTCTGGGCGTCGCTCGCGGACGGGAACGGCGGCGGGTGAACAGAGAGAAAGAAAAGGAAAAGAAGAAGATTCTTCGAATGAGTAAGAGAGAAAGCCTCGGCAGGACGGTGGTCGCATCGCCGGCGGGAAGCGTCGTGCTCGTCGAGCGGGGCTCCGCGCTCGTCGCATTGGTCTTCCAGGACCATTGGAAGGGAATGAGCGAGGAGCTCGCCCGAAGGTTCGGCCCATTCACCTTCGAAGACACTTTGCAGGCCGGTGCGGCTGCGAAGGCGCTCCATCGCTACTTCTCCGGCGACCTCCGGGCGCTCGACGGCGTCGAGGTCGACACGGGCGGCACGCCGTTCCAGCAGCTCGTCTGGACGGTCCTCCGCCGCATTCCCGCCGGTACGACCTGGTCGTACGCACGCCTCGCGCAGGAGATCGGCCGCCCGTCCTCCGTTCGCGCCGTGGCGGCCGCGAACGGGGCGAATCCCGTCTCGATCGTGATTCCCTGCCACCGCGTCATCGGCTCGGACGGAAGCCTGACGGGCTACGGCGGCGGCCTCCCCCGCAAGCGCTGGCTGCTCGTCCACGAGGGGGCCCTGCTGCTCTGAGCGGTCCGGCATTGGATAATGGCGGGCTGCCATGACGCCGCTCCTCGTCGAGAACGCCCTCGTGATCGGGATGACGCGCCCCGGCGACGTCGTGGCGGACGGCGCCCTCTTCGTCGAGGACGGCGCGATCGCCGCCCGCGACGCGGAGGCCCACACGCGCGCCCGCTCCCACGCGGCCGCCGGCCGGCCGGTCGAGCGCCTGAACGCGAAGGGGATGTGGGTCCTGCCGGGCTTCGTCCAGACGCACGTCCACCTCTGCCAGACGCTCCTCCGGAACGGCCCCGACGACCTCCCGCTCCTCCCGTGGCTCTCGACGCACGTCTGGCCGGGCGAGGCCGCGCACGACGAGGCGACCCTGGAGGTCTCGGCGCGCCTCGGCCTCGCCGAGTTCCTCGCCGGCGGGACGACCTCGATCCTCGACATGGCGACGACGCACCACACGGACGCCGTCTTCCGCGCGGCGGCCGCGTCGGGCATGCGCGTGACGAGCGGCAACGTCCTGATGGACGATCCGACGACGAACCCCGCGGGACTCTTCCTCGAGACGCGCGCAGCGCTCGCGGAGACGGACCGCCTCGCGAAGGCGTGGCACGGCGGGAACGGCGGCCGGCTGCGCGTCGCATTCTGCCCGCGCTTCGCCGTCTCGTGCACGGACCGGCTCCTGCGCAGCGTCGGCGAGCGCGCGAAGGCCGAGGGCTTTCTCGTCCACACGCACGCCTCGGAGAACGCCGACGAGGTCGCCCTCGTCGCGCAGCGCACCGGGCGGCGGAACGTCCGATACCTCGACGACGCCGGCATCTCTGGCCCGCACGTCGTCCTCGCGCACGTCATCCACACCGACGCGGACGAGCGCGCGCTCCTCACCGCGCGCGGGACGACCGTCGCGCACTGCCCGTCCTCGAACCTGAAGCTCGGGTCCGGGATCTGTCCCGTGCCCGAGTACCGCGCGCAGGGCATCCGCGTCACGCTCGGCGCAGACGGCGCGCCGTGCAACGACCGCCTCGACGCGTTCACGGAGATGCGCATCGCGGCCCTGCTCCCGAAGGTGCGCCTCGGGCCCGCCGCGCTCCCGGCCTGGGACGTCGTCCGGATGGCGACCGCCGACGGGGCGGCGGCCCTCGGCCTGAACGCGGGGACGCTCGAGACCGGGCGGCGGGCCGATTTCGTCCTCCTCGACGCACGCGGCGGGTTCGCACAGCCGGTGTCGTGGCGGGAGGACCCGTACGGGCCTATCGTGTACACCATGGACCGGTCGTACGTCGCCGCCACGTACGTCGACGGCGAGCCCCGGTACGTCCGCGGGGAGGCGTTCCCCCTGAAGCCCGCTCCTGCGGAGATCGACACGGCCGTCGCCGCGCTCAAGTCGCGCCGCCGGCCCTGACGGGAGGCCCGACATGACTGGAAAGAAGTCCCCGCCCCTCCTCAAGACGATCGTCGTCGGAACGGACTTCTCGGTCTGCGCCGCGCGCGCGCTGTCCTTCGCGGTGTCGCTCGGCGCCTCGCAGGGCGCGAAGGTCCACATCGTCCATGTCCTCGTCGAGCCCGTGCAGGCGTTCGACGTCGCCGGCGCCCTCCCCTACCTCGACGTCTCGACGCAGAAGGAGTGGGAGGAGGCGACGAAGAAGCGCCTCGCCGCCGCCGTCGCGTCGGCCGAGAAACGCGGCGTTACCGCGACGAGCGAGTTTCTCTGGGGCCGCCCGTCCGACGCGATCATCGACTCCGCGAAGAAGGCGAAGGCGTCCCTCGTCGTCCTCGGGACGCACGGACGCAACGCGCTCGAGAAGCTGCTGATCGGGTCGACCGCCGAGCGCGTCGTGCGCCTGTGCCCCGTCCCGGTCCTCACGGTGCGCGAGAAGCGCTGAACGGCCTCAGGTCCTCGCGGCGATCATCCTCTCGACCGACGCCGACACGATCCCGAGGATCGAGAGCTGCGGGTTGACGCCGAGAGAGGTCGGGAAGACGGAGCCGTCGAAGACCCAGAGGTTCGCGAGATGGTGGTGCCGGAGGTTCCCGTCGACGACGGAGACCTCGGGATCGGCGCCCGCGGCGCAGCCTCCCATCTGGTGCGCCGTGAAGACGGCGAGGAGGTTCGGGTCCATCGGGCGGCCGTCGATCACCGCCAGGTCGCGCTCGGACTGGATGACCACCGGATCGCGATGAAGCGTCCTCACCTCGAGCGCGCCGGCGGCGAGCTGGATGCGTGCGGAGACCTTCATCGCCTCGCGCATCGCTTCCCGGTGGGCCTCGCCGAGCGGGTAGCGGATCGAGAGCCGTCCGCCGCCCTCGCGCAAAGAGACGGTCCCGCCCTCGTCGCCCGCGAGGAACCCGTCGCGCAGGAGGGAGATGACCGCGCTCGTCCTCGAGAGGCGTTTCATCCCGTCGCGGTGCGCCTCGCCGAAGCCCGGGAGCGCGAGCGAGGCGAGCATGGGGTGGAGCGGCGGCACCTCGAGAAAGAACCCGATCTTCCCGGGGCGCTCGATGAAGGCGTGCGAGGCGACCGACTGCGGTGCGCCGTAGAAGGGGTCGATGCGCTTCTCGAAGGTCGCGACGGTTGCGACGACGGGGTGGAGAAACGTCCGCTTGCCGACGCGCCCGTGCGGGTCGGGAACTCCGGATCGAAGCAGGAGCGCGGGCGAGTTGATCGCGCCGCCCGCGACGACGACCCGCGCCGCAGACACGGTCACGCGGCGGCCCGTGGGCCGGTCCGTCGCCTGGTCGAGGACTTCGGCCTCGACGGCCGTCACGCGCTCCTTCCGCGCGTCGAGGACGAGGCGCACGGCCCGGCAGTCCGCGTACACGCGCGCGCCCTTCTCCGCCGCGTCGGGCAGGTACGTCAGGGCCATCCCGCGCTTGGCGTTCGTCGGACAGCCCATCCCGCAGTAGCCCGTGTGGAGGCACGACGTGACGTTGCGCTTCAGGAGCTCCGTCGCGATCCCGAGCTTCCGTGCGCCCTCGAGGAGGACGGCGTTGTGATCGTTGACCTCCGACGGGTCGACCTCGCGGACGTTGAGCCGGCTCTCGACCTCGTCCCAGTGCGGAGAGAACCGCTCCGCCGTGAAGTCCGCGAGTCCGTGGCGCTCGCGCCAGACGCCGAGCGTCGTCTCCGGGGTCCGGAAGCACGTCGTCCAGTTCACGAGCGTCCCGCCGCCGACGCCGCGCCCCTGGAGGATCGTGATCGCGAGGTCGTCCGTCGCGCGGTTGCCGTGGTCCTGGTAGAGCTTCGGGTAGGCCTCGGCTTCCTGCATGTGGAAATCGGCCTTTCGCGTGAAGAGGCCGCCCTCCTCCAGGAGGATGACGCGCGCCCCGGACGCCGCGAGGCGTGCCGCGGCGATCGCCCCGCCCGGGCCCGAGCCCACGACGCAGACGTCGGCCGAAAGCGCGAGGTTCGACCGGATTTCGCGCCCGCGCATGACGTTCGCGATCGGGCGGTCCGGCGAGAGGTTCTTCACTCCGGCTCCGTCTGGAACGGCAGCTCGGGCGGGCCCGGGTACCCGGTCGCGGACCAGGCCTCCGGCGCCGCGTAGTAGCACGCGCAGGCGAGGCGCTTCATCGCCTGGTAGCCCGTCCGGAAGACCGCGACGCGCGAGCCGGACCACAGGGACAGGCGCGCCTCCTGCTCGCGCGGCGGCGATGCCGTGAACGTCTCGAGGCCCTGGCCGAGGACGGCGCCCGTCAGCGCGTTCTCGAAGAGCCGGAGGAGACGCCGGAACTCCAGCCGCACGGAGTCGGGCCAGAGCGCCATCGCGGCATCCGCCCGCCCCGCGACGTCGACCGCGTCCGTGGTCGGCGAGTCCCCGTCCACCGCGACGACGCGCGCGGCGACGGCCGCGAAGATCGCGTACTCGTCGAGAGAAAGAACGGAGAGAGCGGCGCGCGGCTCCGCCGCGCGAAGAGTTCTTCGAAGGACCAGAAAGGCGCCGCCGCCGATCGCGAGCAGCGCCGCGCCCAGCAGACCCTTTCTAAGAAATCCCCTGCGCGTTTCCACGTGCCGAGACTCTCCTCGAAGCGCCTCCCGCTTCCGGCCGGATCACCTTCGAAGAAATCCAAACCCCGGCCGGCGCGCAGCGCCGGCTGCAAAAAAAATCCCGGTCAGCCGTTCGGGACGTCCCAGAGGTCCTTCACCGCGGGGTGGTCCCACGCGATGCGCCACTCGTCGGGGTCGTTCACGTCGAACGTGCGCGTCACGACGTAGAGGAGCGCGCAGGGGTTCGTGAGCGCGCGGTAGCCGTGCGCGACGCCCTCCGGGATGCGGACGAGAAGGTCCTGACCGTCGCCGGCGACGAGGACCTGAGTCGCGCCGGCCGTCGGAGAGTCCCTGCGGACGTCGAACAGGACGAACTTCGCCTTCGACGGGTGCGGGCAGTACCAGACGTCCTGCTGCTTGAGGTGGTAGTGCAGGCCCTTGACGTGGTTCTCGGCGTTCACGACCGTGAAGTTGATCTGCGCGACGGGGACGTCCCGGAAGAAGTCCGCGAGCGCCTCGCTGCCGGGGTGGTCGGCCTTCGCGCGGTAGATCTCCTGGAAGAACCCCCGGTCGTCCACGTGGCGCGGCACACGGTGGACCTTGACGCCGTGGATCTGGGTCTTCGACCCGTAGGTCTTCACCCCGGACCGGAACTCCTCGGCGATCGCGGACGCGGGCAGAACGGGTGTCGGCGGAACGGTCATGCGAATCCTCTGAGACGGATTCTATGGTGTTATCGTCTGCCGGTTCCGTACGACTCACGACCGGGAAGAGGAGGTCGACGCCGTGGCCCAGAATTCCCTTTTCGCGACGAAGTCCGTCGCGTTGCTGCTCGCCGAGGGAGCCGACGAGGGCGAGCACAGCCTGAAGCGCGCGCTCGGCCGCTGGTCGCTCGTCGCGATCGGGATCGGCGCCATCATCGGCGCGGGTATCTTCGTCATGACGGGCATCGGCGCCCACGGCTCCCTCAACGAGGACGGGACCGTCAAGATCCTCGGAGCGGGCCCCGCGCTCGCCCTGTCGTTCATCCTCGCGGGCATCGCGTGCGTCTTTGCGGGCCTGTGCTACGCCGAGTTCGCGTCGATGATCCCGCTCGCGGGCTCGGCGTACACCTACGCGTACGCGACGCTCGGCGAGCTCTTCGCGTGGATCATCGGCTGGGACCTCGTCCTCGAGTACATGATGGGGGCGGCCACCGTGTCGGTCGGGTGGTCCGGATACTGCGTGAAGTTCCTGAAGCTGTTCGGAATCCACCTGCCGGAGTGGATGACGAACGACTGGATCACCTACAGCCGGAGCGCGGCGGCCGCCGCCGCGGGCGGCCACCCGTGGCCGGCGCCCCCCTCGATCGCCGGCATTCCGATCGTCTTCAACCTCCTCGCGCTCGGCGCCGTCCTCTTCGTGACAGCCGTCCTCGCGCGGGGCATCCAGGAATCCGCGAAGCTCAACGCGGGCATCGTCGCGACGAAGACGGCCGTCGTCATCATGGTCATCGTCGTCGGCGCGTTCTTCGTGAAGACCGCCAACTGGGGCGGGAGCTGGTCCGACTTCGCGCCGAACGGATTCGCGGGCATCGCCTCCGGTGCGGCGTACATCTTCTTCGCGTACATCGGATTCGACGCGATCTCGACGACCGCGCAGGAAGCAAAGAACCCGCAGAAGGACATGCCCTTCGGGATCATCGGCTCGCTCGTCGTCTGCACGGTCCTCTACATCGCGGTCGCGCTCGTCCTGACGGGCATGGTTCACTGGTCGAAGATCGACCTCAAGGCGCCGATCGCGCAGGCGTTCGAGAGCTACGGCCTCGGCTGGGCGGTCTTCCTCATCACGGGAGGCGCGCTCGCGGGCCTGACGTCCGTCATGCTCGTCATGCTCCTCGGCCAGACGCGCGTCTTCTTCGCGATGTCGCGCGACGGCCTCCTCCCGACGAAGGTGTTCGGCGAGGTTCACCACCGCTTTCGCACGCCGTTCAAGATGACGTGGATCGTCGGATCGGTCTGCGCGCTCCTCGGGGCGTTCACGCCGATCGACGACCTCGGACAGATGGTCAACATCGGGACGCTCCTCGCGTTCGTGATCGTCTGCGCGGCCGTCATCATCCTCAGGCGGACGAATCCCGGCGCCCACCGGCCGTTCCGGACGCCGTTCGTGCCGGCCGTCCCGATCCTCGGGGCGATCTTCTGCCTCTACCTCATGACGAACCTCGGCTGGCACACGTGGGCCCGCCTCGTGATCTGGCTCGTGATCGGCCTCGTGATCTTCTTCGGTTACAGCCGCCACAACTCTCATCTGACGGCCCCCGCCGCCAAGTGACGTGAAGCGCGCGGCGCTCCTGATCCTCCTGGTCGGAGCGCCGCTCGCCCTGGTCCTCTTCCCCGGGTTCCGGCGCCGCCTCGCGCACAAGCTGCGGTTCCTGCTGCTCCTCTGGTCGGGGGCGGTTCTCTTCTTCGGGCTCTTCGGGGGGCCGGGGAAGGAGAATTTCTTCGAAAGGGTAAGAGGGGGAGATGCGCAGGCCACATGGGCGGTGCTCGGCGTGGCCCTGTTCGCCGCCGCGTTCGTGTCGGTTCTGCGCGATTTCCGTCTTTCTTCACCTTCCAGGAAATCCCCCGGCGGCGCGAAGCGCCGCTAGCCCCGGTCGGCGCGAAGCGCCGCAGAGATCTCCTATTCGAGCGCGATTCGGTCGACGGCGACGCCGAGGGGGCGGGTATCGTCGCCCTTCCCGAGCGCCTTCGGGATCTCCGTCGCGGCGCGGATCTCGATCCGCGCGCACTCGAGGCCCGCCAGGATCCGGGCAGCCGCGGGCGAGAGCGCGGACGACGTCTCGGCGAACGACGAGCCGACGCGCACGCCTCCGGCGAGGAGGCCGTTCACGAAGATCGACACGTCCTTCGGCCCCGCGACGGCGCGCGCGCGGAGGACGACGCGCGCGGGGGCGAAACCCGGGAGCGGCGCCCAGGCGACCGAGGCGGACGCCTTCGTCCAGCGCATGTCCAGCCCCGTGTCCGCGATTTTCTCGCGCGGCCAGAAGCCGTCGGGGTCGTAGCGGCCGTCGTCGGGCGCGCCGAGGTCCGCCACGAGCCGAGCGCCCTGTCGCATCCACGTGTGCTCGGGCGGCCGCGAGAACGTGGCCTCGAGGAACGTGAAGCAGCCCTTCGCCGGCCGGGGGGCGCCGGAGAGAGGCGGCAGGTCGACCGGCCGGTCGCAGGCGATCACGTACTCCGCCGGTCCCGGCATCGGTCCGTAGACGGGCCGGTCGAGGATCGTGAGATCGAACGGCCCCGGCTCGACGACGCGCGAGACCAGGACGCGCCCCGAGCCCGGCTCCGAGACCGTCAGCGTCGTCGGTCCCGCGTCGCCCGGGCGCTCGCCGGAGAGCGTCGCCGCGGCCGGGCCCTGGTCTTCCGCGACGATCAGCCGCGCCGAGGGCCCCGCCCAGCGGAACGACGGGCGTCCGGGCACGCTCTCCTTCACGCCGAAGCCCGGCCCGAAGAGGGGCGGCGCCGGGTCCCGCGTCCCGACGACGAGAAGACGCCCGTTTCCGAGCATCTCGGCCACGCGCCCTCCGCGGAGCCACGTCTTCCAGAGCGGGTCGTGGCGGTCGGGCGGGTCGGGCTCGGACGTGAAGTCCTCGACGCGGACGAGGCGCTTGTTCATCTGGCGGGGCTCCGACGCGATCTCGGCGTCCGTGTAGCCCCAGGCGACGAGGCGGCCCTCCCACCGCTCGGTGCGGAGGAACGGGTGGAAGTCCCCGTCCGCCACGATCGTCTCGCGGCCCGGGTGGACCCAGCGCTCGAGCGAGCGGATGGCCGCGATCGGCGGCGTCTCCTCGCGCGCGCTCGCCACGACGTCGGGCCACGCTTCGCGGGCGTAGAAGCCCGCCGCGAGGAGCGCGGCGAGGAACGCGAGCGGACCTTTCCTCAGGACGCCCTCCAGCCCTGCGCCGGCCGCGAGGGCGAGGACGAGGACGAACGGGATCGAGTACCGCGACATCGCGCGGCTGTGGAGGAACCAGAGCGAGAGGAACGCCGGGACGAGGATCACGAGGAGGTCCACGAACCCGCGGCGGCGCTTCAGGCCGAGCGCGACGAGCCCGGCCGCGGACACGAGGAAGACGACGGCGGCGCGGCGCGGCGAGAGGAAGTCGCGGACGAGGAACGAGTCCGAGAAGGTCCCGAACGTGCCGGTCGCGAAGGCGTGCGCGCGGAAGCCCGCGCGCTCGGAGAGGGACGCGAAGAGGCCCGTCACGCCGCCCGCCTGCGCGAAGAGCCACGCGAGCCAGGCGGCCGTCCCGGCAAGCCCGGCCCCGAAGAACGAGACGACGGCGTCGCGCCGGTCCCACCGCAGCGCGAGGCGGCCCATCCAGAGGAGAAGCGCCGGCCCGAACGCGAGGACGAGGTGGGGCCGCACGCCCGCTCCCGCGGCGGCGAGGAGCCCCGCCGCGATGCAGAGGAGGCGCGCCCTGCGGGCCGCGACCATCTCGCGCCAGCGCGTCTGGTTCGGCGACCGGCGCTCGTCCGCGAGCGCGAGGCAGGCGAGCGCCCCGAGGAAGAAGGCGGTCGCGGGCGTGTCCGAGAACGCGCGCCCGCCGTTGATCCAGACGACCGGGAGCGCCGCCGCGAAGACGACGCCGGAGAGCGCCGCCCAGCCGCCCACGACCCGGCGGCCCCACGCCCAGAGCGCGAGGAACCCGGCCGCCGCGAGGATCGTCGAGGCCGTCGCGAGGGCGTTGAACGGCGTCACGCACAGCGGCAGGAGCGCCTTCCCGAGGAGGATCCACACGGGAAAGCCGGGCGCCTGCGGCGAGAGGTCGAAGAGGTCGAAATGCGTCACGGCTCCCGCGAAGACCGCCTCGTCGATCTCTCCGGGCGACGCGGCGAGCGCGAAAAACCGCGACGCCGCGATCCCGCCGAGGACGAGCCACACGAGAGCCTGCGGCGGCCTGTGTCGCCGCTCGCCGGCCCGTCCGATCCGACCCTTCACGGGAGGGAGTGTTCCATTTTTCGGCGCGCTCCGAAACCGGTACAATGGGCGAGATGTCGTTCCGGCAGCCCGCGGGATGACCGTTCCCCGCATCCTCCCTCGCGCCGAACACCCCATTTCGCGCGGATACATCGATCCCGACGCCCTTCGGGTCCTCTACCGGCTGCACCGCGCCGGTTTCAAGGCGTACCTCGTCGGGGGCTCGGTGCGGGACCTCATGACGGGACGCACCCCGAAGGACTTCGACGTCGGCACGGACGCCAGGCCTCAGGAGGTCCGGCGCCTCTTCCGGAACTCGCGCGTGATCGGGCGGCGCTTCCGCCTCGTCCACATCCTGTTCGAGGGCGGCAAGGTCGTCGAGGTCTCGACGTTCCGCAAGACGCCCGACGCCGTGCAGGGCGAGCAGGGGCAGGACGGCGACGACGACCTCCTGATCCGGTCGGACAACACGTTCGGGACGCCCGAGGAGGACGCGGTCCGCCGCGACTTCACGATCAACGGGCTCTTCTACGACATCGCGACCTACGCCGTGCTCGACTACGTCGGCGGCGTCGACGACCTCGAGGCGCGCGTCGTCCGCACGATCGGCGACCCGCTCATCCGCTTCCGCGAGGACCCCGTGCGCATGCTGCGGGCCTGCGAGTTCGCGGCGCGGCTCGGGTTCGCGATGGACCCCGGCCTGCGCGCCGCGCTCGACGAGCTCCGCCGCGAGGTCACGAAGAGCGCCGCCCCGCGCGTCACGGAGGAGCTGCTCGACCCGCTCCGCCGCGGCTGGGGGCACGACACGTACCGGCTCTGGTCGGAGGCCGGCCTCTTCGGGGCGCTCCTCCCCGAGGTGGACGACGAGTCGGGCGTTCGGGCTCCCGAGGGGCCGGCGAAGGAGTTCTTCTGGGCGATGCTCCGCGAGGGGGACGCCCGCACGGCCGCCGGCGAGCGCCTCGAGGACGCCACCCTCCTCGGCGCGCTCTTCCTCCCCGTCGTCCTCGCGGCCGTGAGGCGCCGGGGGCGCCCGGGGGCCGGCGTGGGCGCGGCGCAGATCCTCCTCGTCCTCGAGGACGCGGTGAACCCTCTCGCGCTCCGGATGTCCCTCCCGAACCACACGACCCACACCCTCAAGCAGGCCCTCTACACGATGGGGCGACTCACGTCGACGCGCCCCGACGAGCCCGCGGCCCGCCGTCTCGTCGTCCGCCCGTACTTTTCCGCCGCCGTGTCGCTCCTCTCCCTCTACGCGAAGGCGACGAACCGCTACCGCGAGGCCGCCTCCGCGTGGGAGGAGGTCGCCTCTCGCGGAACCGGGACCCGGGCGATGCACGGCGCGCCGTTCCCCGACGCGCTCGTGCCCCCGCCCGAGCCCGCGCCTCTCGCCGCCGCGCACGGCCCCGCCCGCCGGCGTCGGCGCCGCGGCCGGGGCCCGCGCCCCGCCGCAGGGACGGCCTGACCCTCAGCGCACGCGGCGCTCGAGCCAGTCCGCGAGGTCCGACTCGACGCGCGCGTAGTCGCCGCGCACGGTTTCGCGCATCGCCTGCTCGACGGGCGTCCCCTCGCCCAGGCTGTCGAGGAGGTGCCCGATCGCACCGGGTCCGCGCGTCTCGCGCAGCATCTCGACGGCCGCGAGCGAGACGACGTAGCTCGACCGCACCTGCCCGGTCGAGAAGCGCCGGAACGATCCCTCGAGCGTGCCGAGGCCGAACGTCCGCGAGGCGCGCCAGCCCTCGAGGAGCGCGCCCGCGTAGGGGACCGAGGTTTTGCCCTCTTCCACCTGCGCGAGTCCCTCGTGCAGCCACACCGGCGCGCGCCCGTTCGTGCGCGCGTGGACGAACGCGTGTGTCATCTCGTGCTTGAGGACGGAAAGGAGCCGCGGCGTCACGCCCGTCAGACCCTGCGCGGGAACGCGGACCTTTCCGTCGAACAGGCCTCCCGACCAGTCGGGCGCCTGCGTCGCGAGGCGCCAGTCGCGCTCGGCGTAGACGACGACCTCGACCTTGCGCGGCGGGGCCGAGCCGAGGTCCTGCACGAGGTCCGCGTACGCGCCCTCGAGCGCGCCGAGGAGCGAGCGCTCGACGCCGGGCTCGAGGCGCCGCCCGTCGTAGACGAGGAGGATGCTCGAGCTCGCGCGCTCGGAGTAGCGCTCCTCGACGCCCTGCGCGGCCGCGGATGCGGCCGCGAAAGCATCATGGCAATTGCCGTCGTCGCGCGCCGCGCCATGCCGTCATCATAGGCGGAGAAAGAACCGGAGATCTTCTTCGAGTGGTCCCGGCGCGGGCGCCATGATCGCCGCGTTTCTGACGCTCGTCCCTGGAGCCGGCTCCTCCGGCTCCGGAGGCGCGGCCCCTCGCCTCTTCACGTTCTAAGAAGTCTTCCGCATCGGTTCCCCGGTTCAGCGCCGGACGAGGTCCGCGAACGCCGAGAGTTCGGGACTACCTCGCGGACGTCAGGACGCGCAGGTCGATCGAGACGACGTCGTCGAGGCCCCGGCCCGGCGGCGCGACGAGCCGGAGCGCGCCGCCGGAGGGATCGAGACCGGGAGAGACAGAAGAAGAGATTTCTGCGAATGAGAATACGGAGACCGCGCCGCTCCGCGACGTCACCACGACGACCGAGGCGGCGGGGTTCTCGGCGGATCCGGGAACGACAGCGCCTGCCAGCAGGACCTTTCCCGTCCCGGCCATGGCGCGGAGCTCCGCGAAGTCGTATTTCTTCGAAGGTGAAGAGGGGCCGGCGATCGTGAGGACCGCCGGCGCCTCTGCCGCGGGCTCATTCGCCTTCGAGGAAAAACCACCGTCTCGACCCGCTTCGCCGGCACCAGGTGCGGCGCGGGGGGCGGCGGCCGTGCCCGGCGCGGCCGCCGCCCCCTCCCGTTCCCTGCCGTAGATCGTGATCTCGCCGGCAGGCCCGAGGAGGGTCTTGCCGCCCGCGGTCGTTCCCTCCTCGCGCCACTCGAGCGTCTGCGGCGAGAGCGACACCGTGACGGCGAGCCTCGCGTCCGCGGCCGCCGAGAAGCACGTCTCTCCGGCCGTGCCGCCGGCCCAGTGCCCGGCCGTGGCCTTCGCGAGCGTCAGACGGCAGTCGGGCCGCTCCCGGACGTCGCGCGGCGTGAAGAGGGCGAGCGCCTCGGGCTCGCGCCACTTGCCGCGTACGCCCGCGAGGTCGCGAGGTTCGTAGACGCGGACCGAGACGCGGGGCCCGTCGGCCTCGAGTTTCAGGAAGCGCTGGAGGAACGGCGCGTCGGGCCGCGCGGCCCTGACGGCCTCGACGTAGAAGACCGGCCCGTCACCCGCGATCCGGGTTCTCGGGACGGCGGCGACCGCGAACCGGACGCTCGCGCCGGCGTCGCGCGACGCGTACGAGCCGGGCAGGAGGCCCGCGACCTCGGCGACCGCGGGTGGAAGTCCGGCGGCCGGAGCGCCGGCCGCCTGGAGGAACAGCGCGGCGGCGAGCGCCGCGCGGAGGCTCACTCCTCGTCCTCCTCTTCCACCTTGTCCGCCCTCTTCTCGGAGACGCGGCGCATCGAGTGGTCGAGGATGCGCTTCCGGAGGCGGATCGACTTCGGCGTGACCTCGACGAGCTCGTCGTCCTCGATCCATTCGATCGCGAGCTCGAGCGGCATCGGGCGGGGCGGCGTGAGGCGGATCGCGAAGTCCGACCCGGAGGAGCGCATGTTCGTGAGGTGCTTCTTGACGCAGGGGTTCACGACGAGGTCGTTCGGGCGGGCGCTCTCGCCGCAGATCATCCCGCCGTAGACCTCGATGCCGGGCGGCAGGAACAGCGTCGAGCGCTCCTCGAGCCTCTCGAGCGAGTGGGCCGTCGTCTCGCCCGCCTCCTTGCACACCATCGCGCCGCGGCCGCGGCCCATGACTTCGCCGCGGAACGGCTCGTAGTCGTGGAACACGTGGTACAGGAGGCCCTCGCCCTTCGTGTCGGTCAGGAACTCGTTGCGGTATCCGAAGAGGCCGCGCGTCGGGATCTTGAACTCGATCTTCACGCGCCCCGAGCCGTGGTTCGTCATGTTCGTCATCTCGGCCTTGCGCTGGCCGAGCTTCTCGATGACCGTGCCCATCGCCGTCTCCGGGACGTCGACGACGAGCTCCTCGATCGGCTCGCACGTCCTCCCGTCGACCTCCTTCAGGATCACCTGCGGGCGCGAGAGGGCGAACTCGAACCCCTCGCGGCGCATCGTCTCGACCGTGATCGCGAGGTGGAGCTCGCCGCGGCCCGAGACGCGGAAGGCGTCCGGGCTGTCGGTCTCCTCGACGCGCATCGCGACGTTCGTGCGCAGCTCCTTCTGGAGGCGCTCGGCGATGTTGCGGCTCGTGACGTATTTGCCCTCTCGGCCCGCGAACGGTGAGTCGTTCACCCGGAACATCATCGAGACGGTCGGCTCGTCCACGTGGATCGGCGCGAGCGCGACGGGGTTCTCGAGGTCGGCCAGCGTCTCGCCGATCGTGACCTCCTCGACCCCGGAGATGACGACGAGGTCGCCGGCGTGCGCTTCCTCGACCTCGGCGCGCCGGAGGCCCTCGAAGCCCATGACCTTCCCGATCTTCGCCTTCGTCACGGTCCCGTCGAGCTTGCAGACCGAGATCTGCTGTCCGGGCCGGACCGTCCCGTTCACGATGCGGCCGATCACGAGCCGCCCGAGGTAGTTGTCGTAGTCGAGCGAGGCCACGAGGAGCTGGAGCGGGGCCGCCGGATCGCCTCCCGGCTCGGGCACCTCCACGAGGATCGCGTCGAGGAGGGGCCGGACATCCGTCTCGGTGTGGTCCACCTCGCGGCGGGCGAAGCCGTGCTTGGCGGACGTGTACACGATCGGGAAGTCGAGCTGTTCGTCCGTGGCGCCGAGGTCCACCATCAGGTCGAACACCTCGTCGATGACCTGGTGGGGCCGCGCTTCCGGACGGTCGATCTTGTTCACGACGACGATCGGCTTGAGGCCGAGCTCGAAGGCTTTGCGGAGGACAAACCGGGTCTGCGGCATCGGGCCGTCGGCCGCGTCCACGACGAGGAGGACCGCGTCCACCATCTTGAGGACGCGCTCGACCTCGCCCCCGAAGTCGCTGTGGCCGGGGGTGTCGACGATGTTGATCTTCGTCCCGTGGTAGTGGATGGACGTGTTCTTCGCGAGGATCGTGATCCCGCGCTCTTTCTCGAGATCGTTGCTGTCCATGATCCGCTCGGCCGTCGAGACGGCCTCGTTGGCGCGGAACGTCCCCGACTGCTTCAGCAGGCAGTCCACGAGCGTCGTCTTGCCGTGGTCGACGTGGGCAATGATCGCGATGTTGCGGAGGGCGGACATGGGAACCTGCTTTCGGGGCGCGGGGCCGGAAGGCGGCCTCTTCGCGAGCTTCGGAGGATATCAGAGAAGAGGAAGAATTCTCAGAAGGTGAAAGAGGCGGAGGCGCGATACGCTGACGGCGTCCAAATGAAGAATGCGGCCCGCCTCCTGACCAACCTCCTGGGAATCCTCTTCATCGTCTTCCTCACGATCCTCGTGGGGCGCGGGTTCCAGGCGCGCACGCTGCCGGACCTCAAGCCGTGGCATCGCGCCGACCTCGGCGACGTGAAGGCCGGCGAGCTGCCCGACACGGCGACGCTCGCCGACTACCTGCGCCGCGAGGACGCGGTCTTCGCCGCGCTGAAGTCGAAGGTCCTCGACGCCGTCCCGGAGGCGGACCGGACTGCGGGCAACCGATACCTCGCGGGCGGCCCGCTCGACCCGACGCGCCTCGGCTCCGCCGACGGCAACCGGACGTTCGAGCTCTTCCCGGAGAAGATCGCGGGGGGCGCGCTCCTCCTCCACGGCCTGACGGACGCGCCGTACAGCGTCCGGCCCGTCGCCGAGGCGCTCCGGAAGCTCGGCTACTACGCCCTCGCGCCGCGTATGCCGGGCCACGGGACGGCGCCGTCCGGCCTCGTCACCGCCGGCTGGCAGGACTGGATGAGCGTCGTCCGCCTCGCGGCCCGCCACGTCCGCGCGACGGCCGGCGACGGCAAGCCCTTCGTCCTCGTCGGCTACTCGAACGGCGGCGCGCTCGCGGTGAAGTACGCGCAGGACGTCCTCGAAGGCTCGGGCCTCCCGCGGCCGGACCGGATCGTCCTCCTCTCGCCGATGATCGGCGTGACGCCCTTCGCCGGCTTCTCCCGCATCGCGAACCTCCTCCACCGCATCCCGTTCTTCGAGAAGAACGCGTGGCTCGACGTCCTCCCCGAGTACGTCCCGTACAAGTACAGCTCGTTCCCGGCGAACGCGGCGCTCCAGACCTGGAAGCTCACGCAGGAGCTGAACGCCCAGACCGCGCGCCTCGCGGACGACGGCCGCCTGAAGGGCCTCGCGCCCGTCCTCACGTTCCAGTCGCTCGTGGATGCGACCGTCTCGACGGAAGCGATCGTCCGCAGGCTCTACGACCGGCTCCCCGCGAACGGGAGCGAGCTCGTCCTGTTCGACATCAACCGCGAGAGCACCCTCGCCCCGTTCCTCGTGACGCCCGAGGAGAAGCTCCTCGGCGACCTGAGGGCGCGGACGGACCTGAAGTACCGCCTCACGGCGATCACGAACACCCGGCGCGACTCGCGCGACGTCTCCGCCCGGTCCGCGGGGCCGGGGCCGGTCCGGGTCTCGGAGACGCCGCTCGGCCTCGCGTGGCCTCCGGACGTCTTCTCGCTCTCGCACGTCGCGATCCCGTTTCCCGAAGGCGACGACCTCTACGGCCGGCTCGCCGAACCCGCGCCCACGTTCGGGCTGAGGCTCGGGCGCGTGGAGCCGCGGGGAGAGCGCGCCGTCCTCACGGTCCCGTTCGACCAGTGGATGCGGCTCACGTGGAACCCGTTCTTCCCGTGGCTCGAGGCGCGCGTCTCGGACTGGGCCGCTATTTCTTCTTCAGCGCGCTGACGAGCCAGGGCACGAAGTCCTTGCCGGGCGGCGCGAGGTCGACGTTCATCGCGACGTCGCCCTCGGGTCGCCGCTGGAAGACCATCCGCGCCCGCGTCCCCGCCTCGTAGTTCACGAGCTCGCGCGAGAGCAGCCGGACTCCGTCGGGGAGGAGCTCGACGTCGAACAGGCCGGAGACGCCGTTCGAGAAGAACCACGTCGCCACGTACCTCCGCTTTTCGCGGTCGTAGGCGAACCAGCCCTCCTCGTCGAGCGTTTCCTCCGGGCGCCCGCCCTCCTCGGCCGCGAGGATCGTGCTCCCATGGAGGACGAAGTAACCGCCGCCCATCTCCGGGCCGAACCGGGCCACGCGCGCGCCGAACCGCGCGCCAAGGCTCGCGCCGCCGGTCCACGCGCCGGTAAGGAAGGCGAGCTCCTGGAACGGCTTCCAGGCCGGCACGGCTGCGGCGGCCGCCGCCGGCGAGGGCGTCGGCGTCGCGGCCGGGGGCGCCGCCGGGGCGGGAGCGGGCGTCCCGGCCGGCGGCGCGGCCGTCTGTCCCACGGCAGTCGCCGCGAAGAACATCAAGCCCATCAGCCACTTCGAGCTCGCGCCCGGACGCATCGAAACCCCCGCTTCTGGTTGAAACCCGGATGAATTATAGACTCGCCGGGAGCGGAACCTCCCGAGCGCTCTTTTCGTTTCACCCGGAGAGGACCGATGGCGTCAGCCCCGCACCCCGATGCCGAGCTCGTCGCCCGCTGCCAGCGAGGCGACGACGGGGCGTGGGCGGACCTCGTGGCCGCGTACGGGAAGAAGGTCTACGGCATCGCCTGGCACATGACGTACGACCGCGCGGAGGCAGAGGAGCTGACCCAGGACTGCTTCCTGAAAGTCTGGCAGAACCTCGACCGTTACGAGCCCACCGAGGCCTCGCTCCTCGCCTGGATCGCCGCGCTCTCGCGCAACCTCTGCATCGACCACTACCGCCGGCGGCGCCGCGAGAAGGGCTTCTCGTTCGTCTCGGACGACGCCGTGTCCACGCTCCTCCCGTCGACGGACGATCCGCAGGCCGACGCGGTGCGCCGCGAGCGCGTCCGCCTGCTCCTCGACGCGATCGCCGACCTTCCCGACGAGCTCGCGGAGGTCGTGATCCTCCGGGACCTCGACGGCCTCGACTACCGCGAGATCGGCGGCCTCCTCAAGCTCGCGGACGGCACCGTGAAGTCCCGCCTGAACCGGGCGCGGATCGAGCTCGCCCGCGTCGTGAGGGCGCGCGTCGGCGCCGGCGACGACGGCCGCTCTCTCTACACGCCGTTCGGCCCGCGGGCCGGCGCGGTCACGGGAGGCGCGGGATGACCGCCGCCGCGTGCCGCTCCTTCGAGCAGGGCCTCCTCGCGGCCCTCGACCGCGAGCCGGAGGCGCCTGCCGCCGCCGCGCGCACCCTGGCCGCCGCCGATCCCCACGCCGCGGCGTGCGCGGATTGCGCGGCGCTCGCGGCGCTCGTCGCGGGCCAGGCGGACGCATTCGGCTTCCTCGCGCGTCCCGCGCCGTCCGACGCGCTCCTCGCGCGCCTCGTCGAGGAGCCCGGCGACGCCGCGGGCCGCCAGGAGGCGTCGGAGGTGCTCGCCTTCCTGACGCCGGGCGCGCTTGCGAAGCCCGAGCCCTCGGTGGCGCTCCTCGCCCGACTGAGCGCCCTTCCCCGCGCGTCGTCCGCGGCCCCCGTCGCCGCGAACGTCCGCCGCGGCGTCTTCGGACGGCTCCGGCCGGTCCTCACGGACTGGAGGTTCGCGGTCACCGCGGCCTACGCGGCGTCGATCCTCGTCTTCGCGCTCCTCCGCGTGGACCCGATGGCCGCCGCGCGCGGCGCCGCGAACGACCTGACGGCGGTCGGCGAGCGGGCGGTCATGGACGCGCGCGTCGCCGCGGTGAAGCGCGTCGAGGACAGCGCGATCGGACGTTACGCGGCGCCCCTGACGAAGCGCCTCGACTACCGCGTCTACCGCGCGATCGTCGCGGGGCGCGCCCGCGCGACGGCGTATTCCCAGCTCGTGTTCGAGAAAGTCTTCGGCAGCTCCGTCGAGACCGTGCAGTCCGCGGCGGCGCCCGAACCGGAACCTTCTCCACGCATCCGACGTTCCTGAAGGCAAGGTGAGAACGATGAGCGACACGAACCAGACCCCCCAGGCTCCCCCGGCGGCGTTCCCCGCTTCTCCGCCGCCCCCTCCGCCGCCCGTCGCCTTCGGTCCGGCGGCGCCGGCGCGGGCGAACCTTCCTCCCGGCATGAAGAACCCCGGCGCTGCGGGCGTCCTCGGGATCATCCCGGGGCTCGGCCACCTCTATCTCGGCCTCATGCAGCGCGGCGCGGTGCTGTTCGGGATCTGGGTGGTCCTGATCACCCTCGCGAGCCACCAGCGGCACGACGGCCCGTTCCCCGGGATTCTGATCCCGTTCTGGATGGTCTTCTCGATCATCGACGCCGTGCAGCAGGCCAAGGCGCTCAACGCGACCGGGTCGCCGGTGCCCGGGATCCTCGGCGAGGACAGGCCCGTCAAGGTGAGCGGCAGCCTCACGGCCGGCGTCCTCCTCGTCCTCGTCGGCGGGTTCCTGCTCCTCTCCAACTTCGTGACGATCGACCTGTCGTTCCTCGTCGACTGGTGGCCCGCGCTCCTCGTCCTGTTCGGCGCGTGGCAGATCTTCAGCTACTGGAAGGGCAAGCAGGACGAGGCGAAGCCCGGCGTCTAGTCGCCGAGGGACGTCACGAGGACGATCGTCTTCGTGACGATCTCCCCGTTGCGGGGATCGAGGAGGCGGTCCTCGATCGCGATCTCGAGTGCGCCGTCGGCGCGGGTCCACCGCGCCGACCGGCCCCGCTGGCCCGCCGCTTTCGGCACGACGGACGGGTCGCCCTTGATCGCTCCGGTCCGGATCCCTTCCGCGAGGTCGGCCTCCAGGTTCCGGACGGCGAAGTTGAACCGGGCGTCCTTGACCTCGCGCTCGTAGAAGGCCACGGCCTCGTCGAGGGTCTTCGGCGTCGTCAGCACGACGACCCTCAGTTTCTCGAGGCGCTTGCGGATCTCCTTCTTCTCGGCAGAGGAGCGCGACGTGTCCGCGTCGAGCTGTTGGAGAGCGGCCTTCGTCTCGGCGGCGGCGCGGCCGGCGTAGATCTCCGTGAAGACCTGGTCCACGGCGCCGTCCGGAGGGAGCGGGACTCCGGCGATCGGCGAGGCGACGAGGAAGAGGAGCACCCCGAAGAGCGGCGTCATGGCCGTATTCTAGGATCCGTCGCGCGTCTTCACGACGATTTCGCCGGGCGCGCCGCCGACGTAGCGGAGCGAGCACTCCGCGAACCCCTCGCACCTCACGCAGATGCCGTCCTTGTCGCCCTTGAAGTCGACGGGCTTGCAGATCTTCACTCCGGAGACGACGAGCTTCCGGAGCTCCTCCTCGAACTCGCGCTGGCGCGGGGGAGGGTCGCCCCCCCGCGTCGCGCGCCGAAGCTCCTCCACCTTCGGGAACAGGTCCCGGTTGCGCCGTTCGAGCGCCGCGTCCGAGCGCACCGCCCCCGCCGTCTTGACCGCGACGACGGCCGACTTCGCCGCCTTCCTCGCCTTGAACCGGCCGTGGTGGCGGATCCAGAAGAAGAGGAACCC
>CAWIUK010000008.1:0-26669 GCA_963839295.1 uncultured Acidobacteriota bacterium | reverse complement strand
TAGCCGCCTTCCGGCTGTCTTTTTCGATGACGACGTCGAACTGATCACTTCGTTTTGCCATCGCGGGCCGATCGTAGGCCGGAACGGGGGCAGGGTCAAAGAAGTGGGCCCGCGGAAGGTCATCACGCCCCGTAGTCCTTCTGCATTTCGCCTGATCTCCGCCCGCATCTCCCCCACCAGCTCCTTCGGCCCCAGCGCCTTCCCGAACCTACCCAGCGACAGCACGAAGCGCTTGGCTTCGATGAGGGAGCCGGCCGGGAGGTCGAGGACGACGTCGCCGTTCTTCAGCTCCTCGAGCTTCTGCGCGGGGTGCCAGCGCACCTCGGTGATCCAGGGGGCGATTTCCTTCGCGACCCTGACCTTGAAGCGGAAGGGCTTGCCGCCGACGTAGAGGCCGATGGAGTCGCCGAAGTGCTTGGCGGCGTCGAAGTCCTTTGGCGGGGTGAAGTGGAAGTTCGTGTTCTTCGCCTCTTTGATGCGGGCGAGGTAGAAGGTCTTCGTCTTGCCGTCCTCGGGGTCGAGCGCGGCGAGGAACCAGTCCCAGTTCATGTGGACGAGGACGAGCGGCTCGACGAGGCGGCGCGAGGAGTCGCCCGTGGGCTTCTTGTAGTCGATCTCGAGCTGCGTCTTCTCGCTCAGGGCGTTCGCCGTGGCGGCCCAGACTTCCTTCGCGATGGCGCGCACGGGCTGCGGGTGCACCCAGAGCTTTTCGATCATCGACGAAGGCTGGATGCGCACCGATTCCGGCAGCAGGCGCGCGATGCGCTCGAACGTGGCCTTGAGGTCCTTGAGGACGGGCGTGCCCTCGTAGATCTGGAAGACCTTCATGGCGACGCCGATGGCGAAGAGGTCGGCGCCGGAGACGTCGAGGAACGGGAAGCGCCAGTCGGGGTCCTCGTAGACGAAGGAGTGCTTCTTGCGGTCGAAGACGACGGGGGCCTCGAAGTCCGTGCGGATCTGGTCGACGAAGCGCTGGACGGTCTTGCCGGACGTCTCCCAGCGCGCGGCGAGGAACTCGCACGTGACGGGTCGCCCCCGGCGCACGAGGTCGTCGAAATCCAGGAGCCTACGGAAGTAGGGCCGGTCGTTGAAGGGCATGAATTCATCAGACGGTAGCAATTCCCCTACCAGCGCGTAATCGCACATGTGCATCATGTAAACGCTTGAAACGGACAGGGGATGTCCGGGAAGTGTCGGTCGAGGCACTTCAAGGCCGACACGAATTGGCGCGGACCGGCCGTCGAGCGTTCCTGGCACGCGAGTGACACACCTCTCCCCGTGCTGATAGACGGGTCGCGAGGTGGTTTTTCGACCGGATCGCCGAGAAAACGCGCGCTCAAAGCTCCTTGATGAGGGCCTGGCGCTTCTCCTGGTATTCCGCGTCGGAGAGGGTTCCGGCCTTGTGGAGCCGCTCGGCTTCCTTCAGCCGCTCCTCGACCGAGGCGCGCGGCGGGGCCGCAGCAGCCGCGCTGCGCCCGCCGAGGCCGTCGTTTCCGACGCCGGGGCGCGCGTGCGTGATCAGGACGTTGCGGAACTCCTCCGGGTGGAGGATGCGCGGGAAGACGACCGTGCTGTCGCTGCCGGCCGTCTGGAGCTCGACGTCGCCGTACGAGAGCCAGCGGCCGCCGAGCGTGGAGCGGACGTTGACGTCCTGCACCTTTTCGAGCGGGATCTGCCGGACGTTGCGCGTCACGAACCCGCTCTTGCGGATGACGCGAAAAGTCGTGATGGCGAACTCGTCGAAGGAGTCGACGAGCGCGCGCCACGCCATGGCGAGGACGCCCGCCAGGAAGAGGACGCCCGCCACGAGCAGGAGGCCCGACCTGAGGCCGGGCTCCGTGCCTCCCGCGGCGGCCGGGACGAGAAGACTGTCCGCCGCGGCGAGAACGACGCCCAGCGCGGCGATCGACGCGCCCGGCACGAACCTCACCCAGTGGTAGCGCGGCCGCAGGAGGATCTCTTCTCCCGCGGCGAGGTTCTTCTCGACGTACGACACGGAGGCCATCATACGGAAGGATGGCCGGAGAGATCGACGAGGCCGGCCACGAGCGCCATGTTGATCGTGAACTTGTCGAAGCCCTTCGCGACGAGCATCTCGGCGACCTTGCGGTTGGCCTCGTAGAACCTCTCCCGGGCCTCGCCGTCGTCGCCGCCCTCGGGGATCACGCAGAGCTCGATCATCGCCGGCAGGCTCTCCTGGCTGCCGTCCTCGCGGATGCGAACGTGATCGTCACTCGTCATCCGGTGGGCCGCGTAGTAGTCGAGATATCCGCCCTTTTCGTCGCGCCCGAAGCAGTACTGCACGAGCCAGCCTTCCTTCTGGATGAAGCCGGCCTTCTCGCGTTCGAGGTCTTCCCTGGGGATGCGGAGTTTCCAGCGGCTGAAGGTGCTGGCGAAGACGCGGGAGATTCGCTCGGTATTCACCCTCCGAACGTGCTCCCGGAACCCGGACATCGGGTGTCCACGATCGAGGGGACGGTCGCTGTCCGTTCTCGGCCCCCAATCCCGGAGGCTAAGCCGCTTCGCTTCTCGCTTTTCGAGTTGGATCCGGACTGCACAGCCGCCGCGCCGAACGCGGCGGCCATGAGCCATGAAAAGAAAAGGCGTTACGCCTTCTGGTGCTGCGGGGCCGGGGCCTTCATGGGCGCGGGGGGAGCCGGCGGGGTGACCGTCTTGGCGGGCTCGGCCACCGGCGTCGCCTTCACGGGCTGACCCGGTACGACTTTCGCGGGCGGAACGGGCGGAACGGGCATCTTCTTCTCGGGGACGTTCGTGTTGGGCATTTGCTGCCTCCGTCCACAGTCGGTGCAACACGGGTGCCGGGAAAGGTTACGAATCCTCTAGCGCGCGAAGCGCGGTCGGTTCTCGTGCCAGTGCCGCGTTGCCGGCAGGACCTCACCGGGACAGGAGGTGTCCGTGCGGCCGGATGCCGCCCGTGGCGCGCACGGACATGAAACGTCCACGGGAGAGCCGCATGTTTCGGACGAATCGAGGACAACTTTGAACACGCTCGTTTCCGTTCCGAACGTTTCCACACCCTGCCCACTCGACACGTGCCCCTGGGCGCAGCCGGACGGCACCGTGGTGTGCCTGCCGTGCATGGCCCTCGACGGCGCCGGCGCCCCGCCGTCCGTGCCGGCGCTCGACGTCTGGGCGGCGCTGGTGCTGGGGGCCGCTCTCGTGGCCGTGGGGGTGCTCAAGACGAGGGGCCGATGAGCCCTGGCGCGGCGCGACCGCGTTCGCCCAATTTCGAGATCCGGCCTCCGTCAACGCCGCTGTCCCTGCCGTTGATCGTGCACGTGCCCCATGCGTCGACCGCCGTGCCGCCGAAGTACCGCACGAGTTTCGCCGTCAACGACAGGGGCCTCGCCACCGAGCTGCGCCTGATGACCGACCGCTACACCGACGAGCTCGGCGCGGCGGCGACGGAACTGGGCGGGACGATGTTCGTCAACCGCGTGAGCCGCCTCGTGATGGACCCCGAGCGCTTTCCCGAGGATTCCGAAGAGCCGATGGCGCGGCACGGGATGGGCGCCGTTTACGTGTCGCGGCAGGACGGATCTCCGCTTCGCCGCTTCGACTTCACGGCCGACGAGCGCGAGACGCTGATGGCCTCCCTCTACCGGCCCTACCACCGCTCGCTCGAGGAGATCGTGGGGCGGCGCCTGGACGAGTGCGGCTGCTGCCTGATCGTCGACCTCCACGCGTACCCGAAGAAGCCCCTCCGTTACGAAGACCCCGGCCTCGCCCGGCCGGCGGTCTGCATCGGCTTCGACGACTTCCACGCCGACACGACGCTGTTCGGCCGCTGGTTCGGCCGCATCCGGGCGGCGGGCCTCGACGTGGCGTTCAACACCCCGTTCGCAGGAAGCCTCGTCCCGCCGCGGTTCTTCCGGCGCGACGATCGCGTGCGGTCGCTGATGATCGAGGTGCGGCGCGACCTCTACATGGACGAGGGAACCGGCGCGAAATCGCCCGGCTTCGAGCGGACGCGCGCCCTCGTCGGATCGCTGCTCGCGCTCGCCGCCGAGCGGTGCGCGGAGATGAAAGGAGACCGATGAAGACCAGAAAGCCCCGCAAACCCGCCGTCAGGACCAAACCCTGCCCGAAGTGCGGAAGCCTCGACGTCGTGCCGATCCTCTACGGCTATCCGTTGCCGGAGACGATGGACGCGGCGGAGAAGGGGCTGATCGAGCTGGGCGGCTGCTGCGTCGCGGCAGACGATCCGCGGAAGCACTGCAACGCCTGCGGCGAGAGGTTCGACCGACCGTCACCGCGCCGAGCGAGATCCGCGCGTTGAGGGCCTCTCCGGAAGTCACGGAAGGCCCGCCCCGCGAACTGGAGCGCCGTGCGGACCGGGTCTCGCACGAGGGCGGACATCAGGGAAGAATCTAGGGCTTCGGCGCGGTCTTCTCCACGGGCAGCTCGGGCTTGCGGCTCCACTCGTCCCACGACCCGTCGTACAGGAGCGCCTTGTAGCCGAGGCGCCTGGCGGCGAAGTACATGACGGTCGCCTGCTGGCCGATGTGGCAGTAGCTGACGACGGTGTCGCCGGGCCGGATGCCCGCGGCGTCCATCACCTTCGCCGTGTCGGCGGGGCTGAGCATGTGGTTGTCGTCGGTGAGGAGCGTGTCGAACGGCAGCGTCCTCGCGCCCGGGATGTGGCCCGCGCGCGGCATGGTCCCGGCCTCCACGCCGTCGTAGAACTTCGGGTCCCGCGAGTCGACGATGGCGACGCCCTTCGTCTTCAGGTTCGCCTTGACGTAGTCGAGCTGCGCGACGAGCTCGGGGCGCGGTTTCGCGGTGATCCTGCCGGGCTTCCTCTCCTGCGCGAGCGCGGCGTCGCCGGCCGACGTCGTGACGACGCCGCCCGCGTCCTCCCAGGCGGGCATGCCGCCGTCGAGGATGGACGTCTGGTCGCCGAGGCCGGCCGCGTCGAGGCTGAAAAAGACGCGCGTGGTGGGCGAGACCCAGTCCCGCGCGAAGTAGACGACGACGCGCGAGTCGTCGGAGATGCCGAGGCTCTCCAGCTTCGCCCGCAGCCGGTCGGGCGGCAGCAGCTGGAGGACGAGCGCGCTCTCGGACTTCGGGATCGAGAGGTCCTGCGGCGTGACGAGGATCGCGCGCGGGATGTGCTCTTTCTCGAACTCCTCCGGCACGCCCACGTGGAGGAGGACGAGGTTCTTGTCGCGCTGGTGCGCGAGGAGCCAGTCCGTCGAGACGAGCATGTCGGCCGCGGACGCAATCGACGCGGAGGCCGACGCGACGAGGAGGAGGACGAGGGCGGCGAGGGTCTTCTGCATGGGGTCTCCCGGGGACGGGTATTCTGCGACAGAGTCCGGTGTCTTGGTCGAGCCTGCCCTTCGGAACGCGGCGGGCGCGTGACATCCTGAGCGGCGCACGATGAGCCACGCCGCGCTCTGGACCCTCGACCCGGCCGTCGACTACCTCAACCACGGCTCGTTCGGGGCCTGCCCGGCGGCGATCCTCGAGAAGCAGTCGGAGCTGCGCGCGCGGCTCGAGCGCGAGCCCGTGGACTTCCTCGTCCGCCAGGCCCCCGCGCTCCACGCCGAGGCCCGCGCCGCCCTCGGCGAGTTCGTCGGGGCGGATCCGGACGACCTCGCGTTCGTCCCGAACGCGACGGCGGGCGTCAACGCGGTCGTCCGCTCGCTCGCGTTCGCGCCCGGCGACGAGATCCTGACGACGGACCACGCGTACGGCGCGTGCAAAAAGACGCTCGACTACGTGGCGTCGCGGACGGGCGCGCGCGTCGCCGTGGCGGCCGTGCCGTTCCCGCTGCGCGGCGAGGAAGACGTCGTCGCCGCCGTTCTCTCGGCCGTCACGCCGCGCACGCGCCTCGCGATGCTGGACCACGTCACGAGCCCGACGGCCCTCGTCTTCCCGATCGAGCGGCTCGTGGAGGGCCTGGCCGCCCGCGGCGTCGACACGCTCGTGGACGGCGCGCACGCGCTCGGGATGCTGCCGCTCCACCTCTCGCGCCTCGGCGCCGCGTATTACACGAGCAATGCCCACAAGTGGCTCTGCGCGCCGAAGGGCGCCGCGTTCCTGCACGTGCGGCGCGACCGGCAGAAGGGCATCCACCCCGTGACGATCAGCCACGGCTACGCCGGCGGCGAACCGCGCTTCCGCGACGAGTTCGACTGGACCGGCACGATCGACCCGACGCCGGCGCTGACGATCCCCGAGTGCATCACGTACATGGGGAGCCTCCTGCCGGGCGGCTGGCCGGAGCTGATGGCCACAAACCGGGAGTTGGCGCTTCGCGCCCGGGGGATCTTCCTGGAAAGACTGGGGGGGACCGCGGCGTGCCCCTCCGCGATGATCGGGTCGATGGCGGCGGCGTTCCTTCCGGCGCCTTCGAAGAAATCTCCCCTCTTCGGCCTCGACCGCGAGGCCCTTTCCGACCGGATGCGCGCCCGCGGCGTCGAAGCCTGGTTCCATCCGTCGCCCTCGGACGGCGCCATGCTCGTCCGGCTGTCCGCCCAGCTCTACAACACGGAGGGGCAGTACGCGCGACTCGCGGACCTCCTCGCCGAGGCGCTGCGTGAAGGCTGACGGGATCGAAGCCAAGCTCGGGACGTTCGACACGGCGATGGTCGTCGTGAGCCTCGTCGTCGGGATCGGGATCTTCCGGACGCCCGCGATCGTGGCGAAGGCCGCCGGGACGGAGAGGCGCTTCCTCCTCGCGTGGGCGCTCGCGGGGCTCGTGAGCCTCGTCGGGGCGCTAACGTTCGCGGAGATCGGCTCGCGTCACCCGCGCGCGGGCGGCTACTACCGCGTCGTCGCCGACTGCTACCACCCCGCGCTCGCGTTCATGCTGAACTGGGCGCAGACGCTCATGCAGGGCGCGGGCGCGGCCGGCGTCGCGTTCATCGGCGCCGAGTATCTCGTCGGGCTGCTGCTGCCGCCCGAGAAGCGCGGCGGCGGCGCCGTCCTCGTCGTCGCGCTCCTCCTGATGCTCGTCCTCCTCCTCCTGAACGCGCTCGGCATCCGCGTGGGCGCCGGGGCGCAGAACGTCCTCTCGATGACGAAGATCGTGATGATCGCGGGCCTCGCGGGCGCGGCGTTCGCGTTCGCTCCGAGGGCCGGCGGGGCGGCCGCCTCCTCCTCGCCGCTTCCCGCCGCCGCTCCGGCCGGCCTCGCGGCCGCGCTCATCCCGTGCTTTTACGCGTACGGCGGGTACCACATGACGATGAACCTCGGCGCGGACGTGAAGGACGCGCGGCGCCGCTTCCCGCTGGCCGTCACGGCCGGGATGCTCGCGGTCGTCGGGCTCTACCTCGCGATCAACGTCGCGTACGTGCGGACGCTCGGGGCCGCGGGCGTCGCCGCGTCGTCGCTCGTCGCGGCTGCGCTGGCGAAAGCGAGCCTCGGCGGGGCCGGCGAGGCCGTGGTCTCGGCGCTGATCTTCCTGTCGGCCGCCGGCTTCGTGAACGCCACGGTCCTGCAGATGCCGCGCAGCTACCACGCGATGGCCGAGGACGGCGTCCTGCCCGCGGCGTTCCGGCGCGTGGACCCAAGGTCGCAGGTGTCGGCGGCGGGGCTCGCGCTCTTCGGCGCGACGATGCTCATCCCCGCGTTCGTCCTCGGGTCGTTCGAGAAGCTCCTGAACTACATCATCTTCACGGACATGGTGACGCTCGTCGTCGTCGCCTCGACGCTCTTCGTCCTCAGGCGCCGCGGCGAGGGCGACGGGACGGGCGCGTTCCGCATTCCGGGCTACCCGGTGCTGCCGGCGCTCTACATCCTCGCGCTCGCGGCCGTCGCCGCCCACGTCGCGGTGACGGAGCCCGCGCTCGCCCTCGCGGGGACGGCGATCCTCGTCGCCGGGTGGCCGCTCTTCGTCGTCGGGAGGAAGCTGACCGGGGCGCGCGGCGCCGCACGCGCCGCTTGACGCGGCGGCGCCGGGCTCCTAAGTTGATCGGGTGAAAACTGATCCCGCAGCTTCGGATCTTCTCGCCGTCCTGACGTCCGTGAGCACGGAGAAGCAGGCGCTGGACATCGCGCACGCGCTCGTGCAGCGGCGCCTCGCCGCCTGCGTGAACGTCCTGCCCGTCGCGCGCTCGATCTTCCGGTGGAAGGGGCGCGTCCAGCAGGACAGCGAGTTCCTGCTCCTGATCAAGACGCTCGCGGTCAACTTCGAGGCCGTGCGCGCCGCGATCAAGGAGCTGAACGCGTACGAGCTGCCCGAGATCGTAGGCTTCCCCGCCTCGCAGACCGACGCCGCCTTCGCCGCGTGGGTCACGGACTCGTCCACCGGCGTCCCGAGCGACGACGACGACGACGACGAGCCCGGCGAGGCGACGATTGACTGATCGGCTCCTTCCGTGCCTGCTGCTCGCGGCCGCGCTGGCCGCGGCGCCGCTGGCGGGCGACGTCGTGACGCTGAGGCCGGTTGCGGATACGACGATCTTTCAGGAAAACGGGGACGCGTCCGACGCGAAGGGGCCGAACCTCTTCGCGGGAGGCAACACCCTCGGGAACTTCCGGCGGGCGTTCGTGCGCTTCGACGTCGCGGGCGCCGTCCCCGCGGGGTCCACGGTCAGCGGGGCGCGCCTCGACCTCGTGCTCACGCGCGCGAAGGGGAACCCCGTGGACGTCTCCCTCTTCGCCGCCACCGCCGCGTGGGGCGAGGGGACGTCGAACTCCGGAGATCCCGGCGGGAGCGGCGCGCCGGCGACGCCCGGCGATGCGACGTGGACGATGCGCGTGTACCCCGCCACGGCCTGGCTCAGCCCGGGAGGCGACACCGCCGCCGGCCCGTCGGCGACCTCGCCGATCGACGTGACGCTCGGGACCTGGTCCTGGGGGCCGAACGCCGGAATGAGGTCCGACGTCCAGGGCTGGCTAGATCATCCGGGGACGAACTTCGGCTGGCAGGTGCGCGCCGACGAGCTGCAGGCCCCGCCGAGCGCGCGGCGCTTCGGTTCGAGAGAGAGCGCGACGCCTCCCGCCCTCACGATCACGTACACGCCGCCCGGCGGCGGCGGCCCCGGCCCTCCGCGCCCGGACGACGTGCCGGCGCTGTCGCCGCGCATGCTCCTCGCCCTTGCCGCCTCGCTCGCGGCGCTCGGCACGCTCGCCCTGAAGACGAGGGACTAGACGCCGGCGAGCGCGTTCTCGAGATCCGCGAGGATGTCCTCGACGTCCTCGATGCCGACCGAGACGCGCACGAGCCCCGGCGTGATGCCGCGCCTGAGGCGCTCGTCCGGCTCGACGCTCGCGTGCGTCATCGTCGCGGGGTGCGAGATGAGGCTCTCGACGCCGCCGAGAGACTCGCCGAGGGAGCAGACGACGACGCGGTCGAGGAGACGCCGGGCCGCGGCCTCCGAGCCGAGGTCGAACGAGATCATGCCGCCGAAGCCGGTCATCTGGCGCGACGCGACCGCGTGGCCCGGGTGACCCGGCAGCCCCGGGTAGTGGATCTTGAGCACCTTGGGGTGGCGCGCGAGCCAGGCGGCCACGGCGCGGCCGTTCGCGTCGTGGGCCTTCATCCGGACGGGCAGCGTCTTGATCCCGCGCGAGACGAGGAACGAGTCGAACGGCGAAAGGATGCCGCCCGCGGCGTTCTGCGTAAAGCCGATCTTCTCCCCGTCCTTCGGGTCGGCGCAGATGACGGCGCCGCCGACGGAGTCCGAGTGGCCGTTGAGGTACTTCGTCGTGGAGTGGACGACGACGTCGCAGCCGAGCGCGAGCGGCCGCTGGAAGAACGGCGTCGCGAACGTGTTGTCGACGACGACGCGGATCCTCGTCCCGATGCGCCCGCCCTCGGCGCGCGCGACGTCGGCGAGCGCCTTGAGGTCGGAGATCTCCATCGTCGGGTTCGTGGGCGTCTCGACGAAGAGCATCCGCGTGGCGGGCGTGACGGCCTTCCGCACGGCCTCGGCGTCCGTCGTGTCGACGTAGTCGAACGTGACGCCGAAGTTCGCGAGGACCTTCGAGAAGAAGCGGTACGTGCCGCCGTACGTGTTGCGGCTGACGAGGACGTGGTCCCCCGCCGCGACGAACGAGAGCATGAGCGTCGTCTCGGCGGCCATCCCCGAGGCGAACGCGTGGGCGACGGCGCCGCCCTCGAGCGCGGCGAGCTGCTTTTCCAGCGCGAGGCGCGTGGGGTTCTTCGTGCGCGCGTACTCGTAGCCGCCGCGCGGCTTGCCGAACGCTTCCTGCACGTACGTCGAGGTCTGGAAGATCGGGACGGTCACCGCGCCCGTGGCGGGCTCGGGCTCCTGCCCCGCGTGGATGCAGGTCGTCGCGAAGCCGGGCTTCTTCGAGGAGTCGCTCATGAGAGGGCGACTCTAACAGCGTGTCGCCTGCGCTCACCCGAACGGACTATTGGCTGGGGGGAAAGGGTCCAACCCTTTCCCCCCAGACCCCCCTATCGCGCGGGCCGCCGCTCGCGGTAGCAGTCGCGGCAGTAGACCGGCTTCCCGTTCGTGGGGTTGAACGGGACCTGGGTCGTCTTGCCGCAGGCGTCGCAGGTGACGTTGTAGAGCTGGCGCGCGCCGCCTTCGCCGAAGCCGCCGGCCTTGCGCTTGTCGCGGCAGTTCTTGCACCGCTTGGGCTCGTTGGAGAAGCCCTTCTGAGCGTAGAACTCCTGTTCGTTCGCCGAGAAGATGAAGGGAGCGCCGCAGTCGATGCAGGAGATGGTCTTGTCCGTGTACATCAGAACTCCGAAGATGGTCGCCGGTCTAACCGGTGGCCGAGGGTTGGAAATCGCGGACGACGCTCACCATCGAGCGGCGGCCGCCGGGAACTGGCGAGAAGAGCCGGTCGGAGAATTCGGGAAGGGAGGGTGGGGCTTTTTCCCTGCTGGTGCCCCCGGGGCTGGAAATGGGTCGCGCCTCCTGGTCGAACTCGATCCGACGAAACAGACTTACACGGCCTTCGAAGACGTTGGGGCTGACCCTGTGGCTCTCCGGGGCTGTTTGTTGAGGGAATGAGAATCGAAAAATTCAACGAAATCAAGCGAAAAAGAAATTGCGACGTCGTATCAGCGCGCGGGCTCGAGAAGCATGCTGTCGGCGAGAAGCGTCGTGCCCGCCCAGGCCGCCGCGATCAGAATCGCCGGACCGTTGATTTTCTCGACAGGCCGGAGGGAGCCTGCCTCCACCACGTCGAGGGCCTCGACCGTGAGAAAGGGCTCCATTTCGAGCGCGAGGCGCACGGCCTCGAGGAGCCTGGCGGACTTCCTCTCGCCGAGGCCGTGGAGGAGCCGGCCGGCGAGGAGCGCGCGGAAGACGGCCGGGGCGGCGCGGCGCTCCTCGGGCGTGAGGTCCGCGTTCCGGGGGGACGCGAGGAGGCCGTCCTTCTCGCGCGGAGCGCTCTCGCCGAGGATCTCGCGCCCCGCGCCCAGCTCGCGCAGCCGCTCGACGGCGCCCACGTCTACCTCTTCGAGCCGCGCGGCACGTAGATCTGGGTCCCGCGGAACGGCCGCGTGATCTGCGCGATGAGGTCGTCGAGGTCGCCCTTTCGTTCGACGAAGTCGATTTCGTTCGTCTCGACGACGAGGAGCGGGCCGTCGCGGTAGTGGTAGAAGAAGTAGTTGTAGGCCTCGACGAGCGACTTGAGGTACTCGGCCGAGATCCCCTTCTCGAACGCGCGGCCGCGCTTCTTGATCCGCGAAAGGCACGTCTCGACGGACGCCGTGAGGTGAACGACGAGGTCCGGGCGCGGGACGCTCGCGGCGAGCGTGCCGTAGATCTTGTCGTAGAGCGCGATCTCGGGATCGTTCAGCGTGAGGTACGCGAAGATCTTGTCCTTCGCGAACGTGTAGTCCGCGACGACGAGGTTCCGGAAGAGGTCGATCTGGGCGATCTCCTGCTGCTGCTGGTAGCGCGACAGCAGGAAGTACATCTGCGTCTGGAACGCGGCGCCCTTCTTCCCCGCGTAGAAGTCCGCGAGGAAGGGGTTCGTCACGTCCTCGAGGATCTGCGTGCCGCTGAAGCGCTTCGCGAGGAGGCCGACGAGCGAGGTCTTCCCGACGCCGATCGGTCCTTCGATCGCGATGTGGCGAAGGGGGAATTCCTTCGGAGTGGGCGTGGGCACGGGAGGCGAGTTTACCGGGCCGGGAGGCTACCGGCGGAGGAAGACGTCGGCCGCCCCGCAGGCGAAGACGGCCACCGAGAGCCAGCCGTTCGCCGTGAAGAACGCCCCGTCCACCCGCGAGAGGTCGCCCGGCTTGACGAGGACGTGCTGGCGGACGAGGAAGGCCCCCGCGAGGACCACGCCCAGCCCGAAGACGAGGCCGCCGCGCGCGAGGACGAAGGCGGCGTAGAGGAGGGCGAGGGAGAGCGCGTGGAAGGCCGTCGAGACGTCCAGCGCGCGGCGGGCCCCGAGCCGGGCCGGGAGCGAGAAGAGGCCGTGGGCGCGGTCGAAGGCCTCGTCCTGGAGGCTGTAGATGACGTCGAAGCCCGCCACCCAGAAGAGGACCGAGAGCCCGAGGACGACGGGGGTCCACGCGAACGCCCCTCTCACCGCGATCCAGGCGCCGACGGGCGCGATCGCGAGGCCGAGACCGAGGACGAGGTGCGCAAGCGCCGTCACGCGCTTGGCGTACGAGTACCCGAGGACGACGGCGAGCGCGACGGGCGAGAGCGCGAGGCAGAGCGGGTTGAGCCGGGAGGCCGCGAAGACGAAGACCGCCGCCGAGGCCGCGCAGAAGACCGACGCCTCGAGGACGGACACGCGGCCCGCCGGGATGTCGCGCGCCTTCGTGCGCGGGTTCTCGGCGTCGAGGTCCCGGTCGGCGATCCGGTTGAACGCCATCGCGGCCGAGCGCGCGCCCACCATCGCCGCGAGGATCCAGAAAAGCGCGGGGAGCGGCGGGACGCCCCGGGCGGCGAGGACCGCCGCGAGGAGCGCGAACGGGAGCGCGAAGATCGTGTGCGCGAACGTGACGAGGGAGAGGTAGCGCTTCACGGACGAGGGCCGGCTCAGCTCTCTCCCGTCCAGCGGAAGCCGGCGGTGTCGACCGCGACGTCGAGGAGGTCCGCGACGCGCTCGAGGTAGGCGTCGAGCATCTCCTCGGCCGTCTTCGCCGCGTAGAACGCCGGGACGGGCGGCGCGACGATCGCGCCCGCGCGCGTGGCCGCGAGGATGTTCTCGGCGTGGACGAGGGAGAGCGGCGTCTCGCGCAGGCCGAGGACGAGGCGCCGCCGCTCCTTGAGGCAGACGTCGGCCGCGCGCTGGAGGAGGCCGCGCGAGGTGCCGTGCGCGATCGCGGCGAGCGTGCCGGCCGAACACGGCAGCACGGCCATGCCGCGCGTCCTGTACGAGCCCGACGAGATCGGGGCGTCGATGGCGCTCTCGGAGTGGAGGACGATCTTCCTGCGCGCGGCGGCGCCGGGCTCCGCGGCGTCGAGAAAGGATTCGGCGGACGTGATCGACGCGTCCAGCTCGTCGCGTGCGACGACGAGAGCGCGCGGCGAGACGACGACGTGGAGGCGCTCGACGTCCTTCGACGCCGAGAAGAGCCGGAGCGCGCGCAGGGCGAGGCGCGACCCGCTGGCCCCGGAGATCCCGAGGATCAGGTCGTTCGGTCCGCCCGCGCGCCGCGCCATCGCCCGATTCTCCACCACGACAGGTTTTCCTGTCGCGGCATCCCTTTTCGGGATGTCCGAAGAAAGAGACTTGCTTAGAAGGTAATAGGGCAAACGGCGTCGGGACGCGCGACAGGAGAAGTTGTCGCGCACCGCCGCCGCCCTCTGCCCCTTTCTAAGCAGAATTCTCTTCTCTTCAATTGTTTGCGCGCATCGCGCGCCGCGCGGCATCGCCCGTGCAACCGGTGTAGCCGGAGGCGATGGATGAGCTGAGAAAGAGCGCGCACCCGGACGCGCCGGGACGAAGCGGAAGGAACACCCCCGAATCCCGTCCTGAATCCCGTCCCGCATCCACTCCCGTTTGCCTGACCTCCGAACAACGAACGCTCAAATGAAAAGGAGCATCCGATGGCTCTCCGTCCGATCGTCCGCGCTCTCGTCGTCCCCGTCCTCGGCCTGTCGCTCTCGGGCATCGCGTCCCATCCGGTCCTGGCCGAGGCAGAGGCGCCGTCCTCGCACAAGGTCGTCAACATCAACCAGGCCACCTCGGCCGAGCTCGCGCGCCTGCCGCGCGTCGGCGCGAAGCTCGCCGACCGCATCGTCGAGCACCGCACCCAGCACGGCGCGTTCAAGCGCCCCGAGGACCTCATGCAGGTCAAGGGCGTGGGCGAGAAGTTCTTCACGACGCTCAAGCCGTACGTCACGGTCTCCGGCCCGACGACGCTCGTCGAGAAGGCGTCGTCCGCGGGCTCGCGCTCGAAGGCCGGCAAGGCGAGCGCGAAGACCCCCAAGGCCGCCAAGCCGGCGAAGTCCGCCTCCAACGGGACGAAGGCTTCGAAGACCGCGAAGGTCAAGGCCTGACGCCCTCCCGCCCCCCGGGGCGGCGCGGCGGACCACGACGGGTGGCGCCGCGCCGTCCCCCTCCCCGGCTTCCAAGGAGGATGCATGCATCCAGGGTCGATTCGCGGACACACCCTTGCCGAGCTCGCCGCCGTCCTCGCCATCCTCGGCCTCGTCTTCGCGATGAGCGTCCCCGCGCTCTCCGAGATCCTCGCGGAGGAGTCGCTCGGCACCGCGGCGCGCGAGGTGGCCGCCATCCTCCACTCCGCCCGCGCGCGCGCCGTCTTCCAGGGCGCCGAGGTGGGCGTGAAGTGGGTCGCGAACGCGGGCGACCTCGTCCTGACCGTCTACCAGGACGGCAACGGCAACGGCGTCACGACCGCGGACATCAGGAAGGGGGTCGACAGGCTCGTGGCAGGGCCGTTCTGGCTCGGCAGCCGCTACCCCGGCGTCAATTTCTCGTTCGTGCCCGGCATGAACGGAACGGACCCCGGCGGCGCGCCGATCGGCAAGCTCTCCGACCCGATCCGCTTCGGGAACTCGAACATCTGCTCGTTCTCGCCGGTGGGCCACGCCTCGCCCGGCACCGTCTACCTCTCGAACCGCAGGAGCCGGCAGGCCGCCGTCCGCGTGACGCCCTCGAACGCGAAGATCCAGATCTGGACGTGGCACGGGAAGAAGCTGAAGTGGATCGCGCGGTGGTGAGGCCGCGAGAGAGGACCGATTTCATATACTCCGGCCAACCGATCCGGAACGCGGCTTTTTCGGGAGTATTTGCATGCGTAAGGCCCTTCCCGCCCTTCTCGTCCTCGGTCTCGCGTCCGCCGCGGCTTCGGCCAGCCCCGTGGCCTGGACTCTCCAGGGGGTCACCTTCACGGACGGAGGCACGGCGTCGGGCTCGTTCGTCTACGACGCCACGACGAACACGTACAGCTCGGTGAACATCACGACGACGGCGGGCAGCGTGGTTCTCACCGGCGCGACGCTCCAGTACGTGTCGACGGGCTTCACTCCCGCCAGCAGCGGGGTGCTCACCGCGGCCAGCAACGCCGCGAACCTCACGGGAACGCGGGCCTTCGCCCTCTTCTTCAGCCCGGTGTTGTCCAACGCGGGCGGAAGCGTGTCTCTCACGGGACAGGAGGCGAGCTGCGCGGACGCGGCGTGCACCAATCCCGCCGCGCCCAGCCGGTCGGTCAGCGCCGGCTCCGTGTCGGGGCTCGGCAGCTACCCGGTTCCCGCACTGTCGCCCCGGGCGATGGCCGCGACGGCGCTCCTCCTCGCGGCCGCCGCGCTCTTCGCGCTCCGCAAGGGCGTTTAGCCCCGCCGCGCCTCCGGCGGCTCAGCTCGCGAGCGCCGCTTCCGCCGCCGCGAGGCGTTCGGGCGTGCCGAGATCGAACCAGAGGCCGTCGGAGGCGGCGTACGGGACGAGCGCGAACGCGCCGTCCCCGGCCTCCGCCGACGGGACGAGGACGTCCTTCGCGAGCTCGGCGAAGCCCTCCGGGATCCGCGGGACGAGCGCGTCCGTCGCCGCCTGGAGGCCCGTGAAGAGCCACGGGCCGGTCGCGCCCCGGGGCCGCGCGCCGCCGACGGCGGCCAGGCGGCCGGACGCCGTCGCCCAGAGCGGCGTGTCCCGGTCCGGATTCTCGTTCGGGAGGACCGCGAGGGCCGAGACGACGCCCGGGGCGTGCCGCGCCGCGAGGAGCCGTCCGAGCGGGAGCGTCGTCAGGACGTCGCCGTTCGCGACGAGGAAGTGCTCGCCGAGGAGTCCGCGCGTGAACGCGCGCCGGACGCCGCCCGCCGTCCCGAGGATCTCCTCCTCGAGGGACCAGGCGACGGGGACGCCGGCGTAGGCGTCGCCGACCGCGGCGCGCAGCGCGGGCGCGAGGTGGTGGGCGTTGACGACGAAGCGGTCCGCGCCCTGCCCGAGGAGATGGTCGAAGACGTGGAACAGGATCGGCCGGCCCGCGAGCGGCAGGAGCGGCTTGGGCGCCGCGAGCGTCGCGGGCCGGAAGCGCGTGCCGAAGCCGGCGGCGAGGACGAGCGCGATCACGGCCGCGCGGCTCCCGCGAACACCATGTCGTTCGGAAGCGCGGGGTCGTCCCGGCGCGCGGCGAGCCAGAGCGCGATGTACGACTCCGCGATGAAGTCCGCCTCGGCGACGCCCAGCTCCTTCGCGAGCGCGCGCACGGCGGCGTCCGTCCCCTCGATCTCGGCGAAGAGCCCGAGCGGCGTCTCGTCCACGACGACGAGCGGGCGCTCCCCGTCCGCGAACGTCCACGTCGCGCGGCGCTTCTCGTACCGGAACCACGGCCGGTACCCGAGCGCCTCGAGGACGCGGGCGACGGCCTCGGGCGCGGCGACCTCGCTCTCCCACTCGACGCGGCTCTTCACGCCCGCGGCGACGTCGGCCGGCCCCTTGAACGTGAGGAGGCCGCGCCCGTCGACCGTGCGCACGCGCAGCGCGCAGCCTTTAACCTTCAGCGACTGCGCCGCGTCGTCGTAGAGGACGTTCGACTCGGCCTCGGCCTCTCCCGCCTCCGCGCCGAGGGCTCTCAGGCGCGCCTCGAGCGCCGCCCGATCCACGACGCGGAATTTCGTCTCGATTTCGCGGGGGCCGTGCATGGCTTTCAGGGTATCGCGGCCGCACAATACGCTCCGTGCCCCGCTATCGCCTCGCGGGCGTCCGTGCGCGCGCCCCGAAGATCGTGAACCTCGCGACGGTTGCACGGCTCCTCGACATTCCGCGGGAGGGCCTCTCGGACCTGGTCCTCGTGCGCCGCTCGCTCGACGCGCGCCAGAAGCCCGTCCTCTACTGGGAGATCGCCGTCGAGTTCACGTCGGCGACGGACCTCGACCTGACGCCCGAAGCCCCGCTCCGCCTCTCGCCGGCCGAGCCGCCGCCGGCCCCGGCGCTCCTCCTGCCCGAGCTCGACACGAAGGCGAAGGTCGTGGTCGTCGGGACGGGCCCGGCGGGCCTCTTCGCGGCGCTCGCCCTCGTGGACGCGGGGATCCCCGCCACGATCCTCGAGCGCGGCGACCCGGCCGAGGACCGGTACCGCAAGGTCATGAAGTTCTGGACGTCGGGCGTCTTCGACCCCGAATCGAACGTGCAGTTCGGCGAGGGCGGCGCGGGGACGTTCTCGGACGGCAAGCTCACGTGCGGAAAGCGTCAGGACAAGGTGAAGGTCATCCTCGAGACGCTCCACCGCTTCGGGGCTCCCCCGTCGATCCTCGTGGACGCCAAGCCGCACATCGGCACGGACCGCCTCGTCGTCGTCCTGCGCAACGTGAGGAAGCACCTCCTGGAGCACGGCGCGACGCTGCGTTACCGCGCGAAAGTCACCGGCATCCGGACCCGGCCGGACGGGGCGCTCGCGGGCCTGGCGCTCGAGTCCGGCGAGGACGTCCCGGCCGACGTCGCGATCTTCGCGCTCGGCCACTCGGCGCGCGACACGATGGACATGCTGCTCGCGCGCGGCGTCGCGATGACGCGCAAGCACTTCGCGATGGGCGTGAGGATCGAGCACCCGCAGGACGCGGTCGACCTCATCCAGTACGCGCAGGTGTCGACGGAGTGCGGCGTCCAGCCCGCGGACTACAAGCAGGCCCACGTCGCACGGAACGGCCGCGGGATCTACACGTTCTGCATGTGCCCGGGCGGCGAGGTCATCGCGTGCTCGTCCGAGACCGGCGGCGTCGTCACGAACGGGATGTCGCGCTACAAGCGCTCGTCGGGCTTCGCGAACGCGGGGATCGTCGTCCAGACGAAGGACGAGGACTTCGACGCGATGGGAGGGCCCGAGCTGCTGCGCGGGCGCGAGCTGCAGCGGCAGGTGGAATCGGCCGCGTTCGCGGCGGCCGGCGGGACGTACGCGGCGCCGGCGCTCCGCGTGACGGACTTCCTGAAGAGCCGTGAGCGGCCCATCTCGCCGCGCCCGCTCCCGAAGACGACGTACGGGCCCTGGGTGACGGCCGTCTCCTTCGACGGGATCCTGCCCGAGCCGTACCTCGAGGCGCTCGCCGACGGCCTCAAGGCGTTCGACAGGAAGATGCCCGGCTTCGTGTCGGACGAGGCGGTGCTGTTCGCCCCCGAATCGCGCACGTCGTCGCCCGTGAGGATCGAGCGCGACGGCTGGTGCGAGAGCCCGTCCGTGCGCGGCCTCTACCCCGCGGGCGAGGGCGCGGGCTTCGCGGGCGGCATCGTCTCGGCGGCGCTCGACGGCCTGCGCGTGGCGCGGCACGTGCGGGCGAAGCTCGCGGGCGAGACGCTCGAAGCCGAGAAGTCCACGATCTTCAAGGGGCCGGAATACTGACGGCGAAAGAGCCCCGCCGGGACTAAGCTATCCGGGGAGGGCCGTCCTTCATGCTGATCGCCCTCGCGGTCTTGGCCGCGCTCGAGACGGCCCCGCCGCCCGCCGCCGTCGAGATGACGCTGTCCGGCTCGTCCGGCGCCCCGGTGAGCGCCGCGCCGCGCACGCTTTCGGACGTCGCGCGCGAGATGCGCGAGGGCCGGCGGGCCGTGGGCGGGTTCTCGGCGGTCGAGACGACGTTGTCCCGCGAGCCCCTCGCATGGCCCCCCCTCGAGCAGGACGAGGAGGAGCCGCGCCCGGAGCCCGAGGCCCGCCCCGAGCCGCAGGCTCCCGAAAGCGCCGTGCCGTACGTCTCCGGCTGGGGCGGCTGGTACGGCGGCGGATGGGGAGACGCGCCGCACCGGCGCCCGCCGCACGTGAGCCACTTCGGGCGTCCGTCGGCCCGCCGGGGTCCGCATGCGGGCGCCGGCGCCGGGGGGACCGCGCGAGGCGGCGGCGGACCGCGAATCCCGCGGTCGTCCTCACGGTCCCCCGGGCTCGGCGTCGGAACCTGGGTCGCGCCCCCGAGACGATAATCGGCGCCCATGCGCCGCGTCCTCGTCGGCACCGCCGGCCACATCGACCACGGCAAGAGCGCGCTCGTCCGCGCCCTGACGGGCACGGACCCGGACCGCCTGCCCGGAGGAGAAGGCGCGCGGGATCACGATCGACCTCGGCTTCGCGCACGCGGCCTGGGACGAGACGACGTTCTCGTTCGTGGACGTGCCGGGCCACGAGAAGTTCGTGCGGACGATGGTCGCGGGCGCGCAGGGCGTCGACCTCGTCCTCCTCGCGGTCGCCTCGGACGACTCCGTCATGCCGCAGACCCGTGAGCACCTCGACATCCTGAAGCTCCTCAAGGTCTCGACGGGCGTGATCGCGCGGACGAAGAGCGACCTCGTGGACGCCGAGACCGGGGCGCTCGTCGAGGAGGAGATCCGCGCGCTCGTGAAGGGCTCGTTCCTTCGGGACGCGCCGATCGTCGCGTGCTCGGCGGTGACGGGCGAGGGGCTCGACGCCCTGAAGAGGGAACTCCTCGCCGCGGCGGGCCGCGTCGTGCGCGAGGACCGCTCGCGGAAGGTGCCGCGCCTCTTCCTCGACCGCGCGTTCACGATGAAGGGCTTCGGGCCGGTCGTGACGGGCACGCTCGACGCGGGCCGCATCGCGGAGGAGGACGCGCTGGCGCTCCTCCCCGACGGGCTCGACGTCCGCGTGCGGCGCGTGGAGGTGCACGGCGAGGAGCGCCGCGAGGCCTTCGCGGGCGAGCGCACGAGCCTGAACCTCGCGGGCGTCGACCGCTCGCACCTCAGGCGCGGACAGGCGCTCGTCCCGAAAGGAGCGCTCGAGGCGTCGTCCGTCCTGACCGCCGAGGTGGCGGTCCTGCCCGGCCTCGACGCGCCCCTCTCCGACGGTGTGCGCGTGCGCGTGCATCTCGGGACCGCGGACGTCGCGGGCCGGCTGTCCCTCGTCCTCGCCGGGCCGGCAGGCCGCGCGGAGACGGGAGGCCCGACCGTCCGCGCCTTCGCGCCCGGAGAGACGGCGTTCGCGCAGATCTTCCTCGAGTCGCCGGTCGCGGCGCGCCCCGGCGACCGCTTCATCCTCCGGCGTCCGTCTCCCGCGGCGACGCTCGGCGGCGGGCGCGTCCTCGACGCGGGCCGTCCGCGGCTGAAACGCCTCGCCGGCGCGGACGCCGCGCTGTTCTCGATCCTCGCCACCGGCGACGAGCGGGCGCTGGCGGACCTCTTCCTCCTGGACGCCGGTCCGGCCGGGCTCTCCGCGGCGCGCCTCGGCGCGCGCCTCGGGATCGTGTCGGCCGCCGCGGCGAACCTGCTCGAGGCGCTCGCCGGCTCCGGCCGCGCGCTGAAGATCACGCCCGCGCTCTTCGCGCATGCCTCCGTCGCGTCGGACCTCGCGGCCCGCGCGGCCGCCCTTTTCGCCGAGCGGAGGAAGGCGGGCTCCGCCGCCGTCGCGCTCGGGAAGGGCGAGTTCCTCGCGCGCCTCGCGAAGGGGATCTCCCCCGCCGCCGCCGACGGCTGGCTCGCGACGCTCGCGGCCGGCCGGACGATCGCGCTCGAGGGCGACCGCGTCGTCCCGCCCGGCGCGAAGGCGGCCGACCTCTCGGGCGAGGCCGCGTCGTTCGCGGCGAAGCTCGAGGAGCTCTACCGGAAGGCCGCCTTCGAGCCGCCGAAGGGCTTCGACGCCGCGAAGCTCCTCGGAACGAAGCCGCAGGTCGTGGACGGGCTCGTGTCGCACCTCGTGAAGTCGGGCCTCCTCGTGCGGCTCTCGCCCGAGCTCGTCGTGCACCGGGACGTCGCGGCCGCCGCCGAGGCGAAGCTCGAGAGCGTGAAGGGCCAGACGCTCGCGGTCGCGGGCTTCCGAGACCTCCTCGGCCTGACGCGCAAGACGCTCATCCCGCTGCTCGAGTACTTCGACTCGCGCAAGAAGACGCACCGGGTCGGGGACCTTCGGAAGGTCGACTGAGCGCGGGCGTGCGCTACGGAGCCGGAACGGCGCGCAGGTTCTTCTTCAGGCTGCGCTCGCCCTTCTTCTTCGCCGAGTCGATCGTGTAGTCCAGCGTCGCGTCGAGCGTCATCCACGAGGCGGCCGGCTTGCCGGCCGCCCTGCCCGGGGAGAGCTTCCACTTCGCGGCGCTCTCCCTCAGCCAGCGCACGAGGAGAGGCTCGGCGTCGCCCGTCGGAAGGACGCGGGAGACGGCGCCCTGGGGCGAGACCTCGACGAGGGCCGTGATCCGCGCGCGCTGCCGCGTCGCGTCGAAGCTCCACGGGGTTTTCTCGGCGACCGGGAGCGCGTCGAGCTCCTCCACGGACACGGCCCCCTCGTCCTTCGGTTCGATCGCGGACGGGTACCGCGCCATCCACTCGTCGCCCGCGTTCTCGCGGAAGACCTTCGCGAGCGGGTCGGTCTTCTTGAGCGGGTCGAGCGTGAACGCGCTGAAGACGGCCTTCTCGAGCGAGACGTTGAGGTCGAGGATCTGCGTCGCCCATGTCGCGACGGGAAGGCCGCCCTTCTTCGGAGGCGCGAAGCGCCACCGCGGGGCGAGCGCGGCGAGAGGCGTCGCGAAGGCCTTGAGCGGCGGCTCGACGGCGGCGATCTCGCTCACCTTCCCGGTCTCGAGGACGCGCGCCGTCAGCGCGAGCGGGACGCGCGTCTCGAGGTCGGCGGGATTGAGGCGCTCGACCACCTTCGGCGGCTCCTCGAGAGCGAGGAACAGCGGATGGAAATAGGCGACCTCGGCGAGCGGGGGGCGCACCGGGTCGGGCAGCGCCTCGACGGGCTTGAGCGCCGGCGCCTGCGCATGCAGCGCGCCGCTCGCGGCGAGCGCGACCGCCGCGACGAGGATCCCGCAAGACCTCCGCATGCGCCGATTCTAGGGCCTGTCGGTCCCTACTTGGCCTCCGCCCAGTTGAGACCGGTCCCGACGTCGACCGTGAGCGGCACGCTCAGGCTCGCGGCCCCCTCCATCGTCCGGCGCGCGACGGCCGCGGCCTTCTCCGCGAGGGCCGCGGGCGCTTCGAGGACGAGCTCGTCGTGGACCTGCAGGAGGAGCCGGACCCCGGGGAGCTCGGCGGCCAGCGCCTTGTCCAGCGCGAGCATCGCGATCTTGATGAGGTCGGCCGCCGAGCCCTGGAACGGCGCGTTCATCGCCATGCGCTCGGCGTTCGCGCGCACGTTGTGGTTGCGGTCGTGGAGGCCGGGGATCGGGCGCACGCGTCCGAAGATCGTCTCGGTCCCGCCCGTGGCGCGCGCCTTCTCGAGGATGGCGTCGAGGCACGCCCGGATCTTCGGGAACCGCTCGAAGTAGGCCGAGATGAACTCCTTCGCCTCGGCGCGCGGGACTCCGAGCTGCGCGGCGAGGGCGAACGGGCCCATGCCGTAGAGGACGCCGAAGTTGATCGTCTTGGCGCCCCGCCTCTGGTCCGCCGTCACGGCGCCCGGCTCGACGCCGAAGATCTTCGCGGCCGTCGCGCGGTGGATGTCCTCGCCGCGGCGGAAGACGTCGCGCAGCGCCTCGTCGCCCGAGAGGTCCGCGAGGATCCTCAGCTCGATCTGCGAGTAGTCGGCCGCGACGAGCTTCGTTCCCGGCGCGGCGACGAACGCGCGGCGGATCGCGCGCCCCGCTTCCGTGCGCACGGGGATGTTCTGGAGGTTCGGCGCGTTCGAGGAGAGGCGGCCCGTCGCGGCGACGGCCTGGTCGTACCGCGTGTGAATGCGCCCGTCCGCCGCGAGGCACGCGGGCAGCGCGTCCACGTACGTGCCCTTGAGCTTCGAGATCTCGCGCCACTCGAGGACGAGCGACGGCACCGGGCCGCTCGAGAGGGCGGCGAGCTCCTCGAGGACGTCGGAGCCCGTCGCGAAGGACTTCGTCTTCGCGGTCTTCTTCACGGCCGGGTAGCCGAGCTTCTCGAAGAGGACGCGGCCGAGCTGGAGCGGCGACCCGATGTTGAACGGCTCCCCGGCCGCTTCGTGGATCTTCGCCTCCAGCGCCGCGAGACGGGAGTCGAACTCCTTCGAGAGGCCGAGGAGGACGCCGCGGTCCACGGCGATGCCCGCCTTCTCCATCCGCGCGAGGACCGGGACGAGCGGGAGCTCGATCTCCTCGAGGACGCGGGAGAGCGGGGAGCCCGGGGAGAGGCGCGGCGCGAGGGCGTCCGCGAGAGCGAGCGGCAGGCGCGCGCGCGGCTCGAGCCAGCGGCGGCCCTCGTCCGAGGCGAACGTCGCCGCGGTCGGAGCGGCGCCCGCCGCCAGGTCCTTCAGCGGAGGGACGGCCTCGGGCGGGAGGTTCAGGACGCCGCGGGCGTCGCCCGCGAGGTCGTGCGCGTGGATCCCCGGCGCCACGACGTAGCTCGCGAGCATCGCGTCGAGGAAGCGCGCCGGAGGCGCGATCCCGAGAGCGTCCGCGGCGAGGAAGAGGCGCTTGGCGTCGTGCGCGACGACGGGGACGTTCGCGAAGAGCGCCGCGAGCGCCTTCGCGCCGGACGCGTCGAGCGTGAAGGCGGCGGCCTCGCCGCCCGGGACGCCCACCGCGGCGACGAGCGGCGGCGCAGGCCACGGCGCGCCGGGGCCGCACTCGACGTGGACGGCGGCGCGCCCCGCCTTCACGGCCGCGGCGACGAACGCGTCGAGGCCGTCGGCGCCCTCGATCCAGCGCAGACCCTCCCCGACGGCATTCGAAGACGAAGTTTCTTCGAAGAGAGAGAGGGTCGTCGGCGCGGACGCCGCCGTTTTCCCGGTTTTTGGGGGCCCCGCCGGGAGCCCGGATTCGAGGAGCTCCTTCTTGAAGCGCCCGAACCCCATCTCGTCGTAGAAGGCCGCGAGGTCCTTCGCGGCCTGCCCCTCGACCGGGCGGATCCGGAAGTGCTCGAGGAGCTGTTCGGGCGGCGCCGGGAGCGGGCGGTCGCAGCGCACCGTCGCGAGCGTCTGCGAGCGGTAGGCCTCGTCCCGCCCGGCGGCGAGGAGCTCCTTCCTCTTTCCCTTCACCTCCTCGAGGCGCGCGTAGATCGCGTCGAGCGAGCCGAACGTCGTGATGAGCTCCTTGGCGGTCTTCTCGCCGATCCCGCGTGATGCCCGGGATGTTGTCGGACGAGTCGCCCATGAGCGCGAGGACGTCGATGACCTGCGAGGGCTTGACGCCGAAGAACTCCAGGACGCCCGCCTCGTCGAGGAGGACGTCCTTCACCGGGTGGTAGACGGCGACGTCCGGGTCCTTCACGAGCTGGAACAGGTCCTTGTCGGCCGAGCAGATCTCGGCGAAGAAGCCGGCCTCCTTCGCGACGACCGCGATCGAGCCGATCAGGTCGTCGGCCTCGAACCCCGCTTCCTCGAGGACCGCGAGGCCGAGGAGGCGGCAGAGGCGCTTGGCGTCCTCGATCTGCGGGACGAGGTCGTCCGGCATGGCGGCGCGCTGCGCCTTGTACTTGGCGTCCATCTCTTCGCGGAACGTCTTCTCGTACCGGTCGAAGCAGACGGCGACGGCGGCGGGCTTGCGGTCCGCGACGTACTTCCGCCACATGTTCAGGAAGCCGTAGACCGCGTTCGTGGGCCTGCCGCCCGGGCCCGTGAGGCCGCGGATCGCGTAGAAGGCGCGGTAGAGGTAGTTGGACGCGTCGATCAGCGCGAGCGCGGGCCGTTCGGGGTTCGCCATCGCGGGCGAGTCTAATCCGCGCCGCACGTACAATCGGGGCGAGGCGCGATGTCGGCTCTCCCGTCTCCCTCCGGCCCTCCCCTTCCCGCGGCGCCTCCGGTGACGAACGGCCGGCTCGCGTCCGCGCTCCTCGCGCTCGCGTCCGCCGAAGACCCGCTGAGCCGCCGCGCGTCCGAGTACCGCGCGGCGGCCCGGACGCTCCGCCAGCTGGACGCGGACCTCTTCGGGCGGCGCATCGCGGTGGGGGCGCTGCCGGGCGTGTCGCCCCGCGCCGCCGACGCGATCGCCTCGTTCCTCGCCTGCGGCTCGGACGAGAACGTGGGCGACGCGCTCGCGGCGATCCTGGACCGCGCCGACCCCGCGGCTCCCCGCAAGGCCGATTTTCTGACGCGCTCGGACGTGGACCGCGTCCTCTCGGCGCCGGGCGGGATCTCGCACGCGGACCTGCGCGGCGATGCGCACCTGCACACGGACCGATCGGACGGCCGGATGGCGCTCGCGGCGCTCCACCGCGCGCTCGAGGCCCGCGGCGACTCGTACGCCCTCCTGACGGACCATGCGCGCGATTGCGCCGTGGCGGGCGGGCTCTTCCCCGCCGACTTCCGGGCGCAGCGGCGCGAGGTCGACGCCCTGAACGAGCGCGCCGGGACGTTCGCGATGTTCGTCGGGGCGGAGGCGAACATCGCCGAGGACGGCTCGCTCGACGTGACGCCGAAGGGCGTGCCCGAGCTCGACGCGGTCGTCGCGTCCGTCCATACCGAGCTCCGGAGCGGGCGCGACCAGACCGCGCGCCTCGTCCGGGCGATCGAGACGCCGGGCGTCGCCGTCCTCGGCCACCCGAAGGGCCGCCTCTACGACATGCGCAGCGGCGTGCGCGCCGACTGGCCGCGCATCTTCGCGCGCGCCGCCGACCTCGGCGTCGCCGTCGAGCTGAACGGCTGCCCGGAGCGCCTCGACCTGCCGCCCGCGCTCGCGCGGATCGCCGCGGCCGCCGGCTGCCTCTTCTCGATCTCGAGCGACGCGCACGCCGCGGCGCACCTCTCGTTCCTCGACTACGGCCTCGCCGTGGCGCGCCTCGCTCTCGTCCCCGCGGATCGCGTCGTGAACACGTGGTCGCGCGACCGGTTCGCGGACTGGCTCGAGGAGCGGCGCGCGGGCTGAGCGCCCGTCAGGACGAGAGCCCGCGGGCGCGGGCGAGGACGCGGGCCTTCTCGAGCGCCTCGCCGGCCGTCTTCTCCATCAGGTCCGCGTCCTCGCGGAACCCGCGCGAAAGGTCCGCGTCCGTGACGCCGGGCAGGTTGATCCTCACGTTCGCGAGCGCGGCGAGGACGGCCGCCCAGGCCGCGAGCGCGCCCGCCCACGCGTCGGACGCGGCGTTCGGGTTCCCCTTCTCGAGGACGAGCGGCGCCGTCTTGAGGGCCTCGTGCGCGAAGAACGCCGTCTGCATCGGCACGGTCGTCGCGAGGACGTTCGCGGCGTCGATCGCCCTCTGGCGCGCCGCCTTGTCCGCGTCCGTCTCCTTCGGAAGGCGCCGGGCCGCGAGGATCCCGTCGAAGGCCTTCGTGTCCTCGTCGATCAGCTCGACGAGCCTCGCGCGCGCGGCGTCCAGCCGGTCGACAAGCGGGGCGAGCTCGGCCCACGCGGCCTTGTACTTCTCCTTGCCGAGCGTCAGGCGGACGACCATCGCGAGCAGGCCGGCGCCGTTCGCGCCTCCCGCGGCGGCGGCCGAGCCTCCACCGGGCGCGGGAGCGTCGGACG
>CAWIUK010000007.1:0-65886 GCA_963839295.1 uncultured Acidobacteriota bacterium | reverse complement strand
CCCGTTGCCACCGATTATGGGGACGTTTATCCGTATGTCAGCTCGTCACCAGTCTCATTCCGAGATCCCACGGGACTGCAGCTTTCGCCGACCCCAGATGAACCACTCCCTTCCGGATGCACTGGTACATGGCACTCGGCTGGAGAAGGGATTGAAGAAGGTATATACAAGGAATGGAAGAAGACTGGGACCTTCCATTTCCGAGGCTCGCTCATGGGAAGAACGTATTCTTCACAATACTGCAGATGTCGATGGGACTTGGCTGGCCTCTTCCTCCGTCGTCGCCGATATTGGAAATTCGTGTTAGAGCCTAGTTGCTGCCCGCGCGGACCAGGCGAGACGTTGGTCACTTACGGCACACCCTGGGACACCCGGCTCCCTCTCTTGCAGGGAAATCCGCGGGAGACCACCGAGACGGAAGGTCTCTGGGACTTCTCTGCCAATAGCTGTCGCTGTAAGCAGCCCTCGGCTGGCGCGCCGCCGACCTGGAACGTTGGAGGTTCACTGTGATGTTCGCACGGACACGGCCCGACCTGGGTCATGCACGGCGAGTGTGTATTAGCACTCTCGTTGCCGTTGCGTCTACGATCAGTGCGACACCAGCCCGCTCCGAGTCTGACAGTCGCCCGGTACCATACCGGCAGACCAGTGACGCCGAACTCGCTCGACTCTTCTTCGGGGTCCGACAAGACCCGCGCAGCATTGAGGGAAGGGAGGCTTTGGCGCGACGCTATCGCGAGCTCGGTTTCGCTCGTATAGCCAAACTCTACGAGGCGAGCGCTGGCTTCCTTAGAACGGGGAGGCTTGGCAAAATTCCATCCTCGCACGCTTTGCGATGGCTATGTCCCAGCACGGGTCGCGAGGTACGAGCGCTCCAGGCAGCGATTGCTGCGACGGTGACGCCGCGGAGTCGCGTGGCTGTTGATGCGGCGGAGAAGGCGCTGGGGGAAAACGGGTTCTGCTGTGAGCTTGCTGTGGAGTGGAGCCGTGCATACCTGTTTGCACCGTCGGGCGGGGTCACCCAAGAGGAGGCTTCCCTGGAGGAAGAGGCGACTCGAACCCTAGTCACATTGGGTGATGACGGCAATGTTCATCCGGACGGCCTCGAGGGTGCCGCGGCGGTGTATGAGTTTCTTGCAGGCGTCTATTCCTTGCAGAAGGACTATGCGATGGCCTTTACGATGGCCACCGCAGCGAAGACGCAGTTAAGTGAGGGCAGCGTTACTGGGAGCCAGGAGCGGAGGAGCTTCGAGACCGAACTTGACAGTGAACTGCAGTCTCTGAAGAGACTCGCCGAGAGCATGCGCGCCCGGGCGAAGGCGATGTAGCGTAAGGCCCGAATGGGGATTACCGCGGGCTGTGGCGCGTAGAGTCCACCCGACAAAGTGCCTGCGGCCAATCCCCTCGCCTCTTGCGCCTCATTTTCTGCGCAAGGTCCGATACCGTACCCCTAAACCTGTTAACCGCTCTTCGCCGCTCTCGACATTTCGAGCACCCAGAGAGCGGCCGCGCGGGCGATTGCAGCCCTTTCGAGCGCCATCTGCCGTTCTCTGTTTTCCAGGCTGAAGACCGAGCCTCTCGGGCGCACCCTCGCAAACCCTTCTGACTACACGCCCTTTAGACGCGAAACCCCGCGAGGGATCTCGCGGGGGGCGTGTTAACCGCAAACCCATCAGAAGTTCGCGGGGGAGAAGAGTGGCTCCCGGGTGGAGGGCTCAGAGCGCGGTGGCCCGTGACCATAGGCAGCTGGAGATCGGGAGACGTCGGTCGAACCGGCTGGTGTTAAACGTCGCTAGGTAGGAGCCTTATCACCTGCAGGGCCGGCAAACGATGACGACGCCTCTGGTCTGGGCTCGCCAATGGGCGTGGCAATGCCCCTGTGCCCCTACAGAACGCTTCGATAGACCACCACCATCTCAAGGACCAATCAGCTTGTACTACTGCTTATGCGCTACAAACTGCCGAACGCTTCCGTTTACCTTGCTCTCGATTGAGATTGTCATCGTCTTTCCGTCGGCAGAGAGCGTGAAGCGCGTAACCTTGACCATTTTCCCCGCGTGTTTCTCAGTCTCCTCGATCGTGTTCTCGCCGATGCGTTTTAGCGAAACCATGCTGTTCGTGAGATCCCCCTCGACTGGGGTCGGCGTTCCGTCCAACCTCGCCGCATAACTCTGCCCGGCGGGATCGGCGAAGCTGAAGGTACCGTTTTCAAGCTTCAGGGTTATGGAAAGCGCATTCTCCGACAGGTTCACACGCTTCACGATCTGCCAAGAACCCGATACAGCGTGCGACCCGCGCGGTCCTCTGGTTACCCGACTCAGGATAAGTGTTCCACTGACCACATCACCGTTGCTCTTACAACTCTCCGTCCACTCGACCGTGGCGGAGTTCCAGTCAGATGAGACCGTCATCTTTGAAGTCCCGACGGTCTTCCCGATTCGCTTGTCAGTTTCCTCGGTCGTCCGGTCGTCAACCACCTTGACGCTGACCGTGTCGTAGCACGCATCTGCCGTGATCTTGTGGTCTCGGCCATCAGCCCTAATTTCGAGCGGGGGATCACAGGTGGTGCAACGATACGTGCCGTCTTGCAGTAGATAGAACTCAGGCTTGGTCGGAGCTTCAGACTCGGCGAGGTCAATCTTCCAGGCACCGTCGAAGCGGCTCTGTGCATGGACGAACGTTGACCACGAAAGCAGCAGGACACAGCAAATCACGAGCCTCATCGTCAACTGCCTTGTCGTAAGCGCTCTTCGCGGTAGGGCCGAAGCTTACGGCGATAGGCGGCCGACCACCAAGCTTTGTGCGTGCTGAAGATCGACGTGGCGCCTTGTAGGGGCGCACCGGGAATTGCCGGGGGTGCGGCGCGGAGCGGCCTGCGTCGGATCACACGGCAGGGAGGGCTGTTAACCAGCCTGAGCTCACCTCGCCCGACCTGTTAACCGCTCTCAGCTCTCTCGACATTTCAGACCGTCAGAGATCGGGTTCGGGAGCGATTTCGGTCCCACGCGTCCACACCCGCCGTTCTCTGTTTTCGCGGCAAAGAACCGGGCCTCTCGGCCGCACCGTCGCAAACCCTTCTGACCACACGCCCTTTAGACACGAAACCCCGCGATGTGATCGCGGGGTACGTGTTAACCGCGAACCCATCTCAAGTTCGCGGGGAAGAAGAGTGGCTCCGCAGGTAAGACTCGAACTTACAACATCCCGGTTAACAGCCGGGTGCTCTACCATTGAGCTACTGCGGAATGTGAAAGATCCGGACCTCCGCGCGCACGGGCCGCGCGAAGGCGGCGCATCGTACGGGCCTCGTCCTTCCGCGTCAAGCCTCCGGGATTCAGCGGGTTAACCTCTCGCCGTGACCTCCACGCCGGCCCCGCCGCCTGTCGGGCGCTTCGCGCCCTCCCCCACCGGCCCGCTTCATCTCGGGAGCCTGGTCGCCGCGCTCGGCTCGTGGCTCTTCGCGCGCTTGGCGGGCGGGCGCTGGCTCGTGAGGATGGAAGACCTCGACACGCCTCGCGTCGTCCCCGGCGCGGCCGACGACATCCTGCGCACTCTCGAGCGCTTCGGCCTGACGTGGGACGGAGAAGTCGTCTTTCAATCGGGACGTCAGCCGCTCTACGAAGCGGCGATTGAAGACCTTCTTCGGAAGAAGTCGATCTACGCCTGCGCGTGCTCACGCGCGGATCTCGCGCGGACGGCATCGGCGCCCGTTCACGAAGAAGAAGATTCTTCGAATGCGCGACGAGCCGCTGCAGGTGCGGGAGCCGGCGGTGCCGCGCCCCAGGGCGCGATCTATCCGGGCACCTGCCGCAAAGGCCTGCCACCAGGTCGCACCGCCCGCGCCTTCCGCTTCCGCGTTCCCCCCGGTCTCTTCACCTTCGAAGATCTTCTCTTCGGAACTCTTTCCGAAGACGTCCAGAAGACCGTCGGCGACTTCGTCGTCAAGCGCGCGGACGGTCCGTACGCGTACCAGCTCGCGGTCGTCGTGGACGACGCGGCGCAGGGCGTCACGCAGGTCGTGCGCGGCGCGGACCTCCTCGACTCGACCGCGCGGCAGATCGCGCTCCAGAGCGCGCTCTCGCTCCCGACGCCGTCGTACGCGCATCTCCCCCTCGTCCTCGGCGCGGACGGGAGGAAGCTCGGCAAGAGGGACGGGGCGCTGCCGCTCGAGTCGCTCGACGACGCAGCCCGGCGCCGGGCGCTCCTCTTCGCCCTTTCGGTCCTGGGTCAGGATCCCGCCGGGTCGCCCGCCGAGGCCGTGCGGACGTTCGACCCGGCGCGCATCCCGGTGGGAAGATCGGACGCGACGTTCAGTTCGCCGGCGCCAGCTGGACGATGAGGGTCCGCGACATGCTCGTGGACTCCTCCGTGACCTTCACGCGGGAGCCCTTCGTGACGGCGCGGTCGATCTGCACGGTGAGGCCGGGCTCGTTGAAGGAGAGGAACACCACCTCGCCGTTGTCCTTCTGGAGCGTGAGCTCGGCGCTCTTGCGCTCGAGGACGGTGGCGACGAAGCTTCCGTCCGAACGCGAGTCGTCCACGGCCGTCGCGCCCTTGTCGCCCGCCGGTGAAGGAACTGCAAACCCGGGAGCCGCCGCCAGAAAGGCCAGGCACGCTCCCATCGTGATCCAGTGACGTCGCATAGAAACCTCCGAAGAGCCCCTCGTTCGGGCGGGGGCACCCGTCCCAAAAATAGCAATCGCCATGCCCGGCGCGCATGGTGCAATCGGCTCATTTTTCGGAGAGACGCGCTAAAAAGGCAGCGCCGGACCCGCGCCGCCCGCTCCGGCGCTCTCCTCGAGGGCCTCGGCCAGAACGGGCACCAGGGCCGCGAGCGGCACGACGAGGACGCGGTCCCACGACCAGCGCACGTGCCACGCGGGATCGAACCGGCTGAACGCGAACGAGCCGAGGAGCGCGCAGGAGTAGACCGCCGCCCACGCGAGGAAGGCCCGCCGGCGCCGGAGCGTGTCCGGCGCGAGAAGAAGGAGACCGGCTCCCGCGAGGACGAGGCCCGCCGCGGGCGCGGCCTCGGACACGAACGCCGAGAACGCGGAGAGCGCCTTTTCCGCCGAGAACTCCGACAGCGCGAACGCCGTCGGCAGCGGGTTCGGCGCGAGACGCCGTACGACGAGCGCCCACGGGAGCGCGGCGAGGAGCACCGCGGAAAGGCAGACGACGAGCGCGGCCCGGCCGCGTTTCGCCACGGCGAGGACCGCGGCGGCGGCGAGCGCCGCGACGAGGCCTTCGGGCTTCGTCCACGCCGCGAGCGTGAGGAAGATCGACAGCCGGACCGTCGCGCCGGAGTCCTCGCCGGCGCGCGCGGCCTCGCCCGCCGCCGCGAGAACGAGAACCAGCAGCAGGCCCTCCGCGTAGCCCGGGTACCGACGCCAGTACGGGAGGAGCGAGACCGCCGCGCCCGCGAGGAGCGCGAAGGGCCACGCGACGCGCCAGGACCGGGCTGCGCGGGCGGCGAGGAGCGAGGCGGCGAGCGCGAGCAGGGGCCAGAGCGGCGTCGCGACGAGGTCGTCGTACGGCAGCCGGGCCCGCGTCGCGCCCGTCAGGAGGAGCGGCCAGAGCGGCGGATATTCGGGGTGCGAGAACGCTCCCTCCGGGTCCACGCGGAAGAGCGACGCGAGCGAGCCCGTCCGGGAGAGCGCCCGCGCCTTGAGGCCCCAGATCGCGGCGTAGTCGTTCAGCGCGAAGGGCTCGCGCATCGCGACGACGGCGGTCGTGTACACGCCCCACGCGAGAAGGAGCGCCGCGGCGGCGAGAAGGAAGCGCGTCGCGGCGCGGCTCACGGCGTCCCCTTCGCGGACGGAGCGGCCGGGGCCGGCGACAGCACGAACCCGTCCCGCGGCGTCTCGCCGCGGGCGAGCGTGACGCGCCGCGGCGCGAGGACGAACGCGGCCTTGCGCCGCATCTCCTCCGCCGCGCCGTCCGAAAGACGCGGTGGCACGGTGAGGACGACGTCCGCGTCGAGCGGAAGGAACCGGTCGCGCGAGACGAGGGCCGCGCCGAGCTCCGGGTCGCGCCGGAACAGGCGGGAGTTCAGGAGGCGCGTCGTCGAGCCCGCGCGCCAGAACTTCCGCATGACCGAGAGTGAGACGGGAAGCGGCGCGACGGCCTCCCAGGCCTTTACTCCGAGGAGGAGGAAGGACGCCGCCGCGAGGACGCCCGCCGCGGCGCGGCGGAACGCGGGGCTCATGCGCGCCCGAGGGCGCGGCGCAGGGCGCCGATGCGCGCGGCGAGCGGAGCGGGGTCGGGCGCGAAGAGCGTGGCGCGGAACGCCTCCACCTCTCCGGCGAGGACCTCGGCGACCCACGGCGCGTCCGGGTTCTGCGTCTGGATGGCCCGCGTCAGGGCGGGATCCTGGTCGAGAAGGGACGCGACGAGGTCGAGGAGGCGGCGGAAGGACGTCGTCGCGCGGCCGTCCACGTCGAACGCGTCCACCTTCAGGCGCTCGAGAGCTCCCGCGCACGCGAGCGCCGCCACGTGCGCGAGGCCCATCGTGCGCGCGGCCCACGGATCGTGCTCCGTCACGGGCATCCGGCGGACCCGGAGGCCCTCGCCGGCGAAGAGGCGTGCGAGGCGCGAGGCGGCGGCCGCGTCGCCGCAGTCGAGGACGAGGAAGTCGTTGCCGCGAAAGGCGGCCGAAGGGCCGAACATCGGGTGCGCCGACGCGATCGCGACGCCCGCCCTGCGGGCGCGGGCGAAGAGCGGGAGGAGCGGCGTCTTGAGGCTCGCAATGTCGAAGACGAGGCCGCGCGGCGCTTGCGCGAGGACGGCCTCGAGAGCCGCGGCCGTCCGGTCGAGCGACGCGGCGACGCAGACGACGTCGGCGGACGCGGCGGCGCCGGCGTCCGCCGACGAGAAGCCGGGCACGCGGCCGGCGGGATCCGCGATCAGGACGCGGAAGCCTTTCCTCCGGAAGAACGGAGCGAGCCTCCGCCCCATCCGCCCCCCGCCGCCGACGAGGAGGAGCGTCCGCTTCGGACCCGTGCGCTTCGTGCGGCGCTTCGGCTTGGGTTTCGGCATCGAAGAGTTTCTTAGAAGGTGAGGAGGGGAGGGGAAATCGGCGGCGCGAGTCGGCGCATCACGGCTTCACCCGGACGAACTTCTTACCCATTCGAAGAAAGACTCCAGCGGGGGTGTCGAGGCGCAGCGCGTGAGCGGGCGAGTCGATCTTCGTCCACGTCTGTCCGTCTTCCGAGACCGACACGGCGCCCTCTTTGACCTTCTGGCGCGCGACGTTCTTGCTCGGCGCGAGACCCGCGGCGACGAGCACGTCCCCAATATTCCTTTCTAAGAAATCTTCTCCCGGGAACAAGCTGGACAGAGTCTTCTCTTCCGCGCTCACCGCGCCCCCCGCCCCCGCGAAGCGGCGCTCGAACTCGTCCTGCGCGGAGAACGCGGCGGCCTGGCCGTGGAAGTCCGAGACGATCTGCAGGCCGAGGTCCATCTTCAGCTTCTTCGGGTGCAGCGTCCCGCCCGCGACGGCGGCCCTCATCTCCTCGATCTCCGCGGGGCGCCGGTCCGTCAGGAGCGTCCAGTAGGCCCACATCGCGGCGTCCGAGACGGACATGACCTTCCCGAAGATCTCGTTCGGGGTCTCGGTGACGCCGATCGCGTTGTTCAGCGACTTCGACATCTTCTCGACGCCGTCCGTCCCGACGAGGAGCGGAAGCGTCAGGACGCACTGCGGCTCCTTGCCCCACGCGCGCATGAGCTCGCGCCCGACGAGGAGGTTGAAGAGCTGGTCCGTGCCGCCGAGCTCGACGTCCGCGTCCAGCGCGACGGAGTCGTAGCCCTGGCAGAGCGGGTAGAGGAGCTCGTGGACCGCGATCGGCTTCCCTTCGCGAAACCTCTTTGAGAAGTCGTCGCGCTCGAGGAGCTGCGCGACCGTGTACTTCGCGCACAGCCGGACGAGCCCCTCGGCCCCGAGCGCCGAGAGCCACTCGGAGTTGAACATCACGCGCGTCTTCACGGGGTCGAGGATCTTGAAGACCTGCGCCTTGTACGTCTCGGCGTTCGCGAGGATCTCGTCCTTCGTGAGCTGCGGACGCGTCGCCTTCTTGCCGGTCGGGTCGCCGATCATCCCGGTGAAGTCGCCGATCAGGAACACGACCTCGTGGCCGAGCTCCTGGAAGTGGCGCATCTTGCGGAAGACGACCGTGTGGCCGAGGTGGAGGTCGGGCGCGGACGGGTCGAAGCCCACCTTCACGCGCAGGGGCTTGCCCGTCTTCAGGGACCGGGCCAGCTTCTTCTCGAGCTCCTCCTTCTTCTCGCAGGCCTCGACGCCCTTGAGGAGGAGGTCCATCTGTTCGGGGACGGGCAGGAATGTGCTCACAGGGGCGCGATTGTAGTCACTTCGAAACGCCGCGCTTCCCCGCGATCCAGTCGTCCCACTGGCCCATCGCCTTCATCTGCTCGTCGAGCTTCGTCTCCTTCAGGAGCCTGTCGACCTCGGCCTTCGACTGGCGCGGCGCGCGGCCGTCGGAGTTCGCGAGGCTCCACACGAGCGCGGACGCGATCGCGGCGTTCGCGCGCGCCTCGCGCGCATCGACCATGTCGAAGGTGTCCGACTCGGCGTGGTAGTCGGGCAGGTACGGCGCCCAGTCCTGGTTCGCGACGTAGTTCGGGACGCCCGAGAGGAGAAAGTCGAAGTTGTCGGTCCCGTCGACGCCTTCGAGCGTGTGCGGCGCGCTCACGAGCCCGGCGACGGCGGCGAGCGCCGCGTCGGCGGGCTTCCGCAGGTCCTCGCGGCCGTTCAGGAAGAAGTTCGTCGTGCGGCCGGAGCCGACGTCGAAGATCACGACGGCCGCGACGTTCCCGAGCTCCTTCGCGTGGGCGCGCACGTACTCGGCCGAGCCCCACATCCCGAGCTCCTCGGCGTTGAAGGCGACGAACCGGATCGTTCTCTTCGGCTTGAGACCCAGCTCCTTGATCCCCCTGAGGACGTCGATCACGAGCGCGACGTTCACGCCGTTGTCGTTCGCTCCGGTGCCGAGGTCCCACGAGTCGAGGTGCGCGCCGAGGAGGACGACCTCGTCCGGCTTCTCGCTCCCCCTGATCTCGGCGACGACGTTCTGCGACTCGTAGGCCCCACCCGTCCGGTTGACGATGTTGAGCCGCACGACGACGTCGCCCTGCTCGGCGAGCCGCAGGAGCCGCGCCGCGTGCTCGCGCGAGACCATCGCGGCCGGGAGCGGCGCGAGCTCGCGGCCGAGGCCGACCGGGTGGCGGTAGAGGAGACCGCGCGGCCGCGTGGACTGCAGGAGGACCGCGACGGCACCGGCTTTCTTCGCGGCGTCGAAGATCACGCCGTTGCGCATGTACTCGGCGAACAGGTCGTCGGCCGTCTTCATCTCCTTCGACCGGACGACGGCGATCGCGCCCTTGGCCTTCGCTCCGAGACGGGCGAAGTCCGCGTCGGTCCCCTCGCCCGCGTCCACGGCCTTCGCGGTGATCGTGCCGCTCGTGGACGGTGCCGCCGGGCACGCGACGACGCGCAGGGGAACGCTCTCGGGCGCGACGATCGAGAGCTCCGCGGTGCCCGGCAGCCAGAGGAACGGCACGGGGAACGCCTCGGCGCGGACGGCGTCCGCTCCGGCGGCCTTGAACTTCGCGGCGGCCCAGGCGACCGCGCGCGCGTTCGCGGGCGACCCGACGGGCCTGCCGCCGATCGTGTCGCAGAGCTCCCGCGTGTCGGCGAGCAGAGGCGTGTCCCCGACGGCCCGGCCCGCGAGACGCGCGGCGGCGTCCGGCGAGGCGGCGAACGCGGTCGTGGACAGGAAGACGGCGGCAGCGGCGGCGCGGAGAGCGATTCGCATCCGCGCATTCTGACGCATCGTGGCATGGCCGGGGCGAGTGCCCCGGCCCGCTCAGTCCTCGAGGAGGGCGTTCAGGCGGGCGAAGAGGAACTCGAGGGCGACCTCGTTCTCGCCGCCCTCCGGGATGATGAGGTCCGCGTAGCGCTTCGAGGGTTCGACGAACTCGAGGTGCATCGGGCGGACCGTGCTCTCGTACTGCGCGACGACGCTCTCGAGCGAGCGGCCGCGCTCGGCGATGTCGCGCTTGATCCGGCGGATGAGGCGGACGTCGGAGTCCGTGTCGACGAAGATCTTCACGTCGAAGAGCCTCCGGAGCTCGGCCTCGACGTAGATCAGGATCCCGTCGACGAGGATGACCTTGCGCGGCTCGACGCGGCGGGTCTCCGGCGCCCGCCGGTGGACCTTGAAGTCGTAGACGGGCATCTCGACGACCATGCCCTGCTTGAGCGCCCTGAGGTGCCGCACGAGGAGCTCGGTCTCGAGCGAGTCCGGGTGGTCGAAGTTCTTGCCGTCGAGGATGTCCTTGGGGAGGTCGGCGAAGTCGCGGTAGTAGGCGTCGTGGGAGAGAAACGCGATCCGCTCCTCCCCCACCCGCTTGACGATCGCGTGCGCGACCGTCGTCTTGCCCGACCCCGTGCCCCCGGCGATCCCGATGACGAACGGCGTCACACGGTCACTTGAACGCGTCGAGCATTTCCTTCGCGGCGGCCGCGTCGGCGCCCTTCGGCTCGAGCTTGAGGTACTCGCCCAGGTGCTTCTTCATCTCCGGGATCTTGTTGAGGTTCACGTCGCACATCCCGAGGAGGTACTGGGCCTTCGCGTGGTCGGGCTTGGCGTCCGTCACCTTCACGAGGAGCGGCTCGGCTTCCTTGAACTTCCCCTTGTTGTAGAGCTCGACGGCCTGGTTGTAGATCACGTCGGGCTGGTCCGGGTTCGCCGCGATGTACTTCTTCTCGTACTCGGCGGCCTTCACCTTGTCGCCCTTGGCGCGGTAGGCCGCCATGAGCAGGCCGAGGAGCGGCGGGTTGTCGGGCTCGAGGGCCAGCGACTTCTCGCCCATCGCGACGACGTTGTCCCAGTCCTTCCGCGCGGCCGCGATCTTGGCGGCGAGGTCGTAGCCACTCGCCTTCTCGGGGCCGGCCTTCACCGCGTCCTGCGACTTCGCCCACGCGCCGTCGAAGTCGTTCGCCTGGTAGAACTCGACGGCGGCGTTGTAGGCGACCACGAACGGGTCGACGACCACCTTGACGACGCCTTTCTCGACCGCCTGCTCCTGCGTGAGGAGCTGGACGTCGAGGGTCTCGGAGCCGCCGGCCGGGACCTTCTTGTCCTGCTCGGCGCCCATGTAGCCCTGCTTCTCGAACTTGTAGTGGTAGGTGAGCGTCGCGTCGTTGAGGACCGTCCCCCACCTGCCGTCCGCGTCGGTCTTCAGATCGACCTTGAAGTTGCCGAGGGACTTCGTCGTGATCGTGATCCTGACGTCGGCGAGCGCGACGCCCTTGCCGTCCGTCACCTTGCCCACGATGCGGCCCTGCTGCCCGGCGAAGGCGCTGCCCGCCGCGAGGAGCAGCGCGAGGGCTGCTCCGAGACAGGTGCGCGAGAGTCTTGTCGTCATGCGTCCTCCGGAGTCCTTCCCGGACTTCAATAGCATTTTTCCTGCCGATTCTAGCGCCCGGACTGCGGGATCCCACCGCCGCACGGGTCCGATTTGGAGGCACTTTCGCACCAAATGGGGTGGAAGGAGACTAGTCTTCCTGCTTCATGCGCCGGCGCCTCGTCCTCGGCCTTCTCGCCGCCCTCGGCGCCGCGGTCCTCCTCTTCGCGATCGGCTTTCTCACGGGGAGGGCGGCCCCGCGCGGACCCGGCTCGGCCCCCGTCGTGACCGCCGTGAGGAAGATCGCACGGCTCGCGACCGTCCAGATGGAGATCTCGGACGTCCTCCGGGTCGAGGAGGTGAAGACGATCCTCGTCTTCGACGTCCCGAAGAACGCGACGCTCCGCCTGCGCGGGCGCGTCCTCGGCGGCTTCGACCTCGACAAGGGCTTCGACGTCTCGGCCGACGAAGCGCGCAAGATCGTGCGCGTCCGTCTGCCCGCCCCCCAGATCCTCTCCGTGGACGACCGGCTGGAGTGGTTCGACGAGACGTCGGGATTTCTGAACCCGATCACCCCCGACGACCGCACGCGCTGGACGACGTGGGCCCGCGCCTCGCTCGCGAAAATCCGCGAAGGACGCCGGCCTCTTCGACGCGGCCTCGCGCCACGCCGCCGGGCTCTTCTCGGACGCGGCCGCCGCGTTCGGCTGGTCGGCCGAGGTCACCGTGAACGGCGCCGCCATCGCTCCGGCTCCGGCCCCTGCGGCGCCGGGACCGAAGACCTAAAGCCGCTTCACCGGCAGCCGGCCGTTGACGTCCTTGAGCGAGTTCGTCGCGATCAGGATCACGTCCACGAGCCACCAGATCCCGCAGCCGCCGATCGTGAAGAGCTTCAGGAGGCCGAGGCCGACGTGGCCGAGGTAGAAGCGGTCCACCCCGAACGTCCCGAGGAAGATCGAGAGCAGGAGGACGACGAGCCAGTCGCGCTCGCCGGGCCCGAGGGGCGCCTGCTGGGCGGCGTACGGCGGAGCGGCGACGGGCGGCGCCGCGGCGCCCGACGCGGGAGGCACGGCCGCGGTGCCGAGCAGCTCCTTGAACTCCTCCCGCGTCGAGAGCGGGACCCACGAGGCCTCTCCCGACTTGAACGAAAGGCTCGGCGCGCCGACACGGCCCTCGGCGATCCACGCCCGGAGCGTCGCCTCGTCGACCGGTCCGTACTGGCTGCCGTTGGCCCCGATGACGTAGTACATCGCAACTCCTCAACCTGATTAACGGAATCCGGCCCCGAAGGTTCTCCCGCCGGGGCCGGGAACGGGAACTCTCAGCGCTTCTTGTCCCTGTCGCCGCTCCTGGGGTGCACCGGCGCCGATTTGGACGACGACGACGCCTTGTTCTTCCCCTGGGACGAGGAAGAGTAGGCCCTCTCCCGCACGCGCGCGTCGCCCCGCTGGCGCGCCGAGAAGTCGCGGTCCAGCTCGCGCGGCGCGGCCCACGTCCTGCCGGTGGGGGCCTGCGACGTGACGACGGGCGGCTTGCCGCTCCAGGACGGATGCCCCGTCGCGCCGCCCGTGGCCCCGCCGGCCGTGCCGCCGGCGCCGCCGCCCTTGCTGAAGGACTTCGCCGTCGTCCCGCCGCTCGACTTCCAGCGGTCGCCTTCGCGCTGCTGCCACTGGCCTTCCTTCGTGCGGCGGTAGACCTCGCCGTTCCTGTCGGCGTAGACGTCGTTGGCCTTCTTCGTCGAGGTCTTCGGCCGCTCGAACGCGGACGGCGAGCGCGCGAAGTCGCGGGTCTTCGCCGGGAGACGCGTGTAGATGTTCGTCTGCGCCGGCATCCGGATCTCGCGCGACGGAGGGCGGAAGCCGAGGCCGGCGTGCACGCCCGGCAGCGGCCCCGAGAACGAACGCGCCGCACCCGGACGCGGGCCCGGGAGCGGCCGGTTCCAGTTGCCTCCGCCGTGGCCGCTCCAGTAGTTCCCGGCGATCGCCGCGGGCGGGCGATAGCCGCCGGGGCCGTACCAGCCCCAGCCTCCCGGACGGTGCCAGCCGCCGTACGAGGGCCGGGACCAGCCGCGCGGCCGGAACCAGCCGCCCCAGCCGAAGCTCACGTTGAAGAACGGGTAGCTCCACGAAGTGCCGAAGCCCCATCCCGTCCACGGGTTGTAGTGCGCGCAGAGTCCCCACGTGTACGGGCGCGGCCACCAATAGACCGGCCCGACCCACGGCCGGTAACGCCAGCCCGTGCCCCAGACGACGGTGCCGTGCCACGGGTACACGCCCGTGTATCCCGGCGTGTAGCCGAAGCAGACGACGTCCGGCGTCGCGTCGTAGATGCGGACGTACTTGACGTTGTAGACGGGAGCGCTCGGCGGGATCGCGTCGATGTCGTCCGACGGCACGGACTCCGCGACGGACCACGGGCCGTCCGGCGAGTCGGACGCGAACCACACGGCGTTCTCGCAGGCGTAGTAGCGGCCCCGGATCAGGAGGACCGACGTCGACGCGTTCGCGGCGTAGGACGTCGCCGAGCCCTCGATCCCGATGAACTTCGGCTCGCCGTCCCACTGGACCTCGAGCGTCGCGTCGGCGCGCCTGACGGCGGTCGTCTGCGGGATCTGGGCGTCGAGGACGGCGTCCTCGGCCTCGTCCGTCCCCGCGACGGCGGCGCGGACGTCGCCCGAGTCGGACTCCGGCGGGATCTTCGCGAAGCTCTCCGGGAGCGCGTCCGGCGCGACGTAGGACCACGCCGCGCCCGCGGCGAGGGACTTGCTCCTGAACCAGCGGCCGGAGAGGAGCACGTAATAGTCCTGCCTCGGCACGTCGAGGAGGACGTCGCCCTCGGTGTTGTCGATGGCGAGGAGGTTGCCGTTCGTGCCGGCGACCGGCTTGAGCGAGGGCTTGCCCTCGGTGACGACGAGCTCGGTGGGCTCGGTCGCGACGACGACCTTCGGCGGGCGCCGCCGACTCGGTGCCGTCGTCGTCCACCGCGTCCGCGTCCTCGTTCTTCTTCTGCTCCGCCTGGGCCTGCGCGGCGAACGCCGCGATGTCGGCCGGCGGGCCGCCGACCACCCGCCACGGGCCGAGAGGGCTCGCGGCCGCGTACCACCATCTCTTCCCGCCCGAGAGGAAGTACGTCCCGCTGCGCGTGTCGTTCACGACGAGGAACGACGTGTTGACGGCGACCTTCACCGGGGCGCCCTCGACCTCGCGGAAGACGGGCTCGCCGTCGAACGGCAGGAGGACGGTCGGGCTCGTCCGCGAAGACGATCTTCGGCGGCTCGTGCCGGAGGCCCTCGGCGCTCGTCTTCTCGCGGGCGGCGACCTTGACGTTCTCGAGGAGGCGGTCGTACGCGAAGACGAGGTCCCACTTCGGGACCTCCGCCTCGAGGTTGTCCGTGAACTTCTTCTCGTTCTCGGGCGTGATGCCCGGGAACCGCACGCGGCTGACCTTCATGTCCAGGACGGAGACCTGGCGGGCGTCGCGATCCACCGAGACGCGGGCCGCGAAGAAGATGACGCCGAACTTCGGAGCCGTCGCGCCCTGCTTCGTGAAGGAGACCGCCGCGCGGCCCGTCACCCGGTCGCCCTGGAAGGTCTCCGCCTGCGGCTGGTACATCGACGATCGTGTTGCCCTTGGGCGTCGTGAACTCCCGGGGCCACTCGGAAACGGCTCCCTGTCCGACGAGAGGGCCCGCCCACGCGAGCGCCAGGAGCACGACGAAAGTCGAGACTGAGACTCTAGATTTCATTTCGCTCGTCCCTCCCTATCATGCTCCACCCATAAGGAGGACGGCCCGTGATCCACGACAGCATCCTGGGCACCATCGGCAACACCCCCGTCGTCCGCATCAACCGGCTCGCGCCCGCCGGGACGACGATGTACGTGAAGTGCGAGGCCTTCAACCCGATGAGCTCGGTGAAGGACCGCCTCGCGATCGCGATGATCGAGGACGCGGAACGCCGCGGCGTCCTCAAGCCGGGCCAGACGGTCGTCGAGCCGACGTCCGGAAACACGGGCATCGCGCTCGCGATGGTCTGCGCCGTGAAGGGCTATCCGTTCGTCGCGATCATGGCCGATTCGTTCTCGGTCGAGCGGCGCAAGCTCATGAAGGGCCTCGGCGCGAAGGTGATCCTGAGCCCGGCGGCGAACCGCGCATCCGGGATGGTGACGCAGGCGAAGGAGCTCGCCGCGAAGCACGGCTGGTTCATGCCGCACCAGTTCGAGAACCCGTCCAACCCGGCGTACCACCGGAACACGACCGGCCCGGAGATCCTGCGCGATTTCGCGGGCAAACGCCTCGACTACTTCGTCTCGGGCAGCGGCACGGGCGGCACGATCACGGGTGCCGGCGAGATCCTGAAGGCGGCCCGGCCCGACATCAAGGTCGTCTTCACGGAGCCGGCCGCGGCGCCGATGGTGACCGAAGGAAAGTGGGCCCCGCACAAGATCCAGGGCTGGACGACGGACTTCGTCCCGGCGGTCTTCAACCGGAAGGTCTACGACGAGGCGGTCCTCGTGAGCGACGTCGAGTCGCGCGACGCGGCCCGCGCGCTCGCGCAGAAGGAAGGCATCTTCTGCGGCATCTCGTCCGGCGCGACGTTCGCGGCGGCCGTGAAGGTCGCCGCAGAAGGCCCCGAAGGGCTCCGTCCTCCTCGCGATGCTTCCCGACACCGGCGAGCGGTACCTCTCGACGATACTGTTCGAGGGAATCACGGAGGACAGTGACCCAATCCCGGCCTGATCGCCGCCGCACGCTGCTCGCCGCCGAGCGGGCCACGGAGGACCTGTCCCGCCACGGGCGCACGCGCGTCGCGCTCGGCTTCCCGAACTCGTACGAGATCGGGATGTCGAACCTCGGCTTCCAGTGGGTCTACCGCCTCTTCAACCGCGAGGAGGACGTCGCGTGCGACCGCTTCTTCGTCGAGGACGACGGCGACCTCCGGGGCCCGCGCACGCTCGAGACGGACACGCCGCTCGGCGACTTCCCGCTCGTCGCGTTCTCGATCTCGTGGGAGATGGACTACGTCCACTTCCTGAGGCTCCTGCCGGCGGCGCGCATCCCGCTCGACCGGACCGAGCGCGGCGAGGGCGACCCGATCGTCCTCGTCGGCGGGGACTGCGCCCGGATCAACCCGGCGCCGCTCGCTCGCTGGGTCGACGTCTTCGCGATGGGCGACGGCGAGAAGATCGTCCCCCTCATCGCGGACGTCCTGCGGCGGGACCTCTCGCGCGACGCGACGCTCGCGGCGTTCGCCCTCGTCCCGGGCCTCTACGTCCCGGCCGTCCACGGCGCGCGCGCCGAGGCCGCCGACGAGGGGAAGATCGTCGTCCAGCAGTTCAAGGCCGGCGAGGGGGCGCTCCGCGAGCCGCCGCACACGACGATCCTCACGCCGCACACGGAGCTGTCGGACAAGCTCCTGATCGAGATCGCGCGCGGCTGCTCGGAGATGTGCCGCTTCTGCTGGGCCGCGTACGCGATGGCGCCGCAGGTGCGCGTCTCGGCGGAGAACGTCCTCGACGTCGCGCGCCGGAATCGCCCGCTCACGGGACGCGTCGGCCTCATCGCGACGGCCGTCGCCGACCACCCGGAGATCCTCCCGATCCTCAGGGGGCTCGCGGAGCTCGACTACCACATCGCGCTGTCGTCCGTGAAGATCGACGCGATCTCCGAGGAGATCCTCGCGATCCTGACGGCGCAGGGCGAGCGGGCGCTCGCGATCGCGCCCGAGGCCGGCAACGAGCGGCTGCGCCGCGCGATCAACAAGAAGGTCTCCGACGAGATGCTCTTCGAGAAGGTGCGCCTCATCGCGCGCTCGGGGATCACGCAGCTCAAGCTCTACCTGCAGGTCGGACTGCCCGGCGAGACGGACGCGGACGTGGACGACATCGTGCGGCTCGTGGACGCTCTGCGCGGAGTCTTCCTCGCGGAGGGCCGCCTGCGCGGGCGCGTCGGGACGCTCGTCCCGACCGTGAACGCGTTCATCCCGAAGCCGCACACGCCGTTCGAGAACGAGAGCCTCGACGACCCCGCCGCGCTCGAGGAGAAGATGAAGCGCCTCGACGCGGCGTTCCGGAAGATGCCGAACGTGTCGTTCCGCGGGATGCCCGTCGTCGAGGCGATCTGGGAGGCCTGGCTCGCGAAGATGGGGCCCGAGGCCACGCCGATCCTCCTCGAGGCGGCGGCCGGCGCGCCCGTGCGCCGCCTCGTGAAGACGCACCGCGAAACGCTCCTCGCGGTCGTCCGCCCGGCGAGCGGCGGGCTCCCGTCCGCGGACCCCTCCCTCCCGCGCGGCGCCTTCGACCCCCACGCGCGCCAGAGCGCGCCGTGGGGCTTCATCGCGAAGAGCTGACGGCCTGACCCCAGCCGCGCGCCGTGCGCACTCGGGCGACGGAAGCGGCCACTGCCTCCGCGGCCCAGTCGACCTCCTCGGCGGTCGTGAAGCGCCCGAGGCCGAAGCGGATCGACTCGTGCGCCTCCTCCTTCGTGAGGCCGATCCCGAGGAGGACGTGGCTCGGCTCGACGGAGGCCGACGTGCACGCGGAGCCCGCGGAGACGGCGAGGTCGCGCGTCTCCATCATCACGGTGTCCGACGGCGCGCCGGGGAAGCGCACGTTGAGGTTGCCCGGGAGGCAGTCCACGGGATCGCCGTTGCGCGTGACGCCCGGGACCGCCGCCTCGAGCTCCGCCCAGAGCCGGTCGCGCAGCGACGCGACGCGCGCGGACTCCGCGGCCCCTTCCGCGCGCGCAATCGCCGCCGCCGCGCCGAAGCCGACGACCCCCGGCACGTCGAGCGTGCCGGGACGGAGGCCGCGCTCGTGGCCGCCGCCGAAGAGGATCGGGTCGAGCGTGACGCGCGGGTTCGAGGCGCGCACGAAGAGCGCGCCGACTCCCTTCGGCCCGCAGATCTTGTGCGCCGAGAGCGAGAGGAGGTCGACGCCCGAGGAATGGACGTCGAGAGGGACCTTGCCCGCGGCCTGGACCGCGTCCGTGTGGAAGAGGACGCCCTTCGACTTGCACAGCTCCGCGATCTCCACGACGGGGTTGAGCGTCCCGATCTCGTTGCTGGCCGCCATGACGGTGACGAGGACGGTGTCGGGCGCGAGCGCCGCCGCGACCGCCGCGGCGTCCGTCCGGCCCAGCCGGTCCGGGGCGACGCGCGTCACGCGGAAGCCCTCCGCCTCGAGGCGCGCGCAGGGGTCGAGGACGGCCCGGTGCTCGATCGCGGAGACGACGACGTGCGTCCCCCGTGCGCGGCGCGCCCGGGACGCCCCGAGGACGGCGAGGTTGTCGGCCTCGGTCGCGCCGGACGTGAACACGATCTCCTTCGGGTTCGCGCCGACGAGGTCCGCGACCTCCTCGCGCGCCTTCTCGACCGCGGACGCGGCGCGCATCCCGAAGACGTGGCTCCGGGACGCCGCGTTCCCGAACGCCTCCGTGAAGTACGGCCGCATCGCCTCGAAGACGCGCGGGTCGACCGGCGTCGTCGCGTGATAATCGAGGTACACGGGAAGCTTCGGCGCCACGGCGGGAACACTGTAGGCTTCGAGAGCCGCCGGCTTCAAGAGCTTCTCCGGCGGAGACAAACGATGGATTCGCGACCCTGGCCACTGGACACCAGCCGCGAGGCGTTCGAACGCCGGTCCGACGCCCTGCGCATGCTCGGCACGGATGGCCGCTTTGCTGCCGGGCTCGCACTCTGCGACGAAGTGCTTGAAGGTCTCCTCGCGGCGGCCAGGGCCCGCCATCCCGGCCGACCGGACGAGGCCGTACGCCGGGAGGTTGCTCGGCTCCTTCTCGGCGAGAAGCTCTTCAACCGTGCCTTCGCCTACGCGGACCACCCCAGGTGAGTTTCGCCGCCTTCCTTCGAAAGGTCGTCGACCAGCTCGACGCCTCCGGCATTCCTTACATTCAGATTCGCGACGTCTACGGCGTCCTCGCGATCCAGCGCGGCGCACTCGACGAGGTCTACATGCGGCGGGCCGCCGGCGCTCTGGGCGTCTCGGAAACCCTGGAGAGGCTGCTCCGCGAGGCGAGGCGCTCCGGATGAGGCACGTCCTCGTCGCGACCAGCGAGCGCCACGGCCTCCTCGAGGAGCTGCGCGCGCTCGCACTGCCCTCGACGACGTTCCTCGGCGAGCAGGGGCTCGAGAACGTCCTCGAGCGCCTCGGCCGCTCCGCGCGCCTCGACGCCGTGGTCACGGACGACCCGGAGATGGTGACGGAGATCTTCCACGAGATCCCCGGCGCGATCCCCGTCTACCTCGCGCGCCCCGACGAGGACGCCGCCCACGTCCTCGCGGGGCTCGACGAGCTGACGGCGGGCTAGACGCCCGCCGCCGGCGCGCCGGTACGCCGTCCGCATCTCGGACTGGAGGCGGCCGAGGCGGTACGTGTCGCGGTTCACGAACTTTCCCCACGGCGCGAGAGCGGGGTGGGCCGCCTCGATCTGCTTCCACATTTCCTGCACGAGGAGCCGGTAGTCCGGGTGGCCCTGCGGCATCGAGCGGAGCTCGCAGAGATGGACGGCCTCGCGCAGGTTCAGCGTCACGCGCCAGCGCACCTTGAAGGCGAACGGCACGACGTACTGCGCCTCGTGCGGGTGGTCGCGCGCCACGGCCTCGTAGACCTCGTGCGCCTCGTCCATCCGAGCGCGGAACTCCGGGCCGAAGCCGGACTCCAGCGATCTCGGGCGGCGTCTCGAAGCCGTTCGCCGTCGTGAAGGGCTGGCGCTCCTGCGAGAGCAGGCGGTGGCGGTGGAGGTCGCGATAGATCCCGAGGTTCCCGAGAAGGTCGAACGTGTACGACGTCTCCTCGAGCGCGCGGGGCGGCTTGTCGCGGCGGTTGCGGCGCGCGCCGCCCAGCTCCGCGTGGACCGCCGCGCGCTCCGCCGACGAGAGCGCCGCGACGCGCGCCCGCACCTCGGCGAGCGGACGGTCGCCGTACGGATAGAGGAGAGCCGCGAGGACCTTCGCTTCGCCGTCCGGGTCGAAGTCGAGGAGCGTGACCGCGCCGGAGGCGAGGCGCGGCTGCCCGGAGGCAGGACGCGCGCGGCGGCGGCGCCGCGTGCGCGAATCCAGATCCGACCAGCCAGTCGCTTTTCTTCGCGCGTTTCACGAACGACGGGATGAGCTTGCCGAGCTCGCCCGTGCACCGCGTCCCCGAGGGCGCGGCACTCGGCGAGCGGGCTCGCGTAAAGGCGGTTCAGGAGGTGCTCGAACGCCTGGCCCGTCGCGAAGACGCCGAGGTTCGTGAGCGTCGCGCCCGGAAGGTAGCTGCGCATCACGTCGCACGCGTGCGCGCGCACGGTCGCCCCGTACGCCCGCTTCGCCGCCTTCAGGAGGTCCCCGTCCCTCTCGACGTCCTTCCAGGCGAGCGGCTCTCCCGTCCTCGGATGCCGCACCTCGACGGACTCGATCGGAAGGATCTCCTCGATGTGCCGGATCATCGGGTCGACCTGCGCGGCGTACGTCGAGAAGAGACGGTCCATGAGCGCCGCGAACGCCGCGCCGTGCCGTGACGCGAGCAGCGTCTCCTCGCGGTGCCAGAGGAAGTTCCCCGCCGCGTCCCTCTGGTCGAAGCGGACGTAGCGCGTGGACTTCTCGAGGAACGAGATCCCGACGCGCGCGTCCTCGAGCGTCTGGGCCGCGACGTTCGACGCGCGCTCCACGGCGACGTGCGCCGCGCCGAGCTGCGCGACGGAGTCGTCGCCGTAGCCGACGAGGACCTTGTCGTAGAACGCGCGCGCGCGCCGCAGCGACTCGCCGTCGTCCGGCGCCGGTCCCCCGCCGAGGAGGCCCTCCGCGAGCCCCTCTCCGCCGACGAACTCGTCGAGGAAGACGCGCCTCAGGCTCTTCGCCGTCCGGCTGTAACGCGAGAAGAGCGCGCCCGAAACTTCCTGCGGGAGCTTGAGCCCGAAGACGGGCGTGTCGACGTTCGTGAAGAAGCGGGAGCAGGACCTCCGCTTCCTCCGGCGTGAACTCCGGCGTCATGTTCCCGCGATCTTAGACCGTCAGTCCGCCGCGATCCGCACGGCCGTGAGCGGGCACGAGCGCCTGGCCCTCGGCCGGGCCCGGATTCGCGAAGACGAGGACCCAGTAGCTCCCGGGCCCCGAGCGGAGTGCGACCTTCGCGCGGACGAGACCGCCTTCGGCGTCCACCTCGCCTGCCGAGCCGTCGGCGTAGCGGAACCCTGCCCCGACGCGCGGAAGGAGCGTCTGCGATGCGGCCGGGAACGCGTACGAGCCGCGCCGCCGGATCTCCTTCGCCGTGAGGGGCCGCGGGAAGCTCTCGTGCGCGACCTCGACGACCGCGAGGCTCCATCCCTTCGGCAGCTGGACGTTCACGGGCACGGTCCGGCCCGCGCGGACGCGCCCGGCCGGCGCCTCGACGAACACCGCCGCGTGGCGCGTGAACTCCTCGGTCATCCGGAACTCGCCGCCCTCGAGAGCCACGCCGATCCCCACGTGCGTCCAGAGAGGGTCGAGGATCGCCTTGCCGGTGGCCGTCACCGGGCGGCTTCTCGGCCATCATCCGGCCGTGCGCCTCGAGGACGAGGCCCACGAGCTCGCCCGCGTGGAACGCGAAGCCCGTGCGCGACATGCCGCTGAAGTTCTCGGCGTTCCAGTCCACGCCGCCGGCGTCCGCGAAACGGTCGTACGGAGCGCGACCCGCGAGGTCCCAGTGGCCCATGACGCCGGTTCGGGCGGCGTCGAGACAGAACGCGTCGCCCGCCTTCGCGGCAACGGCGTCCCACGCCAGCAGCGAGACGCCGGCGGCCGCGCGGTCCGCGTTGATCCTTGCGAGAAGGGCGGCCTTGGCGTCCGCGGCCGGACCGGAGCGGAACGTCCGCGGCCCGCTCCGGCCCGAAGCGCGTCAGCGGGACGGATGCCGCCGGCGCGACGCCGGCCGCGGCCGGCGGGCGCGAGGCGCAGCCCGGCGCGAGGGCGAAGAGGAGCGCGGAGGCGAGCGAAAGAGACGCGGCGGCGAGCGCGGCGGGCCTTCGTGTCTCGCGGAGGGCGGGAAGGGCGCGCACCGTAGAATCCTACCCGCGCATGATCCGCTTCGGGACGTCCGGCTGGCGCTCCATCCTCGGCGAGGAGTTCACGTTCCCGAACGCGCGGCGCGTCGTCGCCGCGATCGCGCGCGTCGCGAAGGCGTCCGGCGACCCGTCCCGCGGCCTCCTCGTCGCTTCCGACACGCGGTTCCTGAACGAGCGGTTCGTGGACGAGGCCGCGCGCGTGCTCGCGCGCGAGGGCGTGACGCCGCTCCGCGCGGACCGCGACGTCCCCGACGCCCGTCGTCGCGTTCACGATCCGCGAGAAGAAGGCGCTCGGCGCGATCAACTTCACGGCCTCGCACAACCCGCCCGAGTACAACGGCATCAAGTTCTCGACCGCCGACGGCGCGCCCGCGCTGCCCGACGTCACGGCGCGGATCGAGGAAGAGATCGCGAAGACGACCGACGCCGACTCGACGTCCGCGCCCGCCGCCGACATCCCGACGTTCGACCCGAAGGAGCCCTACCTCGCCGCGCTCGCGCGCCGCGTGGACGGAGCCGCGATGAAGAAGGCGGGCCTCACGCGTCGCGGTCGACCCGCGCTTCGGGACGTCGCGCGGGTATCTCGACGCCTTCCTCGCGAGGGCCGGCGTCGACGTCCACCTCATCAACGGCCACCGCGACCCGTACTTCGGCGGCCTCTCGCCGCAGTGCGACGCCCCGAACCTCCTCGCGCTCGGCAAGGTCGTCGTCTCCGAGAAGCGCGCGATCGGCCTCGCGACCGACGGCGACGCGGACCGTTTCGGCGTCCTCGACGCCGACGGGACGTACGTGAACCCGAACCACTGCCTCATGCTCCTCGCGGACCGCCTCCTCCCGAGGCGGAAACCGGGCGACTTGCGCGGCGTCGCGCGCTCGGTCGCGACGACGCACGGCCTCGACGCCGTCGCGAAGGCGTACGGCGCGCCCGTCTTCGAGACGGCCGTCGGCTTCAAGTACATCGGCGAGCTCCTCCTCGAGGACAGGATCGCGATGGGGGGCGAGGAGTCGGCCGGCTTCACGATGGAGGGCCACGTCCCGGAGAAGGACGGCCCGCTCGCGTGCCTCCTCCTCGCCGAGCTCGTCGCGACGACCGGCAAGACGCTCGGGACGCTCCTGGCGGACCTCTTCAAGCGAGTGGGGCCGTTCTGGCCCGATCGCGCGGACGCGCGCCTCGACCCGAAGCTCGCCGAGACGATGAAGAAGCGGCTCGCGGAGAACCCCGACACGTTCGCGGGGCTGAAGGTCGAGTCCATCGACCGGACCGACGGCCAGAAGCTCCTCCTCGGCGACGGCCGCTGGATCCTCTTCCGCGCCTCGGGGACAGAGCCCGTCGTGCGGATCTACGCGGAATCTCCGGACAAGCGAGAAACGAACCGGCTGTTGGAAGCTGCGAAAGAATATGTTCTTAGAGGGTAATAGGGCTGAAGGCGGCCCCAGTGCAGCTCGTGCGGCGGCCGCGCGCACCAGCCTCTTTCTCTTCACCTTCTAAGGAAATCTCTCTTCTCTCTTCTATTCCTCTTAGGAGCCCACATGTACGCCATCGAAAGCATTCACGCCCGCGAGATCCTCGATTCCCGCGGCAACCCCACGGTCGAAGTCGAATGCCTCCTCGAGGGCGGCGCGTCCGCCCGCGCGGGCGTCCCCTCCGGCGCGTCCACCGGCTCGCGCGAGGCGCTGGAGCTGCGCGACGGCGACAAGAAGCGCTACGCCGGCAAGGGCGTCCTCAAGGCCGTCAAGAACGTGAACGAGACGATCGCCCCCGAGGTCCTCGGCATGGACGCGCGCCAGCAGGCCGAGATCGACCGCCTCATGATCGAGCTCGACGGCACCGAGATGAAGACGGCGCTCGGCGCGAACGCGATCCTCGGCGTATCGATGGCCGTCTGCCGCGCCGCGGCCGAGGCCTGCGCGCTCCCCCTGTTCCGGTACATCGGCGGAACGGGCGCGCGGACGCTCCCGGTTCCGATGATGAACGTCGTGAACGGCGGCGCGCACGCGGACAACCCGCTCGACATCCAGGAGTTCATGCTCGTGCCCGCGGGCTTCAAGACGTTCCGCGAGGCGCTCCGCGCCGGCTCCGAGGTCTTCCACGCGCTCAAGGGGCTCCTCAAGGCCAAGGGCCTCGCGACGGGCGTCGGCGACGAGGGCGGCTTCGCCCCGAACCTCGAGTCCACGCGCGCGACGCTCGACTTCATCGTCGACGCGATCGGCAAGGCGGGCTACAAGGCCGGCGGCGACGTCTTCCTCGCGCTGGACTGCGCGGCGAGCGAGTTCTTCGACAAGGGACAGTACGCCCTCGAAGGCAGGAAGCTCTCCGCCGCCGAGATCGTGTCGTTTTACGAAGGGCTCGTGAAGGACTATCCGGTCGTCTCGATCGAGGACGGCTGCGCCGAGGGCGACCAGGCGGGCTGGAAGCTCATCACCGAAAAGCTCGGGGCGACGATCCACCTCATCGGCGACGACAATTTCGTGACGAACCCGAAGATCCTCAAGCAGGGCATCGCGGACGGGATCGCGAACGGGCTTCTCGTGAAGCTCAACCAGATCGGGACGATCACCGAGACGCTCGAGGCGGTTCGCATGGCGCAGACGGCGCGCTACGTCACGGTCATCTCGCACCGCTCGGGCGAGACCGAGGACACGACGATCGCCGACCTCGCGGTCGCGACGAACGCCGGCTTCATCAAGACGGGCTCGCTCTGCCGCTCGGAGCGGATCGCGAAGTACAACCGCCTCCTGCGCATCGAGGAGGACCTCGGCGAGACGGGCGTTTATCCGGGGCTGGCGGCGAAGAAGTCCTGACCACGCAAATTCGCTCCGTTCCGCCGGAATTGAGCGAAAATGGGCGGTGCGCTTCGAACGAATCGTCGGGGGGGAGGGTCCGCCCCGCCTCGTCGGCGTCAAGCGCGTGCCGCAGCGCCCCGTGCGCCCGGATCCCGCGCACGAACCCGAGCCGCTTCCGCGCCGCGCGCGGACGGACCACGGCGAAGGGGCGCCCGCCGCGAGGCCCGAAGGCCGCCACGTGCGGCCGGCCTCCGTCATCGTCGTCTCGACGCTCCTCTCGGCGCTCGTTTTCGGCATCTTCCTCGTGAGCGACCGGGGCCTCCTGCAGGTCAGGAAGCAGCGTCGGCAGCTCGCGAAGGCCCGCGAGGAAGTCTCCCAGCTCGAGGCCGACAACAAGCGGCTCGAGGCCGAGGTCGTGGCGCTGAAGAGCGACCCGCGCGCCCTCGAGAAGATCGCGCGCGAGGAGCTCAACCTCGTCCGGCCCGGCGAGGTCGTCCTCGTGCTGCCCGACGGCTGGGAGCAGCGCGTGAAGCCAGCGGCGCCGGCCGCTCCCGCGCCGGCCTCCCGCTAGGAGACGGCCTCGAGGTCCTTCACGACTTCGCCCGCGTGCTTCGCGGGCGCGACCGTCTCGTAGACCTTCGCGATCCTCCCCTTCGAGTCGACGAGAAACGACTTGCGCTTCGCGATGCCGAACGCGAGGTCGACGCCGTAAAGCCTGATGACGTCTCCGGTCTCGTCGGCGAGGAGGCGAAACGTCAGCTTGTTCTTCTCCGCGAACCTCTTCTGGGCCTCGACGGAGTCCTTGGAGACGCCGAGGACGACGACGTCCTTCGGGAGCTTCGGGCCTTCGTCACGGAAGGCCTGGGCTTCCACGGTTCAACCGGGGGTGTCGGCCTTCGGGAAGAAGTAGAGGACGACGCGCCTGCCGCGGAGCGCCGAGAGCGCGACGTTCCGCCCGTTCTGGTCCTTCAGCGTGAAGTCCGGTGCCTCGTCGCCCTGCGTCAGAGCCGTGCCGGAGAAGAGTCCCATCGCATCCTCCGACCCTCACTGTAACCCGGCGCCAACTTGACTCGCAGGGCCCGAGCCGTTATGGTCCCCCTCCCTGACGCGGGGTGGAGCAGCCTGGTAGCTCGTTGGGCTCATAACCCAAAGGTCGCAAGTTCAAATCTTGCCCCCGCAACCAATTACGACCCGGGCCCGGCGGCGACGCCGGGCCCTTTCGTTTGCGGCCGACCGGTCAGGGCGCGGGGCGCGTGCCGACCTCCCGGTCGAGGAATCGCACGGTGCCGCTCGAGAACTCGAAGACGGCGCCGACGAGCTGCAGGATCCCTTCCTGCTCGCGCTCCTGAGCCTCCGGCGTCGCCATGATCCGGCTGACCGTCCACCGGACGTTCGCCTCGACGGCCGCTCGCATCTGTTCGTCCTCCGGCAGGCCCGGATCGACGTCCTGGAGCCCGGGCAGGATGTTCTGGAGGAGCGCCTCGATGCGGCTCCTCTCGCGCACGCCCTCGCGGAGCGAGCGGAGCGCTGCCGCGACGGCGCCGCAGCCCTCGTGCCCGAGGACGACGAAGAGCGGCGTCTTCAGATGCAGGCCCGCGTACTGCATCGTGCCCGCGACCTCGGGCGACAGGACGTTCCCCGCGAGGCGCACGACGAAGAGCTCGCCGAACCCTGCGTCGAAGAGGAGCTCGGGCGGGACGCGCGAGTCGCTGCAGCCGAGGACCGTCGCGTAGGGGCGCTGGCCCTTTGCGAGGGCGGCGAGGACGTCCTTCTTCACCGTGGGAAACCGCGCCTCGCCGCGGACGAATCGTGCGTTCCCGTCGGCGAGGCGCGCGAGCGCCTCCTCCGCGGTGTACCGGGGCCCCTCTCCGTGATTCACGCGCCCTCTTCCCCCGACCGTCTCCCATGAGCTTACCGCCGGGGCCCCGCGCTCAGGGGACGACGTGGGTGCCCGCCCTGCCGGTGAGGGCGAGACCGAGGTGAGGAGGGTCGGTGATGATCGCTTCCCGGCCTCCTCCCTCCAGGAAGTCGATCACGGCCGCGACCTTCGGGAGCATGCTCCCCGCCCTGAAGTGGCCTTCGGTCATGTAGCGCCGCGCGTCGGCGACGGTCATCCGGTCGATGTCCCTCTGGTGCGGCGTCCCGAACGCGAGGCAGACCTTCGCGACGCCCGTCGAGACGACGAAGAGGTCGGCGCCCAGGTTCCGCGCCAGGAGGCTCGACGCGCGGTCCTTGTCGATGACCGCGGCCGCGCCGCGGATCATTCCCGCGGCGTCCTCGACGACCGCGATCCCGCCTCCGCCCGCGGCGACGACGACGAAGCCGGCGTCGAGGAGGCTCTTCACCGCGCCGAGCTCGAGGATCGCCTTCGGCGCCGGCGAGGCGACGACGCGCCGCCACCCGCGCCCGGCGTCCTCGACCAGGTCCCACCCCTCCGTCGCGCACCGAAGCTCCGCCTCCTCCTTCGACAGGAACGACCCGATGGGCTTGTCCGGCTTGTCGAACGCGGGATCGGCGCGGTCCACGAGGCAGAGCGTGACGACCGTGGCCGCGGCCTTCTCGATGCCGAGACGCCGGAACTCGTTGAAGAGCGCGAGCTGGAGGTGGTAGCCGAGCGCCCCTTGAGTATCGGCAACACACGAGTCCAAGGGCACGGCGTGGAGCTCCTTCGACGCAAGCTCGGACCGGCGCAGGATGAAGCCCACCTGCGGGCCGTTTCCGTGCGTGATCACGAGCCTGAGGTCGGGGTCCCGGAGCAGCGGCGCGATGTGGCGGCACGTTTCGGAGCACGCCTGGTACTGGTCCGGGACGCGCTGGTGCTCCTTGTCCGTGATGAGCGAGTTCCCCCCGATCGCGATGACGGCCGTTCGGGACACGTGAGTCTCCTTCCTCCGGCGTGCCGGGGATGTCGTTCCCGTGCCCGGGCCGACAACCGGAGGAGCTTATTCCGTATCCTCGGGTCGTCATGAGCCCCGACGGCCCCGCGCCCGCCCCGCCGCCCGACCTCGCTCCGCAGGACGTCGTGCTCCGTTTCCTCGAGAGTACGGGCCGACCGTCCGAGGCGCGGCTCTACCTCGAGATGTTTCGCGCGCGCCCGCGCGAACAGTTCGCGGCGCTCGCGATCGACGCGAACGTCATGGCCGGGGCGGCCGACGCCGTCGTCCAGGACCTCCGGTTCCTCGCCGCCCTCGACCTTTTCCCGGCCGTCGTGCTCGGGATCTTCCAGCCCGCCGACGCGGCGGCGCACGCGCGCGTCCTCACCCGGCACCTCGAAGCGGGAGGCGTGGGCGTCGAGGAGCTGCCCGCGGGGGACCCGGGGCTTCCGACGCGCCTCGTGGCCTCGGCGGGCGCCGGCCGCGTTCCCGTCGTCGTCTTCGAGCCCACCGCGGGCGAGCAGGCGGGTGACCGCCTCTCGCGGCTCGGCGTCCTTCTCCGCGAACTCCAGACGCGCAAGCTCCTCTTCCTCCACCGCCCCGGCGGCCTCCGCCAGGGCGGAGTCCTCGTGCCTCTCGTGAACCTCACGACCGACGTCCCCGCGCTCGCCGCGAGCCGGGAGATCTCGCGGAAGGAAGCGCTGATCCTCGAGCACGCGCGGCGGCTCTGCGAGGAGGCGGCGCCCCTGCCGTTCACGGTCGCGATCACGTCGCCGCTCAACGTCCTCCGCGAGCTGTTCACGGTGAAGGGCGCCGGCACGCTCCTCCGCCGCGGCGCGCGCATCGTGCGCCGGGAAGGCTGGGACGGCGTGGACCTCCCCCGCCTGCGCGAGCTCCTGGCGTCCAGCTTCGGCCGGGCGCCGGTCGACGCGTTCTTCCGGACGACGCCCTCGCACGTCTACCTCGAGGAGGCCTACCGCGGCTGCGCGATCCTCGTGGACACGCCGCTCGGCGCCTACCTCACGAAGTTCGCGGTGTCGCCCGAAGCCCAGGGCGAGGGCATCGCGCGGGACCTCTGGGAGGCGTTCGCGGCGGACGCCCCGCTCGTCTTCTGGCGGGCGCGCCGGACGAACCCGATCAGCGAGTGGTACGGAAAGCTCTGCGACGGCCTCGCGCGCGTCCCGGATTGGACGGTTTACTGGAAGGGACTCGCTTTGGACGCGATCCCGCGGGCGATCGAGTGGGCCGTGAAACAACCCGTGGACATCCCGCGCGGCGGGGATTGACGGGCGCCCCCCGGCCCTTCTGGTTCATCCGCATCAAAGCCCGCCCCTCCCGCGTCGGGTAACTTCCACGCTGGAGGAAACTCCGATGCCCTCGAAGAACCAGACCGCGAAGAAGACCGTTCCCGCAAAGAAGGACGTCTTCGTCTACGCCAACCCGTTCCCGAAGGGCCACGACGACACGAAGTACCGCCTCGTCGCCGGCCCGAAGGGGTTCGTGAAGAAGGCGAAGTTCGCCGGAAAGGCGATGCTCGTCGTCGAGCCGAGGGCGCTCACGGTGCTCGCACACGAGGCGATGCGCGACGTCTCGTTCCTCCTCCGGCCGAAGCACCAGCGGCAGGTCGCGGCGATCCTCCGGGACTCCGAAGCGTCGCCGAACGACAAGTTCATGGCGAAGACGCTCCTGCTCAACGCCGTCGTGTCGGCGAAGTTCGAGCTGCCGTTCTGCCAGGACACGGGCACGGCCACGGTCGTCGCCTGGAAGGGCCAGCAGGTGTGGACGGGCGCCGACGACGCCGAGAAGATCTCGAAGGGGATCTGGCAGACGTACACCGGCGAGAACCTGCGCTACTCGCAGACGGCCGCGCTGAACATGTACGACGAGGTCAACACGGGGAACAACCTCCCCGCGCAGATCGACATCTATGCCGCGAAGGGCGACGCGTACAAGTTCCTCTTCGTGGCCAAGGGCGGCGGCTCGGCGAACAAGACGTACCTCTTCCAGGAGACGAAGGCCCTCCTGAACCCCGAGAGCCTGGTGGCCTACCTCGTCGAGAAGATGAAAACGCTCGGGACGGCGGCGTGCCCGCCGTACCACATCGCGTTCGCGATCGGCGGGACCTCCGCCGAAGGCTGCCTCAAGACCGTCAAGCTCGCCTCGACGGGCTACTACGACACCCTGCCGACGACCGGCGACCGGTACGGCCGCGCGTTCCGCGACGTGGAACTCGAGAAGGTCCTTCTCGAGAAGGCCCGGCAGATCGGCTTCGGCGCGCAGTTCGGCGGCAGGCACTTCGCGCACGACGTGCGCGTCATCCGCCTTCCGCGGCACGGTGCGTCCTGTCCCGTTGGGATGGGCGTCTCGTGCTCGGCCGACCGCAACGTCCTCGCGAAGATCGACGCGAAGGGACTGTGGCTCGAGGAGCTCGAGCGCCACCCCGAGGCGCTCCTCCCGGTTCACACCGGCGCGAAGGAGCACGAGGGAATCGTCAGGGTCGACCTGAACAAGCCCATGAAGGAGATCCTCGCGGAGCTGTCGAAGCACCCCGTCTCGACGCCGCTGGCGCTCACGGGCCGCCTCGTCGTCGCGCGCGACATCGCGCACGCGAAGCTGAAGGAGCGCCTCGACTCCGGGCAGGACCTCCCGCAGTACTTCAAGGACCATCCCGTCTACTACGCGGGCCCCGCGAAGACCCCGAAGGGCAAGCCGTCGGGCTCGTTCGGGCCGACGACCGCGGGCCGCATGGACTCGTACGTCGATCGGTTCCAGAGCAGGGGCGGGTCGATGGTCATGATCGCGAAGGGCAACCGCTCGCCGCAGGTCACGGCGGCCTGCAAGAAGTGGGGCGGGTTCTACCTCGGCTCGCCCGGCGGCCCGGCCGCGCTCCTGGCCCAGGAGAACATCAGGAAGGTCGAGGTCGTCGAGTACCCCGAGCTCGGCATGGAGGCGGTCTGGGCGATCGACGTCGTCGACTTCCCCGCCTTCATCCTCGTGGACGACAAGGGAAACGACTTCTTCGAGAGGATCAAGTAGGGATTCGAGCGGCCTGAGTGCCCGTATGACGTCCGTCATACGGGCACCCCACCGTCCGGCCTACCCTCCTGCCATGTCCATCCCCGAGCCCTCCCCCGCGACCGTGATCCCCGGCCACGACGTCCTGTCCCTGATCGCCGCGAGAGGCGGACACTGTTCGGTGGCCGAGCTGAAAGCCGCCGCCGGGCGCGCGTTCGGCCCCGGGGCCGTTTTCGGGAACTGCCACGGCGACGAATTCGATTTGGGACAGCTTCTCGCGTTCTTCGAGCGGAAGGGCAAGGTCACGCGCACGGGCGACGACGTCGCGCTCGGCGCGGTCCCGGCCTGCTCGGGCCACTAGGCCACGCCGCGGCGGCGGGGAATAATGCGGTCCGGGCGCCGCATTCACGCCCGGAGGCCCGCGTCCGCATGTCCCTCTTTCGTCCGCGCCCGGCCGATTCCGAGTCCCGCCTCCGCGAGGACTTCGACCGCGAGGCGTGGCCGCACTTCCGCGAGATCACGCGGGCGGCGCTCCGGCTCACGCGGCGGCCCGCCGAGGCCGAGGACCTCGCCTCGGAAGTCTTCCTCCAGGCCTGGAAGTCGTTCGCCAGATTCGAGCGCGGAACGAACTGCCGCGCGTGGCTCTACAAGATCCTCTGGAACGTGAACCAGCAGCGCAGCCGCAAGAAGGTCCCGTTCACGCTCGGGGCCGAGGGCGAGGCCCAGCTCGCGGAGACGCTCGCCGCCGAGGAACCGACCCCCACCGAGATCAAGGACGAGGAGGTCTCCGCCGCGCTCGAGGCGCTGAGCCCCGAGCACCGGCAGATCCTGCTCCTCTCCGACGTCGACGAATTCACCTACAGGGAAATCGCCGCCATCCTCCGCGTGCCGATCGGCACGGTCATGTCGCGCCTGTCCCGGGCGCGCGCGGCCCTGCGGGAGAAGGTGCGCGGGACGGCCGCCGCCGCGACCATCGTCGCCGAAAGCCAGGCCACCCAAGGAGGGACGCCGTGAACGCCGCCCTGAACGTCCGGGACTACGGCTGCGCGAAGGTGCGCCGCCGGCTGGACTCGTACCTCGCGGGAGAACTCTCCGTCGACCTCTCGCACGAGATCCTCGAGCACCTCGACCGGTGCGCGGAGTGCTCGGGAGAGCTGAAGGCGCGGGAGAACCTGCGCGGCGCCGTCCGCCGGATCGCCGCCCTCGCGCCCGAGCCTCGCGAGGGCTTCGAGGCCGAGGTCCGCGCGCGCCTCGCGAAGGTACCCGCGCCGACGGGCGGCACGGTCACGACGCTCCTCGTCGCCGCGTCGCTCGTCGCCGCCGCCGGCGTCGGGACGCTCTTCCTCCTCTCCCGCACGGCCGGGTTCCCCTCCGCGAACCTCGCGGCCGCGCGCGACGCGAAGGCGTTCCTTTTCGCCGCGCTCAACCACAAGAACTGCACGCTGCGCTTCGACCGGTGGTCGAAGGCGCCGGCAGCCTCCGCCGCGGACCTGGGCGCGATGCTCGACCCCGGGCTGAAGGCTGCGGCGGCCGCGGCGGCCGGCCGGCTTCCCGGGTACGAGGTCGTCAGCGCACACGAATGCAGCCACGCCGGCGAGAAGATCTTCCATCTCATCTACCGAAAGGCCGGGTCGACTTCCAGGAGCGACCTCGTCTCCGTCATCGCGACGCGTCCGGGCTCGACACTCGCCGCCGGCGTGAAGCTCGCGGGGATCGTGAGCGGCGGCGACCGCGACGGGCTCGCCGTGGTCGGGACGAGCGCGAAGGACGGCCGCCTCGTCTTCCTGGTGACGGACGGGAACGACGAAGAGGCCATGCGGCTCGGCACGCTCGTCCTGCCCGCCCTCGCGGCGGCCTTCGCGGCGCCGTGATCGCCGCCGGTCCCCGGGAATAGTCGGACCGCCGCGGGTCATTCAACGGCATGTCGATCGCCGCCCTCTATACGACCGTCACGGAGCGCCTCGAGCGCCTGTTCGGCCCGCTCGGGAACGTCGTCCTTCTCGTCCTGCGCCTCGTCTGGGGCTGGCAGTTCCTCACGACGGGGCTCGGGAAGCTCGAGAACCACGCGCGCGTGACCGAGTTCTTCGGGTCACTCGGGATCCCGGCGCCGGGCGCGAACGCGTGGTTCGTGGGCGGCCTCGAGACCGCCGGCGGCGCGCTCCTCTTCCTCGGCCTCTTCTCGAGGCCGATCGCGCTCCTCCTCACCGGCAACATGCTCGTGGCGTACCTCGCGGCGGACCGCCCCGCGCTGCTCGGTGTTTTCCACGACCTCGACGCGTTCCTCAAGGCCGACCCGTTCTGGTTCCTCTTCGTGTCGATCGTCATCCTCACGCTCGGCCCCGGTGCGGTCTCGCTCGACGGCATCCTGACGAGGGCTCTGAAGAAGAAGCAGCCCGCCGACGCCTGATGCAGGAGCTTCAGGCCGCCCCGACGCCGGGTCGCTAAGATCTCTCCGGGGCCCGCACGGACGTGCGGCCCCGGAGGTCTTGTTCATGACGACTCCGGTTCGCGTCGGGATCAACGGGTTCGGCCGCATCGGCCGCTGCCTCTTCAAGCACCTTCTCCAGCGCGGGTCGACGGTCGCGGGCATCAACGACCTCGCCGACCTCGGCGACCTCGCCTACCTCCTCAAGTACGACTCCGTCCACGGCTGGTGGGACCACCGCGTCTCGGTCACGGACCACGAGCTCGTCGTCGACGGCATGAAGATCCCGTTCTTCAGCTCGAAGGATCCCGCGGCGATCCCCTGGGGCGCTTCCGGCGCCGACGTCGTCGTCGAGTGCTCCGGCGCCTTCCGCAAGCGGGCCGACGCCGCCAAGCACCTCGCCGGCGGCGCGAAGAAGGTCGTGATCTCGGCGCCGGCCGACGACCCGGACGGCACGTTCGTCCTCGGCGTCAACGGCCACACGTACGACCCCGCGAAGCACCACGTGGTTTCGATGGCCTCGTGCACGACGAACTCCCTGGCGCCCGTCGCGAAAGTGCTGAACGACACCTTCGGCGTCGAGCACCTGATGATCACGACGGTCCACGCGTACACGTCGAGCCAGTCCCTCATGGACGCCCCGACACGCAAGCGCCGCCGCGGCCGCGCCGCCGCGCTCTCGATCGTCCCGACGTCGACGGGCGCCGCAAAGGCGACGGCTCTCGTGATCCCCGAGCTCAAGGGGAAGATGGACGGGATGGCGTTGCGCGTGCCCGTGCCCGACGGCTCGATCACGGACATCGTCGTGACGCTCAAGAAGGACGTCACGGCCGACGCGATCAACGCGGCGCTCGCCACGGCAGCCGAGACGCCCGCGCTGAAGGGCATCCTCCGCGTCGCCGACGAGGCGCTCGTCTCCCGCGACATCCTCGGCGACACGCACTCGGCGATCGTCGACCGGGACTCCACGATGGTTCTCGACAAGCGCGTCGCGAAGATCCTCGTGTGGTACGACAACGAGTGGGGCTACGCGGCCCGTCTCGCGGACTTCGCCGCCCTTCTCGCCGCCAGGGGCTTCTAGCGGCTCTCGTCCCCCGTGGGCGCCAGGGTTCCGGCGGCCACGAAGGCGTCGACCAGTCCGAGCGCCCCCACGAGCGCTCCGGCGAGGAGCAGTCCGGGCCCCGGCGCGAGCGTGTGGAACCGCTTCAGCGACCACGGCGCCAGCGTCCAGAACGCGGTTTCGGGCGCGGACCGTCCGAGCACGAGCGCGCCGGCGCGGGCGTGTGCGTCGCCCGGCTCGAAGGAGAGGAAGCCGGCGAGGCGGGCCGCGGCCAGCGCCGCGGCGATTCCCAGGAAGAGCCGGAGGATCGGAGAGTCGAGGCGGCGGAGACGCTCGGCGAGGCCGCCCTCCCGCCATGCGACCGGAACGGCACACAGGACGACGAGCGCCCCGAGAGACGCGCCGGCGACGTTCATCACGATGTCGTTGAAGTCGAGAGAGACGCCCCAGTGCGGGTGGAGAATCCAGTACTGCCACCCCTCGTCCACGACGCCGGCAAGGGAGAGCGTGACGATCGTCGCCCCGAGGCGTCGCGTCAGGGCGAAGAGCGGGAAGACCGGCAGCGCGTACTGGACGAAGTGGGCGGCCTCGGTCGGAATCGCGACCAGGAACACGTGGCAGAGGACGAGAAACCCCGCAGCGAAGAACGCGAAGCCGCGGCGCACGGTGACCGCCGCCTGTCCGTCCCTGGGGAGCGGCCCGCGGAGACGCGAGGCCGCCCAGAGCGCGACGACGGCCGCGGATGCCGCGAGGCCCGCCGACAGAACGTGCGGGCCCAGCAGCTTCTGGATCGCGCGGACGATTTCCTCGCCGGCCTCGTGGCCGATGATGGCGAGCCAGAGGTAGGCGACCACCGCGAGGCGCAGGAGCGTCTTCAGATCGGAAGGGCTCTCGGGTCAGATCGCCCGGGTCCGCATCACGACGACGCCCGCGGCGGCGAGGGCGAGACCGAGCGCCACGAGCCCGAGGTCGGTCAGCGTCGGGACGTCCGATCCACCCATGTCGACCTGCGCGGTCGCGGACCCGGCGGGCGAGCCGAAGACCGACAAGTTCGCGATGTTCGTGATCGATCCGTTGATGACCGTGCTCACGAGGAACTGGGCGGTCGACCCGCCCCCGACGGTCTGGTTCCCGGCGATGACGCCCAGCTGGTCGTCGATGACCGAGTACGAGACGTTTCCCGCGCCCGCGTTCGTGATCCTGTAGCAGTACGTGACGTTGGTCGGGCCGGGCGGGACGACGATGAGCGACGACGGCGCACAGACGCCGGGGGCCGTTCCGACCGTCTTCGTCACCGTGACCTGGGACTGTGCGAAGGCCGCGCCCGCCGAGACGGACGCCACGACGAGAACGAGGATCAATCGCCTGTTCATGCCCGAAAGTCTATCACCGGGCCACGCCGCCGGACGGCCGCGGAACGTACGCCCGGACGCCCGGAGTCGAGACGTCGCGCCTCTCGTCGAACGCGACGACCGGGTCCAGAACCACGCACGACGCGTCCGGGTCCGGGCTCGCGATCTCGAATCCGCGTTCCGGCCGTTCGCGCAGGAACCCGGCCGCTTCGCGCGCCGAGGTGAACTCGTGGAGCTCCACGATCCGCCGGCCGTCCGGCCCTTCGCGCGCGAAGACCCACGCGTGCTCCCGGCCGGCGCCCGTGCCTCCGGGGAACGTCCAGAGGCGGACGGCGGTCGAGCGGAAGTACTCCGGGGTATAGAGGAGGACCGACTTCCAGGCTCCGTCCGGCCGGCGGACCTCGAGGACGCGCTCGTACCTCCCGGCCGGCTCCCCGGCCCACGCCGCGAGCGCGCTCGTCCGGCCGACGGTGACGACGTCCGGCGCGGACGTCCGCGAGACGAGGTCCTCGTCCACGAGCACGATTCCCGCGCCCGCCCGCTCCAGGGCGCGTGTCGCCGCCGTTTCGTCCTGCGAGAGGAAAAACGCGGCGGCCGCCGACGCGCCATGCTGCGTCGGGTTCGCGACCGGAACCCGGTGCGCGAGGAACATGATCCAGTAGCCCTCGTCCCACCACGCGAGGACGCCCTCGCGGGACGGGGGGAGCGGCGTCCCGGGCGGAGCGAGCCACGCGGTCTCGCTCCCGAACGGCTCCGGGGTCGCGCGACGAAGGCGCCCGAGCGCTTCGACCCACGCGTCGGACGGGCCGAGATCGCGCGCGGCCTGGGCGAGGGCGACGTGGAGCGAGGGCCCCGCGAGCGCGAGCGCGAGCCCGCAGGCGACGAGGCTCCGCGCCAGGGAGCCCCGGCGCGCGTGATCCTCTCCGGCCGCCTGCGCCCTGGCGAGGCGATCGACCGCCGCCGAAACGGCGAGACCCGAGAGGAGCGCGACGTTCACGCCGAAGTAGTAGGAAAACCGTCGCTGCCCGAGCGCGAACACCAGCGACGAAACGCTCCACACGCCGAGGAGGACGTCGGCGCTGGCTCCGCGGCGGATCGCCCTCCAGAGGAGCAGGACGAGGCCGGCGGCGGCCGCGATGCCCGCCGTCGAGTACTCCCGCCAGACGTTCAGCCACGGGACCCCGAGGTCGAGAAGCGGGACCATCTCCCCGACCGTCGCCCCTCCCCCGGCGGGCCACAGGCGGGCGAGGTTGAGGCGCACGTCGGCGAGGACGGCGGGGAAGAAGCGCACCAGAGAGAGGAGCCCGATCGCCGAGACGGCGAGGAGAGCGGCCACGCCTGCGCCTCGCGCCAGCCGGAGAGCGAGCGCGACTCGGCGGAGCGCGAGGAGACCGGCCGTGATCGCGACGCCGCCCGCAAGCGCGACGAGGTGGCGCGCCGGCACGCGCACGCCGTCGTAGAGGGGCAGCACGACGGCGCCGGCCACGAGAAACGCGACGAGCGCCGAGAGGGGCGCGCCCGACGGGACGCCGTGCGCCGCATCCGAGAGCTCCTGCGCAACCACCCACGCGAGGAGGACGAGGACGAGCAGGGCGCCGCCCTGCCACGTCAGGAGATACAGGCCCAGCCACGCGCCCGCGGCGGCCGCGGAGCGCACGGGTCTCTCCGGGGCCGCGCGGACCAGCGCGGAGACGACGAGGAGCGCCAGCAGGCTCTCGGCCACGTGGTGGTCCGTGTACCCGAGGAGCGACCGCGCGAGGAACTGGCCGGGCAGGACGGCCACGAGGAGCCCCGCGGTCCACGCCGCGGCCGCTCCCCAGAGGCGCCGCGCGAGGAGGAACACAGGGAGGACCGTGACGGCGCCGAGAAGGGCGGGGGCCGCCGCCGCCACGACCTCGACGAGGCGAGCGGACGGGTGTCCGAGGCCGAGGACCCACGAGGCCGCGGCCAGCGCGAAGTCGAAGAGCGGCGCTGCGGGGACGTCGGCGCCCGCCGGCTGGGCGAGGTACGGATCGTGGACGAGCCCGTGCGGGAAGTTCGCGACCCGGTACTCGACGAGGCGCGCGTAGTACCAGGCGTCGGGACCGGCGAAGCGGACGCCGCCGGCCTTGAAGACGTTCGGCCACGCGGGAAGCGTGCGCAGCGCGAGGCTTCCCGCGACGAGGGCGAGAAGGCCGGCCGCCGCGGGAACCGACGCACGCCGCATCGCACGAAGACTCTCACAGGCCGCGGCGGGACTTCCCGGGCGTCCCGCGGTGCTACGCTCGCGCGCGCGTGAGTCGTCCGACGCTGCGGTCGCGCCCGGCCCGGGTCCGCGCCCTCGCGTGGGGCGCGATCGCCCTCGGAACCGCCGCCCGCGCCGCCGCCCTCCTCCAGCGGCCGCTCTGGGCGGACGAGATCTTCACGCTGACGCTCGCACGGCGGAACGTCGCGGCGATCCTCTCGGCCCTCCGCACGGACTCGGGCCCGCCCCTCCACTACCTCGTCGCCCGCGTCCTCCTCCTGCCGTTCCCGACGCCGGGCGCGGGCGACGTCGCCGTGCGGCTCCTCTCCCTCGCCGCGTCCCTCCTCCACATCCCGCTCCTCGTCCTCGTCGGCAAGCGTCTCGGCCGCCCCGAAGCCGGCCTCCTCGCCGCGGCGCTCTACGCGGTCTTCCCGCTCGCCGTCCTCTACGGAGTCGAGGGGCGCGGATACGCGCTCGCCTCTCTCCTCGCCCTCCTCGCCTTCGAGCGCGCGCTCGCGCTTCGCGAACGGCCACGCGCCCGAACGGCCCTCGCGCTCGCCCTCGCCGCGGCCGGCGCGGTCCTCACGCATTACCTCGCGGCCTTCCCCGTCGCGGCGCTGGCCTTCCTCGCCGCGACCGCGCGTCCCGCGGCGCGTCGTGCGTTCCTTCTCGCCGGGACCGGGGCCGCCCTCCTGGTCGCACCGTGGGCTCCCGTCGCCCTGCGCCAGCCGGCCGCGTCCATGGCCTGGGCGCACGGGCCGGGCTTCGCCGGCGCACTTCGCGGCTTTCCCGCGAACCTCGCCTTCGGCGTCGAGCCGTCCGGCGCGCTCGCGCTCCCGCTCGCCGTCCTCGGCCTCGCCCTCGTTCTCGCGCTCCTCCTGCGCGAGAGGCGCGGCATCCTGTCCCCGGTCGCGGCCGTCCTCGCCGGCTCGCTCGTCCTCCTCGCGCTCGCCCAGGTCGCGACGGGCGCGCTCGTCCTGCCCGGGCGCACGGCCGTCGTCTTCCTGCCCCTCGTTGCGCTCCTCCTCGCGTCCGCGCCGCCCGCCGTTCCGCTCGCCGCCGGCGCGGTCGCGGCGGTGTTCCTCGTCCGCGCGTGGACCGACGTCGCGGGTCCGTCGCCGGGCGAGACGCTCGCGCAGATGCTCGAGGCGCCGGCCCGCGCCGGCAGGACGATCGTCGCCGCCGGCTACTGGGGTCCGGAGCTCGACTACCGTCTCGCGCGCCTCGGCGCGCCGGGGCGCGTCGTCTCCTTCCCGTCCGCCGTCGTCGAGCACCCCGGCTGGTACCGCGAAGAGGACATCCCGGACGAGTCGCTCGCCCGCGAGGCCGACGCGCTCCTCGCGTCCCCGGCGCGTCCGACCGTCTTCGTCCTCCCGCGCGGATCGCGCGCGTCGGCCGTTCTCGCCTCGCGCCTCGGCCCGGCACGCCTCGTCCTCGCGAGCGCGCTCCTCGACGTCGTCGAGACGAAGCCCGCGGCCCCGCCGCCGTGACCGGCCGCCAGGTTTGCCGATTTCCGCGATCCGTGAGACCCTGACGTCCGGCTGACGGGCGCGCTCGCGCGTCCCGGCCCCGAACTCCACAGGACCCGCCGCCTGCTTCCCGAGGAAAGGCTGCCCCGGTCCGCTCGATGGCCCTCCGGCGATCCATCGTTCTCCGCCCCGCCGGACCCTGCACGGGACCGGTGCGTTGACGCGGCCGGGCCCGGAAAGCGAATCGTCACCTCATGGCCTTTACCTCGTTCGGTCTCCACCCCGACCTCCTCCGCGGCGTCAAGGAGCTCGGCTTCACGCGCCCGACGCCCATCCAGACGGACTCGATCCCGCCCGCGATGGCGGGCCGCGACCTCCTCGCCTGCGCGATGACGGGCAGCGGCAAGACGGCCGCGTTCGTCCTCCCGATCCTCCACCGCCTCATTTCCAAGCCGCGCGGCACGACGCGCGCGCTCATCCTCACGCCCACGCGCGAGCTCGCCGCGCAGATCGACGAGCACCTCAAGCAGCTCGCGGTCCACACGCCGATGTCCGGCGCGGCCGTCTTCGGCGGCGTCGGGATGGGCCCGCAGGAGCACGCGTTCCGAAGCGGCGTCGACGTGATCGTCGCGACGCCCGGCCGCCTCCTCGACCACTTCCGCTTCCCGTACGCGAAGCTCTCCGGCCTCGAGGTCCTCGTCCTCGACGAGGCGGACCGCATGCTCGACATGGGCTTCCTGCCGGACATCCGCCGCGTCCTTCGGCACCTGCCGCCGCGGAGCCAGACGCTCTTCTTCTCCGCGACGATGCCGGCGCCGATCGCGCAGCTCTCGAGGGAGATGCTCAAGGACCCGGTCATGGTGAACATCGAGCGGCAGGCCCTGCCCGCCGTCGGGATCACGCAGGCCGTCTACCCCGTCCCGCAGGACCTCAAGTTCGCGCTCCTCCTCGCGCTCCTGAAGCGCGGCGACTTCAAGAGCGTCCTCGCGTTCACGCGGACGAAGCACCGCGCGAACCGCCTCGCGGACCAGCTCACGCGCCACGGGGTCCCGTGCGAGCGCATCCACGGCAACCGCAGCCAGGCGCAGCGCACGGCGGCGCTCGCGGGCTTCAAGGACGGCAAGTTCAAGGTCCTCGTCGCGACCGACATCGCGGCGCGCGGCATCGACGTCGAGGCCCTCTCGCACGTCGTGAACTTCGACGTCCCGCACGTCCCCGAGGACTACATCCACCGCGTCGGCCGCACGGCGCGCGCGGAGATGACGGGCGACGCGTTCACGTTCGTCGCGCCGGACGAGGAGGCGGATCTCCGCCAGATCGAGCGCGCGATCGGGAAGCGCCTCCCGCGCGTCACCGTGCCGGACTTCGACTACTCGACGCGCCCCGTCGAGCGCTTCGAGGTCCCGATCGCCGAGCGCATCGCCGCGATCCGCGCCCGCAAGGCCGAGGAGAGAAAGCGCGCCAAGGAGAAGGCGGACCGCCGCGCGATCCACGAGGCGGGGATGGCGGGGCGGCGGGGGCCCGGCGGGCCTCCCGGCCCGCGCCCCGCGCAGCCGGTATCCTCGCGCCATGGCGCGCCTCGTCGACCTCAGCCACACGGTCCGCGCCGGGATGGCCACGTACAAGGGCCTGCCAGGCCCGGTCATCCGAGACCACCTCAGTCGTGAGGCGTCCCGCCCGCTCTACGCGGGCGGGACCACGTTCCAGATCGGCAGGATCGAGATGGTCGCGAACACGGGCACGTACGTGGACGCGCCATTCCACCGGTTCGAAGACGGCGTGGATCTCTCGGGGCTTTCACTCGATTTGCTGGCGGGCCGCGAGGGCATCTGCATCGCGGCGCCGCATGCGCAGGGGCTCGCCATCGGAGAGGATTTCTTAGAAGGGAAACAGATCAGGGGGCGGGCCGTTCTCTTTTGCACGGGCTGGGCTGCCTTCTGGGGCTCTCCCTCTTACCTTCAAAGATCCCCCCATCTTTCTTCTTCGATGGCTTCCCTCCTCGTTTCCCGGGGAGCCGCGATCGTCGGGATCGACTCGCACAACATCGACGACACGGAGGACCTCTCCCGGCCCGTACACTCGATCCTCCTCGGCGCCGGGATCCCCGTCGTCGAGCACCTCTGCAACCTCGAGGCGCTGCCGGAGTCGGGCTTCCGTTTCTACGCGGTGCCGGTCAAGGTCGAGGGGATGGGCACGTTCCCGGTGCGCGCGTTCGCGGAAGTCCCGTAAGTCCTTCATCCGCAAGCAGGAACCCTCCGGGCCCGGCGTTCGTATATTGGATAGACTGCAAGTCCCATTTTCCACCGCCGAAGGAGGTTCCTCGTGGGCCTGCTCGACAATCTCAAGACGCAGATCGGCAACCAGCTCGGCTCGCAGTTCATCGAGATCATCCAGTGGCTGGACGATTCGACCGACTCGCTGGTCTACCGCTTTCCCGTCTACAACCAGGAGATCAAGATGGGCGCGCAGCTCACGGTTCGCGAGAACCAGGCCGCGCTGTTCATCAACGAGGGGAAGGCGGCCGACCTCTTCGGCCCGGGCCGCTACGAGCTCACGACGCAGAACCTGCCGATCCTGACCGACCTGCGCGGGTGGAAGTACGGTTTCCAGTCGCCGTTCAGGGCCGAGGTCTACTTCTTCAACACGCGTCTCTTCACGGATCTCAAGTGGGGCACGACGAACCCCGTCATGATGCGCGACGCGGAGTTCGGGATGATCCGCCTGCGCGCCTTCGGCACGTACGCCATGAAGATCGCGGAGCCGAAGACGTTCTTCGCGACGATCGTCGGGACGCAGGGCCTCACGACGACGGAAGAGATCACGGGCCAGCTGCGCTCGACGATCCTCTCGAGGCTCTCCGACGCGATCGCCGAGTCGAAGATCGCTGCGCTCGACATCGCCTCGAAGTACGACGAGCTGTCGGGCAACGGCAAGCAGATCCTCGCGCCCGAGTTCGCGAGCTTCGGCCTCGACCTCTCGAAGTTCTTCATCGAGAACGTCTCCCTCCCGGAGGAAGTCGAGACTGCGATCGACCAGCGCACGAAGCTGGGCGTCCTCGGCGACAAGATGGGACAGTACACGCAGCTGCAGGCTGCGGACGCGATGAAGGTCGCCGCCGCGAACCCCGGCGGCGCCGCGGGCGCGGGCGTCGGCATCGGCGCGGGAATCGCGATGGGCGGGATGATGGGCGGGGCGCTCGCGAACGCGGGCGCCGCGGGACAAGGCATGGGCGGCGGCATGGCGCCTCCGCCCCCGCCGCCGGCTCCCGGCTTCGCCGCGCCGCGCTGGTCCCTCACGGTGGACGGCAAGACGTACGGGCCGTACTCCGACGATGCGGTGAAGGGGATGGTCGCGTCCGGGCAGGTCGCCGCGGGGACGCTCGCCTGGAAGCCGGGCGCCGCGGGCTGGGCCCCGATCTCGACCTTCGAGGAGTTCGCCGCCGCGGGCGGATCGGCCCAGGCCCCTCCTCCTCCCCCGCCGTCGGCCCGATAAGAGACCGTCGTGACGGAATCCCCGACCGCGGCGACCGCCGCGCCGGCGAAGCTCCGCGAGTTCCCGTGCGCCTCGTGCGGCGCGGACGTCGTGTGGAGCCCGGGTGCATCCGCGCTCACGTGCCCGTACTGCGGAGCGAAGAGGGAGATTCCGAAGTCGCCGGGCCAGGTGACGGAGCGGCCGATCGAGGACGCGCTGAAGGGCGCGACGGACCTCGGCTGGGGATTGGCACGCAAGGCGGTCTCGTGCCGCGGTTGCGGCGCGACGACGACGTTCGACGAGGGAATCGCGGCGTCGCGCTGCGCGTTCTGCGGCGCTCCGGCCGTCGTCGAGGCGCCGCCGAGCGCGACGATGGTCCGACCGGAGGGAGTCCTCCCGTTCCGCGTGGATCGGAACGGGGCGACCGGGAAATTCCGGCAGTGGCTCTCGTCGCTCTGGTTCCGGCCGGACGACCTCTCGCAGAAGTCGGCCCTCTCCGAGCTGAAAGGCGTCTACGTCCCGTTCTGGACGTTCGACGCCGCGACGCACTCCGCGTGGGCCGCGGATGCGGGGTACGACTATCAGGTGGCCGTGCAGGTCGAGGAGAACGGTCAGGTCCACACGCGATACGAGACGCGGACGCGATGGGAGCCGGCCGAGGGCGTCCTCGAGCACTTCTTCGACGACCTGCCCGTCGCCGCCTCGCGCGGCCTCCCGCCGGACCTCGCGCAGGCGATCGAGCCGTTCCCGACCGCCGACCTCGTCGCGTACGAGCCGGCGTACCTCTCGGGCTTCCTCGCCGAGGAGTACGCGGTCGGCCCGAAGGAGGCGCTCGCGTCCGGACAGCGGCGCATGACCGAGGAGCTCTCCGCGCTCTGCGGACGCGAGGTGCCGGGCGACCGGTTCCGGAACCTCCGGGTCCGCACGGCGTGGTCCGGCCTCGCCTACAAGAACGGCCTCTTTCCCGTGTGGATCGCGGCGTACCAGTACGGCGGGAAGCCCTATCGCTTCCTCGTGAACGGCGTCACGGGCAAGACGGACGGCCGCGCGCCGTGGTCGTGGGTGAAGATCGGTCTTGCCGTGGCCGCGGCGGTCCTCCTCTTCATCCTCATCGCGTCGATCGCGGGTTGACGCCGCCCGTAGCCGATAATCCGCTCCCATGGGCTCGATGAGCGAGGCGCGCCCGGCGGCTTCCCGACAGGCGCATGTCGAGCGCCCGGTGTTCGTGAGCGTCCTGGCCGGGGCCTGGCTCCTTCTGGCGGTCCTCGGCGCGATCGGCGCGGCCTTCGTCCTCGCCCGCAGCCCGAGCGCGGCCGGGCAGAGGGTCGTCGCCGCCCTCTCCTTGCTCTTCGCGGCTCTTTTCGGCGCGGGCGCTTTCGGAGTTCTTAGAAGGGTAAGAGGGGCACGGGCGCTCCTCGCGGCGGCAGGAGTTCTCGCACTCGTGCTGTCGGGCTTCATGGCGTATCGGACCGTCACCGTCGCTTCCGCTCCCGCCGCCTCCCTCGCGGGCACCGAGCCCGACGCGGCGAACGCGCTCGCCCTGTTTCGCGCGGGGTCTGCGGTCGCCTTCCTCCGGTCGTCGCTCCCTCTCGTCGTCCTCCTCGGCCTTCTCCGGCACCCCTCGGTCGGAGGGTGGCTCGGAATCCCCGCTCGCGCGCGCAAAGGCCCCGACGCCCTCGTTCTCGCCGCGGGCGGCGCCGTCCTCGTCGCCGCTCTTTCTTTCTTCCTTTCGAAGAAATCCCCGTCTTCCGGCGCTCCGGCAAGACAGGCTCGGCCCGTTGCCCTCGCGCCGCCCGAGACGTTCCTGTGGAGCGACCAGCCCGTCGTCTTCTCACCGCCCCCCGATCCGTTCACGCGCGAGCGCCACGCGGAGGGCGGACGCAAGGGCGTCTCGTTCACGCGCTACGAGGCGCCTCCGACGCGCATGACGGTGGCCGAGGCGTTCCTCGATCCCGGACCGGACACGCCCGAGGCGGCGCTCGCGGCGCTGCGCCTCTCGAAGGGCTCGTTCCCCTCGGCGGACTCGGCCGACGTGGGTGAGCCCGCGCCCGAGGCGCTCGCGGGCGTGCCCGCGTTCCGGACGGACTACACGATCCGCGAGCGGTCCATGGAGCACCGGGGCCGCGAGGTCGTCGCGCTCGCGGGCCGCCACGTCTTCGTCTTCACGTTCCTCGGGCGCGACGCGGACCTCCCCGTCTTCGACGCGATCGTCGCGTCCGCGAGCTTCCCCGCGCCGGGCACCGCCGCGGCCGGGAGCGTGGCCCGGGCCGGCGCGCCCGCGGACCCCGCAGGGGCCGGCGGCTCTGCAGAGGTCCGCGTCGGCGAGCACCGCGTCCGGCTGGCCGTCCCGCCGGGCTGGGAGTGCGTCGACTACGGAAAGAAGCAGGAGTTCCGGCGGGGCGAGGCGCGCGTCGCGCTCGTGGACGGCGGCGAGCTGCCGCCCGGCACCGGGGCCGCCAACCTCGAGGACGAGTGGCTGGTCCAGCGCGCCCTCCGCCTCTTCGGCCACGACGCGCGCCGGTGGGAGGTCGCCGCGCGGACGCGCCTCCCGGCGGGCGATCGCGAGGCCCTCGTCGTGGACACGCAGGAGCCGCTCAGCCACGTCTTCCACTCGCGCACGTACGTCTTCGTGAACGGGGGTCGCCTGCTGGCGGGCGGCATGGTCATGGGCGTCCCCGACGAGGGCCGGGACGCGCTCGACGGCCTCGCGCGCTCGGTCCGATTCCTCCCCTGATTCAGGGGCCTCAAGGGCCCACCCGGCCGGCGCGCCGCAGCATCCGCTGCGGCTCCGTCCTCACGCGGGCGCCGACGGCCCACCCCGTGTCGGGGTCGAGGACCTGGAGCGCTCGCAGCTCCTCCCCGTCCAGCGTGCGCTCGAGCGACCACGAGGCGCCGCCGTCCTTCGTGCGGTAGACGACGGAGCGGGCCGCGCCGTCCGGGAGGAATCCCGCGATCCAGCCGTCCCGGCCCGCAAACGCGATCGCGGTGAAGAACGTGTCGCCCGCGCCGGTCTCGACCCGCGACCAGCTCTCGCCCCCGTCCGCGGTGGAGAGCACCGTGCCGTGCTCGCCCACGAGCCACGCGTGGGCCTCGTCCGTCCACGTCCCGCCGAAGAGGTACGGCGGCGGGCCGCCGTCCGCGGCCGCGGGCAGGGGCAGCGCGACGCGCGCCCACGACACGCCGCCGTCGCGCGTCCGCCAGAGCGCGCCGTATTGCCCGCCGATCCAGCCGTTCCTCCCGTCCGTGAAGTGGAGGACGCGCGCCGCGACGTGAGGCGCGTCCGAGCGGGACGCGATCCGGGACGGATCGGCGTCGATCTCCATCCAGTTCATCCCGCCGTCCGCCGTGTGGAGGACGCCCGCGGCGCCCGCGGCCCAGCCCTCGTTCTCGCTCGTGAAGTGGAGCGCCGAGAGGTGCGCGGCGACCCGGGAGAGCGCACGCGCCTTCTGCCAGCTCTGCCCGCCGTCGAACGTGAGGAAGACGCCGTCTCCCACGGCGCACGCGCGCATCCGGTCGAACCCGTGGACGGCGCTGAGCACGGACGTCGGCCCGCCCTTCGTCACCCCCGTGACGAACCTCCAGGTCCTTCCGCCGTCCTCCGTCCGCCCGGCGACGCCGCCCCGGACGAACGGGCTCCCGCCGACGATCCAGCCGACCTCCGCGTCGACGAAATGAAGCCCGCTGAAGACGGCGTCCGTGCCGATCCGGACCTCGTCCCAGCCGCCCCGGCCGTTCCCGGCGGCCGCCGGCGTCGCCGTCCGCCCGGGGGCCCGGCCGCAGGCCGCCGCGCCGAGAAGAAGAGCCGCCATGGCCCCTGCCCGGAGGCCGCCGACGTCGAAACCTCTGGCCCGCGTCATTCCGCGGGGAGCCTACCTCTTCGTGAGGACGACGAGCGCGGCGCCGGCCGCCGGCGCGAGAGGCAGCGCGATGCCCGTGCTCATGAGGTTCGCGCCGGTGTCCGCCGGCAGGACCAGCGGGGCCCGCGCGGGCGAGAGGCTCGTCGAGACGGTGACGTCGTAGAGCGCCGTGCTCGTGAGGCCGACCGGGATGATGCGCGTCGTCGAGGCGGCGTTCGGCGTCCCGTCGGTCGGCGCCCAGACGGAGATCACGACCGACCCCGTCTTCGCGTCGTTGCTCTCGACGGCGGTGACCACGCCCGGGCCCGGCTGCGCGGTCAGGTGGTGGACGGCGCCGTCGCGGTTCGCGACCCGGGTCTGCTTGTAGAGCGCGAGGGCGTCCTTCGCGGCCGCTTCCGTTTCGGGCGCCCAATTCGTGATCACTCCCATGAGGAGAAGCGGCCCGCCCGCCAGCGCCGAGAAGAACCGGTACGTGTCCGGGGTCCCGTCGTCGCCGACGTACTTGTCGAGGTAGCGCGGGGGCACGAGGTACGTCCCGCCGTAAACCGCGCGCTGGTTCCCGTACGCGTCGTTGCGGTCGCTCGTGGCCGACGTGTCGTGGCGCGCGACCATCCCGAAGTCGAACAGGCTGCCGCCGTCCCAGCAGTTCTCGAGGACGAGCTTCGGGTGCCTCCTGCGGATCTCGTCCAGGACCGCGTAGTACCCGGCGGTGGAAGCCCACCAGCCATCGCCGGCCTGGTGCGAGTGTCCCGCGTCGTCGCACGCCGTGAGCACCGTGAAGTCGTGGACGAGCCAGTCGAGCGATCCCTCCGCGACGAGCCGGTCCACCTGCGCGAGGATCCACGCGCGGACGTCGGGGTCCGCGAGGCAGAGCGCGACGCTTCCCATGTCCCCGACGACCGGGTTTCCCTGCACGTGCGCGACCCACTCGGGATGGTCCTGTACGACCTGCGAGGCGGGGTCCGCCGCCCCGAGGGCGATCCAGAGCCCGAAGCGCATCCCCTCGCCGTGTGCGCGAGCGGCGAGCGCCGCGAGGCCTCCGGGGAAGCGCTGCGGGTCCGCCCACCAGTCGCCGATGCGCGGCGACCAGCCCGCGTCGAGCGTGAAGGTCTCGACGCCGAGCGCTGCCGTCCGGTCGATCAGCGTCTCCACGAGGGGCTGTCCGACGCCGAGGCTGTATCCCCACGTGTCGAAGCCGGCCCACGGGAAATCGGGCGCCGGCAGGGGGGGGGCGATCCTGCGGGTGACGAAGGCGCGCGTCGCGGCGCCCGCGGCGTCGAAGCTCCCGGCGAAGACCCCCAGGAACGCGGTCGGGGACGTGAACGTCTCCGCGCCGGCGAGGACGTGCGCGAAGGAATCGGGCGCGAATCCGACGCCGAGCTGCACGGTTCCGTCCGGGGCGCCCGCCGCCGAGAGGAGGCCCGGTCCGCTCCACTCCCAGCCGACGAAGACCCCCGCGTTCCACTTCGAGGAACGGAGCGCCAGCCAGGCCGCCTGGGCGCCGGTCGGGCCGGTCCTCGCGAGCACGGACGTGCCGGGGCCGAGCGTCGTCTGGGAGGTCTGGAAGCCCGTCGTGGGATGGCCCCAGTTGAAGTTGTTCACCGTGAGGGACGAAAGCGCCCCGCCGGCTTCGGTCAGCCCCGTGTCGAGGCTGTCGACCGCCTCGAGGAGGACGCGCTGCGCGCCTGTGTTCGTCACGGCCACCGAGGACCGGAAGACCGGGGACTCCGGGTGACAGACGAGAGACCAGGTCACGGAGACCGGCGCCTCCCGCGAGGCGAGAACGAGGTCGAAGCGGACCGTTCCGTCGGATGCGGTCTGCGACGTCGCATGCGAGAGATCCCACGTCGAACCCTCGGTGAGCGTGACGGGGTCGAAGGAGGCGGGGTCCGCGTCCGCGGGCGCGTCGGGCGACGGCGCGCGCAGGACGATCCGGAAACCGAGCCCGCCCCCGGCAGCGCCCCAGTCCAGCGCCCGGGCCCTGTCCCTGAGCCCCGTGGTGACGATGCGACCGTCGTCCGCGTAGTGGAAGCGCGCCCGCACGAGCGCGTTGCCGACGCTCCAGGTCTGGCTCTCGACCTCCGGGCCCCCGGCGGCCACGGCGAGCGCCCGGCCGGCTCCGAGCACGGCGCTCGCCGCGAGCGCCGAGGACGCCGCCGCGAGAGCGAGCCTTTCCGGGAGCGTCCGCGTCCCGACCTTCATGTCCGTTCGCCTTCCTTCCCCGCCCGGGATTTTCCGGCCGATGAGACTCAATGTCGTGTGCGCGGGATTACAGGAACGTGGGGTCGAAGGTTGAAACCAAAATTGTGCGCCGGAGCACAAATTTTGCCGACAGGATTCGCTCTGAACGGAAGTGACGGCAACACGCTCCGCCTAACCGGCCGGGGCGACGGAAAACAGAAGGGCCGCCCGAAGGCGGCCCTGATCGGGAACATGAGGCTCGAACGGGTCAGTGCCCGGGCGCCTCGTTGATCTCCTTGAGAAGGTTCGTCGCGCCGTCCACCTCGGACATCGTCCAGAGCATGTAGCGGCTGTCGACGTGGATGGAGCGCGTCCGCACCGCGTCGAAGAGGTAGTCGGACGCGACCGTGTCGAACGTGCCGTCGAACAGGAGGCCGCAGAGCTCGCCCCGCGCGTTGAGCGTCGCGGAACCCGAGTTGCCGCCCGTCGTGTCAACGGTCGAGAGGAAATTCACGGGGACGTCGTTCAGCTTCGGGTCGAGGTACGGCGTCGCCTTGCCCGCGCGGAGCGCCTTGATCGCGTCGAGTTCGGCCTTGGGCGCGTTGAACTCGCCCTTGCCCGTCGCCTTCTCGACGACGCCCGCGAGCGTCGTCTGCGGCGCATAGAGGAGGCCGTCCTTCGCCGGGACGCCGAGGACCTTGCCGTACGTGACGCGGAGCGTCGAGTTCGCGTCCGGCGAGACGAGGCCGCCGTTCTTCGCGAGCAGGGCCTCGGCATAGCGCGGCCCGAGCCTGTAGAGCGCGCCCGAGCGCTCCTTGTTCTTCTCGCGGTTCGCCTCCTGGATCGGGTAGAGGGCCGCGGCGAGCGTGACCATGGAGTCCTTCGTCGCGACGACCTCCGCCTTGGACTTGTCGAGGAGGGACATCCGGAAGTCCTTCCCGTAGAGCTTCGTCCCCGCGAAGAGCTTCTCGAGCCACGCGTCGATGGCCTTGCCCGAGTCGGCGTCGGCGCTCCCCGGCTTCAGGCCGATCTCCTTGTCGAGGACGTCGATGCGCTGGCCCACCGGCAGCTTCGCGACGTCGACGAGCGCGTAGCGCATGAGGGCGCGGTCGGCCTTCGGGTCGAGCGTGCGCTGCGCGCGCTCCTGGGACTCGCGGATCCGGCTCCAGTTGCGCTCCTGGAAGGCCGGGTCGCGGTCGGCGTCCTTCTTCGCCTTCTCGACCGAAAAGCGGTAGAGCGTCTGGGCCGAGCCGAGCGACGAGCCCATGACGCCGGACATTTCCATGAGGAGCGCGTCGCGCTCACGCGTCTTCGCGCGCTCGGCGACGACCGCGTCGATCGCGGGGAGCACGTCGCCGTACTTCGCCTTGCGGGCCGGGTCGGAGTCGATCCACTTCACGAAGTCGTTCTCCATCCGTTCCTTGTCGGAGAGGAGACCGCCCTTGACCATGCCCTGGAGGACGCCCTTGTTCTTCGTGAGGCCGTTGTTCAAGCCGCGGATCGCCTGGGCGACGTGGAGCGCGGTTTCCTTGTCGTCCTTCCCGAGCTTCTCGAGGATCGCGATCCGGTCCGTGGAGCGCTGGATCGCGCGCGGGAGGTTCCACTCCACCGTCTCCCTGACCTCGTCGTACGGGTTCAGCCGGGCCGTGCGGCCCGGGTAGCCGACGACGAAAACGAGGTCGCCGGGGTTCGCGCCGGCGGGCGAGACCTTGAGCCAGTGTTTCGGGTTGTAGGGGACGTTCTCCTTCGCGAACGGGACGGCCTTGCCGTCCTTCGAGACGTACGCGCGGTAGAACGACCAGTCGCCCGTGTGCCGGGGCCACTGCCAGTTGTCCGTCTCGCCGCCGAAGTTGCCGATGCCGGCCGCCGGCGCGTACACGAGGCGGACGTCCTGGATCTCCAGCTGGGCGATCTCGAACCACTTGAGGCCCTCGAAGAACGGCGCGATCGTGCAGCGCAGGCCGCCCTTCTCGCATTCCGCCGTCTTCGCCTTCACGCGCTGCTCGACGACGTCGAAGCGCTTGCGATCCGTCGTCTTCGGGTCGATCTTCCCCGCAATGTCCTCGGTGACGTCCTTCACGGCGACCGTCACGAACACGCGCGAGCCGGGGCCGGCCCAGAGCTCGTCGGCGCGCGTCTTCGCAAGGTAGCCGTCGACCATGAGGTTGCGCTCCGGCTTCGAGTTGTACTGGAGCGCGCCCTGCACGCAGTGGTTGTTCGTGACGATGAGCCCGTCGGGCGACACGAACGAGGCGCTGCAGCCGCCGAGCGAGACGATGGCGCCCATCGGCTGGCCCGTCAGGTCCGCGAAGGCCTGCGGGTCGCCCTGGAAGCCCATCGCCGAAAGGCGCGAGGCGAGCTGCGGGATCTGCTGAGGCATCCACATGCCCTCGTCGGCGAGCGCGGTCGCGGACAGGAGCACGAGGACGCACGCGAAGGCGATGCGTCCGAAACGAACGTTCACGGGTTTCTCCTCTCGGGTCGAAATGGGCTGACGCGCCCGAGGGCGCGTAAAGCGGTCGATTATGCTCCGCAGAACGGCCCCGGGCACCCCTATCATTTGCATCGGTGCTGCCCGCCGCCCTCGCCCTCGCGGCCCTCGCCCTCGTCGCCGGCTGGGTCGCCCCGCGGGAGGTCCCGGGCCTGCTCGACCCCCGCGTCCTGAGCCTGTTCTTCGTCCTGATCGTCGCGGTGGCCCTGGCCCGCCGCTCCGGCCTCTTCGCCCGGGGAGTCAGGGCCGTGCTGGCGCGGCTCCGCTCGTCCCGTTCGCTCGCTCTCTCGGCCGTCCTCGTGACCGGGGCGACCGCCGCGCTCGTCACGAACGACGTCGCCCTCCTCCTCGTCGTTCCTTTCACGCTCGCCTTCGAATCGGCGGCGCCGTCCTTCGAGGCCGCGGGCGTCGTCGTCCTCGAGATCGCCGCGTCGAACGTGATCGGGTGCCTCACGCCCACCGGAAACCCACAGAACCTCTTCCTCTTCGTGCGCGGCGGCTTCACCGCGGGCGCGTTCTTCGCCGCGCAGGCGCCGTGGGTCCTCGGAATGGCCGCGGCGACGTGCGCCGCGATTCCCTTCGCCGTCCCCGCCCGCCGCCTGCCCGTGCCGCCCGAGGGACGCGTCAGGGTCCGAGACGGCGCCCGCGGCGGCCGCCGTCGCGCTCCTCGTCCTCGAGCTCCTCGCGATCTTCTCGGTCCTCCCCGTGTGGGCGCCGTTCCTGGCGGCGCTTCCCGCCCTCGCGCTTCTCGGCCGGGGCGCCCTCCGCGTCGACTTTTCCCTCGTCGGCGTCTTCGCCGCGCTCTTCGTCGGCGTCGAGGGCCTGCGCCGCTCGCCCCTTTTCTCGCTGGCCGACCCGCTCCGCCTCTTCGGAACGTCCCCGGTGGGCTTCGCGCTCTCGGGCGCGCTGCTTTCGCAGGGCGTCTCGAACGTGCCGGCCGCGCTGCTTCTCGCTCCCGCGGCGGCGGGGCACGCCGCCGCGTTCACGGGACTCCTCTACGGCGTGAACGCGGGGGGCTGCGGGACGCCCGTCGCCTCCCTCGCGAACCTCATCGGCGCCCGCCTCTACCTCGAGGCCCGTCCGGGCCGGCGGAGGTTCTGGCGTCTCTTCTTCGCGGTGTCCTTCGCCCTCCTCGGGGCCGCCCTCGCCCTTTCGATCCTCCTCCTCAAGTATTCTGTGCGGGCGTGACGAAGATTCCCCGGGACCTCGCGGAGGACCTCGACGACCTCCTGTCCCGCGCGTTCGAGGAGGACGGCGAGGACGTGACGTCGCTGGCCGTGTTCGGGCCGACCGCACGGCTGTCCGCGCGCATCGTCTGCCGCGAGCGCGCCGTCGTCGCCGGTGCGGCGTTCCTCCCGCGCCTCTTCGCGTTCCTCTCGCCGCCCGCCCGCGTGACGGTGCGCGTCCCGGACGGCGCGCTCGTCGCGCCGGGGACGACGCTCGCCGAGATCGAGGGGCCCGCGATCACCGTCCTCGCGGCCGAGCGCACGGCGCTCAACCTCCTCCAGCGCCTGAGCGGGATCGCGACGAAGACCCGGGAGTACGTCGACGCGCTGAAGGGCACGAAGGCGGTCCTCCTCGACACGCGCAAGACGACCGCGGGCCTGCGCCGCGTCGAACGGTACGCCGTCCGCTGCGGCGGCGGCACGAACCACCGCTACGGTCTCGCGTGGGGCTTCCTCGTCAAGGACAACCACGCGGACGGCGCCGGGAGCGTGTGGGAGGCGACGCGCCGCGCGAAGGACTTCCGCGCGCTCAACAAGCGGCTCGCCCCTCTTCTCCTCGAGGCCGAGGCCCGGACGCGCGACGAGGTACACCAGGCGCTCGACGCCGGTGCCGAGCGCGATCCTCCTCGACAACATGTTCTCCGCGGCGACGGCCGAGGCGGTCGAGGACGTCGCCCTCTACAACGAGGCGACCGGCGCGCACGTGACGACCGAGGCCTCCGGAAAGATGACGCCCGAGACGGCGCGGGCGGCCGCCGAGGCGGGCGTCGATTTCGTGTCCGCGGGAGCGATCACGCACTCCATCCGCGCCGTCGACATCGCCCTCGACGTCGACACGACCGCCCCGAAGAAGAGGAAGATGAAGGGGATTTCTTCGAAGGTAAAGAGCGCGCGGCGCGCGGCGCGGCGCCGATGAGGCGGCTCGCTGCGGCCCCGCACGCGCCTTCCAAGAAAGCCGAAGTCTCTTCTTCCTCTTTCCTCGCCTTCTCATGACCTCCTTCCCGTCCCGCCTGCACGTCCCGGTCCTCGTCCTCGGCTCCGGGATCGCGGGCCTCTCCACCGCGTACCGCCTCGCGCGCCGCGGCGTGAAGGTCCTCGTCCTCACGAAGGCCGCGAACCCCGCCGAGTGCAACACGGCCTGGGCGCAGGGCGGGATCATCTACTTCGGCAAGGGCGACTCGCAGGCCTCGCTCGTGAAGGACATCCTGCGTGCGGGCGCCGGCCTCTGCCGCCCCGAGGCCGTCGAGCTCCTCGCGCGGCGTGGGCCCGAGGTCGTGAAGAGCGTCCTCCTGCGCGACGTCGGCGTCCCGTTCTCGCGCACGCGCCGCGGCGACCTCGACTTCACGCGCGAGGGCGCCCACTCGATCGCCCGGATCGTCCACTCGGCCGACGCGACCGGCAGGGCGATCGAGACCGCGATGCTCGAGCGGCTCGAGGCGGAGAAGAACGTCACGGTGTGGACCGAGGCGACCGCGATCGACCTCATCACGGCCCGCCACCACTCGACGGACGTCGCGCAGCGCTATGCGCTGCAGGATCCTTGCCTCGGCGCGTATGTTCTCGACCGGGACGACAAGGTGCACACGGTCCTCGCGGACTTCACGGTCCTCGCGACGGGCGGCGTCGGGCGCCTCTTCCTCCACACGACGAACACGAAGCACGCGATCGGGGATGGCCTCGCGATGGCCGAGCGCGCGGGCGCCGCGACGATGAACCTCGAGTACGTCCAGTTCCACCCGACGACGCTCTACCACGAGGACGCCGAGGGGTTCCTGATCTCGGAGTCGCTCCGCGGCGAGGGCGCCGTCCTCGTGAACCGCGCGGGCGAGGCGTTCATGAGCCGCTACGACAGGCGCCGCGACCTCGCCCCGCGCGACATCGTGACGCGCGCGATCGTGACGGAGATGACCGAGCGCGGCGAGCCGTGCGTCTTCCTCGACCTCGCGCGTCACTTCAAGTCGCACGACGGGCTCGGCATCCGCGAGCGCTTCCCGACGATCGCCGCGCGGTGCGCGGAGCTCGGCATCGACATCGCGCGAGAGCCGATCCCCGTCGTCCCGGCGGCGCACTACCACTGCGGCGGCGTCCTCGTGGACCTCGACGGAAGAACGACGATCCGCCGCCTCTACGCGGTGGGCGAGGCGAGCTGCACGGGCGTCCACGGCGCGAACCGCCTCGCCTCGACGTCCCTCCTCGAGGGGCTCGTCTGGGGCGACGCGGCCGCGACCGCGATCGCGTCGCGCCTGAAGAAGGAAGGGCATCAGCCTCCGAACGTCTTCCGCGCGATCCCGGACTGGATGTCGCCCGGCGACGCCGCGAACGAGGATCCGGCGCTCCTCCAGCAGGACTGGGCCACGATCCGAAACACGATGTGGAACTACGTCGGGATCGTCCGGACGACCGCCCGCCTCGCGCGCGCCGTCGCGGACCTGCGCGACCTCGAGAAGCGCATCCTGCGCTTCTACCAGGTCACGAAGATCAGCAAGGAGATCGTCGACCTCTTCCACGGCGTCCGGGCGGCCCACGCGATCGCGACGGCGGCGTTCAAGAACCCGGTCTCCAAGGGCTGCCACTACCGGGAGAACTAGGACCGCGTCACTCCCGTCACTCCGGGACGAGGATCGAGACCGTGCCCGGCCGCCGGGCCGACCGTCACCGGCGTCGTGCCCGCCCCGTCGCCGTCCACCTGCACCTCGAGCTCGTACCCCGCCTTCGAGCGCGCCGTGAACGACCGCACGGCCATCCGCGAGACGCCCTCGTCGGCGAGGTGCGCGGCCTTGCCGAGGGAGAGGTGGTGGTAGAAGAGCATGAGCGTGCGGCGTGATCGCGACGTGAAGAGGACGAGGTCGAGGAGGTCGTCCGTCGGGTCCGCCTCCGGAGACAGCACGGCGTCGCCGCCGTAGCGTGCCGTGTTCGCCGAGACGACGAACGTCGCGTCGCGCCGGAACGGCCTGCCCGTCGGCGTCGACGCCCTCGACCTCGATCGGCGGGAACTCGTACTTCAGCCCACTCGAGCGTCGCCGTCCACCCGATCCCCGCGCGGCCGAAGAGGCGCTTCAGGAGGGGCACGGTGTACGCCATGACGCGCGCGTCGAACCCGACGCCCGTCGCCGATGAGGCAGACGCGTCCCGCCGCGTGGAAGACCGTGAGCGGCCGCGTGCGCGAGGAGAAGAGCGCGGCCTCCGCCGACTTTCGGATCGGCCACGCCGTACTCGCGCGCGACGACGTTCGTCGTCCCGGCCGGAAGGATCGCGACCGGGACCGTCGCGTCCGAGAAGCGCCTCGGCGGCCTCGCCGACCGTGCCGTCGCCGCCCGCGACGGCGACGAGGTCGATCTCGGCGCCGAGCCGTGCCGCGACGAGCTCCGTCGCGTGCCGCGGCGCGCTCGGTCGGAATCGCGTCGAGAACGAGGCCGCGCGCGGCCGCGCCGGCCGACGACGCCGTCGACGTCGATCCGGCGCGCGGCGCCGCCCGCCTTCGGGTTGTAGACGAGGAGTCCGCGCCGCCTTCGCGCGTCAGCCAAACAGCGTTCCCGGACCCGAGGCCGGCTTGAGGCCGAGGTGCCGGTAGGCGAGCGCGGAGGCGACGCGGCCCTTCGGCGTGCGCTGCAGGAAGCCCGACTGCAGGAGGAAGGGCTCGTAGAGGTCCTCGAGCGTGCCCTTGTCCTCGCCGAGCGAGTGCGCGAGCGCCGAGAGGCCGACCGGCCCTCCGCCGAAGCGCTCGATCATCGTCGCGAGGATGCGGCGGTCGACCTCGTCGAGGCCGTGGTGGTCCACCTCGAGCTTGTCGAGCGCCGTCTCGGCCGCGCGCGCGGAGATGCGCGTCTCGCCCGCGACCTCGGCGTAGTCGCGCACGCGGCGGAGGAGTCGGTTCGCGATGCGCGGCGTCCCGCGGCTCCTCTTCGCGATCTCGCGGGCGGCGTCGGCGTCCACGGGGCAGCCGAGGATCTCGGACGAGCGCGTCACGATCGTCGCCGAGGGCGTCGGGGTCGTAGTAGTCGAGGCGGTGCGTGATCCCGAAGCGCGACGTGAACGGCTGCGAGAGGAGGCCCGCGCGCGTCGTGGCGCCGACGAGCGTGAACGGCGGGAGCCTGAGCTCCACCGTCCGCGCGCCTGGCCCCGTCCCGATCACGAGGTCGAGCTTTCCGTCCTCCATCGCGGGGTAGAGGATCTCCTCGACGGCCGGGCGGCATCCGGTGGATCTCGTCGATGAAGAGGACGTCGCCGGGCGCGAGGTTCGTGAGGAGCGCCGCGAGGTCGCCCGCCTTCTCGAGGACGGGGCCCGACGTCACGCGGATCTGCGCCTGCATCTCGCGCGCGATGATGTGCGCGAGCGTCGTCTTCCCGAGCCCCGGCGGGCCCGACAGGAGGACGTGGTCGAGCGGCTCCTGCCGCTGGCGCGCCGCCTGCAGGAAGACGCCGAGCGTCTCCTTGAGCTTCGGCTGCCCGATGAACTCCGGCGAGCGCGCGCGGCCTGAGCGTGATCTCGGGGTCGGCCTCCTCCGTCTGGAGGACGCCCGAGAGGATCCGTTCGTCCATCGGCGCCGATTATGGCCGACGAGCGCCGGTCTACCGCGCCAGCGACTTCAGGGCGGCCGCGAGGATCTTGTTGAGGTCGGAGGCGCCGACGGCGCGGGCGGCGCTCTCGACGGCCTGCTCGGCCTGGAGCGGCCTTGTAGCCGAGGTTCTGGAGCGCCCCGACCGCGTCGTCCGCGACGGAGGTCTTCGCGGCCGCGCCGCCCGGCGCAGTCCCGAGGCCGAAGCCCGCGAGCTTCTCCTTCAGCTCGAGGCCGAGCCGCTCGGCGAGCTTCTTGCCGACGCCCGGGATCGTCGAGAGAAGCCGTGCGTTCTGCGACGACGATCGCGCCGACGAGCTCCGGCAGCGGCAGGCCCGACAGGACCGTGAGCGCGACCTTCGGCCCGATCCCCGAGACGGAGAGGAGCCGCTCGAAGACGACCTTCTCCTCCCGCGTCGCGAAGCCGAAGAGCTGGAGCGCGTCCTCGCGGACGTGCGTGTGGACGTGGAGGACGGCCTTCTCGCCCGCCGGCGGCAGCGCCGAGAACGTCCCGAGCGGGATCGCGAGCTCGTACCCGACTCCGTGCGACGTCGAGGACCACCCTGTCCGTCCTCAGGTCGAGGAGCGTCCCCGAGAGGCGCGCGATCACGCCGCTATGTTACGGCGCGCCGTGCGCGCCCGCCCATCCGCGAGAGGAGTTCCTTGTTGAACTCGACCTTGAGGTCGGCCCGCTGCCGCTGGATGAGCGCCTGGAGCACGCGCGAGGCCTTCTGGCCGCGCAGCTGCTCGCGGATGGCGCCCTTCTGCGTTCTCGAACGCCGCCGCGTCGAACGGCGTGACGCTCTCGACCCGGAAGACGACGGCGCCGCGCGCGTCGACCGACACGGGGCCCTTCGTCTCGCCGGCCTTCGCGGCGAACACGGCGTCGAGGACGGCCTTCGGCGCGCCGAGGCCGGGGATCGGCCCGGCCTTCGGGAACGCGTCGGGCGTCTCGACCTTGAGGTTGAGCTTCTTCGCGAGCGCCTCGAGCGAACCCGGCGGCCTCGAGGGCCTGCTTCACGCTCGCGAGCGTGGCCTCGTCCTGCTTCTTCTTCTGGAGGTCGGCGACGACGCGCGCCTTGACCTCGGCGAACGTCGGGAGGCCCGGCTTCCGGATCTCGACGCACTTCACGATCGCCTCCCCGCGCGCCGTCGAGACGGAGGCGGGCGACGTCTCGCCTTCCTTCAGCGAGAAGAGCTTCTCCGTGAACTGCGGGTTGAAGCCGATCCCCGCCGGGGCGTCCGTCCGCGCGAGGAAGTCCGTCTCGTTGAACGTGACGCCGCCGGTGGCGAGCTTGCGCAGGTCGTCGTCCGACGCCTTGCCGAGCTTCGCGACCTTCTCGGAGAGCGAGGCCGCGAGGCGCTTGGCCTCCTCGCGCGCGCGGTCCTCCTGCAGGCGCTGGCGGATCCCGGGCGCGACCTCGAAGAACGGCTGGACGCGCTCGCCGGTGCTGCTCGAGGACCTGGATCACGTGGTATCCGAAGCTGGTCTTCACGGGCCCGACGATCGCCTTGTCCTTAGCGCCGAACGCGGCGTCCTCGAACTCCTTGACCATGCGCCCCCGCGGGAAGGACCCGAGGTCGCCGCCGTTCGCCTTCGAGCCCGGGTCGTCCGACTCGGCCTTCGCGAGGGCCGCGAAGTCCGCGCCGGCGTTCAGCTTCCTGCACGGCGGCCTCGGCCTTCGCCTTCTCGACCGCATCGTTCCCGCCGTCGACCTTGTAGAGGATGTGGCGGGCGTGGACCTCCTCGCCCTTGCGATACGACTCCGCGTTCGCCGTGTAGTCGGCCTGAACGTCGGCGTCCGAGACCTGGATCGAGGGCCGGATCTTCGCCGTCTCGACGAGAAGGTACTTCGCCTTGCGCTTCTCGGGCTGCATGTACGGCGTCGGGTTCGCCTTGAACGAGGCCTCGGCCTCCGCGTCCGAGACGGCGGCGGGCGTCGTCGCCCGTCGCCGGGGGCGCGAGCACCCAGGCGATCTTCGCCTTCACGTTGCGGTTCTCGAACTCGGCCTTCACCTCGTCGTCGCCGACGACCATCGACTCCGTGTAGAAGCGGTTGAGCTTCTCGAGGATCGAGCCCGTCGCGCGTGTCGGCCTCGAAGGTCTCCGGCGAAAGGCGGTTCGCGGCGAGCATCCGCTTGTAGGTCGCGTCGCCGACGAAGACGCCGTCCTTCACGAAGAGCGGGCGGCCCGACTGCGGGTCCTTGATGCCGAGGAGGTGCTGCGTGAGCTCCTCGTCGGTCGACCTTGATCCCGAGCCGGTCCGCCTCGGCGCGCAGGAGCCGCCGGTCGATCATCCCGTTCAGGACCTGCTCGGGCAGGTTCATCGCCCGCGCGAGCTCGGGGCTGAAGTTCTTGCCGTAGGCCTGCCGGTAGCGCTCCTCGGCGAACGCGTACTCCTTCTGGAACTCGGCCGTCGTGATCCTCACGCCTCCCGCCTTGGCCGCGAGCGTCGTGTCGCTCGCTCCGCCCCGAGCGGACCCCATGCCCCAGTCGACGAAGACGAACAGGACGAAGACCGCGATGACGCCCCAGAGGATCCACTTGAGGTGCTTGAAGTTTTCGCGCAGCTGTTTGAGCATTTCCTCTCCGGAACCGGGTGCGGCCCGCAAGGCGGGTGCCGCCACCCGAAAGAACGGGCGACGATACCTCACCGCTCCGCGCCGGTAAAGTTGGCCGTTCTCGCGTCCGAGGGGGACCCGCTTCAGGCTCCCCGCGTGCTATAACATCCGTTTCTAGAAGGGTTTCCGGAAAACGAGGGCGGCATGACGGACAGGAAGAAGGGTCGGGACCTCGAGTCGCAGCTCGAGTGGTACTACGTCTCGACGCAGACGCTCGTCCGGATCGTCGTGGGTTTCCTCGTCGTCGCGGGGCTCGTCGCGGGCGGCGTCTTCCTCTTCGTGAAGCGGGACGACTCGGCGCGTCGCGCGCGCCAGGAGGTCGCGGACGCCGAGGACGCCCTCTCGCGCGCGAAAAAGCAGCAGGACGCCAATCTCCTCCAGCGCGAGATCGCGGCCGCCGACGAGAAGCTCGCGGATGCGCACCGGGACCTCGTGGCCGGCCAGAACGAGCGCGCGACGAAGACGGCCCTCGAGGTGAAGTCGACCGCGCTGAAGATCATGGCGGGCGCCGTCATCAAGAGCGAGGCTCACGTCGCGGACGCCGCCGGCACCGTGCAGATCCAGCGCGCGAACCGCACGACGTGGGAGACGCTCCGGCAGAGCATGCCGCTGCACGAGGGCGACTTCGTCAAGACCGGCCCGAACGGGACGGCCGAGGTCCTCTGGAACGACGGGACGATGTACCGGATCCGCCCCGAGACCCTCTTCGAGGTCCACGCCGGCGCCGGCGGCTCGAACCCGAAGCTCGTCGTCGGGACGACGGACGTCTCGACGGGCGAGAAGAGCCAGTCGAAGGTGTCCACGGACGTCGCGACCGCGAGCATCGACGCGAATTCCTCCGTCGGCATGCAGCAGGACGCAAGCGCGACGTCCGTGTCGTCCTACCGCGGCCGGACGGTCCTCTCGAACGCGGCGGGCCAGAGCGTCACGCTCGGCGCGCGCGAGCGCGCCGTCGCCGCAGCGTGGCGGACCGATCGGCCCGAAGACGACGCTCCCGGACGTCCCGAACCTCCTCGCGCCCGACGACAACCTCATCGTCGACCTCCGCAAGACCGAGCCCCTGCGCCTCCGCTGGTCCCCCATCAAGGAGGCGAGCGGCTACCAGGTCGAGATCGCGGCGAGCCGGCTCTTCGTGAAGGACTCCGTCCTGCCGGGTTTCCCGTCCGAGCGCGTCCAGGCCGACACGCTCATCCAGGTCCACGACCCGGGTCTCTATTTCTGGCACGTGCGCACCGTGAAAAAGGGCTCCCCGACCCTCTATTCCGAGTGGACGGCCGAGCGCCGGTTCAAGGCGGTCGGCGGCGACTTCGCGGCCGTCCAGGGGGACGACCTCCCGCCCGACCTCGTGATCACGCAGCGCCCGAACGTCGTCGGCTCCTCCGTCGTCCTCGTGGGAAGGACGGTCCCCGGAGCACTCGTCACCGTGAACGGCGAGATGACCGACGTGAACGCCGACGGCAGCTTCCGAAAGATCATCACCGTGGGCGGCGACGGCATGCAGACGATCGTGATCAAGGCCCGGACCGCGGGCGGCGAGACGGTCAAACGAGAAACGGTGCTCATCAGCAACTGATCCCGGCGGCCTGCCGCCGACCCCCGAAAGGAACCTCCCCTTGGCCCTGCGCTCTTTCTTCTCGATCTTCTCGTCCGACCTCGCGATCGATCTCGGCACGGCGAACACTCTCGTGTTCGCGGAAGGCCGCGGCATCGTCGTCCGCGAGCCCTCGATCGTCGCCGTCAACAAGATCTCCAACAAGGTGGAGGCCGTCGGCAGCGCCGCCAAGGAGATGCTCGGCCGGACGCCCGGGAACATCGTCGCGATCCGGCCCATGAAGGACGGCGTCATCGCCGACTTCGAGGTCACGGAGCGGATGCTCGACTACTTCATCAAGAAGGCGCACGGCCGCTCGCTCTTCGTGCGCCCGAAGATCGTGATCTCGGTCCCGTCCGACATCACGCAGGTCGAGAAGCGCGCCGTGAAGGACTCCGCCCTGCAGGCGGGCGCGAGCGAGGTCTTCATCGTCGAGCAGGCGATGGCGGCCGCGATCGGCGCCGGCCTCCCGATCACGGAACCCACGGGCAACATGATCGTCGACATCGGCGGCGGCACGACGGACGTGGCCGTCATTTCGCTCGCGGGCATCGTCTACTCGAAGTCCGTGCGCGTCGCGTCGAACGAGATGGACGAGGCGATCATCCAGTACATCAAGCGCAAGTACAACCTCCTGATCGGCGAGCGCACGGCCGAGCAGATCAAGATCGAGATCGGCTCCGCCTACCCGCTCGACGAGCCGATCTCGATGGAGATCAAGGGCCGCGACCTCGTCGAGGGCGTGCCGAAGACGCTCACGCTCACGGACGCGGAGGTCCGCGAGGCGCTCGCGGAGACCGTCGGGATCATTCTCGACGCCGTCCGAGTCGCCCTCGAGAAGACGCCGCCCGAGCTCTCGGCCGACATCATGGACAAGGGCATCGTCCTCACGGGAGGCGGCTCGATGCTCAAGAACCTCGATCGCCGCCTGCGCGAGGAGACGGGCCTCCCGATCGCGACGGCCGAGGAGCCGCTCTCGTCGGTCGCGCTCGGAACGGGCGCGATGCTCGCGGACGTGGACCTGCTGCGAAAGATCAGCCTCGACTAGGCGCTCGTGGCTTCGCCGTCCCTCGTCGCCCGCCGGCCCGAAGTCCTCCTCGCGGTGCTCCTCTCGCTCTGTCTCGTCGGGCTTTCGCTCCAGGTGCGGCGGCCCGGCGGGAAGACGGCGGGCCAGACGTGGCTTCTCGCGGCCGTGTCGCCGTTCGTCGAGGCCGTGACGTCGGTGCGCGCCGGGGCGGCCGACGTCGGGACGTGGGCGTCCTCGCGCCGGACGCTCTTCGCCGCGAACCGCGCGCTCTCCGCCGAGGTCGAGCGCCTCGAGGGCGAGCTCCTCAGACTTCGCGACGCCGAACGCGACAAGACGCGTCTCCTCGAGCTCCTGGCCGCTCAGCCGTCTCCGCCTGCCGGCACCGTGCCCGCTCGCCTCATCGCGATCGAGTCGTCCGGCCCCTTCCGGACGGGCCTCCTCGACCGCGGTTCCTCCGACGGCGTGCGCGTGGACGGCGTCGTCGTCGCGCCGGGCGGCCTCGTCGGACGCGTGATCGCGATCGGCCCGCGCACGGCGAGGCTCCAGCTCCTCTCGGACAAGACTGCCGCCGCGGGCGTCCTGCTTCCCCGCGGGGGGCGTGCGGCGGTCGCGAGGGGCGACGGGAAGGGCGGGATCGCGGTCGAGTACGTTCCGACGATCGAGCCCGTCGAGGCGAACGACCTCGTCGTCTCGTCCGGAACGGACGGCGTCTACCCGAACGGACTCCCCGTCGGGCGCGTCTCGGCGCTGACGCACAAGAGCACCCTCTTCTGGGACATCCAGCTCGAGCCCGCGGCGGACCCGCGCCGGGAGACGATGGTTTTCGTGCTCCCGCCCGTCGGGCGCCCGGACGTGCAGGGCGGCCCGGCCGCCGGGGACCGCCGGTGAAGGGTGTCCGCGTCACGATCGGCCTCGCGCTCGCGGTCCTCGCAACGCTCGCGTTCGGCGCGCTCCGGCTGCCCGCGCCGCCCGACTTCTTCCTCCTCGTCGTCGCGGACATGGCCCGGTGCGCCGGCACGGTGCCCGCGCTGCTCGCCGGCGTTCCCGCCGGCCTCCTCGAGGACGCGCTGCAGGGGCCGCAGGGGCTCCTCGGGCTCCACGCGTTCTCGAAGATCCTCACGGGCTACCTTCTCGCGACGATCGGCTCGCGCACGGTCGTCGAGAAGCCGCTCGCCGTCGGCGGGCTTCTCGCGGGCGCCGTCCTCGTGGAGGCCGCGACGCTCACGTTCCTTCTCTGGGTCCTTCGCGGCGACGTCCTCGCGCCCGCGGGGTGGCTCCTCGTCGGCCGCGCCGTCACGACGGGACTCGTCGGGGGCGCCCTCTACGCCGCCTCGCGCGTGCCGTGGCGCCAGCGCCGCGCGCGCGCGCAAGAGGATGAGGCTGACCTGATGCCGGCCAGCGCCCGCGAAGACCGCCGCCCCGTCCTGACGCGCATCGACTTCGCGATGCGCGTCACGTGGGGCCTCCTCGGCCTCCTCGCGGGCGTCTACTGGGTGCACCAGGTCCTGCGCGGGGAGGAATACGAGCGGCAGGCCGAGAACAACCGCCTCCGCAAGGTCCCGGTCACGGCGCCCCGCGGGTTCATCCTCGACCGCAACGGCGTCGTCCTCGCCGAGAACGAGCCGTCCTTCACGCTTCTCCTCTACCGGCGGGAGACGAAGGACCTCGACGCCTCGCTGCGCTTCGTCGCCGAGCTCTTCAACCGGCCCCTCGACGAGCTCAAGCGGCGCGTCGAACGAGACCGCTCGTACTACGACTTCGTGCCCGTCGTCCTCCAGGAAAACCTCACGATCGCCGAGGTCGGCGCCGTGCAGGCCCGCGCCCTCGAGCACCCCGAGCTCCTCGTCCAGAAGACGGAGCGCCGCGTCTACACGCTGGGGACGGTCGCTGCCCACCTCCTCGGCCAGCTCGGCGAGGCGACCGCCGAGCAGGTCGCGGCGCGCGCGAAGGCGCACCCGGGCGACGAGTCGATCCCGCGGCCCGGAGAGGCGATCGGCCAGCAGGGCGTCGAGGCGTCCTACCAGGACCTCCTCGCGGGCGTCTCGGGTTCGCGGTCGTACGTCATCGACTCGTTCGGCCGGGAGGTCGGCGAGTCCGGTCACGTCGACCCTCTGCCGGGCAACACGCTCCAGCTCACGATCGACGCGGGGCTCCAGCAGCTCGCCGAGGACTACTTCGTCGGAAAGGTCGGCTCGGCCGTCGCGCTCGACCCGAGGACGGGAGAGGTCCTCGCCCTCGTCTCGGCGCCTGCGTACGACCCGAACCTCTTCACGCGGCGCGTCACGCGGGCCGAGTGGGAGGAGATCCTCACGGACCCCAACCACCCGCTCAACAACCGCGTCCTTCAGAACGTCTACTCGCCGGGCTCGACGTGGAAGCCCTTCATGGCGTACGCGATCCTCAAACACGGGATCGACCCGAAGGAGCGCGTCTTCTGCCCGGGAGGCCTCACGTTCTACGGGCGTCCGTTCCGGTGCCACGGGACCCATGGGAGCGTGGATCTCGCGACGGCGCTCCAGGTCTCGTGCGACTCGTATTTCTACACGATGGGAAAGCGCCTCGGGATCGACGCGATCGCCGAGGCCGCGAAGCAGTTCGGCTTCGGACGCCCGAGCGGGATCGACCTCGCGCACGAGAAGGCCGGGATCGTCCCTTCGTCGGAGTGGAGCCTCACCGCGCGCAAGCACCCCTGGTACGCGGGCGAGACGATCTCCGTCGCGATCGGGCAGGGGCCCGTCCTCGTCTCGGCCCTCCAGCTCGCGCGCGGTCTCTGCGGGATCGCGAATGCGGACGGCGCGCTCCCGACGCCGCACCTGTTCCACATCGGCGAGAACGTGAGGACGAGCGAGCGCTTCGTCTTTCGTCCCGCCGTCACGGAGGCCGTGCCGTGGGCGGGGCTCCCGCACGACGTCATCCTCGACGGGCTCTGGCGCGTCGTGAACCAGCCCGGCGGAACCGCGTACGGCTCCCGCGTGGCCGGCATCGACATGTGCGGCAAGACGGGCTCGGTCCAGGTCGTCGGGCAGAAGGAGGCGAAGAAGGGGCACCTCCTCCCCGAGCAGCTGCGCGACCACGGCTGGTTCATCGGCTTCGCGCCGAAGGACGACCCGCAGATCGTCGTCGTCGTCTTCGCGGAGCACGGCGAGCACGGCAACACCGCCGCAGCGCCCCTCGCCGCGAAGATGGCCGAGTACTGGGTC